>CAWJFP010000015.1:0-81921 GCA_963842155.1 uncultured Pseudomonadota bacterium
TTCTAGTTGACGTACCCCACGACAAGGTATATGGTCTATCCAACAAGGAGATAGACCTATGGTTTCCGTCCTTTCCGACCCCCGTTTCCACAATGAAGAGGCCGCCTATGCCTTCGTCGAGGCGCGGCTTTGGCCCGATGGCCCTGTCTGCCCGCACTGCGGAGCGGCCAAGGAGCATGTTGGCCGTCTGAGCGGCAAAAGCACTCGAATCGGCGTCCGCAAGTGCTACGGCTGCCGCAAGCCCTTCACGGTCAAGGTCGGGACCATCTTCGAGTCCAGCCATATCAAGTTGCATGTCTGGTTGCAGGCGATACAACTCATGGCGTCGAGCAAGAAGGGCGTTAGCAGCAACCAGCTTCACCGCATTCTCGGTGTCAGCCTGCAAACCGCGTGGTTCCTGTCGCATCGTATCCGGGAAGCCATGGCCGACCTGGGGGTGGATGGTAGCGGCCCGCTCGGTGGTGCGAACAAGGTCATCGAAGCCGACGAAACCTATGTCGGCGGGAAGGCTCGCAACCGGAAGGGCCGCATCCCCACCAAGCATCCCGTCGTCGCTTTGGTCGAGCGCGATGGCCGTGTCCGCTCGGCGCACGTCCCTGTCGTGAACAGCGACAACCTCCGGCATTTCATCGTCGCGAAGGCCGATCCGCAATCGTACCTGATGACCGACGAAAGCCCGATCTATGACAAGATCGGCCGCAAATTCGCCGGGCATGGCACCGTCAACCATAGCGCCGAGGAATATGTCCGGGGCGGCTTTTGGCACACAAACACGGTCGAAAGCTACTTCTCGGTGTTCAAGCGCGGCATCACTGGCGTCTACCACCATATCAGCCCGCAGCACCTTCACCGCTATCTGGCCGAGTTCGATTTCCGGCACAACAACCGCGTCGCACTCGGCGTCGATGATCTGGAGCGCGCCGAACGCACTCTGAAAGGCGTCAGGGGGAAGCGGCTCACCTATGCGACGCCTCGTAACAGAAGGCAGGGAAAAGAGAGCATCGCTTAAACAATGGCGCGAGCGCCGAGGGCGCGCCTTGTCGGCACGCGACGCGCGCCAATTGTCGCTGCCATTTGATGATTGAGGCTGGTATAATCTCGCGATGGGACGGAAACCTAATCCGAAGCTGGACGATCCTGCGCAATCCAAGCGCTTCATAGAAGCCGCTCGCGAGCTTGGCACCGATGAGTCGGGCGACGCGTTTGAACGCGCGTTCGAGAAGGTGGTGAAGCCATCGAAGGTCAAAAGCGCCCCCACCTAATGCGCTGATGCCTATGGTCGATCTTGGCAGCCAGCCGCACCATAAAAGCATGCACATTTGTGAGCGCGCGAAGCGCCTGGAATTCGTCATAGATCGCACGCACATGCACAACTAAGTTGCGGTACTCATCCTTGAAGCCGTTCAAATCGGCGCGCGCGCCGCTGTAAAACGCTAGAGCGGCATCCTTCGCGGCTCCGGCTTTTTTACCGCCGATCAGCCTAATTTCATCATCGAGCGCTTTGATTATCTCCTGCCACGTAGCCCATTCTACGAGTTTGTTTTTCGGCAGCTTTATCCTGCGTTCCTTGGCGAGGGCTCTAAGCCCCGCCTCTGCAATCCGCATGGAATGAAAAACTGACGCTGTGTTGTGCTGTAGCGCGTAGCAATCGATGGCGCTGTACACGTCGCGTTCAATGTCCGGGAACGCGGCGAGCGGTACCCTCCAGTCCGTCTTCCAGTCTGCGAATTTCTGGCCCTTTTGCTTCGGATACTGGTAGTAAAAATACTCCTTCAGCTCGGTCTCGATGGCGTCTCTTAGGGCTCTGGATCGAGTATTCAGTTCAGACCATTCTAAGCGCGTTGTCTTCGGCCAATAACGCAGGTGTTTTATGGCGTTATCGAGGTGGCTGCATTTCAATTGGGAAAACAGATTCTCGGACGCACCCGTAATAAATTCTATGGTCTTGATCGCGTCTTCCGTGGCTTCTTTGCGTTTAGGGTCGTCTATGACGCGAGGATCGCCATAGCCGCCTCTCTGTTCAACAAATTCCATGTTATGCTTGCTGAGGCCGATCAAAATTCTGATTTGCGACAGAACGTGATTAACGGCCCAGAAGCGGAAATTTTCCACCATTTCCCACAGGCTCCACGGCCCGTTGGAAGGCCTATCCGAAAGCGACGGGCGAAGCGCTAGCATGCGGCGTCACCGCAGCGAACACCATCATACCGCTTGCTGTGGGTACGGCAACTAGAACATTGCCGACGGGAGGGATAACAGTGGTCGGAAGCCGCCGGCGCCGACGGAACCACGGGCCGGAGCGGCGCGGAAGCGGTCTTGCGCGGGATTGCTTAGAGTTCGGCCGCCTGGGTGTTCACGCGGTATTCCTGGAAGCGGGTGGTGCGCAGGCCGGCCAGGCCGTGGCGCTCGATAAGCCTTTGCCAGGAAAGGAATTCCTCGACGGAAAGCTTATAGCGGGCGCAGGCGTCCTCAAGCGAGATGAGGCCGTTTCGCACCGCGGCCACGACCTCCGCCTTGCGTCGCACCACCCAGCGCTTGGTCTGCGCCGGGGGAAGGTCGTCAATGGTGAGGCGGCGGCCGTCCGGCCCCAAGACGGCCATCGGACGGGAATTAAACTCGATCGACATTGCCCAAGCTCCGCTTGCGTTGTGATTGCGTGATCTGGAGAGAATAAGCCCGTTCTCTTTAAAAAACGCCTAAGGACCGGAGTTAAAGGCTTGCGAATTTTTGCCGGGGCCGGCCTGCGTCTTTGGGGGCGGCCTCGAGCGGGTTCCGCGGTCTGGGCGCCTATGGCAATCGACCGGCGGCGGGGTTAACCTGAGAGCAAGGGGAGATATCGAGAGGCATGCGAGCAGGTCGAGGCGAGCGAAGCCCTATCCCGTCGGGAGGCTCGCGATCGAGGAGGTTCAGCGATGAGTACGGAGAGGGTTGTCGCCCGGCTCTTGCGCGGCATGCTGGCTGCGGCGACGCTGGGTCTATTCGCCTTGCTGGCGACGGCTCCCGCTCAAGCCTATCCCTGGGGCTGCTGCTGGCATCATGGCTGGGGATGGGGCTATTGGGGGCCGTGGCCCTGGTACTACCCCGTAGCGCCCTACCCCTATTACTACCCGCCGCCACCGCCGCCGGTGATGGTGGTCGAGCCGCAGGCGGCGCAGCCGGCCCAACCAAGCTGCAAGGCCGGCACTTGGCGCCTCCAGGATGGCAAGACGGTGGCCGGAACGGCCTGCCTGCAGGCCGACGGGACCTGGAGACTGTCGCAATAGACGCGGCGCGATGGCTTTTGGCGAGACGGGTTTCGCATGGCGGCAGAGGGCGCGAAAGGGACGGCGATGCATAGAGACATTGGCGCATGGCGCGTCGTGGGTGCGGTGCTGGCATGCCTGGCGCTCGCGGCCTGCACGACCTTCGTCGACCGTCTCCCGCTCGTTTCCAGCACGGGCGAGGTTCTCGCGATCGACACGGATCCGCCGGGCGCCACCTGCCGCCTGCTGCGCGGCGACCAGAGCCTCGGCATGGTCACCACGCCTGGGCAGATCGAGGTCGAGACGAGCGCGGACGACATCATCCTCTTGTGCAAGAAGCCGGCATACGAAGTCTCCGCCGTCGTGCTGCACGCCGACCCCGGACAGGCCCCAGCCTATGTCGGGGCGCTCGTGGGCTGGGGGGCGGACATGCTGCAACGTCCGCACTACATCTATGTCCCCGCCACCAAGCTCTCGCTCATCGCCAGCCGCGAGCCGCCCGATTCGACCTACTCGCAAGCCGTGCCCACGTCGGACTTGCCGAAGCCGGATGCGATGCCGGCGCAGCCGGGGACGGCGCCCGCCCAATAAATGCCTCTTCTCGTTGCGGTCAAGCCGGCGCGCGCAAGCCGGTAGGCCCGAATCGTCAGGATCAGCCGATGAAGCTCTATGGCTATTACCGCTCTTCCGCCGCCTTCCGCGCGCGTATCGCGCTCAACCTGAAGGGGCTGGCCTATGAACAGGTCTCCATCCATTTGCTCAAAGGCGAGCAGCGCAACCCTGCTTATCTGCAGCTCAATCCGCAGGGCCTTATACCCCTGCTCGAGATCGACGGCCTGGCGCTGACCCAATCCCTCGCCATCATCGAATATCTCGACGAGACGCGTCCGGCACCGCCCTTCCTGCCGTCGACGCCGGCAGCGCGTGCGCGCGTGCGCTCGCTCGCCGAGATGGTCGCTTGCGATATCCATCCGCTCAACAATACGCGGGTGCTGGCCCGTCTGACGAAGGAGTGCGGCGTCGACGAGCAGGGCATCGCCGCTTGGTACCGGCATTGGTGCGACGTGGGTCTCGATGCGCTGGAGACCCGGCTCGCGCGCGAAGGCGAGACCGGACGGTTCTGCCATGGCGATGCGCCGACGGTCGCGGACATCTGCCTGGTGCCGCAGATCTTCAACGCCCGGCGTTACGACAAGGACACGCTCGCGCGCCGCCCGACCTTGAGCCGCATCTTCGCGGCTTGCATGGCGCTTCCCGCCTTTGACTCGGCACAGCCCTCGCGTCAGCCCGACGCCGAGACCTGAAGGCGAGCCAGAGCGTTTTCACATCGAGCGGAAACGCGAAAAGCCTGCGCGGCGCTTGAGCAGCCGGAGGTAAGATATGCTGGAGCGATTCAGCGCGAGCGGATATCGCTCCAATAGCCGAGCGGAAAGGCGCCGCCCAGCTTTTCCTCAGTCCTTGTCCTTGATCTTGCGGCTCGCCGCGTCCTCGATGTCCTGCGCGCGGATGCCGCCGGGCGAGCCCGCCGGCAGCAGCTTCGCCGCGCGCTTCGCCTGGCCCTTGGCGTCGTGGAAGCGGCCGTCGGCGTAGGCCTCCTCGGCAAGGGCGAGTGCGGTGCGTCCCTCGTCACCCTGGCGGCCGTAGATCACTGCGAGCAGCCGCCAGGTCTCGGGGTCGTCCTGCTCGCGCGTCACCGCGTCGTCGAGTGCTGCGAGCGCCGCCTGGGTGTAGCGCGGATCGCCGCCCTCGACCATGGTCTGCGCCATCTCGGTCTCGATCAGCGAGTTGCGCGGGTAGAGCCGGTTGGCCTTCTCGTAAGGGGCGATCGCCTCTTTGATCTTGCCCGATTCGAAGTAGAACTGCCCCTTGAGCTCGTTGAAGAAGGGATCGTCGGGGCGCTCGGCGAGGAGGCTGTCGACCTCGCGCATCGCCTCCTCCTCGCGGCCCTCGCGGTGATAGGCGGCGGCGCGCGCATAGCGCGCCTCGATGGAATTGTCGCCCGGCTTGTAGCGCTTGAAGACCTCGGGGATAGGCGAAAGAAAGCCGATCAGCTTGCCGCGCATGCGGGCATGCTGCTCGGCATAGGCCGCCGGCTCGGGCGCGTCCGAATATTTCGAGCGCGCCACCACATTCTCGAAGAAGTCGACGCGGTCCTGCGTAAGCGGGTGGGTGCGCAGGTAGGGGTCCTGTCGATAGGCGGCACGGAACTCTTCGCCTTGCAGCATCTTCATGAAATCGAGCAGGCCGCGCGCCGATTGGTGGGTCTCCTCCAGGAAGGTGGCGCCCGCCTGATCGGCCGAGGCCTCCTGCGTGCGGCTGAAGGCGAGGAAATTGCGCTCGGCGAGGCTCGAGCCGGCGCCGAGCACCGCCGGCCCCGCATTGCCCTGGCCGGCGCCGACCGCAGCCCCGATCCCGGCGAGAAAGGTGATGATCTCGATGATCTCGGCCTTCTGGATCTCGTCGCTCATGCGCGCGAGATGACCGCCCGCGATATGGCCCGTCTCGTGCGCCTCCACGCCGATCACCTGATTGGCGTTGTCGGTGCGGATCAGGAGGCCGGTATAAATGAAGATGTTGAGGCCGCCGGCGACGAAGGAATTGATCTGCGGATCGTTGATCAGCACGATATTGACCGCGTTGGGATCGAGGCCGGCGACCTTGAAGACGGGCGACGTCCATTCGCGGATGTCGGATTCGATCTCGGCGTCTCGGATGCGCGAGACGCCGCTGCTCGAGCCGCCCAATTCCTGCGCCCGCGCGGCGACGGGCGCCAATGCCTGCAGGGCGAGCGCCGACGCCGCGAGCAATGCGGTCAAACGGCGCGAGCGGACCTTGGCTTCGGGCATGCGGAAAACTACGGGCCGCCGCGCGCATGGTCAATGGCGGGTTGCGGCGAGCCGCCGCCTCGCCTAAGAGCTGAGCGTCGAGAATTCGAGCGACCGCGGAGGCGAGCCGGAACATGGCGCTCAAATTGGCGAAACGCGGCCTGGTGCCCCCCTTCATCGCGATGGATGTCTTGCGCGCCGCCAACGAACGTCAGGCGCGCGGCGAGGAGGTGCTGCATCTCGAGGTGGGGCAGCCGGCCTTGGGCGCGCCCGAACGCGCGCTCGCCGCCGCGAGGCGCGCCCTCGCCGACGGCAAGCTCGGCTATACCGAGGCGCTCGGCCTGCCGACCCTGCGCGCGCGCATCGCGCGCCACTATGCCGATTATTACGGCGTCGTCGTGCCGGCCGAACGCATCGTGGTGACGACGGGTTCGTCGGCGGGCTTCGTCATGGCTTTCCTCGCCGCCTTCGATGCCGGCGACCGCGTGGCGCTGGGCGCGCCGAGCTATCCCGCCTACCGCAATATCCTGACCGCGCTCGACATCGAGCCGGTGATCCTGCCGACGACGCTCGCGACGCGCTTCCAGCCGAGCATCGAGCATCTCGACAAGGCGGGTCCGCTCGACGGGCTGATCGTCGCGAGCCCCTCCAACCCGACCGGCACCATGCTCGAGCCGGCGAGGCTCGCCGCTCTCTCGCATGCTTGCGCGGCGCGCGGCATCAGGCTCATCTCGGACGAGATCTATCACGGCATCAGCTATGGCCGCCCGGCCGCGACCGCGCTCGCCTTCGGCAAGGACGTCGTGGTCATCAACAGCTTCTCGAAATATTACGCCATGACGGGCTGGCGCATCGGCTGGATGGTGGTGCCCGCCGATTTCGTCCGCGCCGCCGAATGCCTGGCGCAGAATCTCTATATCAGCCCGCCAGCCTTGAGCCAGATCGCGGCCGAGGCCGCGCTCGATTGCCGCGCCGAGCTCGACCTGGTGGTGGAGGGCTATGCGCGCAACCGCGCGCTGCTTCTCGCCGAGCTGCCCAAGGCCGGCTTCGAGCGCATCGCGCCCGCCGACGGCGCCTTCTATCTCTACGCCGACGTGGCGCATCTAACCAACGACAGCAGCGAGCTCTGCCGGCGCATGTTGGCGGAGACGGGCGTGGCGGCGACGCCCGGCATCGACTTCGACATGGAGCGCGGCCATGCCAGCTTGCGCTTCTGCTTCGCGGGCGCGGAAGCCGACATCGCCGCGGCGGCGGCCCGGCTCAACGCCTGGCGGCGGTGAGCGGCCCTCGGCGACGCGGCTCGCCGCGGCCGGCCTGCCGCCACCCCTTATTTTTGGCTTCGTCATTGCGGACAGGCAAATCCCTGTCCAACAGCTTCCGGAATGACAGCGAACTGATTGTCGATCATGCCTAGTCCGTCAGGCGCTGCCACCAGCCGCGGCGCTTCGGCTGATCCGACTCTTCCCGCTGCTCAGTCATGGCGCTCGGGAGATTCGGCGCGCTCCCGCTCGGGCTGCTTGGCAGGCTCGGGAGCGGGGGAGTTCGCGCGCGCGGACGGAACTGGCTCGGGCCGCTCCGCCTCTTCGGGCATTCCGGCGGGGAGCGTCGGCGGAGGCGCGGTGCCAGGCTCCTCCGCGGCTTCGCCCAACGCCGGCTCGATGGGTCGCCGGCGGCGGCGGGGTCGCGCCGGCTGGACCTCGTCGCCCGCCTCCTCCTGCGCCTCGCCACTCTCGACGAACCCGCTCCCGCTCTCCTCGCGTTGTTCCTCGGGCCCGGCGATGAAGGCGGGCAACGCCGCCTCCTGCGGCTCGCTTTGCTCGCGATAGAATTGGCCGCTCTCGGCCGCGATGTTATTCTCGACGCTTGGCTCTGCGCCCGGACGCTCGCCGCGGCGGCGTCTACGGCCCCCGCGTCGGCCGCGCGCGCGACGGCGCCTCGGCTCTCCCTCGACGTCGGCGTAATCGCCTGGCGAGAGTTCGGCACTTCCGCTCGCTGCGCGCTCCTCGCCGCCGATACGGATGATCGTCTCGCCGTCCTCGCCGGCGGTCCCGCGCGGCTCGATCGCCGAAGGGGCGGGCGGCGCCATCGTCTCGCTAGCCGCGATGGAGGGTTGCTCGGCGCCCGCCGCGCCGAGCGCGGGCTGCGGGCGCTGACCGCCTTCCTCGCCGCGGCCCCGCCGCCGCCGCCGGCGTCGTCGCCGGCGTCGCGGTTCCTCGCGCCCGTCGTCGGCCGGGCGGCGCTCGCTCTCCACGCTCGCTTCGGCCCTGCCCTCGTCCGCGGCCTCGCCGGCCTCATCGATCTCATCGGCCTCCCGCTCGACCTCGCGCGCGGGCTGGGGCAGGGCCGTCTCGTCGGCGCCCGGCTCCTCGGACTCGGAAGGCGGCAGCGCGGTGCGGCTCTCGGGGCTGACCGGCGCCGCGACCGCGGCTTCTCCGGTCGCCGCCTTGATGCGCTCAAGGACGAAATTGGGCGCGTAGAGATTGGGGTCGCTCGCCACCAGTACGCTGAACTTGTAGCGGTGCTCGATCTCGGTCAGCTTGGCGCGCTTCTGGTTGAGGATGTAGAGCGCGATCGCGAGAGGCACCGTCACCTTGATCTCGGCGCTGCGCTGGCGGATGCCTTCATCCTCGATGCCGCGCAGCACGTGCAGCGCCGTCGATTCGATCGAGCGCACCATGCCCATGCCGGCGCAGACCGGGCAATGCTGCATGGTCGCCTCGATGAGGCTGGGACGCAGGCGCTGGCGGGAAAGCTCGAGCAGGCCGAAGGGGCTGATGCGGCCGATCTGGATACGCGCGCGGTCGACCTTCATCGCCTCCTTGAGGCGACGCTCGACGGCGGCGTTGTTGCGCGGCTCCTCCATGTCGATGAAGTCGATGACGATGAGGCCGGCGAGGTCGCGCAGGCGCAGCTGGCGCGCGATCTCCTCCGCGGCCTCCAGATTGGTGCGCAGCGCGGTCTCCTCGATATTGCGCTCCTTGGTGGCGCGCCCGGAATTCACGTCGATCGACACCAGGGCCTCGGTCGGCCCGAGCACGATGTAGCCGCCCGAGCGCAGCTGCACGCTCGGGCTGTAGATGGCGTCGAGCTGCCCTTCGACCTGATAGCGGTGGAAGAGGGGGATGAGATCGTCCTTGTAGGGCTGGATCTTCTTGGCGTGGCTCGGGGTGAGCATGCGCATGAAGTCCTTGGCCGTGCGGTAACCCTCCTCGCCCTCGACCAGAATCTCGTCGATGTCGCGGTCGTAGAGGTCGCGGATCGTGCGCTTGATGAGGTTGGCCTCTTCGTAGATCAAGGCCGGCGCGGTCGATTTGAGGGTGAGCTCGCGAATCTCGTCCCACAGGCGCATCAGATATTCGAGATCGCGCCTGATCTCGGCCTTGCTGCGGTCCATCCCGGCGGTGCGCACGATGACCGACATGCCCTCGGGGATCTCGAATTCCTCGAGGATGCTCTTGAGCCGGCGGCGGTCCTTCACATTGGTGATCTTGCGCGAAACGCCGCCGCCGCGCGGCGTGTTGGGCATCAGCACGCAATAGCGTCCGGCGAGGGAGAGATAGGTGGTCAGCGCCGCGCCCTTGTTGCCGCGCTCCTCCTTGACCACCTGGACCAGCAGGATCTGCCGGCGCTTGGTCACTTCCTGGATCTTGTAGGGCCGGGGCGGGCGGGCGCGCCGCGGGCCCACCTCCTCGATATCGTCGCCGCCGACGGTCTCGACCTCCTCGCCCTCGGCGGGTTCGGCCGCGGCGCCTCCGCCTTCCCCGCGGTCGGCCGCCTCGCGCTCCTGCTTCAGCAGCGCCTCGCGGTCGGCGATGGGGATGCGGTAATAGTCGGGATGGACTTCGTTGAAGGCGAGGAAACCATGGCGGTTGCCGCCGTAATCGACGAAGGCGGCCTGCAGCGAGGGCTCTACCCGGGTCACCTTGGCGAGGTAGATATTGCCCTTGAGCTGCTTCTTTGTCGCGGTCTCGAAATCGAAGTCTTCTAAACGGTTGCCTTTTAGAACCGCCACCCGGATTTCCTCGGGATGCGCGGCATCGATCAACATGCGTTTTGCCATACGGCAATATCTCCAGGCGCACGCGCATCCGAACCCCGTGCGAACGGCGGGCGGCGGCGCGCCTTCAAGCGGACCGACTCTCGCGGGCTCTACCCGTCAAACCCGGCCTCGAGGAAGGCCATGACGGGGACCACGCCAGACGACCGCTCGCGCGGCCGCCTTGAAGTCGCTCCGAAGTTCACCACTTCGTCCGCGGCGCCGGTTTGTCCGACCCGGTCCAGGCGGGGCGATCAGGAACCGAGCCGGCCCGACCGCACACCGACGCCGGACCCGGTCTCGGCCAGGGCCGAGCCACCGCGAACGGTTCGCAGAATTAACATAGTCACGGAACGGAAATAGCACAATTGAATATTCGGCGATGTACGATTTTGGGGCTTTGACAGCCGCCTCCATGGGGTCACGTTGCAGAACGCTGGCGTAGCAACTGAATCGAATGGCTCAGTGGAGCATGACCATGGCGAAAGTGACGGAGCGCTTTGTTGCGAAGCGGCCGATAAAGGCGGAATTTTATAGCTGACGCGTAACTTCAAACAGAGTGCGATCTTCAATAGAAGATTAAGTTTACGCTATAAATAACAAAATATTTACAATAATACTAAGGGCTAATTCGAAAAACATTTTAAAATCGCATTGGCATGTATTGCGGGAAACGGCCCGAAACAGTATAATTTACATTCATTTATTTGATTTTCAGCTCATTGATCACACGGTCGGCATATTCCTCAGCGAGCGCTTTTAGGGCCTTCCCTATAGCGCCTGAAAGAATCTTGTTTCCTTCCATGCACGACCCAACGTCGCCTTTTTGCTGCCCCGTTCCTCGAATAATTTGCCGTGTGATCTCGACGCTCTGGGCATCTCTAACAGTTACACGGAACGCAAGCTCAGCGTGAGCGAGGGCGCTTCCAGCGAAAAACCCTGGCACAAAAGAGATGTCTTGATCGAAGGACTCCAATTCAAACCGTACTCGATAGGCTGCCGTCGGCCCCTGGGGCACGATGTTTTTGAATGCCTGATGATTGACGGCGTCGAAGGTCGCATACACTGCGCCAGATAAGGAAAGCGGAAAAATACAGGCGCTCCCACGAAAGCCACTTGGCGAAACCTTGATATCCAAGTCCGCGCTATTAAAAGCGTAAGTGGCCCCCCTGATAATAGTAGCCCCCTGATGACGAATTTGGACGCCGCTGGCGTCCACGCCGGGTTTTTGTCGAGCAAAGCTTAGCGCATTTTCCCGCAAAAGTCGCAACGCCCCGAAAGGGGAGGTCCTATTTTTGCACAGATTCTTTCGACATGTCGCAAACGCAGTCGCAGCCGAATATTCAGCCCCAGACCGGCGCGAAGAGCCCCACGGGCCGAAGGGGCGCGGCGTTGCTCCGCTGGCGAAACCGCCTGCTGCCGCCGCGCCGGGACGGGAAGGCGGTTTTCGTTGAACTGACGACTCGGGCCTCGTATATGTAGCGGTTGAGCTTGTTGGAGACCGCTACATGTGCGGGTTTGGACGGCGCCAGCTCGTCGCTGCAATGATCGCGCTCGCGGGGCTGCTGGCTTTCCCCGAGCCGAGTCGCGCCGCCGCGCCTTGGGCGATCGACGTGGCGATCGAGCCGCAAGCCTACGAGACGCGTTTCACGCTCCAGCTCACGCAAGAGGTGCCGTTCCAGGTCTTTACCATGCGCGACCCCTACCGCGTGGTAATCGACCTGCCCGAGATCACCTGGCGTGCCACGGCCGCCAAGTCGCACGGCCGCGGCGGCGTGATCGAGCGCTTCCGCTACGGCCTCTTCAGGCCCGGCACCTTCCGCATCGTGATCGATGTGAGCCAGCCCGTGCTCGTGCGCAGCGCCATCCTGCCCGCCCCCCATGCGGTGCGTTTCCACCAGCTCGTCCTCGACATCACGCCCGTGAGCAAATCCGAGTTCGACCGCACTTATCTCGGCCCGCCCGGGCCGACGCCCGTCGCGGCCGTGCCGGCGCCGGTGATCAGGCCGGAACGCCGCCCCGCCAACGGCGTTCGCGTGGTGGTGATCGACCCCGGTCATGGCGGCGTCGATCCCGGCGCCACCGGCGTGAGCGGAGTGCATGAGAAGGACATCACCCTCGCCGCGGCCAAGGAACTCAAGCGCCTGCTCGACCAGAACGGACGTTTCAAGACGGTGCTCACCCGCAATCGCGACATTTTCCTGCCGTTGCGCGAACGGGTGGCGATCGCGCGCGCGGTCCGACGGCGACCTCTTCATCTCGCTGCATGCCGATTCGATCGACGGCAATGGGGTCAGCGGCTCGTCGGTCTATACGCTTTCCGACCAGGCGTCGGACGCCGAGGCGGCGGCGCTCGCCGCCAAGGAGAACAAGGCCGACGCCATCGCCGGCGCCAATCTCGGCGCCTACCCCGGGGAGGTCGCGGGCATCCTGATCGACCTCGCGCAGCGCGAGACGCGCAACGATTCGATCAAATACGCCCATACGCTGGTCATCCAGCTCGATCAAAGCGGCCGCGTGCTCGAGCACAGCGTGCGCTCGGCCGGCTTCGCCGTGCTCAAGGCGCCCGACATCCCCTCGGTGCTGCTGGAGATGGGCTATCTCTCCAATCCCGGCGAGGAGCGGGAGTTGCGCGATCCGCGCTACCGTGCCAAGCTGATGGGTGCGATCAAGCGGGCGATCGAGATCTATTTCACCGCACTCGACCGGATGACGCGATCGTAACTGTCACGGGAATGGGCGGTTCCGCGGCCCTGCCGCGTCGGCGGAACGAGCTGACGCGCCGGCACTGCCCGGAGCAGCCCCGAGCACGGCATTTTCACCCATGCTGAAACGCTTGTTCTATTTCGCCACCGCGCTGATGATCCTCGGGCTCATCGGAGCCGTCGGCGTCGCGCTCCTCATCTACCATTACGGCCGCAGCCTTCCCGACTATCACCAGCTCGCCGACTACAACCCGCCCATGGTGACGCGGGTATTCGCGGGCGACGGAAGGCTGCTGGCCGAATACGCCACCGAGCGGCGCGTCTTCGTGCCGATCGAGGCCATCCCCAAGCGCGTGATCCATGCCTTCCTCTCCGCCGAGGACAAGAACTTCTACAGCCATCCCGGCGTCGACGTGATGGGCGTGGTGCGCGCGACCCTGCAGAACCTGGCGAGCCTCGGCACCAACCGCCGGCCGGTCGGCGCCTCGACCATCACGCAGCAGGTGGCAAAGAACTTTCTCCTCAGCAACGAGGTCTCGCTCTCGCGCAAGGTCAAGGAGGCCATTCTCGCCTTCCGCATCGAGCAGGCCTTCAGCAAGGACAAGATCCTCGAGCTCTATCTCAACGAGATCTATCTCGGCTCCGGCTCCTACGGCGCGGCGGCGGCGGCGCTCAATTATTTCAACAAGTCGCTCGACGAGCTCACCATCGGCGAGACGGCCTTCCTCGCCGCCCTTCCCAAGGCGCCCAACAACTACAACCCGACCCGCTATCCGGACGCGGCCAAGGCGCGGCGCGACTGGGTGATCGAGCGCATGCACGAGGATGGCTATATCGGCGCGGCCGAGGCGAAGGCAGCCGAGGCCGAGCCCCTCGTCATCCGTGGGCATGCCGAAACCGAATTCGCGGACGCCGGCTATTTCGCCGAGGAGGTTCGCCGCCAGCTCATCGAGCGCTTCGGCGAGCAGGCCCTCTATACGGGCGGGCTTTCGGTCCATTCCACGCTCGATCCGGCCTTGCAGGCGGCGGCGGACCAGGCCCTCCATGACGGCCTCCTCAGCTATGACCGGCGCCACGGCTGGCGCGGGCCGGTCGGCAAGATCGAGCTGCCCTCCAGCGACCAAGGCGGCGCCTGGCTGCAGCCGCTCGCCGATTTCCCGCGCCCGATCGGCATGGGGCGCTGGCAGCTCGCGGTGGTGCTCGCCACCGACAACGAGGGCGCCTCGATCGGCATCGGCCAGGGCGAGGCGGGCCGCATCCCCTTCGAGGAATTGAAGTGGGCACGGCCCTGGCATGAAGGCCAGCGCGTCGGGCCGCCGCCCAGGAATGCAAGCGAAGTGCTCGCCCGCGGCGACGTCGTGCTGGTCGAGCCGCTCGACAAAAGCGCCGAGGGCAAAACCGTCGACACGAAGATCGCCGGCGACCGTCGCTACGGCCTGCGCCAGTTGCCCGATGTGAGCGGCGCCGTGGTGGTGCTCGATCCCCACACCGGCCGCGTGCTCGCCTTGTCGGGCGGCTATCATTTCGAGCGCACCAAGGACGAGTTCGACCGCGCCATCCAGGCGAAGCGCCAGCCCGGCTCCTCCTTCAAGCCCTTCGTCTATCTGACGGCGATGAACAACGGCTTCACGCCCTCCTCGATGGTGCAGGACGCGCCTTTCGCGATCGACCAGGGGCCGGGTCTCGGCTGGTGGAAGCCGGGCAATTTCGACAAGGTCTTCTTCGGGCCGAAGCCCTTGCGCTTCGGCCTCGAGGATTCGCGCAACCTGATGACCGTGCGGGTGGCACAGAACGTCGGCATGGAGAAGATCGCGCAGACGGCCGAGAAGTTCGGCATCGTCGACCATCTCCCGCGCGAGCTTTCCATGTCGCTCGGCGCCGGCGAGACGACGCTGTGGAGGCTCACCAACGCCTATGGCGAGCTCGTCAACGGCGGCAGGAAGATCACCCCCGCCATCATCGACTATGTGCAGGACCGCCACGGCAAGCTGATCTACCGCCATGACGAGCGGCCCTGCGCGGCTTGCGTCGAGGTGAAATGGGACGACCAGGCGGTGCCCGAGCTGCCCGATACGCGCGAGCAGCTCGACGATCCCGGCAGCATCTATCAGGTCGTCGCCATGATGCAGGGCGTGATCGAGCGCGGCACTGGCCGGCGCGCGCGGATCCTCGGCAAGCCGCTCGCCGGCAAGACGGGCACGACGGACGATGCGCGCGACACTTGGTTCATCGGCTTCACCCCCGACCTCGTTTGCGGCGTGTTCGTGGGCTTCGACCAGCCCAAGACCCTCGGGCCCCAGGAGCAGGGTGCCACGGTGGCGCTCCCGGTCTTCATCGATTTCATGAAGGTGGCGCTCAAGGATAAGCCGGCCATTCCCTTTCGCATTCCCCCCGGCCTGCGCATGGTGCGGGTGCGCGAAGCCGACGGGCTTTCGGCCCAGGGGGGCGACAAGGACGTGATCTGGGAGCCCTTCAAGCCGGGCACCGAGCCGCAATCGGCCGGGCCGGTGCTCGACGGCTCGGGCCCCGTCGACGGCGCCACATCCAGCGTCGCGCCCGCCAACGCTACGCCATCGGAAGGCACCGGCGGGCTCTATTGAAGGCGCGCGTAAGCACCCCGACCGCGCCCCTTGCCATCCACGCGGCCCTCGCCTAAGAAAGCCTCATGCGCGCGGAAATCGAAGCGATCAACGGCAGGATCGAGCAGTCGCTCGCGCTGCTGAGGAGGCATCTTTGACCTCGAGGCCGCGGAGAAGCGCCTCGCCGAACTGAACGCGCGCGCCGAGGATCCCAAGCTCTGGGACGATGCCGCCGCGGCGCAGCGGCTGATGCGCGAGCGCACCCTGCTCGAAAAATCGGCTGGGCTCTATCGCACGCTCGAGCGCGAGTTCCGCGATGCGCTCGATTTGATCGAACTCGCCGAGGCGGAGGGCGACGAGGGCGTCGCGGCCGATGCCGAGGCGCAGCTCAAGCGCATCGAGGCGCGCGCCGCCAAGCTCGAGCTCGAGAGCCTGCTCTCGGGCGAGGCCGACGCCAACGGCGCCTTCCTCGAGGTCCATGCCGGGGCGGGCGGCACCGAATCCCAGGATTGGGCCGAGATGCTGCTCAGGATGTATATGCGCTGGGCCGAGGCGCATGGCTACAAGGTCGAGTTCATCGAGGAGAGCCCGGGCGAGGAGGCGGGCATCAAGTCCGCCACCATCAAGGTGGCGGGCGAGAACGCCTATGGCTGGCTCAAGACGGAATCGGGCGTCCATCGCCTGGTCCGCATCTCGCCTTACGATTCCGCCTCGCGGCGGCATACGAGCTTCGCCTCCGTCTGGGTCTACCCCGTGGTCGACGAGGCCATCGCGGTCGATATCCAGGACAAGGATCTGCGCATCGACACCTACCGCGCCTCGGGCGCGGGGGGCCAGCATGTCAACCGCACCGACAGCGCCGTGCGCATCACCCATTTGCCGACGGGCATCGTCGTGCAATGCCAGAACGATCGCTCGCAGCATCGCAATCGCGCGACCGCCATGGCGATGCTCAAGGCGCGGCTCTACGAGGAGGAGCTGCGCAAGCGCGAGGCCGTCGCCCAGGCCGAGCACGACGCCAAGAGCGAGATCGCCTGGGGCCACCAGATCCGCTCCTACGTGCTGCATCCCTATCAGATGGTCAAGGACCTGCGCACCGGCATCGAGACGAGCAATGCGCGGGGCGTGCTCGACGGCGATATCGATGCCTTTCTCGAAGCCTCCCTCGCCCAGCGCATCGGCGGCGGCAACAAAGCCAGCGCCTCCAAGGCCGGCGACTCCAAGAGCGCCGGCGAGGCCGCGGCCGGCGCGGAATAGACGCGCCCGACACCATTCTTCACGCGCCCGCGAGGGCTCTTGCCTCGCAGCCGCGTCGAGCGCATTTTCAAGATGGAATTCCGGATCGAGGAGGGACGCTTATGTGGATGCGCGCGCGGAAGAAGCTGGCCTTGCCGGCGGCCGAGGAGGCCTTGCCGGGCCGTGCCCAGGCCATGCGGGTGCCCGAGGGGCATTTCGTCAATGGGCGGCCGCTCAAGCCACCCTTCCCGGCCGGCTTCGAGGAGGCCGTTTTCGGGCTCGGCTGCTTCTGGGGCGCGGAGCGGCTGTTCTGGCAGGCGCCGGGCGTCTACGTCACCGCCGTCGGCTATGCGGGCGGGCTCACGCCCAACCCCACTTACGAGGAAGTCTGCAGCGGCATGACGGGCCATGCCGAGGTGGTGCGCGTCGTCTTCGACCCGCGCGTCACCAGCTATGACGCGCTCCTGAAGATTTTCTGGGAAAGCCACGACCCGACCCAGGGCATGGCGCAAGGCAACGATGTCGGCACGCAATACCGCTCGGCCATTTATACCAACGGGCCGGCGCAGCAACGCGCGGCCGAGGCCTCGCGCGATGCCTACCAACGCGCGCTCGCCGGCGCCGGCGGCGGCAGGATCACGACCGAGATCCGCCCGGCGCCCGAGTTCTACTATGCCGAGGACTACCACCAGCAATATCTGGCGAAGAACCCGGCCGGCTATTGCGGCCTGCAAGGCACGGGCATCGCCTGCCCGATCGGCGCTGGGGTGAAGGCGACCGCCTAAGGCCTGCGGAGATTCAAGTTCGGCGTCATTCCGGAAGCTTAGGCGAGTTCGGGAAAAGCCGAGCTTTTCGCGGTCGCGAGCCTTGCTATCCACGATCCACGGCTCGGCTCGCGCGCTGCTCCAACCATGGATTCCAGATCGCGCGAATCATCGTTGGCACGATGACTTGCTTGTCCGGAATGACGAGCCGAAAATCTATTTCGATTCGTCCCAATAGGATCACGCTCCAGGCTACAGCCCCTTCGCGGCGCGCAGCACCTCCTCGACATGGCCGGGCACCTTGACCTTGCGCCAGATGCCGCGGATCTTGCCTTCCTTGTCGATCAGGAAGGTGGCGCGGTCGATGCCCATATAGCTGCGCCCATACATGCTTTTCTCGACCCAGGTGCCGTAGGCGGCGCAGACCGAGCCGTCCTCGTCCGAAGCGAGCGTGAAGGGGAGGGCGTATTTCGCCTTGAACTTCTCGTGCGAGGCGGCGCTGTCGCGCGAGATGCCGATCACCATGGCGTCGAGCTCGCCGAAATCGGGCAGCGTGTCGCGGAAGCCGCAGGCCTCCTTGGTGCAGCCCGGCGTGTCATCCTTGGGATAGAAATAGAGGACGACCTTCTTGCCGCGCAGCTTCGAGAGCGTGACCTTGCCGCCCCCGTCGGTCGGCTTGGTGAAATCGGGGGCAGGGTCGCCCAGCTTCAAGCTCATGACGACACCTCGTCGGTTGATTGCGGGACCTTCGCCGCCGCGGCGAGCCGCGCCGCCGGCTCCTCGATGAGCTCGGCGAAGCGGCGCCGCACGCGGGAGGCGGTCTCCATCAGTGTGGACTTGAGGGCGGGGAAGTCAACCGCGCCGGCGGCTCGCGCCATCGCCTGGCGCAGGCCTTCGGGCGCCGCAGCCTCGTCGAAGGCGCGGTCGAGCGCCAATCGCATGATGCCCTGCACCTTGCGCCAGAGCCGCGTCGCGGCCACGAGCTCCTCGGCGAGCGGGGCGGCGAGCAGGCCGGCGCGCGCCAGGCGCCGGAATGCCTCCGTCGTGTTGGTCGCCAGCGCTTGGGGCTTTTCATGGGCATGGCGCAGCTCGAGATATTGCGCGATGAACTCGAGATCGACGAGCCCGCCGCGTACATGCTTGCCCTCCCATATATCGTCCGTGCGATGGGTGCGCTCGATCCGCGCGCGCATGTCGGCGACGTCGAGCAGCAGCTTCTCGGGATCGCGCGGCGCAGTCAGGATCGCCCGCAGCGCCGCGTCCATGCCCCTTGCAAGCCCGGGCGGTCCCGCGACGACGCGCGCGCGCGTGAGCGCCATATGCTCCCAGCTCCAGGCCGATCTGCGGTGATAGTCGAGGAAGCCCCCGAGACTGGTGGCGAGCGGCCCCTGCTCGCCCGAGGGCCGCAGCCGCATATCGACCTCGTAGAGCCTGCCCTCGCCGGTCGGCGCCGTGATGGCCCCGAGGAGCCGCTGCGAGAGACGGACGAAATAATGGCTCGGTGCGAGCGGCCGGGGGCCGTCGGACGAACTCGACCTCGGCCGGCACATCGTAGACAAAGAGGAGATCGAGATCGGACGTCATGGTCATCTCGCGCCCGCCCAGCTTGCCCAGCGCTATGACCGCGAAGCCGCCGCCGCGCACCCGCCCGTGAGTCTCAGCGAGCTCCGCCGTGACCGGCTCGAGCAGAGCGGCGATCGCCGTCTCGGCGATGTCGGCGAGAGCGGGGCCGGCCGCCTCCGGGTCAAGCATGCCGCGCAGCATCTGCACGCCGACCTGGAATTTGCGGTCGTTTGCCCAGCGCCGCGTCAGGTCGAGTATGTCCTGGAAATCGCTCGCTTGCGCCAGCTTCTCCTTGAGATCGGCCGCGAGCGCCGCTTGCTGCGGCAAGGGCTCGAGGAAATCGCCTGCAAGCACGGCATCAAGCAGGAGCGGATGCTGCGCGAGTTGCTCGGCGAGGCCTGGCGCGCTGCCCATGATCTCGGCGACCAACTCCAGCATCTCCGGGTTCGAGTAGAAAAGCGAGAAGAGCTGCACGCCCGAGGGTAGACGCGAGAGGAAACGATCGAAGCTGAGGAAGGCGCCGTCGGGATTGACCGTGCGGCCAAGGCCCGCGAGGAGCGCGGGCGTGAGCTCGGTCAGAAGCTCGCGCGCGCGCGTGCTGCGCATCGCCCGATAGCGCCCGTGATGCCAGCTGCGCACCGCGGCCGAGACGGCCTGCGGGTCCTTGAAGCCCACGCGCGCCAGGGTCTTGAGGGTCTCGGGATCATGTTCCGAGCCGGTGAAGACGAGATTGCCCGTGTCGCTGCCGAGGGCGGGCGCCTCCTCGAAAAGCTCGGCATAATGCTCCTCGACCCGCTTGAGATGGCGCGTCAGCTCGGCGCCGAAGGTGGCGGCATCGGGAAAGCCCAGGAAGATCGCGAGACGCTCCAGCCCCGCCTCGTCGGCGGGCAGGGTGTGGGTCTGCTGGTCGTCGATCATCTGCAAGCGGTGTTCGACGCGGCGCAGGAAGCCGTAGCTCTCGATGAGCTGCTCGGCGACCTCGCCTGTAAGATGGCCGCAGGCGACGAGCGCGCGCAGAGCCTCCACCGTGCCGCGCACGCGCAAGGCGGGCTCGCGCCCGCCCCAGATGAGCTGCTGGGTCTGGGCGAAGAACTCGATCTCGCGGATGCCGCCGCGCCCGAGCTTGAGATTATGCCCGGCTACGGCGATCTTGCCGCCGCCGCGATGAGCATGAATCTGGCGCTTGATCGAATGGATGTCCTGGATGGCTGCGAAATCGAGATGCCTGCGCCATAGGAAAGGCTTGAGGCGGCGCAGGAAGGCCTCGCCCGCCGCGAGGTCGCCGGCGACCGGTCGCGCCTTGATGAAGGCGGCACGCTCCCAGTTCTGGCCCAGGCTTTCGTAATAGAGCTCGGCCGCGAGCGCCGACATGACGAGCGGCGTGGCGCCGGGATCGGGCCGCAGGCGCAGGTCGATGCGAAAGACGTATCCCTGGGCGGTGCGTTCCTGCATCATGCGCACGAGAGCGCGGGCGAGACGGACGAAATTCTGGCCGAGGTCGCCGGGGCCAGGGGCCGCCACGCGATCTTCGTCGTAGAGCAGGACGAGGTCGATATCGCTCGAGTAATTGAGCTCGCGCGCGCCGAGCTTGCCGAGGCCGAGCACGAAGAGGCCGCAGCTCGCTTCAGGCGCTTCGGCGTCGTCGAGGGCGAGCCAGGCGCTCGCCTGCGCGAGGAGATGGCGGAGCGCGATGCCGAGCGCCGCGGCGGCGAAGTCGCTGAGCGCGCCGGTGACCTGCTCGAGCCGCCAACGGCCCGTGATGTCGGCGACGCCGACGGCGAGCGCGATGCGGCGCTTGGCAATGCGCAAAGCCGCCATCACGGCTTCGGTCGCGGCCGAGCGGGCATCGAGCGCGGCCAGATCCGCCATCACGGTCTCGTGGCATTGCTCGATGCCGCCGGTGAAGAGCGCGCAGCCATATTCGATCTCGGCGAGGGCGCATTCGGTAAGGAAGGGACTGTTGCCGAAAAGGCATTCTAGAAGGCGCCGGCTCGCGGGCTCGGCGGCGATGCGCGCCGCCGTCGCGGCCAAGTCGCCGCCCTTGGCGGCTGCCCGCTCGGCCCAGCGCTGCAGCCCGGTTGCCGCCCGCTCCGGCTCGGCCGGCTTGGGCAAATTCGCTAATTGGGCTAATAAGGTGTCTAGTCCCCTGTCGGCTCGGCCGGTCATCCCGCAACCTGCGCGATGGCTTGCCGACCGTCAAGCCCATCGAGGACAGCCGAGCCCGTGATTCGCCGCACCACGAAGTTCGTCTTCGAAGCGCTCGGCACCATCGTCGCCGGCGCGGCGGTCGTCGCCGCGGTGGGCGTATGGCAGTTCTCGAGCGGGCCGATCTCGCTCGATTTCCTCACGCCCTATATCGAGACGGCGCTGGCCGCGCCGGGCGGCAATTTGCGGGTCAAGCTCGAGGGCACGCGGCTCGCCTGGGAAGGCTGGCGCCGCACCGTCGATATCAGGGCTACTCGGCTTCGCGTCTATGACGACAAAGGCCGGCTCGTCGCCATGGTGCCCGAAGTCGCGCTGAGCCTGAGCGCGCGCGCGCTCCTTCTCGGGATGGTCGCGCCCTCTTCCATCGAGATCATCGGCGCGCAAGTGCATCTTCGCCGCGACAAGGACGGCCGCATCGAATTGGAATTCGCCGCGCCCGAAGCCCCGCCGCAGGCAGTGCAGGCACCCCAAAGCCCCGCCGCGACCGCGCAGGCGCCCGCCGCGAACGGTTCCATGGACGTGCTGCCGCTTCTCGCGCAGCAGCTCCTCCTTCCGCCCGATTTCTCGAAACCCACCGGCTATCTGCGCCGTGTGAGCATCTCCGAAACCGCTCTCGTCGTCGATGACAGCCATTGGGATACGGCCTGGAAAGCGCGGCTGCGCGAGCTCGTCTTGCAGCGCGATACCGCCGGCATCAAGGCGAACGGCACGGTCGATATCGTCGTGCAGAACGCCACGGCCCATATCGAGGCGAGCGGCATCTACGTGGCCGGCACGAAGGCGATTGCGCTCGATATCGGCTTCAATGATCTGCGTCCCGCTTTGTTCGCGCGCGCGGCGCCGGCGCTCGCCCCGCTCGCTCGGCTCAATCTGCCGCTCGACGGCAACTTGGCGCTGAACCTCGAGCCCTCCGGCGAGTTCGGCCGGCTTCGCTTCCAGGTCATGGGCGGGCCGGGACTGGTCTCCATCCCCGAACTCTACCCGCAGGACACGGAGATCCACCATCTGGAGGCCCGCGGCGAGTTCACCGAGGGCGGGAACAGGCTGGCGCTCGAGGCGGCCGAGCTCGATCTCGGCGGCCCGGTCATCACGCTGGCCGGCGGCGCCAGCGGCCTCGATGGCGACAGCCGCGCGTCGCTCGAGCTCGGCCTCAAGAATTTGCCGGTCGACGACCTTCCTCGACGATGGCCGGTATCGGTCGCGCCCAATCCGCGCGCCTGGATCGTCGCCAATCTGAGCGGCGGCCAGGTGGACGAGCTGCATCTTGCCGCGACCATGCATGGCCACGCGCTCGATCCGGCAAGCTTCGCCCTCGACAAGCTGCAAGGCACCATGAAAGTCGGCGGCGTCAATGTGCGCTATCTCGGCAAGATGCCCAAGGTGCGCAAGACGGGCGGCGACATCGTCTTCGACGAGAAGACCTTCACCATCAAGCTCGATCGCGGCGCGGCCGAGGGAATGACGGTCGAAAGCGCCAATATCGTCATCAGCGGCCTCGATCTCGCCGACCAGATGCTCGCAGTGGATCTCGTGCTGCGCGGATCGCTGCGCAGCGCGCTGCAGCTCATCGATTACGAGCCGCTCGGCTACGCTTCGGCGCTGGGAGTAGAGCCAGGCAGGATCGGGGGCCAAGCGGCCGTGAGGCTGTTGCTGCAATATCCCTTGCTCAAGACCGCCGGCTTCGCCCAGGTCCAGGTGTCCGCCGCCGCCAACATGACCGACGTCACCTTCGCCAACGCGTTTCTCGGCCACGATCTCGACAAGGCCGATCTCAAGCTCCGCGTCGACAAGACGGGCATGGATCTGACCGGGCAAGGCCGGGTGGGGTCAGTGCCGGTCACGCTCGCCTGGCGCGAAGGCTTCGGCCCGGCGCCCGAGCGGCGCATCGAGCTCAAGGGCGAGCTCGACGACGCGGCGCGCCGGGACCTGGGCCTCGACGCCGCGCCGCTGCTCTCGGGTGCCGTGCCGGCGACGCTCGTTCTCGGCGCATCCGACCATAAGACGAGCCATGTCGAGATCGCACTCGACCTCTCCAACGCCACACTCGCCTTGCCCTGGTTCGAGTGGAAGAAGGCTCCCGGCGCGCCCGGCAAGGCCCGTCTCCGGCTCGAGCTCAAGGATAACCGGCTGGTTTCCGTCAACAGCTTCGAGATCGAGGCAGGCGACCTCAAGACGCATGGCAGCGTCGGCTTCGCGCCTGGATCGGGCGCCCCCGTGTTGCGCGAGATCGAATTCGGCGCGCTTGATTTCGGCCTCAACCGGCTGGCGGGCAGCCTGGCGCGGCGCCCGGGCGGCGGCTACGACATCGAGCTCGGCGGCGAGAGCTTCGACGCGGCGCCCTTCTTCAGGGGCAAGTCCGAGCCGGCGGCGACGGACAAGCCGGCCGCTCAACCCGTGCCGCCGCCGCAGAAGGGGCCGCCGCTGTCGATCTCGCTCGATGTCGGCAAGCTTTGGCTGACGCCCCGCCATCGCCAGCCGATGCTGGCCGCCAAAGGCACGATCGAGGACGACGGCGAGCGCATCAGCAAGGCCTCGCTTACGGCGTACAGCTATGAGGGTGCGGCGGTCACCTGCAACATGACGCCCGAAGGCACGGGGCGCTCGCTCACCATGGCCTCGAAGGATGCCGGCGCGCTGCTCAAGACCCTCGGCGTGCTCGACAACGTGGTGGGGGGCAAGCTCGACCTGCGCGCCGATATCGAGGATGCCGCCCCCGGCGCGCCGATCAAGGGCGTGTTCCGCATCGAGGACTACGAGCTCACCAGGACCCCGTTTCTCGCCAAGCTCCTCACCCTCGCCTCGCTCACCGGCATCGGCGACCGGCTTAACGGGCAGGGCATTAGTATGCAGATGCTGAACGTGCCCTTCACCAAGGTGGGCGACAGGATCACCGTCGCCGAGGGCCGTACCGTGGGCTCGGAGCTCGGCCTCACCTTCGACGGCTCGATCGATCTTGGCGCGCAGACGATCGATCTGAGAGGCACGATCGTGCCGGTCTACACGCTCAACAGCCTGCTGGGGAACATCCCGGGCGTCGGCCATCTGCTGGTGGGGTCGCCGGGCAGCGGAATCTTCGCGCCCTCCTATCACTTGAGCGGCAGCCTCGACCAACCGAGCATGTCGGTCAACGCGCTCTCCGCGCTCACGCCGGGAATCCTGCGCGGCATTTTCGGCAGCCTGGGGGGCAAGCCCGCGACGGAGCCTGCGCCGGAGCAGGCAGAGACGCCGCCGGGGCGTCCCTAGCGCAGCCGCACCAGCGCGTGGCGCTTCTTGCCCGCCGAAAGCTTGACCGTGCCCTCGGGGCCGAGATCGGCCGAGGACACGGTGCGTCCTTCGTCATCCACGGTCTTGTCGTTGAGCTTGCCGCCGCCGCCGCGGATGAGCCGCCGCGCCTCGCCCTTGCTGGCGCAGAGGCCGGTCTCGACCAGAAGGTCGATGAGCGGGCGGCCGGCCTCGAGCGCGGCCCCGTCAAGCTCGATCGAGGGCAGGGCCTCGCCCGCCTTGCCCTCGACGAAAGTGCGCCGCGCCGTCTCCGCCGCCGCTGCGGCAGCGGCGCGGCCATGGGCAAGCGCCGTCGCCTCGTTGGCGAGGACGATCTTCGCCTCGTTGATCGCATCGCCCTCGAGGGCGGCGAGGCGCTCGACCTCCTCGAGCGGCAGATCGGTGAAGAGACGCAGGAAGCGAGCCACGTCGGCATCCTGCGTGTTGCGCCAATATTGCCAATAGTCGTAGGGCGAGAGCAGCTCGGGCGAGAGCCAGACCGCGCCCTGCGCGGTCTTGCCCATCTTGACGCCCGACGCCATGGTGACCAGCGGCGTGGTGAGCGCGAACATCTCGCGCCCATCGACGCGGCGGCCGAGATCGACGCCCATCACAATATTGCCCCATTGGTCGGAGCCGCCCATCTGCAGCACGCAATTCTGGCGCCGCGCCAGCTCGAGGAAATCGTAGGCCTGCAGCACCATGTAGTTGAACTCGAGGAAGGTGAGCGGCTGCTCGCGCTCGAGCCTGAGCTTCACGCTGTCCATCGTCAGCATGCGGTTGACCGAGAAATGGCGGCCGATATCGCGCAGGAAGGGAATATATTCGAGGCGATCGAGCCAATCGGCATTGTTGGCCATGACGGCGTCGCTCGTGCCGTCGCCGAACCGCAGGTAGTTGGCGAAGACGCGCTTGATGCCGGCGAGATTGGCGTCGATCTCCGCCTCCGTCAGCAGCTTGCGGGTATCGTCCTTGCCCGAGGGGTCGCCGACCTTCGTCGTGCCACCGCCCATCAGCACGATCGGCCTATGGCCGGCGCGCTGGAAATGACGCAGCAGCATGATGCTTATGAGATGTCCGACATGCAGGCTCGGCGCCGTGCAGTCGAAGCCTATATAGGCCGTGATTCGTCCCTTGGCGCAGAGCGCGTCGAGCCGCTCCGCGTCGCTGATCTGGTGGATGAAGCCGCGCTCGGCGATGGTCTTGAGGAAGGCGGAGCGGAAAGCGGTCATGGTCTGGGGTCCGGACGGGAGCCGGCGTCTCTCCGGTTGCCGGGAGCGCGGAGCTTTAGCACAATCGGCATGAGCCAACAACGGCGCGCCGCGTTTTACTCATTTCTCGGGAGCCCTGCCGCATGCCTCGTGAATTTCCCGCTACCGTGCTCGGTCTCATGAGCGGCACGTCGCTCGACGGCATCGACCTGGCGCTTCTGCGCAGCGACGGGATGGAGCTCATCGAGCGAGGGCCGGCGGCGACCTACGCTTACGACGCTGCTCTCAAGAACGCCTTGCGCGGCGTGCTGGGCGGGCTGGGGCCGGTGGCCGAGACGGAGCAGGCGCTGACGCTCACCTTCGCCGCGACCGTGAAGCGCTTCATCGCCGATAAGGGCCTCGCTGCCGCGAGCATCGATCTCATCGGCTGCCATGGCCATACCATCCTGCATCGGCCGCAAGAGCGGCGGAGCTGGCAGATCGGCGACGGCGCCCTGCTGGCCCGCGAGACCGGCATCCCCGTGGTCGACGATTTCAGGAGCGCGGACGTGGCGGCGGGCGGCGAGGGCGCGCCGCTCGCGCCCCTCTTCCACGGGGCCCTCGCGCAGCGCCTCGACCGCCCGCTCGCCGTGCTCAATCTCGGCGGTGTCGCGAACGTCACCTGGATCGGCGCCGAGGGCGAGGTCATCGCCTTCGATACCGGCCCCGGCAATGCGGCGATCGACGATTGGGCGCGGCAAACGACAAGCGCCGCCATGGACGAGGGCGGCAGGCTGGCGCGCGCCGGTCGGGTTTCGGGCGCCGTCTTGGCGGCGCTGCTCGGCCATCCCTATTTCGACCGGCCGCCGCCCAAATCGCTCGATCGCGACGATTTCGGCTGGCGCCAGGCCGAGGGGCTCGGCGCCGAGGACGGCGCCGCGACGCTCACGGCCTTCACCGCCGCCGCGGTCGCGCGCGGGGCGCGGCATTTCCCGGTGCCGGCGCGGCGCTGGCTCGTCACCGGCGGCGGGCGGCACAACCCCGCCCTCATGGCGGCGCTCACGAAGGCACTCGGCATTGCGGTCGAGCCGGTGGAGGCTGTGGGCTGGGAGGGCGACGCGCTCGAGGCCCAGGCCTTCGCCTGGCTCGCCTTGCGCTCGCGCCGCGGGCTGCCTTTGAGCCTGCCCTCGACGACGGGCGTGGCGCGGCCGATGACGGGCGGGCGCTACCATCCCGTTCCGGGACGGTAGGGGCTGTCGACATTGTATTTTCGCGTTCGTCCGGAACTCCGGGGTGAGGCGGCCTCTATTCGGCTGCTTGGGCGAGCCGCGTGTCGAGATAGCCGCCCATATGGCGCACCACATCGTCCAGATGATTATGGAAGAAATGATTGGCGCCCGGCACGATCCGATACTCGATATTGACCCCGCGCTGATGATTGAGGCGATCGACCAGGCGGTTGACCGCCTCGGTCGGTACGATCTCGTCGGCGCCGCCATGGATCACCATGCCCGAGGCCGGGCAGGGGGCAAGGAAGGAGAAATCGAAGATATTGGCCGGCGGGGCAACCGAGATGAAGCCGCTGATCTCCGGTCGCCGCATCAGAAGCTGCATGCCGATCCAGGCGCCGAAGGAGAAGCCGGCGATCCAGCAGTTCGAGGAATTCGGATTGAAGCTCTGCAGCCAATCGAGCGCCGCCGCGGCGTCGGCCAGCTCGCCCTCGCCTTGGCCGAAGCTGCCTTCGGAGCGTCCGACGCCGCGAAAGTTGAAGCGCAGGCTCGAGAAGCCGCGCGCGGCGAAGGCCTGGTAGAGGTGGTAGACCACCTTGTTGTTCATCGTCCCGCCATGCTGCGGATGGGGGTGCAGCAGGAGCGCGACCGGGGCGTTGGGCACCCTGCCATGGCTGTAGCGGCCTTCGATGCGGCCCTCGGGGCCGTTTATATTGACTTCGGGCATGGCCTCGAATTTCCATATTCCAGGGCGCAGCCGGGGAGGAACGCACGGCCGACCAGCGGGATTTGGTCCTTTTCCTCCGCGGCGGCCGGAACCGCCCCGATATCCTCCGCGGTGGCCGGGGCCGCCGCGGCTTGACCGATTTTGCCGGGCAACCTATATGGCCGCCATGGCGGTCGCCCCGGCGAAAAGGGCGGCCGGCGATGGCGCGGATGCCCGCCGAACGTTGACACATATCGCAGTCGGGTCATGATATTCAAGAGCTTACGCGACGAAATCGAACTCGGTGATCGCACGCGATCCGGCGGCGCGCTCGCGGCTCGAGGTCGTGCTGACCTATCCGAGCTTCCATGCCCTTCTCTGGCATCGCTTGGCGCATGGGGCCTGGACCAGAGGCTGGCGGCTTTTGGGCCGGATTCTCTCGCATATCGGCAGGTTCTTGACCGGAATCGAGATCCATCCGGGCGCCAAGATCGGGCGGCGGCTCTTCATCGATCACGGCACGGCGGTGGTGATCGGCGAGACCGCGGAGATCGGCGACGACGTCACCATGTATCACAGCGTCACCCTGGGGGGCGTGCTGCCCTCGGTCAATTCCGCAGCGCAGGTGGGCGTCAAGCGCCATCCGACCATACGCGACAAGGTGATCATCGGCTCGGGCGCGCAGGTCCTCGGCCCCATCACGGTGGGCGAGGGCGCGCGGATCGGGGCCAATGCGGTCGTCACCAAGGATATCCCGCCGGGCGTCACCGCCGTGGGCAATCCGGCCCGTATCGTGATGCCGCACGACAAGCGGACGGCCGCCGCCTTCATGGCCTATGGCATGCCGCCGGGCGAAGTGAGCGACCCGGTCCTGCGCGCGATCGAGGATTTGCGCGGCCAGGTAGCGGCCCTCAAGGAGCAGGTCGTTGAGCTGGAGGAACGGGTCGCGCGCGAGACGAGCGCCGAGCCGGAGGCGCAGCGAGGCATCCGCGTTTCCGGCCAGCCCTGAACGGCGCATCGGCAATGAAGTGAGCCCTGCCGTCTATCTCGATTACAACGCGACGGCGCCGCTCAGGCCCGAGGCGCGCCGGGCGATGGAAGCGGCGCTCGCCGAGACGGGCAATCCCTCCTCCGTGCATCGCTTCGGCCGTGCCGCGCGTGCGAAAGTGGAGGCGGCGCGGGCGGAGGTGGCGGGGCTCATCGGCGCCGAACCCGGCCAGATAATCTTCACCAGCGGCGGCACGGAAGCGAACAATCTGGCGCTGCTCGGCTGCGGATGCGAGCGGCTGCTGGTGGCAGCCGTCGAGCATGATTCCGTGCTCGCCGCGGCGCCCGATGCGACCGCGATACCGGTGGACGCGGACGGGTTGATCGATCTCTCGGCGCTGGCGGGGCTCCTCGCGGCGGACGCGCGGCCGGCGCTGGTCTCGGTCGGCATGGCCAATAACGAGACGGGCGTGATCCAGCCGATCGCGGCGGTCGCCGCGCTTGCCAAGGCGCATGACGCGCTGCTCCATTGCGACGCCGTACAGGCCGCCGGCAAGATCGCGCTCGATTGGCCGGCGCTCGGTGTCGATTATCTCTCGCTCTCGGCGCACAAGCTCGGCGGGCCGCAAGGCGTGGGTGCGCTGGCGACCGCGCCGGACGCCCCGCTTCTCGCGCGCCAGAAAGGCGGCGGGCAGGAGCGCGGGACCCGCGCCGGTACCGAGAACCTGCCCGGCATCGCGGGCTTCGGCGCCGCCGCCAACGCGGCGCGTCGGGCGCTCGCCGGCTTCGCCGATCTTGCCGTTTGGCGCGACCGGCTGGAGGCGGCAATCGGCGAGATCGCCCCGGCCGCGCGCTTCTTCGGCAAGAACGCGCCCAGGCTGCCCAATACCGCCTGCTTCACCATGCCGGGCGTGGCGAGCGAGACGCAGGTGATCGCGCTCGATCTCGCGCATGTCGCGGTCAGCGCGGGAGCGGCCTGCTCCTCGGGCAAGATGCGGCCCTCCCATGTGCTGCGCGCCATGGGCGCGAGCGAGGCCGAGGCGGGCAGCGCCATCCGGGTGAGCCTCGGCTGGGCCAGCGAGGCGGGCGACATCGAGCGCCTGCTCGAGGCCTGGGCCGCGCTTTATCGCAAGAGCGCCATGCGCGCCGCTTGAGCGGCGGACGAAAATCGCTCATATCATGAAGGCCGCGGTCGCCTTGCCCGACCGGACGGCCGGAACGCGGAATGGCGAAATCAGTGACCGAGCTCGAGCGCAATCGGCCCAAGCTGCCGATCTACCTGGATTATCAGGCGACCACGCCGGTCGACCCGCGCGTGCTCGCGGCCATGTTGCCTTACCTCGACGAGAAGTTCGGCAATCCGCATTCGACGAGCCATGGCTTCGGCCGCGAGGCGGAGGCGGCGGTGGAGGCGGCGCGGGCGCAGCTTGCTTCTCTCATCGGCGCGGAGCCGCGCGAGATCGTCTTCACCTCGGGCGCCACCGAATCGAACAATCTGGCGATCAAGGGCGCGGCGCGCTTCGAGCACGAGAAGCGGCGCCATATCGTCACCCTCGCGACCGAGCATAAATGCGTGCTCGAGAGCTGCCGCGCGCTCGAGGCCGAAGGCTTTCGGATCAGCGTCCTGCCCGTCGAGCCGAGCGGCCTGGTCTCGCTCGATCGCCTGGCGGCCGCCATCGCCGACGATACGCTGCTCGTCTCGATCATGGCGGCCAACAACGAGATCGGCGTGATCCAGCCCCTCGCCGAGATCGGCGCGCTCTGCCGCGAGCGCGGCATCTACTTCCACAGCGACGCGGCCCAGGCCGTCGGCAAGATCGCGCTCGACGTGGAAGCGCTCGCCATCGATCTCATGAGCATCTCCGGACACAAGGTCTACGGCCCCAAGGGCATCGGCGCGCTTTACGTCCGCAGGCGGCCGCGCGTGCGTTTGGCGCCCCTGATGAGCGGCGGCGGGCAGGAGCGCGGCCTGCGCTCGGGCACCTTGCCCGCGATGCTTTGCGTGGGATTCGGCGAGGCGGCGGCCCTGGCGGCGGGCGAGATGGCATCGGAGGCATCGCGCCTCATGGCATTGCGCGAGCGGCTCAAGGGCGGGCTCGAGCGGCGCCTGCCGGAGATGCTGCTCAACGGCGACGCGGAGCGGCGGCTGCCGGGCAATCTCAATCTCGCCTTCCCCGGCATCGACGCCGAGGCGCTGATGGCGGCGCTGCCCGAGCTCGCGCTCTCGACCGGGTCAGCCTGTACCTCGGCGGCGATCGAGCCTTCCTACGTGCTCGCCGCCTTGGGCCTGCCCGACGCGCTTGCGCGCGCGAGCGTTCGCGTCGGCATCGGCCGCTTCACCGGCGAGGCGGAAATCGATTACGCGATCGAGGCGATCGCCGGCGCGGTCGGGCGGCTGCGCCGCGAGAAGCCGCACGCGGCACCCGTCTCCGCGGCGAGACGCGCCTGATGGCCAAGATGGTGTTTATCGGGCGCGACGGCACGCGCAAGGAGGTCGACGCGCCGATCGGGCTTTCCGTGCTCGAGATCGCGCATCGCAACGATGTCGATATCGAGGGCGCCTGCGAGGGCTCGCTCGCCTGCTCGACCTGCCATGTGATCGTCGATCCCGACTGGTACGAGCTGCTGCCCGAGGCGAGCGAGGACGAGGAGGACATGCTCGACCTCGCCTTCGGCCTCACCAAGACCTCGCGGCTCGGCTGCCAGCTCGTCATCACCGAGGAGCTCGACGGGCTCGACCGTGCGATTGCCGGCGGCCACGCGCAACATGCTGGCCGGAGGCTGAGGCGATGGCGGCGGCGGGCAAGGCGGAGGCGCCGGGCGCCATTCCGCCGCTCGCCGCGCCGCAGAGCCTTTATGCGCGGCTCCGCGCCAGCTGTGCCGAGGAGTGGCGGCGCTATGTCGAGCATGAGTTCGTCCGCCGGCTCGCCGAAGGCAGCCTGCCCGAAGCCTGCTTCAGGCATTATCTGACGCAGGATTACCTCTTCCTCATCCATTTCGCCCGCGCTTACGGGCTCGCCGTGTACAAGGCCGATGGCATTCTCGGCATGCGCGCGGCGGCGCGGCGCATCGCGGCACTCCTCGATACAGAGATGGGCCTCCATGTCGGCTATTGCCGGCGTTGGGGGCTCGACGAGCCGGCCATGGCCGCGACGGCCGAGGCGCCCGCCTGCATGGCCTATACGCGCTATGTGCTCGAGCGCGGCATGGCGGGCGATATCCTCGATCTCCATGTCGCGCTGGCGCCATGCATCCTGGGCTATGCCGAGATCGGCCGCGCGCTCGTCGCGGACAAGCGCACGCGGCTCGAGGGCAATCCCTACCGCGACTGGATCGAGACCTATGGCGATGCCGATTACCAGGCCTCGGCGCGCGGCGAGGTGGCGGAGATCGAGCGGCTCGCCGCCGCGCGCGGGGCCGAGGCGCGCTTCAAGAGCCTGGCCGAGACCTTCGCCGCCGCGACTCGCCTCGAGATCGGCTTCTGGGAGATGGGGCTCGCGCCGCCGTCCGCCGCTTGATAGGCGCCGGCCTCACAGCCAGCCGCGCAGCTTGAACCAGAGCAGCGGCAATACCGCGCTCAGGAAGATCAGCGCTAGGCCGTAGGGGTAGCCCCAGCTCCAGTCGAGCTCGGGCATGTTCTTGAAGTTCATGCCGTACATGCTGGCGATCAGGGTCGGCGGCACGCCCACCACCGACACGATGGTGAGCACCTTGATGATGTTGTTCTGCTCGATATTGATGAGGCCCAAGGTGGCGTCGAGCAGAAGCTGCACCTTGTTCATGAGATGCGCGTCGTAATCGTTGAGCGAGAGCAGGTCGAGGCGCAGCGATTCGAGGCGCGGTTTCACCTCGGCCGGCAGCCACTCGGCGCCCAGGCTGGTGACATAGGGGATGATGCGGCCGATACCGAGCAGGCTGTCGCGGATCTTGGAGGCGAGATCGCCGCTACGGCCGACGCGGCGCAGGATCTTGCGCAGATCCGCGTCCTGCCGCGCAGGCCGCCGCGCCTTCGCCGTCTCGACCGTTTCGGCGCCGAAGATGCGACGCGAGACGGCGTCCAGCTCGGCCTCGACGCTCTCGAGCAGGTCGGCGAGACGGTCGGTCACCGCGTCGATGAGGCCGGCGAAGACGCCGGCGCTGCTGCGTTGCACGGCGTCGGGCTTGCCGGTGCGCTCGATGAAGGTGGCGAAGGAGGTGAGCGGCTCGAAGCGCAGGGTGATGAGGCGCTCGCGGGTGAGGATGAAGCCGACCGGCGTCACCAAAGCCAAGTCGGCGTCCGCGCGGTAAATGAGCGGGGCGCTGAGATAGAGCGCGCCGTTCTCGCTGTGCAACCGGCTCGAGCTCTCGATCGCGCTCAGATCCTGGAGCGTCGGCAGGCGCAGCCCCGTCATCTTCTCGACGAAAGCGATCTCCGCCTCGCTGCCGTTCAAGATGTCGATCCAGAGGATATCCGGCGGCAGGCTCGCGCGGGAGAGATCGGCCGCCGGCGGCTGGCGGCCGGCGGCGCAATCGTAAAGAGCAAGCATCGGATCCTCGGTTGCGATTGATGGGGAAGCGACATCCCGGCTCGACCGCGCGCCGTCCCGGCACGCGTTGCGCCCCTGAGGAGGAGCGCGGCCGCCATTATCCGCGGGCTCGGCGCCGCCGTCCATGGCGGACGATGCATTCCCCGTGCCCTGCGATTGCGCCGGCCGCGCGGGCTCGCTTATAGTCGCCGCCCATGGGCGGCCCGAACGACATGAGCGCGACATGAGTGCTGCATCCTGCAACTCTCTCGGCATCGCCAAGGCGCCGCGCGCGACGCGCGTGGTCGCCGCCATGTCGGGCGGCGTGGACAGCGCCGTCGTCGCGGCACTCCTCAAGGAGGAGGGCTACGAGGTCGTCGGCGTCACCTTGCAGCTCTACGATCATGGCGCGGCCACAGGCCGCAAGGGCGCCTGCTGCGCCGGTCAGGACATCCATGACGCGCGTCGCGTGGCCGAGCGGCTCGGCATCCCGCATTACGTGCTGGACTACGAGAAGCGCTTCCGCGAGCGCGTGATCGAGCCCTTCGCCGCGAGCTATCTCGCCGGCGAGACGCCGGTGCCTTGCGTTGCCTGCAACGAGCGGGTCAAGTTCAGCGACCTGCTCGCGCTCGCGCGCGAGCTCGATGCGGACGCGCTGGCGACGGGCCATTACGCGCGCCGGCTCCGTGGTCCCGAGGGGCCGGAGCTGCATCGCGCCGCCGATGAGACGCGCGACCAGAGCTATTTCCTTTTCGCCACCACGCGGGCGCAGCTCGACTATTTGCGTTTTCCGCTCGGCGACCGGGCCAAGGCCGAGACGCGCGCGCTCGCCCGGCGCCTCGAGCTGCCGGTGGCCGCCAAGCCGGACAGCCAGGATATCTGCTTCGTGCCGAGCGGCTCGTACGCGCGCGTGGTCGAGCGGCTCAAGCCCGGCGCCACCGAGCCCGGCGAGATCGTCGATCTCGAGGGCAAGGTGCTGGGCCGGCATGACGGCATCATCCATTACACGGTCGGGCAGCGCCGCGGCATCGGCATCGGCGGCGTGGCCGAGCCGCTCTATGTCGTCGGGCTCGACGCGGCGTCGCGGCGCGTCGTGGTCGGCCCGCGCGCGGCGCTGGCGCGCGACATCGTCTATCTGCGCGCGCTGAATTGGCTGCCGGCGACACCGCTCGCGCCGTCGGGCCGCAGGGTGACGGTCAAGCTGCGCTCGACGCAGCCGCCCGCGCCGGCGATGGTCTTCCCCCGCGCGGAGGGCGAGGCGGAGCTAAGGCTCGAGAATGCGGAGCTCGGCGTCGCGCCGGGCCAGGCGGCGGTGCTCTATGACGGGACGGCCGTACTGGGTGGGGGCTATATCCGCGCGGCCGCCGCGAGCCGCAAGGCGGCCTGATCCGGCGAATGAAGCCATGAAAGGGAGATAAGCGCGATGAGCTTGCAAACCCTGACCGACGATCTGCGCGGGCGCGTCAAGTCGGCCCCGGCGCTCGGCCATAAGGTCAAGATCAACCTCGGCGGCGAGGGGATCATATTGTGGGACGGCACCGGTGCCGCGAACGAGGTCGGGAACAAGGACGGCGAGGCCGAGACGACCATCAGCATATCGGCCGAGGACTTCGCCGAGCTCATGTCCGGCCAGCTCGATCCGACCATGGCCTATATGCAAGGCAAGCTCAGGATCGAGGGCGACATGAGCGTCGCCATGAAGCTCTCCGGGACGCTCGGCGGGTAGGGAAACGCTCCGTTCCGTTTCGCAGTCGTCATTCCGGACGAGCAAATCCCTCGACAGGGATTTGTGCGATCCGGAAATCCATGGCAAGGCCAGCGCTCGCGTCGGACCTGGCGCAAATCTTGACAGGCCGCGCGCTTTCGCTATAGGGCTTGGCCGCCCGCGCGCCGCATTCGAAAGCCTCCGCGCGCCACCGTGGCAGCGTAGCTCAGTGGTAGAGCAGGGGAATCATAATCCCTTGGTCGGGGGTTCAAATCCCTCCGCTGCTACCAACCTCCTACCACCGAACCATATTTGCCGACCAAATTGCGTGAGGAGCGAACGATGAAGATGTTTTCTATCGTTCTGGGCGTGATCGTCGCGGCCGGACTCGTCGCGGCCGGGTTTGTCTATGTCTACTGGAACCAGACCGTGCCGATCGCGGCGATGGCGATAAATTACGTGCGCTATCTATCCGCGCCGGTTGGAACGCTGACAACGGAATTGGCGATTTCCAAGGGCGCGACACCATCGGTCGCGTCAGGCGCTCCGATTGCGAATCCAGCGCCGGCCGCTCCTCTTGTCGCCGACCAGACCCCCGGGGCGACCGCCGAGAATTGGCCAAGCTACAACAAGACGCTGACCTCAAATCGGTTCTCGGAGCTCAGCCAGATCAATAAGGACAATGTCGGCGGAATGAAGGTTCTGTGCACCTACGACACGGGCCAATATACCGGCTTCACCTCGGGTTTGCTCGAGGTGGATGGCGCCCTGGTCGCGGTGACCGAATACGATATTTTCTCCATCGATCCGACCAATTGCCGACAGAACTGGCGTACGCACGAGGATTACACCGCCGGCATCGCCGCAGGGCGTCAACCGTGGCGCGGCTTATATGGATGGCGAATTGTTCCGCGGGACTCAGGACGGCCGCGTGTTGGCCTACGACTTTAGAACGGGTAAGCGCCTCTGGGAGACCTCCATCGCCGATCCGAAGAAGGGTGAGTCCGTACCGGCGGCGCCGATTGCCTGGGACGGCCTTGTGTTCGTCGGCAACGCGGGCGGAGACGTGAAAGGCGTGAAGGGCCGCATGTATGCGCTCGACGCCAAGACCGGCAAGATCGTTTGGGAATTTTATCTGGTGCCAAGGACGGCGGGCGATGTCACGCGCGGACCGCAGGGTGCGACGCCTCTTGACGCCTCCAGCTGGAAAAACCCGCCGGGTTCCCCCATCACCGGCGGGGCGACTTGGACATCTTACACCCTCGACCCGGCCACCGGGCTTCTCTACGTGCCGGGGGGAAATCCGGCGCCCGATTTCGCGACCGGACCACGCGAAGGATCCAACCTTTATTCCGGATCGGTCATCGTGCTGGACGCCAAGACCGGAGCCTACAAGAGCCACATAAAGATCGTCCCGGTCGACTGGCATGACTGGGATGTCTCGAGCGCGCCGGCGATTATCCAGACGGCCGGCGGCAGGAAACTCCTGTCGGTTGCGCCAAAGGACGGGCATCTCTACGGCTTCGACCTCGCCACCGGTGCCCTGCTTTATCGCATGCCGGTGACTCGCGTCGAGAACGCGGACAAGACCTTTTCGACCGACAAGTCGGTTCATTTCTGCCCGGGGTCGGTTGGCGGCGCGGAATGGAACGGGCCGGCCTATGATCCCAAGACCAATCTCGTCCTGGTCGGCGAAGTCGAATGGTGCACGACCGTGACGCTGCAGACGCCCGAGCAAATCCAGAAGACCCCGGCAGGAACGCCGTGGTCGGGCGAGGCCTCGATCAATCCGTTCAACACCTGGGGCAAGCCGGACCCGTTCGGCGAGTGGGCAGGCTGGATTTATGCGAGCGACGCCGATACGGGCGCCTGGAAATGGCGGATCAAGACCAACTATCCCATCCAGAGCGGCGTGACGCCGACGGCCGGCGGTGTCATCTTCTTCGGCGACATGGGCGGTAATTTCTACGCTGTCGATGCAAGCAACGGCCAGAAATTGTGGGGCCAGAAAATCGGCGGCGCCGTGGGTGGCGGGGTCATTACCTATCAGGCCAATGGAATGCAGAAAGTCGCCGTCGCGACCGGTCTCACGGAAATCCTGTGGCCCACCGAAATCACGACCGCGAAGCTGTCGATCCTCGGCCTGGACGCTGGCCATCGAATAAGCCTGAGTCCGGTCGGAGCGGGACGTCGCCGCCGCTCCGGCACAAGCCTTCCGGTCTCTAATTGCCTCTCCGCTTCAGCTTTCATTGTAGGCGGCGCGCACGAGCTTTCGCGTGCGCTCGTGGACATCGTAGATATGGAAGCTGTCCATTTCGCGGCCGTAAAGGTGGAGACTGACCGCCTGCTGTCGATCGCGCGGCACGCCGGTCACATGGATGTGGTCCGGGTTCGGCACGAAGCTCGTCACCGTGCCTTCGTCGAGCAGGATCACGCCGCCGCGCTCGAGCATGATGCCATCGTCGCGCGCGTCATCCTCACCGGCATTGAGATCGGTGCGGATATAGTTGCGCTCCTCGAGCAGTCCCTTGAAGATGCCGACTACGCCCCAGCTGCCGTGGTCATGCACCGGCGTCCATTGGCCGGGTCTCCAAACGAGCGCGAAAAGCGAGAGCGTGCGGTCTTCGGGGATGAAGATCGCATTGCGCGCATAGTGATCGGGGTCCGACTGGAGATGCTCGGGCCGGAGAAAGCTTTCCGCCTCCATGAGGAGGCGGTGCATGAGCGGCGCCGTCGCTAGCACGCAGTCGGCCGGCTGTGGGTACTGAGCGGCCACGCGCCGGCAGTCGGCGATGAATTCCTCAAGCACTCCGGTGCCCATGCCGCATTCCCTCTACCAGCCGGCCATGTCAGCCACGACGATTGAACTGAATTCCACGTCCCTACAGGGCTCCGGGAGCACCAACCAATCGACATTTCCCGGGATTCGCTCGAAGCCTGTACCAGTTCGGCCTTACAGACAAGCCAATCGCATTCCACGGCGAGGCCGACGCGTCCGGCTTGCGGAAAAGGCCGGCTGCTGCTCTTTTGCTCGCAAGGCGCCGTCAAGCTGCTGGGACGGGGAGGCGTTATTGCAGGAGATGCCGAAGCAAGCGATGCCGGGCCTATTCGCGGGCATCAAGGTGCTGGACGTGGCGAGCTTCATCGCCGCACCCGCGGCGGCCACGATCATGTCGGATTTCGGCGCCGAGGTGATCAAAATCGAGCCGCCCGGCGAGGGCGATCCCTATCGCGCGCTCTATCGTCTGCCGGGCATGCCGCGTTCGGAGGAGAATTACTGCTGGCTCCTCGATTCGCGCAACAAGCGCAGCCTCGCCCTCGATCTGAAGCAGGAGGAGGCGCGCGACGTGCTCTATCGCCTGGTGCGCGACACGGATGTCTTCATCACCAATTTCCCCTTACCCGTGCGCGAGCGGCTCGGCATCGCCCAAAGCCAGCTCGAGCCGCTCAACGAGCGTCTCATCTATGCCTCGCTGACGGGTTATGGCGAGACGGGCGAGGAGGCAAACCATGCCGGCTTCGACACTACTGCCTGGTGGGCGCGCTCGGGCCTGATGGATCAGGTCGTCCCGCATACAGGAAGCGCGCCCGCGCGCTCCGTCCCCGGCATGGGCGATCATCCGACGGCACTCGCCCTCTTCGGCGCCATCATGATGGCGCTGCTCCGGCGCGAGCGGACCGGGAAGGGCGGGGCGGTCGGTGCGTCGCTCCTCGCCAACGGTGTCTGGGCGAACGGCGCCTATGTGCAGGCGGCGCTCTGCGGCGCGCATTTCATCGATCGGCCGCCGCGCGAGAAATCGCCCAATGCGCTGCGCAACCATTATCGGTGCCGCGACGGGCGCTGGTTCATCCTTGCCCTCGTGCAGGAGGAGCGGCATTGGCCGCGCTTCGCCGCCTGCCTGGGCCATGCCGCCCTCGCCCAGGATCCGCGCTTCGTCACGCGGAAGGCGCGGCATGCCTACGCCGCTGCCTTGACCGCGGCGCTCGACGCGATCTTCGCCGAGCGCGACAGCGCGGAATGGAAAGGCTTGCTAGGGAAGGAGGGCTTCACCGCGGGCGTCGTCAGCCGCGTGACCGACATTCCTTCGGACCGGCAGATGCTGGCGGCGGACGTGCTCACCCCGATGGAGGGACCGGAGGGGCCGGTCCTCACCGTCAGCAGCCCCTTCTGGGTCGCGGGCGAGGAGAAGCGACGGCCGCGCCGCGCGCCATCGATCGGCGAGCACAGCGACGCGATCCTCGCCGGCCTCGGCTTCACGCCTGACGAGATCGCGCATTTGCGCAAGATCGGCGCGGTCGGGTGAGGCACGGAGCCCCAGCCCCAAAATCCAGATCGTCATCGCCGGCCACCGTGCAGCCACCGTGCCGGTGATCCACGTCTTGCTTTCGCGGTCGACAAAGACGTGGACCACCGGGACAAGCCCGATGGTGACGATTTTGCCCTGAATTTAAGCCGGTCTCGAAGCGCTCGGCGATTCGTCGTCGCCGCTAAAAATTGATCCCGAGCCAGGCGCGCACCTGCTCATGCAGGTCGCCCGCGAAGTCCTCGGGCCGGCCCTCGGCCGTGACCTCGCCGAGATTGAGCACGTAGATCTGGCTGGCGAGGCGGATGACGCGGCGGACATTATGATCGACGAGCAGCACGGCCATGGCGCGCGCGGCGAAGAGCTCGATCCAGCCATAGACCTCCTCGGCGATTTTGGGCGAGAGGCCGATGCTCGGCTCGTCGATCAGGCAGAGCCGCGGGCGGACCAGATAGGCCTTGGCGAATTCGAGCATCTTCTGCTGCCCGCCCGAGAGATCGCCGGCCTGGGCGCGGCGCCGCTCGGCGAGGGCGGGGAACTGCACGAGCATGTCGTCGAAGCGCGCGGCGATCTCGTCGCGATGCAAACTCCGCCCGCGGCGCGCGAGATGCTCGATCGGCAGGCGCAGATTGTCCTCGACGGTCATATAGGGAAAGAGGCTCGATTCCTGCGGGATGTACCAGATGCCGCGCTCGAGCAGCGCATGGGGCGCGATGCCGGTGATGTCGTGGCCCTCGAAGCGGATGGCGCCCGATTTCGGCCGCAGGAAGCCGCAGATCGTCTTCATGATGGTGGATTTGCCGGCGCCGTTGAGCCCGATCAGGCCGGTGATCGACCCACCCGCGGCAACGAGGCTCACCTCGCGCAGGATGTCGATGTCGGCGAGATAGCCCGCCGTTACCCGCTCGACCTCGAGCAGCGCGCTCACGCGGCCGCTCCGCCGAGATAGGCCTCTATCACGCGGCCGTCGGTCAGTACCGCGCGGGTCGCCTCGTCGGCGATCACGGCGCCCGCGTTCATGCAGATGGTGCGCGGGCAAAGCTCGACGATCACCGGCATGTCGTGGCTCACCAGGATGAAGGTCTGGCCCGCTCGATGGCGGCGGCGGATGAAGCCGGCCATGACCTCCTTCATCGTCGGGTGAATGGCGGCGAAAGGCTCGTCGAGAAGGGCGAGGCGCGGGGGCGCCATGAAGCAGCAGCCGAACTCCAACAGCTTGAGCTGCCCGCCCGAGAGCTGCCCGGCATCGAGCCCGGCGACCGGGGAGAGGCCCAGCTCCTCGATGAGGGCGCCCGCGCGGCGCGCTGCCTCGTCGGCGGCGAGCCCGAGCGCCCGGCCCGCGACAAGAAGATTATCGACCACGCCCATGCGCCGGAACACGCGGGTGAGCTGGAACATGCGTTGCACGCCGAGCCGCGCCAGCGCCTCGGGCCGGAGCCCCTCGATCGCGCGGCCGTCGAGCCGAACCGACCCGCCATCGGGCGCGAGATGGCCGCTCAAAATGTTGAGGAGCGTCGTCTTGCCCGAGCCGTTGGGGCCGATGAGCCCGACGAGCTCGCCGGCCGCGACGGCAAAGCTCGCGCCATCGACGGCGCGCAAGCCGCCGAAGGATTTGGCGATGCTCTCGAGCTCGAGGCGAGGCGGCGCCATTCAACGACCGCCGCCGGCCGCGCCTGGACGCGGGGCCAGTACAATGCCGAGCGCATGGCGCAGCAACCCCCAGAGGCCCTGGCGGAAGAAACGGGCGAAGAGGATGACGAGCAACGCGAAGACGATGAGCTGGTAGCCGCCTACGTCGCGCAGCAGCTCGGAGGTGGCATAGACAAGGAAGGCGCCGCCGAGCGGTCCGGCGAGCGTGCCCATGCCGCCGATCACCACCATGCTGACGATGAGGCCGGTCTGCGAGATGAGTCCCAGCTCGGGACTGACGAGCTGGGCGAAATGGGCGTAAAGCGCGCCGGCGAGCCCGCTGATGGCGGCGCTGAGGGCGAAGGCGATCGTCTTCCAGCGCACCACGCGCACGCCGCGGCTCGCGGCCGCCACCTCGTCGTCGCGGATGGCCTGGAAGAAGAGCCCCGCCCGGCTGCCGAGCAATGCGTAGAGGCCGAGCTGGGTCACGAGCAGCGCCGCGAGGAAGAAATAATAATAGCCGAGGCGGCTATGAATGAGGGCCGGCACGTCGAGCCCGAGATCGCCGCGGGTGAAATCCGTCGAGTTGCTGATCACGAGACGCATGATTTCGGCGAAGGCAAGCGTGGTGAGCGCGAGATAGGGGCCACTGAGACGCAGCACGATGCGGCCGAGCGCCAAGCCGATGGCGCCCGCGACCAGGATGGCAGCCGGAATGCCGACGAGCGGCGGCGCGCCCCAATGATAGGCAAGCAGCGCCGTCGCATAGGCGCCAATCATGCCGAAGGCGGCCGGTGCCAAGGAGAATTGCCCGGCATAGCCTGCGAGCAGGTTCCAGGCTGCGGCCAGCATGGCGAAATACATCGAGACGATCAGCACGCCGCGCCAATAGTCGCTCGTCGTCAGGATCGGCAGCAGCGCCACGAGCGCGACTATGGCGAGCGAGGAGATGAGCTCGGCGCGCCGGCGCCGGCTCGCCGCGTCATGAAGGCTCGCGAGGGCATGGCGTTCGCTCATACCTCGCGCCCCCGCTCGCCGAAGAGGCCCTGCGGCCGGAACAAGAGGAAGAGGATGAGGATGACGAGGCCGAAGGTGTCGCGGTAGGCGTAGGAGATATAGACCGCACCCCAACTCTCCAGCACGCCCAGCATGAGGCTCGCGACGATGCTGCCGGGGATCGAGCCCATGCCGCCGAGCACCACGATCACATAGGACTTGATCGCCGGGAATATGCCGACGTCGGGGGTGGGGTTGATCACGGGCGAGAGCAGCGCGCCCGCAAGCGCCGCGAGCCCGCCTGCGAGCGCGAAGACGATGGCGCTCGCCGTGCCCGTGTCGATGCCGGCGAGCGATGCGCCGAGACGGTTCTGGGCCACCGCCTGGATGCGCTTGCCCCAGAAGCTGTAGCGCACGAGGAGCGTCACGCTTGCCAGCACGGCGAGCGCCACGAAAGCCGCGACGAGCTTGTGCCCGCTGATCATGATGGGTCCCAGATGCATGCGCGCCTGCTGCACGAGGCTGGGCCCGCGGAAGGCATAGGGACCCACGATTTTGTCCACGAGATTGATCAGCAAGAGCGAGAGGCCGAAGGTGACGATCACGGCATATTCGTCGCGCATCAGCCCCCAGCTCGTATAGCCGGAGTAGAGCGGGCGCATGAGGAGCCGCTCCACGACGAAGCCGACGACGGCGCCGGTGAGGAAGGCGCAAGGCAAGGCGAGCCAAGGCGAGATGCCAAGCGCCAACGCGATCATGGCGTAGGCGTAGGCGCCGAGCATGTAGAACTCGCCATGGGCGAAATTCACCACGCGCAATATGCCGAAGATCAGCGACAGCCCGATCGCCATCAGGGCATAGAAGAGCCCGGTGATGACCCCGTTGACGGTGAGGTCGAGAAGCAGCATGCGGAGCGCTACCGGGCGCGTCCCGTTTCGGCTAGGCGCGGGCGGCCGTCACATGCCGGGCTTCTCCAGACGCGAGGCGTCGAGCGGCTGGCCCGGGTCCTCCACCAGCTTCGTGTCGGCGATCGGCTGCTTCACCGCGGTGATCTGGAAGGTGACATAGGGGATGTCGAGCCATTGATGGTAATGATAGCCGCCCTGCTCTTCGGAGAAGGTGACGGTACCGCGCGTGCCCTCCCATTTCGTCGCCTCCAGCGCCTTGATGATCGGCTCGGGGTCGGTCGAGTTGGCCGCCTTGATCGCCTGGGCGAGAAGGAAGAGGCTGTCCGCCGCCTGGAAGAGCAGGCGGCTCGGGTCATGGCCGGTCTTGGCGCTATAGGCGGCCGCCACCTTCTTGCCGAGCTCGGGCATCGCCATCTTGGGATGGTAGAGGCCGAACACCAGCATGTCCTTGGCGGCGTCCTGCACGTTCTGCCAGAAATCGGGATAGTCGGCGATCCCGGAGGCATCGTAGAGCCACGTCTTGGCGCTCGGCGCCACGCCCTGCTCGTAGACTTGGTTGAGCAGCAGATAGGCCGCCGCCGGCAGCATGATCTCGACCACCGCGTCGGGCGGATCGGTCTTGAGCGGCAGGATGGCGGGCAGATAGTCCTTGGACGCGCGATCGAGCGTCTCGTATTTATAGGCCGTCGCCGGGCTGCGCTCCTTGAGCTGGTCGCCGAGCGCCTTGGCGAGGCCGATGCCGTAATCGGTGTTCTCGCAGAAGGCGACGACCCGTTTGGCGCCCAGCGCCTTCATCGCCTCGGCCATGGCGATCGCCACGCGGCTGTTGTAGTTGCCGGGATTGAAGACCTCGACATACTCCTTGGCGCGGATCGCGTCGGCCCAGCCGTTCACGTTCATGTAGGGGATGTGATAGCGGTGGGCGACCTCGATCTCGGCCAGCACGTTCGAGCTTTGATGCTCGCCGGTGAGCGCCACCACATGCTCTTCCGTGATCAGCTTCTCGACGGCGGCGCGCGCCTTCTCCGGCAGGCCCTGGGTGTCCTCGACGAGGAGCTGGACCGGCCGGCCGAGCAAGCCGCCCTCGTCATTGATCATCTTGGCGACGACATCGAGCGCGTCGCGCACCTGAGTGCCTTGGCTCACCGAGCCGGGCGGCGACAGGCTGACCGTGACGCCGATCTTGATCGGCTCGGCCGCCGCGGCCCGTGCTATGGGTTGCGTTCCCAGCGCTGGTGCGACGAGGGCAAGAAGGAATGCGATAAGCGCGAGCCCGCGGCTCGATCCCTTGCGAATTTTTGTCACCGGATGCCTCCCCTGATCCGCCTCGGCGCCTGTTCCCCGTCGCAAGCAATATTGTTGCAGACATTCTACAGCCTTTCCTCCGCCGCGCCAGCCGTCAGCCGCGGATTCCGGGCGGGCTCCTTGCGAGGCCGGCCCATGCGTTCGTCCCGCCGCGGAAATCGCCTCTTGCGCGCGGGCGCCACTTTTCGTGAGATAGGTGCGGAACTATCTCACCTCGACAGTCGCCTCTCCATATCCTTCCCCTCACCATTCCGGAAATCGCTCCATGGCCAGTATTCTGTTCTCACCGCTCGAGCTGCGCGGGCTCAAGCTCTCGAACCGCATCGTGGTCTCGCCCATGTGCCAATACAGCGCCGAAGAGGGCTCGGCGACCGATTGGCATATGCAGCATCTCGGCCATCTGGCGCTTTCCGGTGCGGGGCTCGTCATGATCGAGGCGACGGCGATCTCGGCCGCGGGCCGCATCACCCATGGCTGCCTCGGTCTCTATTCCGACGCCAACGAGGCAGCGCTGGGGCGTGTGCTCGCCGCCTGCCGCAGCTTCGCCCCGGCGCGGATCGGCATCCAGCTTGCCCATGCCGGCCGCAAAGCCTCGGCGCAGGTGCCGTGGCGCGGGGGCCGCGCTCTCGGTCCGGATGAGCGTCCCTGGCGGGCGGTGGCGCCCTCGGCCATTCCCTACGATCCGAGCTGGCCCGCGCCGCAGGCCCTCGATGACGCCGCGCTCGCGCGCATTCGCGAAGATTACCTCGCCGCGACCGGCCGCGCGGTGCGGCTCGGCCTCGACATCCTCGAGCTTCATGCCGCCCACGGCTATCTGCTGCATGAGTTCCTCTCGCCGCTCTCGAACCGGCGCGAGGACCGCTATGGCGGCAGCGCCGAGAACCGCATGCGCTTTCCGCTCGAGATCGCCGAGGCGATCCGCGCCGCCTGGCCGGCCGAGCGGCCGCTCGGCGCGCGGATCACGGGGCAGGATTGGCTGCCCGAGGGGCTCACGCCCGACGACGCGGTCGCCTTCGCCCGCGCCCTCAAGGCGCGCGGCTTCGACTATGTCTGCGTCTCGAGCGGCGGCATCCTGCCCAAGTCGAACATGGTGGTCGGCCCCGGCTATAATCTGCCGGCCGCCGAGCGCGTGCGCGCCGAAACGGGCATCGTCACGCGCGCCGTCGGCATGATCGCCGACCCTCGCCAGGCCGAGACGATCATCGCCTCGGGCCGGGCCGATCTGGTGGCGCTCGCCCGCGCCATGATCGACGATCCGCGCTGGCCCTGGCACGCGGCGGAGGCGCTCGGCGTCGAGATCGCCTATCCTCCCCAGTATCAGCGCGGCAAGCCTGCGGTCTGGCCGGGTGCTGCGCTCGCGCGGGCGCGGCTCATGGCCTGAGGCCCGGCGCGGCGCAAGGCTCTGCCGCCGGCGCGCGTAGCACGAGAGGTCCATTCGCCGAGGGAGGTCGCCAATGCAGGAACGCGCCGCCATCCTGGCCTTGCTGCTTCTCACGGGCGCAGCGCCCGCCGCCCATGCCGCGGTGACGATGGAAAGCTTCGAGCTGCCGAAGGGCGCCGGGCCGCATGACGTAGCACCCGCGCCGACGCCGGGCGGGCCCGTCTGGTTCACGGCGCAGCATGCGGGCGCGCTCGGCCGTCTCGATCCGCAAAGCCGCAAGGTGGAGCAGATCGCGCTGGGCGCGGGCTCGGCGCCGCATGGCGTGATCGTCGGCCCCGACGGCGCGCCCTGGGTGACGGATGGCGGGCTCAACGCGATCCTGCGCGTCGATCCCGCGAGCCTGCAGCCGAAGGTCTGGCTCCTCCCGCAGGGGCGCGAATATGCCAACCTCAACACCGCGACCTTCGACGGCGCGGGCGATTTCTGGTTCACCGGCCAGAATGGCGTCTATGGCAGGCTCGACCCGCGTACGGGAGAGATGAAGGTCTTCGACGCGCCGCGCGGCGTCGGGCCCTACGGCATGACGACGACGCCGGCGGGCCGCGTCTTCTACGCCTCGCTCGCCGGCAACTATCTCGGCGAGATCGATCCGATGAGCGGCGCCGCTCGCGTGATCGAGCCGCCGACGCCGATGCAGGGCGCGCGGCGCGCCTGGTCGGACTCGCACGGCTTCGTCTGGGTGAGCGAATGGAACGCGGGCCAGGTTGCGCGCTACGATCCCGCGACCGGCGCCTGGCAAAGCTGGCGCCTGCCCGGCGCGCAGCCCAAGCCTTACGCGATCTATGTCGACGAGCGAGACAAGGTTTGGCTCAGCGACTGGGGCGCCAACGCGATCCTGCGCTTCGATCCCGCGTCCGAGAAATTCGAGAGCTTCGCGCTGCCGCATCCCGACGCGCATGTGCGTCAGATGGCGGGACGCAAGGGCGAGGTCTGGGCCGCGGAATTGGCAACCGATCGTCTGACCGTGCTGCGCTTCGAATAAGCGCCGTCGCTTCCTGCGTCCAAGCGACGCCCATTCGTTGCAAGGATGAAAAAGGAAGGTCCAAACGGAAGGCGGGCCCGCGAGGGGTGACCCACGCGAGCCCGCTTTGGCTCGGTTACGAGCCCGCACGCTTTGTGATCCGGGGGTAACCGTTCAGAGCGTGCAGGCTCGCATCCTGGGAGTTAGCGCTTGGATGCGCGCTTCGTGGTCTTCTTCTTGGCTGCCGGCTTCTTCTTCGCGACTTTCTTCTTGGTGGTCTTCCCAGCCATTCCAAATCCCCTCCGTTAGGGTGAACCCCGCCACCGACGGCATCGGACGGAGCAGTGATTGTTCACGTCGGGTGCCGTCAAGCGGGAGCACAACATGTGCTTCCATGATTAGCATATATTGTGGTTGACAATTCTGTCAACACTTTAGCTTGTGGTCATCACTCAAGATATTGAGATCGGAAATTAACCTCTCGGCGCCGCGCGCGAGACGGCGAAATTTTTCTTCCGCGCAGCCTCCCGCGTCGCTCGTCCGCCCTGCGCGCCGCCCGGTGCCTGTCTCTGGAAGCCTTATTCCATCAGGCTTTCGCGCTCGGCCGCGCGGCGACCGCGCGATACCAGCGCTGGAGATTTTTCTGCTCGTCGGAGGGCGCGATCTTCATCCAGCCGGCGAAGTCGATGGCGACAAGCGCCGTGATGTCGGCGATCGAGAAGCGCTCGCCGGCGATGAATTCGCTCGCGCCGAGCCGTTGATCGAGCATCTCGAAGAAGATTTTGATGCGCGCGAGTCCCCGCTCGACCAGTTCGGGGATCTGTTCGAAGGAATGCGGACCCGAAAGCGCGCGGCTCTTGAAGGCCGGTGTGCGATTGCGAAATGTCTCGCCGACCGCGTGGAAACCCTCGAAGGTCACGCGCAGCTGCCACATCGCGGTGATGGCCTTGTCCTTGGCGTCGCCGCCGAAAAGCGGCGGCTCGGGATGAATTGCCTCGAAATAGCGGCAGATTGCTTCCGCCTCGCCGATGCCGGTGCCGTCGTCGAGCACAAGGAAGGGCACCATGCATTGCGGGTTGATGGCGCGATATTCGGGCGAGAACTGCTTGCCGTTGCGCAGATCGACCTGCTCGGTCGGCACCGTGATGCCCTTCTCGGCCATGAAGATGCGCGCGCGGCGCGGATTGGGCGCGGGCGTACAGTCGTAGAACTTCACCTGGCTCCTCCCTTGCGTTAGTCGTCTTTGCGGCGAGGATAGTCGATCACCGGCGTGTTATCGAGCCGACAGTCGCGGCGTCGCGCGAAGAATCACGGCCGCGCGGGGCCCAAACGGTCGAGCCGCAGCCGGTGGCGCTCGTCGCTCAACCGATAGGCGCCGCCGAGCACCGCGGCGAGCACGCCGAAGCCGGTCGAGCCCGCGATCAGGAACATGATGAGCAGCTGGTATTTGACCGCTTCCTGCGGCGGAATGCCGGCGAGGATTTGGCCGGTCATCATGCCGGGGAGGGAGACGAGCCCGGTCGCGGACATGGCGTTGATGATGGGGATGAGCCCGCTCCGCAGCGCCTGGCGCATCACCGTGCCCAACGCCTCCCATCGCGTGGCGCCGAGCGCCAAGCGCGCCTCGACCGCGTTGCGCTCCCGCGCGGCCGCAGTGGTGAGTGTGTTGAGGCCGAGGCTCACCCCGCTCATCGTGTTTCCGAGAATCATGCCGAGCAGCGGGATGGCGAAGCGCGGATCGTACCAGGGATGCGGCCGCACGGAGGTTGTCAGCGCAAGCAAGGTGACGAGGCTCGCCGCGATCAGGATGGTGCCGGTGCCGAGTCCGTAACCCCAGACGCCGCGAAAGCGCCGCTCCTGGCGCGCGAAGACCTCATGCCCGGCAAAGGCGACCATGGCGAGCGCGACGAGCAAGGTCCAGAAGGGCGATACGAGAGCGAAGAGCGTGGTCAGCACGAGCCCGACGAGGCTGAGCTGCACCACCATGCGCAAGGCCGCGACGAAGAGCCGCCGCTCGAGGCCGAGATGGAGGGCGAGGGAAAGCAGGCCGTTCGCCACGACGAGAAGCGAGGCGATGGCGATATCGCCGTAGCTCAGCGAGATGAAATTCATTCCGCCTCCTCGCGCGCGCGACCGGCCTCGATGCGCAGACGGCGCTTCGCGAGCCGCGCGACCTGCGCCGGGTCATGCGTCACGACCATGATCGCCGCACCCCGCTCGCGCTCGGCCAGAAGCAGCGCCTCCACCGCGGCGGCGGCGGCCTGGTCGAGGCCCGAGGTAGGCTCGTCGAGCAGCAGAAGCCGCGGCCGCTGCACGAGTGCGCGGAGCAGCGCCAAGCGCTGGCGCTCGCCGGTGGAGAGCCGCGCGACCGGCCAGCCGAGGCACTCGAGGGGAAGCAGTGAGGGAGACAACAGCGCCCCCGCCGCGTCGCGGTCGGCGAAATGGGCGCCGACGCTCTCGCCCCACCAGCCCGAATCGGCCGCTACATAGGTGACGTGACGCCGCCAGGCGGGACCGCTGAGCGCGGCGCGCGACTGGCCCTCGAGCAGCATCTCGCCCTCGTTGGGGTCGAGATCGGCGATGGCGCGGAGCAGCAGCGACTTCCCCGCGCCCGACGGGCCCACCACCGCGAGGCATTCCCCCGCCGCCAGCTCGAAGGGCTCGACGGCTAGGCCGAGGCGGCTCAGGCGGCGCAAGCTGAAAAGAGCGGAGGATTGCGGCATGCGGCCTTCCGATGGTGCCGCCGCGCACAAGCTCGAGAGATGAGGGCTGCGAGTGGCCCGCCGCGGCGCGGCAGAGCTTAGGGTTGACGACGGCGGCGAACAAGCTATGTGGAGCCTTGCTCCAGAAGCCAGGACGGCAGGAAGGGCCGCGGACGCGTACATGACTCCGAAGCAATCCGCAGCAACTTCGCCCGCGCCCGCAGGGCTCGCGCACCGCGACATATTGCGCATCCTAAGCGGTCTCATGCTCGGCATGCTGCTCGCAGCCCTCGACCAGACCATCGTCGCGACCGCGCTGCCGACGATGGCGCGCGAGCTCAACGGGCTCCAGCATATGTCCTGGGTGGTCTCGGCCTATCTCCTCACCTCGACCGCGACGACGCCGCTCTACGGCAAGCTCTCCGACATCTATGGCCGGCGCGCCTTGCTGCTGACCGCCATCGGGACCTTTCTCGCGGCGTCGGTCTGCTGCGCGCTCGCGCAAAGCATGACCCAGCTCATCCTCGCCCGCGCGCTCCAAGGCATGGGTGGCGGGGGGCTCATCTCGCTCGCCCATATCACCATCTCGGACGTCATCGCCCCGCGGGACCGCGGCCGTTACCAAGGCTATTTCAGCGGCGTTTTCGCGGCGGCCAGCGTGGCCGGGCCGGTGCTGGGCGGGCTCTTCTCCGATCATCTCGGCTGGCGCTGGGTGTTCTGGATCAATCTCCCTATCGGCGTCGCCGCGCTCCTCATCTCGGGGCTCGCGCTCAAGCGGCTGGCGGGACGGCGGCCGGCGCGCGAGATCGACTATCCCGGCGCGGTCCTGCTCGTCGCGGCGGTGACGGCGCTGCTGCTCGCGACAAGCTGGGGCGGCGTCGAATATGACTGGGACTCGCCCATGATGATCGGGCTGGTCGTCGCGGGGCTGGCGCTGATCGCCGCCTTTCTCTTGTGGGAGCGCCTCGCGCGCGAGCCTATCCTGCCGCCGCGGCTCTTCCGCAACCCCGTTTATTCGGTCGCCAGCCTGATGGCCTTCCTCACCGCCATGGCGATGCTGGGCGGCACGGTGTACCTGCCGCTCTTTCTCCAGCTCGTGAGCGGCGACACCGCCTCGCAATCGGGCCTGCAGCTCATCCCCTTCACCGGCGGAACGGTGCTCGGCTCCTTCATCGCGGGCCGGCTCGTCTCCAAGACCGGCCGCTACAAGATCTACCCCATCCTGGGGCTGGTGTGCGCCACCCTCACATTCGGCTTCATGGCGCGGATGGACGCGGCCACCACGCCGCTCGTCTGGGGCTCCGCCATGGCGCTGCTCGGAACCGGGATCGGCATGGTGCTGCCCGTCACCGTGGTCTCGATCCAGAACGCGATCGATCTCACCGACCTCGGCGCCGGCACGGCCTCGATCACTTTCTTCCGCTCGATGGGCGGCTCCTTCGGCGTGGCGCTCCTCGGCTCGGTGCTGCTCGGACGGCTGGGCGCGCGCATCGCGGCGTTGCCCGGCCATCAGGCGCTCGGCGCGCATCCGGCGCTCGATCTCCTGCGCGGCAGCGCGGCCGGCTTCGCCCGCCTCACGCCCGCCATGCGCGCGGGGCTGGTGGAGGCCGTCACCGGCTCCTTCACCATGGTGTTCCTGATGACGGCGGGGACGACGGCGCTCGCGCTCGTCGCCGCCTTCTGCCTGCGCGAGCTGCCCCTCCGCACCACCGCGGCGATCGCCATCCGGACGAAGCCGGTCGAGGCGCCGGAGGGGCCGGCGCTATGATTTCGCCCGCAGCGGCGGCTTGATCAGCCGCCGTTCGCGACCCGCTCCTTGAGCCGGCCCAGGAAGCGCTCGATGCGGGTGGCGTTCACGCCGAGATCGCTGCGGCCGACGCGCGACACCGAGCGGACGTCGACGCGGCTGCCGCCGTCCTTCGCGGCGATGCGCACCACGATATCGTCGGTGAAGCCGAACCAGAAGCTGGTCTGGCTCGCCTCGATACGGCCGTCGGCCGGCACGGCGGCGACGATGGTCCAGCCGAGCGCGCGCGCGGTGGCAAGGGCGTCGTCGAACAGCTTGGCCGGCTGTGCCGTGAAATCCGCGGGGGCGAGGGCAGGGTAGCCTTGGCGCTGCAGGGCCGCGACCGCCGCGCCGCCATAGCTTGCCGGGTCCTCGGCAAGGGCGCGAAGCGGCAGCACGGCGACGAAGAGCGGCGGGTTCTCCGTGTCGGTCGTGACGTCGTGGATGGGCGGAACGCTCTTGACGATGAGATATTCGCGCACGGGAAAGCCGGCGACGACAAGCCCGATCAGCAGCCCCGCGAGCGCGACCAGGCGATAGCCGGAAGACATCGTACGCCGGCCGAGGATGAGGGCGAGGAGCGAGAGAAGCCCAGCAGCGATGCCGCAGAAAAAAGCGCCTTCGAGGATGGTGAAGCCGGTACGGAAATGCCACCAGCCGAAGCGCGCGCCGAGCCCGGCCCCGGCGCCGAGCAGGATCGCGATGACCGCCAGGGCGAGGCCCGCCGCGGCCAGCTTGCGGCGCCGGCTTTCCCGGACCGCGACGCGATCCAGCCTTGCGATATCCTCTGCCATGATGTCGCCTCCTGTCCCCTATATTCTATCGATATGTTACGGCCGCGCCGTTACCGAGGGCAAATCGGCGCAAGCCCGGCCTTCGTCGAATGGCTTTCGCTCTCGGCGGCGAAGACGCGTCAGAGGAAGGAGACAAGGATGGCTGGAAGATTACGCGGCAAGACGGCGCTGGTTACCGCCGCCGGCCAGGGCATCGGGCGGGCCGGAGCGCTTGCCTTCGCGTCGGAGGGCGCGCGCGTGATCGCGACCGATATCGACGAGGCGCTGCTCGCTGCGTTCAAGGGAACGGAAGGCGTCGTGGCCCGTCGCCTCGACGTGACGGATGGCGCCGCCATCGATGCGCTCGCGCGCGATCTCGGCGCCGTCACGGTGCTGTTCAACGTCGCCGGATTCGTCCATCACGGCACGATCCTCGATTGCCGCGAGGAGGATTGGGACTTCACCATGAACCTCAACGTGAAATCGATGTATCGCGTCACCCGCGCCATCCTGCCGGCCATGATCGAGCGCGGCGGCGGCTCGATCGTCAATGTCGCCTCCGTCGCCTCCTCCTTGCGCGGCCTGCCGAACCGCTTCGTCTACGCCACCAGCAAGGCGGCTGTGATCGGCCTGACCAAGGCGATCGCGGTCGATTTCGTGAAGCGCGGCATACGCTGCAACGCCATCTGCCCGGGTACCATCGAGACGCCGTCGCTCGGGGAGCGCATCAACGCCTTCGCCGATCCGGTCAAGGCGCGGGCCGATTTCATCGCCCGCCAGCCGCTCGGAAGGCTGGGCAGCGCCGAGGAAGTGGCGTCGCTCGCCGTCTATCTCGCCTCGGACGAGAGCGCCTTCGTCACCGGCACCGCCATCCCGATCGACGGCGGCGTGTCGCTATAGCGAAGGAGGGCTACGCCTTGATTGATCCCTTGTGGCTCGCCGTCTATTTGCTACAAGTAACTGTATGTCGTGTGCCTTTTTAGAAGGAAGCCCATCACGTGTCGTTTTCGGGCGGCATTGCAGATAAAGCTGGAAATAGATACGAGGCTAAATGGGCCGTACGTCAGCTCCTCGACGTGGTGCGAGGCGAGGCGCAGGCAATCAAATTCGAAAGTATCATTCAAAGCGATCAAGGATTCGAGTTCCAGGTCGAACGCGACGGTGTGACCGAGCACCATCAGGCAAAGCGCCGTAATACTGAAGGACATTGGACCCTGCGCCGTCTTCAAACTGAAGGCGCGCTTGACGCCTTCAAAGCGAAGCTCGGCAATTCCAAGAGTGATGTATGCATTTTCGTATCGCAGTATCCGGCGCCAGAATTGGACGATCTCATAGAGAAGGCAAAACTGGCGCAGAATGCCGCCGAACTTAAATCGGCGGCGGGGACGCGTGCTAGCGGCAATTTAGACATCCTATGCCGGATGTGGTCAGTCGAAAATGAGACGGCATATGCCTGGCTCCGCCGTCTGCAAGTAAGAGTGCTACCCGAAGACGAAATCGACGGTCTTACAAGCACCTACTCGAAATTCTGTTTCAATGACGCTAGCGCGGCATTCTCGATCCTTCGAACATTTCTCGAAAGCAGAATGAATGTCCGTCTATCAACGGGTGATATTCGAGCCACGATTCGTAAAGAAGGTGGATTTACTTTTAAAGAATGGGCGCTCGACGAAACGCTGGATGTTCGCCTAGAAAAGGTAACGGCTGGTTATCTGGATTCGTATACGCCCTTCGGATTTTCATCGGAGGCGATTCCGCGAGTCGAGGCGTCGGACGCGCTACACGCGATTCAAGATGAGCCAGAAAAGAAGCTCGTTATCATCACGGGACAATCGGGTGTAGGCAAGTCAGGCGTCGTCAGACAAATTATCGAAGGTCTGCGCAAATCTGCGGTGCCATGCCTTGCATTTCGCATCGATCGTTTTCTCGAAGGTGGAGGCCCGAGCACCGCCGAGGACCTTGGCTCCATTCTTTCCCAACGACGTGAAAGTCCGATTGTCACCTTGGCAGGGAAATATGCTTCGGGACCTTCAGTCTTGCTCATTGATCAGGTAGATGCGGTCAGCGATGTTTCGGGTCGCGGACAGCGACTCAAAGACATTATCCTCGCCATTGTCGAGGAGGCGTATCGATTTCACGATGTCCGAATTGTGCTGGTATGTAGAGAATTCGATTTTTCAAATGACCAGAGGCTAAAGCATCTTGAGTCCCGAGAAGGCGTTACAAAAATCGGGGTAGACCGATTGGACTGGGACGGGCAAGTCGCTCCTATCCTGTCGAATCTTGGAGTGGACCCGACCTGGTTCAGCCATCATCAACGGGAGCTTTTGCGGCTCCCGCTTAATCTGGCGATTTTTTCTTCACTAGATGCCGAAACAAGAAGATCCCGCTTCGAATCGACTGCGGAACTTTTCGACAAAATGGTCGGACAGAAGCAAAAAGCTCTCTCCGCTACAGGCGTTCATTTCGGAATTTGGAGTGCACTGGAAACAATGGCTCACCGGATGAGTCAGGACCAGACGCTATCGTGCTCAGCCAGCGTCTTGGACAGATTCCCCGGCGCGCTGGAATTGCTCGCTTCGGAAGGATTGATTGTAACAGCTGCTTCGGCGATCAGCTTTTTCCACGAGACCCTATTCGATCATGCTTACGCAAGGAGCTGCATTTCCGATGGAACAAGCATCGTCGGCCTATTGAAATCTAACGAGCAGACGCTATTCCGACGCACACAAGTCCGGCAGATACTCGCCGCGTATCGGCAGCAAGACCGGGATGGTCCCTATATTCAACAGCTACGCACGATTTTCTCCGCGGACGGCATTCGATATCACATAAGGGACGCGGTCGCTCGCTGGCTCGGATCGCTGGACGACCCAACCGTCGCTGAAATGCGGATTGCTTTGACGCTCGATAACGAGGGCAATTCCATCCCCGCTCTCGTTATGCACGCAACCGCGTCCTCCGGCTGGTTACGTCGTCTGTCGTCAGATGGTGCCATCGATCGATGGCTCTCCAGCGATTACGAAATGCGCCGAACACAAGCAATTTGGCGGCTTAGGACTGCGGTGCAGTCTGACCCCACCGAAGTTGAGACCATCGTGCGTCGACAGTGGAAAAAGGCACCCCATAGCGCGACGGAGCTTCTGTCGATCTTTCAGCATCAGACTAAACCGTTGCCGGAGCCTCTCGTGGAGTTGCTTATCGAGATTATCAACTCCGCCCCGTCATCGTTGTTCGACAAGAATGGATATGTCGGTCAGCTTGATGCACTGCTAGGTTTGCATGCAAAAGGTCGAGCGTCTGTAGTCGCTGGGGCAATATTAAAGGCCTGGCTGAATACCTGGTTCACGGTGAATCGCGTGGGAAACCCTTTCCCTGATGATCTCGTTCATCGTCAGTCATTCTATTGGATCAGAGAACTCGCCAAAGCTGATCCGGCTGTATTCCTCGATGCCACGATCCCGGCCTATATGGTGATTGCGGCACGGGCAGACGACGGACGGATTAAGATTACCTATCCAGCACAACACCCGTTCTCACGCTCGCGTAAAGCGTCCATGCCGGAATTAGAGAGCCTTTTTGAGCTTATCCTTGCTGCGATCGAAAATGTGGCGCACTCGGACCTGGTAAAGACGCGTTCTTTTCTAAAACAAATTGACTATTCCACGGATACCTCGGGTCTTCACTTATGGTTAGCCGCTATAAGCGCAAACGGGCCACAGCTTTTTGATCTTTTCCCGCCTTTGCTCCAATGTCCCGATCTCCTGGATGCAGGATGGAGCGGTGCGCGATATATGCCATTCGCGTACGCGGCAAAAGCTGCGTGGCCATTTCTCTCAGATCAGGATAGGGATGCGATAGAGACAACCGTGCTTTGCTCTTCCATCGAAATCGACGAAGCCAAGAAATTTATGAAAATGATCTCGCCGGGCCAACCCGAACGCAGCGCCGATCTTCGACGCATTGCGGGGCGTTGCCTTGAGAATTCAGGATTCGCTCAATGGGCGATATTAAAAATTATAGGTCCGGAAAATCTTTCCCACGTTGGGCAGCGTCGTTACCTTGAGCTGAATCGGAAGTTCAGAGAATGGCTACTACCCGAGCCGAATCAGATTAGAGGAGGATTTGTTGCCCCGCCAATCGAAAGGGAACGGACTAAGCATATGAGCGATGACCAATGGCTTTCGGCTATCGCGCATTATAAGAACGATCAGACCTTCGGCCTGTCATCCAAAGGTGGGGCGAGCCAATTGGCCGAAGTATTAAGGGAAGCGACGAACGCACAGCCAAGGCGATTTTTGAACCTTCTCCTGGAGTTTCCACAAGACACGAATCTGTCGTATCCGCGGGCCGTCTTGAATGGTCTTGCGATGACAAAGGTATCTGCGGACGACTTGGCACGCGCCATCTCGTTTGTTCATTCTTGGCCTAACCGCCCTTTTGAACAACACATTGCAATGTGCTTCCAAAATCATCCGCAGCTAGGTGCCGAGCCCGGTATGTTGGATACTCTTCTTTGGTATGTAGAGAATGATTCCGATGATGTTGACCAGGAGGAAGACGAGAAACGAGCGGCGCCAGAACTTTTGGACATCGACAAGCTGCTTTCCGGACCGGGTGGCTTCGTGATCATTGGATCATACCCTGGCCGGGCGCAACCCACTGAAGCCCTGCGGCCTGTTTTGTGGGAGAATCCTAAATTCATCGAGTCGGTTCTACCAAGAATCGAACATCGTATCCGGATCGAACCCCTTCGTTCCATCCGAGTGTCGCTGATGGACGCGCTCGACCCCCTTCTGAGGTATGCGCCCGCCGAGGCTGGAAGACTTGCAGAGCTGTTGGCTAACAGAGACCCTAACGATCTAATCAGTTTGCTCACGAACCAAGGCCAACGGATACTGCTGTACCTTTTCAGGCTCACGCCGGACATCGCGACCGGCCTGTTGGAAAAAATGCTCGCTACGCAATACGCTGGAACCCGACTAATTGGTCTGTTCAATTTGATCCGCGAAAGCTTCTATGATGAGAAGCTTCGCGACCGTGCAAATCCATTTTTGCGTGCAAGCGCCGATGCCAGGCGCATTGCCGCCCATTTGGCTTGTTATCACTTGCCGTTGGCAGAGCATGTCGAATACGCAAGGTCGATTCTCGAAAGCTGTTTTTATGACGAAGACCAAAAAGTCCGGGATGAAGACTCCAGATTGCTTCCGACATATCCAGCCCGAGGAATTTGCTGAGCATCATGGCTTGGCCAAGAGCTTCCTCAATTCTCCCGCATTTGGAAGGCGCGATTGGGCATTCTTCAATGCCCTCAAGCACGCGACCAGCGATGTCACGGAGTTGGTGATTGCGACGGGTGAGCGCTCGATTGAGAGGTGGAAAAGCAATCCAAATACATCCCGCGATCAGACGGACCTGCACTCGCTTATGCCATTGATGAAATCGGCATACGAAGGTTGCCGCCAGCAACCGGATTATCTTCGTCGCATACTCGACGTTATTGACAAGATGCTCGAAATGGCTCTTTACGGCGTGGAAGACATACTAAGTGCGCACGAAAGGATGTGAAACGAGCCAGGCCCTACGATCGGCGATCGAGCTTCTGGACCTCAAGATAAGCGGGGAGCAGCGTTCCCGGGACGAGCCGCTACGCGGTTAAGCATGCGGCTCTTGATCATGGCCTTGTCAGGGCATAGGATTTTCCCCACGGGAAGGCTGCCGTGCCACCGCCCGCCGAAAGCACTCGTAAAGTGCGGCAGGACGATCTTCGATTTTCTCTGCCTTTGGCCGAGGTGCGGGTCATGGAGCGAATATTTGCCGATCGGAAATCGACGTCCCACGCCCATGTGACGCGCTCGCTGCGTCTCACCGGACAGGGTACGAGCTTGCGCCGTTGCGGCCCCAGTCGGCGCGGAATGGAGGTGCCCGGGCGGTAGGGCCGCCCCGGTCTATCCACGGTACGTCAACCCTTCCGCGCCGCGTCTTGCGGAAACCCGGCGGCGTCGTCGAGAAGGGATAGAAGAATCCGAACGAAAACATGCAACAGAGGAGGAAACCCGAATGACCAACAAGGCATTCAATCGGCGCCAGTTCCTGCAGACCAGCGGGTTGGCGGCCGTGGGCATCGCGGCGGCGGCTTCGGGGGCGGTGCTGATCGCGCCCGACGGCGCTTGGGCGATGTCGCTGTCGTCGCTCGATACCCACGAGGCCGAGACGCTGCTGGCAATGACCCGGCGGCTTTACCCCCATCCGAACCTGGGCGACATGTACTACGCCAAGGTCGTGGAGGATCTCGACCAGAAGGCCAAGGCCGACGCCGCGCTCGCGAAACAGCTCAAGGACGGCGTCGCCGAGCTCGACAAGGCCGAAGGCATCGCCTGGAGCGAATTATCCGAGGGCAGCCAGCTCGACGTGTTGACCAAGATGGAGGCGACGGCGTTCTTCCAGACCGTGCGCGGCAACACCGTTTCCTCGCTCTACAACAATCCTCTCGTGTGGCGACATTTCGGCTACGAGGGAGCGTCCTTCCCGTTCGGCGGCTACCGCTACCGGGGATTCGACGACCTCGCATGGCTCCCGGACCCGCCCGATTCGGCGAGTCCCGCAGCCGGCTGACCTAAGGGAGGACAACATGGCCAAATATGATCTCAACGACGATTCGGTCGTCGTCATCATCGGATCGGGCGCAGGCGGCGGCACGCTCGCCAACGAGCTGTGCCAGAAGGGCGTCAAGGTCGTGGTGCTCGAAGCCGGCAAGCGCTTCACGCGCGACGATCTCGTCAACAACGAATGGGCGGCGTTCCTGCAGCTGGCCTGGCTCGACAAGCGGACCACCTCGGGCAATTGGCGCGTGGCCAAGGACTTTCCGAATCTGCCGAGCTGGATCTGCAAGACGGTCGGCGGCACCACGGTGCATTGGGCGGGCGCGAGCCTGCGTTTCCAGCCGCACGAATTCGCCGTGCGCACCGCCTATGGTGACATCGCCGGCGCCAATCTGCTCGATTGGCCGATAACCCTCGCGGACCTCGAGCCCTATTACGCCAAGGCCGAGGACAAATTGGGCGTGACGCGAACCAACGGGATTCCGGGGCTGCCCGGCAACAACAACTTCAAGGTCATGTATTGGGGCGCGACGCGCGTCGGCTACAAGGACGTGCATACCGGGCGCATGGCGATCAACAGCCAGCCGCGCCACGACCGGGACGCCTGCTGGCAGATGGGCTTCTGTTTCCAAGGCTGCAAGTCGGGCGCCAAATGGTCGACGCTCTACACGGAAATCCCGGCTGGCGAGGCCACCGGGAGGCTCGAGGTTCGGCCCGAGTCAATGGCGCTCCAGCTCCAGCACGACAGCTCCGGTAAGGCGACAGGCGTGCTTTATGCGGACGCCAGCGGCGCGCAGCAGCTACAGAAGGCGCGCGTGGTATGCGTCGCGGGCAACTCGATCGAGACGCCCAGGCTCCTGCTCAATTCCCACTCCTCCACCTTCCCCAACGGGCTCGCCAATTCCTCGGGCCAAGTCGGCAAGAACTACATGCGGCACTTGACCGGGTCGGTCTACGCGACTTTCGACCGCCCCGTGCATATGTACCGCGGCACCACGATGGCCGGCATCATAACGGACGAGGCAGGGAACGATCCCAAGCGCGGCTTCGTGGGCGGCTATCACATGGAGACGCTCTCGCTCGGCATTGCGTTCATGCCCGCCTTCCTTAATCCGGGCGCCTGGGGACGCGAATACACGCGCCTCCTCGACATGTACGACCACATGGCCGGCATGTGGCTGGTCGGCGAGGATATGCCGCAAGAATCCAACCGCGTGACGCTCCACGCCACCGAGAAGGACAAGTGGGGCCTGCCGATCCCGAACGTGCATTACGACGACCACGCGAACGACCTCGCCATGCGCAACCACGGCTTCAAGCAAGGAACGGCCGTCTACAAGGCCGTGGGCGCAGTCGACGTCGTCGAGACGCCGCCCTACCCCTCGACCCATAATCTCGGCACCTGCCGGATGAGCGCGCGGCCCGAGGACGGGGTCTGCGACAAGTGGGGCCAGACCCACGACGTGAAGAATCTGTTCATCTCCGACGGCAGCCAGTTCACCACCAGTGCCGCCGAGAACCCCACCCTCACCATCGTGACCTTGGCGATCCGCCAGGCCGATCACATCGCCGACCGCATGGCGAAAAAGGAGATTTGACGACCGCTTGATCAGGACCCCCCGCGGCTCGCCATCGCCGCGGGGGGCGATAGAGAACGGAGGCCGCCGCGAAGAAGCTCGATTTCGCAATTCAGCGAGCGAGCTTCCAGCCCTCGAGATAAGCGGGGAGCTTGGTTCCCGCGACGAGCCGCGCGTCGGGCAAAGGCGGGCCGGCCGAAAGCGTCATGGGCAGCACCCCGGCCCAGATGGGAAGGGCGTAGTCCGGCTCGTCGTCGATCGGCCCGCCGGTCCGCACCTTGGCCGAGACCTCGTCGAGCTCCATGCCCAGCACGGTCGTCGCCTTGAGCTCCTGATCGCTGACCGGCCTGAGCTCGGGCCAGCGCCCGGGGAAGACGCGCTCGATGAAATTCTCGAGCGCGGCGAGCTTCGCCTCGCGCTCCTTCACGAGCTGCGCCACGCCGAAGGCCATCACCGCGCGGTAGTTGACCGAATGGTGGAAGCCGGAGCGCGCCAGCACGAAGCCGTCGAGATGGGTGACGGTAAGGCAGACGGGCACGCCCTTCTCGAGCGTGCGCAGCATGCGGCTCGCCGAGGAGCCGTGCCAATAGACATGATTGCCCTCGCGCCAATAGGAGGTGGGCGTCACATAGGGCTTGCCTTCGATCGTATAGCCGACATGGCAAAGGACGCCGGCGTCGAGGATGGCGTAGACGGTCGCGCGGTCGTAGTGGCCGCGCTTGGCCATCCGCCTCACGCGCGTGCGCGCGGTGGGCTTGAAGTCATCGGCCGGCTTATAGGCGTCCATGGGCGCTCTCCTCCTGGCGGTCGCATGCTAGCCAAGAAGCCCGGGCAGGCGGAAGAGCGAAAAGCGAACGGCCTACGGCCCGTTCGAACAGGTTGCCTTACACTCCCAGATACACCTGCCTTATATAATCGTCTTCGGCGATGGCCGGGGCCGGGCCTTCGCGGGCGATGCGGCCATGCTCCATTACATAGACGCGGCCCGCGATGGCGAGGGTCGAGAGCGCGTCCTGCTCGACCAGCAGCACGGCCGTGCCGCCTTGCTGGATGGTGCGGATCGCCTCGAAGATTTGCATTTTCAGGCGGTGGGCGATGCCGACCGACGGCTCGTCGAGGAGAAGGAGCTTGGGCCGGCCCATGAGAGCGCGGCCGATCGCCAGCATCTGCTGCTCGCCGCCCGAGAGCGTGCTCGCCTGCTGCCGGCCGCGCTCGGCGAGCCGCGGGAAGAGCGCATAGACACGCTCGAGATCTTCGGCGATGCCGTCGCGGTCATTGCGCAGATAGGCGCCGAGCATGAGGTTCTTGAGCACGCTGAGCTCTTGGAACAACCGCCGCCCTTCGGGGCAATGGCAGATGCCGCGGCCGACCACGGCGTAGGCCGGCAAGCCCTCGAGCGGTCGGCCCGCGAAGGAGACGCTGCCGCGCGTCGGCGGCACGCTGCGCGAGATCGCCTTCAGAAGCGTCGTCTTGCCGGCGCCGTTCGGCCCCAGCACGCCGACGAGCTCGCCCGAAGTCAACGGCGAGCGAAACCCCCTCGAGGGCGAGCGCCTTGCCGTAATGGACGAAGATGCCGGCGACCTCAAGCAGCGCCAAAAGCGTCTCCCGTCCTGCCGATATAGGCCTCGACCACCCGCGGATGACGCACGATCTCGGCCGGCGGCCCGATGGCGACGATCTCGCCGAAATCCATCGCGATGACCTCGCGCACCAGCCGCATGAGCTCGCGCAGCTTATGCTCGATGATGAGGATGGCGAGACCCTCGGCGCGGTGGAGCGCCAGGATGAGATCGGCCAAGGGCTGGATCTCGCTTGAGCCCAGTCCCGCGAAGGGCTCGTCGAGCAGCAGCAGGCGCGGCCGCGTGGCGAGCGCGCGGGCGATCTCGAGGCGGCGCAGATCGCCATAGGGCAGCACGTCGACCGGCAGGGCCAGCTTCCGCCCGAGGCCCACCTGCTCGAGCATCGCGCGCGCGCGCGTCCGCGCATGCCCCTCATGGCGCACCCGCGGCGCCAGGCAGGCGACCTCGACATTCTCCAGCACGGTCATGCCGGCGAAGGGCCGCGCAAGCTGGAAGGTGCGGGCAAGCCCGCGATTGACGATGCGATGGGGTGCCAAGCCTTGCAGCGCCGCGCCGTCGAAGGTGACGCTGCCCTGGTCGGCGGCGATGAAGCCGGTGAGCAGGTTGAAGAGCGTGGTCTTGCCGGCGCCGTTGGGGCCGAGCAGCCCGGTGACCAATTCCTCCTCGAGCGCGAAGGAAACATCGCGCACGGCCTGGAGCCCGCCGAAACGCTTGCCCAACCCCTCGACTTGAAGCAGCGCGCTCATCTCGCCGCCCTCATGCGGCGAGGCTCCTGAGCCGCCGCCACAAGGGCGCGAAAAGACCCTGCGGCAGGAAGAAGAGAATGAAAATGAGGATGATCGTATAGACCCAGAGACGATACTCGCTGAAGCCGCGCAGGAGCTCGGTCAGGAGATTGAGCAGCAGCGCGCCGCAGACCGGTCCGTAGATCGAGCCCATACCGCCGACATAGACCATGATGATGATGTTGATCGAGAGCACGACGGCGAAGAGATCGGGCCCGACCTGGAGCTGGTAATGGGCATAGAGCGCGCCGCCGAGGCCTGCGACGGCGGCGCTGATCATGAGCGAGGCGATCTTGTAGAAAGTGACGTCGATGCCGGCCGCCTGGCAGGCCGCCTCGTCGCCGCGGGTGGCGCGCAGGATGGTGCCCCAGGGCGAGTTGGCGATGAGCTTGAGCGCGGTGACCGAGAAAGCGAGGCAAACGAGCGTGAGGCCATATTCGGCAAGCTCGGAATCGAACATGGGGGCGAGCCCGTTGAGCCCGTCCTGCCCGCCGGTATAGCGCGCGAAGATGATGGTGAGGCTTTGCATCACCGCGGCGCCCGAGAGCATGGCAAGGGCGAAATAGGGCCCGCGCAGGCGCAGGGTGGGCAAGCCGATGACGATGCCGAAGAGCATGGCCACGAGCGGCGCCGCCAGGAGGCTCCACCACGGGCTCCAGCCGAAATCGACATTGAGGAAGCCGGCCGTGTAGGCGCCCGCGCCGATGAAGAGGGAGTGGCCGAAATTCTCGCGCCCCGTGAGGCCCGACATGAAATCCCAGCTCGCCGCCCACATGCCGTAGCAGACAGCCACCGTCAGCACGCCGGTGATGTAGCTGTTGCCGACAAGCCAGGGCGCGAGGGCGAGCGCCGTCAAGCCCAAGAGCGCCGCGAGCCAATCGATCTTGCGGGTGGCCATGCCGGGCTCAGAAGGCCGCGCGCTTGCCGAAGAAGCCGGCGGGCCGCAGGATGAGGGTGAGCAGCACGGCGGCCACCGAGACGATCTGCGACCATTCGATCGAGATCTTGAAGGCGACGATCGTCTCGGTATAGCCGAGGAGCAGAGCGCCCACGATCGAGCCGGGGATCGAGCCCAGCCCGCCGACCACCACGATGGCGAAGGCCTTGATGAGCGGCAGGAGGCCCATGCTCGGGATGACCGACTGGAAGGGCGCCACCAGCACGCCCGCCGCGGCCGCGATGCCCGCGGACAGCCCCATCACGATCGAATAGATGCGGTCGGAGGGCACGCCCATATATTGCGCGGCCTCGGCGTCCTGCGCGACCGCGAGGATCGCCGAGCCGAGCCGCGTATGCTGCATGAAGAGCCACAGCGCCGACAGGATCGCGACGCTGCCGGAGAGCGCCAGGAGCCGCTGGCCGCTGATATCGACGCCGCCGAAATGCAAGGTGCCGCTCACCATCGAGGGCACGTTGCGCGCCTCGGAGCCGAAGACGAGCAGCAGCACCTGCTCCACCATGAGCGAGACGGCAAGCGTGATCATGAGCACGGCGAGCGTAGAGCGGCGCAGCGGCCTTACCAGGATGCGCTCGACGCCGACCCCGAAGAGCGCCACCAGCATCACCGCCACCGGTGCCGCAAGCCAGAGCGGGAAGCGCGCGTCCGCCGTGAGGGCGTAAACGAGATAGGCGCCGAGCGCATAGAAGGAGCCGTGCGCCAGATTGAGGATGCGCGCCACGCCGAAGATGAGCGTGAAGCCCATCGCCAATATGGCGTAGATGGCGCTGATCACGGCGCCATAGACGAGAATCTCGATCAAGGCGTTCGGCCGGTCATTTTTGCGGTAGCCAGGGCGGCATGATCATCTTGCCGGTGGCGAGCGCCTTGGGCCAGACGACGACGCGGCTCCCGTCGGGCTGCCATTGCACGAAGATCTGGTTGACCAGCCCCGGCCCGTCCCTGACGTCGTGCGTCGCGTCGAACGCCACGCGGCCGCGCACCCCGACATATTCGGATTTTTCCAGCGCTTTCACGAGATCGTCGGTGGTGGAGGCATCGGCATGGGTCAGGGCCTCGACGTAGATGTAGACCGCGTCGTAGGCGGCGGGCGCGGTATAGACGGGCGAGCGGTGATAGAGCGCCTCGAAACGGTCCCACCAGGAAATGGTCTTCGGCGAGATCGGCGCGCGGAGCACGAAATTCGTCGTCACCTCGGAGACTGCCTTGCCGTCCACGCGCGTGAAGAAGTCGGCGTCCATGCTCTTGACGTCGAGGCCGCCCACGGGCAAGGGCAGCTTGGCGTCGTACCACTGCTTGATGAAGACGTCCGAGGCGGCGTGGGAAATGATGACGAAGAGATATTGCGCGCCGCTCGCCTTCACCTTGGCGAAGAGGGGCGAGAAGTCGCTGGTCTGCTCGTCGAAGAACTCGGCCAGCGTCACGGCGAGCCCGGCTGCCTCGGCGCCCTTCTTGAGATAGGGGATCATGTCCTGCACGAATTTGGCGTTCTCGCCGATGATGGCGATCTTGTTGTAGCCGAGCTCGCCTTTGAGATCGTCCTTGATGAAGTCGAGCAGCCCGGCGGAGGTGCGGATCGAGTTCAGCGGCCCGACGCGGAAGATATATTTGTAGTGCTCGTAATCCTCCTTGACCTTGGCGGTGATGCCGGGAGCGGCCGCGCCGACGCCGAGATAGATCGTCTTGGCGCGCGAGATATGGGGCAACTCGGCGAGCGCCAAGCCGCTGTCGTAGCCGCCGATCAGAAGATCGACATGATCCTCGCCGGTCAGCTTGTTGACAGCCGCGATGCCGGTCTTGGCGCCCTCGCTCGAGATCACACCCTCGTCCGCCACCACCATGGCGAGCTTGCGGCCGAGGACGCCGCCGCCCGCGTTGATCTCGTCGATCGCCATCTTGACGCCGTCGACGGTGTCGCGCCCGACCTGGAGCTGGATCGGCGCGTTCACGCCGATGAGAATCGGCTTGTCGTCGGCCGCGGCCGGCCCGCAGTGCCAGGCGCCCAGCAACGTCAGCAGAGCCGCCGCCGCGAGCGCGCGGGCCATTCGCGAAGTCATGCAAGCCTCCTCGCCGGCGACAGCGAAATCCGGCGCGACGCGCGTCGTCTGCCGCGCGGCCCGACTGCCGCTCAGTTCTGCGCGATCCAAGGCGGCAAGATCATCTTGCCGTTGGCGACTTCCTTCGGCCAGACGACGACGCGCTCGCCGTCGGGCTGCCATTGCACGAAGAGCGCGTTGACGAAGCCGGGCCCGTCCTTGACGTCGTGCGTCTCGTCGAACTGCACGCGCCCGCGCACGCCCTCATAGTCGGTCTTCTCCAATGCCTTGATCATCGCCTCGGTCTCGGTCGTGCCGGCCCGCTGGGCGGCGTCGGCGTAGAGATAGACCGCGTCATAGGCGCCGGGGCCGGTATAGACGGGCGCGCGGCCGTAGGTGGCGATGAATTTGTCCCACCAGGGGACCGACTTGGGCGTGATCGGCGCGCGCAGCACGAAATTCACCGTGACCTCGCCGACCGCCTTGCCGCCGACGCGCTTGAAGAAATCGGCATCCATGCTCTTCACGTCGACGCCGCCGATCGGCACCGGCACCTTCGCGTCGTACCATTGCTTGACAAAGACATCGGAGGCGGCGTGCGAAATGATGACGATGAGATATTGCACACCGCTGTCCTTGATCTTGGCGAAGATGGGCGAGAAGTCCGCCGTCTGCACGTCGAAGAACTCGGCGACCGGCACTTCGAGCCCGGCCCCCTCCGCGCCCTTCTTGATGGCGGGCACCATGTCCTGCACCCATTTCGCGTTCTCGCCCAGGATGGCGATCTTCTTGTAGCCGAGCTCGCCCTTCAGCTTGTTGGCGATGAAATCGAGCAGGGCCTTCGATTGGCGCGCCGAATTGATCGGGTTGACCCGGAAGATGTATTTGTAGTGGTCGTAGTCGTCCTTGACCTTCTGCTGGATGCTGGGCGAGGCGGAACCAACATTGAGAAAGATCGTCTTGGCGCGCGCGATATGCGGCAATTCGCCGAGCGTCACGCCGCTGTCGTAGCCGCCGATCAGCACGTCGACATGATCCTCGCCGGTGAGCTTGTTGACCGCCGCGATGCCGACCTTGGGCCCCTCGCTCGCCGCCTCGCCCTCGTCCGCGGTGACGAGGGTGAGCTTGCGGCCGAGCACGCCGCCGGCGGCGTTGATCTCGTCGACCGCCATCTTGGCCGCGTCGATCGTGTCGCGACCGACCTGGAGCTGGAGCGCCGTGTTGACGCCGATCAGGATGGGCTTGTCCTCGGCCGCCGCGGGCCGGGCGCCGGTCATGCTTGCCAGGCCGAGAAGAACCGCCGCCAAAAGCCCCAATCGCCGGGCTGTCATGCTTGCCTCCCTTAGCGTTTCGCGCGAGGCGGCCGGCGAAGGCCGCATCAGTCTTCCCTGCGAGGGCGCGCTCGGCGCCTCGATTTTCTCGGGCGGTGCGAAGCTGCGCTGCCCGCTTGCCTAGCAATAGCATAGGGAAAGCTCCATGGAAACGCGGCAGCGCACCACGAGCATTACGCCAACCCTTACGGAGCCTACCAGCAATGTTTCAGACGAGGGCACGAACGGGCAGCGGGCGAAGAACAACAAAGCGGGGCCCGTTGCGTCGGGGAAAAGCTCTTCTTTGCGGAGGAACGAGAGATTAATGAGCGCAGCGGGTGATAGGCGTTTGAGAAGAGCGGAGCGCGCCTCGACTGCGTATGTATCCTTGGAGAAGAACGGCGTGGCTTTCATCACCATGCCGATCCGTCCCTTCTCGCCGGCAAAGTCGGCGGCGATCGAAAGAAATTCCTGATCGGGACTTCGACGAGGTCGCAAGGAGCGGGCCTCATCGGGCTTCCGCTTCGGTGCGCCGCCTGGGCGTCGAACAAACGTCCATGGGGGATTGCCAACTACCGCATCGAATTTAACGGCGGTTAACTTGGCTGGCAGTGTGTCACCAATGGTATCGGCGTCGAACAGCGTTGTGTCAATAAGCCGGTCAAATTTCAAATCGCGAATATCGCTAATGGGTTCTTCGTCGAGTTCGAGTGCCGCAAGATAGAGGCCAAATGCGGCGATTCCGAGCGCCGATCGATTGATGTCAATGCCAAACAGCTGCGTGTTGAGGATACTGCGCACGAGTTTGCGGCTCGCGGGCTGGCCCCCCGTAGCGCGCCATACAAGCCGACGGAATGCTTCGACGAGGAATGCGCCTGACCCGCAGGTCGGATCGATGATCCGGGCGTCTGCCTGTAAGCCCTCGAACACTGGATCGAGAGCGAGGTGAACGAGCTCAACCGGTGTGTAGTGCAGACCTTGAGAAGCCGCGTTGCCCGCAGCCGTCGATCGGGCGAATTGCTGATAGATTGAGCTGATCAGATCGATCGGAATTGCATCGAACCGAAACTTGAACAGCCGACCCTGCCCGCGTCGCTCTGCGACCAAGCTACGTCCATCGGAGAAGTCTCGAATTAACGCGAGATGTAGATCAGTCAAGTACTCGCGTTCGGCACCGGGATCGTCCATTGGAAAGAGGTCGCCGTTGAACGTCGTACGCAGCCAGTCGAACAGCGTGAAGGCGCTTGCCGTCGAGCCGAACATCTTGCTCAGGTCATCCGGCAAAGACTTTGGAAGGAAAGGTTGTGCGATACCCCGATCAAGCAGATACCAAGTGAAGATGCATCGCCCGATGAAGCGCTGTGCGATATCGCGCGGGATAGGGCGGACCGACTTTACCAGGCCTTGCCTCGTCTGGACGGACGTAGGTGCTTGGGTCAGCAAATCTTCAAGCGCGCTAATCTCCGCGAGGAGATCGCGGTCAACGCGATGGCGACGATTGATTTTCTCTCCAACCGCGCTCGACCAGAACGCGCCCGTCTCCGTAGCCAAGCGTCCGCACATGGAGTCAAGAATACGGAGCCGCTCCTCGGACGCGAGGACGAAGCGATCAATAGGAGCCGGATCAGTCTGCGCTGACCGCTCCGAAGGTGACGCGTAACAATCATAAAGTCTAACTTCGGTGGGCGTGATAATCCACAGTAGTGGAGCTACGCCGATATTCCAGGCAGCCTCATGCCAGCGCTTTAGGTCGCCGACACTAGGGTCTTGGGACCCCGCGTCCTTGAATATGCTCGTCGGGGTATTCTGTGCCTTGAAGACTGCATCCGCCTTAAGCCCGACCCTCTCGTCCGCAAACACCTTTTTCAATTCGATCGACGTAGCATGATCCGCCGCAATGAAGCCCGGCGCTGATCTGCCCGATGGCATGATATAGCTGGTTGCTTCCAGCGCCTTTTTGTATGCTGAGCTATTCACGAGGACTTCCTCCGCCTCTGGGCCGAGCGCGTTGCAACCAAACTTGGTCGGCGTGACACGCGAGGAGAAGACGGCACTTCGTCCACGGCTCGGACCGGGAAGAGATCGAGCTGACCGGGGAAGCTCGACGGCCTAGGCAGCCCGAAGCCCTGGGACAAGGCGTCGAGATGGGGCGTCAATCGGATCAGGATCGCGTCATTGGTAGGAAGGCTTGCTTCGGCCTCGTCGACCCACGCCCAACGCTCATCGGCATAGATGGCGAGCGCCTTTCCCGAAAGGTCGACAAACGACACACCCCGGAGACCGCGCCGCAGGCTGGCGAAGAGCTGCCGATGGGCTTGCAGTTCGATATGGAATCCATCGTGAAGCGTCACGACGATCCGCAGCAGAAGGATGGTCTGCCACAAATACTTGGCTGGTGAGCCTTGGCTTTTCGGCCTTATGTCGGCCGGAATCAGAGCCCGCCGACTGGTCCACTCGCGAAGCTTGTTCGTCGAGATGCCAGTCAGCTGCGATGCTTCGCGGGTAGTAACAACTCGCATCCATCAACCCGTCATAAGTTCGAGTCTCACATCCAAACTTTTTTGCGAGAATGGGTACCATGCCCGATCTTCTTCGTAAAGCCACGGTCCACCGCGGGTGATGGATTGCAACCGCGGCCGATCCCACGCCGGCGCGCGGGCCTCTTGCCACCGGTTTCGGCGAAAAGCTTGTTGACTTATGGTGGCCCTGCATTACTTAATCTGTACGAATTCAGTCCTGATTGAGGCTATACGCCATGATCCGGCTTAACCGGTTGACGGACTACGCAATTCTCGTGCTGGGACGGCTGGGACGGGAGCCCGGCTTGATGCGGACGGCGTCCCAGCTCGCCCAGGATACGGGCGTGCCTTTGCCGACCGTGGCGAAGCTTTTGAAGATCCTCGCGAACGACGGCATCATCGCGTCGCACCGGGGCGCTGCCGGGGGCTACACCCTCGCGCTACCGCCCGACGCGATCTCTCTCGCGGAGATCATTGCGGCGCTCGAGGGACCGATCGCGCTCACCGCCTGCATCGAGGGCGCGCCCGGCCATTGCGACATCGAGTCGCTTTGCCCCATGCGAACCAATTGGGAGAAGGTCAACACCGCCATCCGCCGCGCGCTCGAGGAGCTGACGCTGGCGGATATGGCCGCGCCGAGCCTCGACTTCCCGGAGCTGCCGGCTGCGGCTTCGGTGGCCCCTACAGCCGTGGCTGTCGAGCGATAGAAGATAGAGAGGAACGGAATGTCCGCTGCCGTGGAAACGGTCGATCAGCTTCGCTCCATCACGGAGCAGAAATACAAGTACGGCTTCGTGACCGAGATCGGCGAGGACCGCGCGCCGAAGGGGCTGAGCGAGGAGATCGTGCGCTTCATCTCGGCCAAGAAGGCCGAGCCCCCTTGGCTCCTCGAATGGCGTCTCAAGGCCTACCGCCATTGGCTCGAAATGACCGAACCGCGCTGGTCCATGGTGAAGTATCCCCCCATCGACTACCAGGACGCCTATTACTATTCCGCGCCTAAAACCGGCGAGGGACCCAAGAGCCTCGCCGAGATCGATCCGAAGCTGTTGCGCACCTACGAGAAGCTCGGCATCCCCTTGCGCGAGCAGGAGATGCTGGCGGGCGTGGCGGTCGACGCCGTGTTCGACAGCGTCTCGGTCGCCACCACCTTCAAGGCGCGGCTCGAGGAGCAGGGCATCATCTTCTGCTCGATCTCCGAGGCCGTGCAGAAGCATCCCGAGCTGGTGCGCGCCTATCTCGGCTCGGTCGTGCCCTATTCGGACAATTTCTTCGCCACCCTCAATTCGGCGGTCTTCACCGACGGCTCCTTCGTCTTCGTGCCCAAGGGGGTGCGCTGCCCCATGGAGCTCTCGACCTATTTCCGCATCAACGCGGCCAAGACGGGCCAGTTCGAGCGCACGCTCATCATCGCCGAGGCCGGCTCCCATGTGAGCTATCTCGAGGGCTGCACTGCGCCCATGCGCGACGAGAACCAGCTCCATGCCGCGGTCGTCGAGCTCGTGGCGCTCGACGAGGCCGAGATCAAATATTCCACCGTGCAGAATTGGTATCCGGGCGACGAGCAGGGCAAAGGCGGCATCTACAACTTCGTCACCAAGCGCGGCGCCTGCCGCGGCCGCAACTCGAAAATCTCCTGGACGCAGGTCGAGACCGGCTCGGCCATCACCTGGAAATATCCGAGCTGCATCCTGCAGGGCGAGGGCTCGGTCGGCGAGTTCTATTCGGTCGCCATCACCAACAACTATCAGCAGGCCGACACCGGCACGAAAATGTTCCATCTCGGCCGCAATACGCGCTCGCGCATCATTTCCAAGGGCATCGCCTGCGGCCATGGGCAGAACACCTATCGTGGGCTGGTGCGCATCTCCCCGGGCGCCGAGGGCGCGCGCAACTTCACGCAATGCGATTCGCTCCTCATCGGCGCGAACTGCGGCGCCCATACCGTGCCCTATATCGAGAGCCGCAATTTGACCGCCCAGGTCGAGCACGAGGCGACTACGTCGAAGATCGGCGACGATCAACTCTTCTATTGCCGCCAGCGCGGCATCTCGCCCGAGGACGCGGTCGCCCTCATCGTCAACGGCTTCTGCCGCGAAGTGCTGCAGGAGCTGCCCATGGAATTCGCAGTGGAGGCGCAGAAGCTGGTCGGCATAAGCCTCGAAGGCAGCGTCGGCTGAGCGCCCCGCCAGCGCCCCAGAACAAGGTCGAAGAAGCGATGCTCGAAATCAGCAACCTCCATGTCGCGGTCCAGGGACGCGAGATCCTCAAGGGTCTCGACCTCTCCGTCGCGGCGGGCGAGCTCCATGCCATCATGGGGCCGAACGGCTCGGGCAAGAGCACGCTCGCCTATGTGCTCGCCGGGCGCGAGGGATACGAGGTGACCGAAGGCACGGTCACCTATAAGGGCCAGGATCTGCTGGCGATGCCGCCCGAGACGCGCGCGGCCGAGGGCGTCTTCCTCGCCTTTCAATATCCCGTCGAGCTGCCGGGCGTGACCACCACCACGTTCCTCAAGACCGCGCTCAACGCCGCGCGCAAGTTTCGCGGCGAGCCCGAGCTCGACGCCATGCAGTTCATCAAGCTGGTGCGGCAGAAGACCAAGGCGCTTGGCATCACCGACGAGATGCTGAAGCGCGCGGTGAATGTCGGCTTTTCCGGCGGCGAGAAGAAGCGCAACGAAGTGTTGCAGATGGCGGTGCTCGAGCCTCGCCTCGCCGTGCTCGACGAGACGGACAGCGGGCTCGACATCGACGCCTTGCGCATCGTGGCGGATGGCGTGAACGCGCTGCGCACGGCCGACCGCGCCATGCTGGTCATCACCCATTACCAACGGCTCCTCGCGCATATCGTGCCTGACAAGGTGCATGTCCTCGCCCATGGCCAGATCCTGCGCTCGGGCGGCAAGGAGCTGGCGCTCGAGCTCGAGGCCAAGGGCTATGCCGAATTCGTCGAGGCGGCCTAGGCCGGCGCGATCATGAACAGCCAAACCACCCTTTCGCCCGGCGAGCGCTTTGCCGCCCATTACGCGGCGCTGAAGCCTTCGCTCCCGGGGGCCAAGACGGGCTGGCTTGCCGCCTTGCGCGAGCAGGGTAACGTCGCCTTCGCGGCAAGCGGCTGGCCAACGCCCAAGCTTGAAGCCTGGAAATACACCAACCTCGCGCCGCTCGCGAAGCTCGCCTTCGAGCCGGCCGAGCCTGTCGCCAACGGGTTGCGCGCGGCGGCGCTGCCTTGGCTCTTGCCGCCCGAAGCCGAGGCCCATCGCCTCGCTTTCGTCAATGGCAGGCTGCGCCCCGATCTCTCGGCGCCGGGCCGACTGCCGGCGGGGGTGGAGCTGGGCGGCCTTGCCGCTGTGCTCGAGAGCCATCCCGAGCGGCTCGAGGGCCGCATCGGGCGGCTCGGCGTTCTCGCGGAGCAGGCTATGCTCGCGCTCAATACGGCGCTCATGGAAGACGGCTTCCTCCTGCGCCTCGGCAAGGGCGTGGCGCTCGACCGGCCGGTCGAGCTGCTCTTCCTCTCGCTGCCGGGCTCGCGACCGCTTGCCTTCCATCCGCGCGGCCTCGTCGCGATGGAGGCCGGCAGCAGCGCCCTGCTGATCGAGCATCATGTCGGCACGGGACCGGGGGCTACCTTCGCCAATCTCGCGCTCGAGATCGAGCTCGAGGCGGGCGCCTCGCTTGCGCATTACAAGCTGCAGAACGAGGGGCCCGACGCCTTTCATGTCGCCACAAATCAAGTGCGTCTGGGCCGCAATTCGCGTTACGCGAGCTTCGTGCTGGCGCAAGGCGGCAGGCTCGCGCGCAACGAGATCGCGCTTCTGCTCGCGGGCGAGGGGGCGGAATGCCGCCTCGACGGCGCCTATATGGGCCGGGCGCGCCAGCTCATCGACAATACGGCCTTCATCGATCATGCCGTTCCCCATACGACGAGCCGCCAGACCTGCAAGGGCGTGCTCGACGGTTATGCGCGCGGCGTGTTCCAGGGCCGCGTGCTCGTGCGGCCGGGTGCGCAGAAGACCGACGCGCACCAGATCAATCGCGCCCTTCTGCTCGCCGCCGGCGCTGAGATCGACAGCAAGCCTCAGCTCGAGATCCATGCCGACGACGTTAAATGCGGCCATGGCGCGGCGGCGGGCGAGCTCGATGCGGAGGCCCTGTTCTATCTGCGCAGCCGCGCCATTCCGGAGGCCGAGGCCCGGCGGCTTCTCACCGAGGCCTTTCTTGCCGAGGCGCTCGACGCGATTCCCCATGAAGCCCTGCGCAACTCCTTCCGACGCGCGGTGGCCCAATGGGTCGCGAAGGCGGAGGGCTGAGCGATGTCCGCCGCCAGCGCCGCCCGATCCGCGATGCTGCCGAACACGCCGCCTTACGACGTCGAGCGCGTGCGCCGCGATTTTCCCATCCTTGCGCGGAGCGTGCACGGCAAGCCGCTCGTCTACCTCGACAGCGGCGCGAGCGCGCAGAAGCCGCGCGCCGTGATCGACTGCATGTGCCAGGTAATCGAGGAGGACTACGCCAACATCCATCGTGGCGTCCATTACCTCTCGCAGCGCGCGACCGAGCGCTATGAGGGCGCGCGCGAGACCGTAGCGCGCTTCCTCGGCGCCGAGGCGCGCGAGATCGTCTTCACACGCAACGCGACCGAGGGCATCAATCTCGTCGCCGCCAGCTATGGCCGGCATTTCCTCGAGCCGGGCGACGAGATCCTGCTCTCGGAGATGGAGCATCACGCTAATATCGTGCCCTGGCAGCTCCTTGCCGGCGAGCGCGGCCTCGTCATCCGCGTCGTGCCGATCGACGGCAAGGGCAATCTGCAGCTCGACGCCTACGAGGATCTCTTGGGCCCGCGCGTGCGGCTCGTGGCTCTCACCCATTGCTCGAACGTGCTGGGCACCGTCAATCCGGCGGCCGAGATCGTCCGCCTCGCCCATGCGCGCGGCGTGCCCGTCCTGCTCGACGGCTCGCAAGCCGTCGTCCATCGCGCGGTCGACGTGAAGGCGCTGGATGTGGATTTCTACGTCTTCACCGGCCACAAGCTCTATGGGCCGACTGGGATCGGCGTGCTCTACGGCAAGAGCGCGCTGCTCGCCAAAATGCCGCCCTACCAGGGCGGCGGCGACATGATTCGCTCCGTGAGCTTCGCCGGCACGAGCTACAAGGAGCCGCCGGAGCGCTTCGAGGCCGGCACGCCCGCGATCGTCGAGGCAATCGCGCTTGCCGCGGCAATCGACTATGTGACGGCGCTCGGCCAGGACGCCATCGCGGCGCATGAGCGCGCGCTGCTCGATTACGCGACGAGCCGGCTTTCCGCCATCCCCGGCCTCGCCATCCAGGGCCAGGCGGAGGAAAAGGCGGCGATCGTCTCCTTCACGCTCGAAGGCGTGCATCCGCACGACATCGGCACGATCGTGGACCGCGCCGGCATTGCCGTGCGCACGGGCCATCATTGCGCCCAACCGCTGATGGAGCGGCTCGGCCTAGTAGCCACCGCGCGCGCCTCCTTCGGGCTCTACAATACAGCCGCCGAGGTGGATGCGCTCGCAAAGGCCATCGCCGAGGTGCGGGAGATTTTTCGATGATGGCCGACGATCTGCGCGAGCTCTATCAGGAAGTGATCCTCGACCACGGCCGGCATCCGCGGAATTTCCGCCATCCTGTCGACGCCAACCGCTCGGCCCAGGGCCATAACCCGCTGTGCGGCGATCAGATCGCCGTCTATCTGACGCTCGACCCGAGCGGCCGGATCGCGGATGCGGCCTTCCAAGGGCGGGGCTGCGCCATTTCGACCGCGTCGGCCTCGATGATGACCGAGCTCCTGCGCGGCAAGACGGTCGAGCAGGCCGAGACGCTGTTCGAGGCCTTTCATCATCTCTGCACCGAGGGCCGGCAGACGGGCCTCTCGGCGGAGCTCGAGGAAGATCTCGACAAGCTGCAGGTGCTGGCCGGCGTGCGGCAGTTCCCCATGCGCGTCAAATGCGCGACGCTCCCCTGGCATACGATGGCCGCGGCCATCGCCGGAGAGCGGGAAGTTTCGACCGAGTAGGCGAGCGATGGAGCAGGAGCGCGCCAAGTACGACGACAAGCTGAGCCTGGGCGACTTCACCCCCGGGGCGCAGGCGGAAGGCGAGGGCGCGGTCGCGCGCGTGGGCAAGCCGCTGGCGCCGGGCCAGCCGGTCGCCTCCTACGATGCCGTGGTCGAAGCGCTGCGCACGGTCTACGACCCGGAGATTCCCGTCAATATCTACGAGCTCGGCCTCATCTACCGGCTCGACATCGCGTCGGACGGCAAGGTCGCGGTCGAGATGACCTTGACGGCGCCGGGCTGCCCGGTCGCCGGCACCATGCCGCTCATGGTGGCGGACGCGGTCGGCAAGGTCGAAGGCACGGGCGAGGTCGAAGTGCGCCTCGTCTGGGACCCGCCCTGGTCGCCCGCGCTCATGTCGGACGACGCCAAGATGGCGCTCGACATTGCCTAAACCACCGCAGGGCTTATATTAATGACGGATCGCTGCGATCCGAGGAGAGGTTGAGGAAGAGATGACAGCGCAGATGATCACGCTGACCGATGCCGCCGCGGAGCGGGTGAAGGCGCTGATGGCCCGCGCCGAGAAGCCCGTGCAGGGCCTGCGCGTCGGCGTGAAGACACGCGGCTGCTCCGGCCATAGCTATTTCGTCGAATATGCCGACGCGCCGCGCAAGTTCGAGGACGTCATCGAGGACAAGGGCGTCAGGATCTTCATCGACCCCGCCTCGGTCATGTTCCTCATCGGCGCGCGCATGGACTATGTCGAGGACAAACTCCAGTCCGGCTTCGTCTTCTCCAATCCGAACGAGAAAAGCCGCTGCGGCTGCGGCGAGAGCTTCAACATTTGACGGCCGCCGCTCAACGCTCCTTCCGCGCCAGGAAGAGATAGCGATTGAGGCTGAAGAAATAGCTTCCGTCGCGTGCCCGCGCGAGCAGCTCCTCGGCCCAGGCCTGCGCTTCCTCGGCCGTGACGCCGCGCCGGCCGGCGACGAAATGTCGGATCATCGGCATCATGCCGCCGCTGAAGCTCTCCTCCTCATAGCCGATATTGAGAACGACGTGCGCGCTTTGCCGCTCGATGCGGAAGCCCGCGTTGCGCAGCGCCGCTGGCAGCAGGCGTGCGACATAGCCGTTGTGGAAATGCTCCTCCCAGGCGGCGAGGACGCGCCCCATGCGAGCTCGATCGGTCGTATGCCAGACGACGCTGTCCCAATCGGTGTCGAGAACGAGCGCCCGCCCGCCGGGCTTGAGGACGCGATGAAGCTCGGCCAAGGCTTCGGCAAGATCGGGCACATAGAGATAGACCTGCGTCGCCGCGGCGGCGTCGAAGCTCGCGGCCGCGAAGGGGAGTGCGGCGGCGTCCGCTTCGCGGAAACCGATCCAGGGCTTGCTCGCCGTGCGCGCTTCGGCCAGCGCGACCATCGCCGCGCTCTTGTCGATCCCCTCGATGCGGCCCTCGGGCCCAACCGCCGCGCCCATCTCGGCGGCGAGAAGCCCCGGCCCGGCGCCAATGTCGAGCGCATGCTCGCCCCGGCGGAGCGCCAGCGCCTGCAGCACTTCGCGGCGTTGGGCGAGCATGTCGGGGGTGCCGTAGAGCTTCTCCACCCGCTTTGCCTGCTTTTCGTCGAACCGCGCCTCGCCGCCTTGCATGACGCCTCCTCAATAAGCCAAGGTGAACGCGACATGGGCGAGTTACCCGAGCGTCGGCTCGAAAACAAGGTAAGTTGACTGCGTGCGAGCGGACTTCGCTCCAGAGAATGAGGACGGCGATTCAGAAGTGGGTCGCCACCTTATATGTCAGGACATGCTCGCCGTGGGCCGGCAGCTCTATGTGCCAGAGCTCCGTGCCCGCTCCCGCCTTGGCATGCGTGTCGCTCGACTGCAGGATGCGCCAGTCGCCGCCGAAGCTCTCATAGAGGTTTACCATGGCGGGCTCGTCGCGCGCGTTCTTGAGGCGCAGCTCGATGCCCGCCTCGTAGTTTCGCTCGCCTGGCTGCGAGAAGCTCGTCTGGCGCCGCTCCGCCGTGACGTCGAACGACCGGCCGATGGTGAGGGGCACCGTCTTGTCGGCCGGCGTCTCGTCCATATGATCTTCGCCCAGGAAGGCGATTTCACCGTCGGGCGTGCGCTTGTAGACGCGCACCACGCCTTGCGGGAGAGCCTTGCCGAGCCCGGCGGATTTGGCGTTCGCGAAGCTGTAGCGCAGCTCGAGGGGAAGTGGCACCGCCTCGGCGGCGGCGGCGGCGCTGGTGATGGGAGGGCTGTCGGCGAGGCGGTACTCCTTCTCGACCGGCACCGAGGCCGCATGGAAAAGCGCGACCTGGAGAGATTCGCGGTCGCCGAGGCCGATCTTGCGGTCGAGGGTGAAGCGATAATAGTCGCCGACCGGCGCCACGCTGGGTGTGGCGGCGCCCGCCTGAGGCATCGCGCCCGGCGGCGGCGCGGCAAGCGCGCGGATCACGCTCGGCGGCTCGGCTCTTGCTAGATTGAGCGAGCCGGCGACGAGCGTGAGGTGCGCATCCTCGTAGAGTGCGCCGCTATTGTTCGTGACGTTGGCGCGGGCGGAGAGGGCCAGGCGGCGCTCGCTCGGATCAAGCTCGGCGACATAGTTGGCGGACCAGCTGAGCCCGCTCGAGAGGTAGTCGATCTCGATGGGAATCGAGCCGGCCTTCAGGCTCGTGAGCGCGAGCACGAGAGTGGGCTGGGTACGCAGCCCCGGCGGCACCGCGTCGAAGATGATGCGGCCGGGCAGGGTCTCGATGCGGTCGCCGATGCGCAAGATGACGCCCTGGCTCGCGGCGAGGAGGGTGCCCTTCTCGATGGTCTCGGCGCCCGTCTGCGGGTTGCGGATGGAGACGCGCACCTCCTTGCCGATCGAGGCCTCGATCAGGGCGCGCTCCGAGAGGATGTTGTTCTCGAAGCGCTGCTCGAGGAGCGACAAGGGTTCGCCGCCGAGGCCGTCGACCACCACCGTGTCGGGCATGAGCTTGGCGCTCACCGCTCCGAAGGCGACACGGTTCAACCCCTCGGTAAGCGTCACCATGCGGCGGTCCTGCACGAGGGCGGTGTCCTGCTCATAGACGGTGAGAATGAGATTGGTCTGATCCGCCGGCGGGACCGCGAGCTCCTCGTCGTCCGCCGCGGCGGGCTGCAGCGCCGCGCCGAAGATCGCGAGCCCAAAAGCAAGGCTCGGCAGGAAGAGGCGAGGCTCGGCGGACATGTGTCTCTCCTTGGGCGGTCGCGCACAGTTGGTCGCGCGAAGGCGTTACCTTACAAGCGGGTTGCGGCGAATTTGGGGCAATCCCGGGCAGGGCTCGGGCCCGGCGCGCCCGGTTGCGGAACGCGGCGCGCCATGGCACAAGGTCGGGCATGGCGAACCGCACCTTCTTCTGCGTCGATGCTCATACTTGCGGCAACCCGGTCCGCGTCGTCGCCGGCGGCGGGCCGCCGCTCGAAGGCGCCAGCATGGGCGAGCGTCGACGCTATTTCATCAAGCATTTCGACTGGATTCGCACCGGGCTGATGTTCGAGCCGCGCGGCCACGACATGATGTCCGGCAGCATCCTCTATCCTCCGACGCGGCCGGACTGCGACCTGGGCGTGCTCTTCATCGAGACGAGCGGCTGCCTGCCCATGTGCGGCCACGGCACGATCGGCACGGTCACGGTCGCGCTCGAGCGCGGCCTCGTCACGCCGAAGAAGGCGGGCGAGCTGCGCCTCGACACGCCGGCCGGGCTCGTCACCGCGCATTACCGCTGGGACGGTCCCTACATCGAGGCGGTACGCATCACCAACGTGCCGTCCTTCCTCCATTCGGAGGGGCTAGAGGTCGAGCTCGAAGGCATGGGACCGCTCAAGCTCGACGTTGCCTATGGCGGCAATTTCTACGCCATCGTCGATCCGCAAGGGAGCTACGAGGATCTCGCAGCACTCGCGCCCGCCGACATCCTGCGCCTGAGCCCTCTGCTCAGGCAGGCCGTCAACGCCAAGCATCAGTTTGTCCATCCCGAGGATCCCTCCATCCGCGGCTGCTCGCATGTCATGTGGACGGGCAGGCCCCGCCATGCCGAGGCACAGGGCCGCAATGCCGTGTTCTATGGCGACCATGCGATCGATCGCTCGCCTTGCGGCACCGGAACCTCGGCGCGCATGGCGCAGCTCACCGCGCGCGGCGTCCTCAAGCCGGGCGACGGGTTCGTGCATGAGAGCATCATCGGCAGCCTGTTCCGCGGCCGGGTCGAGGGCACGACGAGCGTCGGCAATTACGACGCCATCATTCCCTCGATCGAGGGCTGGGCGCGCATCACCGGGCTCAATACGATCTTCATCGACGACCGCGACCCTTACGCGCACGGTTTCCAGCTGGCGTGAGGATTCGCTCGCGGGGGTCTTACTCCGCGGCGAGCCTCGGGCGGGCGGCAAGCGCGCGACGCAGCAGGGCCTCGATCTGAGTGCGCTCCTCTCCCACGAGCGGCAGGCGCGGCTGCCGCACCATCTCCGAGCCGAGCCCGGCGAGTGCCTGGGCAAGCTTGATGTACTGCACCAGCTTCGGGTGCGTATCGAGGTGGAGGACGGGCATGAACCAACGATAGAGCGCGCGCGCCTCCTCGTAGCGGCCCGCGCGGGCGAGCGCATAGAGGCGGGCGGATTCGACGGGGAACGCGTTGGCGAGGCCCGACACCCAGCCGACGGCGCCCAGCATGAAGCTTTCGAGCGCCAGATCGTCCACGCCTGCGAAGAGGATGAAGCGGTCGCCCACGGCTGCGATCAGGTCGGTGAGCCTGCGGATATTGTCGGAAGATTCCTTGAGGGCGACGATGGTCGGCTCCGCCGCGAGCTCGACGAACATCTCCGGCGTCACGTCGACGCCATAGGTGATGGGATTGTTGTAGATCATCACGGGCAAGGCGCTCGCTTGCGCGATGGCGCGGAAATGGGCCAGCGACTCGCGTGCGTCGGACTTGTAGACCATGGCCGGCAGGACCATGAGGCCCTGGATGCCGAGTTTCTCCATCTCGGCGGCGTAGCGGCAGCCGAGCAGGGTGGTATATTCGGCCACCCCCGACATGACGGGCACGCGGCCGGCCGCGGCCTCGAGCGCGCATTGCATGACGGCGAGCTTTTCGCCCGGCTCGAGCGTCGTGTTCTCGCCCACCGTCCCAAGCATGATGAGCCCGTCCGATCCCGCTTGGATGAGCCGCTCGACATGCCGCGCGGTCGCGGGCAGGTCGAGCGACTGATCGGGACGGAACTGCGTGGTCACGGCGGGCCACAGGCCCTGCCAGCTTGGCTTTTTCACCGCGTCGCTCCTTCTTGCCGGTTTCCGCCATCCGCGACGGATCGGCCGCCACTATAGAAAGGCGCACCGCGCGCTTCCAGGGCCTGTGCGGCGGAGATCGGGAAGTCTGGCGGGCCATCACATGAATTTGCACGGCAAACAGCCGGGCTCACCCCATATATCGCGTATAATCGTATGACGAAGGCCTACGAAGGCTGGCATAATCGTGCCGGGAACGTAAGAGTAAGGTCGAAGCCATGTCCAAAGCTCGTTCGCTTCGCCGTTTGGCTGCCCTCGGCGGCGCCGTCCTGCTGCTCGCCGGCTGCCCGTCCAACGGCATCATCAATCCACGTGTTCCGCCGCCGGGCGGCACGGCCAATTTCAATGTGGGCTATATCCAGGGCTGCAACAGCGGCTTCCAGGGCGCCGATTGGGAAGGCTGGGAAGCCAGATATTACAAGGATGCAGCGCTCTATGTGCAGGATCCTGCCTACCGCAGCGGCTGGGATCAGGGCTACCGTAGCTGCTACGACTATGGCATCGCCCATCCGCGGCCCGAATCCGATCATGGCGGCGGCACTGGAAACATCTAGCGTGGTGGATTTGAAGTTCCTAAGATTTCTATGGCATCCAGGTCCCAGGAACGTCAAATCCGGGAACCACACTAAATTCAATAGATTGCCAGTGTGGCTTTGAATTCGAAATTCGCTCGCGGACTTGTCCCGAGGCATGGCGAGTTCCGGATTCGGCACACTATCGGCCTTTCATCGCCGGCGACGGCATTTTCCGACTTGCGGCTGCAAGCGCAGCGCGGGCGACGGAAATCGGCAATAGGATGACAGGTTCCCTGTAGACAAGGGCCGCGGAAGCTCCTATATAAGGCTCCGCGACGAGGCGAACGGCGCTCGGTCGAGCGCGGGGTTTGCGTCGTCTCTCCGAGACGATCTCGTTATTCTAGAAGGTCGCGTCGCCGAAAGGGGCTCGCGCTCGAAAGCGGGTCTGATCGGCCGCAAGTCCGCGCTCCGGAGCTCATCCGGGCCGCGGGCGCAATTGTCGTCGGCTGTTTGACATTGTGGAAAGGAAGGGATGCGCAGGCGGCGGCGGGCTCATGGGAGCATGGCCGGTCGAAGCGGGCGCATCTTAGCGAGAAGTTAGATGCGCTTGTGAGCGATCGGCTTGTTGGCTGATCTCGTTCTTGGCGGTTGGTGCTGCGGGAGGTTTCGGCTTTTTGCGGTATTGGCAGCGAGGGAGGAGAGGCAAGTCAACCTGAGAGTTTGATCCTGGCTCAGAACGAACGCTGGCGGCAGGCCTAACACATGCAAGTCGCACGGGAACTCCCCTTCGGGGGAGGGAGAGTGGCGCACGGGTGAGTAACGCGTGGGAACCTACCCCGGGGCGGGGGATAACCACTGGAAACGGTGGCTAATACCGCATACGCCTTGCGAGGGAAAGCCTTAGGGCACCCCGGGAGGGGCCCGCGTCCGATTAGCTAGTTGGCGGGGTAACGGCCCACCAAGGCGGTGATCGGTAGCTGGTCTGAGAGGATGATCAGCCACACTGGGACTGAGACACGGCCCAAACTCCTACGGGAGGCAGCAGTGGGGAATATTGGACAATGGGCGCAAGCCTGATCCAGCCATGCCGCGTGGGTGAAGAAGGCCTTAGGGTTGTAAAGCCCTTTCGCACGCGAAGATGATGACGGTAGCGTG
>CAWJFP010000016.1:0-80122 GCA_963842155.1 uncultured Pseudomonadota bacterium
AAGGGCCGCATCTGGAGACGCGCGCGGTCGACATGATGCCAGATCCTGCGTCCGTCGCGCACCAGCACGACCGCCGCCACGAGATGATGCGGCTTGCCGCGCAAGCTCCGCAGCTGGGCGCGCGCCGCCTCGACATCGTTCGGCTTGTCGAGCCAGGCGCCGCCGCATTCGAGCATCTGGTCGCCGCCGATGACGAGCGCGCCTGGGAAGCGCGCGGAAACCCGTTTGGCCTTGAGTTCGGCGAGCGCGTTGGCCGCTTCCTCCGCCTTCGCTCCAGCGGCGCGCATGGCGTGCTTGATCTCTTCCTCGTCGATGCCGGCCGCGACCGCCTGGCAGGCGATTCCGGCCTGATGCAGCAGCGCCGCGCGCGTGGCGCTGGCGGAGGCAAGGATGATCTCGCTGCCGGGCGTGATCCTGCCGACGCTCGCCGTGCGGGATGCGACGCCGGCGTTCATGCGAGCGCCCTCAAGGATATGACGATGCTCATGACGCCGCTTTCCGGCGGTCGGCATGAAGCTGAAGGATGGTCGCCGCCGTCTCCTCGATCGAGCGACGGGTGACGTCGATCACCGGCCAGCCTTGCTCGGCGAAGAGGCGACGCGCGAGGGCGAGCTCGCGCTTCACCGTCTCGATATCGGCATAGTCGGCGTCCTCGCTCTCGTTGAGCATGCGCAGCCGGTTGCGGCGAACCTGCACGAGGCGCTGCGGATCCTTGATGAGGCCGACCACCAGCGGGCCCTTGGCCTTGAGCAGCTCGGGCGGCACCGGCACGCCCGGCACGATCGGCACATTCGCCGCTTTGATGCCTCGATTTGCGAGATAGACGCAGGTCGGCGTTTTGGAGGTCCGCGAGACGCCGACCAGCACCACGTCGGCCTGATCGAGGTCCCAGCTGCCTTGACCGTCATCATGGCTCAGCACGTAATGCATGGCGTCGATCCGGCCGAAATATTCCGCGTCGAGCTCATGCTGGCGGCCGGGCTGATTGCGGCTCTGCCGGCCGAGATAGTTGGAGAGCGCGCCGATCACCGGATCGAGCACGGAGATGTAAGGCAGCTTGAGCCGACGCATGCCCTCGATCAGGGTCGTTTGCAGCTTGATATCGACGAGGGTGAAGAGGACCAGACCCGGCGTTTCCTCGATCGCCACAAGCACCTTCTCGAGCTGGCCCTTGGTGCGGACGAGCGGCCAGAGATGCTCGACCACCTCGATACTCTCGAACTGGACCAGGCAGGCGCGGACGATGCCATGCACCGTCTCGCCCGTGGCGTCGGAGACCATGTGGAGATGGGTCTGGCTGGTTGTTTGGCTTTTGTCATTCATGCGTACTGGCCTGTTGATAGCCGAGGATCAGGGGGATAAGTCCGGCCTTGTCCCCAGGCGGCGAGATTCAGCTCACGCGATGCGAATCCTGGAGGTGCTGTTATCGCCCTCTGGATATCGCCGCGGCGGTCCTGTGAATCGGGTGATCATCTCGTCCTGGCGGCGGCTTGTCCCCTCTTTCCCCGTTATCAGGAGTCACAGAATAGCTGGCGGGCTCGCTTCCGTCCGCATGATTTGCCACAATGCATCCCGAGGCGGCTCCACCCGCGGCCAGCTATAGCTTCGGCTGTAGACGAATCGCGGCGACGCAATCAATTCCCGCTGGTCACAGCCATCCACTACCTCAACTACCTTTTTTAAGAAGATAAATAGTAGAGGAAGAAAGATGAGGCGAGACGCGACGGCAAGGCCGATGGCAAGCAAAAGCGAAAGCAAGCCGTTGCTGCGCGTGTTGGCGGGCGAAAGGCAGGCCGTGCCGCCGATCTGGCTGATGCGGCAGGCGGGGCGCTATTTGCCGGAATATCGCGCGCTGCGGGCGCGGGCCGGGGGATTTCTCGATCTTTGCTTTACGCCTGCGCTTGCGGCCGAGGCGACCTTGCAGCCGGTGAGACGTTTCGGGCTCGACGCGGCGATTCTTTTCTCGGACATCCTGGTCGTGCCCCATGCGTTAGGGCAGGGTCTGCGCTTTGCCGAGAATGAAGGGCCGTTGCTCGACGCCATCGGGGACGAGGCAGGAGTGGCGCGGCTGGAGCCGGAGAAGCTGCATGAGCGGCTCGAGCCGGTGTATGAGACGATCGCGAAAGTGCGAGGCGAACTCGGGCCGGAGACGAGCCTGATCGGTTTCGCGGGCGCGCCTTGGACGGTCGCGAGCTATATGATCGAGGGCAGGTCGAGCAAGGATTTCGCGAGGGTCAAATATTGGGCGATGGCGCGGCCGCAAGGTTTCGCGCGACTGATCGAGATTCTCGTCGAGGCGACGTCGTCCTATCTCCTACGCCAGGTCGAAGCCGGGGCCGAGCTGGTGCAGATTTTCGATAGCTGGGCGGGCGCGCTGGCGGAGGCGGAATTCGCGCGCTGGTCGATCGGGCCCGTAGCCGCCATCGCCCGCAAGCTGCGTGAGGCCTATCCCAAACTGCCGATCATCGCTTTTCCGCGCGGCGCCGGGGTGGGCTATGCCCGCTTCGCGCAACAGACCGATGTCACGGCGCTGAGCCTCGATCCCACCGTACCACTTGCCTGGGCCGTCGAGAATTTGCGGCCTCATTGCCTGCTGCAAGGCAATCTCGATCCAATCGCATTGCTCGCCGGCGGTGCGGCGCTGAAGGAAGCGGCCGAACGGATTATCGAAAGCTGGGGAAACGGCCCCTTCATCTTCAATCTTGGCCATGGCGTTCTGCCGGAAACGCCGGTCGAGAACGTCGCGGCTCTGGTCGCGCTGGTGCGCCGCAACCGCGGATGAGCCAGCCAAGAACCGCGCTTGTGCTGTTCAATCTGGGCGGTCCCGATCGGCTGGAATCGGTCGAGCCGTTTCTTTTCAACCTGTTCAACGATGCCGCCATCATCGCCTTGCCCGCGCCGCTCCGGTATCTGCTGGCGTGGCTCATCGCGAGGCGGCGCGGGCCCGTCGCGCGCGAGATCTATGCCAAGATGGGCGGCGGCTCGCCTTTGCTTCCCAATACGGAAGCCCAGGCGCGGGCTTTGGAGGCGGCGCTTGCCGGCGAGGGCGAGTTGCGCTGCTTCATTGCCATGCGCTATTGGCACCCGATGAGCGAGGAGACGGCGCGCGCGGTCAAGCAATTCGCGCCCGATCATGTTCTGCTTCTGCCGCTCTATCCGCAATTCTCCACGACGACGACCGGTTCGTCCTGGCAGGCCTGGCGCGAGGCGGCCGCGAGGGTCGGGCTCCAGGCGCCCACGCGCCTCGTCTGCTGCTATCCGGGTGAGCCCGGTTTCATCGAAGCGCTCGTCGACAAGGCGAAGGAAGGACTGGCCCGGGTGCCCTCGGGCATGAAGACGAGGCTGCTCTTTTCTGCCCATGGGCTGCCCGAGCGCATCGTGGCGCGCGGCGACCCCTATTCCTGGCAGGTCGGGCAGAGCTGCGCCGCGGCCATAGCACGGCTCGGCGTGAGCGGCCTCGACTGGAAGCTTTGCTATCAGAGCCGCGTCGGGCCTCTGGCTTGGATCGGGCCGCCGACCGACGCCTCGATCGAGGAAGCCGGACGCGAGGGGCTGGCGCTGGTCGTGGTGCCCGTCGCCTTCGTCTCCGAGCATTCCGAGACGCTGGTCGAGCTCGACATGGATTACGGCGCTTTGGCGGCGCGCGCCGGCGTGCCGGCCTATATCCGGGTGCCGACCGTCTCGGTGGCGGCGCCCTTCATCGCGGGCCTGGCGCGGATCGCGCGCAATGCCCTCGCGCAAGGGCCGGGCGTGGGCTCGAGCGAAGGCGGGCGCATCTGCCCGGCGGCTTGCGGCCGCTGCGCCATGGCGGGAGAAGCGGGGTGAGCTGGGTGGGCGTGCTCTATCCCTGGATCAAGTCCTTCCATGTGATTGTCGTCATCGCTTGGATGGCGGGGCTGCTTTATCTGCCGCGGCTCTTCGTCTACCACTGCGAGCTGCAGCCCGGCACGACGGAAGACAAGCGCTTCCAGCTGATGGAGCGGCGGCTTTTGCATATCATCATGCATCCGGCGATGGTCGCGACGTATCTTTTCGGGATCGCACTCGCGCTGATGGATGGCGCGGCGCTCTGGTCGTCGGGCTGGATCTACGCGAAGCTCGCGCTTGTCGGGTTGCTGACGGGCGCGCATCACGCGATGGGGCGGTGGCGCAAGGGCTTCGCCGCGGGTGCCAACCGCCACAGCCGCCGCTTCTATCGTTTCATGAACGAGCTGCCGACCCTTGCCATGATCGCCATCGTCATCCTGGTGATCGTGAAGCCGTTCTGAGCTTGCGCCTGTGACCAATCGGTAGCGAGGCGAACGCGCCGGGCCCCGGATGGTTAAGAAACGCGGCAATCGGCGGCAATAATCGCCAGGGACGCTCCGCGTCGGCGCAAAAATTAATGCTGCATTTCCCTTGACGGCGGGGTGGGTTTGAGCAATCTATCAGATGTATCCTTCAGCGCTTCAGACCTGCGTCTTTCCGCGATCATAGAATTTGGACCTGCCGGACTTCCGGGCAGGCCTGTTCGCCTAGACCGAGATCGGGTCTGACCCTTTTCCCATCACCACAATCAGCGCGAAGCAGGCGCGGCATGAGCGGAATAAATCTCCAAGAGCTCAAGTCCAAATCCCCGGCCGATCTTCTGGCCTATGCCGAGAATCTCGAGGTGGAGAACGCGAGCAACTTGCGCAAGCAGGAGCTCATGTTCGCCATTCTCAAGCGGCTCGCCGAGCAGAGCGTCTCGATCTACGGCGACGGCGTGCTCGAGGTGCTGCAGGACGGCTTCGGCTTCCTGCGCGCGCCGGAGGCCAATTATCTGCCGGGGCCCGACGATATCTACGTCTCGCCGAGCCAGGTGCGGCGCTTCGGCTTGCGCACCGGCGACACGGTGCAAGGCGAGATCCGCTCGCCCAAGGACGGCGAGCGCTATTTCGCGCTCCTCAAGGTCAACGAGATCAATTTCGAGCATCCCGACAAGGTCCGCCACCGCATCAATTTCGACAATCTGACGCCGCTCTATCCCGACAAGCGCTTCACCCTCGAGATCGAATCGGGCGAGCCCCTGCCGACGACGCAAGGCGGGCCGGTGACGCGCGGCCAGCGCGCCTCCGCGTCCAAGGAAACGGAATCGCGCGATTCGCAGCGCCGCGACTACACGTCGCGCGTGATCGATCTCATCTGTCCGCTCGGCAAGGGCCAACGCGGGCTGATCGTGGCGCCGCCGCGCACCGGCAAGACGGTGATGCTGCAGAACATCGCGCATTCGATCGCCTCCAACCATCCCGAGGTCTATCTCATCGTGCTGCTCATCGACGAGCGGCCGGAGGAGGTGACCGACATGCAGCGCTCGGTCAAGGGCGAGGTGATCAGCTCGACCTTCGACGAGCCGGCGGCGCGCCATGTGCAGGTCGCCGAGATGGTGATCGAGAAGGCGAAGCGTCTGGTCGAATACAAGCGCGACGTGGTGATCCTGTTGGACTCGATCACGCGCCTCGCGCGCGCCTACAACACCGTGGTGCCCTCCTCGGGCAAGGTGCTGACGGGCGGCGTCGACGCCAACGCGCTGCAGCGCCCGAAGCGCTTCTTCGGCGCCGCGCGCAATATCGAGGAGGGCGGCTCGCTCACCATCATCGCGACCGCGCTCATCGACACCGGCTCGCGCATGGACGAGGTGATCTTCGAAGAGTTCAAGGGCACGGGCAATTCCGAGATCATCCTCGACCGCAAGCTCTCCGACAAGCGTGTCTTCCCGACCATCGACATCACCCGCTCCGGCACGCGCAAGGAGGAGCTCCTGGTCGATCGCGACGTACTGGCGAAGATGTGGGTGCTGCGGCGCATTCTCATGCCGATGGGCATGAACGACGCGATGGAGTTCCTGCTCGACAAGCTGCGCCACACCAAGACGAATGCCGAGTTCTTCTCGGCGATAAATCAATAGCCCGCGCGGGCGCGCAATCGCCGCAATCGGGTTAGGTCCCGGGTCCGATCGACTTTCAGTTCACCGTCATTCCGGAATCCGTCGCGCCGCCGGCGCTCGCTTGGCCGTGGATTCCGGCTTGCAAATCCCTGTTTCACAAGGATTTGCGTGTCCGGAATGACGAACTGGCAGACGATTGTCAATTCGTCTCAAGGCAGCGAGCGCACCCAGAGAACGAGGTTGAGCGGGTCGCGTCGTGGCGACGGCCAGCTCGTGCCGCGCGCCTTGAAGCGGTGCCGCGTCAATATCGCCTGCATGGGGCGGTTGAGCTCGCTTGTCGTCGCGAAGAGCGGCTCGCTGTAGCGCTCGCGGAGCGCGCGGGTGACGGCTTCGCCAAAGCCCTTCCGGCGATATTCCTTCGCCACGCAGACATGGGCGAGCTCGCCCTCGAAGCCGGTTACGTCGAAGCCGCTCCGCTCCTTGACCCTCGCGAGATCGCTAGCGCGCGGCCGCGCGACGACGCCGACGGCGACGATCTCGCCGCCGAGCGCGAGCGTCGCGAGGAAATGCGCGTTGGCGATCAGCTCGGTCACGCTCGCGGCGCCGACGTCGCAGCAGGCGAAGATTCGCTCATGGGCCGCCATGAGCTGGGAGGGCTGGTATTTGCTTGGCGCGGCGACGGTGATCGCGGGAAGGTCCGTATCGGTCGCCGCCGGTAGTGCGAAATTCATCCGCCTGTCCAAGGCAGTGGCGCCGGCTACAGCTTATGGTAGCACAGGGCTGTTCTTATGCCAAGTTGTTGCCGGTAAAGAGTGACAAAAGTCAATTTTCGCGGGAAGCCTCGAATTCGCCCGGGTCAGGGCAAGAGCAGAGTCGCGCCGGTGGTCTTGCGCGCCTCGAGGTCGGCATGGGCCTTGGCCGCCTCGAGCAGCGGATAGGTCTGGTTGACACGCACCTTGAGCGCCTTGCTCTCGATCATCTGGAAAAGCTCGCGCGCCGTCGCCACCAGGTCCTTGCGCTTCGCCACATAGGTCATCAGCGAGGGCCGCGTGATGTAGAGCGAGCCCTTGGCCGCGAGCAGGCCGAGATCCATCGGCGGCACCGGTCCCGAGCTCTGGCCGAACAGCACCATGAGGCCGAGGGGGCGCAGGCAGTCGAGCGAGGTCGAAAAACTGTCCTTGCCGATCGAATCATAAACCACGGGCACGCCTTCGCCTCCCGTGATCTCCTTGACGCGCTTAACGAGATCGTCGCGCCCCGAGATGATGGGATATTTGCAGCCATGGGCCTTGGCGAGCTTGGCTTTCGCCTCCGAGCCGACGGTGCCGATCACGGTCGCGCCGAGATGCCTGGCCCATTGGCAGGCGAGCAGCCCGACGCCCCCCGCCGCGGCATGGATGAGGATGGTGTCGCCCTTCTTCACCCGGTAGGTGCGGCGCAGCAGATATTGCGTGGTCATGCCCTTGAGCATGACGGCGGCGGCGGTCTTGAAATCGATGCGTTTGGGCAGCGCCACGAGCTTGTCGGCCGGCATCACGCGCGCCTCGGCATAGGCGCCGAGCGGACCCTGGCAATAGGCCACCCTGTCACCCGGCTTGAACTCCCTCACCCCCGGCCCGACCGCCTCGATGACCCCGGCGCCCTCGAGCCCGATTGCGGAAGGGTAGCCGGGCAGCTTGTAGGTGCCGGCGCGGTAATAGACGTCGATGTAATTGAGGCCCACGGCCTTGTTGCGCAGCAGGACCTGGCCCGGCCCGGGCTTGGGCAGCGCCACATCGATCCAACGCAAGACCTCGGGCCCGCCGGGCGCCGAGATCTGGATTGCCTTGACCATGATCGTCGTCCTCCGGCTATGCGAGATGTTTCTTGAGGAAATCGGCGCTGCGCTGGTTGGCGAGATCGGCCGCCGCCTTGTCGTAATGCCCGCCGCCAACGCGAGCGAAGGCATGTTCGGTGCCGGGATAGCTGTGGACCACGACATGAGAATTGCCGGCGAGCGCGGACTTGATCTTGGCCTGCGCCTCGGACGGGCAGTAAGCGTCCTTCTCGGCGATATGGAGCATGAGCGGCTTCTTGATCTGTTTCGCCTCGTCGAGCGCCTTTTCGATGCCGACGCCGTAATAGCCGACGCTGCAATCGGCGTCGCTGCGCGTCGCCATGAGATAGGCGAGCTTGCCGCCGAGGCAGTAGCCGATATCGGCCACTTTGGCGCCGCAGCCGGGCAGGCCGCGCAGCGCGGCGAGCGCCGCTTTCAAGTCGGCGACGCCCTTGGCCTCGTCGAAGCCCTGGTAGAGCCCAAAGGCCTTCTGCATGTCTGCCTCCTTGCGGTCGTCGAGCTGGATGCCCGGTTTTTGCCGCCAGAAAAGGTCGGGGCAGAGGGCGAGATAGCCGCGCGCCGCGAGGCCGTCGCAGACGTCGCGCATCACCTTGTTGATGCCGAAAATCTCCTGGCAGACCAGGATGCCGGGCCCCTTGCCGGAGTCGGGCTTGGCGAGGTAGGCGGCGAATTTGCCGCCATCGGTGGCCGAGATCGTGATTTCGGGCATCCCTCCCCTCGCCTTTGTTGTCGATCAGCGGCGGAGATTATCGCGCCGGCCGGGGCTTGTCACGGGCGCCCTACGCCGCGCCGAGCGCCGCCGCGAGACCTTCGGCGGTGGTGATCGGCAGCGAGCAGGTCCGGCCGACGCAGACATAGGCGGCCGCGCGACCGGCCGGGGCGAGCTTGCCGCGCGCGGGATGGCCTTCCGGCAGAACCGCTCCCGGCGCCACCATCTCAAGGATGCGGTTGGGCTGCGAGACGGCATAGGCCGAGCGGCGGAGCGCGGCGAAGGCCGCGCTCGCGGGATCGCCCACCAGCACCAGCTGCAGCGGGCGCTGGAGCAGCTCCGCCCCGTTGAGCAAGGTGGCGAGGCCGAAAATGTTTTGCTGCAACGCGCCCGAGAAGGCGCCGAGGATCGCCTCGGCGCGTTGCCGGTAGGAGTCCTTGCCAGTCGCGTAATGGAGCCGGGCGAGTGCAGCGACCATCATGGCGTTGCCCGACGGCGTGGCGTTGTCGGTGGCGGTCTTGGCGCGCGTGATGACGTCGGTCACGTCGTCGGCGGTGAAGAAATAGCCGCCGGCGGCCCCGTCCCAATAATGCTTGTCGAGGGTCTCGCGCCAGCTATCGGCCGCGGCGAGATAGGCCGCCTCGCCCGTCGCCTCCTGCAGCATGAGGGCCGCGTTGATCATCGCGGCATGGTCGTCGAGCGAACCCATATGCTTGAGCTTGCCGTGGCGATAGCTGTGATGGATGCGCCCGGCGCGCGTCATGTGGTCGCGCACGAAGGCGAAGGCGCGCTTGGCGGCCTCGAGCCATTCGGGCTTGTCGAAGACGAGCGCTGCTTGCGCGAGCGCCGCGATCGTGAGTCCGTTCCAGTCGGCGAGCACCTTGTCGTCCCAGCCCGGCTTGACCCGTTTCTCGCGCGCCTGCCAGAGGATGGCGCGGGCGCGCGCGAGCCGCGCTTCGGCCGCGGGCTCGGCGAGGCCGTCGCTGCCGATGCGGTTCAGGATATTGCGGCCTTCCCAATTGCCCTCTGCGCTCACATGATAGGCGGCCTTGAAGAGTTCGGCCTCGGCGCCGAGCAGCGCGTCGATCTCGGCAGCGCTCCAGACGAAGAACTTGCCCTCCTCGCCTTCGCTGTCGGCATCCTGCGTCGCTGCGAAGCCGCCGCCCTCCGCCACCATCTCGCGCAAGAGCCAGCCGACCGTCTCCTCGGCGCGCGCGGCGAAGAGCGGGTTGCGCGTCTCGAGCCAGGCGTCGCACAGGAGCTCGAGGAGCTGCGCGTTGTCGTAAAGCATCTTCTCGAAATGCGGCACCAGCCATCGCGCGTCGGTCGAATAGCGCGCGAAGCCGCCGCCGAGATGATCGTAGATGCCGCCTTGGCTCATGCAAGCGAGGGCGACGAGCACGGCGTCGCGGAAGGGCGGCTTGCGGTTTCGCCTATAGGCGCGCCAAAGCAGCTTGAGGATGGGGGCTTGGGGGAATTTTGGCGCGGGACCGATACCGCCCTCCTGCATGTCCACGAGACGGAGGAACTGCTCGGCGGCCCGGTCGATATCGGCGAGGGTGGCCGCCGCGCCGGGGGCGTTCTGGCTCAGCCGCGCGAGGCCCTGGCGGAGCGCGTCGACATTGTGCGTGACGGTCTCCTTCTCCTGCGCATAGATCTCGGCCACGCGGCGCAGCACGTCGCGGAAGCCGGGACGGCCGTAACGCGGCTCGGGCGGGAAATAGGTGCCGCCCCAGAAGGGCTCGCCCTTGGGCGTGCAGAACATGGTGAGCGGCCAGCCGCCATGCTCGCCCGTCAGCGCCAGCGCATATTGGTAGATCTGGTCGATGTCCGGCCGCTCCTCGCGATCGACCTTGATGTTGACGAAGAGCTCGTTCATCACCGCGGCCGTCTCGGCGTTCTCGAAGCTCTCATGCGCCATGACATGGCACCAATGGCAGGCGGCATAGCCGATCGAGAGCAGGATGGGACGGTCGAGCCGCGCGGCCTCGGCCAGGGTGGCCTCGCCCCAGGGTCGCCAATGCACCGGGTTGTCGCGATGCTGCAGCAGATAGGGGCTGGTCTCGCGTGCGAGCAGATTCTGCGTCATGAGGCTCCTGATGCGCGCGGCATTTGCCGGCCCGGGGGCGGCGTCGTAACCTGTTGATTGTGGGATGCCGGCGCCAGGCGCGCAACCCGCATAGCGAGGGGACATGCGATGAAGGTCAGCATCAATGTGGATTGCACGCCGGAGGAGGCACGCGCCTTCCTCGGCCTTCCCGACGTGGCGCCCCTGCAGAAGGCGCTGCTCAAGGAGACGGAGGAGCGCATGCGCCACGCGCTCTCGGCGATGGACCCCGAGGCCATGCTCAAAATGTGGATGCCCGTGGGGATGGAGGGCTGGGAGCAGATGCAGAAGCTGTTCTGGTCGCAGCTCGGGGGCGCCGGCAAAGCCGAGCGCAAGACAAAATAAAAACGCTCGCGATGCGCGCATAGGCCGTTTTCGCGGGAGCCCGCCGCCGTGGCCGACGGACACACGATTTACGCGCTCTCCTCGGCGCCGGGGCGGGCGGCGATCGCCATCGTCCGGGTGAGCGGGCCGGGCGCCCGCACGGCCCTCGAGCGCTTGACGGGGCGCCCTTTGCCGCCGCCGCGCCAAGCGATGCTGAGGCGGCTCCGAGACCCCGAGACCGGGGACGCGATCGACGAGGGGCTGGTGCTCTGGTTCCCTGCGCCGCGCAGCGAGACCGGCGAGGACCTGGCCGAGCTGCAGATCCATGGCGGGCGGGCGACGGTGGCGGCGCTGCTCACAGCCTTGAGCAAGCTTCCCGGCCTCAGGCTGGCCCAGCCGGGCGAATTCACCCGACGCGCCTTCGCCAATGGCAAGCTCGATCTGACCGCCGTGGAAGGCCTTGCCGACCTCGTCGAGGCCGAGACCGAGGCGCAGCGGCGCCAAGCCCTGCGCCAGATGCAAGGCGAGCTCGGGCGGCTCTATGAGAGCTGGCGGGCGCGGCTGTTGCGCGCCTTGGCGCACCAGGAGGCCGCGATCGACTTCCCCGAGGAGACGGAGGGCGAGCTGTCCCTCGGCATATTAAAACGCGAAATCTTGGAGATGGCTTCCGAGATTTCACAATATCTGGATGACAACAGGCGTGGCGAGCGGCTTCGCGAGGGTTTCCATGTTGCCATTCTCGGCGCGCCCAATGTGGGCAAATCGAGCCTCTTGAACCGGCTCGCGCGGCGCGACGCGGCCATCGTCTCCGAGATTGCCGGGACGACGCGCGATGTTATCGAAGTGCATCTCGATCTGGGCGGCTATCCATTGATCGTCGCGGACACGGCGGGTTTGCGGGAAAGCGGCGACGCCATCGAAAGCGAGGGGGTGCGGCGCGCCCGGGCGCGGGGCCGCGAGGCCGATCTGCGGCTTCTCATGCTGGACGCCGCAAGCTGGCCGGCGCTGCCGCCGGATATCGGGGAATTGATTGATTCGACTAGTCTTCTGGTTTTGAACAAGCTCGATCTGCGCCGCCCGGCGAAACCATGGAGGCTGCGTGGGAAACCCGTCGCGGGCCTCTCCCTCAAGACCGGCGAGGGGCTGCCGGAGTTCATCGCCATGCTGCAGCATGCTGCGCGGGAAGTACTTGAAAACACTGGTGCTCCGGCCTTGACGCGGGCGCGCCACCGCGAGGCGCTGGAGCGCTGCGTCGCGGCCCTCGAAAGGGCCGGAGCTGCCGCAGCGCCGGAGCTTGTGGCCGAGGATCTGCGCCTCGCGACCCGCGAGCTCGGCCGCATCACCGGCAAAATCGAGGTCGAGGATCTGCTCGATCTGATCTTCCGCGAATTCTGCATCGGGAAGTAAAAGAGCCGCGCGGAGTCCGCTGCGGCCAAGCACAAACTTCTGCGCTCGCGGGGATCGTTCCCTAAAGGTGGCCCGGCAGCGTGGGAATTAGCAGGACTTCGGCGCGAAGATTTGCCATGATTGCCCGAAGAGCCGGGGGGTCATCGTTGGCATTTCGTGCGCCCAGGAACGCCTCAAGAGGATTTTGGCCGTGGCCTGTCGCTGCCGTCGTGGCCGGGTTTGCCCTGTGGTTGGTGGCGACGTCGCAGCCCTTTGCCGATTGCATCAAGAATAATAGCAATCATGGCGGCTATGAAGTGCTGGAGGGACAATCCCCTGTCATGGGCACCGTGCTGAGGGCCGGCCTGACGGCCCGCGCCTATGCCGATTGCGCGGGCGATGTCGCGAACAGAAACCAAGGGCTTATTACAGCACTCGCGGCGTGTTTTATTGCCATTTTTATGATGGTCCTCGCTCAAATCGGTAAACAGCAGATAAAAATCGGGAACAGTATTGTAAGGGGAGAAAGACCCTGGCTGTTTATAGCGGTTAGCCCCTTTATATATGGGGCAAATCCGGCCTGCGGTGTCGCGCATTTAGTGGTGAAATTTCCCAATCACGGGCGGACGCCCGCGATTATCGAGACGGTAAAACATCTCATCACCTTCGGCCCGAAGCCCGAGACGACGCTCGTCGAGGAGCAGATTCCCTCCATCATCGGCCCAGGCGAGGACTCGGGCGAGCTGCGGCTCGCGATTCCCGAGACGGTTCCGCTGGTGGACAACGCCATCGCGGACGGTACTTTCAAACCCAACCCCTTGGACAATAACGAACTATTCGTGGGGCTGATGGTTCAGTATCTCGACGTCTCCGGCGTTCACCATATGACGCATGGCTGCTGGCAATTCAGCAAGGAATTGGGTCGTTGGGTGAAATATGATGGCGACCGGTACAATTATTTTACGTAAGCCAGGCGGAATGGCGGGCGCTCGCGCCCTCGTGCGGTAACGGAGCCTTGGCCCGATTGTTTCACGTGAAACAACCGGCTAGATTGCCGCCCATGTCGCTCGATGCTGCGAAATTCGACGTCATCGTGGTGGGCGGCGGCCATGCCGGCTGCGAGGCGGCCGCGGCCGCGGCGCGGCTCGGCGCGCGCAGCTTGCTGCTCACCCATAAGCTCGAGACGATCGGCGAAATGTCCTGCAATCCCGCCATCGGCGGACTGGCCAAGGGGCAGCTCGTGCGCGAAGTGGACGCGCTCGACGGGGTGATGGGCCGCGCCGCCGACCAGGCCGGCATTCAGTTCCGCATGCTCAATCGCAGCAAGGGGCCTGCCGTCCATGGCCCGCGCGCCCAGGCCGACCGCAAGCTTTACAAGCAGGCCATGCAGGCCATTCTGGCCGAGCAGGCGAATCTCGCGCTCCGCGCCGCGACGGTCGAGGATCTGCTTTTGGATTCAAGCGATTGCGTCGCCGGCGTGGTGACGGCGCAGGGCGAGGAAATCCGGGCAGGCGCGGTGGTCGTGACCACCGGCACCTTCCTCCGCGGCGTGATCCATATCGGCCAGGAGCAGATCGCGGCTGGCCGCGTGGGGGAGGCGCCCTCGCTCGGCCTCGCCGCCACCTTGGCCCGCTTCGGCTTCGCCCTCGGCCGGCTCAAGACGGGGACGCCGCCCCGGCTCGACGGGCGAAGCATCGATTGGGGCCGGCTCGAGCTCCAGGCGGGCGACGATCCGCCGACGGCCTTTTCCTTCCTGACCGGGCGGATTGCAGCCCCCCAGACCTTTTGCGGCATCACCTACACCACGCCCGCCGCTCATGCGGAAATCCGCGCCAATCTTCATCGCGCGCCACTCTATTCGGGCCAGATCAGCGGCGTGGGTCCGCGCTACTGCCCCTCGATCGAAGACAAGGTAGTGCGGTTCGCCGAGCGCGAGCGGCACCAGATTTTCCTGGAGCCGGAAGGGCTTGACGACTTCACCATCTATCCGAACGGCATCTCCACCTCGCTGCCGCGCGAAGTGCAGGCCCGGCTTGTCGCCGCCATTCCGGGGTTGGAGCGCGCCCGGATCACCCGGCCAGGCTATGCCATCGAATATGATTTCGTCGATCCCCGCCAGCTTCATGCCAGTCTGGAGACGCGGAAGATCAAGCGGCTTTTCTTCGCCGGCCAGATCAACGGCACCACCGGCTATGAGGAGGCGGCGGCGCAAGGGATCGTCGCCGGCCTCAACGCGGCGCTTGCCACCGGGTGCCGTGAGCCTGCGATCTTCGACCGCGCCGATGGCTATATCGGCGTTCTCATCGATGATCTGGTGGAATCCGGGGTCAGCGAGCCCTACAGGATGTTTACCTCGCGGGCGGAATATCGCCTGCTGCTACGCGCCGACAATGCCGATCAGCGTTTGACCCCGCGCGGGATCGCGTTGGGCTGCGTCTCCAGCAAGCGCCGCCAGCATTTCGAGGCCAAGCTCGCCGCCCTCGGCGCGGCGCGAAAGCTGGTCCGCGATCTCGGCGGCGGCCCGAGCGCTTTGCGCGCCGCCGGCCTCGAGATCAACCAGGACGGCGCCTGGCGTTGCGCCGCGGATTTGCTGCGTTATCCGGGCGTCGATCTGGCACGGTTGGGCTCGATCTGGCCCGAGCTGAAGCCATTCGCGCCCGAAATCGCTCGGCAAATCGAGATCGACGCCCGTTATGCGGGCTATCTCGGCCGCCAGGAGGCCGATATCCAGGCTTTCCGCCGCGACGAGGCCCTGTTTTTGCCGCCCGAGCTGGATTATGGCGCCGTCGGCGGTCTTTCGGCCGAGGTCCGCCAAAAACTGACTCAGGTCCGGCCGCGGAGCCTGGGCCAGGCCGCGCGGATTTCCGGCGTCACCCCGGCGGCGCTCACGGCACTATTGCGTTATGTACGACGCGAGAGGGAGCGCCCCGCGGAGGCGCGGCTGCTTGCCTGAGCTAGTGAGCGCGGAGGAATTCCGCGTCCGAACCGATGTTTCACGTGAAACATTGGCGCGCCTCGAGATTTATGCCGGGCTGCTTCGGCGCTGGCAAAGCAGCATCAATCTCGTATCTCGCAGCTCGCTCGAGGACTTATGGCGACGCCATTTCCTTGATTCGGCGCAGCTCGCCCCTCTGATCGAAACACACCCTGCCCGAATCATCGATCTCGGCAGCGGGGCCGGCTTTCCGGGACTTGTTCTTGCCATCATGGGGGCAGGAGCCGTGCATCTCGTCGAATCCGACGCCCGCAAATGCGCTTTCCTCGCCGAAGTCATTCGCGCGACAAAAGCGCCGGCGACCCTCCACCATGCACGCATCGAAGCGCTGAGCCTGCCGCGCTTCGAGGTCGTCGTTGCGCGCGCCCTCGCGCCGCTCGACCGGCTCTTGGCCTATGCCGAGCCGCTTTTGGCCGCCGATGGCGTCTGCCTCTTCCTCAAGGGCCGCCGCCTCGAAGAGGAATTGACCCAAGCGCGCGATCGGTGGAAGATGAGCCTCGAACTCTTACCCAGCATCGCGGATCCGGGCGGGACCGTCGTTCGACTGAGGGAAATTGCCCGTGTCAGAGATCAGCGAAGAGCGCCTTGAGCTCCCCGCGCCGCTGGCGCCGCGTATCATCGCCATCGCCAATCAGAAAGGCGGCGTCGGCAAGACCACCACGGCGATCAATCTCGGCACCGCGCTCGCCGCCGTTGGCCAACGCGTGTTGCTGATCGATTTCGACCCGCAAGGCAACGCGAGCACGGGCTTAGGCGTCGCGCGCGAAGGGCGCCGCGTGAGTTCCTACAACATATTGATGGATTCTCTGCCAATTGCCCAATCCATTGTGGAGACGGCGATCCCGAGCCTCGATCTCATTCCCGCCTCGCTCGACCTGACCGGGGCCGAGCTCGAGCTGGTGGCGGCCGAGAATCGCGAATATCAGCTCAAGGACGCGCTCAAGACCCTGCCGCCCGATCGCTATCATTATGTGCTGATCGACTGCCCGCCCGCCCTTGGCCTCCTCACGCTCAACGCGCTTGTCGCGGCAGACGCGGTGCTGGTGCCGCTGCAGGTCGAGTTCTATGCGCTCGAAGGGCTGAGCCATCTCATCGGCACGATCGAGCGGGTGAAGCGCGGCTTCAATCCGCGCCTCGATCTGCAAGGCGTGGTGCTCACCATGTATGACAAACGCAACAGCTTGAGCGAGCAAATCGCGCTCGATGTTCGCGAGCATCTTGGCGCCAAGGTCTACGCCACGGTGATCCCGCGCAATGTGCGCATCTCCGAGGCGCCCTCGCATGGCAAGCCGGTGCTGGTCTACGACCTGCGTTGCGCCGGCTCGCAGGCCTATCTCCATCTCGCCCGCGAGCTGTTGGGCCGCGAGGGCCTGACGCCGCCGTCGGGCGCCGGGGTCGCGGCATGAGCCCGCAGGACCCCAAGCGCCGCGGGCTCGGCCGCGGCCTCTCCTCGCTCCTCGGGCCGGAAGTGCCCGGCGCAGCCGATGGCGATGCCGCGCCGGAGGCGGGGCGCACGCCGACCCATCTGCCGATCGGCGCCTTGCGCCCCGGGCGCTTCCAGCCGCGCCGCCATTTCGACGAAGAGGAGATGGCCGCGCTCGTCCAGTCGATCCGCGCGCAAGGCATCCTCCAACCCATCCTCGTGCGCCGCCTGGCGGGCGATCCCGCCGCCTTCGAGATCGTGGCGGGCGAGCGCCGCTGGCGCGCCGCGCAGGCCGTGCCCCTGCACGAGGTGCCCGTCATACTGCGCGAGCTCAATGACGGCCAGGCGCTGGAGCTGGCGCTGGTCGAGAATCTGCAGCGGCAGGATCTGGGACCGCTCGAGGAGGCCGACGCCTATCGCCGGCTGATGAAGGAATTCAGCCACACGCAAGAGGACCTCGCGCGCGTGGTGGGGAAGAGCCGCAGCCATGTCGCCAACATGATGCGGCTTCTCGATCTGCCGCCGCCGGTCAAATCATTGCTCGAGGACGGCAGCCTCACGGCGGGCCATGCGCGCGCGCTGCTGACCGCGCGCGATCCGGCGCGGCTCGCCAAGGAGGTGGTGCGCCGCCGTCTCAATGTGAGGCAGACCGAGCAGCTCGCCGGCCGGGATTTCGCGCGCGCGGCGCGCGGCGGGGCGCAGCCCGCCAAGGACAGCGACACGCTCGCCATGGAGCGCGATCTCTCCCTCGCCCTCGGAATCAAGGTCGCGATCGAGGCCAAGGGCGGGCGCGGCAGGCTCGTGCTGCGCTACGACAATCTCGACCAGCTCGAGGATTTGATCGAGCGCCTGAGCCGCGAGCCGAAGAACGAGGGGCTATAGGATCAGGCTACCGCGACGGTCGAGACGTTTTCGCTCCGTTTGATCATTGTTAGCCGTCATTTCGTTTCCTTGATCGTCATGCCCGGCCCCCCGGGTCCGGCCTTTGACCGGCCCGAGGGCAAATTTCACGTGCCGGGCATCCACGTCTCTCTGCGCCAATTAAGACGTGGATCGCCGGCACGAGGGCCGGCGATGACCGTTTGGGCGTTGAATCGGACGTCGAGACAGCATTGCGGCCTACGCCTTCGTCCGCCGCCGCTCCGCAAAACCGGCGAGCTCCAACAAGCAGCGCAGCGCCAGCGCCTCGTCGGGCATGCCGGTGGTCTTGCAGGAAATCTCGGCCGCGGTGAGGCGCTCGAGCGCCGTGGCCGCGCCGGTGGCCGGCCACATCCTTAGCTGGCTTACGAAACGCCCGCGCACCTTCCAGAAGAGGCGCGGCTTCAAGCCCTCGACCGCGCGCTCCACGGGCTGGCCGGCGGCGATCTGCGCGGCGACGAGATGGAGCCGCTGGAAATGGCGCTGCGCCACGCGCAGCACGGCGACGGCGCTCTCCCCTTCGGCGAAGGCGCGCGCGAGACCGCGCTCGACGCCCTTGCGGTCGCCGTCGGCCGCGGCCAGCACGGCATCCTCGATGGTCTGGGCGGCGCTGTCGCCGACGCAAGCGCGCGCGTCCTCGAGCCGAACCTCCTTGGCGCCCGCGCCCATATAGAGCACCAGCTTGTCGAGCTCGCTGCGCGTCACCATGCGGTCGCCGCCGAGATTCTCGACCAGGTAGTCGAGCGCGTCGGGCGTCACGCCCAAGCCGGCGTCGCGCAAGCTCTTGCGCACCAGCGCCTCGAGGCCGCGGGCGTCGTCCTCGTAGCAGGGGAGGGCGGCGGCGTTTTGGGCGCCCTCGAAGAGCGCGCGCAGCTTGGAGCGCGCTTGCAGATCGCCGCCATCGACCACCACCAGCGCGTCGCCCAGCGGATGATCGAGGAAGGCGGCGAAGATGCCGGCGAGCGCGTCGCTCGCGTTCAGCACGCGCAGCGCCCGGCGCCCGCCCGTCATGGCGATGGCGGCGGCCTCGTCGGCAAGCCGCGCGGGATCGTCGCGCAGAACGTTGCCGGCAAGCTCGACGAAGCGGAAGGGATCGTCGAGGCTGCCGGCGACGGCGCGGCAGAGCTTGTCGACGCGCTCGCGCACCAGGCCTGCGTCGGGGCCATAGACCAGCACCGCGTTCAGCGCCGGATCGGGCCGCGCGGCGAAGCCGTCCGCCTGCGCCGGAGCGATTTTCATGGGACGCCTATAGCGAGGCTAAGCCATCGCGGCAAGGAGCCGCGTCGCTTCGCCGATTTCCGGAAGCTCGGCGCTTTCATCGAAGCCTTCGAGCGCAAGAACGAGCAGGGCACGTGCGGCCGCGTCGCGCTTGGTCTCGTGATAAAGCCGCGCGAGCGACAGCGCCGCGCGCAGCTCGAAGCTCCGCGTCTTCTGGCCGCGGGCGATCTCGAGGGCGCGGCCGAAGTCGGCCTCGGCTGCGTGCGATGGTCGGGACGCGCGGCGCGAAGCAGAATGTCGCCGCGTACCGATGCAGCTCCGCCACATCCCAACGCTGTCTCCGTCCGCTCGCTCACGGCGACGGCGTCGTCGATGATCGCAAGAGCCGATTCGACATGGCCCATTTCCGCTTCCACCTCGGCATGCGTTGCTTCAAACAACGGCAAGTACAAGCCTATTCCCTGCTCTTTGCACATCTGGATACCGACGCGCATGGCCGTTTCTCCGGCCTCCCGCCCGCCTGCCCGCCAACGCGCATAGCCGAGCGCGACGCTGCCGTGGGCAAGCCACAATGGCAAGCCATGCTCACGGCTCATGGCGACCAAGGATTCGGAATGAGCCATGAGCTGCCGCGTATCGCGGCATAGCAGCTCCAAGTCGCACATGTGGCTTAGCGCGTAGGCAACGGATGCGAGATGTCCCGTGCTTGGCGCAGAAGCTAGCGCTTCCTCGGCAACGCGGCGGGCGCGCACGATCTCGCCCAGCGGCCAGAGCGTCATGGCGAGGTAAGCCATGCTGGAGACGCCGACGTCTTGGCCGAAGCGGAAGGCGAGGGGACGATGCCGCCCGGCATCGTAGGATGCAAGCGCCTGCTCGAGATGCTCCCGCGCGCCGATATAATCGCCTTCATGCCAATGACTGGTGCCGACGATACGATGCCCCACCAGGATTTCCGGCGCATCGGACTCGCGCTCGGCGTCGCGCAAAAAGGCCGCCGACAGTGTGCGGATCGATTCGGGCTCGCCGCGGACATAGCTGCCGACCCACAGGCCGTAACGCGCCGCAAGGCGCTCGGTGGCATCTTCGATGCCCGCCGCGAGCTCGGCGGCGCGGGCGAAGGCAGCCGTCGTCTCAAACGCACCATATCCGCGCGACGAGATCAGCGCCTGACCATAGGCAATCTGCAGCCTCAGCCGGTTGAGGCGCTCGGCGGGTCCGTCGGGTAGGCCCTCCGCCTGGCGGACCGCCTTGCCAAGATGCTCGGCCGCCTCGACATAGGCCGCGCGGCGAAGCGCGGCCTCGCCGGCACGTTGCCAAGCGGCGACGGCGGCTTCGGTCTCGCCCGCCTCGGTCAGATGATAAGCAAGCAGTTCCGGCTGCGCCTCGGCGATCGCCCTGAACGCATCGCTCAATGCGCCGGCCGCCGCGCGATGCAGCTCGCGCCGCCGGGTCTTCAGCAGGCTCTCGTAGGCGGCGTCCTGCACCAACGCATGTTTGAAGCGGTAGGTGGAATCCGGCGGCAAGCCCTGGGCATGGATGAGGTCAGCCTCGGCCAGCCGTTCCAGCGCCACCGTCAGCGTCCCGTCGCTCAGCCCCGCGACCGCCCGGATCAGGGGATAAGGGAATTCCCGCCCGAGCACCGCGGCGATCTGCGCCACCTCCTTGGCCGATCCCAGCCGGTCGAGCCGCGCCGTCAGCGAAGCCCGCAAGGTCAAGGGAATTTGCTGCGTCCCTCCATGCCCGTCGCCCTCGAGCAGCAATCTGGTCACCTCCTCGATGAAAAGCGGCACGCCGCCGGTGCGGCTCACCAGCGCCTCCCGCATCTCGGTGCTCAGCGCGTGACGCGCCGCCACCTCCGTCACCATGCGCAGCACGTCTTGCCGATCGAGCGGCGCCAGCGCGATCAAAGTGTGATGGGAGCGATGCGGCCAAGGCGCCCTGAACTCGGGGCGGCTGGTGACGAGCAGCATGAGCGGCACGGCCGCGCCCTGCTCGGCAAGGACGCGCAAGAGATCGAGCGTCGAGGGATCGGCCCAATGGACATCCTCGACCAGGAGCAGGATGGCTTGCGTGCGCGCTCCGCCGATTAGCCAGCCGGCCAGGGTCGCGATCAGCCTCCGCCGCCGCTCCTCGGGCGCCGAAGGCGGCGGCGCATAATCCGCCGGCACCGGCAGCTCCAAGAGTGGCGCCACCAGCGGTACCGATTGAGTGGGGTCGAGCCCCACCGCGCGATGCCAGGCGGCCAGCGCCGCCACGCGAGCCTTCCGGCGTCGGCTCCTGCTCTTCCAGTCGCCGCCGGGCGAATTCGACGAAGGGATGGAAGGACGTGTTCTGCAAAAGCTGCGAGCAGGCGAACTCCGTCCAGGTGTGCGGCGTGTCGGCGAGGCGACTCTGGAACTCCTCGGTGAGCCGGGACTTGCCCAAGCCCGCCTCGCCCACCAGCAGCACGAGCTGCCCCTGGCCCGCGCGCGTCCGCGTCCAGCGGCTCTCGATCTGCCGCAGCTCCTCCTCGCGTCCGACCAGCGGCGTGACGATACGTCCGACCACGCGCCGCCGCCCGGCACCGCTCGCCCGCGTCACCTGAAAGAGGGCAACCGGCTCGGTCACGCCCTTGAGGGCCTGCGTTCCCCGGTCGCCCGCGACGAACAGCCCCGACACCAGCCGGTGCACGTCGCCTGTGATCAGGAGCATGCCCGGCTCGGCCGCCGCCTGAACGCGGGCCGCGATGTTCGGCACCTCGCCGTACAGCTCTGCATCCTCGCCGATCACCACCGGTCCGGCATGGACGCCGACGCGTACCGCGAGTGCAGGCCCGCCGCGCGCCGCCAGGGCCCGGCTTTGCGCGGCGATCGCCTCGACGATCGCAAGTCCGGCGCGTACCGCGCGTTCGGCATCGTTCTCCTGTGCTTGCGGATAGCCGAAATAGACCAGCGCCCCGTCGCCGAGATTCTTGGCGACGTGGCCGCCGAAGCGGCCGACCGCCTCGGCGACGGCGCGGTGATAATCGGCGACGATGTCGCGCCATTCCTCGGCGTCGAGGCGACCGGCGATCGCGGTCGAGCCGACCAGATCGCAGAACATCACCGTGAGATGGCGCCGCTCGCCGGCCGGATAGGCGCGCTCGACCGGAGCCGCTGCCGCAGGCTTGACCAAGGCGGGCGCCTCGCTCGCCGCGGGCGGCGCGCCAAGCTCGGCGATCGCCCGCAACAGCTTGCGGCGGTGGCCGAGCGAGGAAATGCCGAGTTCCTTGAGGTCCTGATCGGAGAGGTCGCGGAGGATCGTGAGGTCGATGTCGTTCTCGACAAAGCGCGGCGCATATTCGGAGAGGCCCAGCGCCTCCAGCCATGTCGTGATCTTGTCCATCAACCCCGCCGCATGCGTTGCCGGCCTTTACAACACCAGATTGATCACGCGGTTCGGCACCAGCACGACGCGGCGCACGGCCTTGCCTTCGACCGCCTTCATCACGGCGGGGAGCGCCAGCGCCGCCTGCTTGGCGGCCTCTTGCTCGGCGTCGCGCGGCAGCTCGAGCGTGCCGCGCAGCTTGCCGTTCACCGAGACGGCGACCGTGACCATGTCGTCGATCAGCAGCAGCGGATCGGGCTCGGGCCAGGGCACGTCGATCAGCATCTCCTTATGACCGAGGGCGCGCCACAGCTCCTCGGCGAGATGCGGCATCATCGGTCCGATCAGCCGCACGATCGTCTCGTAGCCCTCGCGCAGGAGGAACGCCGTTTCGCTTCCGCTCGTGCCGAGGTCGGCGAGGAGATTGCTCAGCTCATGCACGCGCGCGACCGCGCGGTTGAAGCGGAACTGCTCGAGATCCTGCGTGACGCCGAAGACCGTCTTGTGGATGGCGCGGCGCGCCGCCATGGCAGCCTCGCCGAGCCCCTCGGGCGCGGCCGCGCCCGAGGGCGCCATCGCTTGGCGCTGCTCGAGCACGCGCCGGTAGAGCCGGTTGACGAAGCGCCAGGCGCCCTCGACCCCTTCCGCCGTCCATTCCATGTCGCGCTCGGGCGGGCTGTCCGAGAGCATGAACCAGCGCGCCGTGTCGGCGCCGTAGCTCTCGATGATCTCGCTGGGATCGACGGTGTTCTTGCGCGACTTGCTCATCTTCTCCGAGCGGCCGATCTCGACCGGCCGGCCGGTCGCGCGCTCGACCATGCGGCCGGCCCCGTCGCGCTCGACCTCGGCGGGGGCGAGCCAGCGCCCGTCCTCGCTGCGGTAGGTCTCGTGGCAGACCATGCCTTGGGTGAAGAGCCCGCTGAAGGGCTCGTCGATGTCGAGATAGCCGAAGCGGCGCATGGCGCGCGTATAGAAGCGCGCATAGAGGAGATGCAGGATGGCATGTTCGACGCCGCCGATATATTGATCGACCGCCAGCCAGTAATCGACCGCGGCGCGGTCCGTGGGCCCCTCGGCGCGCGGCGAGCAGAAGCGGGCGAAATACCAGGAGGATTCGACGAAGGTGTCGAAAGTGTCGGTCTCGCGCAAGGCGGGCTCGCCGCAACGCGGGCAGGGCACATGCTTCCAGGTGGGGTGATGGTCGAGCGGATTGCCCGGGCGGTCGAAGCTGGCATCCTCGGGCAGGGTCACGGGCAAATCCTTCTCCGGCACCGGCACCGGGCCGCATGAGGCGCAGTTGATGATGGGGACGGGGCAGCCCCAATAGCGCTGCCGCGACACGCCCCAATCGCGCAGGCGGTAATTGATCTCGCCGCGCCCGAGACCGAGCTCCTCCAGCCTGGCGACGACCCTCGCCTTGGCCGCCTCCACGCCGAGCCCGTCGAGGAAGTCGGAATTGGCGAGGAGGCCGTCGCCCACATAGGCCTCGTCGCCGATCCTGTATTGCGTCGGCTCCTCGCCCGGCGGGATCACCACCGGCTTGACGGCGAGGCCGTAAAGCCGCGCGAAATCGAGATCGCGCTGGTCATGGGCCGGGCAGCCGAAGATGGCGCCGGTGCCATATTCCATCAGCACGAAATTGGCGATGAAGACGGGCAGCCGCCAGCCCGGCACGAGGGGGTGAATCGCCTCGAGGCCGGTATCGAAGCCCTTCTTCTCCGCCGCCTCGATGGCGGCCTCGCTGGTGCCGAGATGGCGGCATTCCGCGACGAAGGCGCGCGCGGCGGGGCTCGCGGCGGCGAGCTTTTCGGCCAAGGGATGGTCGGCCGAGAGGGCGACGAAGCTCGCGCCATAGAGCGTGTCGGGGCGGGTGGTATAGACCTCGATCGCGCCCTCGCGCGCGCTTGCGAGCCTGAAGGTGATGCGCGCGCCCATCGAGCGTCCGATCCAGCGCTGCTGCATCAGACGTACCTTGTCGGGCCAGCGCGGCAGATGGTCGAGCGCCTCCAGAAGCGGCTCGGCATAGTCGGTGATGCGGAAGAACCATTGCGGCAGGCGGCGGCGCTCGACGGGCGCGCCCGAGCGCCAGCCGCGCCCGTCGATCACCTGCTCGTTGGCGAGCACCGTATGGTCGACCGGGTCCCAATTGACCCAAGCTTCCTTGCGATAGGCTAGGCCGCTCGCATAGAGATCGAGAAAAATCTTCTGCTCATGGCGGTAATAGGAGGGATCGCAGGTGGCGATCTCGCGGCTCCAGTCGAGCGACAGCCCCATCAGCTTGAGCTGCGCGCGCATCTGCGCGATGTTGGCGTAGGTCCAGGTCTTGGGATGGGTCTTGGCCTCGATCGCGGCGTTCTCGGCGGGGAGCCCGAAGGCGTCCCAGCCCATCGGATGCAGCACGTTGAAGCCGCGCGCGCGCTTGTAGCGAGCGACGACGTCGCCCATGGTGTAGTTACGCACATGGCCCATATGGATGCGGCCGGAAGGGTAGGGAAACATCTCCAGCACGTAATATTTCGCCCGTCCCGGCTCCTCGCGGCATTCGAAGGCGCGCGCCGCCTCCCAAGCGGCCTGCCATCTCGCCTCGCTCTCCTTATGGTTATAGCGCGACATTCCCTGGTCCCGATGCTGAGCCCGCGGGCCTTACGCGCGCGGCTCGCTCCCGCGCCGGAGCCGCCGGCCCCGGGCGGGTTCCCCGGCTACTGCCCGAGCGTCTGATTGCGCAGCCGCTGCGCGCGGGAAAGGATGGTGTCCTCGAGATCGATCCCCGTCAGCTTGTCGGCGGCGGCCTCCTGCCATTGCCCGTCGACCTCACGCTGGCGGAAGACCGAGACGCGGAGCGAATCGGCGCGCAGCTCGCGACCGAGGATATAGACGTTGAGCTTGAAGCGCTCCTTGGGAGTCTCCGGCGGCGAGTACCAGTCGGTGATGATCACGCCGCCATTGGAATCGGCCGAGACCAGCGGCATGAAGGAGACGGTGTCGAGCGCGGCATGCCAGAGATAGGTGTTGACGGTCATGCCCTCGCCCGTCGGGCGCGGCGCGGCGACGTTGTTCTCGAAGGTCGGCAGCTTGGGCTGCGTCTGCACCTGGGTTCCGATATTGGAGAGCTCGCGCGGCTCCTCGGCCGGCGTGGCGTCCTTCGGGCCTTGCATGGCCTTCGGCTTGAAGAGCGCGTTCCAGGTGCCGCCGACCGTGTCGCAGCCGCCGAGCGAGCCGCCCAAGGCGACGCCGAGCAGCAGCGCGGCCAACATTCTCAGCACCCCCGCACCGCCATGCGGCCGGGTCCCATGACTTGACATCCAGCTCAATTCCCTTGCCTCCGATGACGCCCCTCGCGGCCCATCATAGCGGTTCGCGGGCGGTCATTCATAGCCGGAAGGCGCGTCAGATCAAGAGCCGGGGCCGGGACCCTCGCGGATGCCTCGGAGGCCGCGACGAACTCGACGCTTTACAAGCCGGCCCCGCTGGGGATAGGGAATGCCCCCGCTTTTCGCAACAACCGGCGGATCCGAACGTCCGATGACAACTCTCGAGGCTCTGGAAAGCCAGAGCGTCTTCATTATCCGCGAGGCCTTCGCGCGCATCGGGCGCCTTGCCATGCTGTGGTCGCTCGGCAAGGACTCCAACGTGATGATTTGGCTCGCCCGCAAGGCCTTCTTCGGCCGCGTGCCCTTCCCCGTGCTGCATATCGACACGGGCAAGAAGTTCCCCGAGATGTACGCGTTCCGCGAGCGCTTCGCGCGCGAATGGGAGCTCGATCTGGTCCTGCGCGACTGCCCGCCGCTCGAGGAGATCGACCCGAGCCTGCCGCCCGCGGCGCGCTCGGCCGCGCGCAAGACGGCCGGGCTCAAGGCGGCGCTCGAGGAGCATGGCTTCCAGGCGCTCTTCGCCGGCATCAGGCGGGACGAGGAGGCGACGCGCGCCAAGGAGCGCGTCTTCAGCCTGCGCGGCGACGGCTCGCGCTGGGATTTCCGCAACCAGCCGCCCGAGTTCTGGGACCAGTTCCTGACCGACATCCCGCCCGGCGCGCATCTGCGCATCCATCCCCTCCTGCATTGGACCGAGATCGACATCTGGCGCTATATCAAGCGCGAGAACATTCCGCTGGTGGACCTCTATTTCGCCAAAGGCGGGCGGCGCTACCGCTCGCTCGGCGACCAGGACATCACCAGCCCGATCGCGAGCGAGGCGGCGAGCCTCGATGCCATCATCGCCGAGCTCGAGGAGACGCGGGTGGCCGAGCGCAGCGGGCGCGCGATGGACCATGAGGCCGAGGATTCCTTCGAGCGGCTGCGCGCCGACGGCTACATGTGATGGCCAACAACGCCCGCATCCGCCCGGTGAGCGCTGCGGCTGCCAATCCGCCGGGTGCCGTGTCCGACGCCGCCGCGCCGTTTGCCGCCAAGGCCGAGCCCATCAGCCTCGTCGTCGTGGGCCATGTCGATCACGGCAAATCGACGCTCGTGGGGCGCCTGCTGCACGAGACGGGAACCTTGCCCGAGGGCAAGATCGAGGCCGTCGAGGCCATGTGCCGCCGGCGCGGCATGCCGTTCGAATGGGCCTTCGTCACCGACGCCTTCCAGGCCGAGCGCGACCAGCTCATCACCATCGACGTAAGCCATATCCGCCTCAAGACGCCCGCGCGCGACTATATGCTGCTCGACGCGCCCGGCCATCGCGAGTTTCTCAAGAACATGGTGACGGGCGCCGCCTCGGCCGACGGCGCCATCCTCATCATCGACGCCGCCGAGGGCATTCGCGAGCAGTCGCGCCGGCACGGCTTCCTTCTCTCGCTCCTCGGCATCCGCCAGATCCTCGTCGTCGTCAACAAGATGGACCTGGTGGGATACGATGCGAGCCGCTTCGCCGCCATCGATGCCGAGTTCAAGAGCTATCTCGCCAATCTCGGGCTCGCGCCGACGCGCGTCGTGCCGGTGGCGGCGCGCGCGGGCGTGAACCTCTCGCGCCGCGGCGACGAAATGGGCTGGTATGACGGCCCGACCCTTCTGCAGGCGCTGGAGGGGTTGCGGCCGCAGCCCTCGCTCGGCGATCTGCCCCTCCGGCTGCCGGTGCAGGACGTCTATCGCTTCGACGAGCGGCGCATCATCGCCGGCCGCATCGAGACCGGCCATATCAGGGTGGGCGACAGGCTGCTCTTCTCGCCCTCCAACAAGACGGCCGTGGTCAAGACCATCGAGGCCTGGCACGCGCCGGGGCCGATTCACGAGGCCCATGCCGGGCAGTCGACCGGCATCACGCTCGAGGAGCAGATCTTCATCGAGCGCGGCGAGGTCATCAGCCATGCCGAGCGGCCGCCGATCGAGACCAACGTGTTCCGCGCGCGGCTTTTCTGGCTCGGCGACCATCCGCTCAGGCTCGGCGAGCGCTATCTGCTCAAGCTCCACACCATGGCGGCGCCCGTCGAGGTGCAGTCGATCGAGCGCGTGATCGATCCCGCCGACCTATCGACGGCCGAGGCCGCCCAGGTCGAGCGGCACGGCATCGCGGAGGTGGTGCTGCGCACGCGCGCCCTCCTGGCGCTCGACCCCTATGCGGAGAATCCGCGCACCGGCCGCTTCGTGCTCGTCGAGGATCATCTTCCCGTGGGCGGCGGCGTGATCAGCATGGAGGGCTATCCCGACCAGCGCGAGCTCGTCGCCGTGCGCTCGACCAATCTGACCGCGGTCGCGCATCGGGTGAGCAACGAGCTGCGCGAGAACCGCGCCGGCCATCGCGGCGGCGTGCTGTGGCTCACCGGTCTTTCGGGTGCCGGCAAATCCACCCTCGCCATGGAGGTCGAGCAGCGTCTCTTCGCCAAGGGCTACAACGTCTATGTGCTCGACGGCGACAATGTGCGGCGCGGCCTCAACAGCAATCTCGGCTTCTCGGCCGACGACCGCGCCGAGAACATCCGCCGCGTGGGCGAGCTCGCGGCGCTCTTCGCCGACGCGGGCTTTATCGTCATCACGGCCTTCATCTCGCCCTACCGCAGCGACCGCGAGCGGGCGCGCGCCGCCGCTCCCGGACGCTTCCACGAGGTCTACGTCAAGGCCGACCTCGCGGTCTGCGAGCGGCGCGATCCGAAGGGCCTCTACCGCCGCGCGCGCGCGGGCGAGATCAAGGAGTTCACCGGCGTTTCCGCGCCCTACGACCCGCCCGACGCGCCCGAGCTCGTGGTCGACACCAACAGCCAAGCGGCCAGCGACTGCGCGGCCGAGATCGTGGCCTATATCGAGAAGAGCTTCCTGCTCGACCCGCGAGGCAAGTGAGCGCCGTGAACCCGGCGCCCTCGCAAGCGTCGGTCGATGTGCGCGCCAATCTGGCGCGGGTCAAGTCGATGGTCGGGCGCGCGGCTGAGGCGGTTGGACGCTCGCCCCGCGCCATCACCCTCGTCGCCGTCGGCAAGACCCATCCGGCGGCGCGCATCCGCCCCGCGCTCGAGGCGGGCCACCGCGTCTTCGGCGAGAACCGCGTGCAGGAGGCCAAGGCGAAGTGGCCGGCCCTCAAGGCGGAGTTCTCGGACCTCGAGCTGCATCTCATCGGGCCGCTGCAGACCAACAAGGTGCGCGAGGCGGTGGCGCTCTTCGACGTCATCCATACGCTCGACCGCGGCAAGCTCGCCGTGGCGCTCGCGCGCGAGATGGCCGCGCAGGGCCGCCGGCCCGCCTGCCTCGTGGAGGTCAATATCGGCGCCGAGCCGCAGAAGGCGGGGCTCGCGCCCGACGACGTCGAGCCCTTCGTCGCCGCCTGCCGCGAGGACTACAAGCTGCCCATCGTCGGGCTCATGTGCATCCCGCCGCTGGGCGCGCCGCCCGAGCCCTTCTTCGGTCGCCTCGCGGCACTGGCGCACCGCCTGGGCCTGCCCTTCATCAGCATGGGCATGAGCGAGGATTTCGAGCTCGCGATCCGCTGCGGCGCCACGCATGTCCGCGTGGGAACCGCGATCTTCGGCCCGCGCGAGTCGCCGTGAGGGCGCGCCGCGCGCGCGGGAGAAGCGCCGGCCTCGACGCCGCGCGGCCCGCGACATGCTGAACGCCTTCGCGCTCTCCTTCGCGCAGCTCGGCGATCCGCGCATCCGCGCCGTGCTCGTCAAGACCGCGCTCGGCACCCTGCTGATCTTTGCCCTGCTATGGATCGCGGTCGGCATCCTGCTCGTCGAGCTCGGCCCGTCGCTGCCCTGGCTCCATTGGACCGTCATCTTGCTCGGCCATCTCGCGACGGCGGTGCTCGCCTGGCTGCTCTTCCCGGGACTCTCCGGCCTGGTGGTGAGCTTCCATCTCGAGGCGGTGGCGCGCGCCGTCGAGCGGCAGCACTATCCCGAGCTCGCCCCGCCGCCGCCGCAGCGCCTCGGCGTCTTCGTCCGCGCCGGCCTGCGTTTCGCCGCCGCGAGCATCGCGCTCAATCTTTTGGCAATCCCGATCTATCTCTTCGTGCCAGGAATAAATCTGTTGTTTTTCTATGGCTTGAACGGTTATCTTCTGAGTCGGGAATATTTCGAGCTGGTCGCCCTGCGGCGGATCGCTCCGGAGGAGGCCCGGCGCATGCGCCTGGCCCATCCTTCGCGGATGCTGCTCTCGGGTGTGGCCATCGCGTTCCTGTTAACGGTGCCGGTGGTGAACCTGGTCGCCCCGGTATTCGCAACGGCCCTCATGGTTCATCTATTCCAGGACCTTGCCCGCCCATCGAACGCCGCCGGATGGGCCTAGCGCCAACGAGCGGGCGGAGCGGCATGCGACGGCACAGAGGACGAGGCTGATGTTCAGACGGAACAAGGACAATGAGGGCGGCAAGGGCAACGAGCCCGAGGGCGAGAGCATGGGGCAGGGCGAGGGCCCGGCGCCGTCCGTGAAGGCGTTCACCCGACCGAGCGGGGTCGATGGCATTGCCAAGCCAACTCCCGTGCGGCCCCAGCCGACCACCATAGGCTCCGCGGTGCTGCGCCCCGAAATACCGCGCCGGGGCGTGGAGATTCCGGGGGTGCCGCGCCGCGCGGAGAAGGCGGCATCGACGCTCAATCCGGACGCGAAGCGGCTGATCGTCGGCCGCGACATCGTGCTCAACGGCCAGATCACGGCCTGCGAGCGGCTGGTGGTCGAGGGCCGCGTCGAGGCGGCGCTCAATGATTGCCGCACCATCGAGGTGCTCGACGGCGGCACCTTCAAGGGCTCGGCCGAAGTCGAGAGTGCCGATCTCGGGGCGCGTCGACGGCAACCTCACGGTGCGCCAGCGGCTCCTGATCCGCAGCACGGGCCAGATCAGCGGCACGGTGCGGTACGGCCGCATCGAGATCGAGGAAGGCGGCGAGGTCAATGGCGACGTGCGCAGCCTCGGTCTCGCCAAGCTGATGCCGGAAGGCCAGCCCCAGCCCATGCCGGTCGCCAACGAAGAGCAGCGCGAGCTCATGGCACAGCACGTCGGCACCGACGCCTGACGAGCCGGCGGCGCAACCCGGCGCCGGGCGTTTGGCCGGCGCTGAAGACCTGCCGACAGCGTGCCGGCCGTCTGGGCGGCGCGCTCGGAGGGCTGGCGATGCCGCTGCGGCCCTTTCGCCGGCGCTGGGGGGGATTTAGCGCTCGGCCGCCGGCGCCGCCGCGTCAAAGATTGCTCGAGACATTATTGAAGACCTGGCCGATCTTGCTGCCCAAGGCGGACAAGGCCATTTCCATGGCGATGGCGATGAGGGAGGCGGTGAAGCCATATTCGATGATGGTCGCACCGCGGCAATCCCATAGCAGGCAAATCATTAGCTGACAGATCATCGTGCCCTCCCACGCAGGCGTCTCGGCCCGGAGGATGAGGGGCAAATTGCCAACTTACAGTTAACTGACAATCGTTAATTCTTTATTTCCGTCGGTTGGCGCCCATGGTGGCAGTTCCGGAAATCCGGCAAAAATCATGCGGAAACCGCCACGACTCGATTGCGTTTGCCATAAACAAGGGATAAAAACGGAAATAACAGTGGATAAAAGCATAAATCAGGGCAGTTGGGGGACGGTAAGCGAGATGAAAGTGAGAGGCACGCTGCGGCGGAGCCGCTCGCTGGCAATGCTGGCGCTAGGCGTGATGACGGTCGCGTTGGGCGGCTGCATGGCCTTAACGGCGGACGACGACAAGGCCGATGCTGGTCTGGCGACGGCGGAGAACGGCGCGACCAGGAGCGAAGCGCTCCCGCCGGATGGTGCCGCCGGCCACTCGAAACAGCAAGGGATGGCGACGCCTGGCCGCCCGCCCGCGCTCGCCTCGCTCACCGGCCTCACCGCGCCTGCTCTGCGCGCGGCCTTAGGCGACCCCGCCCTGCGTTATCGCGACAGCGGCGCGGAGCTTTGGCAATATGCCGGCAGCGGCTGCGTGCTCCATGTCTTCCTCTATCAGGATAACGGCGCCTTCCGGGTGAGCTACGCGGAAGTCCGCGTCGACAAACCCGAGCTCGTGCACGCGCCCACCTGCGTCAGTTGGCTGCCCAACGCCTCGGCGCAGATGCTGACCCCGACTTCGGCGCACTGAAGGCTTCCCAGGCGACTATTTCGGCGCGATCCTGCCGCCGCCCTGTCGAGCCTAGAAATAACATGTCTCATATGTAGTTTTTTCTGAAATCAACATGTCATTTTTGTTGACTCTGCTTGCCGCGGAATTAGCTTTGTGACGGACAAGGCAGGAGGCGGGCGTCCGCGCCCGGGAAGGAAATGCCGACCCTGGACATGCTCTGGTTCGAAAGCCTGACGGTTTCGCCGCCGCGCGCGGCGAACGATGCCGGCCGCGGCCCCGCGGAGCTCTGCGGCGACGGGCCGAACGCGGCGAATATCATTGCGTTGAAGGGCGCCGTCTCGCACGGCGCGAAAGGAGAACGGCGATGGACGTGCGGTGGGACGAGCAGCTCGCCCAGGTGACGGCGGGACTGAACTATCTGGCGCCGATGAAGGAGCGCTCGGTCGCCTACACATTTGAGCCGCCGCCGGGCAAGCCGCAGCGCAATGGCGAGGTCGACCGGCGCGTCGTGGCGATCCGCGACCTGCGGCCGGCGGCGACGCATCTGTCGCTGGACGAGCAGGGCTTCGCCTTCCTGCGCCGGCCCAGCGCCGTGAAGAATTTCTACGACGATGCCGAGGTGAAGGCGGTCTATTACCCGGAAGTCGAGCAGGCGATGCAGGAAGCGACCGGCGCCGCGCGCGTGATCGCCTTCGATCACAATCTGCGCAGCGGCGCGCAGACGGCGCGCAAGGAGCGCGGCATCAAGGAGCCGGTGAAACGCGCCCATAACGACTTCACCCTGGCGTCGGGGCCGCGGCGCGCGCGCGACGAGCTGGCCGCCCGAGGCGAGGACGCGGCCGCGCTCGCCAACCGCTTCGCCATCGTCAATCTCTGGCGGCCGATCGGCGGACCCGTGCTCGAATCGCCGCTCGCTGTCTGCGACGCCGCGAGCATCGCCCTCGAGGACTTCATTCCGACCGACCTCGTCTATCGCGACCGGGTGGGCGAGACCTATTCCGCCGCCTTCAATCCGCGCCATCGCTGGTTCTATGCGCCGCGCATGACGGCGGACGAGGTGCTGCTGCTCAAATGCTACGATTCCGCCGAGGACGGCCGCGCGCGCTTCACCGCCCATACGGCCTTCGACGATCCGACAAGCCCGCCCGACGCGCCGCCGCGCGAAAGCATCGAGGTCCGCACTCTGATATTGTATCCGGCATAATCTCGACTCGGGGAATGGCCGAACCACGGCGCGGCCAGACGAGGCGGAAACGAAAGGGCAGGTGGATGGCGCAGCAGAGCTTCAAGACGGCGCTGATCGTGGGCGTCGGCGGCGGCCTCAGCGCCTCGCTCGCGCGCCTCCTCGCCAAGGAGGGCGTGAAGCTTGCGCTCGCCGCGCGCGATGCGGCAAAGCTCGGGCCGCTCGCCAAGGAGACCGGGGCGGCTGCTTTCGCTTGCGACGCGACGAAGCCCGAAGAGGTCGCGAGCCTCTTCGACCAGGCGGAAGGGAAGACCGGCGCGCTCGATATCGTGGTCTACAATCCGAGCGCGCGCATACGCGGACCGCTCGTCGAGCTCGACCCGGCCGAGGTCAGGCGCAGCCTCGTCGTGACGGCCTTCGGCGGCTTCCTCGTGGGCCAGCAGGCGGCGCGACATATGTTGCCGCGCAAGCGGGGCGCGATCCTTTTCACTGGCGCCTCGGCCAGCATCAAGGGCTATGCCCAGTCGGCGCCCTTCGCCATGGGCAAATTCGCCCTCCGCGGCCTCGCGCAGAGCATGGCGCGCGAGCTTAGCCCCCAGGGCATCCATGTCGCCCATGTCGTGATCGACGGCGGCATCCGCAGCGCCGCCCGCCCCGACCCCGCCAACAACCCCGACAGTCTGCTCGACCCCGACGACATCGCGCAAAGCTATCTCGACATCATCCGCCAGCCGCGCAGCGCCTGGAGTTGGGAGATCGAGGTCAGGCCCTGGGTCGAGAAGTTCTGACGCGCGGCGACGGCCGCGCCGCCGCGCGCGCCGCAGGCGGCGACGGGATTGCAGCGATATCTTCCGCGCTCAACTGTTCGGGCTTCGTCTTGGCCTTGTAGGCGCAGAGATCGCGCACCGGGCAGAGTGGGCAAAGCGGCTTGCGCGCCTTGCAGACATAGCGCCCATGCAGGATGAGCCAATGATGGGCGTTGAGGCGGTAGCGCTCGGGCACGCGGCGCATGAGCGCCGCCTCGACCTCGTGCGGCGTCTTGCCCGGCGCCAGGCCCGTGCGGTTGGCGACGCGGAAGATATGGGTGTCGACGGCGATGGTGGGCTCGCCGAAGGCCACGTTCAGCACCACGTTCGCCGTCTTGCGCCCGACGCCGGGCAGGGCTTCGAGCGCTGCGCGGTCGTGCGGCACCTCGCCGCCATGCTCGCGCACCAGGATCGCGCAGAGCGCCATGATATGCTTGGCCTTGCTGTTATAGAGCCCGATCGTCTTGATATGCTCGCGCAAGCCCGCCTCGCCCAGCGCCAGCATCTTGGCCGGGCTGTCGGCGAGCTTGAACAGCGTCTTTGTCGCCTTGTTGACGCCGGCGTCCGTCGCCTGGGCCGAAAGCACCACAGCCACCAGCAAGGTGAAGGGATTGATATGCTCGAGCTCCCCGCGCGGCCTCGGGTTCCGCTCGGCGAGGCGGCGCAAGAATTCCTCGATCTTGGCCTTGGTCATGGCGCGGGGACTTTAGCGCCGCGCCCGTGCGGCCGGAAGGGCGGCGCGGCCTCCTCAATTAAGTCAAATCCGTGATCCGCCTGGATTTCCGCCGATAGTCACTTTCCCGCGGCAAAGAGAGGCTTTATGCTGGCGCGCGATGGCCGAGCCGCCTGCCCCGCCCGAGCGCGCAAGCCAGCACCTCCTCTTCGACGCGGTGCTGACGCCCCATCGCAGCCTGAGCATCGCGGGCTTCACCATCCTCATGTCGCTCATCGCGGGGATCAGCTTCGTCTCCGGCGCCTTCTTCGCGCTCCACGGCGCCTGGCCGGTCTCGGGCTTCGTCGGGCTCGATGTGCTGCTGCTCTATCTGGCCTTCAAGGCGAGCTACCGCTCGGCCCGCCTCTACGAGACCCTGCAGCTGAGCGAGGACTGGCTCGTGGTGGAGCGCGTCGGTCCCGGCGGGCGCCGCGCGCGCTGGAGCTTCCAACCCTATTGGCTGCGCGTCTCGATGGACGATCCGCCCGAGCATGACAGCCAGCTCGTCCTCGCCTCCCATGGCCGCTCGCTCGTGGTCGGCGCCTTCCTCACGCCGGGCGAGCGCCTCGAGGTGGCGAACGCGCTTCTCGATGCGCTGCGTCGCGCGCGCACGCCGGAATTCCTCCGGCAGCGGGCAAGCGAGAGCGCCGCCTCGAGCCCGGGATAGGAAGCGGCCGCGCCGCGCAAGGAAAACGGAAGATCGGAGAGAGAATGATCAATCACCACGACGCGCTGATCTACATGATGGTGCTGGCCTCGGCGGCCGACCAGAACATGAGCGACGCCGAGCTGCGCACGATCGGCGAGATGGTCAGCTTCCTGCCCGTGTTCAAGGATTTCGACAATAACCGCCTGCCCGGCGTGGCGCGCGCCTGCGCCCAGCTGCTGCTCGACGAGCATGGTCTCGACAAGGCCCTCGCCACGATCAAGGAGGAGCTGCCGCCGGAATTGCGCGAGACGGCCTATGCGCTGGCCTGCGACGTGATGGCGGCCGACGGCGGGGTGTCGCAGGAGGAGCTGCGGCTCCTCGAGCTGGTGCGCGAGCGCCTAGAGATCGACAATCTCGTCGCCGCCGCCATCGAGCGCGCGGCGCGCGCCCGCCATCTCGAGCTCACGAGCGAGGCGGGCTGAGCCGCGCCCGCGCGCGCCATCGCGATCGGGGGAGGGGCCGATGTTCAATCCGACGCAGCTCGTGATCGACGGGTTCGTCGAGCAGCTGCAAACGACCTATCGGCGCATCTATGGGCTGCTCGAGCCGGGCTATCCGGGCATCATCGAGTTCGTCGGGCGGCTCGCGCTCGAGAACATCGCCAACAGCGACGCGCCCTATCACGACGTGAACCACACGGTCATGGTCACCCTCCTCGGCCAGGAGGTGCTGCGCGGCAAGCATATCAGCGAGGGCGGCGTCACCCCCGACGATTGGCTGCATTTCATCATCTCGCTGCTCTGCCACGATATCGGCTATGTGCGCGGCATCTGCCGGGGCGACCGCAACGGGCGCTTCGCCATCAATCTGGAAGGCGAGACCGTCACCCTCCCGCCGGGCGCCACCGACGTCTCGCTCACCCCCCATCACGTCAACCGCTCGAAGCTCTTCGTGCGCGAGCGCTTCGGCAAGAGCACGCTCGCCCGCTTCAACACCGCCGTCATCGAGGCGAATATCGAGCATACGCGCTTCCCCGTGCCGCAAGACGAGGTCCACGCCCAGACGAGCGACTATCCCGGGCTTCTGCGCGCCTCCGATCTCATGGGCCAGCTCGCCGACATCGATTACCTGCGCAAGATCCCGGCCCTCTTCGCCGAGTTCCAAGAGACTGGCATGGCGGCGAAACTGGGCTATAGGAGCTCGGCCGACCTCAAGGCCGCCTATCCCGCATTCTTCTGGAATGTGGTGAAGCCCTATATCGCCGACGGCTTGCGCTATCTGCGCGTCACGCAAGAGGGCAAGCAGTGGCGGGCCAATCTCTACGCCCATGTCTTCGCCGTCGAGCATGGCGAGGCGATCGAGTAGAGCGATGTTGCCTTGGAACCTGGAGAACGTCGCAAGGTCCGCACGCCGCAAAAGAAACGGGGCCGCCCCGATGGAGCGGCCCCACAACCTGTCGCTTGAGACGATGGGCTTCGGGCTTAGAAGTCCATGTCGCCCATGCCGCCGCCGCCGGGCATCTGCGGAGCCGATTTCTTCTCGGGCCGCTCGGCGACCATGGCCTCGGTCGTGATCAAGAGGCCCGCGATCGACGCCGCGTCCTGCAGCGCCGTGCGCACGACCTTGGTCGGGTCGATGATGCCGGCCTTGAACATGTCGACATAGATGCCCTGCTGGGCGTCGAAGCCGTAGTTGTTGTCCTTGTGGTCGAGCAGCTTGCCGACGACGACCGAGCCATCGGAGCCGGCGTTCTCGGCGATCTGGCGCACGGGCGTCTGCAACGCGCGCTTGATGATCTCGATGCCGTGCTTCTGGTCCTCGTTCGCCGGCTGGAGCTTGCCGAGCGCCCTCGAGGCGTAGAGCAGCGCTGCTCCGCCGCCCGCCACGACGCCCTCCTCGACCGCGGCGCGGGTCGCGTGCATCGCGTCCTCGACGCGATCCTTGCGCTCCTTCACCTCGACCTCGGTGGCGCCGCCGACGCGGATCACCGCCACGCCGCCGGCGAGCTTCGCCAGCCGCTCCTGCAGCTTCTCGCGGTCATAGTCCGACGTGGTCTCCTCGATCTGCGCGCGGATCTGCGTGCAGCGCGCCTGGATGTCGGATTTCTTGCCCGCGCCGTCGACGATGGTGGTCTCGTCCTTGTTGATCACCACCTTCTTGGCCCGGCCGAGCTGGGCCAGGGTGACGTTCTCGAGCTTGATGCCGAGCTCCTCGCTGATCACCTCGCCCGCGGTCAAGACCGCGATGTCCTCGAGCATCGCCTTGCGGCGATCGCCGAAGCCGGGCGCCTTCACGGCGGCGACCTTGAGCCCGCCGCGCAGCTTGTTGACGACGAGCGTGGCAAGCGCCTCGCCCTCGACGTCCTCGGCGATGATGAGCAGCGGCTTGGCCGACTGCACCACGGCCTCGAGCACCGGCAACATGGCCTGCAGGTTCGAGAGCTTCTTCTCGTGCAGCAGGATGTAGGGGTTCTCGAGCTCGCAGATCATCTTGTCGGCGTTGGTGACGAAATAGGGCGAGAGATAGCCGCGGTCGAACTGCATGCCTTCCACCACCTCGAGCTCGGTGGAGAGCGACTTCGCCTCCTCGACCGTGATCACGCCCTCGTTGCCCACCTTCTCCATGGCGCGGGCGATCATCTCGCCGATCTCGCGCTCGCCGTTGGCCGAGATGGTGCCCACCTGGGCGATCTCGGCATGGCCGGAGACCTTCTTCGAGCGCTTCTTGACTTCCTCGATGACGGCCTCGACCGCCATGTCGACGCCGCGCTTGAGGTCCATCGGGTTCATGCCGGCGGTGACCGCCTTCACGCCCTCGCGCACGATCGACTGCGCCAGCACGGTCGCCGTGGTGGTGCCGTCGCCCGCGATGTCGGAGGTCTTGCTCGCGACCTCGCGCAGCATCTGCGCGCCCATGTTCTCGAACTTGTCGGCGAGCTCGATCTCCTTGGCGACGGTGACGCCGTCCTTGGAGATGCGCGGCGCGCCGAACGACTTGTCGAGCACGACGTTGCGGCCCTTGGGGCCGAGCGTCACCTTGACCGCGTCGGCAAGAATGTCGACGCCCTTGAGCAGGCGCGCACGCGCGTCGCCCGCAAATTTCACATCTTTCGCTGCCATGATTTTGCCCTCCTTAGGCCGCCTTAGACTTCGCCCTGCTGGTGGGCTCGATCACGCCCATGATGTCCGCCTCCTTCATGATGAGGAGCTCCTCGCCGTCGATCTTCACCTCGGTGCCCGACCATTTGCCGAACAGGATGCGGTCGCCGGCCTTGACGTCGAGCGCGTGCAGCTTGCCGTCCTCCGAGCGCGCGCCCGGACCGACGGCGATCACCTCGCCCTCCATCGGCTTCTCTTTCGCGGTGTCCGGAATGATGATGCCGCCCGCCGTCTTCTCGTCCTGCTCGACGCGGCGCACGACCACCCGGTCATGTAACGGTCTGAATTTCATCGCTGAACTCCCTCGTGCGATCTGTTTATGGGGACCCGCAAGGCAGGTTATTAGCACTGTGCCCAGGCGAGTGCCAGAGGCATGTGGGCCCGTGGGCGGCACGCTTCAAGAGGGGTCGAGCGGATTCGTGCCAAAATCATGCTGAGCGCGGGGCAGGCGCTCTTTCATTATTGCGGCGAGGCCGAAGCCGGCCTGCTTCAAAGCCTTAGCAACACGGCTTTATAGAATGTCGAAACGGGCGTTAACCGTTTGATAAGCTTTACGGGCGGATAATTCGCAAATTGCAGTCGAGGGCCGCCGCGGCCGCCGGCCCGGATCTCTCCGTCGCAAGGAGGCTCCTATGTCGATGACCGGACTTCTCCGCCACCCCTGGCGCCAGGGCTGGGCGCGCGCCATCCCCTTCACCCATGATCGGCGGCGCGAGCCCCGCTACGCGGTGCCGCATCTCACCCTCGTCGTCGGCCCGAACCAGTTCACCACGCTCGACTGGTCGTTGAGCGGCGGGCGCATCAAGCATCCCGAAGGCGCCTTCGGCTTCAAGGACCGCATCAAGGGGAAGCTTTATCTCGAAGGCGACATGCGCAGCGGCGGCTTCGTCGCCGAGGTGGCGCGCCTCACGGCCGCGGGCGATGTGGGCTTGCGCTGGCTTGCCCTCAGCGGCCCGATCGCCAGCGCCATGGCCTGACGCGAGCACTTCGCGGGCGGCAACAGCCGCGAGGCCCGCCGGCCCTTCTCACTGGATCTTCCAGCTCCCGTCCGCCTGCTGGCAGGCCGTGCCGTTGACCGTGCTGCCGTCGGGTTGACGCCATTGACCCTGCTTGCAGTTCGCCGGCTGCGCCGTCTGTCCCGCTTGAGCCGAAGGCGGGGCCGGCTGAACGGTCTGTCCCGCTTGGCCCGCGGGCGCGCCCGACGGCTGAGCCGGCTGCGCGGCCTGGCCCGGCGGAGGCGGCGGTTGCCCGGGAGGCCCGCCATAGGCCGGCGGCGGCGGCCCGCCATAGCCCGGCGGCGGCCCGCCATAGCCTGGCGGCGGCTCGTCATAGCCTGGGCCGGGCCCCGCGTAATAGGGCGCCGCGCAACAGGGCGCGAAGCCGAATCCGACGCCTACGCCGATATGCCCGGCGGCTGCGGGATTGCCTGCGAGCATGAACATGGCCAAGGCGCTCGCCGCGACCAAAACCGCCGACGCGAAGCGGGTGCCGCGCAAGCGCGAAAACGACGGCAGAAAACCTGGGGCTTCCCGCCGCGAGGGAACATGCATCACAGCCATCGATCACCCCTCCGAGCTTCGCGACCGCGCGGGCTTTCGCATTGATTTTTGCCAGTCTACGCCGCCGCGCCCGCTCTGTCAGTGACCATGATTACGAAGCAGCGGGCTGGAGTCTCGCGGGATGCTGCAGGGCCGCACGTCCGGTCCCGCGACTTTTCCCGATCGTCATCGACAATGCGGCTCCGCCCGATTGGGACTAGGATGCGCCTTGCGGGCGAATGCGCCATCGTCGCGGCCATCGCGGCGCCTTCCCGCCCATCTCCCATAATCGAGGATATGAAGTGAACGACAGCAACGACCCGGCGCCGATCCTGCCGCCCAATATCGAAGAGACCATCCGGCTCGTCTCGCGCCTTCACGCCGAGCATCACCAGAACGCGACGCCGCTTCAGCGCGCCGTGGATTTCATGACGGCCCTCTTGGGCCGCCCGCGCTTCATCGCCGCGCTGACCCTCGCCGTGGCCGGCTGGATCGGCTTCAATCTGCTCGCCGTCGCGCTCGGCTACCGCCCCATCGATCCGCCTCCCTTCTCATGGTTGGAGGATGCGGTTTCTTTGCTGTCGCTTTACATGGTGGTGCTGATCCTCGCCACGCAGCGGCGCGAGGACCAGCTTGCGCAACATCGCGAGCAGCTCATTTTGGAGCTGGCCCTCTCGAGCGAGCAGAAGACGACCAAGGTGATCCAGCTGCTGGAAGAGTCGCGCCGGGATAATCCGAACATCCGCAACCGGGTCGATCAGGAGGCCGATGCGATGGCGAGGCCGGCCGATCCGCAATCGGTGATCGACGCGATCAAGGAAACCCAGGCACAGACTGCGCGCTGACGGCCAGGCGACGGAGAGGGCGACCGAGCGTGAGGGAGTGTTTTCGGAATAGGCAATCGACGCACGATAAAGGCGCAGGAATGCTCGACCGGGAAACGCGATTTTCGGAGGGGGTTTCGGTATAGGGCGAGTTTGGCCCGCGAGACGGCGCGAGCGATGCGCCGCGCAGATTGGCCTCGACCAATCTCTGCGACAGCGAATTCGCTAGGTCAAATTGAGAAATGGAAGAAACATCTTATAAGTTGTTCGGAAATCCTCAAGCAAGCGAGCACGCTCTTTTGATCTGGCGTGCTTTCTTAAAGGCGATGGCACTAGATACCAAACTGTCAGAACCAATCCTGAGCATGCAGGGCATGAGCGGTCGAAAATACCGCTCATTTATAAATAATCTGATTGGCTCGATCACTTCGCCCCGTTATCTAGAAATTGGAAGCTGGGCGGGATCGACCGCTTGTGCAGCTATGTTTCATAATACGGTTTCCGCTGTCTGTATTGATAATTGGTCCGCGTTCGGTGGTCCGAAGGATGCTTTCTTTGGTCATGTGAAAGAGATCACTCAAGGTTAGCGCTAATGTCGATTTCAAGTTTCGTGAATCTGATTTTCGCCAAGTCGATTTTTCTTCTCTTGGCGAGCCATTCAACATTTACTTTTTCGATGGACCTCATACGGAGACGGATCATTACGATGGGGTTATTCTCGCGCAGCCCGCGTTAGCGAGAGATTATGTGCTAATAGTCGACGATTGGAATTGGGGACAAGTGCGCGCGGGAACAATTAGCGCTCTAAAGGCAGCAGGCGTCAATCTCCCGTTCGCGATTGAGATCAAAACGACCCAAAACGATTCACATCGCAACGAAGGCCGCAAATCAGGAGAGTGAGTGGCATAACGGATATTTTATTGCGGCGTGTCAGAAAACATAATTTCTCTAAAAAGAAGAATCATCGCTCTTTTCCCTATAGTCGATCATTTATCCAAAGACTATCACCCATTAAGCCATTGATAAAATTGGAGCGGGAGAAGGGATTCGAACCCTCGACCCTCACGTTGGCAACGTGATGCTCTACCCCTGAGCTACTCCCGCGCTCGCGAGGGCCGATCATAAGGATCGAAGAGGCATTTGCAAGCGGCGATCCGCCCCGCCCGACGGCTTGGCCCGAAGCCCATTGTCAGGCCGGGGAGGCTTTGCACACGCGGCCGGCCACCCATAGGCTAATGCTACATCTGGGCTATCGAGCGGAATGTCGGTCTACGGAAACTGAGGAGCCGTCAGATGCTGCTACGCCTCGCGCTCTGCGCTTTGAGCGCGATTTTGCCGGCCGTCGCGAACGTCGCCGCCAAGGCAGACTCCGCGAGCGCGCCGCCGGCGATCTTTGCGCCATCCGCGGCAAAGGGTCAGGTCGTCATCGTCATTTCCGGCCAATCCGGGCCGACCCGTTATCGCGGCTATTCCTCCGAGCTCGCCCGGCAAGGTTATCTTGCCATGCTTATCGACGGCAACGATGTCCTCAAACCGGACGGCTCGGGCGGCGATTACCTGAAGGCGACGATAATGCGGGCGCAACAATCGCCGAATGCGCTCCCCGGCAAGGTCGAGGTCGTCGGCTTTTCGCTCGGCGGGGGCGGGGCTTTGAGCTATGCGACGCGGCTGCCCGAACTCGTCTCCGCCGTCGTCGCCTATTATCCGGCGACCAGCTCCATCAAGAACATGCAGGATTTCGTTGCCGAATTCAAAGTCCCGATCCTGGTCCTCGCCGGGGGAGAGGACGATTATCGAAATTGCTGCCTGGCCGGGACGGCGCGGTCGATGGATGCGGCGGCGCGGGAGCTAAAGCTGCCCTTCGATCTGGTCGTCTACCCGAATGCGAATCATGGTTTCAATATCGCCGGCCACTCATTTCGCGCCGCCGATGCGGCCGACGCTTGGCAACGCACGCTGGCGATGCTCCGGCAATATCAGGCAAAATGAAGCACGGCGGACGTGCCGTTCCGGCTTCGGCTGCCGCGGCGCTATTATCTATCCGCGATGGAGGTTGACGGAGCGGATCATGCAACCCTGGTACCCGGTATGAAAGCTGCCGGTGAAGGAGTCCGCCGTAAAGGTCCCCGTGAACGCGCCGCCCGAGAGCGTGCCGGTGAACGACCCGTCGGCCGCGACCTTGCCGGAAATCGGATGGTCCGCCAGGCCGTGGGCGTTGCCCGAAACCAGGCCGTCGGCGACGGTCACCGTGACATCCAGCGAGGTGGTACATTTATCGGAGTTCGACTTCGCTTGACCGGGCGCACCGCCCGTCCAATGTCCGTCGAACGGCCCGGCCGCGAGAGCCATATGGAAACAGAAGCCGAGCGACAATGCTGCGATTGTCCATTTCGCCATCGACGAGGCTTGGGCCGCCTTCGATGAAGCTTGGCGATTTGCGCGCATTCGATTCCCCCTGCTGAGGTTGACGCCGATCCGTTTCGCCGCGAGGCGCTCTATTTGACGCGCTCGAGATGCACCTCCCGCTTGGGGCAATATTGTATCGGGGTATGGAAGACGCCGTCAAAGCTGCCGCCGGCGAATTTGCCCACGAACGCCTCCCGACCCAACATGCCCTGGAACGAGCCGTCGGGGGCGATCTTGCCCGAAATGTCATATTTCGTCGACAAGCCGCCGCCTTGGCCCGTCACGATATTGTCGGCGACGGTGAGGGTGATGTCCATGCGGACACAGGCCTCCTTTTTCGTCGGCGGCGCCTCGCCCTTCCATTGTCCGTCGAACGGCCCGGCCGCGACGGCCCCATGGCAAGACAAGGCAAGCGACAGCGCTGCAAGTCCGGCCCCCCAACCTGCCGCCGCGAAAATTTTACGATCTCCACGCATTGCGTTCCCCCTGTCGATGGTCGTTGCGAATGCTCCCTTTCGGCCGCGTCGCCATCATGGCGCATTCGGCGCGCCCCGCGGCGAATCCGGCATTAGATGAGAGGAGTCCGTTCGAATAAGCGAGAACCGAGGTGCCAAGATGCATGAGACGAGCATGCGTGAGACCATGACGATCCTCCTGCTGCTTGCGCTCGGCTCATGCAGCCAAGGCGCCGCGGCGCCTGGCGCTCCTGCCGCTCCGCAGCCCAGCTGCAACGGCAACGATTATTATTTCACCGCCAGCCCCCTTGGGAAAGGCTATCCGCACGCGGTTCCGCTCTGCAAATGAACCGGGCAAAGGACAGGGCATTGCCGACCGGCCGCACCGCGCGGTAGCTACATGCCATGAAGTCGACGCCCGAGGCGCTTCTGGCACGGCTCGCCGCGCTGGGCATCAGGAGCGAGACCCACCGCCACCCGCCCGTCTTCACCGTCGAGGAGGCCAAGGCCTTGCGCGGCGCCCTGCCGGGCGGCCATTGCAAGAGCCTCTTCCTCAAGGACAAGGCCGGGCGACTTTGGCTCGTGGTGGCGCTCGAGGATCGCGCCATCGCGCTCAAGGCTCTCGCCAAGAGGCTCGGCGCCAAGAAGACGCTGTCCTTCGCCGGTCCCGAGCTCCTCATGGCGGCGCTCGGCGTCACGCCGGGCTCGGTAACGCCCTTCGGCGTGGTCAATGACGGGGAAGGTCGCGTCCAGGTCGTGCTCGACCGCGCGATGCTGGAGCATGACCCGCTCAACTATCACCCTTTGGACAATGCCCAGACGACGGCGATAGCGCCGCAGGATCTGCTGCTCTTCCTGCGCGCGTCCGGGCATGAGCCGCTGATCCTCGATCTCGAGGGTTGATATAATGCCGCTTGCGGGGCCGCCGCCTTGTCGCAATGGGCTTGCCAGCGGGGCCGCAAGCCGCCATTTAGTTTGGCGAAAGCTTTCGATGGGATAAAGCCGTCCCGGCGACAGGCGGCGGGCGAGAGGAACGGGCAATGCAATCGATCATGGGCGAGAGAACGAGTGCCGCGGGCGGCGATGCCGGCCTGATCAAGGATTCCGGCATCAAGACCTTCGTCGCCGACGTGATCGAGGCCTCCAAGACGGTGCCCGTGATCCTCGATCTCTGGGCGGAATGGTGCGGCCCCTGCAAGCAGCTCGGGCCCCTTCTCGAGAAGGTGGTGCGCGAGGCCAAGGGCAAGCTCAAGCTCGTCAAGGTGGATATCGACAAGAACCCGCAGATCGCCCAGCAGCTCCGCGTGCAGTCGATCCCCGCGGTGTTCGCCTTCATCGGCGGGCGGCCGGTCGACGGCTTCGTCGGCGCGCTGCCCGAGAGCCAGGTGCGCGAGTTCGCCAAGCGGCTTCTGGCGGACGGCGGCGTGGATGAGGAGGCCGCCGCCATCGCGGAGGCGGTCGCGCAAGGGGAGAAGCTGCTCGAGGCGGGCGACGTCGGCACGGCGAGCGCCATCTTCGGCCAGGTGCTGCAGCATCAGAACGACAATCTGCCGGCGATAGCGGGCCTGGCGCGCTGCTATCTCAAGAGCGGCGACCTGGCGCGCGCCAAGGAGCTGCTGGCGACGGTGCCGCCCGACAAGGCGAGCGCGCCCGAGCTCGCCGCCGCGCGCTCGGCGCTCGAGCTCGCCGAGCAGGCCAAAGAGAGCGGCCCCGTCGACGAGCTCAAGCGCAAGCTCGAGGCCCAGCCCGCGGACCACCGGACGCGCTTCGATTATGCCAATGCGCTTTACGCCGCCGGGCAACAGGAGGAGGCGATCGAGCAGCTGCTCGAGCTGCTGCGCCGCGACCGCGCCTGGAACGAGGAGGCGGCGCGCAAGCAGCTCCTCAAGCTCTTCGAGGCGCTCGGCCCCACCAACCCGCTGACCCAATCGGGACGGCGACGGCTCTCGTCGCTGCTCTTCAAATGAGTCGCAGCCTGTTCGATCCTCCGGTCGGGCAGTTTCCCGCAGCGCTGCCCCTCTTCCCCCTCAGCGGCACCGTGCTGCTGCCGGGGGGCAAGCTGCCGCTCAACATCTTCGAGCCGCGCTATCTCGCCATGATCGGCGACGCGCTCAAGAGCGAGCGCATGATCGGCATGGTGCAGCCGCGCGAAGGACAGGAGAAGGTGCAGAACCCCCCCGTCTACCGCACCGGCTGCGTCGGACGCATCACCAGCTTCGCCGAGACCGACGACGGCCGCTATCTCGTCACGCTTTCGGGGCTTTGCCGCTTCGACATCGCGGAAGAGCTGGAGCCGCAACATGGCTACCGCCGCGTGCGGGTGGATTTCGCGCCCTATCGCGCCGATCTCGAGGAGGCGCCCGACGGCGCCATCGATCGCCGGCGCCTGCTCGATTCGCTGCGCGCCTATTTCAAGGCGCAGGCCATCAAGGCCGACTGGAAGGCGATCGAGGAATCCTCCGACGAGCGGCTGGTGAGCACCCTCGCCATGGTCTGCCCCTTCCAGCCCAACGAGAAGCAGGCGCTGCTCGAATCGCCCGACCTCATCGCCCGCGGCCGCACCATGATCGCCATCCTCGACATGGCCTCGCTCGGCCATGGCGGCGAGCTGAGGCACTAGATAGTGATTTGAACAAGTTGAAGCATGCGCCCCCCTCACCCAGCTCCGGGTAAGGCTCGGCTCTCGCCTGCCAACCCTACGCGACCCTCTCCCCCAAATTGGGGGGAGAGGGTAGGGTGACGGGGGCTGCGGTTCCGCTCGAATGGAAAGCGCTCTGGTAGGTACCTCCCATGACCGAGAACCGATCCGGCATCGATCCCAAGCTGCTCGAGATCCTGGTCTGCCCGCTGAGCAAGGGGCCGCTGCGCTACGACGCGGCGGCGAACGAGCTCATCAGCGAGAAGGCGGGCCTCGCCTATCCCATCCGCGACGGCATCCCGATCATGCTGGTGGACGAGGCGCGCCGCATCGACGAAGCCAAGCCGTGACCGGCGGCCGCATCGCGACCGAGGGCGGCACCCGCCATTGGCCGGTCGAGATCCGGCTCAAGCAGGCCGAGCAGCGGCTCGAGATCGATTTCGACGACGGCGCGAGCTTCGCCTACCCGGCGGAGTATCTGCGCGTCGAGAGCCCCTCGGCGGAGGTCCAGGGCCATGGGCCGGGGCAGAAGCAGATTCTCGCCGGCCGCCGCCAGGTCGGCATCCTCAAGCTGGAGCCGGTCGGCAATTACGCCATCCGCATCGCCTTCGACGATCTGCACGATACCGGCATCTATAGCTGGTCCTATCTCTATGAGCTGGGCCGGGAGCGGGAGGCGCGCTGGAAGGCTTATCTCGCCGCGCTCGAGGCACGCGGGCTGAGCCGCGATCCGAAGGCAAGGAAATAGTCGCCGCGTTCAACATGGCGTCATGAGATTCGAGACGCGCGGGCGAAGAGCCGGCGGCGTCCTTTGCCGGCGATCCATGTAGCGCTTTGAGGCCACACAGCTCGCGCACCCCCCTAGAGCCGCTCCTCGCGGACGAGGCGCGGCGGCCGCCCGGCGAGCCCCATGGCGTGACGCATGAAGAAGCGGCGCAAGGGCGCCGTCTCGTTGACCGCGGCGAGGCCGAGATCGCGCGCCAGCCGCAGCAGCGGCACATCGTTCGAGAACAGCCGGTTGAGCGCGTCCGTGGCGAGGGCCAGCACGACATTGTCGAAGCGCCGCCGGCGCTGATAGCGCTCGAGCAGGTCGGCCTGGCCGAGATCGAGCCCGAGCCGCGCCGCGTCGACGAGGATCTCGGCGAGTGCCGCGACGTCGCGCAAGCCGAGATTGAGGCCCTGCCCGGCGATGGGATGGATGGCATGCGCCGCGTCGCCGACGAGCGCCAGGCGCTCGCCGACATAGCGCTCGGCATGGAGAAAGGCGAGCGGATAGCTCCAGCGCGGCCCCTCGAGGCGGATGCGGCCGAGCCAATCGCCGAAGCGGCGTTGGAGCGACGCCGCGAACCCCTCCTCATCGAGCGCCATGAGCCGGGGCGCCAGCGCGCGATGCTCGGTCCAGACAATGGAGGAGCGGTGGGGCGAGGAGCGGGTGCCGCGCATGGGCAAAAGGGCGAGCGGCCCCGCCGGCAGGAAGCGCTCATGCGCCACGCCCCGATGCGGCCGCTCATGGGAAATCGTGCAAACGATGCCGGTCTGCGGATAGCTCCATTCGGCAACGGCGATGCCTGCCTCGTCGCGGATCGGCGAATTGCGCCCGTCGGCCGCGACGACGAGCTCGGCCGCGATCTCGCCCCCATAAGCGAGGCGCGCGCGGACGCGGCGCCGGTCGCGCTCCAGCGCGGCGAGCCGCGCGGGGGCAAGGATGGTCAGGCCGGGAAGCGTCCGCGCATGCGCGAGCAGGCCGCGGCGTATATCGCGGTTCTCGACGATGTAGCCGAGCGGATGCTCGCCGAGATCTTCATGCCGATAATGGAGGAAGAGCAGCGACGGCCCGTCGGAGACGCGGATCTCGCGGATGGGCTCCGCCGCCTCGGCAAGGCCGGGCCAGACGCCGATGCCGGCAAGCGCGCGCGCCGAGCCATAGGCGATGGCGGAGCTGCGCCCGTCGAAGCCGGCCTCCTGCTGCTGCTCGAGCGGCGCGCTGTCGAGCAGCAGCGTCTTGAGGCCGGCCCCGGCCAGCGCCGTCGCCAGGCTCATCCCGACCATGCCGCCGCCGATCACCAGGACCCGGCAATCGAGCCGCTCCGCTTCGGAAGCCTCATTCTCCATGAGGAGAGGATCGACCGCGGGAGGGCGGCTGTCCATATGCTCGCTCGCAGATTTGTTGCACCGCAGCGCGATTTCTAGCCAAGCCCGAAATCAGTTCTGCCGTTGTAGTAGGCTTTTGCCCGGATTTTGCTCTTTTTTTGAGCGCCGATGTCCTGCTTTCGGCCCTTGTTCTTGCCGCAGCGGCGCGCAAGCGTGGCATGTTTTTTGCTCGATTATGGTCTCGACGGCGACGGGTAACGCGCGCATGCGGCCTAGAGCCGGCGAGGCATGACTGAGCTGAGCTTCTCCCCGATGGGTCGACTGGACCGGGGCGCCCTTGTCGCCCCGGTTTTTTATTTTGCGTGGCGCGGTGCGAGGGCGAGGCCGCGCGGCTCAGGCGCCGCGGCAGCGGTGATAGAGGAAATAGCCGCCCGTCGAGGAGGCGAAGCGCGCGGTGAGGTCGCCCGAGCGGCGATCGAGATCGTAATAGCCGCCATGGAGCGTGTCATGCCAGCTGATCCAGCGCTCGCTGATCTCGGCGGGGAATGAATCGACCTGGCGCTGCTCGTAATCCACCTTGAGCTCCCAGTTGGCTCCGCTCGTCAGGTTGGTGCAGACGAGGACCGCCGCCGCCGCCCGGGCCGCGCCGCCGGTGCCAAAGATCACGCCGCCCGCCAGAATCGTCGCCAAACAGATCGATCGCGCGCCGCCCATGCCGCTCCCCCGCCTTAGGCCCGTGAAATCCTAACGTCCCGATTCCGACGTTCGCAATAGCTCTTATTTCATGTTGCCCCGAAGGCCGACTGCTTTCTTTATGGGCATAAGCATTCATCTGCCGATTTTTTAGGCCGCAATTATCGCGCCGCAACATGGAGAGCGGCGGGAATCCGCGAACTCTTAGCAAGGCAACAACGCGGCACGCTTCTTGTAATTCCTGCCCGGGCCGTGAGCCGCCGGGGAAGGGCGGCCCCGCGAACGTCGCGCGGGCGGAACGCGAGGAAACGGTCGGGTCACGGAGGGGAACGAGAAAATATGAAGCTTGTTGTCGCCATCATCAAGCCGTTCAAGCTCGACGAGGTGCGCCAGGCGCTCACCGAAGTCGGGGTCGAGGGGCTTACGGTCAGCGAGGTCAAGGGCTTCGGCAGGCAGAAGGGCCAGACCGAGATCTATCGCGGCGCCGAATATCAAAGCAGCCTGCTGCCCAAGATCAAGATCGAGATCGCGTTGCGCGACAACATGGTCGAGGCCGTGCTGGAGGCCATCCAGAAGACCGCCGCCACCGGCAAGATCGGCGACGGCAAGGTCTTCGTCCTCGAGCTCGGCCAGGTGGTCCGCATCCGCACCGGCGAGCGCGATGCCCAGGCGCTGTGGGGGGCGACGGCGCGCGCGCAGCGCCGTCCGCGTCGCGTCTTTCATCAATCCGAGATCTCGAGAGGGTCGGCATGAGGTTCAAAACCGGTTGCAACGAACACAAGCGCATGAAGGGTGATCGGATGCGAGAGAGGAGGAGTTGGGCGATGGTGCCGGCGCTGGCGGCGCTCGCCACCCTCGCCTGCACCGGTGGCGCCTATGCCGACACGGTGAAGATCGACAGCGGCGACACCGCCTGGATGCTCACCTCGGTGGCGCTCGTCCTGATGATGACGATACCGGGGCTCGCCTTGTTCTATGGCGGCATGGTGCGCAAGAAGAACGTGCTCGCGACGGTGATGCAGAGCTTCGCCATCACCTGCCTCGTCACGGTGTTGTGGATGATCGTCAACTACTCGACCGCCTTCACCGCCGGCACGCCCTTTATCGGCGGCTTCACCCGCGTCTTCCTGCAAGGCGTGGTGAGCGACATCAACGCCGGCAGCGAAGGCGATCCCCTCGGTCAACTCGCTGGCGCCGACCATCCCCGAGATGGTCTATATGTGCTTCCAGATGACGTTCGCGATCATCACGCCGGCGCTCATCTGCGGCTCCTTCGCCGATCGCATGAAGTTCTCCGCCATGCTCTGGTTCATCGGCCTGTGGGCGACCTTCGTCTATGCGCCGATCGCCCATTGGGTATGGGGCCCGGACGGCTTTCTCTCGAGCGGCAACGACAAGGCAATGGTGCATGTGCTCGACTTCGCCGGCGGCACGGTCGTGCATATCAATTCGGGCGTCGCCGGACTCATGTGCGCCCTCATGCTCGGCAAACGCAAGGGCTTGGGCCACGAGAACATGGCGCCGCACAATCTCGTGCTGACCATGATCGGCGCCTCGCTCCTGTGGGTCGGCTGGTTCGGCTTCAACGCCGGCTCCGCCACCTCGGCCGGGCTGCAGGCCGGCATGGCCATGACGGTGACGCAGATCGCCACCGCCAGCGCCGCGCTCAGCTGGATGTTCGTCGAGTGGATCTTCAAGGGCAAGCCGAGCGTGCTCGGCATCTGCTCGGGCGCCGTGGCGGGGCTCGTCGCCATCACGCCGGCCTCGGGCTTCGTCGGCCCGGCGGGCTCGCTCGTCATCGGCTTCGTGGCGGGCGCGGTCTGCTATTGGGGCGCTGTCTGGCTCAAGGGCAAGATCGGCTATGACGACGCGCTCGACGCCTTCGGCGTCCATGCCGTCGGCGGCTTCGCGGGCGCCATGCTGACCGGCGTTTTCGCCATCAACGAATATGGCGGCACGCCGGGCCTCATCGAGGGCAATGCCGTCCAGGTCTGGTACCAGCTCGAGGGCATCGTCTGCGTCATCGTCTACGACGTGATCATGACGCCTCATTCTGCTCAAGCTCGTCGACATCTTCATCGGGCTGCGCGTGCCCGCGGAGGTCGAGGTCGAGGGTCTCGACATCAACCTTCATGGCGAGGTGGTGCAGTAAGACGCGAGACCGGCGCGCGCGGGCGTCACGCCAGCGATCGGTTAGCCCGCGCCAAGGCCCAAGGCGCGTGGCGAAAGCGGCCCGGTCCAGGCAGGACCGGGCCGTTGCTTTGCGAGGGCGAGAGCGAGGGCGGGCGCGCTTGCCCGATCCGGCTCTTTGCGCGTGAAACGCGCCGCCGCGGGCTATATGCTCGGCTGGCAACGGCACCGGCTCCAGGGGGACTCCCATGAGCGACGAGGACCCGGCCCTCCATGCGAGAATATCGAAGATCGAGGGCCAGCTTCACTTTATCGGTCAAGTCCTCTGCGGCGCGGCAGGCTTCATCCCCGCTTATCTCGCCTATATATTCGTTGCCCAACAACTCCAGCTCTTGCCGTCGCTGGCCGGCCTATCCGCTTTCGTCGTTTGGGCAATTGTCGGCTCTGTTCTCTGGCGCCTTTTCCGCAGGCATTAGGCGCGGCCGATCCGTCAGCCGACCTCGTCATCGCGCGGAGCCGGCGGCTTTTTTCGACGAAGGGGCGGCCAAAAATGAGGGCCGTAATAGGCGTGATAGGGAAGTCCGGCTGCTTTGCCCGCGCGGCCGCGTCCGATCATCGCGATCATCCATCGCAGATGGCCGAGGCGCCGCCAAAGCCACCAAGATTTTAGCGAAATCGGTCGTCGTCGAGAGGTAGTACCCACCGGATTTTGTCCGCAACGACATTTAGATTGTGGAAAAGCAGGTCCTTTACAATTGGTTCTAAGTCACCACGAATTGTAGTTAGGTCTCGGGCCGCCAAATGTAGCCCGGGAAGATGCGGGCTATGAACGCGTAAACGTCCATCGCGGCTTTTCTCGAATAAAATTTCAATCAGAAATTCTGTGGTTTGCGCCATGGTCCGCCAAGGACTCACCAAGGAATGCGCATTATGCACGGTTTGTCGTGTTGGTCAATAATTAATATTATGAATCAAATACTTACCTAAGTCGTTGAGAGGTTCACCTTTTTGATTTGGCTTGCTCCCCGCTACGGGTCCGCCGACAGGTGATGGGCTCGCATTCGACGTCCTTGAGCGCTTTCGCGGTGCTCGCCGCGTCTGTCACTGGTTCAAGAACCTATCGAGGTCCGCATTCCAACGGGTAAGCCGCTCTATGTCAGCAACCGTTGTATCTACCTGAGGGCCGCCAGCTCGCCGCTCGCCACTCCGCATGCCAGCGGCGAAAGCGTCTAGCTGTTGCTGATTGTCGGCCTTTAGCCGAAGCAACTCACTACGCGCGCGTTCAATTAACGTCATTGTGCTAGCCCTTCATTTGTCTCGACCACCCTCTATAATATAGGAAACGAGGGTTTCGCGCGACAGGAACCGCTCATGGATGCTGGGCAGAAAAATAAATTCGACGCGCTGATGCGGTTAGCGGAATTTCGAAATTCCCGAATTGCCCATCGTAGAAGCCACGAGTGGAAAGTCACAGTCGCTCTATGGGCGCTGCTCGGTTGGGGTATCGTCTACCCGCCCCAAACCGGGCATTGCTGGCTCTTTTTCGCTTTAGCAATGGGCCTAGTGGTTATTGTCATCGGCCATGCTTTCGGCTGGATCGGCTCGCATTGGGACTCTTCAACAAAAGACCAGAAAATTGCACTTGATTACACCGATCTCGCACAAGAAATCGTAGCGCCGCAGCTCACCAAGCAGTCTTATAAACAGCGGTGCAATTTTCTTTGCGACATACGCTGTTGGTTCCAAATCGGCGCCACTACGCTTCTTGCTATTGGTGTTCTCTTATCAGCCTGGAATCATCCTGTCGGTTAGCAGCCGACAGGGCGGGAATGACTCCCCGCCCCGTCTCGCTGTATCCTAGGGGCGCCAGCCAACCTAGGAGTGAATGTTGTGGCATATGATACCGACATCATCATCGAGATACAGGGTTGTGACATCGACCCTGCGATTCCTCTAACCACTGCACAACCAAGGTTCATGCGAGTACACACGCGAACTACGATCGGGCCGCTGGACTTGTGCGTTTCACTGACCGCTGCCCCAAAGTTAGCCGAAGCGATCATGACGCAGACGAAGGATGTTCGATTCGATGCGCACGAAATCGACGCAAACCTAGCGCCCAACGGCAAAACCGGGATATTGACCATCGTGAATCCGACACAAGCCTTGACGGTCGGATTGCAGCGGTCGGTTCTGAAAAGACTTCAAACCCGTATCTCAAATTTACTGCGCGATACAACTCCGCCCACTCATCGGACGTAAGAGGGCGGTACGATGGCGCGGTCTCACCATCACGCCGCTCATTAGCTAACCTCCTACATATGCGCGCGGGGATATTAAATGGCTGGTGAGAAGCATTTAATTCCTGTTCGCGTCGATCCGACGCCGTATCATGATGATCCGCCCAATGCTGATCTATTCTATCGCGTATTGGGACTCTATCTAGTTGCATGGGGTAGATTCGAGGGCCATTTCGTAGCGGACCTATTGACGCTTTCCGTTCTTTCCTGGGGCACAACGCCAAAGCATGAATTGCCGCGCGCTTGGGCGAGGCGGGTCACTTTTTGGAAAGAAGCATTCAAAACCTTGCCGCAATTAGCGCCGGTTAAAGCGGACGCGCTGGCGCTCATTTCAGATATTTTCGTCGCCTCGCGCGACCGAAGCATTCTTTTCCATGCCATGTGGGGCGGCTTTTTACCTTCAGAACCGCTGGCGCTTGAATTGATAAGCCTAAAATCGGAAGGCGACGAATTTGTCACCGGCAACATGCCCGTCACTTTGCAGTCGTTAGAGAGCATGTTGCGTGCTGCTAACACGCTTAACACCCGCCTGATCCCGATTTCGAATTTTCTCGGTTTCGTACGGCCACCGCCGCCAGACGCTCGTACAATTCTGCGACCAAGGGAATCCCTGTCCACTCCGCTTCGGCCTCGCCATTCTGCCAAGCGCAGATAAGCTCCGCGCCTTCCTTGAGATCGTCGAACGTCAATCCTGAGGGGATTACCAAATCAGGAAGCCACGCCCGCCATGCAGGCGCGGGGTGGAAGTCGCGGGTAGGCGTGACGTGCATGGTTTTCGCAGCGATGCTGCGTTAGTTCGCGCCGAAAGCAACCGATCTTAAGCCAAGACGGGAATTGCGATCTTCGCCAAATAACCCAATGGGCCAATTGGTGATGGACGATCTACCATCATGGATTAGGGCGCTTGTCCGGGCATTAGCCTTCCTTGGAGCGGTGGGTTTATCCGATAGCGGCGATCGAACGCGGCCTCGATATGTAGCCGTTGCTTCGTTAAAGGGAACACTCCCGAGTCGCATTTGGAACAAAGCTAAAACCTGTTAAGGGCCGAATCCGCGCATGGTGGGTCGCTTTGATTTCAACAACGAAATAAGGTATTAGAGGCCGACGACGCCCTTGTACTTTAAGAGCCGGCAAAGGTAGAATCGTTCATGGATTGTACGCGGCTTTCCGGGCTGCCCTATCGCTTCCTTTGCGGCTCGCCCCCGGGAGCGTCGCCATGAACCGCGCCGCCCTGCGCGGCGCCAGCCCGGGCCGCATGGCGCTGTCTGCCGCCCGAGGCGGCGCTCTTCATCCGCCGCCGGATCATGGAGTTCGTGGGCGCGCTCGTCATCGGGCTCGGCTTCGCCATCCTCCTCGCCCTCATGAGCTACGACCCGGCCGATCCCTCCTTCGACCATGCCGTCGCCCGTCGCGCCCATAATCTCATCGGGCTGCCGGGCGCCTACGGCTCGGATCTGCTGCTGCAGGGCTTCGGCCTCGCCTCGACGCTTCTCGGCCTCGTCCTCGCGGGCTGGGGCTTTCGCTTGGCCGTGCAGCGGCGGGTCGGCGGGCTCGGCATCCGTCTCCTCCTCCTGCCGCTGCTGCTGCTGCTGGCCGCCGCCGCTTGCGCCTCGTTGCCGGCGCCCGCGAGCTGGCCCATCAAGACCGGCCTCGGCGGCTTCGCCGGCGCGCTCCTGCTCGGCAAGCTCGCGACCCTGGCCGCGATCGCGCGTCTCGGCCTCGACCAGCGCATCATGGGCGCCATCGCCGCGGTTCCGGCCGCGGGTCTGCTCATCTTCATCCTGGGCTTGCGCTGGGCGGAATATCGCGCCTTCATCCGCGCCTTCCTCTGGATCGCGAGCCTGGGCCGGCGCGGCGGCATCGAGGACGCCACCTGGCTCGGCAATATCCTGAGGCGCGGCCAAGCGGCGCTCGACCGGCTGCGGCAGAGCTTCCGCCGCGCCGCCTCGCCCATCGTGACCGACCACCTGGCGCCGCGCAGCCGCGCGGCGGAGCGGCGCGAGCCCGCCTTCGATGGCGAGGCGATGCCGGCGCGCGAGGCGGCGCTCGCCGGCCCGCTGATCGAGCCGCGTGCGATGAACCCGCGCAAGAAGCGCCCGACCGCGCCCAAGCAGGCGAGCTTCGATCTCGCCTCGGGCGACGAGTACCAGCTCCCGCCGCTCGATCTCCTCACGGCGCCTCCCGAGAATCGCCAGTCGGAGAGGGTCAACGAGGACGCGCTCGAGCAGAACGCGCGGTTGCTCGAATCGGTGCTGGAGGATTTCGGCGTCAAGGGCCGGGTGGTGAAGGTGCGGCCGGGGCCGGTCGTGACCTTGTACGAGCTCGAGCCCGCGCCCGGCACCAAATCCTCGCGCGTCATCAGCCTGGCCGACGACATCGCCCGCTCGATGAGCTCGATCTCGGTGCGCGTGGCCGTGGTGCCCGGGCGCAACGCGCTCGGCATCGAGCTGCCCAACTTGCGGCGCGAGATGGTGTATCTCCGCGAGCTGCTCGCGGCCGAGACCTACGAGCGGGCGCCGGCGCGCCTCACCCTCGTGCTCGGCAAGGACATCGCCGGCGCGCCCGTCATCACCGATCTCGCGCGCATGCCGCATCTCCTCATCGCCGGCACCACGGGCTCGGGCAAGTCGGTCGCCATCAACACCATGATCCTCTCGCTGCTCTACCGCCTGCCGCCGAGCCAGTGCAAATTCATCATGATCGATCCCAAGATGCTGGAGCTGTCGGTCTATGACGGCATCCCGCATCTGCTGACGCCGGTGGTGACCGAGCCCAAGAAGGCGGTGGTGGCGCTCAAATGGACCGTGCGCGCGATGGAGGAGCGCTACCGCGCCATGTCGATCCTCGGCGTGCGCAACGTGCAGGGCTACAACCTCAGGCTCGAGGAGGCGAGGCGCAAGGGCGAGGTGCTGCAGCGCCGCGTGCAGACCGGCTTCGATCCCGAAACCGGCAAGCCCATCATCGAGGAGCAGCCGCTCGATCTCGAGCCCCTGCCTTTGATCGTGGTGGTGGTGGACGAATTCGCCGATCTCATGCTGGTGGCCGGCAAGGAGATCGAGGCCGCGGTGCAACGCCTCTCCCAGATGGCGCGCGCCGCCGGCATCCATCTCATCATGGCGACGCAGCGACCCTCGGTCGACGTCATCACCGGCACGATCAAGGCCAATTTCCCCACCCGCGTGAGCTTCCAGGTGACCTCGCGCATCGACAGCCGCACCATCCTCGGCGAATCCGGCGCCGAGCAGCTCCTCGGCCAGGGCGACATGCTCTATATGGCCGGCGGCGGGCGCATCAGCCGCGTCCACGGCCCCTTCGTGCGCGACGACGAGGTCGAGCAGGTGGTGCGCTTCTTGAAAGCGCAGGGCGATCCCGCCTATATCGAGGAGGTCACGGAGGAGCAAGGCGAGGACGGCTTCCTCGGCGACGAGCTCGAGGGCGAAGGCTCGGGCGACGCGCTGTACGACCAGGCGGTCGCCCTCGTCTGCCGCGAACGCAAGGCCTCGACCAGCTTCGTGCAGCGCCATCTCCAGATCGGCTATAACCGAGCCGCGCGGATCATCGAGCGGATGGAGATCGAGGGCGTGGTGAGCCAGGCGAACCATGTCGGCAAGCGCGAAGTGCTGGCGCGCAATATCGAGAGCCGCGAAGACTGACCTTCGAAGCGCCGCAATTCCGGGACATCGATTGGCCGCAGGCGGTCCGGCCCGTGGGCCGGCAGCGAGAGATGGCGGGAGCATGAGGATGCGCAGCTTGACGATCTTGTTATTGGCGGCCGGGCTCACGGCGTCGCTGTCCGCAACCGCGATGGCCGGGGCCGCGGCGACCGTGACCGCAACGGCCAAGGCCGTGGCCGATGCGCCCCTTAGCGGCATGACGGGCAATGCCGCGACGGGCAATGCCGCGACGGCGCCGGCGACGACGGCGCCCAGCGGCGCGACGCCACCGAGCGGCTCGACGGCGCCGGCCACGGGAACGACGCCCGCCACGACCCCCGGCGCGACGACAGCCGCGCCGACGAGCACGGCTCCCGCCGCGCCCGCCGCGCCGAAGCCCGCGCCCGCTGCGACGACGCCAAGCCTAACCGCCGCGACGGCTCCCGCGGCGGCCGCTATGCCCGCGCCCGCAACGGCGGCGCCGGCAACCGGCGCCGCGCAGGCACCAGCCGCGCCGGCTCATGGTTCGGGTCTGAGCCCCGCCGATCAGGCCATCGTCGAGCGCGTCGAGAAATATCTCAACTCGATCCACACGCTCTCGGCGCGCTTCGTGCAAGTGAACGCCGACGGCCGCAGCCGCGAGGGCGAGGTCTATCTATCGCGGCCGGGCAAGCTGCGCGTGCAATATGACCCGCCCGATCCGCTGCTGATGATCGCGAGCGGCATCTACCTCTCGATCTACGACCCCGAGCTCAAGCACACGACCTTTCTGCCCATCGAATCGACGCCGGCCTGGTTCCTCATCCAGGACAAGGTCATGCTCGGCCTGGGCATCTCGGTCAGCAAGGTCGAGCATGCGGCCGACGCCATCCGCGTCACCCTGCATGAGACCGGCCATCCCGAGAGCGGCCGGCTCACGCTCGTCTTCAGCGACCAGCCCCTCCAGCTGCGTAAATGGACGGTGATCGACAACAACGGCAAGCCGATCAACGTGGCGCTCAACAACGCGATCTTCGACACCAAGCTCGACCCCAACCTCTTCAAGTTCGTCGAGCCGACCTCGCCCGGCCGCGAGCTGCATTAGGCGTTCCGCGCTGCCGCGATCAGCGCCGGAAGGCCACCTTCGGCAATCCGGATTGCCGCCTCATCGAGGCGAAAGTCTGCGGCAGGATATCGTCGTTCATCCCATGGACCGCGACCGTGACAAGCCACTGTCGTCCCGAATGGGTGCCTACATATTGGCGATGGCTTCCCTTTTGTCGAAGGAGGGTGAAGCCGTGCTCCTCCAATATCGCGATGAGATCGCGATATTTCACGCCGCGCAGGGAATGAGGAATTCGGCGCGCGTCTTGTCGTCCGGACCGCTTTGGCGGCTGAGCATTGTGCGGACGACGTGGAAGAGAAATTTCAGACGTAAGGACAGCGGCACGCTGCGGCGCAGGAAGCGTTCTCTCTCGGCTCGGGGCAATTCATGCAGGCTTTCGAGATAGAGTTCGATCGCCTCGTTGAGCGAGCGAAACACTTCCTCGAGCGAACCGCCTTGCACCGCGATATCGAGATCGAGACAGATCGCTTCCCAGCGGCCGGGCTGGCCTTCGGCATAGCATTTCAGGGTCCGCATCCCACGCCTCCTCGAATGGCAGGGCAGTCTTGCAAGCCAACCCGGAATCGGCACGCGCGGCGGGCAAGCGGAATCGGGCGCATTTCAGGGTCCGCATCCCACGCCTCCTCGAATGGCAGGGCAGTCTTGCAAGCCAACCCGGAATCTGGCATCGCGCTTGGCCTTGGGCAAGCGGCCAATCGGCTGCTGCTCTTGCATCGGCGCGCGGCGCCATGCTAGCGAGGAGCCATGGCCGATAATCCCCGTCCGCTGGTAGGCTTGCCCGCCTGCGTCTGGCCCATCAGCGGCCATTCCTTCCATGCCGTCAACGAGCGTTACGTCAGGGCGGTGGCCGAGGCGGTCGGCGCGCTCCCGCTGATCATACCGGCGTTGGGCGAGGCGCATGATGCGGCGGACCTCGTGGCGCGTCTCGACGGCCTCTTGCTCACCGGCAGCCCGTCGAACGTCGAGCCGCATCTTTATGACGGGCCGCCGAGCATCGCGGGCACGCGGCATGATCCGCATCGCGACGCCACCACGCTGCCGCTGATCCGCGAGGCGCTGCGCGCGGGCCTGCCGCTCCTCGCCATCTGCCGCGGCCATCAGGAGCTCAATGTGGCGCTCGGCGGCAGCCTGCATCAGCGCGTCCATGAGCTGCCGGGCAGGCTCGACCATCGCCGCCCGCAGGACGCGCCGCTCGAGGAGCAATATGGTCCGCGCCACAAGGTCTCGCTGGCGCCGGGCGGCTTCCTCCATCGCCTCGCCGGCCGGGACGAGCTCACCGTCAATTCGCTCCACGCCCAGGCGATCGACCGGCTCGCCCCCGGCCTCGTGGTGGAGGCGGTCGCCCCCGACGGCATCGTCGAGGCGGTGCGCGTCGCCGACGCGCCGGGCTTCGCGCTCGGGCTGCAATGGCATCCCGAATGGCGCGCAACCGAGGATGGCTTCTCGCGCGCGCTCTTCGGCGTCTTTCGCGCGGCGGTCGAGGAGCATGCGCAAAAGCGTCGGCGTGCCGCAGAGCTGGCTGCCTGAGCATTGCGTCTGGTGCATATCAGCATCCCACATATGCCATGGCGAATCGACCGACGGATGACTATGTGAGTCCCATGTCGGTAGACGCCGCAAAGGCGGCTACCGTACGAGGGCGTCTCCCCTGGCGCCCTCGGGCTCCCATTCAGGAGCTTCGAACGCCCGGTCTCCCCCCCTGACCGGGCGTTCGCTTATCCGGCCTCTGGCGATCTCGTCGCGACCCGCCTTTCGCCTTCGGCATGGCTTGAAAATTCGCGGCGGCGGTGCGAAGTTTCCCGGCACCGCGCTGTCCCCCGTCATCCGCCCGGCGCCCGGAGCCTGCCTCGAGCCGCATGTCCTTCACGGTCACCATCCGCCGGCACGACCGGCCCATCGAGGTCGAGGCGGGCGAGACCATCCTGCAGGCGGCGCTCGCGGCGGGAATCGCCTATCCCCATGGCTGCCAGTCGGGCAATTGCGGCGCCTGCAAGTCGCGCCTCTACCGGGGCGAGATCGAGCTGGCGCCCTATTCGGACTATGCCCTCACCGAGGAGGAGCGCGGCCACGGCCTCATCCTCGCCTGCCGCGCCATGCCTTTCTCGGATGCCGAGGTCGCCTGGCTCGAGCCGGACGAGGTCGTGGCGCACCCCTTGCGGCGCATGACCTGCCGCGTCGAGCGGCTCGAGGATGCCACGCACGACATCAAGCGTCTCGGCTTGCGCATCGAGACGGGCGGCCCCTTCACCTTCTCGGCCGGGCAATATGCCAAGCTAAGCTTCGCCGGCCGGCCGGCGCGCGATTTCTCCATGGCCAATCCCCCGCACGAGGAGCTGCTCGAGTTCCATATCCGCCGCGTCGCGGGCGGCGCCGCCTCGAACTACGCCGCCGAGCGGCTGACGCTCGGCGAGACGCTCCTGGTCGAGGGGCCCTACGGCTCGGCTTGCTTGCGCGAAATGCATACGGGACCCATTCTGGCGATGGCCGGCGGCTCGGGCCTGGCGCCGATCAAGTCGATCGTCGAGACCGCCTTGCGCCGCGGCGCGGTGCAGCCCATCCATCTCTATTTCGGCGCGCGCGCCGAGCGCGACCTCTATCTCGAGGATCATTTCCGCGCCCTTGCCGCGCGTCACCCCAATCTGCGCTTCGTGACCGTGCTGTCCGAGCCGCAGGGGCCTACCCGCCGCCGCACGGGCTATCTTCATGACGCCGTCAAGGCGGACCTGGCCGAGCTCGACGGCTTCAAATTCTACATCGCCGGCCCGCCCGTCATGGTCGAGGCGGCGACGGCCTGGCTGCGCCGGCGCGGCGTGCCGCCCGAGGATATCCATGCCGACGCCTTCTATACGGAGGCCGAGAAGCTTGCGCTGACGGCGCCCGCGTGAGCATGGGTAGAAAGGGATGACCGCCGCGAAGAAGCCGGAGGTGCGCACCGCGCGCGAGCTCATGGAGCAGCCCGAGGAGTTCCAGGAGGCCGTGCGCAAGATCGTCATCAGCCACGCGGTCAACGAGCTCTACGGCGCCGAGGTGATCGACGAGCCGGCGATCGCGCTCGCGCCCACGCCCTACGACAAATGGCTCACCTGCCGCATCGCCATGGAGGAATACGGCCATCATGTGCGCTTCCGCGAGCTGGGCGAGGAAATCGGCGTGCCGCCCGAGAAGATGACGCCCAAGGCGAAACGGCCGCTCAATATCTTCGACGATCCGCTGGGCAGCTGGGAGGAGTTCTGCGTCATCAAGCTGCTCGGCGACCTCGCCGAGATCCTGCAGGTCGAGGATCTGCTTCATTGCAGCTTCCATCCCTTGCGCAACCTCGCGCGCATGACCATGCCGGAGGAGCGCTTCCACGCCCAGTTCGGCAAGGACAAGACCACCGAGCTGGTGGCGCGGCGCGAGGGGCGGCGCAAGGTGCAGGAGGCGCTCGACCGCCGCTTCCAGGCGATGCCCGCCTTCTTCGGCCGCTCGGAATCGCGCAACAACGAGATCTTCCGCAAATGGGGCATCAAGCAGCGCACCAACGACGAGATGCGCGCCGACTATATCGCGCGCGTGGCTGCCAACGTGGCCGAGCTGGGCCTGCGCATGCCCGCGCTGCCGTGAGACGCGAGAAAATCTGAGGGCCGAGGCATTAGCCTCCGGCGAGAGCCTAATGGGGGCCCCGCGAGCGAAGTCGAGCGGAGCCAAGGTCTGCGGACGCGGACCGCCAGCGATTGAGGCAAGAAAGAGTGGAGAAGATATGACCAAGTACGTCATTCCGGCCTGGGATTTGCCTTCCTTGCCAGTCGCGGGCGAGGCGGCGCGCTTTCCGGTGCGCCGCATTTATTGCGTCGGGCGGAACTATGCCGAGCATACGCGCGAGATGGGCGGCGACCCCGGCCGCGAGCAGCCCTTCTTCTTCATGAAGCCGGCGGACGCGCTGGTGCAGAGCGGCTCGGCCATCCCGTATCCGCCCAAGACGCAGGACCTGCATCACGAGATCGAGCTCGTCGTGGCGCTCAAGAGCGGCGGGCGCGACATCGCCGTCGCGCGCGCCCTCGATCATGTCTTCGGCTATGCCGTCGGGATCGACCTCACGCGCCGCGATCTGCAGCAGGAGGCGCGCAAGGTCGGGCGGCCGTGGGACATGGGCAAGGGCTTCGACAATTCGGCACCCTGCGGCGCGCTGGCGCCCGCGCAACGCGTCGGCCATCCCGACAAGGGCGCCATCTGGCTCAAGGTGAACGGCGTGCTCAAGCAGAACGCCGATCTCTCCGCCATGATCTGGAAGGTGCCGGAGATGATCGCCTATCTTTCGGGCCTGGTGGAGCTCAAGGGCGGCGATCTGCTCTATTCGGGCACGCCCGCCGGCGTCGGCCCCGTGGTCAAGGGCGACAAGCTCGACGGCCATGTCGACAAGGTCGGCGATCTCGCCATCGCGATCGTCTGACCGGGCCGTCCTTCCAACCGCCCCTGCAAGAACCGGAGACTCAGCGCTTGCGTATCGTGACCTGGAACGTGAATTCCGTGCGGCTCCGCATCGGCCTGCTCGAGCGGCTGATCGAGGAGCATGAGCCCGATCTCATCTGCCTGCAGGAGACCAAGGTGCTCGACGACGGCTTCCCCTTCGAGCGCCTCGTCGCGCGCGGCTACAAGCATAATCTCGTCCACGGCATGAAGTCCTATAACGGCGTCGCCATCATCTCGCGCCTGCCGATCGCCGAAGGCGGCAATCGCGGCTGGTGCGAGAAGACCGATTGCCGCCATATCTTCGCTATCCTGCCCAACGGAGTGGAGCTGCATAATTTCTACATCCCGGCCGGCGGCGACATTCCCGATCCGGCGGCCAACCCGAAATTCGCCCATAAGCTCCGCTTCCTCGAGGAGCTGACGCAATGGTGGAGCGCCGAGGCCAAGCCCGCGCGCAAGGCGATCATGCTGGGCGATCTCAACATCGCGCCGCTCGAGACCGACGTCTGGTCGCATAAGCAGCTTCTCGACGTGGTCAGCCATACGCCGATCGAGGTGGAGTGGCTGGGGCGCCTCCAGGCCGCGCACCAGTGGGTCGATGCGGTGCGCCATTTCATCCCGCCCGCGGAGAAGCTCTATAGCTGGTGGAGCTACCGCGCGCGCGACTGGCTCGCCGCCGACCGGGGCCGCCGGCTCGATCATGTCTGGGTGACGCCGGCGCTGGAGGACAAGCTCTCGGGCGCCCGCATCATCAAGGACGCGCGCGGCTGGGAGATGCCGTCCGACCATGTGCCGGTGGTGGTCGATATCGCGGTGTAGCGGGCGCGGAATTCGATCAAAGCGAATGCGGAATCGGCGCCGTCATTCCCGCCCCAGCGGGATCTAATCGCAAAGCTTTTGGACCCAAACCTGCCAGCCCTTGCGAAGAATCCGTATCTTCTTCGAGTAGATTCCGAGGAAGGCGTCTACCGGCTCTTTCGGTCTGCCCTCGCTGTTCCGTTTCGGATCGTCCCAAAGATAATCGTCGAACGCCATTACGCCGTGCTCCTTGAGGAGGCGGAAACAATGAACCGCGTCCTCGAGGACGTTCACTGTCGCGTGATTGCCGTCGATATATGCGAATTCATAGGCGTTGAGTGGCAAGGTCCGCAAAATATCGACTGAGCGTCCGAGATGAAACTTCGTTTTGAGGAAAAACCCGCTCGCCACGATATTGTGCAGCAGCTTCGGATTCTCGCGTAGGTCGATGGTTTCCACAAGCGAAGAGGCGTGCGTCGCAATGTTGTCGAGAAGCCAAGTGGTGGAGCGGCCTTCATATGACCCGATCTCGAGCAGGCGACAGGGTTTGTCCTTAAGATGACCAAGCAATTCTTCAAAATTGGGAATATTGCTGCTGAACCAATCGACCGAGAAATCGTATTTCATCGATCTTGCTGCCGTTTGGCGATTCTTCCAACTCGGAGATGAGGGTCCGGACTCATGACTTGAGAGAAGAGTGCCCCGACCAGGGCCGCGGTGACAAGGAAGTTTCTCGCGACTGCGGGTCGCTGCGCCGCCAAGGCCGCGCTTCAATGGGTCGACGCAGTGCGACATTTCACCCCGCCCGAGGAGAAGCCCTCTAGCTGGTGGAGCTACCGTGCGCGACTGGCTCGCTGCAGACCGCCGCCGCCTCGACCAAATCCGGGTGACGCCGGCGCTGGAGGACAAGCTCTCGGGCGCCCGTATCGTCAAGGACGCGCGCGGCCGGGAGATGCCGTCCGACCATGAGCCGGTGGCGGTCGATATCGCGGTATAGCGGCTCGCGTCTTTTCCCGCGGTCACGGCGCGGCGGGATCGAGGATGGCGCCGACGGCGACGGCATGGTCTCCCGCCATGGGCACCGCGCGCGCGAGGATCGCCGCCTTGAGCTCGGGCGCGCGCCAGGGGGGATGGGCGGCGAGGAGCCGCGCGGCGAGAGCGGCGATCCTGGGTGCAGCGAAGCTCGAGCCGGAAAACCGGGTCGCTTCGCCCGCGAAATCGAGCACGGGGATGTCCTCGCCCGGCACGGCGAGCTGCACGCTCAGCCGTCCCCAGTTGGCTCCCGCGGCGGGCTGGCCGGTCGCGGCATCGGCCGAGGTCACGGTGATCATATTGGGGAGATCGAGCGAAGCGGGATAGACGGGCGCCCGGTCGAGATCGCGCCCGTCGTTGCCCGCCGAGACGATGGCGAGCATGTCGGGATGGCGCGCCAGTCCTGCGGCGAAGCCGTCCCAGTCCCGGCGACGATCGCTGCCGAGCGAGAGGGTGAGGATGACAACGCCCTTGGCGGCCGCGTCGTCGATGAGGGCGGCGAGCCGGCCCATCGCGGGTCGCGGATAGCGATAGGGGACGAGGCGCGCCGTCGGCGCCTCGCGCAGCAGCACGCTCGCGACGGCGGTGCCGTGGCGCTCGGGAAAGAACAGCGAGCGCGCCGGATGGTCGTCGAAGGGCTCGTCGTCCAGGTCCCAAAAATCGTAACCCAAGGCATGGCCGGAAGCATCGCGGGCGAGCCGGCGCGCGATCTCCGGCAGCAGATAATTCACGCCCGTGTCGATCTGCGCGACCAGGACGCCGCCCGGATCGCGCCCTGGAGGCACGACGGCCTTAAGCAGCTCGCGCGGGCCGCTCGGCAGCAACGCGCCGTCGAGCGGCTCGACCGCGACCGCGCGTCCGGCGGAATTGTAAATCAGCCGCCGGCCGGAATCGATCGCGCAAGAGGGCGTCGCCATCGCCCATAGGAGAGGACGCATGCCGGGCGCGCCGTTCCGCGCCGGAGGGTCCGGTGCGTCATATTCGGCCGAGATTTCCGCCGCCTCGCCCGGCGGCGCCAACCGCTTGAGGACGATCGCGCCGCGATCGGCGAGGGCCACGCGCCGGCGCCAGCCGCGCACGCCGTTATGGAGATCGAGCGGCTCCTCGGTTGCGCCAAGCGCGCCCGGCAGCTTCGCCGCCATGGCGGCGGGATCGAGGGCGCCCTCGCGGCAGGCGAGGAACAAGGCCGCCTGCAAGCCGGTCGCGGGATCGAAGGGCCCGGCGCGCGCTGGCGCAGGAATCGCTAGCGCCGCCAGAAGCGCGAAGGCGAGAAGGCGCGTTTTCATCCCGTTGGCACCATGGATGAAAGCTTGGACGAGGGCGCGCGCTCCGTAAAGCGGACTCATCGCTGGCTCGCGCCAGCACTTTCGGTTAGGAGTGGGGCGGCATGACGCGCTTCTCCGCCCCCCGCCCCGATCCTGCCCCGAACGAGCCGAGCGAATTCAGCCGGCTCGTCTACCATGTCTGCCCGCGCGCGGCTTGGGAGGCGGCACGCGAGGCAGGGCTCTATCGCGGCTCGGCCGACGACGCGCGCGACGGCTTCATCCATTTCTCGAGCGCGGGCCAAGTGGAGGCAGAGCTGCGCCCGCCATCGCGCGGGGCAGGCCGGGCTGGTGCTGCTCGCCGTCGACGAAGCGGCGCTTGGGAGCGCGCTCAAATGGGAGCCCTCGCGCGGCGGCGCGCTCTTCCCCCATCTCTATGGCGCCCTTCCGCTCGCGGCCGTGCGCGCGGTGCATGACCTGCCGCTCGGGCCGGACGGCCGGCATGTCTTTCCGCGGATGAGCTGAGGCGCGCATGCAGCTGTTCGATCGTCTGGCGCTTCTCTGCCTGCGGCTGCTCGAGCCCGAGCGCGCGCATCGCTTGACGGTCGAGGCCTTGCGCAGCGGGCTCGTCTCGGCGCGGCCCGGTCTCGCCGATCCCATCCTGCGCGCCCGCGTCTTCGGCCTCGATTTCCCGAACCCGGTCGGGCTTGCCGCCGGCTTCGACAAGGATGCCGAGCTTTTCGAGCCCATGCTGCGGCTCGGCTTCGGCTTCGTCGAGGTGGGCAGCGTGACGCCGCTGCCGCAACCGGGCAATCCGCGGCCGCGGCTCTTCCGCCTGCCCGCGGACGAGGCGCTGATCAACCGTCTCGGCTTCAACAATCATGGGGTGGAAGCGGCGCGCGCGCGCCTCGCCGCGCGCCAAGGCGGCGGCATCGTCGGCGCCAATCTCGGCAAGAACAAAGACAGCCTAGACGCGGCCGCCGACTACCGCGCGGGGCTGCTCGCGCTGGCGCCGCTCGCGGACTATCTGGTGATCAACGTCTCCTCGCCCAATACGCCGGGGCTGCGCGCGCTGCAGGGCCGCGCCGAGCTCGAGAGAGTCTCATCGCGGCACTCCGCGCCGCGCGGGCGGAAGCGGGACGCGCCGTCCCCCTCCTCGTCAAGCTGGCGCCCGACCTCGACGAGGAGGAATGCCGCGAACTGGCCGGGCTCGTGCTGGCGCGCGGCATCGACGGGCTCGTCATCGGCAACACCACGCTCGCGCGGCCGGCGACGCTCAAGAGCCGCCATCGCGGCGAGGCGGGCGGCCTCTCCGGCCGGCCGCTTTCCCCTCGCGCTCGGAATGGTCGAACGCTTCTACCGCTTGACCGAAGGGCGCATTCCGATCATCGGCGTGGGCGGTATCGCGAGCGGCGAGGACGCCTATCGCATGATCCGCGCCGGCGCCTCGCTGGTCCAGCTCTATACGGCACTGGTCTATCGCGGGCCGGGGCTTATCCAGCGCATCCAGGCCGACCTCGCGCGGCTCTTGCGGCGCGACGGCTTCGCCACGCTCGCCGCGGCGGTCGGCGCGGATCATCGCCCATGATCCCCTTTTTTGCCGGCCTCGCCGCGCTCGCCGCGCGTTACGACGGCTTCATCCTCGACCTCTGGGGGGTGATCCATGACGGGCTCACCGCCTATCCCGGCGCCGCCGAGACGCTGCGCCATCTCAAGGAGCGCGGCAAGCGCGTGGTGCTGCTCTCCAACGCGCCGCGGCGCGTCCAGGTGCTGGAGCAGGCGATGACCTCGATGGGCATCGCGCGCGCGCTTTACGACGAGGTGATCTCCTCGGGCGAGGCGGCCTATCGGGCGCTGCTGCGCCGCGACGAGGCCGCCGTCGGCAGGCTGGGCCCGCGTTGCTACCATATGGGCCCCGAGCGCGACCGCGGCATGGTCGAGGGCATTCCCTTCGAGGGCACGGACGACATCGAGGCGGCGGATTTCATCCTCGCGACCGGCCTCGATTGGGACGACGACACGCTCGAGCCCTACGAGCCTGCGCTGGCGACGGGCGCGCGGCGCAAGCTGCCCATGATCTGCGCCAATCCCGATCTCGTGGTGATCCGCGGCGGCAAGCGCGTGCTCTGCGCCGGCGCCCTCGCCGCGCGCTACGAGGAGCTCGGCGGCAAGGTCGTCTATTTCGGCAAGCCCTATCCCTCGATCTACCGGCTCTGCTTCGAGCGCCTCGCCGTCGCCGACCGCGCGCGCATCGTCGCCGTCGGCGACGCGCTGCGCACCGATATCGCGGGCGCGCTGAACGCGGGCATCGATGCGGTGCTGGTGACGGGCGGCATCCATGCCGAAGAGCTCGGCATCGCCCACGGCGATCATCCCGACATGGCGGCGCTCGAAGAGGCCTGCGCCAAGGCCGGCATCATGCCGACCGCCGCCATCCCGGCCTTCCTGTGGTGAACGGACGGCACCGGAAAAAGCTCTGCCGCGAGTAGGAGAAGCAGAGGGGCTCTCTCGGCGCGAACGTCCCTAGCGGCGTCCGCCGCCGATCGCGGGAATGGAGAATAAGACTATGACCAAGCTTCTCTGCGCGGCTGCCGCTCTCGTCGCCATGACGGCCCTTGCGGCCTCCGGTCAGGCGCAAAGCGTCAACAAGACGACGACCAGATCGAACACGCAACACAACGTCACCGTCTCGCCCGACGATGCGAGCTCCTGCCCGCAGGGCGAAGCCATGGTGGACGGCAAATGCACGCGAACGGATTCGATCAACTACAATGCCTCCAAGTCGAACACGGGCAATGTCACCGCTTCGCCCGAGGGCTCCGGAACCGCTCAGCCCGGCATGGCCGTCAAGGGCAATGGCGTCCCGCAAAACAACTCGAAAAATATCAGCGATGGCGCCGCCAAGGGCCAGGCCGACGAGTGAGCATGGGGGTGCGTTCCATTCATTTCCGGGTCGTCATTCCGGAAAAGCAAATCCCTGTGCCACAGGGATTTGCGCGATCCGGAATCCATTGATCAGGCCGGCGCGGCGCTTCCCGTGGATTCCGGATAGCAAGGCTCGCATCCCGGAAATGCTCGCGCCTTTCCGGGGCTCGCCTAAGCTTCCGGAATGACGGCGAACCGAATGTCGAATGGAGCTACCCGGCGAAATCCTTGGTGGTATAGAGCGAGATCAGCTCGATCCCTTCCTTGGCGAGGTTCTCGCGCGCGCCTTCGAGGCGATCGACCACCGTGACGAGCGCCAGGATCTCGCAATTCCGCTTGCGCGCCTCCTTGATCGCCTTCATCGCCGAGCCGCCGGTCGTGGTCACGTCCTCGACGATGACGACCTTGGCCCCCTCGGCGAGATAGCCGTCCACCAGCTTGGCTGTGCCGTGATCCTTCTGCTCCTTGCGCACCCAGAATCCCTTGAGGGGATGGGCGCTCGACCGGCTCCGCATCATCGCCGCCACCACGATCGGCACGGCGCCCATCACCAGGCCACCGATCGAATCGGCGCCCAGCCCCTCGATCTTGGCGAAAACCTCCTCCGCCAGCAGGGTGATGCCCTCGGGATCGAGCATCGTCGGCTTGAGATCGATGAAATAATTGCTGCTGCGTCCCGAGGCGAGGGTGAACTGCCCGCGCGTCAAGGAGAGTGTCTCGATCAGCCGGCGCAGCCGCTCGCGGCGGGGGAGCTCGTCTTGCGCACGCGCGGCGCCGCCCTTGGTCATGTCGCTGGTCCTTTGCTCGCTCGGCGGGCACGCCATCCTAAGCCGGAGCGCCGCGGCCTGACAAAAACTCTTTCGTCACGGCGACCGCCTCGGCGAGGCCGAGCCGCCGCACCTCGACGCCCGGCGGGAAGGCGCCATAGAGGCGCGAAGGCATCATGGGATCGAGCAGCACGAAGACGCCGCTGTCGTCGGCGCGGCGCACCAGCCGCCCGAAAGCCTGTTTGAGGCGGAGCCGCGTGATCATGTCCTCGTAGCGCCGCCCGCCATAGGCCGCCTTGCGGGCGCGATGGAGCAGATCGGGGCGCGGCCAGGGCACGCGGTCGAAGACGATGAGGCGCAGCGAGCGGCCGGGCACGTCCACCCCGTCGCGCACGGCATCGGTGCCGAGCAGGCAAGCGTCGGGCTCGTCGCGGAAAATATCGATGAGGGTCGAGACGTCGAGCGCGTCGACATGTTGCGCGAGAAGCTGGAGTCCCGCCGCGTCGAGCGGACCGGCGATGCGCTGATGCACGGCGCGCAGCCGCGAGATGGCGGTGAAGAGCCCGAGCCCGCCGCCGCCCGCGGCGACGAAGAGCTCGCGATAGGCGGCGGCCACTTGGTCGAGCGCGTCCTTGCGCGCGTCGGTCACCACGATCACCCGGGTCTGGCGGGCATAGTCGAAAGGCGAGAGCACGGAAACCCGGATGGCGGGGCGCGGCAGATGGCAGGCCCCAGTGCGCGCTTCGGCCGCCTGCCAATCCTCCTCGGTCTCGCCGCTGCCGTCGGTGAGCGTGGCCGAGGTGACGACGAGCCCATGGGCGCGCGTGGCGACTGCGGCGACGAAGGGCCGCATCGGGTCGATCCAATGGCGATGCATGCCCAGGTCGACGTCGCGGCCGTCGAGCCGGTCGATCGAGTACCAGTCGACGAACTCGGGCGGCGTCTCCCGGCCCACCGCGCGCAGCATATCGATCCAGCTCATGAGCTGCGCGTCGCTGCGGCGTGCCAAGCCGCGGCAGATGGCCTCGATGCGGAGGCGCGTCGCGCTGTCGAGCTCGGCCGCGTCCTCGTCGAGCCGCGCCGCGAGACGCGCGGCGAGGCGGCGTATCGGCTCCGCCAGCCGCTCGAGCGCGCCCTCGAGCCGCCCGGCGGCCTCGATCAGGCCCAGCACGGGCTCCGAGGTCGCGGCTTCGAGATGATAGGGCGAGTCGGCATCGCCCGCGGCGCGGGCGCGGACCTGCTGGCGCAGCTTGGCGAGGAAGCCCTCGGCGGGACCCGCGGGGTTCTCCTCCTTGAGGCGTTGCAGCCAGCCGTCGGCGGGCAGCGCGCGCGCATGCTCGAGGATGGCACCGAGCGCCGCGAGCGCGGCTTCGTCCCCGACGACCAGATCCTCGACCCGCCGCTGCAAGCCGCGCGCGCGGCTCCGTGCCCTGCCCTCGGCGCCGAGCAGCCAGCGCCTGAGATCGGCCGTCTCGCGGCCCGAGAGATAGGCGGAGAAGGCGTTGTCCGCCGCGTCGAAGAGATGATGCCCCTCGTCGAACACGTAGCGCGTCGGCAGATAGAGATCGTCGATGCCGCCGAGTGCGGCCTGGATCATGACGAGCGCATGGTTCGCCACCACGATCTCGGCGCGCCGCGCGCGCCGCACGCTGCGCTCGATGAAGCATTTCTGGTAATGCGGGCAGGCGGCATAGATGCATTCGCCGCGCCGGTCGGCGAGGCCGAGGCTGCGCTCGCGTCCGACGAGATCGACGAGCCAGGCGGGAAAGTCGCCGCCCACCATGTCGCCGTCGCGGGTGCGCGCGGCCCACCGCGCGAGCAGCCCGAGCGCCACCCCCTCGCGCGGGTTCACGCGGGCGAGCTCGGCCGCCTCCTCCATGTTGAGCAGGCAAAGATAATTCTCCCGCCCCTTGCGGATCACCACCTTGCGCGCCTTCTCGGCAAGCGCGGGAAAAAGCCGGTCGAGCTCGCGGTCGATCTGATGCTGCAGGTTCTTGGTGAAGGTGCTGACCCAGACGGGCCCCTCGTTCTTCTCCGCCCAGACGCTCGCGGGCGCGAGATAGCCGAGCGTCTTGCCCACGCCGGTGCCGGCCTCGGCGATGACGAAATGCGGCAGGCCCGCCTCGTCGCGCGGCTGGAAAGCGGCCGCGACCGCCGAGGCGTAGTCGGCCTGCTGCGGCCGGTCCTCGGCCGTGCGGCCCAGGATGGCGGCGAGCCGCGCCCGCGCCTCGGCGGGCGTGACCGGCTTATGGCCGGCGGGCGGCTCGGGGGCGTATTCCTCGTTCAGCGGCAGCTTGCGCCAGACGGCGAAGGCGCCGGTGCGGCTCCAGATATCGTCCTCGGCATGGAGTGCCGCGAGCACGGTGCGGCTCCAGCCCCAGCCCCCTTGCGACATGGCCTGGGCCAGGCCCACCGTCTCGGACGCCCCCGCCTCGCGCGCGCCGAGCTCGTCCAGGAGCCGGCTGGCGGCGTGGACCAGCAGCAGCGCCGCCTCCTCGAGCGAGCGCGGCCGCGCCAGGCCCAGCGCGTCGGCCAGCCCGCCGGGGGTCGGCAGGCAGAAGCGCGCCGGCCGCACGAAGGCGTAGAGCTCGAGCAGATCGAGGCAGGGGAAGCGCTCGAGCCCGAGCCGCCGCGCGGTGGCCGGCGCATGGCAGAGGAGGGGTTGCGTGCCGGCGAGCCGCGTCGCGACGGCCTTGTGCGAGAGCCGCTCGAGCTCGCCCTCGGGCGAGAGCCAGACCGCGCCGCCCAGCCCCGCCACCAGCGCGGGTGCCTGGACAGGCGCGGCCAAGCCGAGCGATGCGGGGGCGAAGCTCATCGCGCCGAGTATAAGGGCGGCGAGTCCCGGTCGCCATCTTGGCAAACGACGTTGACCGGAAACGCGGCGGCAAATAGTACTCTCGACGTTGATTTCGGCGGCTTGCCCCTCACCCGCGCGCTCACGCGCGCAGCCCGCTCCCGCGTGGGAGCGCTCGTTCAACCCCTTTACCCCTTGAGGGAGAGGGAGGGGAGGGGGCAAGTCGCTTAGGGGATGCGGAGCAGGCGATGACGGCGGAACGCGAGCTGGCGTCGAAGGCGCGGGCCTGGCCTTTCGAGGAGGCGCGGCGGCTCGTCGCGCGCGCGCGCGGCCCAGCCGCGGCCCCAGGGCCGGCCAAGGGCTATATGCTGCTCGAGACCGGCTACGGCCCCTCGGGCCTGCCGCATATCGGCACCTTCGCCGAGGTCGCGCGCACCACGATGGTCCGTCACGCCTTCCGGCGCCTCTGCGACATTCCGAGCCGCCTCCTCGCCTTCTCCGACGACATGGACGGTCTGCGCAAGGTGCCGGAGAACCTGCCCAACCGCGAGATGCTGGCGCGCCATCTCGGCAAGCCGCTCACCGCCGTGCCCGATCCCTTCGGCACCCATGCGAGCTTCGGCGAGCATAACAATGCGCGGCTGCGCGCCTTCCTCGATCGCTTCGGCTTCGACTACGAGTTCAAGAGCTCGACCGAATGCTACCGCAGCGGCCTCTTCGACGAGACCTTGCGCCGCGTCCTCGCCCATCACGACGAGATCCGCGACCTCGTGCTGCCGACCCTTGGCGCGGAGCGGCAGTCGAGCTACAGCCCCTTCCTCCCCATCTCGCCGCGCACCGGCGTGGTGCTGCAGGTGCCCGTCGTCGAGACGCGGCCCGACGCCGGCACCATCCTCTATCGCGACCCCGAGACGGACGCGCTGGTCGAGCAGCCGGTCACGGGCGGCCATTGCAAGCTGCAATGGAAGGTCGATTGGGCGATGCGCTGGGCGGCGCTCGGCGTGGATTACGAGATGTCGGGCAAGGACCTCATCGATTCGGTGCGGCTCTCGGGCAAGATCTGCCGCGTCATCGGCGCGCTCCCGCCCGAGGGCTTCACCTACGAGCTTTTCCTCGACGAGAAGGGCGAGAAATCTCGAAACCCCCGCCGCCGCCCTTAGCCCGCAGCGCCGGACGGGGCCGGGCCGGCCGGAACGCGCCCGTGCCATCCACCGGGGAGGCCACGCCGCCGCTCCTGGAGCACATCGGTGTCAGGCCGCTCAGGGAGCTAACAGCCGGGGAGGTCCGTGCCGGGCTCGAGACGCTCAGTGCCGCGGGCCGACACTAGCGACGGCCTCTGCCTTTGCAGAGGCCGACCGACGCGCGCCGGCCCCACGCCCACGGCACACCGCTGATCGGCCGGGCTCACCGGGCGGGGAACCCGGGTGGTGCGCGTGCCGTCTTCCCCGGCGACTCATTGTCCCTCTCCCGGGCCGCGCCTAGGTCGCCCTTGCGGGACGTCGCTGCGATCGGCTTGGCCGAACCTAGACCCGGTGGTCACTCGCAAGGGTTGCAGCGCCTGCGAGGAAGACGGGGAAGGCCGGCCGATCGACACGCTCCGATCCGGGTGATGTCCCTGGCGGGTTTGGGAGCGATGCTCGTATTACCCGGACTCGACGCAGGTCAAGACGATGACGCGCCCAGCATCGGGACGCCTTCGGTCGGGATGACGCGGAGGAACGGCCGTGCTGCTGCTTGACCTTGTCCTGATCGGCCTGGCGATAGCATTCGACCCGCTGCCGCTGACGGCATTCACCGTGGTGCTGCCCTCCAGCCGCGGGGCGCGAAAAGGCGCGGCCACCGTGATGGGGGCCAAGCTGTCCAGCTGGGAGAGCTACCTCGCGCTGTCCCTGTTCTGCGTCCTGGCTTCGTCGTCCTACCTGGCCATGGAGATCTACGCCGGTTTCCGGCCCGGCCAGAGCCAGGCGTCCCTGGCCAGGTTCAGGACCTGGATGAACACCCGCACCGACCAGGTGATCATCGTGGGCAGCTTGATCCTGGGTTCTGGCTTATCGGAAGCAGCATCTACCTGATCGTCAGCTGAGACCGCCGTAGATCTCCCTCACATGCGAGCTGCGCATTCTGCTTGAATCGCGGGCAGGATCCACAGGATCCACAGACCGCCGCCCGCTGCTGAGCAGACACCTGGTTGCGGGCCTGGCCGCCGCGACGTCGAGGCTATCGCCGCGCTCTACGCCGCCACGGCCGTGTATCGCTGCCCGCGTTTCGCCGGGTGTACTGGCCGGGTCCGGCGGCTTGATGACCTAAAGTCATGGCGAGCCTGTACCCGAAGAAGGTCGGCGGGCACACGTACTGGTACCTGCGGGAGATGGCGCGGGTGGACGGCAGGCCGAAGATGGTGTCCGAGCGGTACCTCGGCACGGCGGCGGACATTGAGGCGCTGCTGGATGCGCGGGAGTCCGCGATGATGCCGGAGCGGACCCGTCACCTGGCATTCGGCGACGTCGCGGCGGCGTGGGGGCATGCTGGAGGACCTCGGCGTGGCCGCGGATCATCGATGCGGCGGCCGGGCCGCGGCGGCGGGGCAGCCGCTGTCCACGGGGACGTACCTGGCGCTGGCGGCGCTGAACCGGCTGGTCGCGCCGTGCTCGAAGGCCGGGTTCGCGGACTGGTGGAAGACCACGGCGGCGGACCGGTTCACGAGGATCCCCGCCATCGGCGCTGGATCACCGCCGGTTCTGGGACGCGATGCACGCCGTCACGCCCGCGCAGCTGGAACAGGCGTCGGAGCAGATCGCCGCGCAGATGGTGCGGGCTCCGGGGTCGACGTGTCCAGCGTGGCGCTGGACATGACGAACTTCGCCACGTTCATCGCGACCGGGAACGAGAAGGCGCCGATCGCGCAGCGCGGGAAGGCCAAGCAGAAACGCGCGGACCTGCGGCTCGTCGGGCTCGGCCTGGTCGTGACGCGGGACGGCGGGATCCCGCTGACCTGGCACGCCTACCCCGGCGACCGCCCGACGTCACCCAGTTCCCCGTCATGATCAGCCAGCTGAAGGCCCGGTACGAGGCGGTCTGCGCCGCGGCCGGCCTGGCGCCGGACGCCGCGGACATGACCGTCGTCTTCGACGCCGGGCAGAACACCGAGGCAACTTCGCGCACTTCGCGGCCACCGGCATGCACTACATCGGGTCCGTGCCCGCCTCGGACTGCCCGGACCTCACTCGCCCTGCCCGCCTCGAAGGCGGGCGCGTCGTGGACAGGGAACGGTTCGGCGGGCTGACCGCCTTCGATACCCGCCGCACCGTCTACGGCACCGAGCGGCGCGCGATCCTCACGCACTCCCCGGAACTGCACGACAGCCCAGGCCGCCGGGTTCGCCGGCACCACCCTCGCCAGGGCCGCGAAGAAGCTCGACGAGCTCGCCGCCACGCTGGCCCGCGGGAAGACCCGCAGGCCCGGGACAAAGTCGAAGCCGAGATCACCTCGATCACCTCCGAAGCCGTGGGTACGCCGCGTCATCCGCTGGGAACTGGCCGGGGACGCAGCCGAAAGACCTCCGCCTGTCCTGGCGCATCGACGGGCAGGCCCGCGCCGCCCTCGAAGAGGAGATCTTCGGCAAGCACGTGCTCATCACCAGCCACGACGACTGGCCCGTCGCCGAGGTCGTCGCCGGCTACCGGTCCCAGTCCGAGGCCGAGTTCTCCTTCCGCCAGATGAAGGACCCGCACGTCGTCTCGTTCTCGCCCGATGCACCACTGGACCGAGCACAGCATCCGCGTCCACGTCTTCACCTGCGTCCTGGCCCTCCAGATCGCCCACCTCATGCGCCACCGCGCCCGTCGGGCCGGCCTGGACATGTCCGTCCGCGAGCTCCTGGGCAAGCTCGCCGCCATCGGGGAAACCGTCCTGCTCTACCCCTCCGACCGGCGGACGGCCCCAAAGCCCGCCGCATGACCACCGAACTCAGCCCCGGACCAGGCGAAACTCCACGACATCTTCGGCCTCGACCGCTGGACGCCACCGCCTGCGTTAGGTCATACGCCAAAACAGGCACATCGTGAATCCACTGACCAGCCGAAACTCTTACCGAGGACCAAGATCATCGGAAACTCCGGCTAGGCCGAGCGTGGCGATCAGCCAGGCCTTGCGGTCGCCGCGGTGATCCTTAGGTCATCGAGCTTGAGGCCGTACGGTTGTCCCGCAGGAACTCCACCATCTCCCCGCTGTACCGGTCGTCGGCCAGCGCCGTCCAGGCCGTCACCGGGCGGGGGATCATGACGCCGCCCGGCTTGAGCAAGCGATCACGGGCGGCAAGGACCGGACCGAGCATCCCTTCGTCGATCCCGAACCCGCCGAGCCACTCCGAGATGATCACATCGACCCGTCCCGACAGCTCGATCTCCATGACATCGCCATGGAACACCCGGACGATCTCCGCGACCCCGTTCGCGGCGGCCAGCCCCTGCGCCACGGCGGCGACCGCCGTCCGCTCCACCGCGTAGACGCACGCAGCGGCCCGCGCCGCGAACAAGCTCAAGATGCCGCTTCCGCCCAGACGTCGAGCAGCCGCGGCGAGGATCATGTGCCCCCTGCTCCGCATGCCGTCCCCTCAGCAGCCCAGCGAGCCGCCAAGCAGTATCTCACTCGCCGGGCAGTTCCGGCGCACCATCCGAGCCGGTCACGCGGTGCCGTCCGCTGAGGCACCCGGGCCGGTATTGTTGCCCGCTCCGTTAGCCAAAGCCGATGGCGTGCCCGCTGCGTCCGATCGGCCCAGGTCAGGGCGCTTGATCGCATCCGCCTGCCTGCTCAGCTCGTCGGCGATGGCCTGCTGTCGCTCGTCACTGGCGTGCAGATAGGCCATGGCCGCGCGGGTTGTGGAGTGCCCGATGCGGTCCATCAGCTCACGCAGGTTGGCGCCCGCATTAGAACTGGTTACCGGTATAGCGCAGGTCGTGAAAATGGATCATGGGCAGCCCGGCCGCGCGGAGAGCTGGCCGCCAGGCGCGGCGGATGAAGTTGCTGCGTCTCAGCGGAGCGCCTTCGGGGCTGGTGAACACGAGCCCGTCGTCGCCGGGAGTGGCGTAAGTGACGACGTGCGAGGCAAGGTCCGGGGTGATCACCGCGGGGATGGCGTCCGGCTCCTTGATATCGGCCAGCGAGCGCGAGCCGAACGCCGGGCCCGGCGTCGGCGCCGCCGCTCTGCCTTGGCGGCCCGCGCGGCGCACGCCGGGCCATGTACCGCAGGCACGCAGATCAAAGGCAAACTCGGCGCACACCAGGTGCAGCTCTACGGCTGGATCGCCGAGCTGGTTGGGCCTCGCCGTCGTGTCTGTCGTTACCCGCGGACCGTCCGTATCTAGACCGGTAATGGACTGGACCTGGTGCCGCTTGACCTGATCTGCGGCTTCGGCGGACTATAGACCGGCGGACCCGTGAAGGGGCAGGGGACTGTCGGGTATAGATAACAGCGCCGTGGAAGAGCGGCCCGGTGGCTCACGCGACCACGACGGGCCGGGCTTCGACCTGCTCGCCTCCAAGCTGCGCCGACCGCAGATCCGGCCGGGGACGGTCCGCCGGGGGTCGCTGATCGAACGGCTGGCACGGGAGGATTCCCGTCCGATAGTGTCGGTAGTCGCCCCTGCGGGCTATGGGAAGACCACGCTGCTGGCCCAGTGGGCACAGCACAGCGGGCGGGCCATCGCCTGGGTGTCGGTGGATGAGAAGGATAACGACCCGAAGGTCCTGCTCGCCTATGTCACCAGGGCCCTGGATACGGTGCAGCCGGTCGGCCAGCCGGTGTTCGACGCGCTGGCGTCCCCGGCCAGTTCGGTCCCGGGTTCGGTCGTGCCGCGGCTGGTTAACGCGTTCTCCGTGATGACGGTGCCGGTCGCGCTGATCCTGGATGACGTGCACCTTCTGCAGAGCCGGGAATGCCGGGCCGCCCTGTCGGCGCTTGCTGATCACGTGCCCGCCGACGGGCGGCTGGTGTTTGCCGGCCGGGACCAGCCGCCGGTGCGGGTCGCGCGGCTGCGCGCGGAGGGCCGGATCACCGAGATCGGCCCGGCCGACCTGGCGCTAACCCGCGAGGAAGCCACCTTGCTACTGCGTGACGCCGAGGTGAGGCTGAGCGAGGAAGACCTGGCCAACCTGTACCAGCGCACCGAAGGCTGGGCGGCCGGGCTGTACCTGGCGGCGCTGTCCTTGCGCGCAGGAGGCACGCTGCCGGACGCGGCTGCCTCCTTCGACGGCCGCGACCAGTTCGTGAGCGAATACGTTGAGTCAGAGTTGCTGGCGCGGATCTCCTGCGAGCGCCGGGTGTTCTTGACCCAGGCGGCGGCCTTGGAACGAATGTGCGGGCCGCTGTGTGAGGCGGCGCTGGACCTGCCCGGAGCCGCCGCCGACCTGGCCGAACTCGCCAAGGCAAACACACTGCTGGTGCCGCTGGACCGCCGCGGGCAATGGTACCGCTACCATCACCTGTTCCGCGACATGCTCCTAGCCGAGCTGCAACGCCGCGAGCCCGGCCTCGCTCCCGTCCTGCGGCGCCGCGCGGCCGCCTGGTGCGAGCGTAACGGCCTGCCCGAGGAGGCTCTGGAGTACTCCATCGCCGCCCAGGACGTCGCAACAGTCGCCCGGCTAGTGGAAAAACACGCCGTACCCGTCCGCCGCCAGGGCCGCATTATTACCCTGCAGCGGTGGTTCCGCTGGCTCGATGACCAAGGCGGTATCGAGAAGCATCCGATGGTCGCGGTACTCGCCACGCTCATCTACGCGTGGATGGGCCAGCCGGTCGAAGCCGACCGGTGGGCCGATCTAGTCGATCGCTGGCAATACGGGGAAACGGCGCGACCCGATGACCCGGCCACCCACGCATGGGCCGCACTAGCTCGGGCCCTTTTGTGCCGACACGGCATCACCCAGATGAAGGCCGACGCCGATCAGGCGGCGCACGGGTTCGCAGTGGAGAACATCGTCACGGCCGGACCCGCGCTGCTGCACGGAATCGCATGCGTCCTTACCGGTGACCTCGATGAAGCCGACGCCTGCCTAGAGACGGCGGTCACCCTGGCGCAACACACCAGTGCCCACGAAATCACCGCGCAAGCGCTAGCCGAACGGGCGCTGCTGGCCAGGGCGCACAATCAATGGGGCCAGGCCGAGGCGCTTTCCAGACAAGCACGCACCGCGTTGCGCAACGCCGGGACCGAGGACAGCTACGTAACACCGCTGGTCTGCGCGGTCCAGGCTCGCGCCGCCTTGCACCGCGGCGACACCCCCGCAGCGCGCCGGGAACTCATCGCCGCTCAGCGCCAGCGGCCTTTGCTGACCGTCGCGATACCTCATGTGGCCGTTCAGGCGCGGATCGAGCTCACTCGTGTCCACATCGCGCTGGCTGACTTGGCAGGGGCCAGGACGCTGATGCGGGAGATTGATGAGATTCTTCAGCGACGGCCACACCTGGGAACTCTGGTCGGCGAGGCCCAGGAGCTGCATACCCAACTCGCCGCCGAGCGCGGCCCCAGCACGCTCGGAGCCTCCGCGCTGACCGCCGCCGAGCTGCGCGTGCTGCCGCTGCTCGCCACCCACCTTTCCTATCCCGAGATCGCCGCCGAGCTATTCGTCTCGCCGAACACCATCAAATCCCAGGCATACTCCCTATTCCGCAAGCTCGGCGCCTCCTCACGCAGCCAAGCCGTCGCCCGGTCCCGTGAGCTGACACTGCTAGAGGGGTAACACCCGGGCGAAAAACCCAGAAGAACAAGAGTTCTGACTGGAGCTCCGGGTCCGGTGATGGCCCGCTGAGCATACGTGTCCGCCCCTCCAGCCTCAAGCGCGACTGTGCACCTCGGAACACAAGCACAGGTGAATGGTGCATAGCGAACGCACACGCGAAGTCACGCTTGACCCCAGAGCCTAATGAACACTCCGGCCCTAAGACAAGCGCAAGGCCGGAGCCTAGCCGGACGGGACACGGCCATCCCCTGCAACGTGCACGATGACAGACGACGTGCCCGCTGCGTCCGATCGGCAGGTGCTCACTCGTCGCCGCGCCGCGGACTGGTGCTTGTGCGTCCGTCACCGCGGGGGTTGCGGT
>CAWJFP010000017.1:0-14671 GCA_963842155.1 uncultured Pseudomonadota bacterium
AGATCTCGAAGTCGCGCGGCAACGGCATCACCATCGACGAATGGCTCGCCTACGCACCGCCCGAGAGCCTGTCGCTCTTCATGTATCAGAAGCCGCGCGCGGCCAAGCGGCTCTATTTCGACGTGATCCCGCGCCAGACCGACGATTATCTCGCGCTCGTCGAGGCCTATGAGCGGCAGAGCCCGGAGGAGCGGCTGGAGAACCCGGTCTGGCATATCCATGACGGCGCGCCGCCCGAGGACGCCAAGACGCCGCTCGGCTTCGCCCTCCTCCTCAACCTCGCCAGCGTCTGCCATACCGAGGACAAGGCCGTGCTGTGGGGCTTCATCGCGCGCTATGCGCCCGGCGCCGCCCCGGCCACGCATCCCTTCCTCGATCGTCTGGTGGGCTACGCCATCGCCTATTACCACGACTTCGTGCGGCCGGCGACGCGCTACCGCAGGCCGACGGAGGAGGAGCGCGCGGCGCTCGAGGATTTGCGGGCGGTGCTCGCCGCATTGCCGCCGGGAGCCGAGGCCGAGACGATCCAGACGCAGGTCTACGAGATCGGCAAGCGCCATGGCTTCGATCTGCGCGACTGGTTCAAGGCGCTCTACGAGGTGCTGCTGGGCCATAGCCAGGGGCCGCGCATGGGCTCCTTCATCGCGCTCTACGGCGTGGCCGAGACGATCGCCCTCCTCGATCGCGTGCTGGCGGGCGAGGATCTGAGCGCGGCGTGACGCGCTTGCCGATCCTGACCATCGGCCATTCGACGCGCGCGCTCGAGGAGATCGTCGAGGCGCTCAAGGCGCATAAGGTCGAGCGCCTGGTCGATATCCGCACCATCCCCCGCTCGCGGCGCAATCCGCAATTCAATCTGGAGAGCCTGGCCGCGGCGCTGCCGCGCGCGGGCATCGCCTACGACCATCGCAAGGGCCTCGGAGGCCTGCGCCATGCCCGCGCCGATTCGCCGAACGCGGGCTGGCGCAACGAGGGCTTCCGCGGCTATGCCGATTATATGCAGACCGAGGCGTTCGCGGCCGAGCTCGAAGCGGTGATCGGGCTGGCCCAGGAGGAGCGGCTCGCCCTCATGTGCGCCGAGGCCCTGCCCTGGCGCTGCCATCGCAGCCTCGTCGCCGATGCGCTCGCGGTGCGCGGCATCGCCGTCGAGCATATCATGGGGGCCGGCGAAAGCCTGCCGCACAAGCTCACGCCCTTCGCGCGCGTCGAGGGAACGCGCATCGCCTATCCGCCCAAGCAGGATCGGCTGCTGTGAGCCGAACGCGTCCTCACCGCTTGCCCAGTTTGCTGAGCGCGTCGCGCAGCTGGTTAGTGGTGCTCTCGAGGCGGCCCGCCAGCACGCGCATGATCTCGATGGCGATCTGCGGGAACTCGCGCACCAGCCGGAAGAAGAGGTCCTTCGAGATGCGCAAGGTGGTGAGCTCGCTCGCCGCGCGCACCGTCGCCGTGCGCGGCACGTCGCAAAGGATGGCGATTTCGCCCAGGACCTGATTCTTGCCCATGCGCGCGACGGTGAGCGGTCCGCTCGGGCCATCGACGATGATCTCGGCCTCGCCCTTGAGGATGATGTAGGCGGCGTCGCCGGGATCGCCTTGGTGGAACAGCACCTGGTCCGCCGCGAAGGTGAGCCGCTCGGAGGTGAAGGCGAGCAACTTGAGCTTCGAGGGCTCGATATGGGCGAAAAGCGGTATGTTCCGCAGGATCTCGACTTCCTCTTGCAGACTCATCGCTTCCTCCCCAAATCGCGCGGATGGGCGCCGAAGGCTCAGCCCGCGCTCAAAAGCTCATGGAAGTGGGTGCCCTCGCGGTCGAGCTCGGCGAAGCTGCCCTGCTCCACCAGCCGCCCGCCGCGCATCACCAGGATGCGGTCGAACTCGCGCGTGAGGGACGGCCGGTTGAGCATGGCAAAGAGGCCGCGGCCCTTGAACTCGGCGCGCAGGTTCTCGAGCACGCGCGACTGCGCCGCGCTGTCGAGCGGCCCCAGCGCCTCGTTGAGCACCAAGAGGTCCGGCCGCTTGAGCGTGGCGCGCGCCAGCGCGAGCTTCTGGCGTTGGGCGACCGAGAGCCGCGCCCCCGCCGTGCCCACGGGATAGGCCAGGCCGACCTCCATCACTGTCTGGCGCAGGCCGCGTCCCTTCAGCACCTCCTGGATGAGCTGACTCACCTTCTGCGCGCCCTGTGCCTGACCGTAGGCGATCTTGCCGAAGAGCAGATTGTCCTGCAGCGTCGCGGCCGCGTTGTAGCGCTCGCGGTCGAAGAACTCGACCGCGCCCTTGAGCTCCTCGGGCAGGTCGCGCGCGAAGATATGACGCGCCCTGACGACATCGTTCTGGAAGCTCTCGTCGATCAGATCGAGGCGGTGGCGCGCCTGGATGAGCTTGAAGGGCAGGTTCAAGAGGCGCGTCCGGTCCTCGGGCTTGATATTGTCGAGCGGCCCGCTGCCGATGCGGCCCAGCATGGCCTGGAACTCGGGCATGTCGTCCGAGTTGATGAAAGAGAACTGGTCGAAGAACTCGTGGCCCGAGGCGAGCTCGGCGAAGAGCTCGACCATGATCTCGGCCGCCTCGCGGCCCATCTTGAGCATGGTCTGGGTGAGCTCGGCCTTGTCGAGCACCGTGAGCACATAGGGATGCTCGCCGAGCCGGTCGAAATCGAAGGCGGGGCCGACCGACGAGCCGAAAAGCAGGTTCTCGCCCACGCTCGCGTTGGTGTTGAAGCGCGTCTCGTCGAAGAGCTCGACGAGCGGCGCCAGCGCCGGCTCGGTGAAGCGGCTGCGCAGCTCGCGCCGCCCCTCGAGGATGCTCTCGGCCACGTCCGGCCGCTGCGCGGGGTCGATCACGCCGCGCAGGCCCATCTGGTAGACGTCGTCCTCCATGAGGGCGAGGCCGAGCGCGTCGAGCGCCTTGCTCTTCAGCGCCTCGGGGCCGTCCGCGCCCGCCGCTTCGTAATCGGTCCAGTCGGTATGGATGTCGATGGCGAGATTGCCGGCGCGCGCCGCCTCGATGAGATCGGCCTTCCGCGCGATCGCCCCGGGGCCGTCGGCGGCGGCGGCGCCGTTCCTCGGCGGGCTGTGCCGCAGGGCGTAAAGCAGGTTGTCGCCGATCGTGGTGGAGAAGACATAGGCGCTCTGATCGACATAGCCGATGCGCCGGCCGGCGATCGCCTCGGGCCATTCCGCGATGTTCTGGTCGCCGATGGTGATCCTGCCGCTTGTCGGAAGCACGAGGCGGGCGATGATATAGCTCAGCTCCTCCTTGCCGCTGGCGCCCGCCCCCACCACGGCGACATGAGTGGCGAGCGGGACCTGGAAGGAGACGCCGTCGATGATCTTGAGCCGGCCGTCCTCGACGAGGTTGACGTTGCTTGCCACCATCTGGCCCGTGAGAGGCTCGACCTTCTCGGGATCCGTGAGCTGCACCTGCTCGTCGACGATGCCGGGCGGGCTGAACTGCTCCACCACCTGCTCGTACTTGATCCGCGAATCCTCCTTGAGCTGGTAGAAGTCGAGCAACTCGCGCCAGGGTGCCGCGAGATCCTTCTGCGCGTTGATCACGGCGACGAGCGCGCCGAGATCGAGCCCGAAGCCCCCCTTCACCACGAGATAGCCGCCGATCGCGAAGAAGAAGAACGGCGTCACCTTGTCGAAGGAGCTGTTGAGGTACTTCGTCAGGAATTTGAGCAAATAGATCTTGTATCGGATGTGGTAGATGATGCCGAGCCGATCGGTGAAGTCGGCGCGCTCGAAGCGCGAGGTGTCGTTGGCGCGGATTTCGGCCACACCGGACACGGTCTCGCCGATGCGGTCGGAGAGCTTGCGCAAGGTGCGCACGCGCTCCTTGCTGAGCTGATTCACGCGCCGCTGCAGCTTGGGGATGAGCCAGCCCTGGACCGGGTAGAGCGCGATCGCCGCGAGGCCGAGCCAGACATCCTGCACGAAGATGAAAGCGAGCGGCACGAGCAGAAGCCCGCCTTGGAAGATGGGCGTAACGACCGCCTCGCCGACGAAGCCGCCCAGCGGCTCGACCTCGGCGGTGATCATGGGAATGAGCTCGCCGCTCGACACCTTCTTGAAGTGCGTCAGCGGGAAGCAGAGGATCTTGCTGTAGAGCATGTAGCGCATGCGCCGCAGCATGCGTTCGCCCAGCCGGCCCTTGTAGACGTTGATGAAATATTTGAAGCCGCCGTTGATCAGGGTCAGCGCCAGGAACAGGAACGACAGCAGCATGAGATACTCGATCGGGCCGAAGACGTGCCCGTACAGCGTCCGCTGCTCCGGCTCCGCTCCCCTATGCCTTATGTAGTTGATGATCAGCTTGGGAACGTCATAGGAGTAGTAGAGGAAGGGAAACGAGACGGCCGTGGTCACCAGCAGGACGACCTGCTCCTTGAGGCTATGCCTGATGAGAAAACGATAGATGCTTTTTTCCACGCCACTTCCCCGCGGCTTCCGTCGGCGCTTCCGTGGCGCACTTGGGCGCCCCGTGGCGCGCGTAGCTTATCCCATGGCCGGGCGGCGCGTAAATGCGCTGCGCGCCGCGATTTCCCGTCATCGACGCCCTCTGCTAGGCACGAGGCGCGGTACCGGCCTATTCTCGGCGCCAGGTGCTGCCGACCGCTACGTCGCCCTTGCGGCATCCGCAAGGGTCGCTTCGGCGTAGAAGTCGGGCATGGTCGTCGAAGCGCGGGTCGCCACGGGCTGAAGGCGGATCAAGGGAGGGGTAGCATGGCAACGGCCGTCAACGAGAAGCTGCTGGAGGATCGGCTCGGCGCGCTCGAGACCGCGCGCCCATGGAGCCCGCGCGTGATGTCGCGCCTGGAGGCGCTCATCCGCTCCGGCGAGGACGACGCTCTCTTCCGCATCAATCCGATCAAGTTCGCCGCCGACAAGGGCATGGCCGAGGCCGAGGCGATCGACCTCTTCCTGCACGCCACTGCGCAGGGGCTGTTCGAGATGAATTGGATGCTGCTCTGCTCGCTCTGCGGCTGCGTGACCGAGAGCTTCGGCATCATGAACAAGCTGCACGACCATTATCACTGCAATCTCTGCCGCACCGATCTCGACGCCAAGCTCGACGACTATATCGCCGTCACCTTCACCGTCTCGGCGCAGATCCGGCCGATCAAATTCCACCGGCCCAAGGATCTCTCGGCGGAGGATTATTGCTTCGTCTACAATGTCGCGCCGGAAGGCAAGGGCCCGGACGGGCGCGTGTTCTGCGCCATTATCAAGGACGCCACCCGGGGGCTGAGCTACCTGCCGCCGGGCGAGGTAACCCGCTTCGAGCTCGAGGCCGCGCCGGGCCTGTTGATCGGCTGGACCCCGCAAAGCGACGCCGCCTTCGCCTTTGCCGTCGACGCCGCGGCGGCGCCCAAGGACCAGACCCTTCGCTTGCGCTTAAGCGACGGCGCCTGCGATCCGGCCGCGACGACGATCGCGCCCGGCAAGCTCGTGCTCGAGGTGGAGAACGCGACCGGGCGCCGCGCCATCCTCGGCGTGTCGCTCATCCCGCCCGAAGTCAATCTCTACGAACGCCCGCCGCTCAAATATGATCCCTTCCTCTCGGGCAGCCGGCTGTTGACCACCCAGACCTTCCGCAATCTCTTCCGCTCCCAGGTGATCGAGGCGACCGAGGGCATCGGCATTCGCGACCTCGCCTTGCTCTTCACCGACCTCAAGGGCTCGACGGCGCTTTATGACCGCATCGGCGACCTCAACGCCTATTCGCAAGTGCAGCGCCATTTCGAGCGGCTCTTGGACGTGACCGTTCGGCACAACGGCGCCGTGGTCAAGACGATCGGCGACGCCATCATGGCGGCGTTCGTCACGCCGGCCGATGCCGTGAGCGCCGCGCTCGAGATGCGCAGCGAGATCGAGCGATTGAACGAGGCGCGTCTTGCGCGCGACTTCATCCTGAAGATCGGCATTCATCGCGGCCCGTCGATCGCGGTGACGCTCAACGACCGGCTCGACTATTTCGGCCAGACCGTCAACATCGCCTCGCGCGTCGAGCATCTGGCGGAAGGCGACGAGATCTGCCTCACCGAGGAAGTGTATGCTTCGCCCGGGGTGGCCGATCTGCTGGCCTCCTTCGCGACGAGGCACGATCAGGCCTCTCTCAAGGGCGTTCAACAGGAAGTGGGCATATTCCGCATTCAGGGCGGCGCGTGACCGGTTGCAATCCCCCTGACCGATGCGGTATCTGATGGCCGAGCGCATCTGTTGGTGACCGGACTGGGCCTCGTTTTCGGGACGAACGCATGACAGGCCGCCGCAAGGGCACGCGCGTCCTCATCTACAGTCACGATACCTTCGGCCTCGGGCATCTGCGGCGCTGCCGCGCCATCGCGCATTCGCTCGTCGAGCACCACAAGGACATGTCGGTGCTCATCCTCTCGGGCTCGCCCATCATCGGCAGCTTCGATTTCCGCGCGCGCGTCGATTTCGTGCGCGTGCCGGGAGTCATCAAGCTGCATAACGGCGAATACACCTCGCTCAACCTCCATATCGACATCGGCGAGACGCTCGCCATGCGCGAATCGATCATCCGCCACACCACGGCGGCCTTCGCGCCCGATCTCTTCCTCGTCGACAAGGAGCCGCTCGGGCTGCGCGGCGAGGTCGCCGACACGCTCGCCTTCCTCAAGGCGCGCGGCGTGCCTCTGGTGCTGGGCTTGCGCGACGTGATGGACGAGCCGCAGCTCTTGGCGCCGGAATGGGAGCGCAAAAACGCCGTGCCGGCGCTCGCCGAGCTCTATGACGAGATCTGGGTCTACGGCCTGCCCGAAATCTGCGATCCGCTCGAGGGCATCGAGCTCCCCGACCAGGTGCGGCGCAAGATGCTCTACACCGGCTATCTGCAGCGCCACCGGCCGCGCCACGATCCCTATGTCACGACGCGCCCGCGGCTCGACCGGCCTTATCTCCTGGTGACGCCGGGCGGCGGCGGCGACGGCGAGGCCCTCATCGACTGGGTGTTGCGCGCCTACGAAGCGGACGGCGCCGGCCTCCATTCCGCCCTCATGGTGCTCGGCCCCTTCATGCAGCCCGAGCGCCAGGCCGAGTTCATGGCGCGCGCGCGGCGCCTGCCGGAAATCAAGATGATCACCTTCGACACCCATCTCGAGAGTCTGCTGGAGGAGGCCGTCGGCATCGTCGCCATGGGCGGCTACAACACCTTCTGCGAGATCCTCTCCTTCGACAAGCCGGCGCTGATCGTGCCGCGCACGGTGCCGCGCCGCGAGCAGTTCATTCGCGCCAAGCGCGCCGAGGCGTTAGGCCTGGTGCGCGTGCTGATCGACGAGCATGACCGCGCGCCGGGCATGATGGCCGACGCGCTGCGCCGGCTGCCCGGCCAAGCGCGGCCCTCGCAGGTGACCCTTCCCGGGCTGCTCGAGGGGCTGGACAACCTCAACCGCTTCGCCGAGCGGCTGTTGGCACCGGCGCCGCCGCTGGCGGCCATTGCGCTGGGTCAATCCTAAAGCATGATCCGACCAGGCAGCACCGGATCACGCTCAAGTGTCGCTCGTTTTGTCGCATTTTCCTCGACAAGGCGGCATCGCTTTGTCGGAAAATGCGCTGGGACGATACGGTGACGCGCTCGATCGCGATCATCCTGAAGGGCTATCCCCGCTTGTCGGAGACCTTCATCGCCCAGGAGCTGCGCGGGCTCGAGGCGCGCGGGCTCGCTTTCACCATCCATTCGCTGCGCCGGCCGACCGATCCCGCGATTCATCCCCTTCATCGCGAGATCGCGGCGCCGCTCCATTACCTGCCGGAATATCTCCACGAGGAGCCGCGGCGCGTGGCGCGAGCCTGGCGCGCGATGCGTCGCAGCCCGCGCTACCGCGCCGCGCGGCGCATCTGGCTCGAGGATCTTGCGCGCGAGCCGAGCCGCAATCGCATCCGCCGCTTTGGACAGGCGCTGGTGCTGGCGCATGAGCTGCCCGCGGGCACGCGACATCTCCATGCGCATTTCCTTCATACGCCCGCGTCGGTCGCGCGCTATGCCAGCCTCTTGACCGGCCTGCCCTGGAGCTGCTCGGCCCATGCCAAGGATATCTGGACGACGGCCGATTGGGAGAAGCGCGAGAAGCTCGCCTCGCTCGCTTGGCTCGTGGCCTGCACGCGCGCGGGCGCGGCGCATCTCGCCGGCCTCGCGGCCGAGCCCGCGAAGGTCGAGCTGCTGTATCACGGGCTCGATCCCGCGCGCTTCCCCGCGCCGCCGGCCGCGCGTCCCGCGCGCGACGGCCGCGATCCCGCGGCCCCGGTGGTCATCCTCTCCGTCGGCAGGCTGGTCGAGAAGAAGGGCTACGCGGATCTGTTGGTCGCTCTCGCGCGGCTTCCAAGCGATCTCCGTTGGCGCCTCGTCCATATCGGCGGCGGGCCGCTCGGTCCGGCGCTCGCGCGCCAAGCCCAAGCGAGCGGGCTCGCCCAGCGCATCGAGTGGCTCGGGCCGCAGCCGCAAGAGCGGGTGATCGCGGAATATCGCCGCGCGGATCTTTTCGCGCTGGCCTGCAAGACGGCGGCCGACGGCGACCGCGACGGCATTCCCAACGTGCTGCTCGAGGCGCAGAGCCAGGCGCTCGCCTGCCTCTCGACCTTCGCCGGCGCGGTGCCCGAGCTGATCGAGAACGAGGTCAGCGGAATCCTGGTCGAGGAAGGGGACGCGCCGGCCTTGGCCGAAGCGCTGGCGCGGCTTATCCGCGCGCCCGATCTCCGCGCGCGGCTGGGGCGCGCCGGGGCCGAGCGGCAAAGGAAGGCGTTCGATTTCACCGCCGGGCTCGACCGGCTTGCCGTCAAGCTCGGGCTCGCCCCCGCGGCGGACGATCGCGACCTATGCGCATTGCGTTCCATGCGCCGCTGAAGCCGCCCGACCATCCGGTGCCCTCGGGCGACCGGCGGGTCGGACGCGAGCTCATGCGCGCGCTCGCCCTCGCCGGGCATGAGGTGACGCTCGCCTCGCGCTTTCGGAGCTGGGATGGGCGCGGCGACGCGACGCGGCAAGCGCGTCTCGCAGCGCTCGGCGCGCGCATCGCCGAGCGGCTACTGCGCCGCTACCGCGCGTCGCCCGAGGCACGACCCGATATCTGGCTCACCTACCATCTCTATCACAAGGCGCCCGATTGGCTCGGGCCGCGCATCGCCGACAGGCTGCGTATTCCCTATGTCGTCGCGGAGGCCTCTTCGGCGCCCAAGCAGGCGGCAGGGCCCTGGGCCGCCGGTCATGCGGCGGCGGCGGCGGCGATCGGCCGCGCGGACGCCCTCATCCAGCTCAATGGCGACGATCGCGAAGGGCTCTTGCCGCTGCTCCCCGATCCGGCGCGGCTTGTGGCGCTGCCCCCCTTCATCGACACCGTTCCCTACGCCGCGGCGAGGGCGGACCGCGACGAGCTGGCCGAGCGTTTCGGCCTGGCACAAGGACGCGCCTGGCTGCTCACCGTCGCCATGATGCGGCCGGGCGCCAAGCTCGCCTCCTATCGGGTGCTGGCGCAGGCGCTCGAGCGGCTCGGCGATCTCGATTGGCAGCTTCTCGTCGTCGGCGACGGGCCGGCACGCGGCGAGGTGGAGCGGCTCTTCGCTCACCTGCCGGCCCAGCGGGTGCGTTTCCTGGGCCGCTTGCCGGCCGACGAGCTGCCGGGGCTTTACGCCGGCGCGGACCTTTATCTCTGGCCTGCCATCCACGAGGCCTTCGGCATGGCGCTGCTCGAGGCGCAGGCCGCGGGGCTGCCCGTCGTGGCGGGGCGCGAGCGCGGCGTGCCGGAGGTGGTGCGCGACGGCGTGACGGGTCTCCTTGCCGAGCCGGGCGATGCTGTCGCCTTCGCCGCGGCGGCGCGCGCGCTCATCCTCGATGGCGCGCGCCGCGCCGCCATGGGCCGGGCGGCTCGGCGGACGGCTTGCTCCGCCCATGACATCGCGGGCGCGGCGCATCGACTCGATGCGTTGCTGACGGGCTTGGCGGCGCGGCGGCCGTGACGCTCCTCGCCGTGATCCGCCATGGCGCCACCGACTGGTCGGAGGCTGGTCTGATGCAAGGCCGCGCCGATCGCAAGCTGAGCCCGGCCGGGCGCGCCGAGGTCGCTTCATGGCGTCTGCCCGCCGAGCTCGCCGGCTTCCATTGGGTGACGAGCCCGCTCACCCGCGCCGCCGAGACCGCGTCGCTCCTGCTCGGCCGGCCGGCCGCCGCCGAGCCGCGCCTCGTCGAAGGCGATTGGGGCGCCTGGGAGGGACGCAGCTTGGCCGATCTCCGCGCCGAGCAAGGCGACGCCATGAGCGCGAACGAGCGGCGCGGCCTCGATTTCCGCCCGCCCGGCGGGGAGAGCCCGCGCGATCTACAAGCGCGGCTCGAGCCGTGGCTTGCCGAGATCGCCCGCCTCGGACGACCGACAGCGGCCGTCACCCATAAGGGCGTGATCCGCGCCTTGCTCGGGCTCGCCACGGGCTGGGATTTTCTCGGCAAGCCCCCGGCGCGGCTCGATTGGCGCGCGGTCCATCTCTTTGCGATTGCGCCGGATGGGAAGCCGCGCATCGCGCGGCTCAATATCGTGCTGCGGGCGCGGATATGAGCGCGCCGCGGCTCTTCCTTCATGTCCAGCACCTGCTCGGCATCGGCCATCTGATGCGCGCGGCGGTCCTGGCGCGCGCCGCAGCGGCGGACGGCTTCGCCGTCGATCTCGTTGCCGGAGGGATGCCGGTGCCCGGGCTCGATATCGGCGCCGCGCGGCTCCATCAGCTGGCGCCCGCGCGCAGCCCGGACGAGAGCTTCGACAGGCTGGTCGATGAATCCGGCCAGGCGGTCGGGCCCGAATGGCGCGCCCGGCGGCGGGCGAAGCTGCTCGCTCTCTTCGCCGAGCTGCGCCCCGATATAATCCTGATCGAGATGTTCCCCTTCGGGCGACGCGCCTTCGCCTTCGAGCTCTTGCCGCTGATCGAGGCGGCGCAAGCCGCGCGCCCGCGGCCGCTCATCGCCTGCTCGGTGCGCGACATTCTCCAAGCCAAGCGCAAGCCTGGCCGCGCCGAAGAGACGGCCGCACTCGTCGCGCGCGCCTTCGACCTCGTCCTTGTCCATGGCGACCCGAGCCTGGTCCGCTTCGAGGAGAGCTTCCCGCTCGCCGAGCGGATCGCCGGCAAGCTCGGCTATACCGGCTATGTCGCGCAGCAACCATGGCCGCGCGAAGGGCCGGGTGCCGCCGGCTGGAACGAGGTCCTGGTCTCGGCCGGCGGAGGTGCCGTGGGGCAAAGCCTGCTCGAGGCCGCCTTGGCCGCGCGGCCGTTGACCCGCCTCGCGCGGTTGCCTTGGCGCCTCCTTGTCGGCGGCAATGTCGGCGAGGGGGAGCTCGCGGCGCTCGCCGCGAAAGGAACGGCCGACGGCGTCGCCGTCGAGCGCGCGAGGGCGGATTTCCCGCGCCTGCTCGCCAATTGCCATATCTCGGTCTCGCAGGCCGGATATAATAGCGTGATGGATATTTTGAACGCCGCCGCGCGCGCCGTGCTGGTGCCCTTCGCCGGGCAAGGCGAGACCGAGCAGAGCCTGCGCGCCGCGCGGCTGGCCGCGCGCGGCCTCGTGCAGGTCCTGCCCGAGCGCGACCTCTCGCCGCGCAATCTCGCCGCCGCCATCGATGCGGCCGAGCGCATGCCGCCGCCCGCGGCGCTCTCGATCGATCGCGGCGGCGCCCAAGCCAGCGTGCGGCTCTTGCGCGCGAGCCTCGAAACCCTCCGCGCGACGCAGGGTCGCCAGCGGTGAGCGGCTGGGCGGATCTCGACCGCGAGCTCGACGCATGGGCTTCGGCCGGGCGCATCGCCTCGTTCTGGTGGCGCGACGACGATGCCACCGCGGCGAGCCCGGCGCTCGAGCGGCTGCTCGAGATCGGGGCCGAGCATGGCGTGCCGCTCGCGCTTGCCGTCATCCCCGCGGCGGCCAGCGAAGCCTTGCCGCCGATATTGGCCTGCTATCCTTTGGCGCTGCCGGTGCAGCACGGCTACGCCCATCGCAATCATGCGCCTTCCGGAAACAAGGCGGCCGAGCTGGGTGCCGAGCGGCCGCGCGCCGCGGTGCTGGCCGAGCTTGCGGCGGGCTGGAGGCGCCTCGGCGCGCTGTTCGGCAAGCGGTCGGCGCCCTTGCTGGTGCCGCCTTGGAACCGCATCGAGCCGTCCCTTCTGTCGGGCCTGCCGGAGATCGGCTTTCGCCTGCTCTCGACCTTCGGGCCGCGCCACGCAGCCGAGCCCGTTCCGGGCTTGCTTCAGGTCAACACCCATCTCGACATCATCGATTGGCGGCGAGGCCGCCATTTCACCGGCGAGGCCAAGGCGCTGGCGCGCCTCGTCGAGCATCTTGCGGGCCGGCGCGCAGGGACAATGGACGATGCCGAGCCGACGGGGCTCCTCACCCACCATCTTGCCCATGACGAGGCTTCATGGGATTTCGTCGCGCGTTTGCTGCGCCGCACCCGCGCGCACGCGGCCGTGCGCTGGCTCGCGCCGGCCAGGCTTATTGCGGCGGCCGAGCCCGAAATCCTTGCCGGGCCGGCATGAACCTGCTGCGCTACCCGCCGGCGGCCCTGCGCGCCGATTATACCCGCGCCGTCTCCGGCTTTGTCATCACGGCTGGGCTGCTGCCCTTTGCCCAGGGCGCGCCGGTGACGATCGCCATCCTGGGTGGCGGCGCGCTCCTTTTCCTGGCCTTCGGATTGCGCACCTGGCGGCGCCAGCGCGCCTTCTTCGAACTCGATGACGAAGGCATATCGACCTCGGGTCGCCGCCGCGTTACTCTGCCCTGGCGCGAGCTCACGAACATGACGTTGCGCTACTATGCGACCAAGCGCGATCGCACGGGAGGATGGATGCAACTCAAGCTGGCGGCGGGCCACGCGCGTCTGACGCTCGAATCGAGTCTCGAGGGCTTCGTCGAGGTAGCGCGCCGCGCACTCGCGGCGGCGCGCGCGAACGGGCTTGTGCTCGACCCGGCGACTTGCGAAAACCTTCTCGCCCTCGGCGTGAATCCCGGCCCCTAGATCAACCCCGCGCCCAAACCGAACCCCATGCCCAACCTGCTCACCGTCCGCGATCTGAAGATCGAGTTCCGCATCCACGACGCGGTGATCGAGGCCGTGAAGGGCGTCTCCTTCCGCGTGCGTCCCGGCTCGACGGTGGCGCTGGTCGGCGAATCGGGCTCGGGCAAATCGGTCGTCTCGCAGGCGATCATGGGCATCCTGCCGCGCAACGGGCGCGTCACCGGCGGCGAGATACTCTTCGCCGATCCGGCGAAGGGAGGCGAGGTCGTCGACATCGCCGCCCTCTCGCCCGATTCCGCGGCCATGCGCAGCATCCGCGGCGGCCGCATCTCGATCATCTTCCAGGAACCGATGACCTCGCTCTCGCCGGTGCATAGCGTGGGCGACCAGGTGAGCGAAGCGCTCTATCTCCATCGCAAGGTCGACAAGGCCGAGGGCCTCGAGATCACCAAGGACATGCTGCGCCTGGTGGGCTTCACCGATCCGGCCCGCGCGCTCAAGACCTATCCGTTCGAGCTTTCGGGCGGCCTGCGCCAGCGCGCCATGATCGCCATGGCATTGATCTGCCGTCCCGCGCTGCTCATCGCCGACGAGCCCACCACCGCGCTCGACGTCACCATCCAGGCACAGATCCTGAAGCTGATCCAGGACCTGCAGCACGAGCTCGGCATGGCGGTCATGATCATCACCCACGATCTCGGCGTCGTCGCCAACGTGGCCAAGGAGGTGGTGGTGATGTATCACGGCGAGGTGACCGAGCGCGGCATGTTGGAGGACATCTTCCGCGCGCCCTCGCACCCCTATCTCAAGGCCCTCCTGCGCGCCGTGCCCAAGTTCGACATGAAGCCCGGCGAGCGGCTGGTGCCGGTGCGCGAGATCACGCCCAAGACAGGCAACCTGCTCGCCGCCAAGGAGCCTTGGCCCGAGGGCGCGGACGCGGCGGGGCCGCTCCTCGACGTGCGCCACCTCTCCAAGGTCTTCCGCATCCGCAAGGCCGGGCTGTTCGGGGGCAACGCGGAAGCGCGCGTGATCGCGCTCGACGATGTCAGCCTCGAGATCAGGCGCGGCGAATGCGTGGGCCTGGTGGGCGAGAGCGGCTGCGGCAAGACCACCTTCAGCAAGATGGTGACGCGCGCGCTTTCGGCCGACGAGGGCGAGATTTACTTCAACGACCGCGGCCGCCGCGTCGACGTGCGCGCGCTTTCGGCCGACGAGCTCATCCCCTTCCGCAAACGGCTGCAATTCATCTTCCAGGACCCCTACGGCTCGCTCAATCCGCGCATGACGGTCTACGACATCATCGGCGAGCCGCTCATCATCCATCATATCGGCGACAAGGCCTGGCGCGCCGAGATGGTTGCCGAGCTGATGGAGCTGGTCGGGCTCGATCCCCGCTTCCTCAACCGCTATCCGCACAGCTTCTCGGGCGGGCAGCGCCAGCGCATCGGCATCGCCCGCGCGCTCGCCTTGAAGCCGGACATGCTGATCTGCGACGAGCCCGTCTCGGCGCTCGACGTCTCGATCCAGGCCCAGATCCTCAACCTGCTCAAGGACCTCAAGGACCAGCTCAACCTCACCTATCTCTTCATCTCGCACAATCTCGCGGTGGTGGATTACATCGCCGACCGCATCGCCGTGATGTGCGCGGGGCGCCTCGTCGAGG
>CAWJFP010000018.1:0-44277 GCA_963842155.1 uncultured Pseudomonadota bacterium
ACTCGGCCTCCCTGAAAGATAACGTGTATATTTCTTTAACGAAACATTATGCCTTCTTTTTTGCCGAGTCCAGCCGAGAGCGGCCCGCGAGGGCCGCGACTTAGCCCCCGGGCCGCCCATAAAAGGCCATGGCCGGCACGAGGCCTACCCTGGCGGAGCGGCGGGCGCCGGCGCTATTCGCCGGGCATATAGGGAATCGGCGCGCCCGCGAAGGCGGGATCCGTGAAATAGGGATAGGTGGCGGTGCCGTTGGCGCCGCTTTGCCAGATCTGCGGGAACATCCAGGAGCCGGCGATAGGCATGGTGAAGGTCGCCTGGGTCTTCATGGCGACGTCGGACACGCCGGTGCCGCCAGCGCTCGTCGCCTGGCCCGAGGTCGTGACGTCCCAGAGGCTGTAGGTCACGGTGCCGTTGTTGAGGCCGATCAGCCCGCCGATATGGAAGCCGCTGCTGCCGCCGACCGAGCCGACGGCGTAGCTGTCGCTGACCGTGCCGTCGGTATCGTTCTCGCCCACCAGCCCGCCGACATATTTGCCGTTGCCGGGGCCGGTGCTGGTGCCGCCGCTCGCGCCTCCGTTGACGGTGACGATATTGACCGTGCCGGTCGCGTAGGTATTGCTGAGAGTGCCGTCGTTATAGCCCACCAGCCCGCCGAGATAGGAGCTGCTGCTGCCGCCGACCACGTTTCCGATGGCGAAGTCGGTGCTGAGGGTGCCCAAATTATCGCCCACCAGCCCGCCGATATCATAGGCGTGGCTGCCGCCGGTGACCGAGCCGGTGGCGTAGCTCGTGCTGATCGGCTCGTCGCTCTCGTTATATCCAACTAGCCCGCCGATATCGTAGGCGCCGTTGCCGCCGGTGACCGAGCCGGTGGCGTGGCTCGCGACGATGGTGGCGTCCGCAACGTTCGCGCCGACCAGGCCCCCGAGATCGTAGCTCGCGCTGCCGCCGCTGACCGCGCCGCTGGCCCAGCTCGCGCTGATGGAATATTCGTTGTAGCCGACCAGCCCGCCGATTCGATAGCTTGCCTTGCCGCCCGAGACAGCGCCGGTGGCGTAGCTTGAGAAAACCGTCGAGTTATTGTAGCCCACGAGCCCGCCGATGTTGTAGGCGCCGCTGCCGCCCGAAACGCTGCCGGTGGCGTAGCTCATGCTGATTACGTCGGTGTTGTAGCCCACCAGGCCGCCGATATCGTCGCTGCCATTGCCGCCCGAGACCGATCCCGTCGCATAGCTCGAGGTGATGGTGCCGTCGCTATAGCCGACGAGCCCGCCGATATAAGAGCTCGACGCGTCGGTCACCGCGCCGGTGGCGTAGCTCGCGCTGATCGGGCCGCCGACGTCGTAGCCGACGAGACCGCCGAGAAATTCGCTGCCGGCGCCGGCCGAGACATTGCCCTCGGCGTAGCTCGATAGCACCGATCCGCCGTCGTTATCGCCCACCAGCCCGCCGATGGTATCGAAGGCGGACCCGCCCGAGACGTTGCCGGTGGCATAGCTGTCGCTGACGGTGCCCTGGTTCAAGCCGACCAGCCCGCCGAGATAGGAGCTGTTGGCGCCGCCCGAGACGGAGCCGCTGGCGCTGCTCGAGACGACCAATGCGTCGCCGTCGTTATATCCCACCAGCCCGCCGATATTGGAGCTGCCGTTGCCGGCGGAGACGCTGCCGGTGGCGTGGCTGCTGCTGACGGTGCCCTCGTTCAAGCCGACCAGTCCGCCGATATCGGAGCTGCCGCTGCGGGCCGAGACGCTGCCGGTGGCATAGCTCGAGACGACGGTGCTGGAGGTGCCGTTGTTTTCCCCCACCAGCCCGCCGATCTCGGAGCTGGCGGAGCCGCCCGAGACCTTGCCGGTGGCGTAGCTCGACAGAATGAGATCGGTGTTATCGCCGACCAACCCGCCGATATCGGTTGTGCCGTTGCCGCCGGTGACCGATCCCGTCGCATAGCTCGAGCTGACGGTTCCGGTGTTGAAGCCGACCAGCCCGCCGAGACTCGGTACTCGATGCGTCGCTGACCGGGCCGCTCGCGCCGCTGCTTAGGACCGCGCCGCCGGCGTTGTACCCGACCAGCCCGCCGAGGTTGGAGCTGCCGTTGCCGGCCGAGACCGCACCGGAGGCATAGCTCGAGACGATGCTGTCGTTGTTGAATCCGACGAGGCCGCCGATCGCGTAGCCCGTGCTGCCGACGGTGACCGCGCCCGACGCGCTGCTTTGCAGGATCTGGGCGCTGCCGTCGCTGCTCTGGTTTGAGCCCACCAGCCCGCCGACATCGTTGGCGCCGCTGCCGGCGCTGACCGCGCCCGAGGCGCTGCTTTGCTGGATCTCGTTGCTGCCTAACTCCGCATAGTTGTAGCCCACCAGCCCGCCGAGATAGGTGGCGCCGTTGCCGGCGCTGACCGCGCCGCTCGCCGTGCTGCCGATGATGTCGCCGTTGCCGTAATAGCCGGTGTTGGCTCCCACCAGCCCGCCGAGATAGGAGCTGCCGCCGCCGAGGGACGTGACCGAGCCGGTCGCCGTGCTGCCGACGATGTCTGACGTCGCCCGCGTAATCGCCGGCATAGTTGTAGCCCACCAGCCCGCCGAGATAGGAGCTCTGGCTGGCGCTGACCGAGCCCGAGGCGCCGCTTTGCAGGATTTTAGCGCTGCCGTCATAGGCAATGTTGTATCCCACCAGCCCGCCGAGGTCCCGCTGCCGCCGCCGGCCGAGACCGCGCCGCGCGCCGTGCTGCCGACGATGTCGCCGCTGCCTTCGTCCGCGGAGTTCTCGCCCACCAGCCCGCCGAGATAGGAGCTGCTGCCGCCGACCTTGACCGCGCCGCTCGCCGTGCTGTTGACGATATCGGCGTCGCTGCCGGCGTAGTTCTCTCCGACCAGCCCGCCGAAATACTCGCTGTCGCCGCCCGCGGCGGTGACCAAGCCGGAGGCGCTGCTGGCGGAGATTTCGGCATCCTCGTTATATCCGACCAGCCCGCCGAAATAGGAGGAGGCGTAGCCGGCCGAGATTTTGCCTTTGGCGCGGCTGTTGGAGATGCTGGTGCCATCGTTATAGCCCACCAGCCCGCCGAAATACTCGCTGTTGCCGTCGGCGCCGATCGTGCCGCTGGCCGTGCTGTTGTTGATGCTGCCGCCATCGCTATAACCCACCAGCCCGCCGAAAGCGTAGGCTTCGGTGCTGGCGTTGACCGAGCTGGAGGCGCTGTCGTTGCTGATGGTGCCGTCGAGATTATAGCCCACCAGCCCGCCGAGATAGGAGGCGTTGCTGCCGGCCGAGACCGAAGCACCGGCGCTGCTGTTGCTGATGGTGCCGCCATCGTTTTTGCCCACCAGCCCGCCGAGATAGCTGCCGGCGCTGCCGGCGCTGACCGGGCCGATCGCGCTGCTGTTGCTGATCGTCGCGGAAACGTTGTAGCCCACCAGCCCGCCGAGATAGGAGCTGGAGTCGCTTGCGCCGACCCCGCCCGAGGCGCTGGCGTTGCTGATCGTCGCGAATTCGTTTTCGCCCACCAGCCCGCCGAGATAAGCGCTGTTGCTGCTGGCGCCGGCCCCGCCCGAGGCGGTGCTGTTGGTGATGGCGCCGTATTCGTTGAACCCCACCAGCCCGCCGAGATAGGAGCTGGCGGTGCCGCCATCGACCGGGCCCGAGGCGCTGCCGTTGCTGAGGGTGCTGGAATAGTTATAACCGACCAGCCCGCCGATATCGGAGCTGTTGCCGTCGGCCCCGACCGGGCCCGAGGCGCTGCCGTAGCTGATGGCGCCGCTATAGTTCTCGCCCACCAGCCCGCCCAGATACTTGCCCGCGCTGCCGGCGGTGACCGTGCCGCTGGCGCTGCTGGCGCTGATCGTCGCGTATTGGTTGTAGCCCACCAGCCCGCCGAGATAGGAGCTGGAGTCGCTTGCGGCGACCGTGCCCGAGGCGCTGCTGTTGCTGATGGTGCCGTATTCGTTGTAGCCGACCAGCCCGCCGAGATAGGCGGCGAAGCTGTTGGCGCCGACCATGCCCGAGGCGCTGCCGTAGCTGATGGCGCCGCTATTATTGAAGCCCACCAGCCCGCCGAGATAGCTGCTCGTGGTGCCGCCGGTGACGTCGCCCGAGGCGCTGCCGTTGCTGATGGCGCTAGATTCGTTGTCGCCCACCAACCCGCCGAGATAGGAGCTGGCGGTGCCGGCGCCGACGCTTACGTCCGCACTGCCATTGCTGATCGTGCCGGCATAGTTGTAGCCCACCAGCCCGCCGAGATCCTTGCTGTCGTTGCCGACGGAGATCGAGCCGGTGGCGCTGCCGTTGCTGATCGCGGCGGAAAAATTGTAGCCCACCAATCCGCCGATATAAGAGGCGTCGTTGCCGGCGTTGATGGGCCCGGCGGCGACGTCATTGCTGACGATGCCATATTGGTTTTCGCCGATCAGCCCGCCGAGATAGCTGTTGCCGCTGACCGTGAGGCCGCCTACGGCCGAGCTCGAATTGACGAGGCCGCCGGACTCCTCGCCCACCAGCCCGCCCACCTGGGCGGTGCCGACGACGGTGCCGCCGCTGACGATGCTGTTGTTGACGGTGCCCTGGTTCCAGCCGACCAGCCCGCCCACATAGGAGCCGCTGCCTGTGACGCCGGTGACGTAGACGTCGAGCAAGGTCACGTCGTTGAGTGTGCCGGTGTTGTCGCCGAAGAGGCCGAGATAGGCCGTGCCGGTGGTGACGGTGAGACCGCTGAGGGTATGGCCCAACCCTTCGAAGATGCCGGTGAACGGCGATCCCGAGGTGCCGATGGGCATGAAGCTGCCGAGGCCGCTGAGATTGGCATCGAGGGCGTAATCGCCGGCTAGGTTGCCGGTTGCGATGTTCTGCAACTCGGCATTGGTCGTGATCAGCGTGTAGGCATTTCCGTTGATGGTCAGCGAATCGCTTCGCCCGCAGGGTCACCACGCCGCCGTTGTTGATGTTGACGAAGAGGCCGTTCTGCCCGCCGCCCGTGTCGGTGTTGAGCACGAGCCCGGCATTGTGGCTGCCGCTGTGCGTGATGCTCGCATTGACCTCGATGTCGCGATAGGCGCTCAGGGTCAGCGTATGGCCGCTGCTCCAGGCGATCGCCGAATCGACGAAGATGTCGCCGTTGCCGTTCGCGTTGGCGCTGCCGTAGGCCGTGGTGGCCGAGCTCGCCGTCGTCTGCACCAGCACGTTGCCGCTCGCCAGCGCGCTGTCGATGGCCGAGGCGCCGGCCGAGTTGATCGTGAGGTCGTAGGGATCGAGCAGCCAGTTCCCCGCAGTGACCGTGAGGCCGGCGCCGAAATTCAGCACGTTGCCCGAGGTCTCGACGTTGCCGCCGGGGGCCGCGATGCTGCCCGCCAGATTGGCGGTGCCGCCCGCGATCACCGACACCTGGCCGCCATTGCCCGCGTCGAGGCTGCCGCCCGCGCCCAGATTTATCGTGTTGGAGGCGAGGAGGGAGATCGAGCCGCCCGGCCCCTGCGAGAGCGAATCCGCCTCGATCGCGCCACTGTTGTTGATCACCCCGCCCAGCAGCGTGTCCGCCGCTTGCGCCGACATCAGCACGCGCCCGTCGGGGGCCGCGATCAGATTATGGTTCGCGATCAGGGTCCGCACCTGCGCCGGATCGACCGAGATGCCGACCAGCCCGTCGCCCGAGAAATCGAGCGTCACCGCCTCCCCCGCCGCCAGGGCCACCGTGCCCAAGGTGGCCGTGATCACACCCTTGTTGATCACCTCGGGCGCGAGCAGCCCGATATAGCCCCCAGATCCCGCCGTGAGCGTGCCCTGATTGACGATCGCGCCGGTCGAGCCGTCGCGCTGGAAGACGTAGTTCCCCGCCAGGAAGTTCGCGTCCGTGATCCCCATGGTCGAGGCCACCAGACCGCCCACATTGACGCTCGCCCCCTGCCCGAAGGTGATGCCCGCCGGATTGATCAGGAAGACCTGGCCGTTGGCGTTGAGCGCGCCGAAGATCTGCGACGCCGCACCGCCCAGCACGCGGTTGAGCGCGATCGAGGAGGCGCTCGGCTGGATGAAATCGACCGTGGCGCCCGAGCCGATGCTGAAGCTCGACCAGTTGATGATCGCCTTCGAGCTCGTCTGGGTGATGTCCAGGGTCGAGCCCGAGCGGCTGATCGAGGCCTGCCCGCTCGCCACGCTGCCGCCCGTGGGCAGCGTCGTCGACGCCACCTGGGCGAAGGCGACCGCAGGGGTCGTCAGCAGGGTCGAGGCCAGCAAGGCGACCTTGAGCCGGCTATGCGGCTGAGGCTGGGCCGAGCGCCAGATCTGGCGCGATGTTAGAGGGGTCTGCTCATTGCTCGAATGGCCGGCCGCACGGCTCGCACCGCGGCGCTTCGTCTGGCTCACCTGGCCTCCCTGAACGATAAACGATAGAGATTTCTTGACGAAACCCTACGCCTTCTATTTGGCCGCGTCCAGTTGAGTACTCTGTATACGGGCGCGGTGCCTAATTTGTCACAACCAGAAGCATCCTTCATGGGCTCGCAAGAGCGGATCTCCGCGCCTGGGCCTGTCGGAAAGAATTCGGAAAGAATATGGGCCTGGTGGACAGAGCGAGGAAGCCGCCTTCGCTTTTCGAGACGGCGGCTGCGCTGAACCTCAGGACGAGGGCAATGCCTCTGCCGTCGGCATCCTCATGGCAGCTTAGAGGATGAACTTCAGAGGATGAACTTCGAGAGGTCCGCGTTCTTGGCGAGGCTGCCCACCTGCCGGCGCACATAGGCCGCGTCGATGACGATCTTGTCGCCCGGCCGGTCGGTCGCGCTGAAGCTGATCTCCTCGAGGAGACGCTCCAGCACGGTATGGAGCCGGCGCGCGCCGATATTCTCCACCCCCTCGTTCACCTCGGCGGCGAGGTCGGCGATGGCGGCCACGGCGTCCTCGGTGAAGTCGAGCGTCACCTCCTCGGTATTCATCAGCGCCTTATATTGCCGGATCAGGCTGTTCTCCGGCTCGGTCAGGATGCGGATGAAATCGTCGCGCGTGAGCGCCTTGAGCTCGACGCGGATGGGCAGCCGCCCTTGCAGCTCGGGCAAGAGGTCCGAGGGCTTGGCGAGATGGAAGGCGCCCGAGGCGATGAAGAGCACATGGTCCGAGCGCACGGCGCCGTGCTTGGTCGCGACCGTGGTGCCCTCGATGAGCGGCAGCAGGTCGCGCTGCACGCCCTCGCGGCTCACGTCCGCGCCGATCCGGTCGGAGCGCGCGGTGATCTTGTCGATCTCGTCGACGAAGACGATGCCGTTCTGCTCGACCGCGGTCAGCGCTTCGCGGATGACCTTGTCCTGGTCCAGGAGCTTGTCGCTCTCCTCGGCGAGCAGCACGTCGTAGGATTCGGCGACCGTCATCTTGCGCGCCCGCGTATTGCCCCCGAAGGCCTTGCCGAGCACCTCGTTGAGATTGATCATCCCCATCTGCGCGCCGGGCATGCCGGGCACCTCGAAAGTCGGCATCTGGCCGGGCGTCCCGCCCTGCACCTGGATCTCGACCTCGCGGTCGTCGAGCTCGCCCGCGCGCAGCATGGTGCGGAACTTCTGCCGCGTCTCGGGCGCGGCACTCTGGCCGACCAGCGCATCGATCACGCGTTCCTCGGCGGCGAGCTCGGCGCGCGCCGCCACCTCCTTGCGCCGGCGCTCGCGCGTCATCGCGATGGAGACCTCGACGAGGTCGCGCATGATGGATTCCACGTCGCGGCCGACATAGCCGATCTCGGTGAACTTGGTCGCCTCGACCTTGAGGAAAGGCGCCTGCGCGAGCTTGGCGAGCCGGCGCGCGATCTCGGTCTTGCCGCAGCCGGTCGGCCCGATCATGAGGATGTTCTTGGGCAGCACCTCCTCGCGCAGCTCCTCGGGCAGCTGCTGGCGGCGCCAGCGGTTGCGCAGCGCGACGGCGACGGCGCGCTTCGCGTCATGCTGGCCGACGATGTAGCGGTCGAGCTCGGAGACGATCTCGCGCGGGGTCAGGTTGGCGCTTTCGGATTCGGGCGCCGGGGGACCTGCTTGCTGGACGGCGGATGCGCGGTTCATAGGCTTTCGATCACGACGTTGTCGTTGGTGTAGATGCAGATCTGGGCGGCGATGGCCATGGCGCGCTTGGCGATGGCCTCGGCGTCCATGTCCTTGCGGTCGATCAGCGCGCGGGCGGCCGAGAGCGCGTAGGCTCCGCCCGAGCCGATGCCGATCAGCCCGTCCTCGGGATCGAGCACGTCGCCCGTGCCCGAGAGCAGCAGCGAGCTCTTGGCGTCGGCCACCGCCATCATCGCCTCGAGCCGGCGCAGATAGCGATCGGTACGCCAGTCCTTGGCGAGCTCGACGCAGGCGCGGGTGAGCTGGCCCGCATGCTGCTCGAGCTTCGCCTCGAGCCGCTCGAAGAGGGTGAAGGCGTCGGCCGTGGCGCCGGCGAAGCCGGCGATGACCGAGCCGTCGCCGAGCCGGCGCACCTTGCGCGCGTTCGATTTGAGCACGGTCTGTCCGAAGGTCACCTGGCCGTCGCCGGCGACGACGACGCGTCCATCCTTGCGGATGCAAAGAATAGTGGTGCCATGCCAAGCGTTGTTGGTCGTTTCTGCCATCGCTCTACTTGCTGTGGGAGGTAAGGGCGGTCGCATCCATGTAAGTAGCGACTCGCCATTATTCAAGAGCCGCAGGCCGGACCTGAGTGCGCCCCCGAGGATGGGGATATTGCCCGCCAAGCCGCGCGTTCGGCTCCTAGCTTTCCCCCACTTCGAGGGTGAAGCGGAAGGGTGAGGTCTCGGCCCCGGCCACGACCTCGTTGCCGCCCGGCTGCAGGAGGGCCACGTTGGCGTCCGCTCCCTCCAGGCCGATGCGCACCCCGTTCACCAAGGTGCCGAGATGGCTGCCGCAATCGCGCACGACAAGGCCGCGGCGCGTATGCTCGATGATGAAATGGCGGCGCGACAGGTTGAAGGGCTTTTCGTCCGCGAAGGCGAGATCGTTCTCCTCGGTGGGGACGATCTCGCCCTTGACCGCGCGGCGGCCGACGCGGAAGGGCAGCCGCTCGACGTCGATCTCCGCCATTTCCGCCTTGAGCAGCTCGGAGGCCGGCCGGATGCGAAGCCGCGGCGCGGCCCCGGGCGAGGGGTCCGCGATCGTGGGCGAAGCTGCCAGGCGAGGCGCCGTCGCGGGCTCGAGCTCGAAACATTTGGCCACCACCGCCTTGAGCAAGGGGCGCAAGCGGTCGGGCTGTTCGTTGATGACGTTGAGGAGGCTCCAGCGGTCGAGGACGCGGACCGCCACGTCGTCGCGCGCCCGCGCGCTCAAGCTGCGGCGCTGGTTGAGGACGAGGCTGAGCTCGCCGAAGAGCTCGCCGGGGCCGCACACGGCCACCTGGCGCTCGCCGCTCACCCCGGCCTTCAGCAGCTCCACTCGGCCGGAAAGGACGAGGCAGGCGAAGTCGCCCCGCTCCCCCTCCTTGTAGATGAACTCACCGGAAGCGAACCGGCGCTCGGTCATCGGCATTTCCCCCTTACCCCTTGCCTTATCCGCTTAACCGATCCGCGAGGAAGCGGTCAAACCAGCTGGCGATAGGCAGCGCCATGGTCGCCGGCGAAATTCGCCATGCCCTCCTCGGTCAGGATCTCGCGATAGGGCGGGTCGGAATAGGTGATCCTGCGTTCCGACGGTCCCTCGTACCAGCGGATATTGAAGGCGCAGAGCCAGGGATAGAAGGCCAGCTCGGCATAACCCTCTACATGGTCGCGAATCCACCAGGCGAGCGGGCGATAATCATGCGTGCGCTCGAAATGAGCGAGATAACCGGGCAGCACGAGACTCGTGGTGGCGCCGAGAAAGCCCGCCGCGTCGCGATAGTCCCAGATATGACGGGCGTAATTGAACTCGTTGTCCGAGCAGAAATAGGCCGTATCGCCTTGTTTGAAGCGCTCATTGCAGAAGGCGTTGACGCTCGGCGAGCGGTAGGCGCTGCGGATGGCGACGGCGCCGAAGGCGCGGTGGAGCGGCTCGAGGAGGAGCTGGCAAAGCTTGCTTCCCGCCTCGATCGCCAGATCGGGATGATCCGGAATGTTTTGCATCCCGTGGAAGTTCGCCACCTCGCTGCAGAGCATCTCGCGCATGAAGAAATGCTCCGACAGCCTGACCCTGCCGAGCGCCGTCAACTCCGCAAGCGAGGCCGGCTTATTCATCGATCCTCCTTCGGCAATCGACCGGATTCCCGCGGCCCGGCGTCCTTGCCGAGTATAACTTTGTTTCCATACCGAGCCGACGGACGCTCGTCACGAGAGTGCTGACGACGACAGATATTAACGTCGCTTGACTTGCGAAATAACCCCAGGCCCGCAAGGAACGATCCGGGGCTACCATCTATGGGTTTCCGTCCTGCCACGCCTCGTGGCCTTAGGCCCGATCGACCCCCTACCCGCGCGCCGTTCTTTCCCGCCTCGCGCTTTTCCTGCTACAAGGGGCGCGTTTCGGCGAGGCCGCGCGACGGAGTCACAAGCGGCCAAGGAGCCCGCCATGCGCCAGACCACGAGCGAGCGTCCGGCCTCGATCGGCCGCCAGGCCACCATCGAGCGCAAGACGCGCGAGACCGACATCGCCGCCATCGTGCGCCTCGACGGCGCCGGGCGCTATCAGGTGGCGACCGGCATCCCCTTTCTCGACCATATGCTCGAGCAGCTCTCGCGCCACAGCCTGATCGACCTCGAGCTCAACGCCAAGGGCGACCTCCATATCGATTTCCACCATACGACGGAGGATACCGGCATCGTCATCGGCCAGGCCGTGAGCAAGGCGCTGGGCGACCGGCGCGGCATCATGCGCTACGGTTCGGCGCTCATCCCCATGGACGAGACCTTGACCCGCGTGGCGCTCGACGCCTCGAACCGGCCCTACCTCGTCTGGAAGGTGGCCTTCACGCGCCAGAAGCTCGGCGATTTCGATACCGAGCTGTTCAAGGAATGGTTCCAGGCCTTCGCCCAGCATGCCGGCGTGACGCTGCATATCGAGAACATCTACGGCGACAACAGCCACCATATCGTCGAGTCCTGCTTCAAGGGGCTGGCGCGGGCGCTGCGCCAGGCCGTCGAGCTCGATCCTCGCCAGGCCGGCGCCGTGCCCTCGACCAAGGGCAGTCTCTGAGATCGGCTGAGCGCCGGACTACCCGCTGAAGAAAGCGAAAGCAGGATGGACGTCGTCGTCATCGATTACGGCTCCGGCAATCTGCGCTCGGCCGCCAAGGCGGTGGAGCGCGCGGCGGCGGAGTCCGGCTCGCGGCTCAAGGTGAGCGTGGTGTCCGACGCGGCCGCGGTGCGCGCGGCCGACCGCATCGTCCTCCCCGGCCAGGGCGCCTTCGGCGATTGCGCGGCGGGCGTCGCCGCCATCCCCGGCTTGCGCGAGGCGCTGGAAGAGGCGGTGATCGAGAAAGCCAAGCCCTTCCTCGGCATCTGCGTCGGCATGCAGCTTTTGGCGACGCGTGGCGTCGAGCATGGCAGCCATGAGGGCTTCGGCTGGATAGCAGGCGAGGTCCTGCCCATGACGCCCTCCGACCGCACGCTCAAGATTCCCCATATGGGCTGGAACGATCTCATCGTCGAGCGGGAGCATCCCCTCCTGGCGGGGCTGCCCTCCGGCACGGACGTCTATTTCGTGCATGGCTTTGCCATGCGCTGCCGCAAGAAGGAGGAGGTGCTGGCCTGCGCCGATTACGGCGGCCCCGTCGTGGCCGCGGTCGGGCGCGACAATATCGTCGGCACGCAGTTCCATCCCGACAAGAGCCAGGCGGCGGGCTTGAGGCTGATCGCCAATTTCCTCGCCTGGCGGCCGTGAGGCGGGCCTCGCCATGATCCTCTTCCCCGCCATCGATCTCAAAGGCGGCGCCTGCGTGCGGCTCTTCAAGGGCCGCATGGAGGAGGCGACGGTCTATAACGCCGACCCGGCGGCCCAGGCGCGCGCCTTCGAGGCGGCGGGAAGCCGCTGGCTCCATGTCGTCGATCTCGACGGCGCCGTCGCCGGCCGGCCGGTGAACGAGGCGGCGGTGCGCGCGATCCTCGCTGCCGTGTCCATCCCGCTCCAGCTCGGCGGTGGCATCCGCGATCTCGCGGGCATCGAGCGCTGGCTCGGTGCAGGGGTCGCGCGCGTCATCCTCGGCACGGCGGCCTTGCGCGATCCGGCGCTGGTGCGCGAGGCCTGCCGGCGCTTTCCCGGGCGCATCCTCCTGGGCATCGACGCGCGCGGCGGCAAGGTCGCCGTCGAAGGCTGGGTCGAGACCTCGGAGACCGAAGCGAGCGCGCTCGCGCTTGCCTTCGAGGATGCGGGCGTCGCCGCCATCGTCTATACCGATATCGAGCGCGACGGCGCGCTCGCCGGGCCGAACCTCGCCGCCACCGCCGCGCTGGCGCGGGCGGTAGCGCTGCCGGTGATCGCCTCGGGCGGCGTCGCCTCGCTCGCCGATCTGGAGGCCCTCAAGGCGCTCGAGCCCTTGGGCGTGGCGGGCGTCGTCTGCGGCCGCGCGCTCTATGACGGAAGCCTGCCGCTCGACTCGGCGCTGCGTCTGCTGGCGACATAGTGCATGCTCAAGATCCGCATCATCCCCTGCCTCGACGTGAAGGACGGCCGCACCGTCAAGGGCGTCAATTTCGTCGGCCTGCGCGACGCGGGCGATCCGGTCGAGCAGGCGCGCCTCTATGACCGCGAAGGCGCGGACGAGCTCTGCTTCCTCGACATCACGGCGAGCAGCGACAATCGCGATACGCTCTACGACGTGGTGCGGGCGACGGCCGAGCAATGCTTCATGCCGCTCACCGTGGGCGGCGGGGTGCGCGCCAACGAGGATATCCGCAAGCTGCTGCTGGCCGGCGCCGACAAGGTCTCGATCAACACCGCCGCCGTGACGCGGCCCGAGCTGGTGCGCGAGGCGGCGCAGAAATTCGGCAGCCAATGCGTCGTGGTGGCGATCGACGCCAAGCGCGTCGGCGGGCAGTTCGAGGTCTTCACCCATGGCGGCCGCCAGGCGACCGGCATCGAGGCGGTGGGCTGGGCCCGACGCATGGTCGAGCTCGGCGCGGGCGAGATCCTGCTCACCTCGATGGACCGCGACGGCACGCGGGCGGGCTTCGACATCCCGCTCACCCGCGCGATCGCCGACGCGGTCAGCGTGCCCGTGATCGCCTCGGGCGGGGTGGGGACGCTCGAGCATCTCGCCGAGGGCGTGGCGGAGGGCCATGCCTCGGCCGTGCTCGCCGCCTCGATCTTCCATTTCGGCGAATTCACCATCCGCCAGGCCAAGGCCCATCTCGCCGCACGCGGCATCCCGGTACGCGACGGCAAGCCGGGAGCGCTCGCCGGCAGATGACCGAGGGGCCTGAATCTGCTAGAGCATGAGGCCGCCCGACGGCGCGCGGCATAGGACGAGAGAGATGACGGACGGCGGCGACAGCGCCATCATTGCCCGGCTCTTCGCGCTCATCGAGAGCCGCAAGGGCGCCGATCCCGCGGTCTCGCGCACGGCTCATCTTTTCCATCGCGGCACGGCCAAGATCGCGCAGAAGGTGGGGGAGGAGGCGGTCGAGGCGGCGATCGCCGCCGTGGGCGGCTCGCGGGTCGAGCTCATCAACGAGAGCGCCGATCTGCTCTATCACCTCTTCGTGCTCTGGTCGGCCATGGGCGTGACGCCCGACGACGTCTATGCCGAGCTCCATCGCCGCGAGGGCAGCTCGGGCATCGAGGAGAAGAAGGCGCGGCCCAAGGAGTAGCGGCGGCGATGGCCTACGACGACAAAAATATCTTCGCCCGCATCCTGCGCGGCGAGATCCCCTGCAAGAAGGTCTATGAGGATGAGCATGTGCTCGCCTTCCACGACATTCGTCCGCAGACCCCCGTCCATATCCTCGTGATCCCCAAGGGCGCCTATGCGAGCCTCGACGATTTCGCCGAAAAGGCCTCGGACGCCGAGATCGCCGCACTCCTCCGCGCCACGGGTCGCATCGCGCGCCAGCATGGCGTGGCGGCGAGCGGCTACCGCATCCTCGCCAATAGCGGCGCCGACGCGCGGCAAGAGGTGCCGCACTTCCATATCCATATCTTCGGCGGCAAGAAGCTCGGCCGCATGATCAAGCCGGAAGACAAGTAGCGCGTTCGGCAGGCCGCGGAAATTCGCCTTCGAAAATCCTCGTGGTTCGAGACGCGCGGCTTGCCGTCGCGCCCCGCACCATGAGGATCTGAATTTCACAACGCATTGACCTCGTCCTGAGGGGCGGCGTAGCTGACGCCTCGAAGGGCGAGGGCAACCGCGCCGGCTTTTCCATCGGCGGACTTTCGCGCCTCAGATCTCCGTCTGGCCGCCGAGCTCGATCACGCGGTTGGAGGGGATGCGGAAGAAGTCGGTCGCGTTCAGCATCGTGTTCGACATGAAGATGAAAAGCCCCTTGCGCCAGCGCGGCAGCTTGGTGCGGTTGGCGGCGGGCACGATCTTCTCGCGGCCGACGAAGACCGAGGTTTCCATCAGGTTGAAATGAAACTGCATCGCGCGGCATTGCGCGAGCCAGCGCGGGATGTCGGGCTCCTCCATGAAGCCGTTCTCGATCGAGATGGTGTGGAAATTATGCTCGAGATGGCGGATCTGGAGCTTCTCCTCGAGCGGCACGCGCGGCGTGTCGCGCGTATGCACCGTCATCAGCACGACGCGCTCATGCAGCACCTTGTTGTGCTTGAGGTTGTGCAGGAGCGCCGCGGGCACGAGATCGACGTTGCCGGTCATGAAGATCGCCGTGCCGGGCACGCGGATCGGCTTGTCGGGCTGCAGGCGCTTCAAGAAGCTCTCGACCGTCATGGCGTCCTTGGCGCGCTGGGCGAGGAGCGCGCGCCGGCCCGACATCCAGGTCGACATGACGATATAGACCGCCGCCGCGACCGCGAGGGGGAACCAGCCGCCCTCGATGAACTTGAGCAGATTGGCGACGAAGAAGCTGCCGTCGACCAGCAGGAAGAAGCCAAACAGCGCCACGCAAAGCAGCAGGTTCCAGCGCAGCACGCCATGCATGTAGATCGCGGCCAGCATGGTGGTGAGAGACATGGTTCCGGTCACCGCGATGCCATAGGCGGCGCCCAGATTGTCCGACGAGCGGAAGCCGATCACCAGCGCCACAACGGCGACGAGGAGGAAGAGGTTGATCTTGGGCACGAAGACCTGCCCGACCTCTTCGGCCGAGGTATGGCGCACCTCCAGGCGCGGCAGATAGCCGAGCTGCACCGCCTGGCGCGTCATCGAGAAGGCGCCCGAGATCACCGCCTGCGAGGCGATCACGGTGGCGGCCGAGGCGAGCAGCACCATGGGATAGATCGCCCAGGATGGCGTCAGGCGGAAGAAGGGGTTCTCGAGCGCGCCCGGATCGCGCAGCAGCAAGGCGCCCTGGCCGAAATAATTGAGCAGCAACGCGGGGAAGACGAGGCGAAACCAGGCGAGCCGGATCGGCCTGCGGCCGAAATGGCCCATATCGGCGTAGAGCGCCTCGGCGCCCGTCACCGCCAGCACGACCGCGCCCAAGAGGATAAAGCCCTTGAGCGGGTCCTCGGCCAGGAGGCGGATGCCATAGACCGGATTGAGCGCCGCGAGGATATGGGGATGGAGCGCCACCTGCGAGGCGCCGAGCAGCCCGATCACGGCGAACCAGAGCGCCATGACGGGACCGAAGAAATTGCCGACATAATGCGTGCCGGCGCGCTGCACCACGAAGAGTGCCACGAGCAGCACGACGGTGATCGGCAGCACGTAGGGCTCGAAGAGCGGCGTCGCCACCTTGAGGCCCTCGACCGCGGACAATACCGAGATGGCGGGCGTGATCACGCCGTCGCCGTAGAAGAGCGAGGCGCCGACGAGGCCGGCGGCGAGAATCCAGCGATGGCGCCGCCCGGTGCGGCTCGTCGCGCGCAAGGCGAGCGCGGTGAGCGCGAGGATGCCGCCCTCGCCCTGGTTGTCGGCCCGCATGATGACGACGACATATTTGAGCGTGACCGTGACGAAGAGCGCCCAGGCGATGAGCGAGAGCACGCCGAAGACGGCGCCGCCCGAGACGCCTCCCAGCCCCTCGAAGCATTGCTTCACGGTATAGAGCGGCGAGGTGCCGATATCGCCATAAACCACGCCGAGCGCGCCGAAGATGAGGCTTTGCCGCGCCTTATGCATGTCCGCCGGGGCGTCTTGGGCCGCCGCGTGGGTCATCGGGAAAAACGTCTCTGAGCGGGGCCGCCGGATCGGGCCCCGTTACGGCGCAACGACCTCAACATATCGCAAGCTCCGCCGCCCTGCGCAAGCGGCGCCTGCAGCATAGCGCAAATAAAAATTGTGACCGTTAATGGGCGGGAATGGCGGAAACCGGCGGCTTTCGAGGGGGTCTCAAGGCGTCATGCGCTTGGCCACTTCCTCCAGCATGACCTCGGTGGCGCCGCCGCCGATGGCGTGGACGCGCGCGTCGCGCACCATGCGCTCGATGGCGCTCTCGCGCATATAGCCGATGCCGCCGTGGAATTGCTGGCAGTCATACATCACCTGGTTGACCAGCTCGCCGCAATAGGCCTTCACCATCGAGACTTCCTTGACGCAGTCGCGCCCTTGCGCGGCGAGCCAGGCGGTGTGATAGACGAGCCGCCGTCCGGCCTCGGTCTTGGCGGCAAGCATGGCGAGCCGTTGCCGGATCGCCTGCTTCTCCCATAAGGGCGCGCCGAAGGCGCGGCGCTGGAGGAGCCAGTCGAGCGTGAGGGCGAGCGCCGCCTGCGCCTCGCCCATCGCCTGCGCCCCCATCACGATGCGCTCGTTCTGGAAATTGCGCAGGATGGAATGGAAGCCGCGATTCTCCTCGCCCAGCATCGCGTCCGCCGGCAGCCGGCAATCCTCGAAGAACAGCTCCGCCGTGTCGGAGGAAAGCCAGCCCTGCTTCTCGAGGGCGCGGCCCACCTTGAAGCCCGGCGCGCCCTTCTCGAGGATGAACATCGAGATGCCGTGCCGGGCCGCGCGATCGGTCTTGGCGGCGACGAAATAGAGATCGGCATGGACGCCGTTGGTGATGTAGATCTTGCTGCCGTCGAGCACCCATCCCTCGCCCGCGCGCCGTGCCGTGGTGCGAATGCCGGCCACGTCCGAGCCGGCGCCGGGCTCGGTCACCGCGACGGCGCAGATGCGGCGGCCAGCGATGAGGTCAGGCAGATAGCGCCGCAGCTGTTCCGGGCTGCCCGCGTTGGCGAGATGCGGCGCGGCCATCTCGGCATGCACCAGCGCCGTGACGGCGAAGCCGCCGAAGGTCGAGCGGCCGAGTTCCTCGGCGAGGACGACGCTCGCCAGGCAATCCATGGCGCTGCCGCCATAGGCCTCGGGGTAGCGGATGCCGAAGAAGCCGAGCTCGCCCATGCGGCGCAGCACCGCGCGCGGCACGGAGCGCGCCTCCTCCCAGGCCGCGGCCTTGGGCTTCACCTCGCTCTCGACGAAGCGGCGGACTTGCGCGCGCAGCAGATGATGCTCCTCGCGCAGATAAGGATCCTCGGCCTCCTCGCGCCGAGCCTCGTCCGGTGAAATCGCCATCGCCATAGTCCCGCCCTCCCTCGCGGCGGAGCTTAGCGGCTCAATGGGGCAGCCGCCAGCGGCCGGGGGCCTCAGGCGCGGCCCGCGTGGCTCGCACGCGCGAGCGCCGCGTCGGGCAGGCGCGTGAGGCGGGCGAGCGAAATCACGAGGCCGGGCAGGTGTCGCGCGGCGCGCGCGGCGAGGGCTTGCGGCGCGCCTCGGACCAGCGCCAGGGAAAGCGCCGTCGCGAGATAGAGCGGCAAGGCAAGGTCGCGCGCGAGGCGGGTTTGGTAGGCTTGCGCCGCTTTGCCGGCGAGAAAGAAGGTCGCGGCGAGGCGCGCGCTGTGCAAGGCGATCGACATGCCGTCTCCCGTGAAGGACGGCATCACCGCCGCCTGGTCGCCGAGCCGCCAGGGACCCTGCGCCTGCCAGCGCAGATGTCCATAGGGGATCGCGGCGACCGCGAGCGGGCGCGGCGCGATGGCCACGGCATTATCGAGCCGTCGGGCCAGATGCGACGATTCGCCGAGAAGAGCGGCGAGCAGCGCGGGCCAGCTTTGCCCCAGCGCCTCGAAGCGCCGCTGCCGCACCAGGAGGCAGAGATTGGCGTGCCCGCCGTCGACCGGCTCGAGCCCGGCATAGCCGTCCCGGAACAGGATCAGCTCGACATGACGGCCGAGCGACAGCCGTTGCTCCGGCGCCAGGCGGAAATGCTGCTTGAAGGCGAGGAGATCGCCTTGCGGCCCGGCGGGGCGGCGCCAGCCTCGCAGATCATGCTTGCCGCTGGCGAGGAAGGCGGCAGCGGCCTCGACCGCCTCGCCATCCTCGAGCCTGGCGCGCCAGCCGCCCTCCGCCGCCTCGAGCGTCATGACGCGGCGCCCGCGCAGGAGGCTCGCCCCGCAAGCCTCGGCGCGCGCGAGCAGCGCCTCGTCGAGGGCGCGGCGCGACAGGCTCGCGGCGCGGAAGGGCAGCCGCGTCTCGGCCATGGCATCGCCGACGACGAGCCGCAGCCAGTCGACCGGCACGGCCCCGAGTGCCGCGAGATCGAGCCCCAATTCCTCGAGATAATGCTGCGCCTCGGGCGAGAGGAACTCGCCGCAGACCTTGTCATGGGCTCCTGCCTCGCGCTCGATCAGCAAGACGCGCTTGCCGGCGGCCGCCAAGCGCGTGGCCACGGCGGCGCCGGCGAGCCCGCCGCCTACGATCAAAAGCTCGGCGCGCGGGGCGCTCATGCTGGCTCGCGCGCCTAGCCCGCCATGCGGAACAGCATGGTCTCGGCGGTGAGGCCGGGGCCGAAGGACATGGCGCAGCCGCGCCCGCCGGCGCCGCCACGCAGCAGGCTCTCGAGCACGAACATGATGGTAGCCGAGGACATATTGCCGTAGCGGCGCAGGATTTCGCGCGAGGCGGCGAGCGCGCCCTGGCCGAGGGCGAGCGCGCGCTCGACGGCGTCGAGCACGGAGCGCCCGCCCGGATGCACCGCCCAATGCTCGATCGCCTCGGGCATGGCACCGTCGAGGATGTCGGCCGCATGAGCGCGCAGCGCTTGGCCGATGGCGCCCGGCACGCGGCCCGACAAGCACCATGTCGAAGCCGAGCTCGCGGATGTTCCAGGTGATGAGCTCGCTCGTGCCCGGCACCACGACGGCGCGGAAGCGGTCGAGGGCGAGCCCCTCGGGCTCCGCCGTCACCAGGCTGGCGGCGCAGCCGTCGCCGAACAAAAGGAAAGCCAGGATCTGCTCGAAGCTGCGCGTCTCCTGCATATGGAGCGTGCAGAGCTCGAGATTGAGCAGCAGCACCCGCGAGGCCGGCTCCGAGCGCAATATATGCCGCGCGAGCTTGAGCGCGTTGATCGCGGCGTAGCAGCCCATGAAGCCCACCATGGTGCGCTCGACCGAGCGGTCGAGCCGGCAGCGCTCGACGAGCTCGAGATCGAGCCCCGGCGCCGAGAGGCCCGTGCAGGTGGTGACGATGAGATGGGTGATCTTGTCGCGCGCGGCACCCAGCTCGAGGCGCTCGACGGCGCTGGCGGCGAGGGCGGGGGCGGTCTCCTCGTAGCGCCGCATGCGCGAGGCCGTGTCGGGGAAATGCCCGCGCACATAGAAGCCCTCGTCATCGAGCTGCGCCTCCTCCGAGGGCGGGCGGGGGCTGAGCGAGGAGAAACGGTGCTCGATCTGCGCCATCTCGACCATGCGCTCGAAGAGCCCGCCCTCGCGCCGGCGCGCGCCGATGAGCGAGCGCGCGAAATGCACGAAGGCCTCATGCACGTCGTGGGGCGGCACCGCCGTCGCGATGCGGTTGAGATAGGCGGTGGTCAAGTCTGCCTCCCTGCGACGCGCTCGTTTCGTCCCGCAGAAACGCGCCAGCCTACAGCAAGGCTCCGCGCGCCGCAGCGGGTTGCGCCGTTCAAACTGTCGTGAGGGCAAATAAAGCGTCCGAGCCGCGCGCGGCTGGAGGGCGCGGCGCGAATCGCATACAATCGCCGCCTCGATAAACGTCTAATACTAAAGGGGAGTAACCAATGACTGCCAAAAATCCACCGGCAAACTCGACGATGACGATCGGGCGCCGCACCCTTCTCGCGCTGGGAGCGGCCGCCGGCTCGGCTCTCGCGCTGGGCGGCGGCGAGGCGCAAGCGGCCGCGGGACCTCGGATCAAGGTCACCGTGCTCTACGGCGCGCCGACCAGCCCCGACGATTTCGAGAAATATTATCTCGGTTCGCATATGCCCAAGGTCTACAAGGTCAAGGGCATCAGCCGCATCGAGCTGGCCAAGACCGTGCCGGGGGCCGACGGGAAGCCGCCGGCCTTCTATCGCGTCACGGAGCTGTGGTTCAGCAGCATGGCGCAGCTGCAGCGCGTTGGCGCCAAGCCCGATTGGCAGGCGATCGTCGCTGATGTGCCGAACTTCGCCACCGGCGGCGCCACCATCCTCATCTCGGAAATCCATCCACGTTAGTGCGCTAAGCGTCGTTCCATAAGTTCGCGGATACTGCCGCCGGCGCCGCTCTCCCCGCCAGGGAGGGGGCGCCGGCGCGCCGCCTACGCCGCCTTCGCGCGGACGCGGGGCTTGGGCAAATCGATGGGCAGCTCGGTCTTCATCTTGTCGAGCGCCTCGTCGATGATCCGCATATGCGAGCTGTGCCGCAAGTCGAGCAGCCGACGCACGGCGTTCTCCTGCATGCCGAGTTCCTTCGCGAGCTTCAGCTTCGACCAGCCGTGATCGCGCATCGCGACATAAACCGCGAGCTTCGCGGTGACAAGCGACGGCAGGACGATACGGTCTCTGTCGGCATGTGACCCCGGAGGGATGGGACAACCCGCCTTCATGTAGCCCTCGAGCGCCGTGACTATGCAATCGAGCGCGTTGGCGCGGGCTTCGTCCCTGGTCTCGCCCTCGGTCAACGCTTCCGGGATTCCCGGAAAGCGGACCAGCCACCAGCCATTTGCCTGCCGCTGCAGCCGATATCGGTAGCCGAACGCCATCCTCAACTCTCCATATCCATCTTCGACAGCCCCAGCTGATCGAGCATCGCATTGAGAAGGCCGGGACCGATCTCCTTCTTACGATCCTTCAGCGTCGTGAACCGATCGCCGTAATAAAGCCGTCCATGACTACCCTTGCCGTGGCCGCGATCGAACAATACTGCGACGCCGCGTTTCCGGCCGAGCTTCCTGATCTTTCGTTCAAATTCGTTCCCGGTCATCGCCAGATATCGCACATATATGTGCGACTCTCAAGGGGGAGATGCGCCGCCGAGCTGTGTTTTTCCGCCCCTCACCGTCCCAGCGCGATGCCGGCGATAGGAGAGCGCCTCGGCGACATGGAGGCGGCGCACGCCTTCGCTCTCGTCGAGATCGGCGAGGGTGCGGGCGACCCTCAGCACGCGGTGATAGCCGCGCGCGGAGAGCTTGAGGCGCTCGGCGGCGGCGGTGAGGAGCGCGCGGCCCTCCGGGTCGGGCGACGCCACCTCCTCGAGGAGCTGGCCGTCGGCCTCGGCGTTGCTGCGGATCGGGCGCTCGCTCGAAATCCGTTCATAGCGGGTGCGCTGACGCGCGCGGGCGGCGGCGACGCGCCGGGCCACCTCGGCCGAGCCTTCGGTCGGCGGCGGCAGCGAGAGGTCGGCGGCGGCGACCGCCGGCACGTCCACATGGAGATCGATGCGGTCGAACAAGGGCCCCGAGATGCGCGACTGGTAATCGAGCGCGCATTTGGGCGCGCGGCCGCAGGTCAGCGCCGCGTCGTCGAGATGGCCGCAGCGGCAGGGGTTCATCGCGGCCACGAGCTGGAAGCGCGCGGGATAGGTGACGTGATGGTTGGCACGCGCGACCGTGGCGCGGCCGCTCTCGATCGGCTGGCGCAGCGCCTCGAGCGTCGCGCGCGCGAACTCCGGCAGCTCGTCGAGGAAGAGCACGCCGTGATGGGCGAGCGACACCTCGCCCGGGCGCGCGCGCGATCCGCCGCCCACCAGCGCCGGCAGGGTCGCCGAATGATGCGGATCGCGGAAGGGCCGCGCGCGCATCAGCTTGCCGTCGGTGAGCTGGCCCGCGATCGAATGCACCATCGAGACCTCGAGCGCCTCGGCCGGGTCGAGCGGCGGCAAGATACCGGCGAGCCGCGCCGCGAGCATGGATTTCCCGGCACCCGGCGGCCCGATCATCAGCATGTTGTGGCCGCCCGAGGCCGCGACCTCGAGCGCGCGCTTCGCCGTCTCCTGGCCCTTGATGTCGGCCAAGTCGGGATAATGCTCGGGCAGCTCGGCGAGCTTGGGCGCGGGCGGGCTCAGCACCTGCGTGCCCTTGAAATGATTGATGAGGGCGAGGAGGGAGGCGGGCGCCAGAACCTCGATCTCGCCCGCCCAGGCCGCCTCGCCGCCCTGGATGGCGGGGCAGATGAGGCCGCGGCCATGGGCGGAAGCGGTGAGCGCCGCGCAGATCACGCCCGCGACCGGCGCCAAGGTGCCGTCGAGCCCGAGCTCGCCCAACGCGGTATATTGCGCGAGCTCGTCCGCCGGCAGCACCTCCATGGCGACGAGCAAGGCAAGCGCGATCGGCAGGTCGAAATGGCTGCCTTCCTTGAGCACGTCGGCAGGCGCCAGATTGACCGTGATGCGCCGGCTGGGCAGCGCCAGGCCGAGCGCGCCCAAGGCCGCGCGCACGCGCTCGCGCGATTCCGCCACCGCCTTGTCGGGCAGCCCGACCAGGGTGAAGGCCGGCAGGCCGCTCGCCATCTGCACCTGGACGTCGATGTCGAGCACGTCGACGCCCTGGAAGGCGACCGTGCTCACCCGCGCGACCATTCGGGCAATCCCCCCTCGCTCCAGCCCGCGCGATTGTAGGGGAGGCGAAGCCGGCAACGCCAGGGTTGTGACTGCCGCGCCTCGTTCCTGGTACCCACGTCTTTCTTCCAGGCTCAAGGAAGACGTGGATCACCAGTACAAGACCGGTGGCGACGATCTTTCGTTGCGTCGGCTGCCGTGCGCACTAACGAGCTGCCTCGAACGATCGGCCGTCTGGTCCGCCCACGGGGGATACGGCTCAGCCGGGCGGGATCGGGAAGGGCGGATGCGCCGCCAGATAGGGCTTGAGCTCCGCCCAGGGGATGGCGACCTCCTGCGGGCCCGCCGCATAGGGCGCTACCTCGTAGGTGTTGAACTCGACCCTGACCCCCTTGGCGTCGATCAGCCAGCGCTCGGCATCCGCGGCCATCGCCTTGATCCCCTCCGCATTGCTCGGGAAGGCGGGCGGCTCGCCCAGCAGGTCCCGGCGCTTGAGGTCGTCGAAGCAGCGCTTGGCGAGAAAGTCCTGCCAGGCGGATTTGCCGTCGAACAGGTCGGCGGCCTTGATCGGCTCGGCCTTGGCCGGAACGGCGTTGAAGGCGGCGCTCGCGCTATTGGGGTGGGCCGCGCCATGGCCGTAGGTCGAGAGCGTGAACTCGACCGAGATCAGCGCCGGCGAGGCGAAGACGATCTCGTAATCGAGCCAGGAATCGCTGTCGTCTTCCTCCTCCTCGCCCGCCTTGTCGGCCTCCTTGGTCGCGCCGGCGAGCTTTTTCGCGAAGGCCGCGACATGCTCGTTCCAGCGCCTCGTCTCGGGATCGTCGGGCGCGTCGATGCGCGGATAGGCGCGTTGCAGCTCGTCGATGCCGGGATGGTTGGCGCTATCGTCGTCCGGGCTGCCCTTACGCGCCTCGAAGCTCTCCACCCGCATGAAGCGGAAGGGCCCCTTGGTCACGACCGCGCGCTTCAGCGCCGCGATGCGGCCGTCATATTGGCCGTCGATGCAAGCGCGGGCGGCATCCTGCGCCTCGGGCTGGGCGGGTGCCGCGGGAACGGGACAGAGCTTGCGGATGAAGAGGAGCCAGGAACGTTGGCCGGCCGTGAGCAGCCGCTTTCCTTCCTCGGAGAGCACCGCTTGCGCGCCTTTATAGAGCCGGGCCATCTCCTCGTCCTTGCCCGACAACGCTTGATCGGCGCAGATCAGCTTCTCATGCGCCTCGCTCGCCTTGGCGCAGTCGAAACTCGCGGCTCCGGCCGCCGGGCAGAGCAGGCCCAGCGCCGGCAAGACGAGCCCGAGGAGGCTGGTGAGCCGCATGACCTGTCTCTCCGTCGCGCGTTGCTCGTCGACCGAGCGCACCTGCGCGATGCGAACCCGGCCAATCCCAGCTTAGACGATCCGCGCGCCCGGGTCAGGCGAGATCGGGCCGAGCGGCGGTTTTCCGCGTTCCGCATGGATGAAGAGCCGGCCGGGGGCGTCCATGACATGTCTGCCAGGTTCGGACCGGCGGCCGAAATCGCCCGGTGACGCTTCTCGCGGGCGCCTTCGTGCTGTATGGAGAACATCGCGGGGCGGCCCTAACCCGGCAATATCCGCAAGGCGATGGAGGAATGAAATGACGAACCCGTCCACGGCCCATGCGGCTGCCGGCAATGCCGCCAGCAGCGCGAACAGCGATCCCGACATCCGCACCTTGCGCGCCGACGTCGCCAAGCTCCGCGCCGATCTCGCGAAGATCGGCGATACGCTGCAGGACATAGCGCAGGCCCGCGGGGCCGAGGCTATCGATCGGGTCCAGCAGATCGGCGAGAAGGTGCGCGACGAAACGAAGCGGCGCGTGCAGTCCGTCGCCGACGAGATCGAGGAGCGTCCCGTCACGGCCGCGCTGGTGGCGTTCGGCGCGGGCGTGATCCTGGGCATGCTCTTCTCGGGCCGGCGCTAAAAGCGCCGGGCGAGCCGCCAGGATGCACCGGATTTGCGCGCAGATCATCGTCACCCTGGCGGCGGCCCTCGCCGCGATGATCATCCTGGCGGCGGCGATCCTTTTTCTTTGTGCCGCGCTTTATTTGGCGCTTCGCGGCGTCACGACGCCACCGCTCGCGGCGCTGGGTACGGGAGGCGCGGCGCTGCTCGGCGCCCTTATCGTCCTCCTGTCGGCGCGCCTGGCAATGGCACCTCGCAAGGGGCGGAGGCGGCCGGGCCGCGATCAGGCCCGTCCCGCGAGCGGCGAGGACAGGATGGCGGTCGCGCTGGCCGGCATGCTGGGCGAGGAATTCGTGGCCCTCGCGCGACAGCATGCCAAGGAGACCGTGCTGGGCTCGTTTCTCGCCGGCATCGCTTTCGGGGCGAGCCCGGGGCTGCGCGCGCTCTTGCGTGACCTCATCAAGCATTGAGCGCCGCCCTCGCGGCGGGTCCCACCGAGGCGGCACGCGCCAATCCATAGCATGCTGAAAAAAAGCCGCTTGCCATGGGCTGGCAAGTTGCTTACAGCGTAGCTATCCTAGCGCGTAATCAACAAGCGTACTAAGTGGATAGCTCGTGAATCGCCTGCTCGTGGTCGACGACGATGACGGCGTCGCCGATCTCATCCACCGTGTCGCCGAGGGCGTGGGATTCGAAGTCCGCAGCGTGCGGAACGGCGCGAGCTTCAAACTAGCCTACGACGAGTTCCGGCCCCATGGCGTCGTCCTCGACGTGCTCATGCCCGACATGGACGGGCTCGAGCTCATCACCTACCTCGCCGAGCGCAAATGCGAGGCCGGCATCATCATCATAAGCGGCGGCGAGGAACTGCGCGGCATGGCCATGCGGCTCGGCGAGGCCCGCGGTCTCAAGATCGTCGCCAGCATGGCGAAGCCGCTGCGCGTGGCGGAGCTCCGCGTCCAGCTCGCGCGCCTCATCGCGGGGGCCTGACACGCGCCCCCTTTGCTTGCGGCACTCAAACCAAGCTGATAGGAAACGGGCCATGCAACGCCGCGTGCGCATCGCCCCCTCGATCCTTTCCGCCGATTTTTCCAAGCTGGGGGAGGAGGTTCGCGCCATCGGCGAAGCCGGGGCCGACTATATCCATGTCGACGTGATGGACGGGCATTTCGTGCCCAATCTCACCATCGGGCCGGTGGTGGTGCATGCCTTGCGGCGCTACAGCAGCCTGCCCTTCGACGTGCATCTCATGATCTCGCCGGTCGATCCCTTTCTGCCGGGCTTCGCCGAGGCCGGCGCCGACATCATCACCGTCCATCCCGAGGCGGGCCCGCATCTCCACCGCACGGTCGAGATCGTGAAGTCGCTCGGCAAGAAGGCAGGCGTGGCGCTGAACCCGGCGACGCCGATCGAGGCCATCGAGCATGTGCTCGACGAGGTCGATCTCGTGCTCGTGATGAGCGTCGATCCGGGCTTCGGCGGCCAGTCCTTCATTCCCTCCCAGCTCGAGAAGATCCGCGCCCTTCGCAGGCGTATCGACCTGCTCGGCCGGCCGATCGAGCTCGAGGTCGATGGCGGCATCAACGTCGAGACGGCCCGCCAGGCGGTCGAGGCAGGCGCCGAGGTGCTCGTCGCGGGCACGGCGAGCTTCGCGGGCGGGCCCGGCGCCTATGCCGCCAATATCGCCAAGCTAAGGGGTGCTGCCTGATGCGAGGCGACCGAGGGCCGGGCGAGAGGCCCTGACGATGAGCCGGCCAAGGCCGGGCGAAGAGCCCGCGCGAGAGCGGCCGGCGGGTCGGTCGCCGCCCAACGATCGTCTCCTCGCGGCACTCGAGCGGCTCGTCTTCGGCGGCGCGCTCTATCGCATGACCCTCGCGGGCGCGGTGGCGGCGCCGCTTCGCCTCAATGTCCCCTACCGGGCCGCGGGCGAGGCGCGGACGGGTGCGGCCATCCTGCGCGACAGCTTCGCGCTCGCGGGCGAGCAGGTCGAGGCGGCCGATCCCTGGACGGCACAAGGCGGCGAAGCCTGGCGCCAGGCGCTCGATGGCTTCGCCTGGCTCGCCGATCTGCGGGCCCTCGGCTCCGACGCGGCGCGCACCAAGGCGCGCGCGCTCGTCGATCGCTGGATCGAGCTGCATGGCGATTGGACGGAAGGCGCCTGGCGCGGCGACGTGCTGGCGCAACGCATCGCCGCGTGGCTCGGCGAGCATGATTTCTTCTGCGCCAGTGCCGGCGACGCTTTCCGCGCCCGCGTCTTCCGCAGCCTGGGCGGCCAGCTCCGCCACCTCGACCGGCTGGCGCGAATCGGCGGCCGCGCGCTCGGGCCGCCCGGCGCGCCGCGGCTCGCGGCTCTCGTCTCGCTCGCCTTGGCTCATACCGTGCTGCCGGGACGGCGCGAGCGGCTCGACCGCGCGCTCGCGCTGCTGCTGCAGGAATGCGCGCGGCAGGTGCTGCCCGACGGCGGCCATTGCCAGCGCAGCCCCGCGCTCCAGCTCGCCTTGCTGCGCGAGCTGGTGGGCCTGCGCGCGGCACTCCTCGCCGGCCAGCAAGGGGTGCCCGAGGGCCTGCAGGGGGTGATCGACCGCATGGCGCCGATGCTGCGCTTCTTCCGCCATGGCGACGGCAGGCTCGCCTTGTTCAACGGCGCGGACGAGGGCGATGCGGCCGAGATCGACGCCGTGCTCGGTCGCGCCGACGCCGGCGGCAAAGCGCCCGGCAACGCGCCCTATACGGGCTTTCAGCGCCTCGCCGCCGAGCGCACCGTCGTCATCGTCGACACCGGCGCGCCGCCGCGCGAAGGCGAGGGCGCCGCCCATGCCGGCACGCTCAGCTTCGAGCTCAGCCTCGGCCATGAGCGGCTCGTCGTGAATTGCGGCGCCCGGCGCCATCCGAGCGCCGCATGGAGCCTCGCGCAACGCGCCACCGCCGCCCATTCCACCCTGGTGCTGGCGGCCACCAACTCGGCCGAGCTCGATCCCGCGGGCGGGCTCAGGCAGCGGCCGCGTCAAGTCCGATGCCGGCGCGAGGAGTCGGAGCACGCGATTTTCGTCGATGCGAGCCATGACGGCTATGTCGGGCGCTTCGGCGTGCTGCATCGCCGCTCGCTCTATCTCGCGCCGATGGGCGAGGATCTGCGCGGCGAGGATTGGCTGAGCCGCGTGCGGCCCGGCCCGTCGCTGCCCTTCGCCTTGCGCTTCCATCTCCATCCCGAGGTCAGCGCCTCGCTCGTCCAGGACCGCTCGGCCGTCATCCTGCGCCTCGCAAGCGGGGCGGGCTTCCGCCTCGACGTCGCGGGCGGCCAGCTCGCGCTCGCCGAGAGCATCTATCTGGGCGAGCGCGGCCCCCCGCGGCGCTCGGAGCAGCTCGTGGTCGAGAGCAAGCACGCGACGGCGTATCGCCAACTCTCGCTGCTGCTGCGGCGTCCGCCGGGACGGGAGGCCTATCCGGGCGATGTCTTCTATCTTCATTCGCGCCTGCTCGAGCGGGCCGCGAAGTTGTCCGACGAGTTCGGCGGTAAGCTCCCTCACCGCATTGCCGATTATCGAAACACAGGCCGGTGACGTCTCGGCCTACATTCCCACCAATGTGATCTCGATCACAGACGGCCAGATCGTGCTCGATGCCGACCTTTTCTGATTCGGGGAGCCGGCCCGCGGTTAACGTCGGCCTCTCGGTCTCGCGCGTGGGGTTTTCCGCGGCCGTCAAGGCGATGAAACAGGTGGGCGGAACGTTGAAGCTGGACCTGGCTCAGTACCGCGAGATGGCGGCGTTCGCGCAATTCGGGTCCGAACTCGATCCCGCGAGTCAACGCCTGTTGCATCGAGGGGAACGGCTGACTGAATGTTCAAGCAGAACCAATACGATCCATTGCCAATGGAGAAAGAGGTTCTGATTATCTTTGCTGCCAACGAGGGTTATTTCGACAAGCTGGGGAAAGTCTCCCAGGTCAAGTCGTTCGAGCGCGGGCTCTATACCTTTATCGATGCGAAACATAAGGATCTGCTCTGACCAAAGTCCGAAGCAAACGCGAGATCAGTGACGACCGGGGTTTTGTGGCAAGTTGGAGCAGGCGATTTACCGAACAGCGCATCGCGGGACTCTACAGCCGGCATTTGGGACAAGTCGCCACGGTGCTCACCCCGGAACTGGAGGCACGGATTCTGGAGGCGACACGGCGTGCGCCGAGGGGTGGAGCAACCCACTGGAGTACGCGCAAACTCGGAGCGCATCTGGACGTCAGCCACATGATGGTGGCACGGGTGTGGCGTAAGCACGGACTCCAGCCGCATCGCATGGATCGATACATGGCCTCGAACGATCCGGATTTCGGGAAGAAGGCCGCCGACATTATTGGGTTGTATCTGAACCCGCCCGCGCATGCCGCGGTGTTCAGTGTGGATGAAAAGACCGCCATCCAGGCCCTGGATCGCAAGGATCCAATTCTGCCGCTTTCCCCAGGACGAGCAGAACGGCACGGCTTCGAGTACTTTCGCCACGGCACCTTGTCGCTGTATGCCGCCTTCAACACCAAGACCGGCGAGGTGCTCGGCAAAACGGCTGCGCGGCACACCTCGGCCGAGTTCGTCGCGTTCCTCACAGACCTGGTGATTGATCAGCCCCGCGGCAAAGAGATTCATGTGATCGCCGACAACCTCTCGGCTCACAAGAGCAGGCCGGTCACGGACTTCTTGGCGGTGCATCCCCAGGTTCACTTGCACTTCACTCCAACCTACTCTTCATGGCTGAATCAAGTCGAACTTTGGTTCGGCAAAATCGAACGCGACGTCATCGCGCGAGGCGTATTCACTTCCGTCTCCGACCTGAAGAGAAAGCTCTTGCAATACATCCGTCAGTACAACAAATCGCCCCGTACCGTGAAGTGGAAATATGCCGATCCATCGCGCCATATCAGTACACAATCAGTTGGTACAGGCCACTAGTTGCGTTTCCCCCGTCCAGGAGACAGCCGGGGGAAACCAATTGTAGATAATCCAACCGGGGGCGACAAGGTACTGCGTACGCCTTTATTCGCCGAACGGCCTCTCCGAACCTTCGGAGTTGCGCCCTGGCGCAGTAAAGGCTGGACGCAGTCCCTGCGCACGCTTTTATTGCCGACACCCCGGCCAGCCCGGGAGGCGGCATCTCCGGGAGGAGTTGGACCCATTTCCCGGGTAGCGCGCTCGCGCAAAAAAGCGCACGCAGTACCGATCATCCTGCACCGATGCTGTGCTCGATGGCGCGGACGATCGCGGAGGCGTTCCGCTCCACCTCCTCGTCGCGTTTCCGCCTCGACCATGACGCGGGCCAGAAGTTCGGTCCCGCTGTAGCGCACCACGATCCGTCCGGAGTTGCCCAAGCGTTTCTCGCTCGCCCGGATCTGCGTCCATCACCTGCGGCAGACTCTCGAGCGGCACCTTTTCCCGGACTCGCACGTTGCGAATGGTCTGGGGAAAGACCTCCAGCCCCTCCACCAGTTCCTCCAGCGTCCGCCGCTCGTCGGCCATGATGCGGAGAATCTGCAAAGCGGTGAGCAGGCCGTCGCCGGTGGTGGCCAGGTCCCGGAAGATCACATGCCCGGACTGTTCTCCTCCCAGGTTGGAGCCGGAGCGCAGCATCTCATCGAGAACATACTTGTCGCCCACCGGCGTGCGCAACAGCTTCAAACCCTCGCGCGCCAAGGCGAGTTCCAGGCCGAGGTTGGACATCACCGTTCCCACCACGGCGTCCCCTCGCAGAGTGCCGTGCCGCTTCATGTAGCGGCTCGCGGCCAGCAGCACGCCGTCGCCGTCCACCACACGGCCCGTCCCGGTCACAAACAGGGCCCGGTCGGCATCGCCGTCAAAGGCCACTCCCAGGTCGGCCTTCTCCTGAAGGACAGCGCGCTGGAGATTTTCCAAATGAAGCGACCCGCAACCGAGATTGATATTCCTGCCGTCCGGCTGGTCAGACAAGAATTCTCAGTTCCATCCCGAGGCCGGAAAATACTTCGCGGGCCACAGCCGAAGCCGAACCGTTGGCGCAATCGATCACCAGTTTCGGTCCGGGCAGGCTCCAGGACGATGGCGCCGCGCTGCGGAGAAAATCAATGTATTTTCTGACCAGAAGACGATTCGGGTCTAGTGCCAGGCGGCCGGGCCTTGGGGCCGGAACCTGTTTGCCAGCGCCGAAAGATTTCCTCCTCGATCTCCTTTTCTTCCTCATCCGGCAGCTTGTAGCCGGTGGAGGCGAAGACCTTGATGCCGTTGTCGTGATAAGGATTGTGAGAAGCCGAAATCATCACCCCGGCGGCGAAGCCCTCCGAGGCGGTGAGATAAGCCAGGCCCGGAGTGGTCATGACTCCCACCGCCAGGATTTCCGCTCCGCTTCCTTTAATCCGCCGGCCACAGTTTCCGCGATCCAGCGGCTGGACTCGCGCGTGTCCTCGCCGATGATGACCCGGGGCTGCGGAGCTTTCTATGGAGATATCGTCCCAAGCACAGGCCGGCGGCAAAGATGGTGGCGGGATCGAGCGGCGCCTCTCCGGCTACGCCGCGAATGCCGTCCGTGCCAAACAGCTTCTTCTCCATGAATTGAGCCCCTTAGAGAAATGCCGCTACTCGGCGACGAAGCTAGGCTCGCCCCGCGTATCCCTGGTGCGCTCCGCCCTTTCTATTTCCACCGTAACCTCCACGGCTCTGGGTTGCAGCGAAGCGCACCAGCGGATCCGGGACATACACATTCGTCACGAAAGTCTTGTTAGCGGCCAGTTGGGTCAAGTCGACCGGATCGGTTGATGCCGCCGTGATCGGACTCACATGGCTGCTGGGTCCCGCAATTCGCGCCAGGGATGGTTTCAGATGGAACTCTTTCACGCGATAGCCCGGAGCCGGCTCTCCGGAAAACTGCGGATCAATGGGAACCTCCTTGGAGGCAGTCCGTTCCAAAGTGACCCTCACTTCGGAAGGGATCAACTCCACGACTTGCAAGGGGGCGGGAGCCGCAACGCTGGCGGGGTCGAGAGAAAACGTGTGTTCGCCCGGCCTGCTGGACGGCGCCACGTTCACCCGGACCACAAAGTCGCCGGGCGTCGGCCCGCCGCACCGCATGGCTGGGGCCTCGCGCCCACAGTTGGACGCTGGGTTGTTCGGTCAACACTTCCAGGTTGGCCGGCACGTTGATGAACTCCAGCGGAACCCGGAAGGTGGCCTCCGTGACGGGATCGCTGCCCACGGCGGCCCACAGCGCCACGGCCAGCGCCAGCGACAGCAGCTTCAACCCCACGTTTTCCGTGAAAAGCTTGCGCAGCCAGTTCATAAGCGATTTCGCATGGTCATGCTATCGGAAGGGGTGGGTGGCGTCCCTTCCAAAAGCGGGCGGGCCGTCCGGCGTGCCGGGCGGCGCCGGAGCGGAGGCGGGCGATAAGGGATGCTGGAATATCTCACTCAGGCGCTGCGCCAGCCGCTCTGCCGGGATATTCAACTCGATGGAACCGCTGATGGCCAGCGAGATGGCTCCGGTCTCTTCCGAGACCGTTACGGCCACCGCGTCGGTCTCCTCGGTGATGCCGATGGCTGCCCGGTGCCGGGTGCCGAGCTGAGTCCCCAGAATGGGGTTGACGCTCAGCGGCAGGAAACAGGCCGCAGCCACAATCTTGTCCTTGCGAATGATTACCGCGCCGTCGTGCAGAGGAGAGCCCGGCTGAAAGATGGATATCAGCAAATCGTAGCTCAACTGGGCCTGCAGCGGGATGCCGCTTTCCGTGTAGGTGCGAAGACCGGTGTCGCGCTCGAGCACAATGAGCGCGCCGATTTTCTGAGAAGAAAACAGGGCGGCGGCCATCACGATATCCTCGGAAGCTTGCCGCACCTCGATGGAAGAGAACCGCGTGGTGAACGGATTGCGCCCGATCTTGGCCAGCGCCCTCCGAATCTCAGCCTGGAACAACACGATCAGGGCAAAGACCAGGTAGGGGAAAATTTTGTCCAGCAGCCACTGAATCGTCTGCAATCGCGCCCACAGCGCCCCGTAGTAGACCAGCACCAGCAGGCCCACTCCCAGCAGGATTTGGACGGCCCGCGTCCCTTTGACGATCAACAGGATCTGGTAAATGACAAAGGCCAGGATCAGGATGTCTACTACCGCCGCCACCGTCAACTGTGGCAACTGGCTGAAGAGTGCGGGCATCAGGAAGGCCATAGGGTCTCTCAAATGAAAATTGCATTGCTATTGTAACGTAGGCGAGGGAGGCGAGAAAGGATCAAATCAGAAGTCAGAAGCCAGAAGTCAGACGGGACTTCCCCCTCCTCTTTTTGAGTAAGGATCACATTCTACAGCACATAGGCGTATTTTGGGGCTTATTGTGTAGGCATGTAATATAGATATTCCTCTTGACAATATAGTTTTACTATGGTATCTATAAACGCATGTATATCGCCGTCGTCCCCAACCGCTCCTCGCCGCCGGCCATTCTCCTTCGCGAATCCTTCCGCCTCCGCGGCAAAGTCCGCTCCCGCACCCTCGCCAATCTCTCCCACTGGGAACCGGCTCGCATCGCAGCCCTCCGTCGCGCCCTGCGCGGCGACTTTGATCATCTCACCGCCGTCGATCCCACGCTCGGTCCCGTCTTTGGTCTCCTGTATGCCCTCAAAACGATCGCCGACGAAGTCGGCCTGACGGCGGCCCTGGGCCGGTCCCGTCTGGGCAAGCTGGCGTTGTTGCTGGTGCTGGCACGCCTGGCTCATCAGGGGTCCCGCTTGTCCGCCGTGCGCTGGGCTCAGGATCAGGCCGTAGCGGAAGTGCTCGGCATTGCCCGCTTCGACGAGGACGATCTCTACACCGCTCTGGACGACCTGTGCGCCCGGCAAGAAACCATCGAGCAGGCGCTGTACCAGCGCTACCTGCGCCGCCGGGGAGCGCCGCCCGCGCTGTTTCTCTATGACGTGACCAGCAGCTATCTGGAAGGCGAACACAACGCTCTGGGCGAGTATGGCTACAACCGCGATGGCAAGCGCGGCAAGCTCCAGATCGTGATCGGGCTGTTGGCCGACAGGGAGGGAGAGCCGCTGGCGGTGCGAGTCTTCGCTGGCAACACCGCCGATCCGGTGACGGTGGCCGATCAGATCCGTGTGGTGAAAGAGCAGTTCGGCGTGGAAGAGTTGGTATTCGTGGGAGACCGGGGGATGGTGAAGAGCAAAGGGAAGCAGGCACTGCAGGAGGCGGGGCTGCGCTACATCACGGCGCTGACCGATCCGCAGATTCGCCGACTGCTGGCCGAGGGGACGCTGCAGCTAAGCTTGTTCAGCGAACAGGTCTGTGAGGTGGAGGCGGACGGGGTGCGGTACGTGCTGCGCAAGAACCAGGCAGAGGCGGCGCGAGAGCGGCATCGGCTGGAGGACAAGATGGCCCGGCTGGGCGCCAAGATCGAGCAGCGCAATCAACGCGTGCAGGCCTTCCCGCGCTGCCGTCCGGAGGCTGGACTGCGGCAACTGCAGCCCTGGATCGCACGCCACAAGCTGACGGCTCTGGTGAGCTTGGGGCTGCAAGGGCAGAGGCTGGTTCTGCTGCGGAACGAGGCGGCGATCACACGGGCCATGGAACTGGCGGGCTGCTATGTGGTGACGACCGACGTGCCCCAACAGCAGATGAGCGGGCAGGCGGTCCATGACAGCTACGTCGGCTTGCAGAAAGTGGAGCGGGACTTCCGCACCCTCAAGACCGGGCTGCTGGAAGTGCGGCCGGTCTTTGTGCGCAAAGAGAGCCGCACGCGCGGCCACGTCTTCAGTTGCCTGCTGGCGCTGAAAATCAGTCGCGAGATCCAGCGAAGGCTCCAAGCTGCCTTCGGCACCACGGATGCCAATCCGCACGCCATCACGCTGCCGGATGCGATGGCCTCGCTGGGCCGCCTCTGTCTGCTCCACTACCCCATCAACGGCACCACCACGGTAACGCGCCTGCCACAGTCCGACGCCCATCAGAAGGAAATCCTTCAGGCGCTCGGTGTGGCGCTCCCGGAAATGTAGGCAGCAGGCCGACGCCCAGTTCTAAACGGCAACTCCAATGCACCGAAAAAGTTACAACCGAAATCCCGCCTCAAAGAAAAAGGAAGCTCCGTCCGACGACTGCAACGCAAACCCCTGCTGTCGACTGATGGCGCCACAGGGGACATCTTTGGCAGCCTGGCCGCGCAGATCAGGGCTGACGGTAGACAACACCGTTACCGCGTTCAGGACCTCTGGCTCGCCAGCCAAGCGCTCCAACATGCCTGCCAACTACTGACGCGGAACCATCATGACTTCGAGGATATCCCGGGGCTCGACCTGGTGTTGTACCAACTGGCCGGCGACAGAACTTAAAGGTGGGGAAAAGGGGCCAGCCTGAGAGTCTATCGGAGATAAGGAATCTGGAACTAAGAATAAATTCCTTACAACGCCGTACTGCTCCACCGTCGTTTCCTCATAATCTCCCCCTTTCGTTTCTTCGGTACGATGTAGTAATGACGCGCCATCCCCCTTCACCGTCCGGTCGATTGCAGCGCTCAACCATCAGCATTCGGCTTTTTAGAGCACGGCTGAGGCAGGCGTTTTATTACGCGAATCCGACTAACCGCTACCGTCCTTCAACGGCAAGCTCCGAGACGGCATAGCACCAGTTCCCAATCCTTCGGATGGTCAGAGCGAACAAAAAAGAATCCTTTCCGATTCGGCATTTGGACCTTCGGCAGAGTCTGGGCATTCATCACGTCGGTCTCTTTGATGATGCCGTCCTTAAAGAGCAGAAAGGCGGTCACCGCGTACACCTGGTCGGCGCTCAGTGTCCCTTCCGCCCCTTTGGGCATGGCGCGGTGGATATAGTCCCATACCGACGTCGCAAATGGCCAAAAAGCCCCAACGCTTTTATCTGGCAAAAGGGTGGTGAGCGTGTCTCTGTGTCCCCACAGCGAGGGAGTGTTAATGTTATAGGCGGGGGAGCCAGAGCCTTCCCCGTTCGCTCCGTGGCAGGTGGCGCACTGCGCATAGATCCGCGCACCTTCCTGGGCGGTTCCGTTCCCGGGGGGGAGTCCCTTTCCGTCGGGACTGATAGCGATGTCCCAGGCCCGGATTTCTTCCGCGCTGGGAGTCCCGCCTAAGCCGTAAGTCGGGCCCTGCGCCAGCGCCGTGCCCCAGGCAGCCGCCAGCATCGCTGGCAGGAGAAGATTAAGCAAATAGCGCATTCTGCACCCTCCCTTCACGAGTCACCCTCCAGGGGTAGATAGGATTGAAAAAATTGACCATGTTGGTGGTGGATCGAAAATAGTCCGGCTTGACGCCCCAGCTTTTGCTGTACTCGGCTAGCGTCGGTTGCACAATACCTCGGTCATCCGTGCAGCGGGACTCGATCACAGCCTCTTCTCCCTCCCAATGCCAGGGAAACCGAAACCGCGTGTGCGCCTTTCGCAGCATCGGCTCCTGAAGTTCCGCGTCCTTCCAGCTCCGGCCCCCGTCAGTGGATACCTCGACCCGGCGTATCACTCCCCCGCCCGACCAGGCCAAGCCGCTGATCTCGTAAAATCCGCGGCTGGGCAGCCGCTCCCCGTTGGATGGGAAGGTGATTACCGATTTTGTGGGCATCTCGAATTGGAACCACCGTGTGGTGCCGTCCGGCATCAAGCTGGTGTAGGCGAGGGTCTCGTCTATGGCCATGTGGGGCTGGTCCACCACTTTGATTCGCCGCAGCCACTTCACGTTGATGTTTCCTACCCAGCCGGGGAGCAGCAGCCGCAAGGGATAACCCTGCTCGGGACGCACCGCTTCGCCATTTTGGCCGTAAGCCACCAGAACGTCGTCCATGGCCTTTTCCAGGGGAATGCTTCTGAAATGCTTCCCCGGGTCGGCCCCTTCTGCCACGATCCAACTCGCCCCTTTTTGCACCCCGGCCTCCCGGAGCAGCAGGGACAACGGCACCCCAGTCCATTCGCTGCAGGCCATGACACCGTGAGTGTTCGAGAGGTTCATGGGGTTCTTCATCACCCCTCCGAAGCGCACATACGGCTGAAGGGTCGGGGAGCTGTTGCCGCCGCACTCGATGAAATGAACCCGCGTTACAAATGGCAGGCGCTTCAACTCCTCCAGGGTGAAAATCAGAGGACGGTCCACCATGCCATGGATCAAAAGGCGATGCTGCGCGGCGTCGATGTCCGGGATACCGCTGTGCTCAACAACGAAGTGTAGTCCGGACGGAGTGATGATCCCTACCAAATCCTCCAGGGGAGTCCTGGTTCTTGGACCGCCGGGATTGCCGGGCTGACGCGCGGACTCCTCGAAACGAGAGGGCACCCCATAGGCACTGTGGTCCTTCTGCGAGGCTCCGGTCGTAGCGGGCAGTGTCTGGCCCAGCAACGCTGGCAACCGGTTCGCTCCCACGGCCAGACTGGCCAGCGCTGCGCCCTCCTTTAGAAATTGCCTGCGATCGCCGCTTTTAGCTCTCATGTGTTCTCCTCCTCGCGCCTTGCTGGCGGTTCGGTTCCCATGGGGAAAGGGGAAATGGGGAAAGGGGACGGTCTGAGAGCCTGTCGGAGATAAGGAATCTTCGACGAAGAATCAATAAGTTACAGGCACCGCGATCTTCGTAACTTATTGATTCTACGTTCAGCAAAATCTATCTCCGACAGACTCCTGGACTGCACGATTTTTTATCGGGACCGATGTGTGCTGCCGGGAGTTGTTTGCCATATCACATAGCGCGGAAGTCGAGACACACACTCGCGGCTACGCCTTCATCTTTACTTCTTTATTACTGCCGTCGTTCCAGGCGCCGATGCTGGCGCCTCAGAGGTCATGGGAGACATCATGGGAGCGGGAGCGCCGCCGACGGCAAATGTTCCCTGAACCGCGCCATCGCTGGCCCGCAGCTTGGTCACGCTGTTGCCGTCTACGCTCGCGACCCAAACGTTGGCCCCATCAAAAGTCACTCCAGAAGGACCCGTCCCCCCAGCAAAAGTTCCCAGGACTTTGCCATCGCTGGGCCGCAGCTTGGTCACCTTGTTGCTGCCTTGGTTGGCGATCCAAATGTTGGTCCCGTCAAACATTACTCCAAAGGGATTCCGGCCCACATCAAAGGTTCCCAGGACCTTGCCATCGTAAGGATTGAGCTTGGTTATGTTGTCGCTGCCCTGGTTGGCGACCCAAATGCTGGTCCCGTCGAACGCCACTCCATAGGGATTCGTCCCCACAGCAAAAGTTCCCAGGACTTTGCCGTCGCTGGCCTGCAGCTTGGTCACGTTGTTGCTGCCCTGGTTCGCGACCCAAATGTTGGCCCCGTCAAAGGCCACTCCATGGGGAGCCATGCCCGCAGAAGGGAAGGGCCCATCCGCTTTGCCATCGGCCTTATCCAGCTTGTGCAAGGTGTTGCTGTATGCGTTCGTGACCCAAATGCTGGTCCCATCAAACACCAGTCCATAGGGGCCGAAGCCCACAGGAAAAGTTCCCAGGACTGTGCCGTCGCTGGCTTTTAGCTCCGTCACGTTGCTGCTGCCGTAGTTGGCGACCCAAATGTTGGTTCCGTCGAAGGCCACCCCTACCGGACCCATGCCCACAGCAAAGGTTCCCTGAACCGCGCCATCGCTGGCCCGCAGCTTGGTCACGTTGTTGCTGCGGTAGTTGGCGATCCAAACGTTGGTCCCGTCAAAGGCCACTTTAAAGGGATTCGTGCCGGCCGGGAGTGGCGCGCCGCTGGCCGGGCCGCCCGAAAACAACATCATAGCGGCCAAAAAGATGGCTGGAAGCAAAAACAGCTTGGCGACAAGGTTCCTTTTCATCAGTCCTCCGTTCCCGCCCGCGACCCTCTCTTATAATTCCTCCGTCTCCAGCGAGAGCCTTCCTGGAGTGAGGCGGCCAGCTCGTGTCCCCGCTAGGCGCCGAGCCGGCCTGCGAAATTAAATTCCACCCTCACCAGGGATGATCTTGCATCCTGCTGGTTCCCGGGTGGGACAGGGAAACATGGTTATGATAAAGCTTCCATTCCCCCTTGTCCCGGAGAAAAACGTCTGTTCCGCAGCCTTCACGCAGGAGGCGGGTTCCGTCCAATTGCGACCTCCCGTCGGTGCGCCATTCGTAGACCACGGTTTTTCCGGTACAAGAGATTTTCCGATTCCCGGCAGCTTTTCCGAGAACTTGCAAATACGGTTCTATTGTACTCCATGGGAGCCGTTTCCCAGAAGCACCGCGCTGATTCTGCTATGCGCCTTCGGATATAGCGGTTTCTCAGCGTGCCGCTGAATTGTCCATATATCATGTATAATAAACATTGGAGACTATTCCGGGCCGCGAAGAAAGTGTTGCCCCGACTCCATACGCGGGAAAAAGAAGCGGCGGGATCCGTCAGAGGAGATACCGCCCAAAGCAACGAGCAAAAGAAGCATGCGATAGGGGGCATCCGATGGAGCCACTACATCAAATAGATCAACAGCAATTCTTAACGAAGTTGGAAATGGCGCTGCGCCTGCGGATTTGTAACGTCTGCGTTGATCGCAATGTCGATGGGACTTGCGACGTGGATGCAGCGCGTGAGTGCATCCTGTTCGAGCGCCTTCCCCAGGTTGCGCGATCCATCTCCCGGGTCCACAGCGACAAGATGGACGACTACATTACCGCCATGCGGGGGGATATCTGCTCGGAGTGTTGCAATGAACGTCTAGACGGCACATGCAAAGAGAGGGAAGAGGTCCGCTGTACTTTGGACCGCTACCTGTTGCCGATCATAGAGACGATTGAGGAAGTGCGTGGAGTCGTTCTGGAACCAGGAAAGCTCTTGTCACGACCGTAGAGCGAATTCTTCTTTCGGCAACAGCGAGCCGGCTCAGGCCGTCGCTAAGGAGCGCTGCCGCTCGCCGTAGAAAATGGCATTTCTACCTCGCAGAAGTCTCTCCACCGGGGGAACCGACTGCCTCCCTATACCAGGAGAAACGAGCCGCATTGGTACGGTTATTCAACCCCAAATCTAACTCCAACATCTAGAGCATCTTGTTCCTGTATACTCCGCGTGTGGCTGTCATCCCGAGCCCCGGCCAGCCGGGACCGGAGTCAGAATGACACCCTCTGATGACCTTCAGCAAAAACAGAACTCCTCTATACCAATCAAGAAAATGCCCTGCCGTGAGACCCCCCCGGAAAACGAGGGGGACCTTCGTACTATTGACCGGTAAAAGGATTTGGAGCAACTTATGGGACTGTAAGCTGTAATTTGTACTTTGTACTTCTGATCAGAGCAAACCCCGGGTGACCGGGCGTCGCAGAGCCACGGGACTTAAACAAGTCAGCCGAGCCGCCAGAAGATTCTTCTGGCGGCTTTTTTATTTATGGTGGGTGCGTCGGATGCCGATATGTAATTAACGAGGAGGTGGAATCGAAAATGCCTGAGTACACATTGGATTCCTTGCCGGATAATTTGAATGGGCGATTACAGAACTCCAATCCGAGCGGCGTCATCACTGCTGCTGGCACACGCGAAGTGGTGCGATGCCCTCGCTGCTTTCTAGTTCAGTTCCGCACCACTTCCGACCTCTGCCGGCGGTGCGCCAAACCCTTGCTGCCGCGGCCGCATCTGGATTGGGGAGAGGCCGGAGGACCGGGCAATGGCGAGAACATAACAACGGTCTCCGTGGCATCCTCAACCAAGGGAGACATCCTCCGTGATGATCCCCGGCTCCGGGGCGAGATCACGAGGAAACTCGCTCTGGGAAGCAGGTTGAGAGAACTGCGAAAATGGAGGAACTGGACAGAGGAGCAGATCGCTGCCAAAGCTGGAGTGCCGCGCAGCTACATTTCGCGAATCGAACACTCCCATCTGTTGCCCGGCCCTGCGATGGCTCACCGGCTTGCTGAAGCATTGGGAGTGAAAATTTTGGACCTGTTCAAAAACGAGGGCAAAGGACCCAATGATCCCGGCTCCCCGGAGGACCTGTTCTGGAACGCGTTTGTCCGCCATTTCCAGCAGTTGCAAATTGAGCAGAAGGCCAGAGTGTTATATCGAGTTCGTGCCATGCTCTGTGAACGCCTGCACCAGCAGTACCGCTCGCAACGCCGGAGACCCATGTCCACAAGCATGCCCACAAGCCGGTTACGCCTTCGTGCCCTTACCGCTTAAGAGGCCGTTGAAAAATGATCCGATGATGTCATTCTGAGCCCTTCGCTGTCATCCTGAGGAGCGGCGCGACGAAGGAACTGCGTCCAGCCTTTGTAAAAGCGTGCGCAGCACCTCAGGGCAGGCTCCGCGCGGGGCCGGAGTCAGAATGAAACCCCAAGGTCTTTTTTCAGCAACCGCTAGACCCGATAGTTGTCGGCGCGCCAGTTTTTAATCGCCTTCTTTATATCTTCTGCGGAGAGGTTTTCTCCGGCCGCTCTTTGCGCCAGGGTGACGAACTCCTCGTCGGAGGCGAAACGCAGGCCGATGATTTGGCGGATGGTCAGCCTGGGATCAAACAGCTTTCCCGTGAGCACGTAGTGACGCAGGTTTTCTTCGGCGCGGATGGCACGGTCCTGGGCCTTTAAAGGAAAGACGCGGCAAAAGAAATGACAGCATCAGCAGAGAAATCGTAAGGACGACGATCAACGAGGCACTGTAAAGCCGTTGGTGATCACCGAGGGATTGGTATAGGTTTACCAGGGAACCAATCAGAGTCAGGACGATCAGCCCGAACAGGACAATGTTATACATCGGGACGAAGCGTCGATGATTGGAGTAGTTCTGCGCTTCCATGTAGAGTTACCTCCCTATTAGCCATCTTGGAACGCCAGGATTGTGTATACCCCAAACCGTTCTGGTGTAGCCAGCGGCAGGACCATTCACTCCGGAAAGTCCCTCATGGGGAGTACCGCTCAGTATCATGCTCCAAGGCGACGGATCGGAGCAAGACGAATTAACAGAATGGCACTCTGGGGAATGTTTCCGAAATCAGCGGTCATAGCGGGATAGTTCCCTGCTGCTGGGTCATCTTTGGGGTCGGCACGCGGCGACTCATCCGGCTCGAACTGCCGCAGCCGTTTGGACCGTTGCTCTTTACCGACCTTGGGGGCGCAGCCGCGGAGGCTTCAGGCGGAGCACCAAAAGGCCGGCGAGGATGAGGGAGACGACCAGGGCGCTCATGCCCTGCCGCCGTGGAGCCAATGGCTGTTTGGAGGTAGCCGACGACGTAAGGACCGGCGAAGCCGCCAAGGTTCCCCACTGAATTGATCAAGCCGATGGAGGCGGCTGCGGCGGCCTCGCTGAGGATGGCTGTTGGCAGCGCCCAGAAGGAAGGCATAAAGGTCCACATGCAGGCTGTGGCGATGGTGAACATGACAATGGCAACGATGAGACGGGTGCCCGCCGCCACGCTGAGCAGCAGGGCCGCAGCGGTTACAAACAGCGGCAGCGCCGTATGCCAGCGCCGCTCGCCGGACCGGTCCGAGGACCATCCGTTCAACACCATCGTGGCCAGGCCCAGCAAGTAGGGAAAGCCGGAGATCAACGTGACCGTCAAGTTCGGCAGTGAGGAGAGCCGCTGGATGATGGTGGGCAGCCAGAAGGTGACACCGTAGCCGCCGACGAGAGAAAGAAAATAAACCAGGGCCAGAAGAACGACGTCGCGATGCGCCAGCGCCTGCCAGACCGTGAAGGAGCGCGCCGCTTTTTTCTCTCTGCTTCTCGCGCTCCAGTTCCGCGGTGATCCACTCGCGCTCCTCCGGTTGGAGCCAGCGCGCCTGCCGGGGCCGGTCGGTCAGGTAGAAAAGGGTGAGAATGCCGAAGATGACGGCGGGAATCCCCTCCAGGATGAAGATCCATTGCCACCCCGCCAGACCCCGCCAATGCATCCCCCCAGGAATCCTAGATCATTCCGGCAATCGGCGAGCCGATGATGTTTGACACTGGGATTGCCGCCGAGAAAAGGGCGAAGGCTTTGGCGCGGTCCTCGTTGCAAAACCAATGGGTAAGATAGACGATGATGCCGGGAAAAAAACCGGCCTCGGCCATGCCCAGAAAAAATCGCGCCCAGTAGAACTGATGGGCGGTCTTCACAAATGCCACCAGCAGCGTGACCAATCCCCCAGGAGATCAAGATGCGGGCAATCCAGCCTTTGGCGCTCCACTTCTCGACCAGGAGCGCTCCAGGGATTTCCAGTAAGAAGTAGCCGACGAAGAAAATTCCTGCGCCAAAGCCGAAAACCTGGGCGCTAAAGCGGAGCGCGCGGGTCATCTCCAAAGCGGCGTAGGCCACATTCACCCGGTCCAGGAAGGCAATGATGTAAAGGATGAAAAGAAAAGGGAGGAGGCGGCGGGCGATCCGGCGCCGGGCACGCCGTCCGACCGCATTGCGCTCCCGAGCTTCGCCCTGCGGCCCAGAGCCTTCGGGCGACGGGTCGAGCGGCGGAGCGCCTTGGTTTAGGGCGGCACGCGCGGCGGCGTCGGGAAGGAGAGGCATCATGAGTTCCCGGGTTAGGAATCTATGCGGAACGGACTCCACCGGGCAGGAATCTTCCTTCTTCGCTTTTTGCTGGGCCTCCTGCTGTTTTCTCGCGACCGATTCGGCGATCAGGTTGGTGGCGAGGCGCAGAGACTCGAAGGTTCCGGCATCGGTCCACCAGCCGTCCAGGATGCTATGGGAGAGCTTCCCTTCCGCCAGGTAACTGTTGTTGAGCTCCGTGATCTCGAACTCGCCTCGATTCGGAAGGACGCAGAGTGGAAATTCGCTGAAAGACAGTGCTGTCGTAAAAATAGACGCCGATGACGGCGTAGGGGGAGGCAGGCTTCGAAGGCTTCTCTTCCACCCGCACGATCCGGCCATTCTCGAAAACAGGCACCCCGAACCGGCTCGGGTCGGGGACCTCCTTTAAGATAATGTGCGCCCCTTCCTTTTGCCTGCGAAAGAATTCCACAGCCGCAGTAATGCTTTTCTCGATCAGGTTGTCACCCAGGACCACGCAAATAGGACAGCCGTCCGCAAACGGTTCAGCCAGGCGCAGAGCGTCGGCGATGCCTCCCTCTCCCACCTGATAGGCATAATTCAACTGGCGAAGCCCAAAGGCCTCCCCGTTGCCCAGCAGGCGCAGGAAATCGCCCGCATTCTGGCCTCCGGTCACCAGCAGAATCTCGGTGATTCCGGCCTCCACCAAGGTTCGGATCGGAAAATAAACCATGGGTTCGTTGTAGACAGGCAGCAGGTGCTTGTTGGTAATCTTGGTCAATGGGTAGAGGCGGGACCCCAATCCTCCCGCCAGAACAATGCCTTTCATGGATCCTCCCGGCTGATGCGCTGGTGCGATTTTGCTTTCACAAACGAGATGATTATACGATTGTAGCGAAAAAGTGCAAAACCGAAGACAGGAGTAGAAGAAGCCGGAAGGAAGAACGTACCGTTTGTTCTATTCCGATTTCCGGCTTCTTGCTTCGGGCTTTTTCCTTCAGCGTCCTATGCTGAGCCGGTAAGCCAGAAACTCGGGTAGGCCCGCCTCCAGTATCTTTGTTCATCGTGGTTTCCACGTCGTAGGGAACCCGGCCGTACTCGACGATGCCTTCTGTGTCAAAGAGGGCGAAAGCAGCGCGATTGTCTCGATCGCCCT
>CAWJFP010000019.1:0-52419 GCA_963842155.1 uncultured Pseudomonadota bacterium
GCCGATGGCGTCGATGCGCGATAGACCCGTCTCGCCTGCGCGTCGGCGCCTCCTAAAGCAGGCCGCGGCGGCCGGAGGTGCCGCGCTCGCGAGCGTCGCGGGCGGAAAAAGCCTTCTCGCCGAGACGGCGGCGGCGCCCGCCGACGGGCTGCCGCCCGACGTGCCGCCCTGGACGAAGACGCCCGGCGTCGGCGTGGGCAAGCTGCCCTATGGCGCGCCCTCGCGCTACGAGAAGGACGTGGTGCGGCGTTATGTGAGCTGGTTCACGCCGAGCGACCAATCCTCGACGAACTTCACGCCGCTGCAGGATCTCGACGGCATCATCACGCCGAACGGGCTCTGCTTCACGCGCTGCCATAACGGCGTGCCCGACATCGACCCCGCGGCGCACCGGCTGATCATCCATGGCATGGTCGAGCGGCCGCTCATCCTCACCATGGACGAGCTCATGCGCTTTCCCGCGGTGAGCCGCACGCTCTTCCTCGAATGCGCCGCCAATACGAGCATGGAATGGAAGACCGCGCTCATGGCCGGCGTGCAATATACGCACGGCATGCTGAGCTGCTGCGAATATACCGGCGTGGCGCTTTCGCTCCTGATGGCGGAAGTCGGCGTGACCCCCGAGGCCAAATGGGTGCTGGCCGAGGGCGCCGACGCGGCGGCGATGGATCGCAGCATCCCCATCGAGAAGGCGCAGGACGACGCCATCGTCGCCTGGGCGCAGAACGGCGAGCGGCTGCGGCCCGAGAACGGCTACCCCGTGCGCCTGCTGCTGCCCGGCTGGCAAGGCAACATGAACGTAAAATGGCTGCGTCGGCTCAAATTCGGCGATCAGCCCTGGGAGACGCGCGAGGAGACCTCGAAATATACCGATCTCATGCCCGACGGGAAGGCGCGGCAATTCACCTGGGTCATGGAGGCGAAATCGGTCATCACCAGCCCCTGTCCCGAGCATCCGTTGAAGGCGCAGGGCTTCCGCGAGATTTCGGGGCTCGCCTGGTCGGGCCGCGGCAAGATCGCGCGGGTCGACGTCTCGCTCGACGGAGGTGTCAATTGGCAGGCGGCCAAGCTCGCCGAGCCCGTGCTATCGAAATGCCTGACCCGCTTCCGTTTCCCCTGGCACTGGACGGGCGAGGAGGCGCTGCTGCAAAGCCGCGCCATCGACGAGACCGGCTATGTGCAGCCCACCATCGCGGCGTTGCGCGCGGTGCGCGGGCTCAACTCCGCCTATCACCGCAACGCCATCCAGACCTGGCGCGTCGACGCGAGCGGCGAGGTGGAGAATGTCCAGGTGGATTGAACGCGCGCTCCTCGTCGGCGCGCTGTCGCTCGCTTGGGTCCCCGGCGCGCGCGCGGGCGACGCGGGCTACGGGCTCGGGCGTGCGCCGAGCCCGCAGGAGATTGCCGGCTGGGACATCGACGCGCGCGGGGGCGACGGCAAGGGCCTGCCGCCCGGCGCGGGATCGGTCGCCAAGGGCGACAAGCTTTTTGCCGCGCAATGCGCCTCCTGCCACGGCGATTTCGGCGAGGGGGTCGGGCTCTATCCGCCGCTCGCCGGCGGCAAGGGCACGCTCGCCAGCGCGAGCCCGCAAAAGACCGTCGGCAGCTATTGGCCCTATGCGCCGACCTTGTTCGATTACATCCGCCGCGCCATGCCGCTGCTGCATCCAGGCTCATTGAGCGACGGGGAGATCTATTCCGTCATCGCCTATATCCTGAACCTCAACGACATCCTGCCGCAGGACGCCCAGTTGGACGCGGCGTCGCTCGCCGCGATCAGCATGCCGAACCGCGACGGCTTCATCACCAAGGACCCGCGGCCGGACGTGAAGAGCGAGGCCTGCATGACGAATTGCAAGCCCGGCCCCGTGCGCGTGACGAGCAGCGCCGCCAAGGGCGTGACGCCCGGCGAGGAGGCGGCCGGCAAGGATGCAAAGTGACGGCGCGTGCCGCCCTGCGCCGGTCTTCGAGAGGGGGAAATACGATGCCGAGATTGCTCGTAGCATTTTCGCTTGCGTTTCTTCTCGTCGCGCCCGCGCGGGCGGCCGACACGGAACTGTCCGATCCCAAGCCCAGCATCGATCATCCGCGCCGGATCGTCATGACCATGTCGGAAGCCGAGCCGAAGCGCATCGACGCCGTACTCACCAATGTCGGAAATATCCAGAAATTCTACGGCGCGGACTATGTGCGCATCGCCCTCGTCGTCTATGGGCCGGCGATCGAAGCGGTGCTCAAGGACAAGTCGAAGGTGGCGCCGCGCATCCAGGGGCTGGTCGCGATCGATGTCGAGATCGAGGCCTGCGGCAACACGCTGGCCGCCTATCACAAGACGCCGGCGGATTTGATCGAGGGCGTCAAGCTCGTGCCCTCCGGCCTGCCGGAAGTCGTGGAGCGGCAGCTGCGCGGCTGGGTCTATGTCAGGCCCTAGCGAGGGCGCGGCCTCACCGGGCGAACGACGGGACCCCGTTGACCCGTCTCGCACGTCGGCCGCCGGCCTATAGGTCAATTTCAAGCAGAGAATTCGACAGCGCCTTCGTTGTTCGGGACGGCCGCATAATCGAGCACGGGCAGGCGGTCCGACAAGAGCTCGTTGAGCTCATCAAACTGCTCTCCCTCGAAGACGCATTCGGCCCGCGAGATCATCTTCTCGAAATGAGAAGCGTTCCATAGGTTTCGACCGGTAACCGCATAAACGTACAAATGCGGACAATCGACCTTCGCCACGCGGTGCGCGTTGATGAGCCTGTGGATAGTCACGGTGTCGCCACCACGCGGCAGCGGCGCATAGATGGGCATGTGGCTCCGCCAGACCGCGATGGTCGGTTCCCAGATCCTACTCTCGGCAATTGCTGAACTTTCTGCTGCGGCCACCAAACGAGCAGGCGCGAGAGAAACGCCGCCGCCGTGCCGGTCTCGCGCAGAACCTTGACGGATATCGCAATCCGCTGCGGGTCAGAGAGGTCGTCATCATCCCAATTGACGGCTATCGCACCCTGCGCGCGCGTCGCCGCGAGATTCCGATGATCGCCGATGGTCAGGCCCGGCGGGGCGACGAAAATCCTGGCGTTCAACACGTCTTGCGAGGCGATGAAGGCGCGGACCCTTTCGCCGGCTTCGGGCTCAGCCACGACCGCGAGTTCGCGATGCGGATATGTCTGCCGCCGGTTAGCAGGCCAGAGATTGCCGCATCAGCTCGATATGGCCGCGCGACATCATCAGGCAGGAGACGAGGGGATTCGGCTGCTCTACGAGCGCGGGCGGCGTCGGAGTAAACCCGGGCGTAGGTTCGAAAACGGTGCATTTGATTTGCGAGATGTCCGGGCAGAGCTTGACGCCGACGCCCTTCGATCTCTGGACACCACGCTCACTGCTTCTACCCGATCGCGGGCCGCCTATCGAACAGTCGAACATCTTAATGGACGGATACTCTACAGTAAAAGCTGGAATCTGCATGCTGCCGGATTTGAATGATCATTTCAGTGAAGGCGAATTTTCGCTTACATTTTACAGACGCAGTGCCAATTTTGTAGCCAAATGGCCTATCTTCGGAACAGCGGCAAATGCGCCGCGCTTTTCTGCGCGGTCGGCTTGCGCGTGTCAGGATTGCCAATCGGGCGATAGGGTCGAGCTATGGGCAGACGATTCGCGTCACGGCTGCCCCGGGCTGGTTCTCGATGGCTTGCTCGCAATAGCGGTGGCCGAGGTCGTCCGAGCACACCCGATGCAGCGTGCCGTCGCCTTGTTTCGAGAACAGGTCGCAATGCGGGTCGGCGACGTTCTGGATTTCTCCCGTTCGCTGATCCTTTGGCTTGGCCGAGGCGGAAGCACCTATCTTCGTCATGGCGCCTCCATTCACTGGCGTCTTGTCCGCCGCGATATGCCGGCGTGCAATTGCAATGTTTTCCTGAATCACGTTGTGGAACGGCGAATTCGGGTCGTCCTGCCTGAGGGCGTCCTGAAAAGTCGAGAGGGCTCCTTTCCAATCGCCGGCCTGAGCCTGCAATGTCCCGATTTCGTTCGTGTCATGAACCTTGTGCTCGGCATCGGAGTAATCGGCGAAATTCGGATAAGTGCGCGGCGTATCGGAATCGCGGTAAACCGGCTTGGGATCGCTTGCGCCCGCGCCCTGCGCGTTGGCTACGGAATCGGCCGCCGACGTCGCGCTCAGCGGACGGATTTGGCTCAACAGATTCTGTTGGTCCGCTGAAAAGCGAGCCGCAGCCGCCTGTTTTTGCCCTTCGATCGCCTGCTCGTAAACGGCGAGATCGTGCTTTGCGATGTCGACGGGCCCGCCACTATATCGGATCGCCTCGATGGCAAGCTCACGAGCCTTGGCATAATTGCCCGCCAGAAATTCGAGTTGCGCCTGGGTCACGAGGTAATTGCCCAGGGCGACATCGTTCGACGGATCGATCGAGACGGCCTGACTGAACAGCGCGGCGGCCTCCGCCTTGCGGCCTTCATTGGCCAGAGCGACGCCCCGATTGTTGAGATTTTGCGACGCGCTGCCATTAGCACTGTCTTCCAAGATCAAATTGCGGATCGCGTTGCCGATGCCGGCGCCAATGGCGAAGCCCAATGATCCTGCGGCACCGGCCGCGGCGCCACCGCCCGGCGAAGCCCCGCCGGCGGCGCCCGAACACATCGAATCGGCAACCTGCTTGCCGCCGATAAAGCACCCTTCGTAATGCTGCGCGGCCGCCGGATCGCCCGATGCGGCAGTCGCAAGAATGATACCGAAAAATACCGCGTGCGACTTTAATTGCCCGATTCCCATCGCATCCTCCCGTCGCGGCGCTATTGCCGCCCTCTTATCGTGCGGAATGTTCCCCGATCTTCGACCGTGACGGCACAGACGTCGGAAAAGTATCGAAGGTGATGGACCGAGCGAATGGTCAATATATTCCCCTCGATCTCGCCGTCGGCGTCGTAACGCTTGAGCCTTCCGAAGCAAGCCACGAAATCGGGATCCTTCATCGCGTAATTGCAACTGCCCTGGAATTGGCTGCCATGGATCGTGCCCACGCAGACGAGGTCACCCGGATCGAGGTTGCTCTTCGGCGTTGCGCTGACGACTTTGATCGTGAAGTCGCGGTTGCGTAGCGTCGCCATCTCGATATCCCCGTTTTGCATCGGCATCTGTCCGAGAAAGGGCAGCCACGGCTTTTGCTCCGCGCCGATCTGTTCGAGGTCCGCGATCCTCTGCTTTAGGGCAGCCGCGTCCTTCGCGGCGGGATCGAGGATAAGATAGCGATGCAATATTTCCGCCGCCAATATCGCGCGCCCGGCCTTGGCCAGGACGAGCCCCTCGTCGAAATAGAGATCGGCAACCCAGGGCGCCTCATAGACCGCGCCGGCGAATTTTTCCGTCGCTCGATCATTGTCCTCGTCATCTTTTGCCGATTGTAAAATCGATATCGCGTCGCGGCTCCAGCGCTCCGCATCGCTCGATACCGACGGCGGGGGCTGGATCTGCGGCAGCGATTGGGCAAGCCTCGCCAAGGCGGCGTCGTAATCGGCGTTGGTATAGACGCCACCACCGGTCCCCGCGGAAATATAACGCAGCGCCTTGACCTCGTGATCGAAGGCGGATCGATAATCGCGCGAGGCTATCGCGGCAGCCGCGTCGTCGTTTTCGGATTGCGCGCGAGCGCGCAGAGCCTGGACGAAGCGAGCGTCCATGTCGGCGGGCCGGCTCGCGAGACGCAGATTGACCGCTAAGGGCCGACCGTCGCGCAGCAGCGTGACCGGTACCATTCTCAAGCCGGCGGCTGCGAGCGCCGCCGTCAATGCATCGTTCGATGCGAGCGGTTTGTTATCCAGAGTCAGAAGGATGTCGCCTTCACGCAGCCCGCCTTCGTCTGCGGGACTGCCGGGCACCACCAGATCGAGGCGGAGCCCGCTGCCGGCGCCGCCCGTCGCCGGCGACGGCTTGAATTCGACATAGATCCGGTTGACGCCGAGCCAAACCCCGGCGTTCTCGCCGGCCGCGGCCCAGGACTCGCCGTCCGTGCCCGCAAGCACCATGACAGCACCAAGCGCAAGCAAAGCGCCTTTTATCCCCTGTAACACGCCGTTACGCCGCTTGAGTATGGATCACATAAATTGTACCCCTCCGGCGGGCGATCGTAAATCCACGGGTTCAACCTGGTCCCGATTATTCGGCTGCGGCGGCCTGTGCTCGCTTTCCAGGGCCGTCTTTTTGCCACGCAGAAGACCCTTCCGTTTTGCGCCGCAACAACCTATTTTTTGAATAGCCTGCGTGAATCGGAGCTTAAGGAATGAATTTCGCGTCCGCCGCGCACCGTCTCCTGGTTGCGGTCGCCCGGCCCTTGGCCCTTCTCCTCGCGATGGGTGGCTCGGCCTTGCCGGCCGAGGCCAGCATGTATGCCTTGCCCAAGGAAGGCAACATGGTGGGCGAGATGCGCGTGGTCACCGCCTCGGCGCGCAGTACGCTCCTCGACATCGCGCGCCATTACGATCTCGGCACCGAGGAGATCGCCGGCGCCAATCCCGGCGTCGATATGTGGGTGCCCAAGCCGGGTCAGCGCGTGGTGCTGCCGACCATCTATATTCTGCCGCCCAAGCCCTGGACCGGCCTGGTGGTGAACGTGGGCGCGCGGCGGCTCTATTATTTCCCCACGCCCAATCGCGGCGAGGCGCCGGTGGTGATCACCTACCCGCTCGGCATCGCGCGCGACAATTGGCCCACGCCCATCGGCATGACCCGTATCGCGGCCAAGGTGCGCAACCCGAGCTGGGTCGTGCCCAAGGACATCCTCGAAGAGCATGTCAAGAACGGCAATCCGCTGCCGAAGGTGGTGCCGCCCGGGCCGGAGAACCCGATGGGGCTGCTCGCGCTGAGGACGGCAATGGAGGGCATCTATATCCATGGCACGAGCGAGCCCTGGGGCGTGGGCGACCGGGTGAGCCATGGCTGCATGCATCTCTATCCCGAGGACGTGGCCGAGATCTTCCCCAGGATTCCGGTCGGCACGCCCGTGCGCATCCTCGACCAGCCGTTCCAGGTGGGCGAACGCGACGGCATCCTCTACATGGCGGGCTATGAGCCCCTTGCGGACTACCATAATCCCAAGAGCCCCGAGCAGCGCGCCGTCGATGCCGTCACCACCTACCAGGGCAAGCATAGCTTGCTGATCGACTGGGGCGTGGTGAAGAAGATCGCCAAGGACGAGACGACGGTGCCGCTTCCGATCACGCCTGGAGCGCCCGACATGGCATTGTTCATCGCCGCCCTTCCGGCCGAGCCCTATTCCTTCCCGCCCTACGGCTTGGACGCGAATTCGGCGGCGCCGCCGAAGCGTCAGCTCCCCGTCGCTACCGCGCCCGAGGCGAATACGGGCGAAGCGCCGCTCTCCGACGCGACGAATGCGACGAACCCGCCGCCGAGCGTACAGCAAACGGCACCGCCCGAGAGCCAGGCAGCGACGGGCGCGCAACAACCCATGGCGAACGTCGTTCTCGAGCCAAACGCGGCGCCTGCTGCCGCGCCCGCCCGGAAGGGACCGAGCATGCCGGCGGCGGCAGCGCCGGCCAACGCGCTGCCCGCGGCTCAGCCGGACAATGCGGCCCATGAGACGCATGGGGCGACGGGCTCGCCGGCGGCGACGGCGCCGGCCACGGCGGATCCCTCCATGGCCGGGACGGCCGCCAGCGCTCCCGCCAATCCCGAAGGCATTTACTAGACACGCCGAAGCGCGGCTGCTTCCGCGCCAGGAGCGAGGCGGGCATGGGCCGGTCCGGCATCATCGGAATCGCTTTCGGCGCAGTCTTGCTGGGCGCCGCGCAGGCGCCTTGCCGCGCCCAGGAAGCCGCGGAAGCGAGCTGCGATGCCGCACTCCTCGAGCGGCTCAAGACCGCGGAGGCGCAGATTCTCGTCTGCATGACGAGCGCGCGGCTGGTGCCGGGCGAGCCCGTGGTCTTCGTCGTCTGGAGCTATGACCGGCAGTCGCCCAATGCCGGCTTGGCGCTGGCGCTTTTCGATCTGGCCGGCTTGCGGCAAGGCAGCCGCAAGGCGCTGTTCCAGATGCTGCGCGGCCAGGAGCTGCTGCCTATCCGCCAGGACGGCGAGACCGGCAAGGTTGCCTTCGGCGACTTCGACCATTCCGGGCATATGGGCTGGGCCGTCGAAATCCGCGACGAGCGCGAAAGCGTGCTCCTCATGCGCGCCTACGATCCAAGAAGCGGCCGCTTTCAGCCGATCGGACCCTGGCGGCGGAGCGAGGAGGGGATGGTCACCCAAGACGGCTTCCCGACCGAGGGCGAGCAGATTCCGGAGATCGCCGACGGCGCGATCAAGCTCTCGACCTGCCGGCGCGACCCGAGCCGCGCCTACGGCAAGCGCGATCTCTATTTCGATCTCTACCGGCTGGTGGACGGGCGCTACGCCCTCGCCGACGAAACGCGCGATCCGCTGATGCGCTATTGCCCCGCCGAATAAGGCGGCGCGAGCGGGCTTGCTAACGCGTGCCGAACAGCCGGTCGCCCGCGTCGCCCAGGCCCGGGACGATATAGCCATGGTCGTTGAGCCGCTCGTCGATCGCCGCGGTGATGATCGGAATGTCGGGATGGCTCGCGGCGAAGGTGCGGATGCCTTCGGGTGCTGCCAGGAGGCAGACCACCTTGAGCCGCCTGACGCCGAGCGCCTTCACGCGATCGACCGCGGCGACGAGCGAATGGCCCGTCGCCAGCATCGGGTCGGTCACGATCACCAAGCGCTCCGCCGCGTCGGTCGGAAGCTTGAGGTAATACTCGACCGCGTTCAGGGTCTCGGGATCGCGATAGATGCCGATATGGCCGACGCGCGCCTGCGGCACGAGGTCGAGCAGCCCCTCGGCGAGACCGAGCCCGGCGCGCAGGATGGGAACGATGCAAAGCTTCTTGCCCTCGATGAAGGGCGCTTCGATCGGGCAGATCGGCGTCTCGATCGCTCGCTTCATGAGCGGGAGATCGCGCGTCACCTCATAGCCGAGCAGCAAGGCGATCTCGCGCACCAGGCGGCGGAAATTCGCCGTCGAGGTGGTGCGGTCGCGCAAGAGGCTCACTTTATGCTGCACCAGCGGATGGTCGATCACCGTGACGGAGGGAAAATCGCTTCTCGCGGCCATCGGAGGTTCCCTGCTTGGCTCGGACAGGATGGCGGGCTTTCGCGCGTGGTCCGGTCGCGCGCGGCAAGGATCGCACGCGACGAAGCCTTGTCAACGACGAGGTGGGAAGTCGGCCCCGGCGGGGGCCGCCTCGCCGCTGGGCGGGATGCTTGCATCGACCCGCCGATGGCGCAATAAAGCCCCTGCCGAAAAGGAGAACGACCGACGATGCCGCCGCCCGACCGGGAGAAAACCGCGCTTATCACCGGCGCCACCGGGCAGGACGGCGCCTATCTGGCCGAGCTGCTGCTCGCCAAGGGCTATGTCGTGCACGGCATCAAGCGGCGCTCCTCCTCCTTCAACACCGGCCGCGTCGACCATCTCTATCGCGATCCGCATGAGAAGGGCGTCCGCTTCTTCCTCCATTACGGCGACGTTACCGATTCGACCAATATGATCCGCCTGGTGCAGGAGACGCGGCCGAGCGAGATCTACAATCTCGCGGCGCAGAGCCATGTGGGGGTAAGCTTCGAGACTCCCGAATATACCGCGAACGCCGACGCCCTTGGCACCTTGCGCCTGCTCGAGGCCATCCGCATCCTAGGCATCGGCGCGCGCGCGCGCTTCTACCAGGCCTCGACCTCCGAGCTCTACGGCAACGCGCCAGAGCGGCCGCAGCGCGAGACCACGCCCTTCCGCCCGCGCAGCCCCTATGGCGCGGCCAAGCTTTACGGCTATTGGATCACCGTCAATTACCGCGAGGCCTACGGCTTCCACGCCTCGAACGGCATTCTCTTCAATCATGAATCGCCGATCCGCGGCGAAACTTTCGTGACGCGCAAGATCACCCGCGCCGTCGCCGCCATCGCGCTCGGGCGGCAGCAGCGGCTCTATCTCGGCAATCTCGACGCCACGCGCGACTGGGGCCATGCGCGCGACTATGTCGAGGGCATGTGGCTCATGCTGCAGCAGCCCCAAGCCGACGATTACGTGCTTGCCACGGGCGAAAGCCACAGCGTGCGCGAGCTCGTCGAGCTCGCCTTCAAGGAGATCGGCCGCGCGGTCGATTGGCGCGGCAAGGGCGTCGCCGAGCAGGGTATCGACCGGCGGAGCGGCGAGGTTCTGGTCGAGATCGACCGGCGCTATTTCCGCCCCACCGAGGTCGACGCGCTTTGCGGTGACGCGAGCAAGGCGCGCGAGCGCCTGGGCTGGCGCCATCGCACCAGCTTCGCCGAGCTCGTGCGCGAGATGGTGGCGGCCGATCTCGAGACGGTCAAAGGCGAGAGCACGGAGCGCGCCTCGCTCGCCTGAGACGCCGACGCGGGCTTCCGATCAGAATTTGTAGTTCAGCCCGATCTCGAAGCGGTCGATGCTGCCATTGACGGGGGTGACCAACGGCGAGGGGCCGAAGGTGATATTCTGACGCCCGACGCCGATATGCTGATATTCGAATTTCCCGGTGACGTTCTGATAAAGCGCTACCTCGACGCCGGCGCCGCCCACCCAGCCGTAGAAGGTGGCGCTGCCCCTGCCGGTGTTGAAGCCGAAGCCGATATTGTTGTCGCTCGCATCGGCATGGACGACGGCGAGGCCGCCCGTCCCATAAAAGAGGAAATCGTCCCAGGCGTAGCCGGCGCGGGCACGCAGGGTCGAGGTCCAATTAATATTGGCCTTGAGATTGGAGGGAAACAGGCTGGTCGGGTCGGGTACCGCAGTCCCGTTGACGTCCGCGACGGAGAAATCCGCCTCCGCGCCGAAGACGAAGGGCCCGAGCTGGAAATTATAGCCGGCTTGCGGGCCGCCGAAGACACCGTCGAGATCGATCGAGCCCGAGGGCCCGGCGCCGAGGGCGCCGAAATTCGAGCTGTAGTCCGAGCGGTCGGTCAAATAGCCGACATGCGCGCCGACATAGGGACCCGTCCAATCGTAGGCGGGACCGCCCGGCGTCATCAGCGTGCCGGCTTGGCTCTGGGCAATTGCGAGAGCAACCGCAGCCGGGACGATCGCGGACAGCAGCAGCGATTTGTGCAACATCGAACAGCGCTCCATGACGTGACGGCTGCGTCCGCTCCTATCACGCATGGCTTGCGGCGGCAACTATTCGCCATCTGTCACGCGGCTTACGCGGATCGGCTTTCGAGGGCGGCTAGCTCTTCCTCCTCGAGCTGCAGGGACCGCGCCGCCCAGTTCTCCTCGAAATGCGCCATCGACGAGGTGCCGGGGATGGGCAACATCGCGGGCGAGCGGTGCAGCAGCCAGGCGAGGGCGATCTGCGCCGGCGTGGCGTGATGGCGCTCCGCGATCTGGGCGAGCCGGCGCGATCCCGCAAGGGAGCCCGAGCCCAGCGGATACCAGGGGATAAAAGCGAGCCCTTCCTCGGCGCAGGCCTCGAGCACCCCCTCGTGGCCACGGTCATCGAAATTGTAGCGGTTCTGCACCGAGACGACGGTGGCAAGCGCCTGCGCCGCGCGGAGCTGGCGCAGGTTGAAATTCGAGACGCCGATATGGCGGATCTTGCCTTGGCGCTGCAGCTCGACCAGCGCGCCGATCGACTTGGCGAGCGGGACGTTCGGATCGACGGTATGGAGCTGATAGAGATCGATGCGCTCGAGCCGCAGGCGCTTGAGGCTGCCCTCGCAGGCGGCGCGCAGATGGGCGGGCCGGCAATCGGCATCCCAACGGTTGGCGCCGGGACGCACCAGGCCGCCCTTGGTCGCGATGACGAGGCCGCGCGGATAGGGATGCAGCGCCTCGGCGATCAAGGTCTCGCTCACCGCCGGGCCGTAGGAATCCGCCGTATCGATGAGGGTGACGCCCGACTTGACGACATGGCGCAACAGCGCGATGCAGCCTGCACGGTCGGGCGGCTCGCCCCAGATGCCGCGGCCGGTGATGCGCATGGCGCCGAAGCCCAGCCGCGCGACGGTGAGATCGCCGCCGATGGTGATGCTGCCGCCGCTCGCCTTCGATGTCCGTCGCGCCATGGCTCTGGCGTCCTTCCGCTCCCGGTTATAGCCTGCCGCGCGAGCCCAAGGAACGCGAAATCGGCCGCGGGGAGGCGCCCATGAGCGTCGAGAGCTTCAAGAGCATTCTTTACGCGACGGCAGGCCGCGTCGCCACCATCACGCTCAACCGCCCCGAGCGGCTGAACGCGATCGACGAGCATATGCCGGGCGAGCTGGCCCAAGCCGTGGAGGCGGCGAACGCGGACAAGGCGATCCATGTCATCGTCGTGACGGGCGCCGGCCGCGCCTTCTCGGCCGGCTACGATCTCAAGGACTATGCCGAGAAGCCGCGCGGGCAGCCGGGCTCGCAGGAGATGCCGTGGGACGCCACGGTCGATTTCGCCATGATGAGCGCCAATACGCGGAACTTCATGTCGCTCTGGCGCTCCTACAAGCCGACCATCGCCAAGATCCGCGGCTTCGCCGTGGCGGGCGGCAGCGACATCGCGCTCTGCTGCGATCTCGTGGTGATGGCCGAGGAGGCGCGCATCGGCTATCCGCCGGCGCGCGTCTGGGGCGTGCCGACGCCGGCCATGTGGGTCTATCGCCTGGGCGCGGAGCGGGCCAAGCGCATGCTGTTGACGGGCGACCTGGTGGGCGGGCGCGAGGCCAAGGCGATGGGCCTCGTGCTCGAGGCCGTGCCCGAGGCCGAGCTCGACGCGGCGGTCGAGCGACTCGCCCGGCGCATGGCAAGCGTGCCGCGCAACCAGCTCATGATGAATAAGCTGATGATCAACGCCGCTTACGAAAATATGGGCCTCGCCACCACGCAGATGCTGGCCACCTTCTTCGACGGCATGGCGCGCCATTCGCCCGAAGGCGTCTGGTTCAAGGCGCGCGCCGAGGAGGTGGGCTTCAAGCAGGCGGTCGAGGAACGCGATTCCGGCGTGCCCATCGCGCCGGAGGTGGGGAGGTAGAGGAAAGAGTTGGTGCAGGCCGCCCGCTCTCGCCATGATTTCGCTCCCCTTCGCGGCGAAGCGCGTGCGAAGCTACTTTCCGGCGGTCGTGCCGCCCTGAGAGACGCTGCCTTGGGACACAGTGAAAGTAATAGGATCTCCGATAGCGACCGGCTTCTTATTCGGCGCTACGATACCCATCGTCGTGACGGTGACCGGGTGCTGCGACGAAAGGTTGCCGAGCTCGAGGATAATTACCGTACCAGCCGATACAGAAATGGTGCCGTCGCTGCCAAGTAGTACGGATCCGAGAGTTGCGTCGTGGCGCACGTCGCCGCCCGAAACAACCAATGTCAACGGCGCGGCAACGCCGCCGCCGTCGGTCAACTTTCCGATTGCCAGAGACACATGCGCGACGCCGCTTTGATCTGCTACCAGCACGGTATCTGTCGCCTTGACGGGATTCGTCGTCTTCTTTGCTTCGGTTTTGACGAGGACGATTGGATAATCTCTGCTCGACGGTCCATCGATTTCAGCGGCTTGGCTGTCGATTTCAAAGAAGAGCGATGACGGACCGGGTACTTTCGGTGTTGTCTGGGCCGGTGCCTTCGAGGGGGCGCCATTTTTCTTCGCAGAAGCGGTGATTGGAGGCTTCGTAAGATGCGCCGCCAGCGCAAGCGAATCTGGATCGAACCCTAGATTGATAAGCGAGGGAAAAACGACATCGATTTCGGCACCCTCCTTCGTCACTGAAATCGAAGTGGGCAAGAGGCTCACCTTCTGTTCGGCTGCGCATGGCGCGGCATATAGGCACGCGGTAAGCTTGGCCCGGAGCTTCTTCGTATCGATCAGCCCCTTTCCGCCGTGCAACACCGCCGTTGCATTTTGCTTCCCGTCATCTGTGATCACCACCAGCTGATCTTTGTCTGGCAGCGTCGGGTGGGAAGGGGCGTGCAATGGGATGACGAACGTTGAATAGCGCGAATCGGCTTGCAGCTCTTCCAACGAAGCAATGACTCGTTGCAATTTCAATTCCTCTTGCGTGCCAGGCTGCGGGCTTAGGCAGCTTTGGACCATCTTGTAATCGCCGCGGTCGACTGCCCTAAGCAGATTCAAATATGTGGTTATTTCGGGCTCCGTCTTTATTTCCTCTTCGCCGTTGGAGCAGGCGTGGTCGGGTTGCCGCGCCGTAACGCGTGGGATGCAATCTCCGCCTACTTCGCCGTAGCCATATTCGTGGGCCTTCGCAGCGACCTTTTTTGCCAAGACGCCTCGACATCGGCTGGGACCCGTGGCTAAAGTCTCGCCTTTCGGAGAAAGGAAGGTCGTGTTTGTCGTTACCGAGAGACGATCGATCTGCTCCGCGTCGGTTTTGCCCCACCGCGTCATGACGACCACCGACACATTGTAGCTGCGGGGCACCATCGCTTGGCCACTGGAACCCGAATTCTCGGCGCCGAGGCGGATACGAAGCGTGCTGTCGCTCACGCGGCCAGCCGTGACCAGGCTGTTCTTGTCGAGTCCGACGATGCTGTTGAACTTATCGGACGCGCCTCCGACGCTGCCGTTGGCACCGATGCCATGAAGCGTGCCGGCCAGCTGAAGAGCCGCCTGCCGGAGCGATTGTATGCTTCGCCCGACATTCGTGGTTTCCAGCTCATCCGTGATGATCAGCGGAAAAAGCTTTATGGGCGCCAACCCGCCGGCATTCGCATCCGCCTCCCCTGAGGTAGCGACGGACTCGCTCCAATTACCCGGAAGCAGCGTGATATCCGTATAAGCATCGTAATTGAGGTCCTTTTTCTTCGGCTGCAGATTGACCTGGAATGTAATGAGATACACCTGGTAGCCGTCGGGCAGAACCTCGGTGGAGATCTGGTTGTCGAGGATTTGCGCTTCCTGGTAGAGCGCCGTGCCGGCGGTCAATAAGGTGCCCGCATCGATTCCTGTCGCCACCGGTGCTTTGGTCAGATCGGGTGTTGGGGCGTTGGCAGGCAAAGCCGTGGAAGCGGCACCGGAGGAGGATGGCGCGGTTCCCGCCAAGTTGACGCTTAAGCCGGCCGCGAACGTCGAAAGAAACTGACTGACCTCGACTTCTGTCGTCTGTGCCGCCATGGTTCGTGCTTGATCGATCGTCAAGGCGTTGTTCGGCGCGAGTTTCGCCGAAATATCGGACCAGGGCACGGCCGGATACGCCGAAACAAAGACGTTCGCTGCCTCCTGGGAGGTGGCGACCGTCGAGGTCTGGAGGAGAGTCATCGACTGGCAACTGCCAAGCACCAGCATAAAGGCCGCCAATGCGGCAATGCTCGGCCGAACAGATCGCCTGTTCATATTGCCCCCGCCCCCCTTCCACGGTGCCTGGGGAATTTCTCCTAAAAGTATATTATGTGATAGCGCATACAATTAAAAGCGCCAAGCGGATAGGCAGCCAGGGCGCCCTTCAATCGTCTGGTAGCTCAGTGGTAATCCCGTCGACGTCGCGATGCCCGTTAATGACGCTGACGATCTCGACCCCGTCGCTTCGAGCACGATCGATAACGACATTGGAGCACATGACCGGGGATCGGAATGGATGACCAGGGATCGGAGGTTCGGGGAGTGGCCCATCGGCTTGAGCGGCGCCGGCCCATGCTAAGATCGGCGCGAAAAATCCAGCGCGGCGGAGCCATGCGATGACGGGTAGTTCTCCCTCGGACGGCGCGGGCTTCGGCTTGCCAGCCCGCGTCGCCGCGTGGCGCGCTATCGGCCGCGGCGGCACGCTCGCCATCTGTCTGGTCGCGTTCGTCTTCGCGCTTGCCGCGATCGCGCGCGCGGCCGACGATCCCGGCGCGACGGCCGCCCTCGGCGGATTGGCGGCGCAAGGCGAATGGCGCAAGATCATCGCGATAACCGGCAAGGCGCTCGATGCCGGCGAAAGCGACGTCTTGCGCAAAGATGCCGTACTCGATGCCGATCGGCTGCGCCGAATGGATTGGCTGATCTACGCCTATCTGCAGACCGGGCAGGACGACAAAGCCAAGGCCGTTGTCGAAATTCGCGACCTCTCCCATTTGTCCGCCGGCCGCGAGCTCGCCGGCGACCTGGCGCTGGAGGCCATGCCGCTGCGCTACGCGCTCGAGCGCGACGATTGGAGGGCCGCGGCGTCGCAGCCGGTCGCCGAAAGCGCCTTCCCTCAAGCGCTTGCGCTCGCTTATTTCGGTCGCGCCCTCGGCGCGGCCCGCGGCGGCAATCTCGCGGCCGCCCGCACCGAGCTGGCCGCGCTAGAGAATCTTCAGGCGCAGCTCGGCGTCAAGGCGGACCCTCATGGCGCGACAAGGGCCGAGAGCGAGCTCGACGCCGCGAAGGCCTGGATCGCGCTCGCGGAGGGACGAAACGCCGACGCGCTCCGCCTGATGCGTGCGGCGGCCGCGCTCGAAGACGACAGCGGCAAAAGCGAGCTCGCCGGGAGCGGGCTGCTGCCGATGCGCGAGCTTTTGGCGGACATGCTGCTCGACGGGAACGACGCCGCCGCCGCTCTCGAGCAATATGAGGCGTCGTTGCAGCGAGCGCCGGGGCGGCTCCGCGGCTATTGGGGCGCCGCCCAAGCCGCCGAGAAGGCCGGCAATCTCGCCAAGGCGAAGAGCTATTACGGCAAATTCGCGTCGCTCTGCCACGCCGAGGACTGCGTCAGGCCGGGCCTTCTGACGGCCGCCAAGCGGCAATAGGGGCCGCTACGGCGCCATCCAACGAGATTTGCCTCCCATCCCCGACCGCGCTGCGATGGTGTCCCCGGCGGGATTCGAACCCACGGCCTACAGATTAGGAATCTGTCGCTCTATCCTGCTGAGCTACGGGGACATCCTTCTCGCCAGCCGCTGGATGTGACGCGGCAGATCGCGATATTTCCACCGCCGCAATAGGGAATTTATCAGGTCTTTATCGGCTCTCATAGAATCTCCGGCCCGCCGAGCCGCAGCCCTACAGCCGCTCCCATGACGCCCAGCTGACCGTGGCACCGTTCCGTCGCCGGGGGCTGCGGGACATGGTTGCGTGCCATCGCGGACATATGCAATGGTGAAAGCAAATCCTGCCCGGCGCGTTCAGGGGGACGGCTCGGCATGCTCACATCATCCGTCGCCGATACGGACAACCCCGCCAATGGAGGAGGCCGCAAATGATGAGGCATCGCGGCGTGCGCGCGCTGAGCGCCGCTTTCGCGCTCGCCCTTGCGCTGCACGGGGGATGGGTAGCGGGTGCGGCCGCGCAACCGGCCCCGCCCTCGTCGGTGACGCAGCCCGCTGCCCAGACCGCGCCGCAGACCCTGCCGCAGACGCCGGGCTTTCCGACCTTCCAGCTTCCGATCGACAATTCGATCAAGAACCGCGGCCAGGTTCCGAGCCCCCTTCGCCGACGGCGCCCACGCCGCTCTCTCCGGGGGTCGAGCCAATTCAGCCCATCACGGGCAACGTCATCACGGGCGCCCCGCAGAATCCGCAGGCCCCGCTGCCGGCGAGCGCCGCGCCGCCCTTCGGCTCCCAGCTTTTTCTCGGCCAGCCGCAGCTTTTCGGTCCCGTCGCCATCAACCGCAATTATATCGTCTCGCCTGGCGATCAGATCGACATCCAAGTATGGGGAGCCTTCGCCTACAACGGCGTTCAGGGCGTCGACCCGCAGGGCAATATCTTCATCCCGCAGGTCGGCCCCATCCATGTCGCCGGCGTCACCGCCAATAATCTGATCGGCGCCGCGACGGCCGCGGTGAGGCACGTCTTCACCGAGAACGTGTTCGTCTATGCCAGCCTCTTGAGCAAGCAGCCCGTCGCGGTTTATGTCACGGGCGCCGTCAAGGCGCCCGGACGTTTTTCCGGCGACCGCCTCAATTCGCCGTTGCAGTTCATTCTGCAGGCGGGCGGCATCAACCCGAAGGCCGGCTCGTTCCGCGACCTGCGCATCACACGCGCGGGCAAGCTCCTGGCGCAAATCGATCTCTACGCGTTCCTCACGGGGCTCGACCTGCCATCGCCCAATTTCCAGGACAACGACACCATCTTCGTCGGCTTCCAGCATCCCACCGTGACCGCGGAAGGCGACGTCCAGAACAACTACGCCTTCGAGCTGGACCCGCAATCGGCCACCGGCGGCGACGTGATCGCGCTCGCGCGCCCCAATCCGACGGTGTCCTATGTCTCGATCCAGGGCCTGCGCAACGACAGGCCCTATAACGCCTATATGAAGCTGGCCGACTTCCGGACGATGAAGATCGCCAGCGGCGACATCTACAATTTCCGCTCCGACTACGTCAGCGACACGATCTTCGTGAATGTGAACGGCCAATCGGACGGCCCGTCCTCCTTCATCGTGCAGCGCGGCGCGCGCGTCGGCGAAGTGCTCAAGATGATCCAGATCGACCCGGCGATCGCCGATTTGCCTGCGATCTATCTGCGCCGCAAGAGCGTGGCCTTGCAGCAGCAGCAGGCGCTCGACCAGCAGCTTGGGCAGCTGCAGCGCAGCGTGCTGACCAAGACCTCGCTGACGCAGACCGATGCGGCGCTCAACACCCAGGAGGCGCAGCTCGTCGAGGCTTTCATCCAACAAGCGCGGTCGTACAAGCCGGAAGGACGCCTGGTGCTCGCGACGGCCGTCGACCGCGACGCGGTGATGCTCGAGCCCGAAGACGAGATCGTGATCCCGGCGAAGACCGATGTCGTGCTGGTCACGGGCGAGGTGCGGTTGCCCCAAAGCGTGGTCTTCACGCCCGATCGCAAGCTCACCAGCTATACCAAGATGGCGGGTGGCTATACCGATCGCGCGGACCGCTCGACCTTCGTCGTGCTGCATGCCAGCGGCGAGATCGAGACCGGCGGCGACAGCGTGACCATCCGCTCGGGCGACCAGATCATGGTCATGCCGCGCGTCGATTCGCACGACATCGCCGTCATTTCCGACATCGCCACGATCATCTACGAGGTCGCGGTATCGACCGGCGTGACGCTCCGCCTGACGCAGTGAGCAAGGCCACTGCGCCGCGCATGACCCAGCCGCGCTTCTCCGGGGCCAAGGGGAGGAATTTGGCAATGCAGACCGCTTTCGCAGGCCGGCCGAAACGCCGGGCGTGCCGCGCCTTGGCCATCGCGAACCGCGCGTCCGTGCGATCGCGCGCTTGGGCCGGCGTCGCTGTCCCCTTCCTCGCAATCATTTCGCTGGCTGGTTGCCAGGAGATCGGCTTCCCGCCCGGGCCTGCGTCGGCCGCGCAACAGGCTGCGCCGCCGCCGGCCCCCGTCGCGGCGGCAACCGTCAACCCGCCGGCGGGCGCGCCGAGCGCGGCGGCGCCGACAGGGCTGCTCGATTTCGTCGTCGCCGCGAAGCCCGGCCAATCCAGCGTGATCGACGATGCGGTGCGCGGCGGCCAGCGCGTGACCATGGAGCGGGAATATCCCTCCGCAGCCGGGCTCCTCTGCCGGCGCTTCACCACGGCGCCGGTCAATAATCCAGCGGCCGTCGAGACGCACGTCGCCTGCCGCGACAAAGCTAGCTGGCATATCGCCGACGTGACCGTCAAAGGAGCAAGCCCCTCCGGCCAATGATCCTCGCCCCGCGCGCCATCCGGCGCCGTTCCACGAAGGCTATTTCTCCAAGAGCTCGATCTGCTCGGGATGGCTGACCTCGATCAGCGGGCCGTTCCACCAGCGGATGAAGCCGCGGACGCGCAAGCGTCGCCCGGTCAGCGTCTGCGGGTCGAGGCCGGTCTCGCGAAAGAGCCGCCGGCTCTCGGGCAGCAGCGCGATCGTGAGGCCGTCCTTCGCGTCCGCGCCGAGGAGCAGCGTGGCCCGGCCGGCGAGATGGCCGGTCGCGGTGACGCCTCCCTCGACGATCTCGAAGCTCTCCACATGGAAGCGCGCCTCCTCGGGCGCGCGCAGCTCGAAGGCGCGGGAAAGCCAGATGCCTCGCCGCGCCTCGCGCGCTTCCGCCTCGCGGGCAAGCATGAGGGCGGCGAGGGCGCGATTGCCGGCCGTCGTGGCGACGCGCGCCATGCCGCGCGCAAGCAGCTCGCCTTGCAGCCAGAGCCCGTCCTCGCGCGTGAGCTGCGCCAGGAGGCGGCCATAGCGGTCCGTTCTGCGCCTGTCGAAAGCGAGGGTGACGATTTGCCCCTTGGCAAGCTCGGCGAGGGCCGCGGTCGCCGCCTCCGCCAGCGGCCAGCTTCGTCCCTCCGCCGCGTCGAGCGGCGGCTTGGGTGCCATGATGCCGGCGAGCCGCAGCGCGCGGCCGTCCTCAAGCGCGAGCGTGTCGCCGTCGATCGCCTTGGCGACGCGCGCCGTTCCTCCTGGCGTCAGCGCCGCGATTGCCTGTGGCGCGCTTGCGGCGCTCTCGGCCGCGAAGGCACCCCCCGCCGCCAGGAGCCATGTCGCGAGCATGGCCGCCGCGAGTTGATTCGCCGCACCCCCGCGCGCGTCACGGCAGCTTTGCAGCATCATGACCGCATCGTACACTCGAAACGCCGTCGCTGCCCCGCACCAGATCGCCAGGAGAGAGGCCGATGCTGCCGCAGGATCTCTACCCCGAAATCCAGCCCCATCAAAGCGGCAGCCTCCCGCTCGACCGGCTCCATGTGATGTATTGGGAGATCTCGGGCAATCCGCGCGGCGTGCCGGCGCTCTTCCTCCATGGCGGTCCCGGCGCGGGCACCACCCCCACCCATCGCCGCTTCTTCGACCCCGGCCATTACCGCATCGTGCTGTTCGATCAGCGCGGCGCCGGCCGCTCCACCCCCTTGGGCGAGACGCGCGACAACACCACCCCGCTCCTCATCCGCGACATCGAGACCCTGCGCCGCCACCTCGAGATCGAGCGCTGGCTCGTCTTCGGCGGCTCCTGGGGCTCGACCTTGGCGCTCGCCTACGCCCAGGCGCATCCCGAGCGCGTGCTCGGCCTCGTGCTGCGGGGCATCTTCCTTTGCCGGCGCAGCGAGATCGACTGGTTCCTCTACGAGCTGCGCAACATCTTCCCCGAGGCCTGGCGCAGCTTCGCGGAATATCTCCCGGCGGCCGAGCGCGACGACATCTTGGCGAGCTACCATAAGCGGCTGGTGGACCCTGACCCAACGGTCCATATGCCGGCGGCGCGCCGCTGGAGCGTCTATGAAGGCTCCTGCTCGACCTTGCTGCCGAGCCCGGAGACGGTGGCCGCCTTCGGCGACGAGCGCATGGCGCTCGGCCTCGCGCGCATGGAGGCCCATTACTTCATCAACGACATCTTCCTGCCGCCGAACGCGCTGCTCGACGGTCTCGCGCGCATCCGCCATCTGCCCGCCGCAATCGTGCAGGGCCGCTACGACGCCGTCTGCCCCATCGTCACCGCCGACGAGCTGCATCGCGCCTGGCCCGAGGCCGCCTACAAGGTGATCCCCGATGCCGGCCATTCGGCCATGGAACCCGGCATTCGCTCGGCGCTGGTGGAGGCGACCGACAAGTTCCGCGGCTTGCGTTAGCGGCGGGTGCTTCCGCGACCGCCGCGTGCAGATTCAACCTGACGTTGAAGGGAACGGCTGCTAGAGTTGTCACGTAGCGTGCGGCTTGGTTACGCGGCCGGGGAGGCGTTCCGATGCCTGCTGACAATGACGCCAAGATCGAGCATGTCGTCGTGCTCGCACTGGAGAACCGCTCCTTCGACCATATGCTGGGCAGCTGCCAGCAGGCCAAGACGGATATCGATGGAATTCCCACAGAGGGCTCGGCGCAGACACGCGCTAATCAATTCGAAGGCGTCACCTATCCGCAGGCGCCCGGCGCCGCGCGCGTGGTCTTCGAGGATCCGCATCATGAGACGCCGCATGTCCTCGCCCAGCTCAAGACGGTCGCCGACATTCCCAACGGTGGCTTCATCCAGGATTATGCGAGTGCCTATCCGATGTTGACCACTGCGGGCCGCACCGAGGTGATGAAATACCACGCGCTCGACAGCTTGCCCGCCCTCCATGCCCTGGCGCGCAATTTCGCCGTCTGCGACCGGTGGTTCTCCTCGGTACCGGGACCGACCTGGGCGAACCGTCTATTCATGATGAGCGGGACTTCGCTGGGCCGCGTGAACATGCCCAACGGCGTACTCGACTTGAACCTGCATTGGTACGACCAGCCCACTATCTTCGACCGCCTCAACGAGCGCTCGAAGACTTGGAGGATATATCACGGCGATACACCTCTTTCGCTCCTGTTGGTCAACCAATGGCAGAAACCAAATCGAAACAGATATTCTCCGATGAACCAATTCTTCGCCGACGTCCAGAAGGCCGATAGTGACAATCCCTTCCCCGAGTTCGTATTTGTCGAGCCGGCCTATCTCGACCCCGGCGCCAATGACGACCATCCGTCCCACGACGTCCTCGCGGGCGAGGCGCTGATCGCCAGTGTCTACAATGCCCTGCGCGCCAACGAGGAGCTTTGGCAAAAACTGCTCTTGATCGTCCTTTTCGACGAGCATGGCGGCTTTTATGACCATGTCGCCCCGCCGTCACCGGTCCCACCCCCCGATCATCATCAGGAGGAATACAGCTTCACGCAGCTTGGCGTGCGCGTGCCGGCGATTCTCGTCTCGCCTTATCTCGCAAACGACGTGGTCCATGACCAGTTCGATCATACGAGCCTGCTAAAGTATCTCATCGACAAATGGCATCTCGGCGAGCTCGGCGACCGCGCTGCAAACGCAACGACCTTTCGGAAATATATCTTGCCGACGCCGAGAGAAGACGCGCCACAATCGATTCCCGCGATGCCGAAGACGTTAGCGCCGGCCCCAATTCCGCCGCGCCAACCGCTCAACGATCACCAAAGCGCGCTCGTTCAGCTCTCGCACGCCTTGGAGACCATGGGCGGGGAGGACGCCGAGGTGGTCGCGGCGCGCAGCCGCCAGACAGTCATCGGCCCGCAGAGCCAGATCGATGCAGCGGTCGATCGTGTCGACGCCTTCCTAAAGCATGGTGCGGCCGAGGTCATCAAGCAGCCCTAGCCCGCCTCTCTCTCCCTGCTTGCCAAGGCGGATTATTCGCCTATCATCGGCGTCCCGCCTGTTTGGGGGCTACCGGGGGGTGTTCCTTGCGTTTTTTCGCCGCTTTTCTTGCCTGCGCCTTGCTGGCCGTTCCGGCCTGGGCGCAGGAATTGCTTTTCGACAGTTTTCCGCCCTTGGTGCAAAGACCGCTTCCCAACGACGATCCCGCCTTTCTCGAATTGCAGGCGGGCGTGCGGGACCTGCGGAACTACCAGGTCCCGGCCTTCGATCTCGAATACCGCTCGGACTGGAAGCTCCTTTACTTCAAGCCGATCGTCGGCATCCTCGTCTCGACGCGCGACGCGGTCTATGGCTATGGCGGCTTCGCCCTCGATATTTACTTCGGCAACCGCATCGTACTCACGCCGAGCCTCGCGGTCGGCGCCTATTACAAGGGGAGGGACGTTAATCTCGGCACCTGGCTGCCGGAATTTCGCGACGCGGTCGAGATCGCCTACCGCTTCGACGACCGTTCGCGCCTCGGCATCATGTTCAACCATGTCTCGAATGCGGGCATCGGCAAGAGCAATTCCGGGACCGAGACCTTGATGCTGACCTATGCCTATCCACTCAATAAGCTGCAAGGCCTGATCGGCGGGCAATAGGCCGCCGCGCGGCGGCGCGCCGCCGTTTCAGCCTGCATCGCGTAATGCAAATGGCGCGGCCTCGCGGGGCGCAGAGTGCAAATGGCGCCGAGCATGGCTTGAAAGAGCTTAAGATCGGCCGGGGACGGCCTTAAAGAATCCTTGCTAGCCCCACCGCCAGCAGCAGCACGACCGCCCAGCTTCCGACAAAGGCCGAAACGAGAAGAAGCGCGTCGGCCAAGGCCCGGAAGTGCCAGCCGGCGGCGCGCCGGCGCGGCGTTCCCGCCGCGCCGGTCTCGACATTCAATTCGATTTCGTCAGTATGCGCCAGGGCCGTCACGGCAATCTTCCTCGTCTGGTCTCGTCACTCGCCAAGGGATCGTTAATAGGCGCAAGGAGCCTCGGGGATCGATCGAATGGGTCATGCCAAAGGAACGCAAGAACGATGCCAAAGGCGCGGTAATTTTTGCGGGACGGCATTGCGGCGCGGCAGGACGCGGCCTTAAGCTTAACCATGATGGCAGGCAGGCGGCGGCGCGGATGATGAGCGGCGATCTGGCAGGCGAGCCTGCGCCCGATTTGGCAGCGCTGCGCTCGGCGGCGGCGCTGCTCGCGGGCCGCGCGGTGCGCACCCCGCTGTCTCGAATCGGCCGCCCTCAATGCCAGGCTCGGGGGCCGGCTCCTGGTCAAGCCGGAGATGCTGCAACTCACCGGCTCCTTCAAGTTCCGCGGCGCCTATAACAAGCTGAGCCGCATCCCGCCCGAGCGGCGCGCGCCTGGCGTCGTCGCCTTCTCCTCGGGCAACCATGCCCAGGGCGTGGCCGCGGCCGCGCGCATCCTCGGGCTCAAGGCGGTCATCGTGATGCCGTCCGACGCGCCGCGCATTAAGGTCGCCAACACGCGCGGCTACGGCGCAGAAGTCGTGCTCTACGACCGCTACAAGGAGGATCGCGAGGCGCTGGCCGACCGCATCATGGCCGAGCGCGGCGCCACTTTGGTGCGGCCCTATGACGACGAGGCGGTGATCGCCGGGCAGGGGACGATCGGGCTCGAGCTCGCGGAGGATGCCGAGACGCTCGGTATCGTCCTCGATGCCGTGGCGGCACCTTGCGGCGGCGGCGGGCTCATCTCCGGCATCGCGCTGGCCATCGCCGCGCTTTCGCCCTCGACGACCGTCCATACCGCCGAGCCCGAGGGCTTCGACGACACGGCGCGCTCGCTCGCGGCGGGCGAGCGGCTGCGCAACCAAGGCGGCGGCACCTCCATCTGCGACGCGCTGCTCGCGGACCAGCCGGGGCGGCTCACCTTCGCCCTCATGCAGGGCCGCGTCGAAAGCGGCTTCGCGGTGAGCGAGGCCCAAGTCAAGCGCGCCGTCGCCGCGGCCTTCGAGCATTTCAAGCTGGTGGTCGAACCGGGCGGCGCCGTGGCGCTGGCGGCGGCCCTCGCGGGGCTGCTGCCGGTCAAGGGCCGCACGGTCGCCGTCGTCTGCTCGGGCGGTAATGTCGATGCGGAGCTTTTTCGCCGCCTGCTCGAGGAAGCGGCGGCCTAGCCGGCGATGAGCGAGCTCTATCGCCACCGGGCCGGCGACACGCCGCTCATCGTCTCGCTGCCCCATTGCGGCACGCTGATCCCCGACCCTCTCGCCGCCCGCATGACGCCCTCTGCCCTCATGCGCGCCGACACGGACTGGCATACCGACCGGCTCTATGATTTCGCGGGCGAGCTGGGCGCCCATATGCTGATGGCGAACCTCTCGCGCTATGTCGTCGATCTCAACCGCGATCCCTCGGGCCGGCCGCTTTATCCCGGCCAGGAGAATACCGGCCTCTGCCCGCTCGACAGCTTCGACCGGCTGCCGCTCTATCGCGCGGGCGAGGAGCCCGACGCGGCGGAGATAGCGCGGCGCACCGAGCTTTATTGGCAGCCCTATCATGATCGGCTGCGCGAGATGCTGGCGCGCGTCAAGGAGAAGCACGGCGTGGCGCTGCTCTTCGACGCCCATTCCATCCGCTCGCGCATCCCGCGCTTCTTCGCAGGCCGATTGCCCGATCTCAATCTCGGCACCGGCGGCGGCGCCTGCGCCGATCGCGCTCTTGCGGAGCAGCTCTTCGGCGTCTGCCGCGAGGCGGAAGGCTATAGCGCGGTGCTCGACGGCCGCTTCCAGGGCGGCTTCATCACGCGCCGTTACGGCGCGCCCGCAAGCGGCGTCCATGCGGTGCAGCTCGAGCTCGTGCAGGCGACCTACATGGACGAGACGCCGCCCTTCCTCTTCCGCGCCGCGCTCGCCGAGCGGCTTCGCCCGACCCTCCGACGGCTCCTCGCCGCCATGCTCGACTGGGCGGCGGCGCGGCAGGCGGCGGCCGGCTGAGGGGTTCAACGACTTGTTGAAACGCTCTAGTGTGGCGCCATGGGACGTGCCGGCCGCAATCTGCTGCGTGCGCTGAACTGGCTGCTACCGCTCGCCATCCTCGTGCTGGCGCTCGCCGGATGGGTGAGCCAGCCCGTGCCGCTCGTCGAGCTGCGCAACCTCGTCTTCGACAGCTTCCTGCGCTTGAGGCCGCATGCCTACGAGCCCGCGCCCGTCACCATCGTCGATATCGACGATGCGAGCCTGGCCAAGCTCGGCCAATGGCCCTGGCCGCGAACCCTGGTAGCGCGTCTCGTCGAGCGGCTCGACGAGCTGGGCGCGGCCTCGATCGCGCTCGACGTGCTGTTCGCCGAGCCCGACCGCACCTCGCCCGCGAGCATGCTGCGCGAGATGCCCGAGCTCGCGCCCGACGATCCGCTCGTCCAGCGCCTCAAGGCGCTGCCCGATCACGACGCGCTTCTGGCGCAGGCCTTCGCCAAGGCCCCGGTCGTGACCGGCTTCGCGGGCGTCGACAAGACGGGGCCGCGTCTCCCCGTCTTGAGGACGGGCTTTGCCATGGCGGGCGACGACCCGCTCGCCTTCGTGCCGCATTTCCCCGGCGCCGCGGTCGACCTGCCCGCGCTCGAGGCGGCCGCCCATGGCAATGGCAGCTTCAACGACATTCCCGATGCGGACGGCATGGTCCGCCGCGTGCCGCTGCTCGTCGCCATCGACGACAAGCTCTACCCCTCCTTGTCGGCCGAGGCCTTGCGCGTCGGCCAGGGCGCCTCGGGCTATGTGATCAAATCGAGCGGGGCCAGCGGCGTGGCGAGCTTCGGCCAGCATACCGGCGTCACCCAGATGAAGATCGGCGCCCTCATCGTGCCGACGGACGCGCAGGGCCAGCTCTGGATCCACGACACGGGCCATCGGCCCGAGCGCTTCGTCTCCGTCTGGAAGCTCTTCGAGCCCGGCTTCGACCCGGCGCAGGTCAAGGACCATGTCGTGCTGGTCGGCACCAGCGCCGCCGGGCTCAAGGACCTGCGTGCGACGCCGCTCGATCCCGCCGCACCCGGCGTCGAGCTCCATGCGCAGGCGATCGAGCAAATGCTGCTCGGCGATTTCCTCGAGCGGCCCGACTGGGCGCAGGGCGCCGAGCTCGTTTACATGCTGTTGCTGGGCCTGCTGCTCATGGCGCTTCTGCCGCTTGTCGGCGCGAGCTGGGCGGCGGTCGTAGGCGCCCTATCGGTCACGGGCGCGATCGGCGCCTCCTGGTATTTCTACCGCGAGCATTCCTGGCTGCTCGACCCGGTCTATCCCTCGCTCGTCTGCATCCTCGTCTACACCGCGAGCTCGGCGATTCTCTATCTCCGCACCGAGCTCGAGCGGCAAAGCGTCCGCAACGCCTTCTCGCGCTACCTCGCACCCTCGATCGTCGAGGAGCTGGCGCGCCATCCGGAGCGGCTCGCGCTCGGCGGCGAGATGCGCGAGATGACGCTGCTGTTCTCGGACATACGCGGCTTCACCACCATCTCCGAGGGCTTCGACGCCCAGGGCCTCACCTCCTTCATGAACCGCTACCTCACGCCGATGACCGACGTCATCCTGGCGAGTGGCGGCACCATCGACAAATATATGGGCGACGCCATCATGGCGTTCTGGAACGCACCGCTCGACGAGCCGCTGCATGCGGAGCGCGCCTGCCGCGCGGCGCTAGCCATGCGCGCCGAGCTGGCGCGGCTCAACGAGGTTTGGCGCGCCGAGGCCGAGGCGCAAGGACGGCGGCCCATCGAAGTGCGCATCGGCGTCGGGCTGAATACCGGCGTGTGCTGCGTGGGCAATATGGGCTCGGACCAGCGCTTCGACTATTCGGTGCTGGGCGACGACGTGAACCTCGCTTCGCGGCTCGAGGGCCAGTCCAAGACCTACGGCGTCGACATCGTGATCGGGGAGACGACCGCGCGCCTCATTCCGGCGCTGGCAGTGCTCGAGCTCGACCTCATCAAGGTCAAGGGCAAGACGCGGCCCGTCCATGTCTTCGCCCTCATCGGCGACGAGCGGGTCGGCGAGACGGCCGCCTTCGCCGCGCTCAAGGCGGCGCATGACGGCATGCTCGCCGCCTATCGCGCGCGGCAATGGGCGGCGGCGCGACGGGCGCTAGAAGTCCTGCCGCGCCGAGGCGCCCGATGCGCTGCGCCAGCTCTACGCGCTCTACGACGAGCGCATCGCCGCTTGCGAATTGGCGCCGCCGCCGCCCGAATGGGACGGAGTTTTCGTCGCGCTCACGAAATAGGCGCGGCCGCGCGCGTTTCCGGATCGATCCAGTAGCGCATGGCGATCGCCGCCATCAGCACGAGCACGCCGATCACCAGCGCCACGCAAGCGGGCCAGCCCCCGGCATGATAGGCGAAGCCGGCGACGAGCCCGCCGCAGCTTCCGCCGATGTAATAGCAGGTGACGTAGAGCCCGACCGCCGAGGAGCGCGATGTGCGGGCAAGGCTGGTGAGCAGACTGGTCGAGGCGGTCTGGCAGACGAAGCCGCAAGATGCGCAGAGCGCCAGGCCGGCGAGAATCGCGGGAAGCCAAGGCACGAGCGTCAGCAGCAGGCCGAGGCACCAGAAGGCGACCATAACGGCGATCAATCTGCGGCGCCCGAGCAGCCTGATGCCGCGCGCCGTCCAGGGGCTCGCCACCACCCCCGTCAGATAGACGACGAAGATCGCGCCGAGCGCGCCGGGCGAGAGGCGGAAGGGCGGGGCCGCGAGATAGAAATTGACGTAGGTGAAAATGGCGATGAAGGAGAAGAGCACGGTGAAGCCGACCGCCAGGATGGCGATGATATGCGGGTCCGCGAGATGGGCGCGCATGCCGCGGAGCGAGCCCGCGAAGCCGCTTGCGCGCACGAACCGGCGCTCGCGCGGGAGCGCATAGGCGATCACGCAGGCCGAGGCGAGATTGATCGCCGCGAGCACGATGAAGGCGCCGCGCCAGCTCCACAGGTCGCTGACCAGCCCGGCGAGGAAGCGGCCGAGGAAGCCGCCGAAGCTGCTGCCCGCCATATAGAGGCCGGCGACGGCGGCCACCTCGGCGACCGGCCACTCGTCGCCGATATAGGCGACGGTCACCGCGAAGAGCGCGGGCAGCAGCAGGCCCTGGAGGAAGCGCAAGGCGATGAGCGCATGGAGCGTGGGCGCGAAGGAGAGCAGCAGCGTCGGCAGGACCAGGCCGAAGGCGGCGCCGACGATGAGGCGCTTGCGTCCCGCGATATCCGCGACTAGGCCGATGAAGGGCGCCACCATGGCGACGGCAAGGGTGCTCGCGCTGATCGTCAGGCTGGCGGCGCCGGGCGTGGCGTCGAACTCGGTGCGGAAGAGCGGAAGCAACGTCTGCGGGGCGTAAAGGTCGAGAAAGGCGCAGAGGCCGGCGAGTGCCACGGCGAGGCGCCGTTTTTCGATCACCATTTTCCTCTTCCGCCCCGCTTTTGCGGCTTCGCCTTGGGCCCGCGCGAGCTCTCATGCAAATGCGTGCACCGGCCCTTCGAACGGAACCCGATTGTGACAGATCGGTAAGAAATTCGCGCAGATAGAGCGAGCGTCGGACCAATGCGATATTATATGCTCAAGAGCCGATAGCGAAGGTCTCGGCCATGATCCATCTCGCCCGCGCGCTCGCCATTTTTGTCTCTCGCACGTTCGCGCCTTCGGCACTCGCCTTGGCGCTCTGGCTTGCCCAGATGGCACTGCCCCTCGCGGCGACGCCGGCGCCCGAGGCGTCGCCGTCCGCGGGACCGGGCTCGCTCGCCGGCCAGCTTCTCGTCGCCTCGCCCGGGATTGCCGATCCGCGCTTCGCCCATACCGTCATCTATATGCTGCGGCAAGACAAGGAGGGCGCGCTCGGCCTGGTCGTCAACCGCCCGGTGGGCGAGCGGCCGATCGCCGAGCTGCTCAAGGCCATCGACCAGGACGCGACAGGCGTCACCGGCACCATCCGCATCCTGGCCGGCGGGCCGGTGCAGCCCGAGGTCGGCTTCGTGCTGCATACGGCCGACTATCACAATGCACATACCATGGCGGTGGATGGCCGCTTCGCCGTCACCTTGAGCCCGGACATCCTGCGCGACATTGCCGGCGGCAAGGGCCCCAAAGAGAGCGTCATGATCTTCGGCTATGCCGGCTGGGCGCCGGGCCAGCTCGAGGGCGAGATCGAGCGGCATGACTGGCTCGTCGCCCCGGCCGACGCCGGGCTGCTCTTCGACAAGGATCGCGACGGCGCCTGGCAGCGCGCCATCGACCGCCACACGCTGGATCTGTAGGGGCGAGACGAGGCCGGGCGAACTCAAATCACCCTTCAGCTCGTCGTCATTCCGGAAGCTTAGGCGAGCCCCGGAAAAGCGCAGCGGTTCCGGGGTGCGAGCCTTGCTATCCGGAATCCATCGTTGGCCTCGCGCTGTCCCGGAATGACAAGTCGGAATGTGGATGTCGATTAGTCTTACGCGCGGGGCTGGTCGTCCGCGCTCTTCTCGCCGTTGCCTTTGCCATCGACGATGCCGTTGCGCAAGCCCGCAATGGCGCGGGCCAGCTCCTCGACGTTGCGCAGGCGCAGCTCGCGTTGCGGGAAGGGCATTTCGATGCCGGCGGCGCGGAACTCGCGGTCGACGGCGAAATGGAGATCGCTCGCCACTTGGAAGATATTCTCGACGTCGGCAATGTAGCCGCGCAGCTCGAACTCCAGCGCGTTTTCGCCGAAATTCTTGTAGAGCACGTAGGGCTCGGGCCAGGCCAGCACCTGATCATGCGCCTTGGCGCAGGCCAGCAGCACCTCGCGCACCCGCTCGGTATCCGAGCCGTAGGCGGCCGAGACCGGCACATCGACGCGGCCGAACTTGTCGCGGTGCGTCCAGTTGACCACGGCGCCCGAGAGCAGCGCCGAATTCGGCACGATCACCGAAGCGCGCTTGAAGGTCTCGATCTCCGTCGCGCGCACGCTGATGCGCGTGACGAAGCCCTCATGCTCGCCGACCACGACCCAGTCGCCGACCTTGACCGGCCGCTCGATCAGCAGCACGAGGCCGGAGACGAAGTTGCCGACGATGTTCTGCAGCCCGAAGCCGATACCGACCGAAAGAGCGCCCGCGATAAGGGCGAGATTCGAGAGGTTGAGGCCCAAGGTCGAGACGGCGAAGGCGGCGGCGACGAGGAAGCCCACATAGCCGACGACGGCCGAGAGCGAATGCCGCACGCCGACGTCGAGCCGCGTCTGAGGCAGGATCTTCTCGGTGAGAGCGCGCTGCACCAGGCGCGTCGCGGCGAGCACGACAACGAACACCAGCACCGCGAGCGCCAGATCGGTGAGCGAGAAGCGGACATTGCCGATCCTGATCTCGGTCAGCATCTGGCCGCCCCACAGGCCGAGCGCGTCGGTCGGCACGCCCCACAGCAGCAGCAATAGGACCAAGGCCGGCAGCGCGAGCAGGAGGTCCAACGCGCCCGAGAGCCAGAAGATGAGGAATTTGGCGCCCTGGTCGGTGAGGGCGAGGGCGTGGCGCAGCCAGGCCGAGCTCGCGCGCCCCGGCGCCAACAGCGCTATGACGAGCTCGCGCAGCAGTCCGCGCGTCAGGAACACGACGCCGGCAAGCACGCCCGTGAGCACGGTGCGCGACACGATATGAAAGGCGAGGTTGCCATAGCCGGCGACGGCCAGCACCGGCGCCGCGATCAGCGCCGCCGCCACGAGCAAGCGCAGCAGCGGCCAATGCCAGCTGCCGGAAGCGGGCCGCTCGGAATAGACGATGGCCGCATGCGGCGAGCCGTCTTGCTCGGCCAGCGGCGCCATGCTGTCCTTCTGCCAGAGCCGGCGGTCGAGTAGCGTGAGGCAGAGGATCGCGCCCGCGCTGTCGAGCAGCAGGCGAAGCAGATCGATCAGCTCCTGCGGCCGCGGGTCGATGCCGTTCAGCGCAATGCCGAGCGCCGCGGCGACGGCGGCCACGCCCGACAAGGCGGTGAGCCGGCGCGAGAGCGCGCGCGAGGCCTCGGCGCCGAAGGGCACCAGGCGCCAGGCCGGCGCCGTCGGCGCGAGCGCGGCATGGGCGAGCGAGGAGGTGAGGAGGAAGATGATGATCCCAGCGAGCAGCCCGGACGCCATCTGCGCGAGGCGTCCGGTCGCGATCTCGCCGCCCACCAGCAGCGCCGCAAGCACGACGAGACCCGCCGCCGGCAAAAGCCCGCGCGCCACCCCCTCGGCGATGGCGGCCAGCACCCTGCGCGCGTAGCTCGGCTGTTCGAGCGCGCGCGCGCGCCCATAGCGGGGCAGCAGCCAGCGCCGGAGCGGCCAGGCGGCGATCACGGTGAAGATCGCGGCGAGGCCGAGCCAGGCAATATCGACGGGATTGACGTTGCCCGGGCCGGTCGAGCGCCACCATTCGAGCGGCGCGTTCGCGAGCAGCAGGACCACCTGCGCCGCCTGCACCGCCGCCGCGCCGAGCGAATAGAGCGAGAGCGGCGACGGGCCGCGGGTGAAGAGGCGCTCCGCCAGCATCTCGCGGCCGACGCGGGCGATGCCGATTTGCAGGCTGTTGGCGCGGGCGATGGCAAGCTCGGCCTGCTTGATGCGGGTCTCGACGGCGCCGATATCCTGGGTGAGCTTGCTGCGCAGCCGCGCCACCTCGGGCGCCTCGGGCGGCTGACCCTTCTCCGGCGGGGGGCCGAGCGCCGCCAGCTGATCGTGCAGCGGCCTGCCCTCCGCCTCGGCGTCGACGCGCGCCTGGGCGGCAGCGGCCGATACCGCGGCCACCTGCCGGCGCGCCTCGGCCAGCGCCGATTTGGTCAGGCCGGGCTGCGCGATCGTCACTTCGACCTGATCGAGAATGCGCTGCCACGTCTCGACATCGCCGCCCGCCGGCGCATCGAGGGCAGCCGCCGGATGAAGCGCGCCGGCCAGCCCCAGCAGCAGCGCGAGAAGCGCGAGCGCCCTGACGAGAAGGATCATGTGGGCCCGCGGGCGGTCATGCGGCCGCGCCGAATTTCCGCGCCCGGTCATGGGGCAGGGTGAAGTCGATCGCCGGTCCCTTGGCGACGATGCCGGTCGGGTTGATGGTGCGGAGGCTGGCATAATAATGCCGCTTGATATGGCCGAAATCGACCGTGCCCGCGACGCCGGGCACCTGATAAAGCTCGCGCGTGTAGTTCCACAGGTTCGGATAATCGACGAGCCGGCGCAGATTGCATTTGAAATGCCCGACATAGACCGGATCGAAGCGCACCAGCGTGGTGAAGAGGCGCCAATCCGCCTCGGTCACGCGGCTCCCCGCGAGGTAGCGCTGCCGGCCGAGCCGCGCCTCGACGCGGTCCAGCGCCTCGAAGAGCAGGTCGAAGGCCTCCTCATAGGCCTCTTGCCGGGTGGCGAAGCCGGCGCGGTAGACTCCGTTGTTGATCCGCTCGTAGACGAAGGGATTGATCTCGTCGATCGCGGCCCTCAGCTCCACGGGGTAGAAATCGCGATCGGCACGACCCCATTTGTCGAAGGCCGAGTTGAACATGCGAATGATGTCGGAGGAATTCGTTGTTGACGATCGTGGCGCGCTGCTTGTCCCACAGCACGGGCACCGTGACGCGGCCGGTATAGTTTGGCGCGGCCTTCCTGTAGATCTCGTAAAGATAGCGCGCGCCGTTGACGGAATCGGGAATGCAGCCGGGCCAATCGCTGAATTCCCAACCGTTCGGCCCCATCAGCGGGTCCACGATGGAGAGCGAGATTACCTTCTCGAGCCCCTTGAGCGTGCGGAAGATCAGCGTGCGGTTCGCCCAGGGACAGGCCAGCGAGACGTAAAGATGGTAACGCCCGGGCTCGGCCGGAAAGCCCGAGCTGCCGTCCGCCGTGACCCAATCGCGGAAGCGGGCCTTGTCGCGCACGAAACGCCCGCCGCTGTCGGCGGTGTCGTACCATTCATCCTGCCAGACGCCGTCCACCAACAAGCCCATGCCGATGCTCCTTCCGCCGCCGCCTGCGCGATCGCGGCTCTCCGCGCCGCGCGCCCGGTTATAGCATCCCGCCCATTCGCGCGCGCCCTCGCCCTATTCGCCCGCATGAGTGGCGAGAAAATCGCGTATGTCGTTCGCAGGCACGGCGAGCCCGATCAGCGGCCGGGGCGGGGCCTTGCTGCCCGACGCACCCATCGCCATGCTCGCCACCATGCCGATGAGCCGGCCCTCGTGGTCGAGGAGGGGGCCGCCGGAATCGCCCGGATCGATGCGCATCGCCAGCTCGATGGCGTTGTCGTAGCCGAAGTCGTTATAGGCCATGCGCTGGTCGAGCCGCGGCTGGATGACGCGGCCGACCGAGACGACCCCCGGCTTATGCGCGGGCGTGCCGATGGCGAGCGCCGGCTCGCCCTTTACGATGGCCGAGCTGTCGACGAAGCGCGCCACCGCCATGCCGGGAAAGGGCTCGAACTTCACCAGCGCCAGCTCGCGCTGGCGCTCGACCGCGACCACCTCGCCGTGGAAGCGCCTGCCGTCCATGGTGATGACGTCCGCCTTGAACTTCGTCGAGAGGGCGATATGAGCTGCCGTCACCGCATAGCCGCGCGGGTCGACGATAATGCCGCTCGCGAAGGAGAGCACGTTCGAGCCTGCCGCCGCCTCGCGCATGCCGGCGATGTCCGCCTTGTCCTCGTTGAAGATTCGCAGCCGGACGTAAATGTCGGCATTGCGCTCGGCCACCGCCTGGTAGTCGGGAAAGCTCACGCCGCGAGGAATGGGGTAGGGAAAGGTGAGGGTGGCGGCCGGTTCCGTCACGGCGCCGTCGGGCGGGGGCGGGGCGGCGCAGGCGGCAAGCGCGCTCGCGAGGAGCGCGATAGCGAACAGCCGGCAAAGCAGGATGACCGAGCGGATCCTGCTCAAATGCCACACCTCAGGCGGCATCGCCGCTTGCTGCAGGCGCGGGCTCGCGGCCCAGCGCCTGGAAGAGGGGCCCGAGATGCCGCTCGTAATGGCGCCAGCGCGCGACCGAGCTTTGATAGATCGGCTGGCGCACCTGCCAGAAACTCGCGGTCTGCACCGCGCGTTCCGCGGCGAAGAAGCGCAGGCTCGCCTCGTTCCAGGGCAAGTCGCAGAATTCCAGGATTTGGCGGGTCCAGGGCTCGGGCTCGGCCACGAGCGCCTCATATTGCACCTCGAGGAGCGCCATCGGGCGCAGCTTGCGCCAATGCGCCATGAGCCGCTCATAGAGCCGGTAATAGCCGCCCAATCGGTCGAGCCCATAGGCGAAGGGGATGGGCTCCAAGAAGTTCTGGAAATAGCAGGAAAGGCAGGTGTCGATCGGGTCGCGCATGCAATGGATGATACGCGCGCGCGGCAGAAGGTAGGCGATGAGCCCGATATGCACGAAATTGCCCGGCGCCTTGTCGGTCACGCGCCTGGCTTCGCCGGCGTCCTTGCCGAGCCGCTCGAGGAAGAACGCGCCGAGCCGCCTTGCAGAGTCGCGGTCGAGCAACGCCAGGTTGCGCGGATAGGGCAGCCCCGACGCCGCTACGCCGGGATGGCCGTGCAAGAGGTCGAGCACAAGGCTGGAGGCGCTGAGCTCGCCCGCCGCATGGACCTCGGGGTGGCTTGCCAGGATCTGCTCGACCAGCGTGGTGCCGGAGCGCGGCATGCCGAGCACGAAGACCGGGCGGTCGGATTCCTGGCCGAAGCCCTCATGCTGGGCGAAGAAGGCCGCGTCGAACGTGGCGATGATGTCGTCGATCGAGCGCTCGGTAACGGCGAGATCGAAGGGATGCTGAGCGGCCCTGAGCTCGTTGCCCGCGCGGAAGAAAGCGAAGGCGCGGTCGTAATCGCCGCGTCCGTCGAAAGCGGTGCCAAGGGCGAAATTGAGGCCCACGCGCGTTTCGCGCTCGAGACGGGGACGCGCCAGCATGGCCTGCATGCGTTCGAGCTCGTCCTCGCCAAGCTCGGCCTGGCCGAGATTGGCGAGGTGGTAAAGTGCTGTCGCATTGTCGGGCTTCAAGGCGAGCGCGCGGCGGAAGGCCGCCTCCGCCTCCTCGAAGCGGCCATAGTCCTGCAGGCAGATGCCGAGCGCCGTCTGCGCCTCGGCCTCGCGGGGATCGAGGGCGACGGCGCGCTCCGCCGCGGCGAGGGCCTCCGCCGTCGCCCGCTCGAGACGCAGCGTGAGGCTGAGCCCGACCTCGGCGAGCACGGAGCGCGGGTCGATCGCCAGCGCGCGGCGGAAATATTTCTCCGCCTCCTCGCGGCGGCCGAGATCGCGCGCGACGCCGCCGATGCCGAGCGCGGCCGAAGCGAGGCCCGGATCGAGCGCCAACGCGTCGTGGTAGGAGACGAGGGCCGCCTCGAGCCTGTCCTGCTTGCGGAAGGCGTTGCCCAGATTGAAATGCGTCTTCGCCGCCTTGCCGTCGAGCGCGAGCGCGCGGCGATAGGAGGCGACGGCGCGCTCCGGCTCATCCATCTCGACGAGCGCGTTGCCGAGCGCGTCGTGCGCCTCGGGACGGTTCGGCTGCAGCGCCGCCGCGCGCTCGAGATGGGGCGCCGCCGCCGCCGGGTCGCCGCCCTCGGCCAGGCAGATGCCGAGGTTGAGATGGGCCTCGGCGAAATCGGGCACGAGGGCGAGTGCCGCGCGATAGCGCTCGAGGGCGCCCGCGCGGTCGCCTTCGGCTTGCAGGATGGCGCCGAGATTGAAAAGGGCTTGCGGGAAGTCGGGCTTGATCGCGAGCCCCGTCTCGTAAGCCGCGCGCGCCTCTCTCATGCGTCCGCTGTCGGCGAGAACGAAGGCGGCGAGGAAATGCGCGATCGCGGAATCGGGCGCGAGGGCGATCGCGGCGCGGAAGGATTCGAGCGCCTGCTCGGGCTGGCGCGACTGCAGGCGCGCCTGGCCGAGCGAGACATGATAGAGGGACACCTGGCCATTGACGGCGATGGCGCGCTCGATCGCCTTGGCGGCGATGTCCGTCCAGCCCGCTTGCAGCGCGAGGCAGCCATACATATGCAGCACCTCGTCGTTGTCGGGCTCGCCCTTGAGGATGCCGCGATAGATCGCCTCGGCCTCCGCCACGCGTCCGGCGCGCTGATGCGCGATCGCGGTCTCCAGGCTCGTCGTCGTATCGCTCGCTTCCATCTCGCCTCGTTTCTTTCGCCGGTTGGCGCGATATCCGCTCGCGCGGAATCGCTGACTCTTAGAGCGAAATGCTCCAGGCCCGGCACAGCCATAGATCGGGCGCGGCACCCGGCGCAATGGCAAGCTTGCGGGCGCGGCCGCCCATCTCGCTCAGCCGGCTTCCGCGGCGACGCCGAGGGCCTCGATGAGCGGCCCGAGATGCTTGGCATAGTGGCGCCAGCGGCCGATGGACGAGGCGTAGATCGGCTGGCGCACCTGCCAGAAGCTCGCCGTATGGACCTGCCGCTCGACGCGGTGGAAGGCGAGACAGCGCTCGTTCCAGGGCAGGCCCATATGCGCCACCAGCCGGCGCGACCAACTCTCCTGGCCGGCGACCAGCGCCTCGTAGGGCACCTCGAGCGGGGCCGCCGGCAGGACCGCGCGCCAATGGGCCATCAGCCGCTCGTAATCGCGATAGAAGAGCCCGAGATGGCGCAGGTCGAAGGAATAGGGTTGGCCATGCGCGAATTCCTGGAAGTAGCAGGAGAGGCAGGTATCGATGGGATCACGTCGGCAATGGAAGATGCGCGCGTTGGGGAAAAGCAGCGCGATGAGACCGAGACGCTGGAAATTGTTGGGCAGCTTGTCGGTCACGCGGAGGGCCGCGGGCGCGAGCGCCTGGAGGCGCGCGACATGCTCCGCGGCGAGGCGCTGCGCGGTCGCGCGGTCGAGGAGCGCCACGCATTCCGGAAAGGGTTGCTCCGTGCCGAGCGCCGGCGGCAAGGCAAGCGAGAGCTGGCGCATATAGTCGAGCTCGCCCGCGCCGAACACGTCCGGATGGCTCGAGAGGATCTGCTCGACGAGCGTGGTGCCCGAGCGCGGCATGCCGAGCACGAAGGCGGGTAGCGCAGACGGGCTGCCGATCGGCCCCAGCCGCTCGAAAAGCGATATGGGAAAGCTCGCGATCACGCGGTCGACGTAGAGCGTGAAATCCTCGGGCTTGAAGATCACCCTCGCCTTCCTGATCTCGTTGCCGGCGCGGTACTGGCCGAAGGCCGCGTCGTAGTCGCCGATATCGTCATAGGCCTTGGCAAGGGCGAAATGGAGCCCGGCCTTCTGCTCCTCGTCGAGCCCCGCTATCGCGAGCGCGCGCTCGATGGCGCGCACCTTGTCGTCGACGGAATCATGCTTGCGGCTGAGCGCAAGGTGGAAATGCGCGGGCGCGCAGGCGGGATCAAGCTCGATCGCCTTTTCATGCGCGCGCATCGCCTCCTCGAAGCGGCCCTGGCGCTGCAGCCCGAGCCCGATGTTGAAATGAACGGTGGCGTCGTCGGGCTGGCGCTCCAGCGCCTTCTCGAAGAAGCGAAGCGCATCCTCGAAGCGGTTCATGTCGAGATAGGCGCTGCCCATGCCGATCAGCGGCTCGACCGATCGGGGCGCGAGCGCGGCGGCGCGCTCGAACCAGCGGATGGCCTCCTCGCCCTGGTGCTTGGTGCTCAGCACCTGGCCGAGCAGCAGCGGCGCATCGGCGCTGTCGGGCTTGAGGGCGTGAGCGCGCAGCAGGGTCGCCGTGGCATCCTCGTAGCGCTCGACCATGTGCAGCACGCGGCCGAGCTGGAAATGGGCCTCGGCCAGATGCGGGCCGCGTGTCGTGGCCTCGGCCAATATCGTTATGGCCTCGCGCAGATCGCCCTGGACGATGAGCGCCGTGCCCAGATTCACATAGGCCTCGGCGTAATCGGGCGCGGCGCGGATGGCGGCCCGGTAATGGGAGATCGCCTCCGTCACCCGATCGAGCTCCATGAGCGCGTTGCCGAGGTTGACCCGCGCTTGGAAATCCGCCGGGTCGGCGCGGACGACCGTCTCGAGCTCGGCCGCCGCGGCGCCATAATCGCGCGCGTCGAGGAGTGCCGTGCCGAGTCCGAAGCGCGCGGCGAGCGCGCCCGGCTGCAACGCGAGGGCGCGGCGGTAATGGCGGATCGCCTCCTCGTTGCGGCCGAGCGCGCGATAGGCCTCGGCCAGATTGCTGTGATAGCCGGCGACGCGGCCGTCGAGCGCGATGGCGCGCCCGATGAGCTCGATCGCCGCCTCGGAGCGGCCGCGCTGATGCTCGATCACGCCGAGGAAATGCAGCGCGTCGGGCTCCTCGGGCCGCGCGGCGAGCAGCCGGCGATAGAGCGCCTCGGCCTCGTCGAGCAGGCCGGCCTGATGCGCCGCCATCGCCTCGCGCAAGAGGCCGCGCGGGTCGAGCGCCGCCGCCGCGCTTGTCGCTCCGCTCACGGTCTTGGCCGCGCGCCGCCGCTCCTTCCGGTTCACGCCTCGCTCTCCAGGGATGCCGATTTGAAGGCGAAGATGGCAGGATCGGCGGCCTCTGCCAACCGGGACGCGCTCCTATTTCCCCTCGCTGCGCCAGGCGAAAGCGAGGGCGCCGAGCGCCGCGAGCCAGCACGAGAAGGCCCGGCAGGAGCGGCGCCTGGCGCACTCCCGTCACGACATAGTCGCCGTTGCTCTTGAAGGCGATCCAGCGCCCGCCTACGCCGCCGCCCGCATAGTCGCCGCCGCCGCTTGCCTGGCGCAGTTCGGGCACGCCTCCTTGGGCGAGCCAACGGATGCTGCCTCCGCTCGCCTCGGTCACGGGCTTGACCTTCTCCTCGGTCGCGCGCACGTCGGCGAACTCGATGGGGTTGAGCGGGCCAACGGCGGCAAGCGCGGTATGGCTGCCGTCCGTGAGATGGTAGAGGCCGAGCTCCTCGGCCGCGAGCGTGGCACCCGAGCGTCCGCCCGATTGCGGCTTCAAGGGCAGCGTGATCTTGCGGCCCGAAGGCGTCGTCACCTCGACCGAATGGGGCGCGGGATCGAGGCTGCGGCGAATCACTTTGAGTTCGCGACCCTCCGTCTCGGCGCGCAGGTCTTCCTCCTCGAGGCTCGGCTCCTTCATGAGCCAATGGGCGAGGCGGCGCAGCAGCTCAGCCTGCGGCCCGCCGCCCTCATAGCCGCGGCTCCACAGCCACATATCGTCGCTCGCCAGCAGCGCCACGCGCCCCTTGCCGATGCGCTGGAGCACGAGGAGCGGGCTTGTCGTCGATCCCCGACATGAGCGTGGCGCCGCCGCCCGGCTTGACCTCGATCTGGCGGAACCAGCGGCCCCAGGGATGCTCGCTATCGTCGCCCGGCAGGCCTTCGGTGACGGGATGGCGCTCGCCCAGCTCGGTGACCTTGGGGCGGAAGCCGCCTTCGATCACCTGGCCCGTAGGCTCGGCCGGCATCACGTCGCCGAGGGGCGTGTAATAGACGCTGAGCGAGGTGGCGAAGCTCGGTCCGACGGAAGCGAGAAGGGCACCGCCGTTGCGCACATAGTCGGCGATGTTCTGCAGATAGACGTTAGGCAGCTCGCCGCGCCGGCGGTAGCGATCGAAGATGATGAGGTCGAACTCGTGCAGCCGCACCTCGAACAGCTCATGCACCGGGAAAGTGATGAGCGAGAGCTCGCGCACAGGCGTGGCGTCGAGCTTCTCGGGCGGACGCAGGATGGTGAAATGGACGAGGTCGACCGCCGGGTCCGATTTCAGCAGGTTGCGCCAGGCGCGCTCGCCCGGATGCGGCTCGCCCGAGACGAGGAGGACGCGCAGCCGGTCGCGCACGCCGTTGACCGCCACCACGGCGCGCTTGTTGAGGAGCGTGAGGGGATGCGGACCCGGCTCGATCGAAAGCTCGAAGATGGTCTGGCCGGCATGCTCGAGCGTGATCGGGATCTTGGCCTCCTCGCCGACGGGGAGCGTGATGCTCGCCACGGTCCCGCCGTCGCGCCGCAAGGTGAGCTGCGTCTCGCCGCTCGAGGGTCCGGGTAGATCCTCGACCCTGACGGTGAGCTCGACCGGCTTGCCGACGATGCCGTAGCTCGGCGCGTCGACGACGGTAAGGCGCCGGTCGCGCTCGCCCGGCAGACCCGTCAGCAGGACATGGAGCGGCGCGCCGAGGGCGGCGGCGGCGCGCGGCCCCGGCACGTCGTGGATTTGCCCGTCGGTGATCATGATCGCGCCGGCGAAGCGCTGGCGGGGGATGTCGGCGAGGGCGCGGTCGAGGGCATGGAAGAGCTGCGTGCCGTTGTCGTGCAACGGATCGGTGTCGCCCGCATCGCGCACGACGCGCAGCTCGAAATGCTTGAGGCCCTTCGCTGCCTCGACCAGCTGACGCAACGCCGCCTCGCTGTCGGCGCGGCGTGTGCCGATCGACTGGCTCGGCGAATCGTCGAGGATCACCAGCCCGACATCGTCGAGCGGCTGGCGGTCCTCCAGCACGGCCGAGGGGTTGGCGAGGGTGAGCAGGAGGAGCGCGAAGAGCAGCGCGCGCCAGGCCGTGCCGCGCGCGCGGCTCCGCCAGCCGAGCGACAGCAGCAGCAGGGCGACGACGCCCAAACCCACGAGCGCCGCCCAGGGAAGGAACGGAGCGAAGGCGATGGTGAGCTCCTCGAATCTCACAAGCCCAGCCTTTCGAGGATGGCCGGCAGATGCACCTGGTCGGCCTTGTAGTTTCCGGTGAGCGCGTACATCACGAGATTGACGCCGAAGCGGTAGGCCATCTCGCGCTGACGCTCGCCGCCGGGAACGGCGGGCTGCAGCGGCCTGCCGGCCTCGTCCACCGCCCAGGCGGCGGCCCAGTCATTGCCGCCGATGACAAGCGAGGAGACGCCGTCATTGAGGTTGCCCTCCGAGCGCTCGACCCAGATCGTCGAGCCGGTGAGCAGTCCCGGAAATTCGTGCAGGAGATAGAAGGAGCGGCCCAGCACATGATCCTCGGGCAAGGGGGCGAGCGGCGGCGCGTCGAGCGCGGCGAGGAGCTGGCGCAGCACCGTCCAGCTCGGCGCGTCGCGGTCCGGCTCGCGCGTGTCGAACATGATTTGTCCGCCGTTGCGCATAAATTCCGCGACCTTCTCGATGGCTTGCGGAGTCAGAGCCGGCATGTTGTCGGGGATCGGCCAATAGAGCAGAGGGAAGAAGGCGAGCTCGTCCTTCTCCAGGTCGACCGCCATGGGCGAGCCGGCGTCGACGGCCGTGCGCTCGGTGAGGACGAGGGTGAGCCCGAGCAACCCCGCCTTGCTCGTCGCGTCGAGCTGGGGATCGCCGGTGATCACATAGGCGAGCCGGGTCGAGCGGGTCGCCTCGAGGGCGAAAACGTCCTCGCCCGAAGCGGGCGGCGCCGTGCCCCTCGGCGCGGTCGCGTTCGACGGTTCCGCGGCTGCGGGAGCGACAATTCTCGGTTGCGCCTGCTGGGCGCCGCTCGACGCTTGCGCCGCGGCGGGCGCTGACGCGATCAGGAGTGCCGCGAGCATGACCGCCACGCCGCTGGCGGCCCGGCGCACGCGCCGTCCGGCGAGCAGGCCGCGCAGCCATAACGCGATCAGCAAATCGATGAAGGCGAGCGATAGCGCCGCGCCGAGCAGCCAAGGCTTGAGATCGCGCTCGCGCGATCCGCCATAGAGACGCCGCTCGACGCCGGCAGGCAGCTCGCCGAGCGGCGCCACCGCGCTCACCACGGTGGTGAGGTTGAGCGCGCGGCGCGCCTGCGCGGTGCCGTAATAGCCGGGCGGATGGCGCGGGCCGATGACGGGATGGCCGAGATCGTCGGCGCTGAGAGCGCTCGCCGCGGCGGACGGGGGGACGAACTCGCCAAAGCCGTTGAGAGTGCGGAAGGGCGGCAGGCTCGCCCGCTCGCGCCCCGTCGCTACCCCCTGGCTCAACCCCACGATGCGCTGCAGCATCTCGACGAAGAGGCCCGAGAGCGGCAGGTTCGACCAGTCCGGATCGGCCGTGGTGTGAACGAGGACGAGCCAGCCCTTGCCGCTTTTCGCGGCGGTGACGAGGGGCGTGCCGTCGGCGAGCCGCGCCCAGGTCTTGCCGTCGAGATCGAGCGAGGGCTCGGCCAGCACCTGGCGCTTGATGGCCACGTCGCGCGGCACCTCGAGCCCGGCGAAGGGGCTTTGCGCGTCGAAGGGAGCGAGCGGCGCGGGCTGCGACCAGGACATGGCACCGCCCATCTCGCGCGCGCCCTTGCGCAACCGCACGGGGACCAGCTCGTCGCCGGCATCGGCAAGCCGCGGGCCCGCGAAACGCAGCATCGTGCCGCCGCGCTCGATCCAGCGCGCGATCTCGTCGCGCGCGGCCGGCGGCATGGGCGCCTTGTCGGTGACGACCAGCACGGCGAGCGCCTGGCTCAGCAGCCGGTTGAGCGAGCCTTGCCGCACCTCGCTATAGGGCGCCAAGGCCTTGTCGAGATAAAAGCTGCCGCCCAGCAGCGGCTCGGGCTGGTCGGTGCTGGCAGCGACGATGCCGACCGGCCGGCGGCGCCAACGCTCGTCGAGTAGCACGGTCGAGGCCGCGCTGCGTTCGCCCAGGATGTCGACCCGCGCCACCTCGTTGCGCAGCTCGACCGGAAGCGCGAGCCTAGCGTCTCCCCTCGTCTTCCCTGCCGGCAGAACAAGCGGCGCCTCGATGATGGGATGGCCTTGCTCGTCGAGCGCACGGAGCGCGAGGCGCTCGTCGCCTTCGGCCGCGGCGCGGACGACCTCGAAGGCAAGCTCGGCCCCTTGTCGCGCCGGAGGCAGCAACAGATGCGGCAATGCCTCGGGCCCGTCTGCCATGGCGATGAGGGGACCGAGCCGTTGCAGCCGCTGGGCGAAGGCGGCGGCGTCCGGCTCCTGGATCCCGTCGGTCAGCCAGACGACGCTTGCCGGCTCGTGGAAGCGCACACTCTCGAGCGCCGCGCGCGCCGTCGCGAGATCGACCGGCCAGGGCTGGGGCTGGAGCGCGCTCGCCGGCCGCCGCGCCTCGGACGCGGGCAGCAAATCGCTCGGGCGGATGCGGTCCCCGCTCGCAGGCGCGGCGGTCGCGAGCAGCATGACGGGCCGCGCTTCGCGCTCCGCCCCGTCCAGCAGCGCCGCGATCGCGCGGGCCCGCGCCGGCCAATCGCGCGCCGCGGCCCAGCCATTGTCGATCGCGAGCAGCAGCGGCCCGGTGCCGGTCGGACCGGCGAGCGGGTTCAGGATGGGCTCGGCGAGTGCCAGGATGATGAGTTCGGCGAGCAGCAGGCGCAGGAAGATGAGCCAAGGCGGCGTGCGGGTCGAGGTCTCCTCGCGCTGCAACAGTCCAAGCAGCAGCCGCACCGCGGGAAAGCGCACATGGCGCGGGCTGGGCGGCGTGATCCGCAGGAGCCACCACAGCGCCGGCAGGACGACGAGTGCCGCGAGAAGCCAAGGATGGGCGAAGGCGATCGCGCCGAGCGTCAGCATCAGAAGCCCTCGCGCCCGGCGGACAGCCTGGCATAGATCGCGAGGAGCGCGCTTTCGGGCGGCCTGTCGGTGCGGTGCGCGACATAATCCCAGCCGACGGCGCGCGCGATCGCGGCGAGCCCATCACGTTGCGCCTTCATGCGCGCGATATAGTCCTGGCGCACGGCCTCCACCCGCCGGATCAGCACCTCGCCCTCGCCCTCCAGGCCCTCGAAACGCGTGCGGCCGGCGAAGGAATGGACAGCCAAGGCGAGCGCAACCGAAGTAACAACGGAAGTGAGGATGAGGATGATAATGATAAATTTTCTTGCGACATGTTGTGGAGAACGTTCTCGTGTTTATGACCGTGATGAACACGGTCGCTGTCCGTGTTGGTGTTGACCAGTCACATCTTGTTGCGATAAATGCTGTCAATGTTGCGAATGCATTCCGTGTGCTTCTCGAATCGCAAGTGCTGCTTGATGTACTGCTGGTTCGTCATGCCAACTTGGCGCGTGTTTCGGTCCAACAATTGCTGAATTTCGGTGCGCAGTTGTCGGTCAAACACCTGGCCGTACTCGCCATAGTGCAGGTGCATCACGTGTGTGTTGTCCTTCAATGCATCGCGCAACGACGACAAGCCTTTGTCCGACAATCCGTTGAACGACACATTCAAAATTCGGAGGTGGCTGTTTTGACCCATCAACTCGGCCACATGGGCGGCGCCTTCGTCGCCCACGCGGTTCGTCAACTCACCCATGTCGGCGCTCGACTTGTACATGCCGACGTCCAGCATGGTCAACGAAGGGTGGTTGTGCAACACGCGACACAAGGTGCGCAGTGCATCAGGGCCCATGCGGTTGGAGCCAAGCAGCCAAACGCCGAAGGCTGGTGTTGCCAACCAGACCATTGGCCAACGTGGAGATGCCCTCATCCGACAGGCGATTCGTGTCCAACCACAGACTTTCCAAGCCGTCTTTGCGGTGTGATTTTTGGTCTGCTTTACTCTCCGGCGAGCTTTCGGAAACCAGCAGGCTCTGGAAGTACGACGCAATGTACGTTGCGCCCGTGGCCGTGATGCCGTTGGCCTGCAGATACACATGTCGCAGCGTTCGGTTGCCGCGGAGCGCCTCAAACAGGTACTGGGTGCCTTCGTCCAACAAGCCCGTGTTGGTCAAGTCCAGAATTGTCAACGTCGACAGATCGCGCGCCAACGTGTCTTGCCAACGCTTTGGCCCCTTGGGGTTTGATGGGGTTGCGCTTTAACCACAGGTGCGTGGCATTGCGATCCGTGGCCAACGCGTTGGCAATCAACTCGACGCCTTCTGCATCAATGCAGTTGCCGGCCAAATACCACGTCTCGATGCGAGGCGCGCGCGTCTTGGATGAGATGAAGTCGGCAATGGCTTGCGCGCCCTGCCTGTCGATGATGTTGTTGCCCAAAAGGAAATGCTTGACGTTGGGGTTTTGGGCGATCGATTGCATCAGTTGCTGAATCCAGTTCGGGCCGACAACTTGCTTGCACAAATCAATGCGACCGTCGGAGTAGACGGCGCCCCGTGTGAACGCAATGTGTTCCACGCGGGCAACGTGGGTACCGGCTCGCAAAAAATCGAAAAACGGTTGCAGCTCTGCCAACGGAGCAACTTCCACGGGCATCGCCGTCGGGTTCAACACGCGATCCGAGATGGGCGCGGCTTTTTTCAATTCACACCACAGCTTGCCCGCGTCCGAACCGGCGCCGCGCGACCGCTTGAATTGCATTTCCTTGTCGGTTTCGGCTTGCTTGGCCTCGCGTTGCTTCTTCTCAAAAGCGGCGCAGCGAGCGCGCAGCTTGGAGCGCTGTTGCGTATAATTGACATAGCTGGCCTGACGGTCCTCGACGCTGTCGGATTTGGGCGGGCACAGGCAGTAGGCGATCTTGTGCGCCAGTTTGGTTTTCTTGTCAATGCTGCTCTGTAAGTTCGGCAAATGCACTACCAAATCGACATGGGCCGTGCCGACTTCTTTATCATCCACAGCAGACAGCCTCACGATTTCTTGTGCAAAAGCTCGAGCAACTGGAACAACCGTTGTATCGGACGGATCGGCCAACGCCTGTTCCTTCAATTGCAACCAACGGGACGACGACATGATGAAATGAATTGATCGATAATTTGTGTGTGTCTCAAAAAGTGTATTTTTTTTGTCTCTCTCAGAAATGGCTTTCTGTTTTTTGTGTGTTTGTGGATATATGTAATTTGTGATTTTTCGACAAATAAATGCTAAAAGCAAAACGGGTCGCAACGATCGGGCTTGTCGTGGTCGCCCTCATCATCATCGCTCGCTTGTTCGCCACGGGCGGTTCGGCCAACGAGCGGAAACGCATGGTGATCGACCAAGGAGCAAAATCGCTTCAGACCGGCGGGTAATAATATTACAATAGATTAGTTCGTCAAGTTGATGTTTCTTAGCATCAAGCTCCAAGTCTCGCTACACTCGGATGCGGGCACCAGGATCACCGTTCGCTTTTCCAATCTGCACGCCGAGGAACCGCTCACACTGCTGAAGTGGGGCACACCGCTGGAAGGTCTGGGGATGATGGGCAGCGCTTTCGACGTCTACGATGTCGTGAGCGGCCAAGCGATTCCTTACTTGGGCATCCTGGCGAAGCGAGGCAACCCCGCGCCTGAGAGTTTCCTCGAGATCGCGCCGGGCGAATCGATATCTGCGCAGGTGGACCTCGCTGAATCGTACGCCTTGCAACCAGAACACAGCCACACGGTTTATTTTAACGCGCACGTTACCATGATCGGTCATTCGTTGTTAATGCGCAAGTTGCCTGCGCTTGCCGATTTGCTGGAAAACTGGCAACTGCTGCGATCGTCTCCGATTGTTGTCAAGGTGTGAAAGAAAAATGTCTTCGCAACTAGAAAAAAAAATTTGACAAATGAGGCAGTCGAGGGCGGGTAACTTTTTCCCTTGTTGGGGAACCGTTGATCTTTTAGTCTTCCTCGTCGCCCTGTCCTTTTGCCACCATTTCTCAGCCTCGGTTGATTTTTCACAATCAGAAAAAAAAAATTGTACAGCATATTTTAGTTGGAGAGAACAATGTCATTGGCTGTCCGGAAAAAGCATCAACGCCTCTCTTTGAGTTTAGCAACGACCGAACCATGTTCGAACTTGAAGTGGCCAAAAATTTTGCGGTTGCCCGATTGCCTCCAGCGCGCCATTTGTCGTTGCTTGGATATCAATAGCCACACGGCCTTCACCACCAGCTGCGTCCAAGCCTACCATATCACGCAACACTGGTCCTCCTGTGGACCGGTGGCGTGCTTTCACCGCGCCGACCACCAGAACCTGTCGGTGAAAAGTCTGAAAAAATGGCTGCACTCGCAAACAACACACCTTTCAACGCCAACGGTATGTCCGGACAACGACTGCGGTGAATGCGGTGCACTGCCACGACGCCTGATGAAGGCGTTGGCCGCGCAAGCTCCAGTGTTGACCCGTTTGACGCACGTGCAAGTGAAAGAAGTCGACGCAGAGATAGCACGTTTGTTGGCATGCTTGCCTTCGATTCGCTCTCTGTCTGTCAGGAGTCACGCTTGGGAATTTACTCCATTACTGCAGTTGCCCAAGCTTCGAGGACGGCAATTCGGGCACCTGAGTCACTTGGATGCGAGACCGCGTTGGCAATTGCGACAGTTGACGTTGTCCACCCTCTCGGATGATGAGGCGGCGTGGCTCAAAGGCATGCCGTTGGAATGCTTGATTTCGGAAGAACCTTTCCAGTTTACTGAACCGGCGGGTTGGGCCGCCGCGAAAACCTGGCCGTTGAACCATTTGCAAATCGGCAGCGAGTCGTCCTCGTCCTCGTACCGCGTTCACGATGTGTCCTGGAGTCGTGCAGACTTCGAGCGGTTGGTGCAATGCATGCCCTTGTTGCGCACGTTGTTGTTTGTTCATCGGTTGTACTATTTGTACGCGCAGTGGGAAGAAATCCAGCAAGCACTTCACTTTCTCGAACGCCTACCTTTGTTGACACACGTCGATTTGAGTGGCTTGATGTCGCAGTCGCTGCCACCGTACCTGGGCACCGATGATAAAACCGCACATGCCGGTTTTGCGTAGAACTCAAGCTGGTTTGGGGTCAAGTGCGCGCACCCAACAGCAACACTTATTTCCGAGAGCACTTGCCCGCATTGCAGAAATTGACGTGGACTGGGGGTTGCGACGGCGTGCGCCTGTGCAAATTAACCAACTTGACGGCGATATCGTTGCCTGACAGCGACCTCTGCGATGACGATTTCCCAACCATGTCGAACCTGGAGACTATCGATGTCTCCTCCAACAAGCGCTTGACAGACGCGGTTATTCTCAAGTGGGAGAAAAAACACTCGCAGCGCGCATCCCGTTCAGCAGAACCGCATCATCGCGTCTCCCGTTTGATGTTGGCGCACTGTCCGCGCATCACAACATTTGAACTCAACCTGGCTCATTTGACCGAGCTCGACGTGTCCTACTGTCGCGTTGACCAATCAATGCCTTGAGAGTTGGTCGGACAAACTCAGGTTGTGGGTGCTGTCGCTTCTGGCAACCGACACATCTCGGATGCCGCCGTGTGTCTGGCTCGCACCAACGAAAATATCCCCTCCGCACACTCAAGTTGCTCCATACGAGTGTTACGGCATCTTCTTATCCCACGCTGGCCGGCATGCAGCTGGAGCATGTGTCGCTGCCCATCTGGAACAAAGGCGAGTTAAAAGCAGCCAAGCGATTCTTTCCAACAACAGAATTGAATTGGCAAACAACTTGATATCAATCTCATCAAACAATAATCACTTCCACCGATTTATTGTTGCTGCCAACAGCCACAGTTTCCGTCCGTTTTCCTCTCCTCCTGCAGCAGCATGAGTGCCAGTCGGCATCCAGCGCGCATATCAAGAGCCAGCCAACCACGCAGACCAAGCAAAATCACGCCCGTCACAACACACGTCGTGTAGGCACCGCGATCGAATGGTAAAGGCGGAGGAGCGGCTGTGGGAAATCGGTTTACGGCTGTAAGCCGATCGTCGTAGTAGCAGTCAAACGCGGTCGAATTCCACGAAGACTGCCACGTCATTCGACACGTTACATTGTCGCGACCGCACGTCTGCCGCACGGTTTGCGTTGGGAAAGTGGTATTCGGGGCTGACGAAATCCAGCACAAGCTGCAGCGATGTGCAGTTGCCACAGGCGGTTGAGCATGCGTTGTTGGTGCCGCTCGCGCATCGGGGACAATTGTAGAAGGCCGTTTCCCAATCCTCCTGTTCGTCGCCTGGGTACGGATCGGTGTAGCACTCTTGATGGCTGCACAAGTGGTCCTCCATCTGGCAACACGTTGTTGGTCCGCGGTCGTCGCAGCACTCGGGTGCCACCATCAAGGCTTGAATGGCGTTGACGGACGTCTGGCATAACGGATGCATTGCACTTCTCAACCACACATTGGCAGTCGATCTTGTCACAACACCGATACGCTGTATCGTTGGAGGCGACAAGGGTGCATCGCCCGAATCGATAAGGGTCGTGTTGTGTGAGGTCCGGATAAGTTTGCAGCCAAAAAATGCAATTGAAGAGAACGAATGAGATTTGAAAAACACAAAGGCAGAGCTGTCCAACGAAAAGTGACCTATCGCCCAGTTTCAAACAAATCTGCGCACGTGCTATTTTTTTCAAAAAGTTCACCTTGGCCCACGAATTATCATGAAATCCGACTTCAGAATGTTACTATTAGCGCTGACGATCGCTGCTGGCCTAACATCGTGCGGCGGAGCACTTTCGGAATCCGCGACCGAGGTTGTCGTGAACGAGTTCAATGATCGCAAAGCGCCTTCTTTACTGATTGGTCATCTCTTTTTGTTTCTGACTCATTTTTTTGTCGTTTCTTGCCTATGGCAGCAACCGTAGAGCAGCCGATGCCTGTGCTGCATGCGCCGGGTCGCTACTCGTTGCGCGAGATTTTCCCGCGGCCGCAAAACGTGGCGTTGCAACCGCGCGCCCGACCCACGATCGTCTTTGGAGAGAAGCCGACGGTGTGAAACGCTCAAAGTATTCGGCGTCGGACTGAGTCGAACGGCGACTTCGTCGCTTGCTGGTTCGTTTGGTGGTCCTTGTTCATGCTGATTCGAACTGTGTTTTCTTTTGCAAACGCGTTGTCCGTCTTGCCGGGCTGGCATACACATGGATCATGTTTGTCTTGTCTTGTGAGAGCTTGACGAAATCTCTTGGTGCAGGACTTGACGCCGTACCTACCGCACTCGCGCCCTTACGACTTTGATGGACGTTACGATGACGTGGACTTTTGGCGTGGACTTGCCGGGTGGTCGGTTCGTCTTTGGTTGCTGCGACTGACGTTGGTGCTTGGGCGTCATGTCCACAATAAAAGCCGTGTACTATCTCGAGTTGATGGAGGCCTACCCTCAAGCCCTCTTTGTCTCCACCGAACGCGACATTGACGAGTGGTTCTCCTCCTTCAGCGCCTACTTGAACGTTACTTGGCATTACGTTTTCCGCCCGGCCAACATGCCGATCACTATTACACTGCTGCACAAGTACGTGGTACGGATCCGAGTCTCCGAATCGAGAAATGTGGACGGCGCGTTACAAGCAACACTACGAGCGTGTGCATGCTCTGATCCCAGCACACCGTCTGCTGCGCATCAACGTGGATCAATCAGCGGCTACAACCCCGCGGGCGACATGTGTCGCTTCTTCGGCCTGGCCTTGCAAGAGCCCGAATGCCCGATCATCTTTTCCCCCGCTCCTACTCGCTCACAGAAGTGGAGACGACACTGGAAAAGGCCAAGATTCCCCCGTTCCGTTGCACGTTGTGAAGCCTGCAACCGCGTTGTTCGCCTATGCCACACTGCTCGCGGATATCAACGTCAACGAGTTCAAGTTGGCAGTTCCTGCGAGCTGCGCTGGTGATGTGTCACAGTGTACGACAATCGTACACGCAGCCAGTTTCTGCTCGTGACGGCATCGTATGACATGGTGGCGCTGGTGCTGGGTGTCATCACCGCCGACCAGCATGCGTTGCTTTCGACTTGCTTTACACACATTGTGCCGGTGAAGGATTTCGCACCGGGCCCGCGCGGTTTGGTGGCTCGTGTGTTTTTTTGTTCAAAATCATTCTCTTGAAGGTACGGAGGATTCGCGCTACTATTCGATTATCCGCGCCAAGTTTTGGGCATTTGCTCTCGTCCATTACCACCGTGTCATCTTTCTTGACGCCGACCACATTGTGATTCGCAATATCGATCATCACTTCTTCGAAGGTCAACGACTCTGTTGTTTTTGTTTTTTTTGATACATGTAGTGTTGGTGGCGCAGCTTCTATCAGCAAAACGCAAGCAAGGCCATTTCAAAGCCGGCGGACGTCCATACGCAAATTAGCAATCACTCGCCCATCAACACGGGAATGATCTCTTTGGCGCCGCTCAAGTCGCCCGGGCTGAGCGTTCTTTTTTTGTTCTCACTTCACCTGAAATAGGTGGACGTCCGCACCCTCTATATTATCGGGTTGTGGGAGCCCCATAACTGGTTGGGGTCCAGCACCGTACTTTTTCCTACTGCGCCGTCCAGCTTGACGGTGTCGCTCGCCGATACCAACGCGCCCTGGAAGCAAGGCAGGCCCGACTCGGCGTTTCCCTTCTTGCCGCTCATTCCACACGTAAAACTCGAAGTTCGTGCTGCTTCTGAGGTGGTTTTTTTTTTCACCAGCCGCCCACCGCCTCGCAGGCCTTGGCACCATGCCAAGTGGTCGTTCTACTGTTCATGGGCAGATCAAGGTTTGCAAAGTCAGTCGCCCAAACGCCAAATTCGCATTCGCAGGCATGTTCTTTTATTATTTCTACATCCTTCGTGGCACCGGCGGACTGATCGACATTGACGATCTCGACCACGAGCTCATCCATTTCATTGGCGTGCACAAGGCTTGGCTGCCCAGTGAGCCAAGCGAGAACCCGGCGACGCGACGCGATCAAGAGCGCTCGGCGATCGCCGTGGATCTGTGGCTTTCCATCGCCAAAGAGATTGGTCAGGAGCATGCCCTACCGTTTGGCTCGAGA
>CAWJFP010000020.1:0-23653 GCA_963842155.1 uncultured Pseudomonadota bacterium
GAGTTTACAAACAATAAAAAGGTGTCAGGTGCCGGGTATCAGGTGCCAGAAGTCAGGAGTCAGGAGTCAGAATAGTGCGGCCCAATCCGGCGGTGGACCCATTGAATCATCGGCAATCGCGGCATTTAGCGGTTTTCAATGGCCCCATGACCCGATGATCAGATCACCCGATTCCGGACACTTGTTTTTCGCTGCGCCTCAGCGGCTCGGCGGTGAAGATAGTTGCACGCCCGTGGTGGTGACGAAATATTTCGCCAGCATATTGGGCCGCTCCCACGCGGGCATGGATTTCGGCGATTTCAGATACTTCAGGAACTCCTCCACCACTTGCGCAAAGTGCGCTTCGTGGCCCACACGGTAGCGATCCGGAATGATAATGTGCAATCTCGTCGCCGGCGGTTTCACAGCCAATTCCCGGATAAGTCGCCTGGAGGCGGTCAATGCGGGCGCACACGGCTGTCTCGACGGCGGCGTGACGCTCCGCCCCGTTCGGCGCCACGAACAATTCCGGCTGGTACTTCTCCTGAACCGTCTGGCGCACCTCGACGCTCGCGCGGGTTCCCCGGTAGATGGCATGATGAAAATCCACGCCCGCCGGTGACTCCCAATTCCAAAGCACTTTCAGCCGCACCTGGGCTCCCCGAATTTTGTAATCCACCTGATTGTTGCAGTAGTAATCGAATTGGTCGCCGTGAACGTAAGGGGCAAGCTCGGCGGGGAAAGCCGCCGCGCCGGTGATCTGCCGGAACTGCGCTGCGGTGATGGGGGTCGCCCATCGCTTGCCGCCCTGAACCTGGATGTCCTGGCGATAATCGAGGGCTTGATCGGGAAAGAGCGTCCACTGCACCAGGTCCACCAAGTGCGTGCCGACATCGGTGAGCCCTTCCCCTTGATCCAGGATGTCGAAGAAAAACGGGGGACGCGGGTTGGGAGCGCCGGCGACCGTCTTGAGAATGTGGTGGGTGCTCTCCATGAAAACGCCCGGATGGTCCGGGTCAGCGGGAATCACCGTGCCAAAGACGTCCGGGTCATTCACCAGTTCGCGCTGAAGGATGGTGGTGATTTCGTGGCGCTCGGTCATCATATCGTAGGCCACCAGCCCCTTCTGGTCGGCCAGGGAGAGGGCCGACTCCAGCGCGGGTAAAGTCCTCGGCGCGGATAATCCAGGGCTTGTCTGACAAGCACATTCAATCCCGCCTCGAGCGAGGCTTTGATCTTGCCGATTTTGATGCGATTGCGGCCCGCCAGCACCACCACATTGCCCGGCCGCGCCGCGATCATCTCTTCCAGCGACCTGGGACTACAGTGAATATCCAATTCCCAACTCGTGGGATTGTCAGGCCGGCTGTTGAATTGTTCGATGAGCTTCAAGTGCGCCAGCAGATCCGGACCGAGCGGAGCGTAAATGGCAACGCGCTTGGCAATTCCCGGCAGCATCTGCTTTTGCACCAGAGCCGCGTGGAAGTGGGCGGGATCAAGCGTGATGAGTCTGACGAAGTCGGGATCTCCCATAGGTTCGACCATTTCCGTGCGGGGGCCGCGAACAGCATTCGGGCTCCGGGGCTTGCCCCGCGGACAAAGTGGAATTGGCGGCGGACCCGGCAAGCAGCGCGCCTGCGCCTGCCGTCTGCAAGAATCTCCGCCGGTTGATTTGCTCGTCCCGCATTATATGCTCCGAAAGGAAAATTGGCGATCACGTGCGCCGCGGTCGTGCGTGCCGCCAGCCCAACGCCATCCACATCGCGCACCTGTGGATATACACTTGCGCGAAGCGCCTTGGACTGCGGTAGCAGCAGCTACCGCCTTTCTTCCTCCGTTCCTTGCACCCTCGCCGTATGAACCGCAGGCGGAAGGCGGTAGCTGCTGCTACCGCAGTCCAAGGCGGGCTTCGCCCGCATTCAGAATCCCGTTTTCCGGAAGCCCCACCCATCTCCGGAAATTACCGGAGAACATCCGCGCCACATCGCGGTCGATTTGCTTCCGCGTGAGGGGATAACCATCGGCAACCAGGCGGGAATAGGATTCGCAGAGGGCGCGGGAAATCGTGCGGCGGGAATGTGCCCATTTGTAGATCAATTGATCCAGAATCCGCGCGTCGGAGTGCTGCGGGATCACCGTGGAGCCGAGCAGTTCCAGGCGTTCCGCCGTGATTTCCTCCACAATCGAGGGGTTGTTGAGGAACCACCAGCACCCGAAGGGCATCAGGTTGCTGAACTTCCGCGCGGCAACGCACAGCGCGTGCTGATTCTCCCGCGACAGCATGGTGACCAGGAAACGCACACCCGGGTTCTCCGCGCAGATTCGCTCCACCGAGGCCGTGTCCGCATACCCCACGCTATCGCCGGCATCCCTCAGGGCAGGGTTCACTTGCCGCGACACGCCGATCATCAGCGCGAAAGGAATGTTGTGCTGAAGGCACGTGGGAAGGACGACCTCGCGGATCAAGCGGGTGCGCGGAGAGTCATCCGGATAAGTAAACGTGAAGGGCAGCGAAACCGCGAGGTAAACGGGGCGCAGGCGGGCAATCCACAGGTCCAGGAAGCGGCGCGCCTCGCTCGACGGTCTGCGGCGTCAAATCCGCGCTGGTTTTGAAACCTGCCGCCGCCATCACCGCGTGCGCGGTTTCCCAGTCATTCAGGACCGGGTCCATCCGCAAGGCGCGATGGAAACGCTCCGGGCAAGGTTCGTTGCGCTCCCACATCGCCCTTTCCACGGGGTTGAAGGGATCGTTGGTCATCACCAGTTCCGAAACATTGGCGAGTTCCAGAACCTGGTCAATGTACTGTTCAACCGTGAGCGAGGCAAAATACTCGCGCGCCTGTTTCAGGTCCGGCTGGCAGGGATCAAGCCCCAGCTTGACCATGACCGCCACCACGCCGGCGGTCGCCTCCGAAAGCGGCGTGTTCTTGACGAAGAGAGCGTCCCAAATCAGGTCGGCCTGCTGGGATTTTGTCGAGCGCCCAGAACTGCTGCGGGGTCACCGGCGACGACCGGAACAACTCCGCCACCAGATAGTGGTAGTTCACCAGCTCATCGATTCCCCACAAACACAGGCCCCCGCCGCCTGCCAGAGCGTGGGGAGCGAGCCGGGCGGCAGCGGCAGCCGCACGACGATCGCGCCGGTCTCGCCGCGCTTCACCTCCGCGCCGCTCGGATCGAGGACGCGCAGGTCGTAGCCGGGCACGGCGCGCGTCGGCGAGCCATGCTTGACCGGCAGCGGCTCGATGCCGATGCAGTTGGCGGCGATCGCCCAGCCCGTCTCGGTCTGCCACCAATGATCGATGACGGGGCGCTCGAGGTGCCGCTCGGCCCAGGCGACGGTGTCGGGGTCGGCCCGCTCGCCCGCGAGGAAGAGGGTGCGGAAGCTGCCGAGATCGTATTTGCCGATGAAGGCTCCCGTGGGGTCCTCGCGCTTGATGGCGCGGAAGGCGGTGGGCGCGGTGAAGAGCGCCGCCACCTTGTGCTGCGCGATGACGCGCCAATAGGCCCCGGCATCGGGCGTGCCCACTGGCTTTCCTTCGTAGAGCACCGTCGTGTTGCCGTGGAAGAGCGGCGCATAGACGATGTAGGAATGGCCGACCACCCAGCCCACGTCGGAGGCGGCCCAGAACACCTCGCCCGGCTCCACGCCGTAGATGTTGCGCATCGACCAGTTGAGCGCAACGAGATGACCGCCATTGTCGCGCACGATGCCCTTGGGCTGGCCCGTGGTGCCGGAGGTATAGAGGATATAGAGCGGATCGGTCGCCGCGACCGGCACGCAAGGCGCGGGTGCCGCGTTCGCCGCCGTCTCCGCCCAGTCGAGGTCGCGGCCCGCGGTCAGCGCCGCCTTGGCCTGCGGGCGGGCGAGGATGATGCAGTGGGCGGGCTTGTGGCGCGCGAGCCGGATGGCTTCGTCCAGCAGCGGCTTGTAGGGCACCACGCGCCCGGGCTCGATGCCGCAGGAGGCCGAGACGATGAGCTTGGGCTTGGCGTCGTCGATGCGGACCGCCAGCTCGTTGGCGGCGAAGCCGCCGAACACCACGGAATGGATGGCGCCGATGCGCGCGCAGGCCAGCATGGCGATCGCCGCCTCGGGCACCATCGGCATATAGATGATCACCCGGTCGCCCTTGGCGACGCCGAGCGACGCGAGCGCGCCGGCGAAGCGCGCGGTCTCGTCGCGCAGCGCGCGGTAGGTGAAGGATTTGACGGTGCCCGTGACCGGGCTGTCGTAGATGAGGGCCGGCTGCTCCGCGCGGCCCGCCTCGACATGGCGGTCGAGCGCGTTGTAGCAGCTATTGACCATGCCGCCCGCATACCAGCGATAGAAGGGCGGGCGCGAGGCGTCGAGCACCTTGTCCCAGCGCTTGTACCAATGGATGGCCCCCGCGGCCTCGCCCCAGAAACCCTCGGGGTCGGCGAGCGAGCGGCGGTAGATCTGCTCGAAACGCTCGGACATGGGCGCGTCTCCTCGCGGAGCGCTCTCGCTATGGGCGGGTCTTTTGCCTCGGCGTCGCTCCGTTCGGGGAGAGCAATAGCCGCTGGGCGGCCTTTTTGCCAATGCCGCCGATGGTCGCAGGAGGGGGACCTACGCCGGGAGGCGCGCCCAATTCACTGACGGCGCGTTATGCGCGCATCACGCCTTTGCGAAACGCCCACGATCATGCGGCGCGGCGAAGTCGAGCACGGGGCCCAGCGGCACGATGCGGGTCGGGTTGATGGCGGCCATGCTGATGAAATAATGCCGCTTGATATGGTCCATATTCACGGTCTCGGCCACGCCGGGAACCTGGTAGAGGTCGCGCAGGTAGTTCGAGAGGTTCGGATATTCCTCGATGCGGCGCAGGTTGCATTTGAAGTGGCTGTAATAGACCGCATCGAAGCGTAACAGCGTGGTGAAGAGCCGCCAGTCGGCCTCGGTGATGCGGCTGCCCGTGAGATAGCGCCGGCTCGAGAGGAGTCCCTCGAGCCAATCGAGTGCGGCGAACACCTCGCGCACGGCCTCCTCGTAAGCGTCCTGCCTGGTGGCGAAGCCCGCGCGATAGACGCCGATGTTCACGTCCTTGTAGACGCGCTCGTTGATGCGGTCGATCTCCTCGCGCCGCTCCAGCGGATAATAGTCCGTGCGGTCGTCGGTGAAGGCGGCGAAGGCCGAATTGAGCATGCGGATGATCTCGGGCGATTCGTTGTTGACGATCGTCCGGCGCTTCTTGTCCCACAGCACCGGCACCGAGACGCGGCCGGTATAGCGGGGGTCGGTCAGCAGATAGATCTCGCCGAGCCGCGCCTTGTAGTTGACCTCGTCGGGGATCATGCCCGGGCCGTTGCCGAACTGCCAGCCCTGCTCGCCCATCACCGGGTCGGTGACCGAGAGGGAGATCACCTCCTCGAGCTTCTTCAGCTTGCGGAAGATCACCGTGCGATGCGCGTAGGGGCAGGCAAGGGAGACGTAGAGGTGATAGCGGCCCGGCTCGGCGGGAAAGCCGCCTTCGCCCGAGGGCCCGGGCCCGCCGTTCGCGGTCACCCAGTTGCGGAAGAGCGGTTGGGCGGGCACGAAGCGGCCGCCCGTCGCGGCGGTGTCGTACCATTGCGAATGCCAGACCCCGTCGACGAATACGCCATGCGCCATCGCTAGCTTTCCCTTCGCTCTTCGCGACGAGCCGCCCTTTGGGCCCCGGCTCGCCGAAGCCCGTTACCTAAGGCGTGAGCCGGCCCGGGGCAAGGGAATTGCGGCGCGCGCCGCGCGCCCGCGGTCAGAAGGCCCGGATGCTGCGCAAGATGTCGGAGCGCTGGTCCGTCCAAAGCGCCGTCGCTGGGGCGGCTGGAGGAATATCCCAACCGGCATCCGCCGTCAGGAAATCGAGATCGCCGCCGGGTTTCGCCATGACGAGCAACTCGGTCCCCATCTGGCGCAAGGGCACGGCGTCCGGCGGCGGCCTATAGAGCATATGGCGGAGGGGCGCGCCGGCGTCGGCGGCAAGCGCCGTCACCACGGGGGCGAGGTCGAGATAGCGGTTGCTGACATGGAGCAGCAGGACGCCGGACGGCGCGAGCTTCTTGAAATAAAGCGCCAGCGCCTCGCGTGTCAGAAGATGCATCGGCACGCTGTCCGAGCTGAAGACGTCGAGGATGAGAACATCGAAGCCGCCGTCGGCGGCGTCCTGCAGCATGAGCCTGGCATCGCCCAGCACGACGCGCGGCCCATTGCCGCATTGGGACAAATAATGGAAGAACCGCTCGTCGCGGGCGATCCGCTCCACCACCGGATCGATCTCGAAGAAGATCCAGCTCTGGCCGGGACGGGAATAGCAGGCAAGCGCGCCGGCGCCGAGGCCGAGAACGCCCACATGGCCGATGCGCCGCGCGGCGGCGGCACGGAAGAAGCGGCCGAAGGGCCCCTCCCTGCTGTAATAGGTCAGCGGAATCGCCTCCTCGCCCGGCAGCCTGCTCTCCGCGCCATGGATCGTCGTCCCATGGGTCAGCAGGGTGAGTTGGTTCTGGTCATCCGTGCTGACGCGGTAGACGCCGAAGAAGCTTCTCGTCGTGAGCAGGCTGCCTTGCAGCGTGATCAGCGCCGGAACCAGCATCCAGGCGGCGAGGCCCAGCGCGAGCCGCAAGGGACGCGCGCTGAAATTCAGCAGCGCCAGGCCCGGCAGGATGAAGGCGAGCGCGCCGAGGCCGGTAATGCGTACGCCGAGCGGTACGAGCCGGAAATGAAACGCGAGCAGCAGAAGGGCGAAGAAGACCGCGGGATAGATCAAATCCTTCCGCAAGGCGTCGCGCCCGCCCGGCGCTATCGCCGGCCGTGCCAGGCAGGACAAGGCGAGGAGGAGGGGATATTCCCAAACGTCCGGAAACAGCAGCGGCGCGACGAGCGTATTGAACAGCCCGCCCAGCACGCCGCCCAGCGAGACGAAGAGATAGAATTCGGTGAGGCGGCTCGCCTCGGGCCGGCTGCGCGCGAGCTCGCCATGGCAGACCATGGCGATGACGAAGAAGGCCGCCAGATTGAAGGCCATCGTGGTGACGATCGGCAGCAGCAGCGATGAAATCGCCACGACGAGGGGAATGACGAGGAGCGGCTGCAGCCGCACCATCCATTCATGGCGCAGCGGCGGCCGGCGCGCGAAGGCGAGCGCGAAGGTCAAAAGATAGAGCGCGAGCGGCACCACCCAGAAAAGCGGCGCCGAGCCGATATCGGTGGTGATATGCGCGGTGACGCCGAGCAGCAGGCTCGAGGGCACGAAGGCGAGCGCGATCCAGCTGAGCCGCTGCCTTCTTGTCGCGGCGTTCGGCGGAGCCGCCGCGATCGCCGCCGGGGCGCTTTCCCTTCCGCGCAGCAGGTAGCGCGCGGCGCAGAGGACGATGGCGCCCGCCAACATGGCGAACGCAACCGACCAGGTCCTGCTTTGCGCCGCCAGCGGCATGGCCGGCTCGACCAGCAGCGGATAGGAGAGCAGCGCCAGCAGGCTTCCCACATTGCTCGCGGCATAGAGGAAATAGGGATCCCGCGCGGCCGGATGATCGAAGCGCGAGAACCAGCTCTGCAACAAGGGCGCCGTCGCCGACAGGGCGAAGAAAGGTAGCCCGACCGTCAGCGCGAGCCTGCCCAGCAGCCAGAGCACGGGCGGCAGGGTCGCGGAGGGCGCATCGCTGCCGAAAGACAACGGAAGGAACAGCGCGACGGCGGCGAGGAGCGCGATATGGACGAGCACCTGGCCGCGTCGTCCGAGCCAGCGCGTCAAGCCATGCGCATAGCCGTAGCCCAATAGAAGCACCGCCTGGAAAAAGAACAGGCAGGTGTTCCAGACGCTGGGCGAGCCGCCGAGTTGCGGCAGCGCCATCTTGGAGATCATCGGCTCGACGAGGAACAAGAGCGCCGCGCTGAGGAACAAGGTCGCGGTGAAGCTCAGCAGCAATGCCCAGGCGCGGAAGGGACGGGCGATGCTCGCCGGCGTCGCGGCGGGCGGCGCGGAAATGACCGACCCGCCCGCTAACAGGGATTTGTCCGCCGGCATGCAATCGTCCAAATCTTTATCGGAAGCGCAAATCTTTATCGGAAGCACTGGGCGCGAGCGCGAATTTCTATATAAAATCCTTTGTTTAAGGTCCGGTTAATCGGGCCGCGGCCGCGGCGCGCGGCGACCCGCCGCCGGCAAAAACCCGCCTCGCTTGCCGAGAGGGAATATGGCAGATTTGCCGCCCCCGAAGGCGCCGGCATCCCTGCGGCGCGTCGAAACCGGATCAGCGGGATAAAGCCATGAGCAGCGGCGGCAAGGCGAGCATCTATGATCGCGATCTCGATCGCAACCCCGCCAATTTCGCGGCGCTAACTCCGCTCGGCTTCCTCGAGCGCGCGGCCCAGGTCTTTCCCGATCGCTTGGCGCTCGTGCATGGCGCGGAGCGGCGGAGCTGGCGCGAGGTGCGAGCGCGCTGCCATCGCTTCGCCTCGGCCTTGCGCAAGCGCGGCATCGGGCACGGCGACACGGTGGCGGTGATGGCGCCCAACGTGCCGGCGGCCTTCGAGGCGGCCTTCGGCGTGCCGCTCGCCGGCGCCGTGCTTTGCGCCCTCAACGTCAGGCTCGACGCCGATACCATCGCCTTCGCGCTCGATCACGGCGAGGCCAAGCTCCTCATCACCGACCGCGAGTTCGCGCCCACCGTCAAGCGCGCGTTGGCCAAGCTCGGCCGCAGGATCGCGGTCGTCGATATCGTGGATCCCCTCGCGCCGCCGGGCGAGCTGCTGGGCGAGACGGACTACGAATCCTTCCTCGCCGAGGGCGAGCGAGGATTTTCCCTACGAGCCGCCCACCGACGAATGGCAGGCCATCGCCCTCAACTACACCTCCGGCACCACGGGCAATCCCAAGGGCGTCGTCTATCACCATCGCGGCGCCTATCTCACGGCGATCGGCAATATCCTGGTCTGGGGCATGCAGGGTCACCCGGTCTATCTCTGGACCTTGCCGATGTTCCATTGCAACGGCTGGTGCTTTCCCTGGACCGTCACGGCGATGGCGGGAACGCATGTCTGCCTGCGCCGGGTCGAGGCCAAGGCGATCTACGACGCGATCGCCGAGCATGGCGTCACGCATCTTTGCGGCGCGCCGATCGTGCTCGGCCTGCTCATCCATGCAAGGCCCGAGGAGCGCCGCGCGCTCGCGCGTCCGGTCGAGGTGATGACCGCCGCGGCGCCGCCGCCGCCCGCCGTGCTCGAGGCGATCGAGCGGCTGGGCTTCCGCGTGACCCACGTCTACGGCCTGACCGAATGCTACGGCCCGGCGGTGGTCTCGGCCTGGCACGAGGAATGGGAAGCGCTGCCGGCCGAGCGCCGCGCCGCCCTCAAGTCGCGCCAGGGCGTGCGTTATCCCGTGCTGGAGGGGCTCATGGTGGCCGAGCCGACGACGCTCGCGCCCGTGGCGCCCGACGGCAAGACCATGGGCGAGGTCTTCATGCGCGGCAACGTGGTGATGAAAGGCTATCTCAAGAATCCGAAGGCGACCGCGGCCGCCTTCGCCGGCGGCTGGTTCCATACCGGCGATCTCGGCGTGGCGCATCCCGACGGCTATATCGAGCTCAAGGACCGCTCGAAGGACATCATCATCTCGGGCGGCGAGAACATCTCGACGATCGAGGTGGAGCAGGTGCTCTACCGCCATCCCGCCGTGCTCGAGGCCGCCGTGGTCGCGCGGCCCGACGAGAAATGGGGCGAGACGCCTTGCGCCTTCGTGACCTTGAAGCCGGGGGCCGAGGCCAGCGCCGAGGAGCTTATCGCCTTCTGCCGCGAGCATATCGCGCATTACAAGGCGCCGCGGCATGTCCTGTTCGGCCCGCTGCCCAAGACCTCGACCGGCAAGGTGCAGAAATTCGTGCTGCGCGAGCAGGCGAAGGAGGTGGAGTAGCGGTCCGTCCTTCTCCCCGCGGGCATGTCGGCGGCCTTAGACTTCCGGCTGTAACGGCGGAATGTTATCGTTCGGAGCGATTCTTGGTCATCCGGAGAATGTCGGTCAAATCATCCGACGGGGAGGAGATCATGATGTCGACAAGCCGCATCAAGCTGGTCGGCGCGATCCTCGTGGTCGCGTTGCTGTCGTTCGGGGCGGGCACGCTCGCGCAGAGCCGCTATCCCGCGATGGACAATGCCGAGGGCTCCCTGCAGAACGCGCTCGGCTACCTCTCGCAGGCCCGCGACGTCTTCGGCGGGCATAAAGTGGCCGCCATCGGGCTCATCAATCAGGCGATCGGCGAGATCGAGGCGGGCAAGCAGTTTGCTATGCAGAACGGCTATTGAGGCGCCGCGACGGCTGAGGGGCCCTTAGACCCCGAACACCTTCATCACCTCGTCGCCGAGATGGTTGATGACCTTGACGGCGATGCGGCCTGATCTCGGCTTGTCGAAGGGGCGCGATAGGTCGCTGTGGAGGCTCTCCCAGGCCTCCTGGTCGATCTCCGCCTTGAGCGTCGTCTTGAGCGCCTTGTAGGGGTCGTTCGCGCCGAGGAAATAGGCCTGACGGACGAAGAAGCTCTCCTCGTTGTAGTCGGTGTCGATGAGCCAAAGCGCGATCGTGTCCGGGCCGCCGCTTTCGATCTCGCCGGTCTGCGGCTTGAACACATCGACGCCCTTGATCCTGACGCGAATCATGCTCCTCGCCCGCCTCCTCGATTTCGATGTCCGGCTCGCCGAACACGACGAAGAGGTTCCCGGCACCGGTGTTCTTGAGCTCGTCGGCCATATGGAGGTCGGTGTTCATGCGTGCCTTGAGCACGGGAATGCGGCCGAGCTTGGCGAGCTCGGCCGAATGGGCGTCAAAATTGAAAGCGCAGGCGATGAGCACGTCGAAGCCGGCGTCGCCCGCCTCGCGCGCCGCTGCGACCAAGATCGGGCCGCGACACGGTGCCGAATTCAGGCCCGATGAGGATGCCGGCGCGGCGCTGCTTTGCGTCGCCCTCCATGAAACGGCCCTCGGCGCAGATGAGATCTGCCGGGCCAGCCGGTCGAGCGATGTGAAGGTGATGCGATCAGCCTTATGCGCCTGCTGGACGCCCGAGGTCTTGAGATGCTCGAGCACCACTTCCGCGAAATCCGCCTCGTCCTTGCTTGGCGCGGACGTGGCGTGTCTTCCCTCGGCGGCCGCGAGCGTGTCCTGGAGCGAATCATCCTGGTCGACCGCGATTACCCGATGGGGCGACAGGCTCTCGACCGTGAAGGGACCGGCGACACGGGTGCGCGAATTGTCGCTATGGGGCTTGTCATAGAGGTACTCGAACTCGGCCTTGGCGGCGATCGAGGCGTCGATCTCCTTCTGCCGCGCTGTCCGCGCCTGCCACCATTCGGCGTGAAGCTCTTTCGCCTTCGCCGGCCACTTCGCCTCGACCTCGCGCGGAACCTGCCATTCTTCCCAGGATTGCATGAGCGCCGCATTCAGGGTAGCGCGCAACGGCTCCATCGTTGCTAGCCGCTTCTCCCATATCACGTCGATCTCTGCATTGTTGGCGATGGATTTGAGCGTGATATGCGGCACGCGCTCATAGACGAAGCCTAGCCGGATGTCGCCATGCGTGGGCGCCTCCTTGGGCGGTGAGCGCGTGACCTCGCCCTCCTTGCGTTGGCCCTCGGGGCTATCAGCCAGCAAGTAATAGGGATAACGCGCGCCCATAATGCGGGCGCGGGCAAGCGCGAGCGCCACGCGCGAGGTATCGATGGTGATCCACCGTCGACCCCATTGCTCGGCGACATAGGCGGTCGTGCCCGGACCCACAGGTCGGGTCAAGCACAAGATCACCGGGATCGGTGGTCATGAGGAGGCAGCGTTCGATGACCTTTGTGGACGTTTCGACAACATATCTCTTGTCGGAGGCGAACCCTGCGATTCCAGTGTCCGTCCAAACATCATCTTCTTGAAATGCAGAGAAATCATCGAAATACCGGACGTAATATAGACCGTTCCCGGTTGAACTAAGTCTTCCAGCCTTAAGAAGCCGTGCCATGCCTTCATGGTTCGTTTTCCAGCGAACCTTATCAGACGGTCGAAATGGGCGCCCCTCGAATTGAACCGAGAACCATGAAGCCGACCCTTCTCCCTTATCGCGTCCAACGCTCTGACTAGTAAGGTTGTCTACACGGAACACGCGGCTCTCTGCGGGCAATGGCACGGTGCCGTTGAGCTCGAGTGCCGTAAGCGCTCTAGACGATAAATCCGCCGCGCGAAGCCGTCGGTAAGCGCCCCCGCCAACACCACCGATCTTTTTGGTCGTCAATGGCACGCGGAACTTCAGACGTGCCCGCGAGCGTGCGTAAAGCAGGAGAACGTCATAGGTTCCAGGTAAGAATTCGGACGTGGCACCCGCAGTCTTCAAGAATACAATTTGGGCAATATAATTTTCCTCGCCGAACACCTCGTCCATCATCGCGCGGACGCGGTGCACATTCTCATCCCCGATCTGCACGAAGATCGAGCCGGTCTCATGCAAAAGGTCGCGCGCCACGGTGAGTCGGTCGCGCAGATAGGTGAGGTAGGAGTGGATGCCGTCGCGCCAGGTGTCGCGGAAGGCCTTCACCTGCTCGGGCTCGCGGCTCAGATTGTCCTTCGTGTCCTTCACGTCGCGTGACGTGGTGGACCATTGGAAGTTCGAGTTGAACTTGATGCCGTAGGGCGGGTCGAGATAGATGCATTGCACCTTGCCGCGCAGCCCCTCGCGCTCGGCGAGGCTCGCCATGACCTGCAGGCTGTCGCCGAGGATCATGCGGTTCGACCAGTTGGCGTCGTGCTGGTAGAACTCGGTCTTTGCCTCTTCGTCCGGCAGGCCGTTGAAGTCGGCAAAGAGGTCGGGCGTGTCGGGCGCGGCCTGCTTCGATCGCGCCTTGCTCTGCCGCATCAGATCGTCGACCAGGACCTTGGGGTGGATTTTCTCCTGGATGTAGAGCGGCGGCGCCTGGACGACGAGGTCGGACCAGTCCTGCTCGTCCTTGCCGCGCCAGACGAGCTGCGGGTCGAGATCGCGATTGCGGCGCTCATAGGCGATGCGGACGGGGCTTTTCTCCTCGGCCTCCATCACCGATTCAAATTCGGCCGTCGGGATGTTCTTGCGCTTCGCCTCCTTATGCTTCAGCGCCTCGACGTCGATGGTCTTCTTGGCCATGCGTCCGCTCACGCCGCTTTCTTCGCCGAAAGCGAATCGATCAACGCGTTGAAGTCGGCCTCGATGTCGTAGACCGACGTGAACTCGGCGAACGCCCAGCGCCCGAACTTGCCGAGATTGTTGACGCCCGGCACCCAATAGGCGCGCATCGTGTTCGCCTTCTCCTTGGCGTCCTCGCCGCGATAGCCCTTGATCTCGACGATGAGGTTGAGCGGATCGGCGTGGCCGTCATCGATCTGCGACGATGAAGTCGGGCAGATACTTCTTGGGCGTCGGCCCATGAAGATAGGGCACCTCGAAGACCGAGGTTCTGGTTCTTCACGTAGGCGCGCACGCGCGGGTGCGCCTCCGCGACGCGGCAGAACTCGGCCTCCCAATCCGAATCGCAGATGACCCAGTTGACGTGGCATTTGCGCGGATCGGTCTTGCCAGCGTGTCGTCCTTCGAGGTCGTGAACCTGACGTAGCTCGTCGAGCCGGTCGGGTTGTAGGGATCGAGGATCGCCTTGACCGGCCGGTCGCCGGCGAGCGTCTCGGTGATCGCGGCCTTGATGCGCTCGCAGGCCATGTCCGCGATTACCTGATAGAGGAGTTGCGCGGGATAGGTGCCGCCCGAGCATTTCAGATAGCCGCCGTCGAGCCATTGCCGCGCGATGCGCTTGAGCTGGCCGAAGAGATGCAGCTTCGGCTGCCTCGCCGGGGTCGCGGAATTTCCGGTAGAGCAGGTGCGTCGCGAGATGGAAGAGGATCGTCGAGCGCCGCATCTCCTTGAGATGCTCGAGCGTGAGATCGACGCCCTCGCCGATGATGCCCTGGTTCTTCGTCTTCGAAGGACCGACGAGGTCCGGCGTCAGACTGCAGGACGGAATCGGGACCGAACTTGGCTTCGAGCCGTTCCTCGGGAAGCTCGACGCGGTAGCCCTCGACGCGCGGGAAGACAGATCTCCAGCGCGTCGCGCTCCGGCCGCACGGCCTGGACGAGGATCGTCTCGCGTGGCGGCGTGACGGCGGCGCAACGACGGGCTTGGCCGCGAAGTCGAACGGCACGCCGAGCACGTCGGCATACTCGACGTTGAAGCAGACCCTCCTCATTGAGATCGTAGGACTGACGGCGAAGCGCGCGCCCGACGACCTGCTCGCAGAGGAGCTGCGTGCCGAAGGCGCGCACGCCGAGAACGATGCGTGACAGTGTTGGCGTCCCACCCCTCGGTCAGCATCGAGACCGAAACGACGCAACGGATCGATTCGCCAAGCCGGTCCTTCTTGCCGACCGTGTTCATGACCTCGCGCAGCAAGGTCCTGGTCGGAGATTGTGTCGGCCGCACGGCTGTCGCCGGTGCGCTCGATGATCTCGCGGCGGAAACGGTCGATCTCGGCAGCCGCCATCTCGCGGAAGTCCTTGTCGAGCGCTTCGCCCGATTCGAGCTGCTCGCTGTCGATCAGGAGCGTGCGGGGACGAGGCAGCCGATTGCCGTATCCGTCGTAATTCCGGAAAAGGGCGAGCCGGCCTTCTCGAGAGTCGACGTGCCGTCCTCTGGTTGCGCTGGAAGCCGGAGATGTAGTCGTAGACGAGCTTCGACGTCGCCGTGTTGTTGCAGACGACGATGAAGACCGGCGGCACCTCGATGCCGTCCTTCTCCCACAGACTCGAAGGTCTTCACGTAATGCCCATAGAGCGCCTCGAGCGCGGTGTAGAGCTCGGCGGCAGAGCCAGCGGATCGAGGTCTGCCGGATTTGCCGCGGCCCTTCTTCGGCATCTTCTTGCCGATATGCGTCCCAGAGATTCCCGATACATCGGCATGTCGGCGCCGGGAATATTGTCGGCGACGGGAACGCGCGGCAGCTTGACGATGCCGCACTCGATCGCATCCATCAGCGAGAAATCGCTCACGGTCCAGGGGAAGAGCGTGCCCTCGGCATAGCCCGAGCCGCGCAGGAAGAACGGCGTCGCCGAGAGGTCGTAGACGGCCGGAGGCCGAGCTTGCGCTTCACCGTCTCGATTCCGGAGATCCACAGCCGCGCGGCCTCGTTGTTCTTCTTCGCCTCTTCCTTTTCCTCGCCTTTCAGCTTCTTCGTCGTCGTCCGCCTTGCGGCTTCTCGCGATAGCAGTGATGGGCCTCGTCGTTGAGCACGACGATGCTTTTCAATCCCATCAGATCGGACATGACGCGGCGGAGCATCTGGCCCTCGGTCTCGATCGTCTCGAGCTCGGGGCCGTGGCCCTTGAGCAGCGAGCGGCCGATACTTGGAGAGCTCCATCTGCTCGCGCCGCTTGAAGGCGTGATAGTTCGTGATGACGATCTTGGCCCGTGCGATGTCGCCGAGCATGTCGTTCGGCACGATCTCGCGAGTGCTCGTAGTAGTTCTCCGGATCGTTCGGGTAGAAGGACGCGAAGCCGGTCGCGAATGGTGATGCCGGGAATGATGATGAGGAACCCGCGCGAGAAGTGCTTGCTTCCTCGGATGGCGCTGGCCGCATTGACGGTGTGCCAAGCAATCAGCATGGCCATGACGGTCGTCTTTCCGGCGCCGGTCGCGAGCTTAAGCGCGAGCCGCAGAAGCTCCGGGATTCGCCTGCTCGTTTGCGCTCTTGATATGCTCCCAGAACCTTGCGCCGCGCGCGCCGAGCTTCGGCACAACCTCGGTCAGCCAGATTATCGTTTCGACGGCTTCCATCTGACAAAAGAAGGGGCGAACGCCCTGGAACTGATGAGAACGCCAATGCGGAAGAAGGCGCGCCGTCTCCGGCGTGACCTGCCATTGGTCGGGCCTGGGCAAATTACGCCAACTTTCAACATAGGACCTGATCTCGTTGATCTGGGTCCGGCTGTATTCCTGGTCCTCAGTCGAAAGGCCTTCACCGCTGTCCAGCAGCAGCTCGGTTTGACCCTGGCCGCGCCGCCGTTTCCTAGGTTTCGGCACCGGCGTAATCAATTCCGAGCGCCGGCGGGCATCGATGATCCTGTTGGTCGGCTGCCCGTCCTGATCCAGCTCCCAATGCTGGGCCGGATATTCGTAGGGCGAGTTCAGGATAGGGCGCTCGAAGAACTGGTCAGTCACCGTCCCCACCGCAACTTATGATGTTGCGCGAGAAGTTCTTGTCCGCTTATGCGGGGGTGGCAACGATTTTCTGATTTTCGGCGGCCTAGTCGGCTCCCGTTCATATTGCGTTTGCTATGATGATGGCCTGTTCCCGATACGAAGGAGATCGGACATGGCTCGATTGCACTGGGCTCGGTTGGACTGGGCTCGGAAACTGCTCGAAGCGGCGTGGCGCGCCGGGTTGCTGGCGTCGCTCGCCTTGGGCCTCCTGGCGCTGGCGCCGAAGGATGCCTCGGCCGCGCATGGCTGGGGCGGCGGCGGCTGGCATGGCGGTTGGGGCGGGGGCGGGGGTTGGGGCGGTTGGCACGGCGGTTGGGGCGGGGGCTGGGGTTTCCCCGGCTATTGGGGCTATCCCGCTTATTGGCCCTATTACCCTTACGGCTATTACCCGCCCTATGCGCCGGCCTACGGCTATGTCGCGCAGCCCGCGGTGGCCGCGGCGCCGGCGCCCGCCGTCGCGGCGTTGCCCGAGCGCGAGAGCTTCCGCGTCTTCTTCGGCTTCAACAAGGCGCATCTCGCGGAGGACGCCAGGCCGGTCGTGGACAAGGCCATCGCCGCCGCGCGCCGCATGGGCGCCGCGCAGATCGAGATCGTCGGCACCACCGATACGGTCGGCACCGGCGGCTACAACCTGGCCCTCTCGCGCAAGCGCGCGGAGGCGGTGCGCGACTACATGGTCGCCCATGGCGTGGCGGCCGACGAGATCACCATGCGCGGGGTCGGCAAGACCGATCCCCTGGTGCAGACCGGCGACGACGTGCGCGAGCGCGAGAACCGCCGCGTCGACATCGTCATCTCCGGCAGCACGCGCCAGGCCGGCTATGCCGCCCCGTCTTCCGGCTATGCCGCGCCCTCTGGCGTCTCGGGCATGGTGGTGACGCCGGTCAGGCCTTGAAGTCGGCGGCATTCGAGATCGGGTAAAAGGCGCGAAAGGCGGCCGCGCAAAAAATAAACTGCGCAAAAAATTAAACCGCCTCGGCGGCGGGCCTGATGCCCGCTGGGGCGGTTTTGCTATGCCCCGACTCGGGCCTTGTGCCCGAATCGGCCTTGCGGACGATATCGCTCGAACGCGCGCGCTAATGTCGGCTGATTTGCGCGATCTCGTCCTTGATTTTCAGCTTTTGTCGCTTGAGCTCGTGGATTTTGCTGCTATCGGGCAGGGGGCGGTTGCTTTCGTCTTCGATGGCGGCCTCGAGGGCCGCATGCTTGGCCTTAAGGGTATCGATCCGCTCTGCCATGTTCACTGCGTTCCTCCTCTTGCTAAGAGCCGGAAATCGGCCATATCTCCGGCCGACCCGAGAATCCTACCCCCGTTCCGGCCGAGGCGCCAGCGCTTCGTTGCGGCAAATCTCAGCCGAATGAGTTAGGCATCCCAGGTTTTTCGCGGCGCCGCGCGTCGTCAGGCCGGCAGGTCCTGGCGGCTCTCGGATTCTTGCTTGAGCCGCGCGATGAGCAGCTCGAGCGCCATCGCGCCCAGATCCTTGCCGCTCCTGAGGCGCACCGCGACGGTGCCGGCTTCGGCCTCGCGCTCGCCCACCACCAGCATATAGGGGATCTTCTCGCTCTGGGCGTTGCGGATCTTCTTCTGCATGCGCTCGGCCGACTGGTCGACATCGACGCGCAGCCCCGCCGTGCCGTTGACCACGGGGGCGGCGAGGATCCGATCGCGTACGCTCAGCGCATAGTCGTTCTGCCGGTCGGTGATGGGGATGACGCGCGCCTGGATGGGCGCGAGCCAGACCGGGAAGGCGCCGCCGAAATGCTCGATGAGGAAGGCGACGAAGCGCTCATGGCTGCCCAAGGGGGCGCGGTGGATGACATAGACGGGATGCTCCGCCCCGTCGTCGCCGACATAGGAGAGGCCGAAGGTCTCGGTCGCGAGGAAATCGAGCTGGTTGGTCGAGATGGCGTATTCCGTGCCGATCGCGCTTTTGATCATGAAATCGACCTTGGGGCCGTAGAAGGCCGCCTCGCCCTCCGCCTCGACGAAGGGATAGCCCGATTCCTTCATCGCCTGGCGGATGATCGCGAGCGCCGCCAGCCACTGCGCCGGCTCGTTGACGTATTTGTCGAGCTTCTCGAGATCGGGCAGCGCGAGCCGCATGTAATATTCCTTGATACCCATCAGGTCGTAATAGCGCGCATGCAGCCGCATGACGCGAAGGAACTCGTCCTTGGCCTGGTCGTAGCGGCAATAGATATGCGCGTCGTTCTGGCAGAAGCCGCGCACCCGCATGAGGCCCGAAAGCGCGCCCGAGGGCTCGTAGCGATAGACCTGGCCGTATTCCGCCAGGCGGATGGGCAGGTCGCGGTAGGAATGCTTGGCCGCGAGATAGAGCTGATGGTGATGCGGGCAATTCATCGGGCGCAGGTAGAAGTTCTCGCCCTCGATGTCGATCGGCGGATACATGTCGGCTTTGTAGTAGGGCAGATGGCGCGAGCGGTAATAGAGCGCCTCCTTGGTGATCTGCGGCGTGGCGACGCGCGAATAGCCGTCGCGCCGCTCCTCCTGCTGGGCCAGGAACTCGAGCTCGTCGCGCAGCACCATGCCCTTGGGCAACCAGAGCGGCAGGCCGGCGCCGACATCGGCCGAGAAGGCGAAAAGCTGCTGCTCCTGCCCGATCTTGCGATGGTCGCGCAGGCGCGCCTGCTCGATCTGCCAGAGCGCGTGCTCGACCTCCTCCTTGCTCGGGAAGCAGATGCCGTAGATGCGCTGGAGCTGCGGGTTACGCGCGTCGCCGCGCCAATAGGCGCCGGCCAGCCGCGTGAGCTTGAAATGCCCGATCTCGCCGGCGTTCGCCACATGCGGCCCGCGGCAGAGATCGATGAAGTCGCCGGTCTTGTAGAGCGAGATGACCTCGACCCCGCCGGCCCCGGTGGCGACGCCGACGGCATCGTCGTCGCCCGTATCCTTGGCGACGGCGGTCGAGCCCTTCTCCTTGAGCAGCTCGAGCAGCTCGACCTTGTAGTCCTGGCCGAGCCGGCGCATGACCTCGATCGCCTCGTCGACCGGCATTTCCATGCGCTCGAAGGGCACTTTCTTGTTCTTCAGCCGCCGCATGCCCTGCTCGATGCGGTCGAGATCCTCGAGCTTGATGCTCTCGGGCAGCTCGACGTCGTAGTAGAAGCCGTTCTCGATCGCCGGGCCGACGCCGAACTTGGCGCGGGGCCAGATCTCGTGGATCGCGGCCGCCAGGATATGCGAGCAGGAATGCCGCATCATATGCAGATCCGGCGGCGTCGGCATGTTCTGCGACGGTGCGGGCGCTTTGTCGTTCATCGCATGCACTTTCCAGGGCGGCGCGAAAGGATGACCGGAGGCGCCCGAAGCGGGGACACTCGATCCGGAGAGGCGATATAGGAACAGGCCCTCGACGGGGTCAACCCCGATATTCGAGACCAGGCGGGTTCGGGTTTACAGCGACGCGGCGAGGCCCTATTTGACGGAGCGGGACGGGGCAGCCCGGACTTCGAGCGAAAGGCGGCGGCAGAGATGGATGCAATGACGGCGCTCACCACGCGCGCGAGCGCCGTGGCGCTGACCGACCCGGCGCCCGACGACGTGGCGCTCGGGCGCATGCTCGAGGCGGCCGTCGCGGCGCCCGACCATGGCAGGCTGAGGCCCTGGCGCTTCATAGCGGTGCGCGGCCCGGCACGGGCGCGGCTCGGCGATCTCCTGTCGGCCAGCCTGCGCGCGCGCGAGCCCGACGCGCCGGAGGCGCTCCTCGAGAAGGAGCGGCAGAAGCCGCAACGCGCCCCGCTCATCCTGGTGGCCGCGGCGCCATCTCACCGACAGCCTCAAGATCCCGGCCATCGAGCAGATCGTCGCCGTGGGCGCCGCGGCGCAGAACCTCATCCTCGCGGCCCATGCGCTCGGCTACGGCGCCATGTGGAAGACGGGCGCGCCCGCTTACGACCCGCGGGTCAAGAAGGCGCTCGGCCTCGCGGAGGACGACCAGATCGTGGGCTTCCTCTATCTCGGCACGCAAGCGGGCCCGGCCCCGGCCGTCCGCCGCGCCGCGCCGCGCTCGAACCTTACCGAATGGACGGGTCCGCAGGGGTGATCGGCTAGGCCGCGTCGGCCTTGCGCACGCGACGGGCGATGTCGGCTCCGTATTCGCGCTCGACCCGGGCGATCTCGTACTGGCTCTGCAGGCCGAGCCAGAATTCCGGGCCATTGCCGAAATAGCGACCGAGCCTTACGGCGGTGTCGGCGGTAATCGCGCGGCGGTCATTGAGGATGTCCGTGATCCGGCCCGAAGGAACCGCGAGGTCGATGGCCAGGCGGTTGGCGCTCAGGCCGCGGGCCTCGAGCTCGCGTCGCAGAAGCCGGCCGGGATGCGCAAGGGGCGGCATGTTCGTCATCCTTTGTGCTATTTCCACGTTATAGGCATCGCCTTGGCGAAACTCGAAGCATATGCGCCACCTGCCGCTCACGGTTATGCCCACTGCCTTCACGGTCACCTTTGAGCTTAATGGAGTTCGACACTTTTGAGAGGACTGAGCTCGCGCAGCGATTAATCCGCAACAGATGCCTGGCAATAACCGCGCGGACCGTCGGAAATCGCCTGTCGGTCGGCCCTGGCCCGGCCCGCATCGCCCCTGCTATAAGCCTTGATGCGTGACGGAAACGCCCGTAGAGGCGCTGTCGGCCGGGGGTCAGTCTGGCGGCCGGAGGGCCATGTTCAAGAAGATCCTGATCGCCAATCGGGGCGAGATCGCCTGCCGGGTCATCCGCACCGCGCGCCGCATGGGCATCGCGACGGTCGCGGTCTATTCCGAGGCCGATGCCGACGCGCTCCATGTGCGCGAGGCGGACGAGGCGGTGCCGATCGGCCCGCCGCCGGCGGTGGCGAGCTATCTCGACATCGCGCGCATCCTCGAGGCCGTCAAGGCGACGAAGGCCCAGGCGGTGCATCCCGGCTACGGCTTCCTCTCGGAGAACGCCGCCTTCGCGAGCGCACTGGAAGACGCGGGCGTCGTCTTCATCGCGCCCACGCCCTCGGCCATCGCCGCCATGGGCGACAAGATCGAATCGAAGCGCCTGGCGCTCAAGGCCAAGGTCAGCACGGTGCCGGGCTACAACGACGTGATCGCCGACGCCGCTGCGGCCGCCCAAGATCGCTCGCGAGGTGGGATATCCGGTGATGATCAAGGCCGCGGCCGGCGGCGGCGGCAAGGGCATGCGCGTCGCGCGCGACGAGCGCGAGCTGGGCGAAGGCTTCAGGCTGGCGCGCAGCGAGGCCAAATCCAGCTTCGGCGACGACCGCGTGTTCATCGAGAAATTCATCGAGGAGCCGCGCCATATCGAAATCCAGGTGCTGGGCGACGCCCATGGCAACATCCTCCATTTGGGCGAGCGCGAATGCTCGATCCAGCGTCGCCATCAGAAGGTGATCGAGGAATCGCCGAGCCCCTTTCTCGACGCCAAGACGCGCGCCGCCATGGGCGAGCAGGCGGTGGCGCTCGCCCGCGCCGTCGACTACCGCTCGGCCGGCACGGTCGAGTTCATCGTCGACCGCAAGCGCAATTTCTACTTCCTCGAGATGAACACGCGCCTCCAGGTCGAGCATCCGGTGACCGAGCTCGTCACCGGCATCGACCTCGTCGAGCAGATGATCCGCGTCGCCGCCGGCGAGCGGCTCGCCTTCCGCCAGGAGGACGTCAGGCAGCAGGGTTGGGCGATCGAGGCGCGCATCTATGCCGAGGATCCCTTCCGCAAGTTCCTGCCTTCGATCGGCCGGCTCGTGCGCTACCGGGAGCCGGAGGCCGACGGCCTTAACCTGCGCATCGACAGCGGCGTCTATGAGGGCGGCGAGATCACCGTCTATTACGATCCCATGATCGCCAAGCTGATCACCGGCGGCGGCGATCGCGCCGAGGCCATCCGCCGCATGCGCGAGGCGCTCGACGCCTTCTACATCCGCGGCCTCAACCACAATATCCCCTTCCTCGCCGCGATCATGCGTCATCCGCGTTTCGCCGAGGGGCGGCTCTCGACCGGCTTCATCGCCGAGGAGTTCGGCGATTCCTTCGATCCCGCCACGCTCGAGCCGGAGGACCCGCGCCTCTTCGCCGCGGTGGCCGCCGCCGTGCGCCGCCGCGAGGCCGAGCGCGATGGCGCGATCGACGGCCAGCTTCCGGGGCGCTCCACGAAGCCGCCCGACCGGCTTGTCGTCGTGCTCGGCGAGGATCATCGCGAGGTCACGCTGCGTCCTGCCGACGGCGGCTACGACCTCGAGATCGACGGCGCGGCTTGCGCGCTGCGCGGCAGCTGGCGCGTCGGCGAGCCGCTCTTCCGCGGCACGATCGACGGCCGGCCCTTCATCATGCAGGTCGACCGCGAGGGCCTCGCCTACCGTCTGACGCAAGGCGGGGTGCAGCTCGTGGCGCGCGCCCTGCCGCCCGAGGCCGCCGCCTTCCTCATGATCATGCCGAAAAAGGTCCCGCCGGACCGCTCGCGCTATCTCGTCTCGCCGATGCCCGGCCTGCTCGTCTCGCTCGCCGTCAGGGAGGGGCAGGAGGTCAAGCTCGGCGAGGAGCTCGCCGTCGTCGAGGCGATGAAGATGGAGAACATCCTCCGCGCCGAGCGCGACGGCGTGGTGGCCAAGCTCCACGCCAAGCCCGGCGACAGCCTGGCCGTCGACCAGCCGATCCTGGAGTTCAAATAGCGGCGACGCGACGAGCGGCAACCATGTGCCAAGACGGATCATGAATACGGACGTCGTTGCCTGGCTGCTCTCCATTGTCGCATTCGCCGTCGCGATGTGCGCCACGCCGGGGCCGAACAACGCCATGGTCGCTTCCTCGGGCGCGACATTTGGCTTCAGGGCCACGCTCCCCCATATGTTGGGCGTCGCCATCGGCTTCCCGGCGATGATGGTGGCCGTGGCGCTGGGCGCCGGCGATCTTTTCCACGCCTATCCGGCCGTTCACGACAATCTGAAATGGGTCGGGGCCATCTACCTTCTCTGGCTTGCCTTCAAGATCGCTACCGCCACGCCGTCGCGAGGCTCCGGCAACTCGGCAATGCGCGAAGATCGAAACGCGGGACGGCCGCTCACTTTCTTCCGGGCGGCGCTGTTCCAGTGGGTGAATCCGAAGGCTTGGATAGCCGCGCTCAGCGCCATAGCGACATACACGACCGCCGCCGAAGTCTATGTTCAAGCGCTCGTACTTGCCGCCATATTCCTCCTCGTCACATTCCCCACGATCGCGTTCTGGACCATGACGGGCGTGGGCGCCGCCAGGCTTCTCAAATCGGAACGCTCGCTCCGCGCATTCAACATCGGCATGGCCGCGTTGCTGGTGGCGTCGCTGGCGCCGCTCTTGTGGGGAGAGTAAGCGCCGCGTTGCGCCGATTGGTGATTTTCCATGGCCAGCGAAATATCGATCAAATGCCTGCGCGTGCAGGATCGAGGGCCGCGTGC
>CAWJFP010000021.1:0-43491 GCA_963842155.1 uncultured Pseudomonadota bacterium
AAGGGGTGGGCTTTCGCTATTGGCTGGCGGCGGAGGCCCAGCTTAGGGGCTTGCGCGGCTGGGTGCGCAACCGCCGCGACGGCAGCGTCGAGGCGCAGCTTGTCGGCCCTGCCGCGGTGGTGGACGGCATGGTCGAGGCCTGCCGCCGCGGTCCCCCGGCGGCGCGCGTGAGCGGGCTCATCGCGGCCGAGGCCAAGGACGACGGCGAGCCCGGCTTCAGTCAGCTGCCCACCGAATAGGCCGCTTCAAGCTTGAAGGCGTCGGCGAAACTTTCGCCGAGCGCTCTATCGACCTCCGCCATCGTGACGGGGATGCCGAGCGCCGCGAGCGAGGTCACGCCATAGCGCGCATCGGCCACGCCGCAAGGCACGATGCCGGCGAAATGATCGAGCGCCGGATCGACATTGAGCGCGACCCCGTGATAGCTGATCCAATGGCGCACGCGCACGCCGATGGCGGCGATCTTGTCCTCCCGGCCGCCGCCGCGCGGCACCCAGATGCCGATGCGTCCCGCGCGCCGCTCGCCCACGACGTTGAAGCGCGCGAGAACGCGGATCATCCATTCCTCGAGGGCGTGAACATAAGCGCGGAGATCGCCGCCGCGCCGGCCGAGATCGAGCATGACATAGGCGACGCGCTGGCCGGGCCCGTGATAGGTGAATTGACCGCCGCGGCCGCTACGATGAACCGGGAAGCGCGCGGGGAGCAGGAGGTCCGACGGCCGCGCGCTGGTGCCGGCGGTATAGAGCGGCGGATGCTCGAGCAGCCAGACCTGCTCCTTGGCACGGCCCTCGCGAATGGCGGCGACGCGCGCCTCCATGGCGGCGACGGCGCTCTCGTAGCCCACCGGCTCGTCCGAGACGGTCCATTCGATCTCGTCCATGCCGCGCCGCCGCCCTTGATCTGCCCTAGGTGATTTGCTATTCCCCCTGGCTGCCGATGGCAAGCCTGCCGGCGCGGCGAGATTTGCGCGAAACGAAATGCGGTCGTGGCGGAACTGGTAGACGCGCAGCGTTGAGGTCGCTGTGGGGGCAACCCCGTGGAAGTTCGAGTCTTCTCGACCGCACCATTGCAAGAGCGTGACACCTGCAAGAGCGTGACAACGGCAAGATCGCGACAAGGCCCGCCTTCGCAAGAGGCGGGCCTTGCCGTTGCATGGTAGTCTCCGAAATCAAGGCCGCCCCGGGAAGCGATCTTGAGGGCCGCCGATGATCTCGCGCGGCGCAGGAGGACGCGATGTCGGATGACCTCAAGGAAGCCGCGCTCGACTATCACCGCCGCCCCGTTCCGGGGAAGCTCGGCATCGTCGCGACCAAGCCCCTCGCCAACCAGCGCGATCTGGCGCTCGCCTATACGCCGGGCGTCGCCGCCGCCTGCGACGCGATCGTGGCCGACCCCGCCGAGGCGGCCAGCCTGACGAGCCGCGCCAATCTGGTGGCGGTGATCACGAACGGCACCGCCGTGCTCGGCCTCGGGTCGATCGGGCCGCTCGCCGCCAAGCCGGTGATGGAAGGGAAGGCGGTGCTGTTCAAGAAGTTCGCGGGCATCGACGTGTTCGACATCGAGATCGCCGAGACCGACCCGAAGAAGCTGATCGAGATCATCGCCAGCCTGGAGCCCACCTTCGGCGCCATCAACCTCGAGGATATCCGCGCGCCGGAATGTTTCGAGATCGAGGAGGCGCTGCGCGCGCGCATGAAGATCCCCGTGCTGCATGACGATCAGCACGGCACGGCGATCATCGTCGCCGCCGCGATCACCAACGGGCTGCGCGTGGTCGGCAAGCGCCTCGACAAGGTGAGGCTCGTCTCGACGGGCGGGGGTGCCGCGGGCATCGCCTGCCTCGATCTCCTGGTGAGCCTCGGGCTCAAGGAGCGGAACGTCTATCTGCTCGACCGGCTGGGCCTCGTCCATCCCGGGCGGAAGGAGGAGATGACCGCGCGCAAGCTGCGCTACGCCAAGGACATTCCGGCGCGCCGCCTCGACGAGGTGATCGACGGCGCCGACATCTTCCTCGGCCTCTCCGCGCCCGGGGTCCTGACCGCGGAGATGGTGAAGCGCATGGCCGAGCGGCCTCTCATCCTGGCGCTCGCCAACCCGGTGCCCGAGATACTGCCCGAGCTCGCGCGCGAGGCGCGCCCCGACGCGGTGATCGCGACCGGCCGCTCGGACTATCCCAACCAGGTCAACAACGTGCTCTGCTTTCCCTTCATCTTCCGCGGCGCGCTCGACGTGGGCGCGGTCGCCATCAACGAGGAGATGAAGATCGCCTGCGTCCACGCCCTCGCCGAGCTCGCCCGCATGGAGCCTTCCGAGGTGGTGGTGAAGGCCTATGGCGGCGAGCAGGCGGGCTTCGGGCCCGACAATCTCATCCCGCGCCCCTTCGATCCCCGGCTCGTGATCGAGCTGCCGCCGGCCGTCGCGAAGGCGGCGATGGCGAGCGGCGTCGCCACCCGCCCCATCGCGGATTTCGACGCTTACCGCCAGCGGCTCTCGCAATTCGCCTTCCGCTCGGGCCTCGCCATGAAGCCCGTCTTCGAGCGCGCGCGCCAGGCGCCGCAAAGGGTGGTCTATGCCGAGGGCGAGGAGGAGCGCGTGCTGCGCGCCGTGCAGGTGGTGGTGGACGAGGGGCTGGCGCGCCCCATCCTCGTCGGCCGGCCGCGCGTGATCAAGTCGCGGCTGCGCGCGCTCGGGCTCCGGCTGCAGCCTGACACGCATTTCGAGCTCTGCGACCCGGAGGACGATCCGCGCTACAAGGATTATTGGACGAGCTATCACGCCCTCATGGGCCGCCGCGGCGTCTCGCCCGACGTGGCGCGCACGGTGGTGCGCACCAGCACCACCGTCATCGCGGCACTCATGCTTGCCAAGGGCGAGGCCGACGCCATGATCTGCGGCACGGTCGGGCGCTATGACGGACATTTGCGCCATGTGCGCGACGTGATCGGCCGGCGGCCTTCCTGCCGCCAGCTCGCGGCGATGAGCCTCCTGATCCTGCCGACCGGCACCTATTTCATTTGCGACACCTACGTGAACCCGGAACCCGACAGCGAGGCGGTGGTCGACATGACCTTGATGGCGGCCGAAGGCGTGCGGCGCTTCGGCATCGAGCCCAAGGCGGCGCTGCTCTCGCATTCGAATTTCGGCAGCGCCGAGACGCCGGCCGCGGTCAAGATGCGCGACGCCGTCGCCATCCTCCATGGCCGGCATCCGGAGCTCGAGGTCGAGGGCGAGATGAACGCCGATGCCGCGCTCTCCGACGAGATCCGCGCGCGTCTCTTCCCCGACGCCGGGCTCAAGGGCCGCGCCAATCTCCTCGTCATGCCGAGCGTCGACGCCGCGAACATCGCCTTCAACATGGTGAAGGCGATGGGCGACGGGCTGAGCGTCGGGCCGATCCTGCTCGGCGCCGCGCGGCCCGCCCATATCCTGACCCCCTCGGTCACCGCGCGCGGCGTGGTCAACATGACGGCCGTCGCCGTAGTCGACGCGCAGGACCGCGCGCAGAAGGCCAAACCCGCGTCCGCCAAGCGCGCCCGCGCGCGCTAGGGCCCGGATGGAGGTCTTCGAGCCGCGCAATCCCGACTATGCGGCACGCGTACGCGGCAGCTTTGCGCGCCAGAAGGCGATGGCGCTGATCGGCGCCCGCCTGACGGCTGTCACGCCCGGCGCGGTCGAGATCGAGCTCGATTACCGCGACGATCTTACGCAACAGCATGGTTTCATCCATGGCGGGCTGGTCGGCATGATCGCCGACAACGCCTGCGGCTATGCCGCCTTCAGCCTGATGCCCGCGGAGGCGACGGTGCTGACGATCGAATACAAGATCAATTTCTTGGCGCCGGCGGCGGCCGAGCGGCTCGTGGCGCGCGGGCGAGTCGTCAAGCCGGGTCGCACGCTGTCGGTCGCGGAGGCGCGGGTCTCGGCAGTTGCTTCGGGGCGCGAGACCCTGGTCGCCACGGCACTCGCCACCCTCATGCAGCTCGACGGCCGCGACGACGAAAGGCCGCCGGAAGCGCGCTGAGAGGGAGCTCGGCGCGGGCGCGCGTTGCGCCGCGGCGGTTCCGGTCTAGACTGGGTGCGAGGCCCGCACGGAGGAGAAAATGATCTCGAACCAGCCGCCAAGCTTCGATTTCGGCCTCGGCGAAACCGCCGACATGCTGCGCGCGACCGTGCGCGGCTTCGCCGAGGACAAGGTGGCGCCCCGCGCCGACGCGATCGACAGGACGAACGAATTTCCGCGCGATCTTTGGCCCGCCCTCGGCGCGCTCGGCGTGCTCGGCCTTACGGTCGAGGAGGAATGGGGCGGCGCCGGCATGGGCTATCTCGAACATTGCGTCGCGATGGAGGAGATCAGCCGCGCCTCGGCCTCGGTCGGGCTCTCCTACGGCGCCCATTCCAACCTCTGCGTCAACCAGCTCCGCCGCAACGGCAGCGCGGCGCAGAAGCGGCGCTATTTGCCCAAGCTGATCTCGGGCGAGCATGTGGGCGCGCTCGCCATGAGCGAGCCCGGCGCCGGCTCCGACGTGGTGAGCATGCGGTTGCGCGCCGAAAAGAAGGGCGACCGATATATCCTCAACGGCAGCAAGATGTGGATCACCAACGGCCCGATCGCCGAGGTCGTGGTCGTCTATGCCAAGACCGATCCGGCGGCGGGGCCTCGCGGCATCACCGCCTTCATCGTCGAGCGCGGCAGCAAGGGCTTCTCGACCGCGCAGAAGCTCGACAAGCTCGGCATGCGCGGCTCGGACACCGGCGAGCTGGTGTTCCAGGATTGCGAGGTGCCGGAGGAGAACATCCTGGGCGCGGTCAACGAGGGCGTTCATGTGCTGATGAGCGGGCTCGACTACGAGCGCGCCGTGCTCGCCGCCGGGCCGCTCGGCATCATGCAGGCCTGCATGGACGTGGTGACGCCCTATGTTCACGAGCGCTCGCAGTTCGGCCAGCCGATCGGCAGCTTCCAGCTCGTGCAAGGCAAGCTCGCCGATATGTACACGACGATGAACGCGAGCCGCGCCTATGTCTATGCCGTGGCGCGCGCCTGCGACAGCGGCCGCACCACGCGCAAGGACGCGGCGGGCGCTATCCTCTATGCGTCCGAGAAGGCCACCCTGATCGCGCTCGACGCCATCCAGCTGCTCGGCGGCAACGGCTATATCAACGACTACCCGACAGGTCGGCTCCTGCGCGACGCGAAGCTCTACGAGATCGGCGCCGGCACGTCGGAGATCAGGCGCTGGCTGATCGGCCGCGAGCTGTTCGAGGAGACGCGGTGAAATAGCGGCGAAGAGGGAAGGTGCGCGATGTCCAAGGACGATGACGGCATGGTCCGGCGCGAGAGCCGCGAAGCGCGGCTTCGGCGGGCCCAGAAACTGGCGGCTCCATATTTGCAGAAGAAGGGCGGTTCGTCCGAAGCCTTTATCGCAGAACGTCGTCGCGAGGCGGCGCGCGAATCGAAGGGCGGGCGGGTGGGCACGCCGCCGGCAAAGCAGCGGCGATCATGATGCCGAGCGTACTGATCACGGGAGCGGGGCGGGGGCTCGGCCTCGAATTCGCCCGGCAATATGCGGCCGAGGGCTGGCGCGTCCATGCCTGCCTGCGCGATCCGGCCAAGGCGGGCGCGCTCAAGGCGATCAAGGGCGACGTGACGATCCACCGGCTCGATCCATGCGACGAGGCGCGGGTCGCGGCGCTCGCCAAGGCGCTGGGCGCGGAGGCGATCGATCTTCTTGTCAACAACGCGGGCACCTATGGCCCGCGCGACAGCGCGGTCGAGAATATTCCCTATGACCAATGGCTTGAGGTTCTCCGGCTCAATTCGATCGCACCGCTCAAGCTGGCCAGCGCCTTCCTGAAGCCAGTCGCCGCCAGCCGCCGCCGCGTCATGGTCTTCATCACCAGCATCATGGGATCGATCGCGCAAGCCTCGAGCGGCGCCTATCCCTACCGCATGAGCAAGGCCGCGCTCAATATGGGGGTGAAGTCGCTCGCGCCCGAGTTCGCGCGGCACGGCATCACCGGCGTGCTGTTCCATCCGGGCTGGGTGCGCACCGACATGGGCGGCGCCGGCGCGACGCTCGATCCCGCCACCAGCATCGCCGGGATGCGCAAAGTGATCGCGCGCCTCACCCCTGCCGACAATGGCCGCTTCCTCAGTTACGACGGGAGCGAGCTTCCCTGGTGAGCGCGAGGTCGATGCCCAGACCCTCGACGGCGCCTTTGAGCTGCTCGAGATCGATGGGCAATGGCAGGCAAGCCGAGGCGCCATAGGTCAGCGCCGTAGGCAGGCTGGCTTCGTTGCCGACGATCCCGATCAGCGGAATCTCGTTTGCGCGCGAGGTTTGGATGCCATGCAGCAGCTCGACGATCTTTTCCGGCCGCTCCGGCAGCTCGACGATCCGCAAGCCCACTTTTTCCGCCGCAGGCGCCGCGCTGGACAGCTTGGCGTCGAAACCCCAGGCGGCCAGAGCGTCCAGCAAAAGCCGCTCCAGCCATTTCTCTTGAATATGCAAGACGACGCACCGGCCCATGGCAGACACTCCACCACCCGGCGCGAGAGCCGGATTTCGCCGATTAATGCCCGCGACATCCGCGAAAGAGCGCGGCCGGCTTGCCAGAACAGCGGCGCGCAACATCACTGGCGCGTCAATTTATAAGCTAGCTGATGATTCGAACCAGGTCAAATATTTCAGCGAGATTTCAAGCGCCGCATGTCGTGTCCGCCACGCCGCGCGCGCCTGCCGCCTGCAGAAGGGAAGCCGACAGAAAAGTAGATCGCGGGGCCGTCGCCGGCCTGTCCGCGCCGCCCGTGCCAAGCGCCGCCCCCCGGGCTATAAGGGTCGTCCAAGAACGGCTCTGGAGGGCCGCATGAGCCAGCTCGCCTCCGCGCTCGACCCGCGATCCGAGGAATTCCGCCGCAACGCGGAGGCGATGCGCGCGCTCGTGGCCGATCTGCGGGCGCAGGTCGCCGCCGTCAAGGAAGGCGGCGGCGCGCCCGCGCGCGAGAAGCATCTCGCTCGCGGCAAGCTCCTGCCGCGCGAGCGGGTGCGCGCGCTGCTCGACGTCGGGTCGCCCTTCCTCGAGCTCAGCCAGCTCGCGGCGCATGGCATGTATAAAAGCGAGGTGCCCTCGGCCGGCATCATCACGGGCATCGGCCGGGTCGAGGGCCGCGACTGCGTGATCGTCGCCAACGACGCCACGGTGAAAGGCGGCACCTACTTCCCCATGACGGTGAAGAAGCATGTCCGCGCCCAGGAGATCGCGCGGGAGAACCGCCTCCCTTGCCTCTATCTCGTCGATTCGGGCGGCGCCCATCTGCCGAGCTGGGACGAGGTCTTCCCCGACCGGGACCATTTCGGCCGCATCTTCTACAATCAAGCCACATTGTCGGCCGCCGGCGTGCCGCAGATCGCCGTCGTGATGGGGAGTTGCACGGCGGGCGGGGCCTATGTCCCCGCCATGTCGGACGAGACGATCATCGTGCGCGGCCAGGGCACCATCTTCTTGGGCGGGCCGCCGCTCGTGAAGGCGGCGACGGGCGAGGTGGTGAGCGCCGAGGAGCTGGGCGGCGCCGATCTCCACACGCGCGTCTCCGGCGTCGCCGACCATTATGCCCAGAACGATCTGCATGCCTTGGCCCTCGCTCGCCGCATCGTCGCCAATCTCAACCGGCCGAAGCGCGTCGCCCTCGAGCTGCGCGAGCCCATGGCGCCGCGCCACGACATCGACGAGATCCACGAAGTCGTGCCGGCCGATCCGCGCAAGCCCTATGATGCGCGCGAGGCGATCGCGCGCATCGTCGACGGCTCGGTGCTGGACGAATTCAAGCAGCTTTACGGTCCCACCATCGTTTGCGGCTTCGCCCATATCCACGGCTATCCGGTCGGCATCGTCGCCAATAACGGCATTCTTTTCTCCGAATCGGCGCTCAAGGCGGCGCATTTCATCGAGCTCTGCGCCCAACGCGGCATTCCGCTCGTCTTCCTGCAGAACATCACCGGCTTCATGGTGGGACGAAAATACGAGGCGGGTGGCATCGCCAAGGACGGCGCCAAGATGGTGACGGCGGTCGCCTGCGCCGCCGTGCCGAAATTCACCGTCATCATCGGCGGCAGCTTCGGCGCCGGCAACTACGCCATGTGCGGCCGCGCCTATGGCCCGCGCTTCCTCTGGATGTGGCCCAACGCGCGCATCTCGGTGATGGGCGGCGAGCAGGCGGCGAGCGTGCTCGCGACCGTGCGCGGCGACAATATCGAGGCGCAGGGAGGGCGCTGGTCGACGGAGGAGATCGAGGCCTTCAAGCAGCCGATCCGCGACCAGTTCGAGGCGCAGGGCCATCCCTATTATGCGAGCGCGCGCCTCTGGGACGACGGCGTCATCGACCCGCGCGACACGCGGCGCGTGCTCGGCTTGGCGCTCTCCGCCGCGCTCAACGCGCCCGTCGAGGCGACGCGCTTCGGCGTCTTCCGGATGTAGCCCGCATGGCGCGCCCCGACCGCCATTGGCTCGCCGCCCTCGCCTTCACCGCGACGCTGATCCTGCTCGTCAGCGTCGCCGTGACCGACGTGGTCAACGGCTTCGTGCTGGTCATGTTGTCGAGCGTGCTGGTGAGCACGATCGTCTTCTTTCGACTCTTCCCTGGCAGCCGCTTCTTCTCGATCGCCTTCGCCAACTTCCTCGCCGTCTATGCCTGCATCTTCGTCTTCTTCGTCGAGGCGAATTTCGCGCCGGCCCATTTCGAAGTGCTGCTCGTGGCCTTCGCGCTGCCCATCGCCGCCTTCCTGCTCGGCGCCGTCTGGCGGCGCGCCACGATCCGCGCGATCGTGACGGCGACCCATTTGCAGGGTGAACGGCGCTTCGCCAATGTGCTGCTCTGGCTTCTGCCGGTGGGCGCGATCGGCGCGTCGAGCTTCCTCGTGCCGGGCCTCGGCCTGGGGCCGGCCGGCTACGATGTCGCCGTCCTCCTCGCCATGGCGGCGATCGCCGCGATCGTGCTGCTGGTGAGCAGCGACGTCTCGACCTTCCTCCTCGACACGGGCCTTCTGTTCGAGGAGTTCTTCGGCCGCATTTCGCGCCTCGTGGTTCCGGCCTTCGCCTTCCTCACCTTCTATTCGCTGCTCGTCATCGTCTTCGGCGCCTGCTATCGCATCGTCGACCGGCTGTCCGTGGAGCCGCTCTTCCGCATCGACGGCGCCTTGAAGCATGTGAGCTTTCCCGAGGCGCTGTATTTCTCGATCGTGACGCTCAGCACGGTCGGCTACGGCGACATCGTTCCGGCGACGAGCCTGACCCGCGTCATCGCGGCGCTGCAGATCGTGAGCGGCGTGCTGCTGTTGCTCTTCGGCTTCTCGGAGATTATCGCCTATGGCCGCGACCGTGAGCGGCGGCGGCTGTGAGGGCGACGGAGAAGGCGCCGCATGTTCGATAAAATCCTGATCGCCAATCGCGGCGAGATCGCCTGCCGCATCATCCGAACGGCGCGCCGGCTCGGCATAAGCGCGGTCGCGGTCTATTCCGAAGCGGACGCCGAGGCGCGTCATGTGCGGCTGGCGGACGAGGCGCGCGCGATCGGCCCCGCCCCGGCGCGCGAGAGCTATCTTCGCATCGAAGCGCTGATCGAGGCGGCGCTTGCCGCGCGCGCCCAGGCGGTCCATCCCGGCTACGGCTTCCTCGCCGAGAACGCGGCCTTCGCCGAGGCCTGCCTCGCCGCCGGCCTCGTCTTCATCGGCCCGCCGCCCGCCGCCATTCGCGCCATGGGATCGAAGAGCGAGGCCAAGCGGCTGATGACGCAAGCGGGCGTGCCGGTGGTGCCCGGCTATCACGAGGCGGCGCAGGACGAGGCGAGCTTCCGCGCCGCGGCCGCGGAGATCGGCTACCCCGTGCTGGTCAAGGCCTCGGCCGGCGGCGGCGGCAAGGGCATGCGCGTCGTCGAAGAGCCCGGATGGTCTCGCGGCGGCGCTCGATTCGGCGCGGCGCGAGGCGGCGTCCGCCTTCGGCGACGACCGCCTGCTGCTCGAGCGCTATCTCCTGCGCCCGCGCCATATCGAGATCCAGGTCTTCGCCGACGCGCATGGCAATGCGCTGCATCTCTTCGAGCGCGACTGCTCGATCCAGCGCCGCCATCAGAAGGTGATCGAGGAGGCGCCGGCCCCCGGGCTCGCGCCGAAGCGGCGCGCCGATATGGGCGAGGCGGCGGTCGCGGCGGCGCGCGCCATCGATTACCGAGGCGCCGGCACTGTCGAGTTCATCATGGCGCCGGACGGACGCTTCTATTTCATGGAAATGAACACGCGGCTTCAGGTCGAGCATCCGGTGACCGAGATGATCACCGGCCAGGACCTGGTCGAATGGCAGCTCCGGGTCGCGGCGGGCGAGGCTCTGCCGCTCGCGCAGACCTCGCTCGGCGTCTCCGGCCATGCCATCGAGGCGCGGCTCTATGCCGAGGATCCCGAGCGCGGCTTCCTGCCGGCGACGGGCCGGCTCTGGCATCTGCGCTTTCCCGCAGAGGGAGCCGGCTTGCGCATCGACAGCGGCGTGGAGGAGGGCGACGCGGTCTCGATCCATTACGACCCGATGCTCGCCAAGCTCATCGCCTGGGGCCGCGACCGCGAGGCCGCGCGCCGGTTGCTGGCGGCCGCACTCGGGCGATGCGAGGTCGCGGGCGTGGCGACCAATATCGGCTTCCTGCGCAGGCTCGCGGCGCACCCGGCCTTCGCCGCGACCGAGCTCGACACGGGCTTCATCGAGCGCCATCGCGCGTCATTGCTGCCCGACGGGCGGCCGGCGCCCGACCGGGTGCTCGCGCTGTCCGCTCTCGCCTTGTGCCTCGAGCAAACCCGCGCGTCGCAAGCGGCGGCGCGGCTTTCGGCCGACCCGCATTCCCCTTGGGCGCTCGCCGACGGCTGGCGCATGAACGACGACGGGCATCAGTCCTTGCGCCTCAAGGATGGCGAGCGCGAGGTAGCGCTCACGGTCCATTACCGCCCCCGGGGCTACGAGATCGAGCTTCCGGGCGGGAGCATCGTCGCGCGCGGCAGCCTCGCGGAGGACGGCAGCCTTCATGCCGAGCTCGCCGGCGTGAAGCTGCATGCGCGCCTGGCGCGCCAGGGCTTCGAGATCGCCCTTTTCCTGGAAGGCGAGCGCTACCGCCTCCGGCTCGTCGATCCCGTGGCGGGCGCGAGTGCGCTCGAAGCCGGGCAGGGACGGCTCACCGCGCCCATGCCGGGCAAGGTGGTGCAGGTGCTGACCAAGGAGGGTGCGGAGGTCAAGCGCGGCGCGGCGCTTCTCCTCATCGAGGCGATGAAGATGGAGCATACCGTCGCCGCCCCGGCCGACGGGCGCGTCGAGCGCGTGCATTACAAAGTGGGCGAGCAGGTCGAGGAGGGTGCCGAGCTCATCGAATTCACGCCCGCCGAGGCGGGGTAGCAGCAAAAAGGGCAGTTCCCAGTTGCCCGCGAATGGCAATTCCGGACGGCTCGCTCCTTTAGGTCGCAGACTCAAAAGCACGTAGGCAAATCCGGACGGACGCGAGCTTGGTGAATTGGCCTCCTGTTCGAAGGCTCGAATCATGGCCAGCGCAATGTCGGCAATAGGAACGCTGCATTTCCGGAATTACCGGCTGACCGGACATACAGTGGACATCACGGAATCGAGGTGTTTGACCCAAATCGGACCTGCCTATGTCACGTCGTCGGATGCGGTATCGCCTTGTTCAGGCGGAAAATCGCCGAACGCTCACTCCTCGGGCAGCCCTGCCTTGCGCAGGCCCTTGATAAGTCGGTCAGAATATGCACGAACGCACGGATCGGCGGACGGAGCACCCACGATTTTCTTGAGCGCTAAAATGCTCTTCTCCAAAGTGACGAAACGCGTCGCAACGTTCGATCGCATCACAGGCCTTCGCCGCACAAAAGTTTACCTTTTCTTAAACAATAATTTATTTTTATGTGACATTACGATTGCAAATGAGACAACGGCGGCGCGCGAACTATATCGCTTATGGAGCGGAGCTGCGCCAGCAAATCCTCCCGGATGACCGGCGACGGCCGGACTCGCAATTTCAAGGTCTCGTCCACCACTCGCTGATCGGAATGGCCATCATTCAGGATGGCAGATTCATTTATATCAACCCGAAATGCTCCGAGATTTTCGGGTACACCAGAGACGAACTTCTCTATCGAATGAAGCCCCTCGACCTGGTCGCCGCCAGCGACCGCTCCCTCGTCGCCTTGAATATGGAAAGGCGCCTGACGGGCGTTGCGTCGAGTGCGGGGTATTTGTTCAAGGGAAAGCGAAAAGACGGCTCTGTCATCGACGTCGATATCCATGCCGCGGTCATGGAAATCGACGGCCGTCCGGCCCTGATCGCCAATCTCATGGATGTGACCGAGCAAAGGGGCTCCAAAGAGCGACTGCGGCAGTGCCAGAAACAAACGAGGCGGGAGCGCGACACTGCGCAACTCTATTTGGACATCGCCGGCGTGATGATCCTTGTGCTGCGCGCCGACGGGACCGTCGCTCTTATCAATCGTCTGGGATGCCGTACTCTTGGCTATGACAGCCCGGACGAAGTTCTCGGAAAATCATGGATCGACCTTTGCATCCCCGAGCGCCTGCGGCAATCGATGAGGGAGGTTTTTATTCGCCTCGTTGGCGGAAACGACCCTGGCGTCGAGTATTATGAGAATCCTGTCCTGACCAAGACAGGGGGCGAGAGGATGATCGCATGGCACAACACGCTGATCAAAGACGACAAAGGCTCAATCATTGCCACGCTTAGCTCGGGCGCGGACGTCACCGAGCACAAACTGTCAGTTGACAGCCTTCGCAACAGCGAGGAGAGGTTTCGCACGATTTTCGACTCGGTCAGCGACGGAATCTTTGTGTTCGACGCCAGCGTCGGCAAATTCATCGATGTCAATGAAACCGGCTGTGCAATGTTCGGCTATAGCCGGAGCGAACTCGTAGGATGCGATATCGGGACGCTCTCGTCCGGCATCCACCCGTATACGCAGAGAGACGCTCTCGAGCGGTTCGAATCGGCGCGATCCGGGTTGCCGCAGCGATTTGAATGGCATTGCAAGGCAAAGGATGGACATCTCTTCTGGGTAGAGATTTCTTTTCGAACGATACTCTACGGCGGCGTCTATGTTGGGCTGGCTTCGCTCCGGGACATAACTGACCGAAGGAAAGCGGAGGCGGCGCTGCGGCAGAGCGTAGAGGCGACGATCGGGGTGATCGCCAGCACCGTGGAAGTGCGCGATCCCTACACGGCGGGTCACCAGCGGCGCGTGGCGGAGCTGGCGGTTGCGATTGCCACGGAGATGGGGCTGTCGGAGGTGCAAGTCGAAGGCATCAAATTTGCCGGACTCATCCATGACCTAGGCAAGATCCGTGTTCCTGCGGAAATCTTGAGCAAATCGGGAAAGCTTTCGGCTGCGGAGTTCGAGTTGCTCAAGGAACATCCGCGGGCAGGCTACGACATATTGAAGGCGGTGAACTTTCCATGGCCGATAGCGCAGATCGTGCGCCAACACCATGAGCGCGTCGACGGTTCAGGCTATCCGGACGGCCTGAAGGGGGAGCAGATGCTCGTGGAAGCCAAGATTCTCGCCGTCGCCGACGTCGTCGAATCGATGACCTCCCATCGACCCTATCGTCCGGCGCTCGGCATCGATATTGCCTTAGCAGAAATCGAACAGGGAAACGGACGCATCTACGATAGCGCCGCTGCCGAAGCGTGCCTGAAGCTATGCCGCGCGGGTGACTTCAAGTTCGACTGAGTTCGGCCTTCGGGGCTCCATCTGGGAGTCGGCTATTGGCACTCTTCCGCTTGTGGCACTTTTGCGACATTCAGCGATCGGAATGCAATGGCCGTTTCGGCCCGGGAGCGGAAGTTCGCAGGCCCCTGTCGGCCCAGACTTATGGGTTCACGCCCTAGCTCGCGAGGAACGTTTTCATTTCCTGCAAAAATCGGGGGAAGGCGGGCTCATCTTCAAAGATAACATGATTACGACTCGGTAGCGGCACGAACCGCGCTCCCGGGATTCCCGCGGCGAGCCGTCTCCCTTGATCGAACGGTACGGCGGCGTCGTCGCGCGAATGCATGACAAGGGTCGGGACGGCAACCTGGGACAGCAAGGCGCTCACATCCACATCGCCCTGCACGGTTATGTTCCGCACCGCGTCTTCGGGCGAGGTCGCGATCCGTTGCAGCTCATTGAACCAATCGGCCTGTTCCCTGGTTGCGCCCGGAATAAATCGCGACGTGAAAAGTTGGCGAAAAGCCGCGTTCTCCTGGCCCCAGCCGAGGCGCACGAGTGTCAGCATCGCCGCACGTTGCTCCTTTTCCGCGGCCGACGCCGCGCGCCTTGCCGGACCAAGCGCATATCCGCCGAACAAGATCAAATGGGTGACGCGCTCCGGATGCCGCACCGCGTAAGCGATCGAGACCGCGCATCCCTGAGAGATGCCGAACAGCGCGAAGCGCTCGAGGCCGGCGGCGTCCACGACGGCTTCGAGATCGCTCACAAACGACTCGAAGGTGACGTTTTCGACCTCGCGGTCCGAGAGGCCGTTGCCGCGCGCGTCATAACGGATTAGCGTGTGGTCGATCGATAGCTCGCGATAAAGCCGCCCAGAAATCGGATTCTTGAAATCGAATTCGAGATGCGTTAGCCAATTTCCCGTCTTGACCAGCGCCGGCCCACTTCCCATGCGGGCATAGGCAAGCTGCACGCCATCTTTCGCCATGCAGAAATGAATCTCCTGCTCGAAGCGCGGTGCAGGCGAGCGGGCATCCGCGTTTGGCTCATCGGCCGCGGGTTGCAGTTCGCGTTCCGGCAACGCCTCTATGTCCTTGGCGGCCAACCCGAAGACCCCGATCGCACGGGAGATGTTCTTTACCGTCTGCTCACCCAAATCGGCAAAGGCGAGGGACAGCTTGTCCCTGATTTGCTCGTTCGCCGCACGCGAGATGCACAGCCCTCCAGGCTCGCAAAGAGCCTCCAGACGGGCGGCAATATTGACGCCATCGCCAAAGATGTCGCCGCCATCGATGATGATATCGCCGACATTGATCCCGATGCGGAAGACGATGCGCTTGTCCTCGACTACCCTCGCGTTGCGGCTGACCATGCCGCGCTGAATCACGACGGCGCACCCGACCGCATCGACGACGCTGGCAAATTCGACCAGCGCGCCGTCGCCTGTGGTCTTGACGATACGGCCATGATGAGCGGCGATCGCCGGTTCGACCAGCTCACGGCGATGCGCTTTCAGCGCCTCTAGGGTGCGTACCTCGTCGATGCTCATCAGGCGGCTGTACCCGACGACATCGGCGGCAAGAACGGCCGCAAGCCTGCGCTGGACGGTCTCCATGGTCCTCCGAACGACCTACTCAAATGGTCCGCAGCCGGATTCTCTACTCCATTCGGCAGCTGTGGCAACGGGTCTTTGAGCGGCGCCTCCCCGGCATTTCCAGCGTCCTCGACGAGCGGCGATACTCTACGATCGAGGTACTTGTCGACAGCCGCCTCTGCCCTCGGCAATATATAGTCCGTTCCTTCCATTGCAGCACCGCCGAAACCCGCCCGTGACCCTCCATCTCATCAAGCTTTGCGTCGGCTGCGATTCGATCGAGGATCTGGCGCAATGGCAGAAGCAGCGCCTGGCCAAGATGCGCAAGCGCGATCCCAAGGCGCGGCTGCGTCATGTCACCCGCAACCGGCCGCGGCGCGCCGCGGAGCTGCTCGACGGCGGCTCGCTCTTTTGGGTGATCAAGGGCTTCGTCCGCGTGCGGCAGCGCATCATCGGGCTCAAGCCGGCGCGCGACGAGGAGGGCCTGCCTGCTTGCGCGATCGAGCTCGGCCCCAAGCATTTCAAGACCCAGCTGCTGCCCTGGCGCCCGTTCCAGGGCTGGCGTTATCTCGAGCCCGACGAGGCGCCGCCCGACCGCGCCGCCGGGCGCGCGAAGGAGGACGATCTGCCGCCCAAGCTGGCGGCCGAGCTGCGCGAGCTGGGGCTGCTTTAGGCGCACGATGGCGCCCTCGATCCTCCCCCTAGGTCGTCACGGCCGGCCGCCGTGCCGGCCGTCCACGACTTTCTCTCGGCAAAGGAAAGACGTGGATCGTCGGGACAAGCCCGGCGATGACATTGGAGCGTGCCCCATTTTCGATAGCCAAATCCGCTTAACGCTCTGGCAGCCCAAGCGTGAAAATCGACTGGCAGGGCGGGAGTCAAAGGTTTATCTTCCCTGACGCCAAGCTGTAAGGGAGAAGGCTGATGCGCGTCATGATCGTCGCCGGGGCAATCGGGCCCCTGCTCGCCTTGCTTGCGGCCGCGCCGGCATCGGCGCAAATGCTTTCCAACGTGCAAGGCCCGGCGGGCGGCCAACTGACCGGCATGACCTGCAGCGGGACCCTTCAGGACCGCGCGCAGGCCAATTATCACGGCGCGATCCGCATCACCTTCGCCGAGTTCGGGCGGGGCGCTGACCGCGCATCTCTACGGCACGCTCGGCGACGACGCCTTCAAGGACGCCGCCTCTCCCACGGTCGAGCTGGGCGATCAGGGCGAGGTGACCGAGCTGCAGGTCAAGGGCGACAAGGTCACCTTCAAGAGCATCCGCGGCTCGCTCTATCAGCTGACCTTCAAAGACGGCTCGCTCAACGGCGTCGACGTGCCAAAGTCGCATGCGCCGACCGAGATCGCCACGCACTGCGAGAAATAGCGCGATCGCCGCGCGACCGCTCCAAACCGGCTAGGGCGTGAACCCATACGTCCGGGCCGACAGCAGCCAGCGAATTTCCGCTCCTGGGCGGAAAGCGGCCATTGCATTCCGATCGCTGCATGCCGCAAAAGTGCCAGGAGCTGACCTCCGTCGAGGTCCGATGGACATAAAGCCGGTGGCATGGTCGGCACCGACACGGAAATTCATGGAGGCCGGAAGCGCACCGACTAACGCGTCGCCCAAGATCTATCGGACCAAATATATGAGAACTGCGAACGATCATCGTTCCCTCGCGAGCGCGAGAACGGCGTCGACGAGCCGTGCCGGCCCGCGCGTCTCGTGCCAGATCGCGGACCCGGCCCACGCGCGCTCGGCGTAGTCGTCGAAGCGGTCGAGCGCCTGCTCGGTCGCCTGGAGGATCGCCGCGGGCTCAAACACATCGAAGGTCGTGCCGCCCCCGCCGAAGGCCTCGAGCGCCCGCGCCAGCGCGGTGTCGGCCGGCACCACCGATGGTATCGCATTGGCGATCGCCTCGGCGTGGATGCCGGAGCTCATGAATTGGTACGTGCCGGGATCGTAGGGGCAGAGCATGAGGTCGGTCGCCTCGAGGAGCCCGGCCCAGCCCGCCAGGTCGAAGGCGCGCTCTTCGAGCCGGACACGCGGGTCGCTGGCGGCGAGCGCCCGCAGCGGCTCGTCCGTCGCCGGATAGTTGCCCGGCCAGCTGTTATGAATGAGCAGGCGGACCGACGGGCGTGAGCGGAGGAGATCGCCGAGTACGGTTGGAGTGAGGTGATAGCCCTTCTCTTCGTTTCGTTGGCAGCCGAGGAGGCCGACGGTGACCGGCCGCGCGCCAGCGCGGCTGCGGCGCGTCGTCACGGCCTCGAACGGCTCCCACAGCGCGGTCACCTCGACCCCGAGCACGGCGCGGAAAGCCTCGGCCGCCCTCGTGTCGGGATGGGAGAGGACGAGCCGCCGGAGTTTGTTCTTGGCGATGCGGCTCGCGGCGTGGCGGAAGAACATAGCGCGCGGATCGGCGTGGCGGACTGAGAGCGCGTAGCCGGTCTCCGTACGCTTCCCATTGACGCCGGGATGGCCCAGGAGATCGACGAGCACGAACGGCACTCTATTGGGCGCGAGATCGCCGAGCCAGCGGCCGATGCCCATGAGCTGCCCGGGATAGGCGGAGGCCATGTAGACGATGTCCTCGGGCCCCAGATCGCCCAGCCGCGCGAGGTCCTGCCGCGTCGCCTCGCTCACCACCTCGAACGCATTGAGCCAGCCCGCGAGCGGATCGCGGTCGGTGACGAAGTAGAGATAGGCGCGGAGGAGGGGAACGACGCCGAGCTCCGCCTTGAGCGCGTCGTCGAGCACCGCGTAGCCCACGACCGTCGTCGGGATGCCACGCCGACGCAGCTCGCCGACCACGGCACGGCAGTGATTAGCATGGTGGCCGACGTTGTCGCGAAGGCCCGGATCGACGTAAACAAAGCGCATCACCCATACCCGGCCGGCGGAGAACCCGCGGATTCCATGTTATTGGACGGGGCGACAAAACTGTCCCGGTGCCGTGGCTGCGTGACCGCCCCCATTGAACCGACAGTCCCCAGATGACCAGGGCTTGGCGTGAACGATAGCATCCGGCTGGGGTATCCGGAAGCCGAAGTCAGCGTCCGAAAGGCAGCGTCCGGGACGCTTCCGGCGTACTGAGCCCCGCGAACCATTTCCAGCATTGCGCTGGCCATGATTCAAGCCTTCGAACAGGAGGCCAATTCACCTAGCTCGCATCTATCCGAACTCGGCTCGTGCTTGGGAGTCCGCGCCCTAAAGCCCGTCGTTCTTTTTTGCCGCCGCCGTCTCGCGGGCGCGCAGCTCGCGGCGCATGACCTTGCCCGTCGCGGTGAGGGGCAGGCTCTCGATGAAGGCGACCTCGCGCGGATAGGCATGGGCGGCCACGCGCGTCTTGACGAAGGCCTGGATCTCGGCGGCGAGCGCCGCGCTCGGCGGATGGCCGGGCGCCGGCACGACATAGGCCTTCACGATCTCGGTGCGCAGCGCGTCGGGCACGCCGATCACCGCCGCCATGGCGACGGCGGGATGCTTCAAGAGGCAATCCTCGATCTCGCTCGGGCCGATGCGATAGCCGGCGCTGGTGATGACGTCGTCGGCGCGGCCCTGGAACCAGAAATAGCCCTCCTTGTCCCGCGTCGCGATGTCGCCGGTGAGCAGCCAGTCGCCGGCGAACTTGGCGCGCGTCGCCGCGGGATCGCGCCAATATTCCAGCATCATCACCGGATCTGGGCGGCGCACGCCGATCATGCCGGGCTTCCCCGCTGCGAGCGCGCGGCCCGCCTCATCGATGATCTCGACCCGGTGGCCCGGCACCGGCCTGCCCATCGAGCCCGCGCGCACGGGCATGATGGCGGCGCAATTGCCGAGGACGAGATTGCATTCGGTCTGGCCGTAGCCCTCGTTGATCGTGACCCCCAGGGCCTCGCGCCCCCAGCCGAGCAGCTCCTCGCCCATGCTTTCCCCGCCGGTGAAGATCGAGCGGATGTCGTAGGACCAGCGCGCGCGGGGGTCGGGCACCTGGCGCATCAGCTTGAGCGCGGTCGGCGGCAGGAAGAGGTTGCGGATATTGTAGTCGGCGATGAGGGCAAAGGCGCGCTCGGGATCGAACTTGCGCATCCGGCAGGCCAGCACGGGGAGGCCGTGATACCAGGCCGGCAGCAGCACGTCCAAGAGGCCGCCGATCCAGGCCCAATCGGCCGGCGTCCAGAACAGATCGTCCGGCTGGGGCAGGAACTCGTGACAGAACTCGACCCCCGGCAGATGGCCGAGCAGCACGCGATGGGCATGGAGGGCGCCCTTGGGCGGGCCCGCGGTTCCGGAGGTATAGATCAGGAGGGCGGGATCGTCGGGGCCGGTCGCGACCGGGACGAAGCGGTCGGAAGCGTCCTCGATGCCGCGCCAGAAATCGATCACGCCTTTCGGCAGGGCGCCCGCGACGGGCCCCTCGCGCACCAGGACGACGAGCTTGAGCTCGGGCAGGCGGCCGTGCAGCGCCGCGATCTTGGCGGCGCTCGCCGCGTCGGTGACGACCGCGCGGGCGCCGCTGTCGGCGAGGCGGTAGGCGAGGGCATCCTCGCCGAAGAGGGTGAAGAGCGGCACCGCGACGAGCCCCGCCTTGTAGGCGGCGACATGGGCGATGGCGGCTTCCGCCGACTGTGCGAGCAGGATGGCGACGCGGTCGCCCGCGGCGAGACCCTGGGCGCGCAGCCGGTTCGCCAGGCGATTGGACAGCGCGCGCATCTCGAGGAAGCTGTAGCGGCGCAGCCGGCCGCGCTCGTCGACGGACAGCAAGGCAGTCCGGCCGCCTTCCTTCGCGGCGTGCCGGTCGCAGCAGGCGACGCCCATGTTGAAGCGCTCGGGCAAGCGCCATTCGAAGCTGCGATAGACCTCCTCATAGGTCGGAGCCCGCTCGAGCATGCGCGGCGAAACCCCCCGCTGCGCGCGCGGAGAATCCCGCGGGCGCCCTTCGCTCGCGATGATAATCTCGCCGCCGCGGCCGGCATAGGGCGCGCGAGGGCTCGAGCGATCGCCCGCGCCGCGCCGTCTTGCCGCTGGACTCGCCCCGGCCACCGTCGGACAATGGCGCGGACCGGCGAGTTCCGGCTCGCCGGCCGGACAGCGCTCGGCGAACGGGAAACGCGCCGCCCGACAGGCGCGGACAACAAGCGGCGAGGGGGAAACGATGTCTGTCAGGAATGTCTTCACTCTGGACCATATCTTCGCCATCCGCATCATCAGGGTGGTCTACGTGATCGGGCTCGTCGTGATCGTCCTCGTGGGGATCGGCGTCTTTGTGGGCTCGTTGTCCATGGCGAGCGACAGCGGCGGCGCTGCCGTCTTGGGCGCGGTCGCGGCGATCGTGGGAACATTGGTGGGGCTGTTGTTCTGGCGCCTGATCTGCGAGCTCTGGATCGTCACCTTCGGCATCTACGAGCGGCTCGGCGGGCGCTACTAGAGCCGGATGCGGGCCGGGGCGGCGGGCTAGGCGCGGCCTTGCAAATGCGCGGCGCAGCGCCGGATATTGGCCTCGTGGACCTCGAGCATCTCCTTGAGCCGGCGATGGAGAGCATCGTCGCCGACGCGCGGCAGCGCCTCCGCGAGCTTACGCGCGACCCAGCCCTGGCCGCGGTTGAGGAAGGCGAGGCGCTCGGCGAAACCCTCGATGGCCAGGCATTTTTCATAGAAGGCGCCCGTGGCCTTGCTCGGCTCGCCGCCGAGCGCGCGGACGGCCTGCGATAGCATGGCGGCGAAGCGCGCCTCGTCATGGCGGATGGCCTGAAGCAAGGGCCGCGCATCCTCCGCCGGGCCGGCCGCGAGAAATTCGCTCAGCAGCCGGGCGCCGGCGCGCTCCGCCTCGAGCAGGAGATTGAGCAGGGCGACGAGATCGTCCTTGCCGAAATAGCCCGCATAGGCGGCATCCATCTCGTGCGCACGGCAGGCAGGCGAGCTGTATCCCGAAGTCTTGGATTTGATGTCGCTCATGACGCCTCGCGAATGGGCGCGCCGGAGCATTATAAGGGATCGTCGGCCGGATGAGCCAGCTCGCCTCGATCTACCGCGTTCTCGTCGCGACGCCGGTGCTCTCGCACGCGCTTCTCGCGCTGGTCATTCAATCGCTGGCGGCGCTTCCTCTGTCGCGGCTGCGCGCGCCGGGGGCCTGGTGGATCGGCGCCGCGCTCAGCATCGGCTTTTGGTGGGGGCGCAAGAAGCTCGAGTTCGAGCAATCGCTCATTCCTTCGGGTCAGCCGCATGCCGCCTTGTGGTATCGCGGCTGGCTGCCTTTGGAATGGCCGGCCGACCATCTATGGCAGTTCCTGGCGCCGGCGGCGGCGAACATCCTGCTCGCCTGCCTGATAGCGCTCTTGGCGCGGCGCCATCGCCCGCCGCCCGCATGATATCCGCGCGCAGGACGAGCCGGCCGGCGATCTCCTCGGCGTCCCAGACGGGATCGACCCGCTCCAGGCGGTAGCCGCGCCCGCGACAGAAACTCTGCGCCTGCTGCTCAGCCTCCTCGAGGCTCACGGCCAGGAGCGGCAGGCTATGGAGCTCGCCCTCGCGTGCCAGCTCGGCATAGTAGCGCCGGCGGCGGAAGGCCATGCCCGGCGCGCGGCCGGGAAAGACGGCGTCGAGCCGCGCCGCGCGCGCGGGCGCCGCCGAAGGCTCGAGGGCGAGCGCGCTTCTGATGCCGACGGGAATTCTGCCCATGCGCCGCTGCGTGATGAAACGGCGATAATAGGATATTACCTATCGACGGTCAAGCGGCGGCGTCCCTCCGCCTCAGCGCCGGTTATATTTGCCGACCACGACATAGGCCTCCTGCCAGGCGGCGCGCGGCAGGACGAACTCGCGGCGCGGGTTGAATTGCTCGACATGCCAGTTCTTGTCGGTCCAGCGCAGCAGGCGCTTGACCAGCGCCGCCACGTCGCCGTCGGGCTCGTGCTGGAGCAGCAGCACGTCGTCGCCCCGCCGCGGCGGGCGGCCCGGATGCACCAGGATGAGGTCGCCATGCTCGTAGGCGGGGCTCATCGAATCGCCCACCACATATACGCCGAACCCTTTCGCCACGCCCGCGAGGGGGCCCGGCCGCTTGACCCTCTCGATGGCGTCGGGATGCATGATCATGCCGCTCGGGCCGCCATGCGCGCTGCCATAGATCGGCAGATCCGCGAGGCCCACGAGCTCATCGCCTGGAATGGCCCGGCCGACCGGCGGGGGGCGCCAGCGCGCCGCCGCGCTCGCGGCGGCGTTCGCGCTCGGCGCGGGTTTCGATTTTTTCCGCTGCCGCGCGGCGGAGGGCGCCTCGACGCTCTTCCCGGAAGCTACAAGCTCGCGCGCGGCGCGGCCCCAAGCGACCGGCCGCAGCCGCTCCTCCTCGCAGCGCAGCAGGCGCGCGAGCGCCGGGCGCACCGTCTCCGGCAGGAAGCGCGGCACGCCGCGCTTGATATATTGCTGGAGATAGGCGTGGTTGCGCCCGATCTCGAGCGAGACCTGCTTGTAGTCGAGCTCGAGCTCGTGCAGCCGCCTGTCGACGAAATCCCTAATCGGGTCCATCGGATAAATCCTATCAGGTTTCGCCGCGGATAGGGAAATAAGTTTTTGCCGCTTGACAAATAGGCAGTTACCTATTAGCCTGCAACGATGATCATCGCGACCCTCTTCCGGCAACCGCCTCCGCCGTCTGCCTCCCGCAGCGCTCCCGGACGGCGGCGCGGGCGGGGCGCCAGCAACGGCTCATTCCTCCCGGCCGTGCCCCGCCCGCAACTCTTCCAGCGGCGCTCGCCTTGATCGCGCTCTGCCAATGGATCGAGGGCGAGCCCTCCGACGACGACCGCTGCAAATGCGGCGCGCCCGCGGCGGCCGGCCGCTCCTATTGCGCCGCGCATGAGGCGCGCGCCTATCTCCTCGTCGAGCGGGCGCCGGACTGCGCGACCCGCGCCGCGGCGCCGCGCGCCGGAGACTCGCCGCTTGCGCGCCCCTAAGCCCAAGCGCGAGCGGCGGGTCGAGGACGAGCAGGGCTATGCGCCCACGCCCGAGACGGTCGCCAAGCTCAGGACCGACGCGGTGCTGCGCCTCCATCGCCAGGGCCGGCTCACCCTCGAGCAGCTCCAGGCGGCGGAGGAGATCAGGCGCGTCTGGCAGGCGGTGGGGCGCGGCCTCTTCCCGACCGCCGGCACGCTTGACGGCGTCGGCCGGACGACACCCGGCCAGCCGCGCCATCCGATCGACCGCATGACCGATTCCGAGGAGCGCGCCTTCCGCCGCCGCTACCGCCCCTGGGCGCGCGAGATGGACGTCGCCATCTTCTGCCGCCGCCGCGCGCGCGGCAGTGAGGCGCGCGGGCTCTCCTATCTCCAGCTCTGCTACGACATGGTGATCGACAATTACGGGCCGCGTCAGGTCGAGCGCCTCCATCGCCTGCGCCACGGCCTCGCCATGCAGGGACTGCGCTCGGCGCTCCAACGCTATGCCGAGCTCGCGGAGTGGGTGAGGCCGGTCGGGTCGGCTCGCTCGCTGCCGTCCGCGATGCGCGGAGATCGCCCGCAAGCTGCGGCTAGGTCCAATCGACATTCAGGATTCCATTTGGCCTGAATGTGTGATTCATGGAGCTCCAGATTCGACGATCTGGAGTTCCAGCGATGGTGAAACGATACGAGTTATCAGAGGCCCAATGGGCTCGGATTGCAGATTTGCTGCCGGGCAAGCCTGGCGATCCGGGGCGCAGCGCCGCAGATAACCGCTTGTTCGTGAACGGTGTTCTGTGGGTCCTTCGGTCGGGCGCCCGATGGCAGGATATTCCGGAGCGATACGGCAAATGGAAGACCCTGCACAAGCGCTTCACACGCTGGGCCAAGGCAGGGGTCTGGGAGAAGGTTTTCGCCTCGCTCACCGGCGATCCCGACAACCAATATCTCATGCTCGATACCACGCTCGTTCGCGTCCACCAGCAGGCCGCGAGCGGAAAAGGGGGGCCAAAAATCAGGCTCTGGGGCGTTCCCGAGGAGGGTTGACGACCAAAATCCATACCCTCACCGACGCGCAAGGGCGTCCTTTGCGCTTCATTCTTACCGGCGGCGAAGCCCATGACATCACGATGGCGCCCGATCTCCTGGCCGGCCTCTCTGCCGGCGGCGTCATCGCCGACAAAGCCTACGACAGCAAGGCTTTGCGCGAGCTGATCGGCGACAGCGGCGCGACCGCCGTCATTCCTTCCATCAGCACGCGCAAGATCATCGTCCCCTACGATGCCGTCGCCTATAAGCTGCGCAACCGGATCGAGCGCTTCTTCAACAAGCTCAAGCATTATCGCCACATCGCCACCCGATACGACCGCCGCGCGGTTCACTTCCTCGCTGCCCTCTACCTCGCCAGCGCCATGATCTGGATGCGCTGAATGTCGATTCGTCCTAGTCGGGTCGCATAGGCCCTGCCGGGCGGCGCCGTCTCTTCTCCCAACTGGCGTCCCCTCGCACCGGCGCTATAGAATGATGCGCTCAGCTATTTTGGCTGTCGACATGGTCTCCAATTCGGCACGTGTCGTCACCACCGGGCTTGTCCCGGTGGTCCACGTCTTTCCTGTCTTTTGACCCGAAAGGAAAGACGTGGATGCCCGGCACGAGGCCGGGCATGACGATCGATGGTTGGATTAGTGGCGATGTCATTGCCGAAATGCGTAAATCGGTCAGCCATGGGAACAGCCCCGTGTGACGACTTTTCGTTTCTGAGGTGCTTACCGCCAACATGTCGGAATCGGCCCGCCCCTTCGCTCCCTTCATCTTCGCCGAGCCGCCGGTCAAGCCCACGCTTGGTCTCGCGTCCGGACCAGACGCCGCGGGAGAGGCGAGCTGGGCGGAGATGCGCGCGCTTTATCGCGCCGACGAGACGGCGGTCGACGAGCGGCTGCTCGCCGAGCTGAGCCTGCCGCCCGACAGCCTCGACCGCATCGCCGCGCGCGCGCGCGAGCTCGTCCTCGCCGTGCGGCGCCAGCGCGTCGGCCAAGGCGGGCTCGACGCCTTCCTCCATGAATATGCCCTCTCGAGCCAGGAGGGCGTGGTGCTGATGTGCCTCGCCGAGGCGCTGCTGCGCATTCCCGATTCGGCCACCGCCGACCGGCTGATCCGCGACAAGCTGCGCCTCGCCGATTGGGAGAAGCATCTCGGCCATAGCGGCTCGCTCTTCGTCAACGCCTCGACCTGGGCGCTCATGCTGACGGGCCGCGTCGTGCGGCTCGCCGATTTCCAGGACAAGGACATGGGCTCGCTGCTCGGCCGCCTCGTCGCGCGCTCGGGCGAGCCGATCATCCGCCAGGCGATGATGCAGGCGATGCGCATCATGGGGCGGCAGTTCGTCATGGGCCGCGATATCGAGGAGGCGCTCGAGCGCGCCAAGCCCGAGGAGCCGCTCGGCTACCGCCATTCCTACGACATGCTGGGCGAGGCCGCGCGCACGGCGCGCGACGCCGAGCGCTATCTCGAAGTCCTACGACCGCGCCATCGCCGCCATCGGCCACTTCGGCGCGGGACGCGGGCCCATCGAGGGGCCCGGCATCTCGGTCAAGCTCTCGGCCCTTCATCCGCGCTACGAGTTCGCGCAAGCCGAGCGCGTGCTCGCCGAGCTGGTGCCGCGCCTCTTGGGCCTCGCGCGCCATGCCAAGGAAACCGGCATCGGCTTCACCATCGACGCCGAGGAGGCGGACCGGCTCGAGCTCTCGCTCGAGATCCTGGCGCGTCTCGCCGCCGAGCCGAGCTTGAGCGGCTGGGAGGGGCTCGGGCTCGCGGTGCAGGCCTATCAGAAGCGCGCCGTCGCCGCGATCGACTGGCTCGCCGCGCTGGCGCGCGCGACGAAGCGGCGGCTCATGCTGCGGCTCGTCAAGGGCGCCTATTGGGACAGCGAGATCAAGCGCGCGCAGGAGCGCGGACTCGACGGCTATCCGGTCTTCACGCGCAAGACGGCGACCGATGTCTCCTACCTCGCGGCGGCGCAGCGGCTTTTCGCCCATCGGGGCGCCTTCTATCCGCAATTCGCCACGCACAACGCTCATAGCCTCGCCGCCGTGCTGGAGCTCGCCAGCGGCAGCCGCGATTTCGAGTTCCAGCGGCTGCACGGCATGGGCGAGGCGCTTTACGACCAGGTGGTCGGGCGCGACAAGCTGAACATCGCCTGCCGCATTTACGCGCCCGTGGGCAGCCACGAGGATCTGCTGCCCTATCTCGTGCGCCGGCTGCTCGAGAACGGCGCCAACACCTCCTTCGTCAACCGCATCGTCGACGAGCGCGCGCCCATCGAGGAGATCGTGGCCGATCCGGCGGCGCGGTTGCGGCGGCTCGCCGCCAAGCCGCTTCCCGGCATTCCCCTGCCGCGCTTTCTCTATGGGGCGGAGCGGCTCAATGCGGCGGGCGTCGATCTCTCCGATCCGGCCGTGCTGACGCCGCTCGCCGCCGCCATGAGCCGTGCCGCGGCCGAGCCCTGGTCGGCCGGTCCCATCGTCGGCGGCGTGATGCGCGACGGACAAGCGCGGCCCGTCTTCGATCCCTTCGACCGGCGGCGCCGCATCGGCGAGACGAGCGATGCGGCCGGCGCCGAGGTCGACGACGCACTCTCGCGCGCGGTCCGCGCCTTCGGCGCGTGGGAGAGGACGGCGGCCGCGGAGCGCGCGGCGCGGCTCGAGCGGCTGGCCGAGCTTTATGAGCGCGACATGGCGCCGCTCATGGCGCTTTGCGTGCGCGAGGCGGGGAAATGCCTCCCCGACGCCGTCTCGGAGGTGCGCGAGGCGGCCGACTATTGCCGCTACTACGCCGAGCGCGCGCGCCGCGAGTTCGCGGCGCCCGAGGCGCTGCCCGGCCCGACGGGCGAGCGCAACGAGGTCTCGCTCCATGGCCGCGGCGCCTTCCTCTGCATCAGCCCCTGGAACTTTCCCCTCGCCATCTTCACGGGCCAGATCACGGCGGCGCTCGCGGCGGGCAATACGGTCATCGCCAAGCCCGCCGAGCAGACGCCGCTCATCGCCGCCCATGCCGTGCGGCTCATGCATGAGGCCGGCATCCCGGCCGACGCGGTCCAGCTTCTGCCCGGACCGGGCGAGAGCCTGGGCGCGCGGCTCGTCGCCCATCCCAAGATCGCGGGCGTGGTCTTCACCGGCTCGACCGAGACGGCGCGCGCGATCGCGCGCGCACTCGCCGCGCGGCCCGGCCCCATCCTGCCGCTCATCGCCGAGACCGGCGGGCAGAACGCCATGATCGTCGACAGCTCGGCCTTGCCGGAGCAGGCGGTGGGCGACGTGCTCGCCTCCGCCTTCCAGAGCGCCGGGCAGCGCTGCTCGGCCTTGCGCGTGCTTTTCCTGCAAGCGGAGCTGGCGGAGCGCTTCATCGAGATGCTGGCGGGGGCGATGGCGGAGCTGCGGCTCGGCGATCCGGGGCTGCTGGCGACGGATGTGGGGCCGGTCATCGACATGGAAGCCAAATCGGCGCTCGAGACGCATATCGCGCGCATGGAGCGCGAGGGGCGGCTCATCCATCGCGTGGCGCTGCCCGACGCTTGCGCGCATGGCACCTTCGTGGCGCCCGTCGCCTTCGAGATCGACGCCATCGCGCGGCTCGAGCGCGAGGTGTTCGGGCCCGTCCTCCATGTCGTGCGTTACGCGGCCGACCGGCTCGACGAGGTGGTCGATGCGATCAACGCGACGGGCTACGGGCTTACTCTCGGCATCCATAGCCGCGTCGACGGCACGATCGAGCAAATCCTGGCGCGCGCGCGGGTGGGCAACAGCTATGTCAACCGCACCATCATCGGCGCCGTGGTGGGGGTGCAGCCCTTCGGCGGCGAGGGGCTCTCCGGCACCGGGCCCAAGGCCGGCGGCCCGCGCTATCTTCATCGCTTCGCGGTCGAGCGCTCGCTCTCGGTCAACACCACGGCACAGGGCGGCAACGCGACGCTGCTGTCGCTCGGCGAGGAGGAGTAGCGCCTACTCGCTTCCCAGCACGACATAGGCCTCGTCGGACTGGGCGCCGGCGCGCGCGAAGGAGAGGAAGAGCCGCTTCAGCGCCTCGAAGGATTGCAGCTCGCAGGACTTGCCGTTCTCGAAATCCTTGAGGGCGATGTTGAGCGCGCGTTTCACCTTGTCGCTGAGACGCGCGCATTCGTCGCGCGAGAGATGGGTGGCGGGATTGTCGTCGCCCACGTCGTAGGGGCCGTTGAAGGAGCGGAAGGTGGTCGTCGTCGCATCCGTGAAGTCGAGCAGCGCGTAGACATAATAGGTGCGCCCTTCGGGGTCGGTATGGCGCATTTGGGAGATGGCGTAGTGCCCCTTGCATTTGAGCACGGGGTCGAGGCATTTGATCAGGAAGGGCTCGCTCTCGTCGCTGCTGTTGTCCTCGGGCAGACCGAGCATCTTGTAATAGGCGCCGTCGCGCACGATCACCCAGCGGCCGATATTGGTCCAGACGCTGGGCGCCGCCTTGGTGCGCTGGAACTTCGCCACCACGGTGCCCGAGGGGAAGGGATAGTCGGCGCTCGCGGGCGTGACGAAGGGCTTCGTGCTGATGAAGCAGCCGGCGAGCGGCAGGCTCGCGCATAGGATGATCGAGAGCGCGGCGGCGATCTTGGCGGGGTTCACGACCATTCCGCTCGAGCTCCCTGGCGAGGCAAGTGGCCTCTATAGACCGCGCGCCGCCGCCAATTCAACGAGCATCTGTTAGTTTCGTACCATGGAATCGCGGCGCCGGATGCTTATCAAGCTCTTCTGCCTGCTGACCGCGGCCTTGGGCCTTCTCGCCTGGTCGGCCTCGGCGCAGCCGGCGGCAACGCCCGAGGACGGCTTCCGCCGGACGCTCGGCCGGCTCGCGGGCGACCGTCTCGCCGCCTTCCTCCTCGGCCGGCAATTGTTCGAGAACGATTGGGCGATCGCGCCCGGCCCCAAGCCCGGGCTCGACGGCATCGGGCCGATGTTCAACCGGCTCTCTTGCGACGGATGCCATACCTTGGCGGGACGCGGGGAGCCGCCGCGCGCGCCGGATTTTCCCATGATCGGCATGGTGGTGACGCTGAGCCTGGCGGATAAGTCGGCGAATGCGGCGCCGCGGCCCGATCCCGCCTATGGCCGTCAGCTCGACCGCAACGCCGTCGCCGGCGTGCCGCCCGAGGGCCAGGTCTTCGTGAGCTTCGCCGAGGAGCCGGGCCGTTACGCGGACGGCGAAACCTACAGCCTGCGCCGGCCGCATTACCGCTTCGCCGAGCTGGCCTATGGTCCGCTCGCGAAGGATACGCTCTTCTCGGTGCGGGTGGCGCCGCAGCTCGCCGGCCTCGGCCTGCTCGAGGCGGTGCCGGAGGCGAGCCTGCTTGCGACGGAAGGGACGGCGAAGATCGGGCAGCCCAACCGCGTCGACGCGGTCGGCGAGGCCAAGCGCGCGCTCGGCCGCTTCGGCTGGAAAGCGGGGCAGCCGACCCTGCGCCAGCAGATCGCCAGCGCCTTCACCCTCGATATCGGCATCACCAACCCGCTCTATCCGGAGAATGATTGCACCGCGGCGGAGCTCGCCTGCCGGGCGGCAGCCGCGACGGCGACCCGCCACCCCAAGCTCGACGCGGCGCGGCTCGATGCGGTCGTCTTCTATGTCGCCCATCTCGCGCCGCCCGCGCGGCGCAACGAAGAGGACCCGGCGGTGCGCCAAGGCGAGACGCTGTTCGCGGAAGCCGGCTGCGCCGCCTGCCACCGCTCGACGCTCGAGACCGGTGCGGACGCCGACCCCGACCTCGCGCGGCGGACGATCCATCCCTATAGCGATCTCCTGCTCCACGACATGGGCGAGGGGCTGGCCGACGGCAGGCCGGAATTCGCCGCCTCCGGCCGGAGCTGGCGCACTGCGCCGCTTTGGGGGCTCGGGCAGATCGCCATCGTGAACGGCCACGAGTTCCTGCTCCATGACGGCCGCGCGCGCGGGCCGGCGGAGGCAATTCTCTGGCATGGCGGCGAGGCGGAGGGCGCGCGCGAGGCGTTCCGCCGCATGACGAAGCCCGAGCGCGCGGCGCTTGTCGCCTTTCTCGAGTTCGCTGTAAGCGGGGGGCGGCGCGTGCCCGCAAAATGCGGCGCGAGCGACGAGCGGCGCGAAATATGCCATACTGCGCCGTGACGAACCTCAGGAGGCAAGAATGTATAAGGCTGTCACCGGAATTCTGGCGCTGAGCGCGCTCTCCTGGCTCTGGCATTCGCCGGGGATCAGCCGTCCGCTCGGGCCGGCGAGACCATCTATCTGGCGCAAAACTCCGACCCGCTGCCGCCCAACCAGCCGCCCGATGCGCGCATTACCTTCTCGGGCAATGAGGTCGCGCTCGGCATCGGCTATAGCTGGGGCAGCGGCACCATCTCCTTCGCGGGGGCGCAGCGGCCCTTCCATATCAAGGGGCTTTCCATCGCCAATGTCGGGGTGACCAGCATCACCGCCAACGGCGAGGTCTTCAACCTCAGGCGGGTCGAGGACTTCGCGGGCAACTACGCGGCCGTCGCCGCGGAGGCGACGGTCGGCGGCGGCGCCAGCGTGACCTATCTCCGGAACCAGAACGGCGTGGTGATCAAGGTCATCGCCACCACCGCGGGGCTCGACTTCCAGCTCTCCGGCAACGGCGTGGGCATCACGCTCGACTGATCCGCTGCGATCGGCCTATGACGATCCGGCCCCGTCGAGCGCGCGAGCCTCGGCGGGGTCGTCGTTCGCGGCCATGCCGCGCCGATCATCTCTCCGTGTCCATGTGGGGATAGTCGTGCTCCTTCCGGTAGCACAGGCCATGCCCCTCGTCCCAGCCGCGCCGGTAATCGGGCGAGGCCGCGTAGGCTTCGTGGTCCTTGCGGTAGCGGTCGAGATAAATCTCCCAGCCGGCATCGTGGTAGCCGCTGGCGCAGCCGTCCCTGTAACCCTGCATGAAGTCGGGCGGGCCTTGCGGCATGGTGCCGCCGCCGCAGCCGGCGAGCGCCGAAAGAGCAAGCGCGAGAAAGATGGGGGCGCGGCCACGTCGAACCGTCGGTCCCGGTTGAGCCGCGCGCCTCATAGCCCGCGTTGGCTCATATGGGGATGTATTCGCTCCTTCTCGTAGCATGCGTCATGCCCCTCATCCCAGCCGCGCCGGTAATCGGGCGAGGCCGCGTAGGCTTCGTGGTCCTTGCGGTAGCGGTCGATATAAAGATCCCATCCGGCATCGCCATAGCCGCTGGCGCAGCCGTCTATGTAGCCCTGCATGAAGTCGGGCGAGCCTTGCGGCATGTTTCCGCCGCAGCCGGCGAGCGCCGAAAGAGCAAGCGCGAGAAAAATGGGGGCGGAGCCGCGTTGAACCGTCGTTCCCGTTTGCGCCGCGCGCCTCACAGCGAAGGCCGGTCCATATGGGGAAAGTCATGCTCCTTTTGGTAGCACAGGCCATGTCCCTCGTCCCAGCCGCGCCGGTAATCGGGCGAGGCCGCGTAGGCTTCGTGGTCCTTGCGGTAGCGGTCGTAATAGATGTCCCAGCCGGCGTCGCTATAGCCGCTGGCGCAGCCGTCCCTGTAACCCTGCATGAAGTCGGGCGAGCCTTGCGGCAGCGCGTTGCCGCCGCAGCAGGAGAGAACCATAAGCGCGAGCGCGAGGAGCCCCGAGCGCAGCTGTCTTTGCCAATCCATCGCCGATCCGTTCTTGTTGGCGGCTCCGGCGCGCCGGCATGAGCCAGCCGCTCGAAGCCGGGGATCGTCTCGCTATTTCGTCACGCGGCCCGCTCAATGCAAGATCGGGCCGGCGCCCTGTCCAGCCACATTAATGTGAGCGAGGGCGAGGGCCGGCGGGTCGCCCTGGCGCGGCGCGGGGGCGCCGGCGATCTCGGCGATGAATTTCTGCCGCATGGCGCGCGCGAAATCCCCGAAGCCCCTGGCGGGCTGCAGGAACGCGGCGGTGCCGCCGATGACATGCTGGCGATACCAGCCCTCGAGCGTATCCGCCTCCTCGCCTTCCAGGATGGGCAGGCCGTTGATGGTCACCTCGCGCGCGACCAGCTCGTCGCGGATCGCGTCGACCGGCAGCTTGGGATTGCAGTTGTCGTGGCCGTCGCCCGATACGTCGATCACCCGGCGCTCGGCCGGCGCCGGCAGGAAGGGCAGGATCTTGTCGGCGACGAAGCGCAGCGCCAGCGACATGCAGGTGAAGATGCCCTCGATGCGCGGCGCGCGGCGCACTTCCTCGCCGAAGGCGCGCGCCTCGGCGGCGCTCGCCAGCAAGGTCCAGGGAATCGAGCCATGCGGCTTGTCCGACCATTCGACGAGTGCCACATAGACCGCGCCATGCGGCCCCGCGAGGATCGACTTCACCACCTCGCGGTCCTCGAAGGCTTTCGCGATGCCCTCCATCTGGAGCCGGTAGCGCCCCGGGCTGACCGAGCCCGAGACGTCGACGGCGAGCACGAGCCCGATATCGACGCCGGCGGCCGCGGGCTCCGCGGCACCGGCCGGCGCCGCCGCGACAAGCCAAGGCAGCGCGAGCGCCGCCGCAGCGAGTGCCCTCGCGCCGCTGCGCCCGCCCATTCAGCGGATGGCCTTGTCGCGGTTGCGCGCTTGCTCCAGGCCCTTGGTCTTGTCCAGTCCCTTGGCGCCGGTGAGCACGGCATCCTCGAGATCGGCGTTGGACAGATCGGCGCCGGTCAAATCCGCGCCCGAGAGATCGGCGCCGATGAGCTCGGCGCCGCCGAGATTGGCGCCGACGAGCCTCGCACCCTGGAACTTGACGAAATCGAGCTTCACCTTGCGCATGTCGGCGCCCGACAAATCGGCGCGGCGCATGTCGGCGCCGGTGAAGTCGCAAGCGAGGATGCGCGCCACCAGCAGCCTGCGATCGACGACGAAGACGGCGCCGGCCAGCTTTGCGCCCGCCAGATCGACTTGGGCGAATTGCGCGACGATGCGCGCGCCCGACAGATCGGCGCCGGCGAAATTGGGCCGCTCGGCCGGATCGGCGTCGAAGCTCGAGGAGGGCACCGGGATGAGCATCGTGACGTTGGTCAGCCGCGCGCCCGCGAAGTTGGTGCGGATGATGACGGCGTGGTTGAGATTGACGCCCGACAGGTCGGCGCCGGAGAGGTCGGAATCGGTGAGGTCGCTGCTGTAGAGGCTGGCGCCCGCCAGCCTGGCGCGCTTGAAATCGAGGTTGCTGAGATCGAGGCGGCTCAAATCCTTGCCGCTGAAATCGGCGGGACGGTCGGGCCGCGCCTGCACGATGGCGAGTGCTACCTGCTGCTCGGTCATGTCCGCCGCCGCGGCGCCGCCCGCCCAGGCGAGCGCGGCCAGGATGACGCCTGCGGTCGCGCGCCGGCTTCTCATCGCTTGAACCCGAGAGGCAAATGCGCCGCCCGATCGAGGCCGCGCGGGACGAAAACCTACCATGGATGCCGGGCGACCCGAAGCGCCGCGTGCTTTCAGCTTTGTAAGGCCCGCATGCGCTTGGGCGCGGCGCCCGGTGCCGGTGGCAGGGCTTGAAACTTACGGCCCGCGCGGCGTCGGCGCGGCGAAGCCGGCCCAAGTCAGATAAAGACCGAGCAGGAGCGCGGGTGCCATGAAGAGATAGTAGTGCTCGCCGTAATGCATCCGCTCGAGGAGCTGCACCAGCGCCTCCTGGCTTAGAAACAGGAGCAGCAGACCCTTCGCGAGGCTCAACCATCCGACGAGGGTGACCACCACCGGCAACGGGCCGCCCGACCAGACATTATGCCCGACTATCATCGCGAGGCCGAGCGCGAGGCTGATGATGGCCCAAGCGAACATGACCGGCCCGTCGGCGGCCGTGGCTTCGATGATGGCACTTCCCCGCACCAGCGAGGCGGCCACGACCAAGAGGGCGAAAAGACCGATGAGACGGGCGAGGAAGACAGTGAGCCGCGACATGCGAAAGCTTCCCTCCATCGAATGAACCGGCATCCCGCGAGAGACGGCCTGCTTGGGCGTCAGCCCTTGCAGTCGTACAACGCCAAGATCGCGTCGGCGGTGTCCTTGTCGATCTCGTCGGTCGAATTGGCCCGGTTGGCGCTCAGCCAATCGAATATGGGCTGAGAGCCGTTCCGAAAAGTTGTTGAGTCGAGAGAATTGGATGTGTAAAGCCTTCATTGTCGGCATAGACGCACCGTCGGACGTTTCGTCTGGACCGCATCCGCTTCCGCTATCGTTGAGAAGGCGGTCCGTGGGCGGCAAGTGTTAGAGTCGGTACACTAGCTGGCATAGAGTGGGCTCCGTGATTGGGAAAGCTAAAGGACATGGCCGAAACCGCATTCAACCTGGACGGATACCTGAACCGGATCGGCTATGCTGGCACGCGGGAGGCGAGCCTGCCGGCGCTGCGCGGGGTGATCACGGCGCACAGCGCGTCCATCCCGTTTGAAAACATTGATCCGTTCCTGGGACGGGCGCCGAAGCTGGATGTCGCCTCGCTGCAGGCGAAGATGGTTGCCTCCCGGCGCGGCGGATACTGCTTCGAACACAACGCCCTGCTGCGTTCCGGCCTGATCGCGCTTGGGTTTGACGTGACGAGCCTGGTGGCGCGGGTGGTCCTCGGGGGCTCGGCGGATGCGTTTACACCGGCAACACACATGATTCTGCGGGTTGACTTGCCGGAGGGGCCATTCCTGGCGGATGTGGGGTTCGGGCACCAGACGGCGACCCTACCGTTGCGTCTGCAACCGGGTCTGGAGCAGCAGACGCTGCATGAGGCCATGCGGCTGAGATCGGCGAGCGAGGAGTTAGTGCTAGAGGCGAGGCTCGCGGGCAGTTGGCAGCATCTGTATCGGTTTTCGCTGCGACCGACACCGGACATTGATTACGAGGTGGGGAACTGGTTCTGCGCCACGTATCCTGGGTTGTTTACCGAGAACCTTATTGTGGCCCGGGCGGGAGCTGAGCGGATGCGGCACACGTTTCTGAATGGTCGGGTGACCGTGCGGCGGGACGGTGAGGTCGTGGAGCGGCGGGTGGTGGACGGGGAACGTGCGCTTGCGATCGTTCTGACGGAGACGTTTCTGTTGACGTTGCCCGACGAGGGAGTTGCCACGCTTTTGCGGCAGATGAGTGAGAAGGGTATTTTGGGGGCGTCGAATCCGATTTTTGGGTGACCATCCTTATAGCGAAGCGAGGGCGAGCGCACCTTCGCCTGGATCACTCGCTGCCGACGCCTGGCCAAAGACTTCGAACGTCATGCCCGCAAGGCCGCCGCCTTCGTTTGGCTCGCCATGATCCGACTCATGCTCCGCAGATTAACAGCCTCTTCATCAAAACTCATGACTTTCCGGATCGGCTCTGAGCGATATGTGCCGCACGTCGTTTGCGTCACCGGAGTTGCCTGCCAGGGATTTGAGAGTGGCGCAGCCCGGTCCCTTCCCCATCAAGCCCGCAAGTCCGGCCTGGAATCCGAGCCAGATCGCGCAGTTCCCCAATGAGCCGTCCGAGTTGGCGAAGACCCTTGGCGGAGAGGCCGCGCGACGCGCAAACGCTGATGAAATCATTCGTTCGATCCGGCAGCGTCTCCGCGCCGTAGCTCGATGGTCCAAGGGCGATCCACGCAGCCGCCGCGACCCACAGGGTGAACAGGGCTTTCGTCATGGCCTCCCCCGTCGTCCGACATCCGCCGACGCGAATTCTACCGAGAAAGCATGACTACAAGGAACGCAAGGGCGAAAGGATCGCGGGGTCGCTCGAAGCGTTTGATCGCCCTCATGCCCCCTGAATTTCCTTTATGCGCCGGACGATGGCGTCGACCCGTTCCACCTCCTCCCAAAAAACGGCGAGCGATTCGCCCTCGGGGTGCGAGCGAAAGGCGGTGACGGCTTGCTTATGCGCTTTATCCAGATCGCTCCAGAGCCGGCGCAGCTCCGCCGCTTCCTGCGAGGTTACGGATTTTTTTGCCATGCTCCGATTAAAGCACGGCTCGCGCCGGGAGGCGAGGGGCTAAGGCAGGCTCCGAAATTGAAACTGCGTCACTATCGCCGCTTGGGTGGAGGTGCTAGAGAATTGGGAAGCAAGCGCATGAGACGCCTGGCGACCACAATCGTCCATGTTGGGTTCGCTCACAGCGGGGAAACGTCTCTACAACGGAATTTGGCAAAATGTCGGCTGAAATGTCAAATACCACCCACGAAGCTGCGCGGAACGATTCAAATAAAACGGGATTCATCTTCACGAATGGTTGGTTTGACAAGGTGGCGAGGAGCGTATGGGAACAACTCATTCCCAAAATTAAACCGGCAAAGATTCTCGAGATTGGATCATACGAAGGTGCGAGCGCCTGTTTCTTGATTCAAATATTAGCCAAAGATATGGCGATCGAAATTCATTGTATCGATAATTGGGAAGGTGGAGTGCAGCATGAAATGATAGGCGTCGATATGAATGCTGTCGAATCTCGATTTAAGCATAATCTGAAACTGGCGATCGATACCGCCCCCAATAAAGTCGATTTATTCGTGTATAAAGAATCTTCTGATCTATGCCTTTCTCGGTTGCTGAGCGACAATAGAAAAAATTATTTTGACTTCATTTATATCGATGGCTCGCATCAGGCACCCGACGTGTTGTGTGATGCCGTTCTCGGTTTTCGATTGCTGAAAATTGGCGGTGTCATCGCGTTTGATGACTATTTATGGGCTGAGAACCTGCCTTATGGCAAAGACCCGCTTCGCTGCCCCAAACCAGCAATCGACGCCTTCGTAAATTTGAATATCCGCAAGCTTTCGATTCTTTCGGCACCGCTTTATCAATTGTACATCCAAAAGCTATCTGATTAGACGCCTCTCAAATAGAGTAGATTGGGGGTGAACCGGAGAGGGAGCCGTGAGACACGCGAGAGGAATTGCCGCGCTTGGTGTCTTGCTTGCGCTGACGCTGGGCGCGCCGGCGCAGGCTTATTGTCCAGTTGAGTGCCAGGGGCCTAATCCCATATGGAACAACACCCCAAACGGTTGCACCGTGGCCAAGTTCCTCGGTTGCACGGGGGCGTCCGCCCCTGCCCACAGCTATGGCGCCATCGCTTATGGCCTCACGAGCGGGGCCTGGGGCTCCTCCTATAGTTGGGCCAGCCGGGCGAAAGCGGAAAGCGTCGCCATGCAGAACTGCGCGGAGCACGGCGACGACTGCGAAGTGATGGTGTGGTTCGAGAGCAAATGCGGAGCGGTGGCATTGAGCCAAGGCACGACCGCCTTTTGGGGCCTCGGCGATAGCGATGGGCAGGCGCGCGCGGACGCCCAGGACAAATGCGCGAACGGCGGCGGCAAGGATTGCCAGGTGGAGGTCTCACAGTGTTCGAAGTGAGAGTTGGAAACGTGACCGTGAGAGTTAAATTTCAAACTGCGTCACTACCCAGGATTAGCGGCGCTGGTGTGCGTATTTCCGTACTGCGAAAGCCCGGATTCCGGGTTGGAAAGCTTCATATGAAATCCAAACTGGTGGCAGCTTTTGCTGGCGCGGTTGCGCTAGGCTTTGTGATTCTGGCCGCTGAGCCCGTGGCTGCTAACACGATCATGATCGACACCCCGGTCAAACAATATACAAATCACAATGGGCAATACAGCACCCCTGTCCCTGATACTTTAATCGTCGGCACCGCGAGCGACGCCGCCAACAAGGGCGCCGGTTTTGCGGTTCATATCACCGATCTTGATTCTACCAAGCCTGGTGATGACATCCTTCTGGGTTTTATGGACGCCGATGATTGGGGAAAATTCGTGCAATTATGGAAAAGCGCGAGGGCAATCAAAATCACACCTAATATGGCCGAAATAAAAATTGGTGATTATTTTGACAGCGTCGATAAGGTATTGCTTCACGTTAACGTCAACGATGAAGGTATCGAGCTAGCGGTGGTAGGCCAGGACAACGGTCACACGGCGGTTACCCTTTTCCAACTGGTTCCGGCACAATTTGACGACTTCGACGCCAGCGTCGCGTCGGTCAGCGCATATTTCGGCAATGGCGGAACGGTGCGGCCACCGGGCACGAGTCCCGGTCAGCCTGCCCCGCCGGAAGGACAGAAATAGGCAACATTTCAAACTGCGTCACTACCGTACGCTTGGGTAGTGGGTCAGTTTGAATGAGCGGACGGGCGCGTGTCGGCTCGGGCGTCGATGGAAGCTCCGCGTTGCTATTCAGTCCGCCTTTAGCCAGCGGGCGGCGGCATCGGCGCTGTCATCTGGGCGCGTGTTGAACGCGATAGTGGCGCCCGGCGCGGCTCTGTGCACCGCGTTGATCACGGTCTCAAACATCGACAGACTGTGGGACAGCACGCGAATGCCAGCGCCGATCACCACACAGTCGTAAGTTTGGGCTTTGAGGCTCCGCTCCACGTCGGGGCCGGCTGTTTCATCGGGCCGAAGCAAGCACAGGTCCGCGTGCCATCCGCGTTCGGCCATTTGCTTCAGGGCCAGAGCGATGCCGGCATTGATTCTCTCGGCGTTCATGCCCGGCGGCAGCTTGGGATCGGTGAAATCCACGGTTTCCGGTTGCTGACCTACGAACAAAACGCGCGTCATCTGACCCTCCCTCTATGCGGCTTTAGTGCGCTACTTCCCAATTCTCTAGCACCTTCACCATATCAGACATTTCCCAAAGCTTCGACGTGACGCCAGCGGCCATCGCAGGCGTGACCTTGGCCAGAGGATTCCCCATCCTTGGAATATATTATGAGGTTTGTCGTAGCGTTAGGGGGCGCTCCAACTCAAACTGTACCACTACCGCCACTTGGGTAATGACGCAGTTTGAATTTTTGCCTCTCCGATCCTAAATTTTTGGCAGCGCCACAAGGGGCGCGAAAGGAGGTGTCACGTGAAGTTTAGGCTTCGCATGATGCCGCCCGGAAAACCCACAGGGTACTAACCACTGGTCGCCGGGCTCTGATAGGTGGAGCGAATGACCGATTTGGAAGTGGCAATGAAGCCAGGCGCAGCATCATGTGCGCGGTTTGAATCCGCCTGGTCGCGAGATTGCTCCTATCGGCGCTCGCGGCCCTGATTTTCTAAGCGGCCCGCTTCTTGTATGGGCCGCGCTTCGTCGCGGCTTCCTGCACATCAAGCGCCGCGATTTCCTCTAGCGTCCAAACGTGATCCGTGACGCCAGCGGCCATCGCAGGCGTGATCCTCAGGGTCTTATGGATGCGCCCGAAATTGTAGAACATGAAATGCATCGACACGCCATGAACATGGTTCTCGGCCTTCTTTGAATAGGCATTGGTCAATCGAGTGAACCTGCGGCTTGACATGCGGAGCGTTAGGTTCTGGCGCTCGACAAACGACGTGCTGATATGCTTCGGGTCCGGGTTGCCGACAATCGCTTGCTTCTTTGTCCCAACGCATTCACCCGTGCTGTACCGTCTGCGGAAGCTTGGCTCGGAAACCGGATCGCCGTAGATTTTGACCAACATCGCGTAATCAACGTTGTCTTGCATCGTGTCGGCTACCGCGTCGAGATAGGCTTTGTGACCATCGCTTGTGAGCTGGACGCGATTGGCGAGCCGCCCGGAGAGATCGTGCAGAAAGGCGCTGGCGTGTTCGGCATCGCGACCGCCGACAAACCACGACGGGACAAGCTTTGTCTCCGCGTCCATTGCGATCCAGGTCCAGAGATCGCCAGCTACAGCGGGAGCCGCTTTCGCCGTCGCGACATTCCGCGCCTTCGCGTAGCAGAATGCCCAAATCTCATCGACCTGTAGGCGCTTGCATTTGAGATTGCGGAGCGCCTTGTCCTGATAATCCGAACAAGCGCGGCCCATATCGACCACGAATTTGAGAACCGTGTTGAACGACACGTCAGCGAGGCGGCTGGTCGCGCGAAGGCTATTGCCTTCCGTCAGAAGGCCGATGATTTGGGTGCGCTTGGATAAAGGGAGTCTCTTCATGTCCTGGAGTGTACCAAGGCATGCTAACGCGGTCAAGCATTATTTCATTTTGTCTTTTTTATTCTGAACGCTCCAGTTGGCATTTGCTTAAACGCGCTGTTGACAAGGGCGGTAGCGGCAGTCGCCGCAGATGTTTCTTTTTTTCGAGAGCCAGCGCGCGCCTCCGTAAGTGCTGCGAGGACGCCCTTTTGGCGGCTCTCAGCTTTTGTCTTGTCTTCACTCATGGCTTCCCTCCATGAACGATGGGGGTAATTAAACCGAACCGGCGATATAGATATTGAAGGTTCTTGTTAATATCAAAATAATGTTTTCTTTTAATCCAAATGAGACCGTCGCCTTTAGTAACGAGACATACATCGACCGGCCCGCTTACCGACTCTAGTTCCTCGGACGCCTTTATCCGTAGAGCGGTTACCTCTACTAAGGCTTCCGCGACAGTAGCCAATTCCTCTTTAGGCATGTCCTCTAATGCATCAATCATCTTGTTGACATATCTTTCATGAACATACCCGTCGCACGCCGAAGCAATAAATGTTCCAAGATCGTCAATTTGTTTCGTAATCAAATGCATACCCACTCTACGTTCGTCTGCGGTTAGAGACAGATTTTCGTCAAGAATGCGGCTCGCGGTTGCAATCGAGGCAGCGCGAGCCACCTGAAGATAAAATCGCTCCATATGCCGGCTGGTCCCCTGGATCAGCGTGTCCATAATTTCGCGATCCGCGAAAGGCACTATTGTTGGACCCGACGCCACCTCTTCGACGGAGCTGTACCGAACAGTTCTCATTCTGCCGAATGTGATGCCGTCAAATTCATGAGCGACCATGGAGGGGAATAACTCTTTTTTGCCAAATCCAAAAACAACGACACCAGATAGAAATGCAGACACAAAACTGGAATTTAGTGCACGATAAACCAATTCTATTATTTTAGGATGAACTGATTTTGGTACTTTATATTCAATATCTTCAAATATTTCGTCCATGACCGGGATGATGATCTCTTTAGCATCGCGGCGAAATATCGTGAGGGATGGGGGATCAAATTTTACAGGGTCATTCCACTCGTCATACGATTTATACGCCGACTGGCCCAGTAAGCGTCCATCCGCCGCAGCATCTCGGGCTGCAGGCCGCCGTTCTCGGCCGGCCGGGTCCCGCCGTTTCCAGGCTCGCTCTTGCTCCCATCCATGGAGATCCCTCCTCCCGCCGCCTGACCGCCGGGCAGCCGGGCAGCCGCCGCCGCGCGGCCCGATGGCTGGGCACCCGCCCTGCCGGCCGCGCACGTCGTCGTCCGGCAGGATACTGCACCGCGGTGACGGCTCCGCGGCGCGGCGGCGGCGTGACGGCACCGGCATTTCGGCGCGCGGCCCGCGGATGCATCGGGTCCGCCGCCGCGGCGGCGCGCTCACCGAGGGCGCGCGTCGATCGATCGGATCTCGATCAGGAAGGAGTTGGGGCGCTCAGAGGCGCTCGAGCTGTTCGACCGTGCGCTCGCCGCGGACGTTGCCGGTGTTGAGGGTGGCGGCGGGCTCGAACAGCATGACCGCGACCGGCTCGGGAGCGAAGGGCCGGTGCTCGACGCCGCGCGGCACTACCAGCATCTCGCCCTGCTCCAGCCACACCGCGCGGTCGCGGAACTCCATGCAAAAGCGCCCCTCGAGCACCAGGAAAAGCTCGTCCTCCGCCTCGTGGTGATGCCAGACGAACGGCCCCTGGAACTTGACCAGTTTGACCTGCTTGCGGCCCTTCTCCTGGGCTGCTGGCCGTTGACCTCGGAAATCACCTTGGGGCTGAAGTGATCGTCGAAGCGGGCGAGCTTCTCGAGCAGATTGATCTTCTCCACGCTCACGCCATTGTCCCTTCTGCTTGGTGCCGCCCCGGTGGGGTCCGGGGGGGCAGGGGGCTCACCTATTGGATCGCCCCCCGCATCCCCCCAACCCCCTTCCCACCCCTCTGACCTGCGGGGCATGCCGCGATTGGCGACAACCGGAGCCGCGGCCGGGGGGGAAGGGGGCGCCACCACCCCTCTCTCCGGAGAGTTTCGTTCTGACGCCGCCAGCAGCAGCGCCTCGCCTACCGCCTCGCGGCGCCAGCCGCCCAGGTCCCGCGGCAGCCGCGGTTCGGGATCGCTGAGGGCGCTCCGCAGCACCGCATCGAGCGCCCGCTTCGGCGCCAGCAGCTCGGGCGGCAGGGCGAGCGCCGCGGCGCGTTCGCGCACCACCGCGCGCAGCCGGCTCTCGAGCTCGCGCAGCGCCGCCGCGCCTGGCGGCCGCCACGGCTCGGGCGGCAGCTCGGACTCGTCGAGCGCCATCGCGCCGTGGATTTGCTCGAGCCAGCCCGCACCCTTCCCGCGCCGCCTGCCGCGCCTCGAGGCCCGGCACCCGGCGCAGCTCCTCGACCGTGGCCGGCCGCCGCCTGGCGAGCTCGAGCAGAACCTCGTCGCGCAGCACGAAGCCCCGCGGCAGGTCGCGCCGCCGGGCCTCGCGCTCGCGCCAGGCGGCCAGCGCCCGCAGCACCCCGAGACGGCGCCGGTCGAGCCGGCCGGCGCCGCGCACCCGGCGGTAGGCAAGCTCCGGATCGACCTCCAGGCGCGAGGTGTCGAGCAGGCTGGCGGAGTCCTCGAGCGCCCAATCCAGCCGGCCGAGAGCCACCAGCTCATGGCGCAACCGCCGGTAGAGCGGGAGCAGGCAGGCCACGTCCTCGGCGGCGTAGGCGAGCTGCGCCGCCGACAGCGGCCGCGCCAGCCAGTCGGTGCGCGTCTCGCCCTTCGGCAACTCGATCGCGAGCAGCGCCGCCACCAGGCGCTGGTAGCTCGCGGTGGTACCGATGCCGGCCAATCCGGCCGCCACCTGGGTGTCGAAGAGCGGCGCCGGCACCGCCCCCACGGCGCGGTAGAGCACCTCCACGTCCTCGCTCGCGGAGTGCGCCACCTTGAGGGTGCCGGCGGCGCGGCAGAGCTCGCCGAGCGGCGCCAGGTCGCGCACCTGCAGCGGGTCGAGCAGGTACGCCGCCTCGCCGTCGGCAACCTGGATCAGTCCGAGGCGCGGGAAGAAGGTCCGCTCGCGCACGAACTCGGTGTCCAGCGCCACCACCGGCGCCGCCAGCCAGCGCCGCGCCGCCGCCGCCAGCGCCGCGCCGCTTTCGAGGCGCACCACCGGGCCGGTCCCGGCCGCCCGGCCTTCGGCGCACGGCCAAGGCGTGGGCGGCGGGGTGCCAGCCGCGGGGACCAATAGGGCGTTGTCTTCTGCCACCAAGCGGCGATTGTAACCGGCCGGCGCCCGCCTCCGCCATCCCGGGACCCTCGGCGCCCTTGGCGCCAGTAGCC
>CAWJFP010000022.1:0-11839 GCA_963842155.1 uncultured Pseudomonadota bacterium
GGCGGCGCCTGGTCCGCCGCCTCCTTGGCGCGCGACAGGCTGTTCGCGCTGTTGAGCTTGAGGATGAGCGGGATTTGCCCGGCCGCGCTCTCGGCCCCCGCCTCGATCATGCCGAGCGGCGCCGCATAGGCCGAAAGCCCGGCCTCGAGCGCGAGTTGGAAATGGTAATGCGGATCATAGGCGGGCGGGTTCGGGGCGAAGCTCCGCGCCGGCCCATGCTCGAAGCCCTGATCGACCGGCAGGATGACGAGCTTGCCCGTGCCGCCGAGCCGGCCATGGCCCAGGATGCGCGCCAGGCTCGCCTTGGTGCCGGGATTGTCGCTCTCATAATTGTCCAGGATGCGCCTGATGCGCGGCGTGAATTGCATGCGGCCTCGTTCCTGCCGGGTGCGGTTCGAAGCTTCCGGCATTCATAGGTAACGGCCCTTCAATATCCGAGCCCTCCCGGCTTTGCAACGCCGCGCGGTGGGGCTTATCGGTGATCGGGGAGCCAGGCGCGGCAGCGCTCTGCGGGGTCCTCCGCCCGCAGCAGATCGAGCGCCGCGCTCGGCCGGCGACGATGAAGCCGCAACCCCTCGCGCGCGGCGATGTCGGCGAGCTTGGCCGCGACGCGGCGCCCGCCGGTGAAGCAGACCGCGCCTTGGCCCGCGCGCCAGGCAGCCAAGACGAGGCCGGGCAGCGCGCCGCAATCGAGCACGGCTTCGAATTGCGCGGCCGGCACGGCGGCTCCGGCCGCCTCGACGACTGCGCGGAACCAGCCGGCGCCGGCATAGGCGGCGGCACCCTCGGCGCTCCAAAGCTCGACTTCGATGCCTTTCTCGGCGGCGGCCTCGAGCGCCGCGCGGGCCTGGGCGAGGGAATGGACGATAACGGCAGGCGGGCTGGCGCTCTTATCTCCCGTTCGGCCCTTTGCCCCGCGCGACGGTCGGCTCGCCCCCTTCGCCATGCCCCCCTGCGCAATGAAAGCCGCGGCGCCGGCCTATGTCAGCCGGCCCATGGCGACGGCGGTGTCGTTCATGCGGTTGGCGAAGCCCCATTCATTGTCGTACCAGGCCAACACGCGGGCGAAGCGGCCCTCGATCACCTGGGTCTGGGTGAGGTCGAAGGTGGCGCTCGCTGCCGCATGGTTGAAGTCGCTCGAGACCAGCTCCTCGCGCGTCACCTCGAGGATGCCCCGAAGCGCGTTGCTGCCGGCGGCCTTGATCATGGCCTGGTTGACCTCCTCGATCGTGGTCGGGCGCTTGGTGTCGAGGGTCAGGTCGATGAGCGAGACGTTCAGCGTCGGCACGCGGATCGAGGTGCCGTCGAGCTTGCCGGCGAGCTCGGGCAGCACCAGCCCCAGCGCTTTGGCGGCGCCCGTCGTGGTCGGGATCATCGAATGGGCCGCCGCGCGCGCGCGCCGCATGTCGCGATGGAGCGTGTCCACCAGCCGCTGGTCGCCGGTATAGGAATGGATCGTGGTCATATAGCCGCGCTCGATGCCGATCGCCTGATGCAGCACGTGGGCCACCGGCGCGAGGCAGTTGGTGGTGCAGGAGGCGTTGGAGACGACCTTGTGCTCGGGCGCAAGCTTGTCATGGTTGACGCCGTAGACGACGGTCAAGTCGGCGCCGCTGGCGGGGGCCGAGACCAGCACGCGCTTCGCACCCGCCTCGAGATGGGCGGCCGCCTCCGCGCGCTTGGTGAAATGGCCGGTGCATTCCATGACCAGGTCGATGGCGAGCTGCTTCCAAGGCAGCTTGGCGGGGTCGCGCTCGGCGAGCACCTTGATCTCGCCCTGGCCGAGATCGAAGCCTTGCTTCGTCACCTTGATCTCGCCCGGAAAGGGGCCATGCACGGAATCATATTTCAAGAGATGCGCGTTCGCCTCGACCGTGCCCAGATCGTTGATGGCCACGAACTGGATGTCCTTGCGCTTGGCCTCATAGGCCGCGCGCAGCACATGCCGCCCGATGCGCCCGAACCCGTTGATCGCTATCCTTACCGCCATCCTCGCTCCTCCAGACTTCGATCCGCCATTCAATCAATCGTCATTCCGGAAGCTTAGGCGAGCCCCGGAAAAGCGCAGCGATTCCGGGTTGCGAGCCTTGCCATCCGGCATCCATGGTTGGGCGACGGCTTCGATCTAGGCATGGATTCCGGACCGCGCAAATCCTTGCTGCGCAAGAATTTGCTTGTCCGGAATGACGGTCGCAAGCCAACATCGCTTGTTCCTGATCAATAACCATAAGCTCCTGCTCCGCTAGAGCCGCGCCTTGGCGGCGGCGGCGGCCGCTTCCGCGGTGATGCCGAAATGCGCGTAGAGCGCCTCGGCCGGCGCCGAGGCCCCGAAGCCCGTCATGCCGATGAAGGCGCCGTCGGGCCCGATGTAGCGCTCCCACCCCATGGGGCCCGCCGCCTCGATCGCCACGCGCACGCCTTGGCCCAGGACCTCGCGGCGATAGGCTTCCGGCTGGCGATCGAACAGGCTCCAGCAGGGCAGCGAGACGACCGCTGCGCCGATGCCGTCCTCCGCCAGCATCCGCCGCGCCTCCATCGCGATTGCGACCTCCGAGCCGGTGGCGAGCAGGGTGACTTGCCACTTGCCCTCGGCCGGCGCCAAGAGATAACCGCCCTTGGCCGAGAGGTTCTCGTTTCCATGGTCCTGGCGCAAGGTCGGCAGCGCCTGGCGGGTGAGGGAGAGCAGCGAGGGGCCGCCGGCGTTCTCGAGCGCCAGCATCCAGCATTCCACCGTCTCGACGCCGTCGGCCGGGCGGAAGACATGGAGGTTCGGGACGGCGCGCAGGCCGGCGAGCTGCTCGACCGGCTGATGGGTAGGCCCGTCCTCGCCCAGCCCGATCGAATCATGCGTCATCACCAGCACCACCCGCTGCCCCATCATGGCGGCAAGGCGGATGGCGGGGCGCGCATAGTCGGTGAAGATGAGGAAGCTGCCGCCATAGGGGATGACGCCCTTATGCAGCGCCATGCCGCTCATGGCGGCTACCATGCCGTGCTCGCGCACGCCGTAATGGATGTAGCGCCCCGCGTAATTCTCGCGGGCGAGGATGGGCATGTTGTCGGCGAGCGTGCCGTTCGAGCCGGTCAGGTCTGCGGAGCCGCCGACGAGCTCGGGCACCGCCTTGACCAGCGCGTCGAGCGTGGTCTTGGAGGTCTGGCGCGTGGCGAGCTTCGGCCGCTTCTCGGCGAAGCCGCGTTTCACCGCGAGCGCCGCGCTTTCCCAGCCAAGCGGCAGCTTGCCGGCGAGGGCACGCTCGAATTCCGCGCGGCGCTCGGGTGCCAAGGCGGCGCAACGCTCGCGCCATTGCTCGAAGGCAACGCGGCCGCGCCTTCCGGTCTCGCGCCATTCGCTCAGGACCTCGGGCGGGATCTCGAAGGGCGAATAGGGCCAGCCCAGCGCCTTGCGCGCGCCCGCGACCTCCTCGGGCCCGAGCGGCGCGCCATGGGCGGCCGCGGTGCCCGCCTTCTTGGGCGCGCCATAGCCGATGATGGTGCGGCAGGCGATGAGCGAGGGCGTCTTGGTGCTTTGTGCGCGGGCGAGCGCGCCGTAGATCTCGCCGGGCTTGAGGCCGTCGACGATATCCGCGTCCCAACCCGAGGCGCGGAAGCGGGCGAGCTGATCGTCGTCGACGGCGAGGCTGGTGGGGCCGTCGATCGAGACATGGTTGTCGTCCCAGAGCACAATCAGCTTGCCGAGGCCGAGATGGCCGGCAAGCGAGATCGCCTCATGGCTGATCCCTTCCATGAGGCAGCCGTCGCCCGCGATGACGTAGGTGTAGTGATCGACCAGCTCTCCGCCGAAGCGCGCGTTCAGCATGCGCTCGGCGAGCGCCATGCCGACGGCGTTGGCGAGGCCCTGGCCGAGCGGACCCGTCGTGGTCTCGATGCCCGGCAGATGGCCATATTCCGGATGGCCGGCGCAGGGGCTGCCGAGCTGGCGGAAATTGCGGATGTCGTCGATGGTCGGCCGCGCGTAGCCGGTAAGATAAAGGAGCGCGTAAAGCAGCATCGAGCCGTGGCCGGCCGACAGCACGAAGCGGTCGCGATCGGGCCAGTGCGGCTTCATCGGATCGAATTTGAGGAAGCTCTCGAACAGCACCGTCGCCACCTCGGCCATGCCCATAGGCAAGCCGGGATGGCCCGAGTTCGCCTGCTCGACCGCGTCCATGGCAAGCGCCCGGATGGCGTTCGCCTTCTGGCGGTGACGGGCGAGCGGCGCGTCGCGCTTCGCATTGTTCATCGCGGAATCGTTCATGGCGGCGGACCATGCGCCGGATGGACCATAGTGCGGCCCGGCCGGCGCGGACGGCGGAAGGAACGGGAACGCCTTCGAACATGCCTGCGGCAAAGCGCTCCGTCAACCCGCATTCGCGGGCGGCGTCCCAATCTGCGACGGCGCCGCGCGGTTGACGCTTGCGCTGGGCGAAGCGTATTTTCGGACGGCCTGCGGAGGGTGCGCATCGCGTCCTTCGCGGGCCGGAATCCTATGCAGGGCGAAAAATCCCATGTCGCGGCTCGACAAGGCCAAAGAGCGGTTGGAGCAGGCGGTGACGCGGCTCGAGCGTGCGGCGGCGCGGGCGGAGCGCGGCGGCGTCGATCGCGTGGCGCTGACCAAGGCGCTCGACGCGGCGCGCGCCGAGGGCATGGCCTTGCGCGAGGCGAGCATGACCGTCTCGGCGCGGCTCGATAGCGTGATCGGCCGGCTGAAAAGCGCGCTCGACGCTTGACGGCCGCGCAGGTCCGAGGCAGGGAGATCCGGCATGGCGCAGGTCAACGTCACCATCAACGGCCGCAGCTACAACGTGGCTTGCGAGGACGGCAAGGAGCCGCAGCTCGCCAAGCTCGGCGCCTATCTCGACAAGCGCGTGGCCGAGCTCGCCGCCTCGCTCGGGCAGATCGGCGAGGCGCGGCTTTTGGTGATGGCGGGCCTCGTCGTCGCCGACGAGCTCGCCGACGCGCGCAACATGGTGAGCGAGCTCAAGCGCCGCGCGCCCGGGCTCTCGCCCGAGGCCGAGGAGGCGCTCGCCTCGGGGATCGAGGCGCTGGCCGCGCGGATCGAGCATATTGCGGCCCGGCTGGAAGCCGCCTAGATTCCACTCCGGACGGGGCTGCGCGGTGCGTGAGACCCCATCGAGCCCTGGGGCCATTATCTACCTCATGGGAGCTGTCGCTGTCGGGGCCGTGGTCCCGATATATGGCGCCCACCTGCGTTAGCAGGCCACAGAGGACATGCTGGGGCCAACGGCCGAGGCGGCTCCGTCCCCCTTCCTCGAACCTCCGCAAGGAATCCAATGGGCGTGGCCGAGGAGAAGGCGGCGGCGCGCGAGGCCGCGAAAGCCCGCCGCGACGCCGCCCATGCGCGGCTCGGCAGCGAGGCGCCCGAGGCGCTGCTGCGCCATTTCAGGGCGAGCGTCGCCTTGCTGCGCGGCGCCGTCGTCTCCGGCTATTGGCCGGGGCGCGGCGAGATCGATGTGAGGCCGCTTCTCGATTATCTCGCGCGCGCCGGCCATGAGCTGGCGCTGCCCGTGGTGACGGGGCGCGGCCGGCCGCTTCTGTTCCGGCGCTGGCGCCCCGGCGATCCGCTGGAGAGCAAACCCTTCGGGCTCCAGGAGCCGCCGGCGAGCGCGCCCGAGCTGCGGCCGCAAGCGTTGCTCGTGCCCTTCCTCGCCATCGATGGCGAGGGCTATCGTATCGGCTATGGCGCCGGCTACTATGACTGCACGCTGGCGAGCCTGCGCGCGGAGGCGCCTATTCTCGCGATCGGCGTGGGCTACGAGGCGCAGCGCGTCGCGCGTTTGCCCCGCGACGCGCATGACGAGCCGCTCGACTGGCTGGTGACCGAAGCGGGCGCGCTCGCATTCGAGCGCGATGCGACAGGCGAAAAGGAAAGCGGGATCGGATGAGGCTGCTGATCTGCGGCGACGTGGTCGGGCGGGCCGGGCGCAAGGTGCTGTGCGACAATCTGCCGGATTTGCGCCGGCGGTTGGCACTCGATTTCGTCGTGGTCAACGGCGAGAACGCGGCCGGCGGCTATGGCATCACGGGCAAGATCTGCGAGGCTTTCTACGCCGCGGGCGCCGACGCCATCACCACCGGCAATCATGTCTGGGACCAGAGCGAGACGCTTGCCTATATCCAGCGCGACACGCGGCTCTTGCGGCCCAATAATTTCCCCAGCGACACGCCCGGGCGCGGCGTGGGCGCCTTCGCGACCAAGGACGGCAGGCGCGTCGTGGTGATGCATGCCATGACGCGGCTCTACATGGACGCGCTCGACTGCCCCTTCGTCTCGATCGATCGCCAGCTCGACGTGCATCGCCTGGGCGAGAACGCCGACGCCATCCTCGTCGACATCCATGGCGAGGCGACGAGCGAGAAAATGTCGATGGGCCATTTCTGCGACGGGCGCGTCTCGGCCGTGCTCGGCACGCACAGCCATATCCCTACGGCGGACGCGCAGATCCTGCCCGGCGGCACCGCCTACCAGACCGATCTCGGCATGTGCGGCGACTATGATTCCGTGATCGGCATGAAGAAGGAGGAGGCGGTCAAGCGGTTCGTCACCAAGCTGCGTCAGGAGCGGCTGGTCGCCGCCGAGGGCGAGGCGACGCTCTGCGCCGCCATGGTCGAGACCGACGACAAGACCGGCCTCGCCACCCATATCGCACCCTTGCGGATGGGTGGCAGGCTGCAGCCCCATTGGCCGCTACCCATGGGCGCGCTCGCGGGACCGGGGGCCGAATAGGCCCGATCAACCCTCATCGCCATACCGGCGAAAGCCGGTATCCATGTCTGAATGGTCCCGGCTTTAGCCGGGACGGAAAGAACGGGAGGATATCGGGAATTCACCTGTTGTTTGACAAAATCACAAATTTTACTTATAACTCTTATTATAAGGATAAATGGACCATGTTTACGCTGAAAATCCGCAAGATCGGCGGCGCCAAGGGCGTGATCCTACCCAAGGAGGCGCTGGCGCGTCTCAAGCTCGCCGAAGGCGACAAGCTTTATCTGACCGAAGCGCCCGACGGGTTTCGGCTCACCAGCCAGGATCCCGAATTCGCGGAGCAGATGGAGGTTGCGCGCCAGGTGATGAAGGATTGGCGCCCGGTCTTGCGGGAGCTGTCGAAATAACAGTGGAGCGTCGCTGGCTCGGGAAGGAGCTCGCGCTCGCGGTCCATGCCGAGCAGCTCGCGGAGCATGGCGGCACTGACGGCCTGCGCGATGCGGGCCTTTTGGAATCGGCGCTCGCGCGTCCGATCAATCTCGCAGCCTACGGCGAACCCGACATCGCGGCACTCGCCGCCTGTTATGCCGCCGGCATCGCCTGGAACCATCCTTTCCTCGACGGTAACAAACGCACGGCCTGGGTGCTCGCGATCACCTTTCTCTATTTGAATGGCTTCCGGCTCCAAGCCGAGATGATGGAAGCCTATCGTATGATGCTCGCGCTCGCGGCGAGGGAGATCGAGGAGGAGACATTCGCCGGCTGGCTCCGCGGCCATATTCACGAGACTTGACGTAGGATTTCCCGCGTCGAGTTCCCGCCCTATTGCCGGCAGAGTCCGCCTTCGCCTTTCAACCGGACATGGTATAAACCCGCATCGATTTACAGAGGCAATCGAGACAGGTTGCATGGCCGGCCATTCACAACTCAAGCATCTCGTCGCGAGCAAGGACGCGCAGGATGCGCCGCCCGCCGGGCGCTTCCGCCAAGCCGATTCGGCAGATCATGGTGCATGAACGGGGCAATCGGATGGTTGATCAGGCAGCGGCCGCCCCGGCGCCGAAGCAGAGCGCCTCCTTCTACGGAGCGGCCTACGCGCGGGCCCTGAGCCGAGCCCTCGCCCGCGCGGCCGGCGTCGTCATCGCGGCGGTCGGCGCGCTCGTGCTGATGGGATGGTGGCTCGATATTCCCGCCCTCACCACGCTCATTCCCGGCGCGATCTCGATGAAAGCCAACACGGGGCTCAGCTTCGTGATCGTGGGTTGCGCCCAAGCCGCGTTGTCCTGGCGCGGCGATGACCGGTGGAGCAGGTGGCTTGCGGCGGGCGCCTACGCCGCGGTCTGGATCGTGGGCGCCCTGAACTTCATCGAGTGCGTGACCAACCTGAACTTCGGCATCGATACTCTCCTCGCCCAAGAGCCCCTCGGCGCCGCGCAGACGCCGCAGCCCGGCCGCATGTCGATGGTGACGGCGGTCGACTTCATGCTGCTTGCCGTTGCCGGCATACTGGCCGTGACGCGGCCCGCGCGGATCGGCGCGCAGGCCCGGACATGGCTCCTCACTTTGGGGCTCCTCGACTCGATCGCCGCCATCGTGAGCTATATTTTCGACATCGCGGGCCCCTACCGCTTCATCGAGCAGAACCCGATGGCGCTGAACACGGCGATGCTGTTCGCGCTGTCCTTCCTAGGAATGCTCTGCTTGAGGCCCCGCGAGGGATGGCTGGCGCTGCTCACAAGCGATACGAGCGGCGGGCTAATCCTTCGCCGTATCGCTCCGGCCGTCGTCCTCTTTCCCATCCTGATCGGTTGGCTGGGCTTCGAGGGCCGGAAGGGGGGCCTATACGATACGCCGTTCGCCATTGCGCTGGCGGCAATGCTCGCCATCTTCGGGATCGGCGCCGCGACCTGGGCGGGGGCGCGCCGGCTGAACGAGATCGACGCCGAGCGCGATCGCCATGCGCGCCGCGCGATGGAGGAGGAGCGCGAGCGCAAGAGCCTGGAGGAGCAGCTGCGGCAGGCGCAGAAGATGGAGGCGGTGGGCCAGCTCACGGGTGGGCTCGCGCACGACTTCAACAACCTGCTGACGGTGGTCATCAGCAGCCTCGATTTGCTCGCGGAGAAGCTGGATCACGATCAGGAGGCGAAGGAATTGACGCAGATCGCGCTATCGGCCGGTCTGCGCGGCGCCGAGCTGACGCGCAAGCTTCTGGCGTTTTCGCGCAAACAGGCGTTGACGGTGACGGCCGTCGACATCAACGACCTCGTGCGCGGCATGACCGAGCTGTTCCGCCGCACGCTGGGCGCAAGGATCGAGATCGAGATGATCACGGCCGACGATCTGTGGCCCGTCGAAACCGACCCGGCGCAGGTCGAGTTCGCGCTCATCAACCTGGCGGTCAATTCGCGCGATGCCATGCCGGACGGCGGCCGGCTGACGATCGAGACGGCGAACGGCCATCTCGACGAGCATTACGCCGCCCAGAATCCCGAGCTGACGCCGGGCGATTACGTGATGATCGCGGTGACGGATACCGGCATGGGCATCCCGCAGGATAAGCTCGCGCGCGTCATCGAGCCGTTCTTCACTACTAAAGAGGTCGGCAAGGGCAGCGGGCTCGGGCTCAGCATGATCTACGGCTTCGCCAAGCAATCCGGCGGTCATCTGAACATCTACAGCGAGGTCGGCCACGGCACGACGGTCAGGCTTTATCTGCCGCGCGGCAAGGCAGCGCCGGAAACGGCCGCGACCCCTGCAGCGTCGATGTTCGAACGGGCCGCGCGGGGCGAGCTCATCCTCGTGGTGGACGACAACGCTTCCGTCCGGCATATGGTGGTTAAGCAGATGGCCGATCTCGGCTACCGCACCTTGGAGGCCGTCGACGGCGCCTCGGCGCTCGAGCTGCTCGGGGCGACGGCCGGCATCGACCTCTTGTTCACCGACATGGTGATGCCGGGCGGCATGAGCGGCATGCAGCTCGGCGAAGCCGCGCGGCAGCTCCGCCCCGGGCTGCCTATCCTCTACACCTCGGGCTTTACCGAGGCGTCGCTCGGCAACGCTGCCGCCAGAGCCCTCGGCGGCGACCAGCTCTTGAGCAAGCCCTATCGCAAAAGCGACCTCGCAAAGAAGCTGCGCCGGGCACTGTCGCCGGAATAGGGACTTGGGTCGGCAGCGGCGTTCGGTGCTGCCCGAAGATCCTCGAATTCAATCATGCCCCGTTTCGGCAAAGGGCGCTTGGGCGAATGCGACGCCCATGGTGCGCAGCCGATCTTTGCCGCGGATGGTGAGATCGGTGATCATGGCGAACTGGTCGCGGCTGTCGATCACATAGGCCTTGATCTTGTAGCGCGTGCCCCAGGGCATCTCAGCCGCCACGACCTTCACCGCCGATTCGGGTTCCCTGTAGTCGCTGGTTTCGCCGGTTTCGATGAGGGCTTGGCGCACCGCGGCGCCGTCATGGTCGGCCTGGAGGTAGAAATACGTCACGCAAAGAAGGCTCCGCTTGCCGCTGCTTGCATTGAACAGGCTGGTCGACCAGATCCGCGCATGGGGAATGATCACTTCGGTGTCGTCGGCCGTCACGATATGCACGGCCCTGCTGCCGATTACCGTCACTTCGCCGTAAGCGCCGTCGATCTCGATCCAGTCGCCCGGCTGATAGGTGTTCTCGACGATCGTCACGATGCCTGCGATCATGCAGCTTATGTAATCCTTGAGGGCGAAGGCGAGCGCCAGGCTCACCGCCGCGACGAGGGCGACGACATCCTCGAAGGTGGGCTCGACCAGAATCGGAACGATGATCGCGATGCCGGCGAGCCAAATCAGCAGCCGCGCGATGGGCGCCAGCCGCAAGATCAGCAAACGCCGGTGCGACGGCGCGCTCTCGGCGGCGCGGCGCACAAGCCAGCGCACCGCCAGGGCGAGCACACGGCAGCCGATCAGAACGATGATGACGAGAAGAATATGGTTCCAGCTCAGTGCTCGCAGGAAGCCGAACTGGTGAGCGGAATCACTCATGGCGCTATTCCCCTCTGCTGGGTCCGACTGTCGCAGGACGACGGCGACGAGCGCGCTTGAGCAGCCCGCGATTGCCGCTCCGAAGATATGTCCGTTCTTGCGGTTGTTCTAGCAAATTGGAATTCGGGGGCTTATGGCGCGGCCCCCGATCCCGGCCGAGGACGACGCGTTCCGCTTCGGCTGTCTCGGTTCGGAACGGCGCCCGGCTGTTTCGCGTCAAATTCCCGCCATATTGCTTTGTTAGCAAATACCAACTCCGCCTTCGCCTTTCCACCAGATATGGTATAAATCCGCCTCAATCTATGCAGGTAATTGAGTCGCGAGTTGCATGGCCGGCCATTCCCAATTCAAGAACATCATGTATCGCAAGGGCGCGCAGGATGCCCGGCGCGCCCGTCTCTTCACCAAGCTGATCCGCGAGATCATGGTGTCGGCCCGCGCGGGCCTGCCGGATCCCGCCGCCAATCCGCGTTTGCGCGCGGCGATCGCGGCGGCGCGCGAGGCCAACATGCCGCGCGACACGATCGAGCGCGCCATCAAGCGCGCCACGGGCGGCGAGGAGGGCGTCATCTACGAGGAGGTGCGCTACGAGGGCTACGGGCCGGGCGGCGTCGCCGTCATCGTGGAGGCGCTGACCGACAACCGCAAGCGCACCGCGTCGGACGTGCGCATGGCGTTCTCCAAGCATGGCGGCACGCTCGGCGAGACCAACAGCGTGAGCTTCCAGTTCAAGCGCGTCGGCCAGATCCAATATCCGCCCGAGGCCGCCGGCGCGGACGCCATGTTCGAGGCGGCGCTCGAGGCCGGCGCCGACAATGTCGAATCCACGGCCTCGGGCCATGAGGTGACCTGCGCGCCGGAGAATTTCGCCGCCGTGCGCGAGGCGCTGGAGGCGAAGTTCGGCGCGCCCGCCCATGCGGCCCTCGCCTGGAAGCCGCTGCTCGCCGTGCCCGTCGACGAGGAGCAGGCGGGTATCCTGCTCAAGCTGCTCGACGCGCTCGAGGATAATGACGACGTGCAATCGGTCGCGGCCAATTTCGAGATTTCGGATGCGCTGATGACGCGTTTGACCGCATGAGACTTCTTGGCCTCGAT
>CAWJFP010000023.1:0-104252 GCA_963842155.1 uncultured Pseudomonadota bacterium
AGCCGATAGGAGAGCAAGGCTGATCGATCCGATGACGTCAAGGCTGATCCGGCTGCCGCCCTCGCCGCCCGGGGCAAGCTTGCCCTGGCGCGAGACTCGGCCTGCTCCGCACCACGCCGACCTGCTCGCCCGTCACCACGGTGCCGAACAGCGTGAACGCCGTCGCCTCCTCGACGTGCACCTGCACCGTCTGCCCGATCAGGCGTTCGTTGCCCTCGAAGACGACGATGTGATCGGTCACGTGCCGGCCGGTCAGCTGGCGGACGGCCCGCTCTCGACCTCCTGCTTGGCGCCGTCTTGCTCGGCCCCTCGACCAGCACCTCGACCGTCTGGCCGATGCAGCTCGCGGTGGTCGGCCAGGCTGACCTGCGTTCTGGATCGCCAGCAGGTCGTTGTTGCGGCGTTTCTTGACCTCTTCGGGCACGTCGTCGGCGAACAGCTCGTGGCCCTTGGTGCCGGGCCGCGGGCTGTACTTGAAGATGAAGCTGTTCTTGAAGCCGGCCGTCGCGCACCAGGTCGCAGGTGCGCTCGAACGACTCCTCGGTCTCGCCGCAGAAGCCGACGATGAAGTCGCTGCTGATCGCCACGCCCGGCACGCGCTCGCGGCAGCGGGCCAGCATGTCGCGGTAGTATTCGACCGTGTAGAGCCGCTTCATCCGCTTGAGGACCTCGTTGCAGCCCGACTGGGCCGGCACGTGCAGGTAGGGGCAGACCTTCGGCAGCGTCGCGCACCGCGTCGAGCAGGTCGTCGCTCATGTCGCGCGGGAAGTTGGTGATGAACTTGATGCGCTCGATGCCCGGCGTGTCGTGGATGCGCGCCAGCAGGTCGGACAGGCGCAGCCGGCGGCCGTCGCCCATGGTCGTACTTGTAGCTGTTGACGGTCTGGCCCAGCAGGGTGATTTCCTTGCAGCCCTCGGCGGCGAGCTGGCGGACCTCGGCGGCGATGTGCTCGGGCGGCCGGCTCTGCTCCGGGCCGCGCACGCTGGGCACGATGCAGTAGGTGCAGAACTTGTCGCAGCCGATCATGATGCGGACGTAGGCCTGGAACGGCGACGGCCGCATCGACGGATCGCGCAGCGGGTCGTAGCTCTCGAAGCTGCGCTCGACCTCGTGGCGCGACGCCTCGTTGCGGTCCAGGCTCAGGGCCAGTCTGCGGCTCGCCGGTGCGCTCGCACCTCGGCGATCAGCTCGGGCAGCCGCGCGAGCTGGCCGGTGCCGCAGACGATGTCGACGTGCGGGGCCCGGCGGCGGATCAGCTCCTGGTCCTTCTGGGCCATGCAGCCGAGGACGCCGATGATCTTTTCCGGGATGGCGCCGCTTGTGGCCGCGCAGCCGGCCCAGGGCGCTGTAGATCTTGTCCTCGGCGTGCTGGCGGACGCTGCAGGTGTTGAAGAGGATGACGTCGGCCGTCGGTCGGCTCGTGGGTCAGCTCGTAGCCCTGGCGGCGCAGGCTGCCGACGACCAGCTCGCTGTCGAGCACGTTCATCTGGCAGCCGACGGTTTCGATGTAGAGTTTCTTGGCCTGCATGGTCTCCGCACTCGCCGGGCTTAGCGCCGGCCGGCTGAATGTACTGTGCCGGACGTGAACGCCAGCTGCATGTAGTATTCTACCGGGATGAGACCGTCGCACCGCGGGACGTACAGGTCGGCGCTCAGTCCGCGAGACTGTCTCCGGGCCAAGGCGATCGCCCGGGCTGCGAGCCGGTGGCCGCGCAGGAACTCGGCCGCTGACATGCGGCGTTTGCCGGCGGGTTGCAGTTCCAGGATCTCCACCACGGCTCTGGTCGCCGGCAGCGCCACCGGAAGCTCGCAGTCTTCCGCCAGCAGGATCTCACCCGCCGGCGACCGGCGGTTGCCACCCTCGCCGGCTGCCACGAGGCGCCGTGAGACGATCAGCCGCAGCGGCGGCTGTGCCGGCCCGGTGCCAGATAGGTGTACGCGGTCGGCCAGGGCTGCATGGCGCGAATCTGGTTGCAGACGTCGCGGCCGTGCCGGCTCCAGTCGATCAGGCCATGCTCCTTGGTCAGCTTGGGCGCCTTGGTCACCAGGGACTTGTCCTGCTTCACGCCGCGCGGCGGTGCCCGCGGCGATCTGCTCGATCACCTGAAGCGCCAGCCGGGCGCCCGAGCGGCGCCAGCCGCGCTTCCAGCTCGCCGGCCGTCTCGTCGGGCTCGATGTCGAGCGCCTCCTGGGCCAGGATGTCGCCGGCGTCCAGGGAGATCGACATGCGGATGATGGTCACGCCGGTCCGCGTCTCGCCGTGGTAGATGGCCCAGGCGATCGGGCGCCGCCCCGCGGTACTTCGGCAGCAGCGAGGCGTGGACGTTGATGCCGCCGTGCGGCGGCACGGCCAGCACCTCGTGCGACAGGATCTGTCCGTAGGCGGCCACCACCAGCAGATCGGGCTGCAGCTCGCGCAGCCCGGCGACGCCTTCCGGCGTGTTGATGCTTTCCGGCTGGAAGACGGGGAAGCTGTGCTCCAGGGCGATGTCCTTCATGCCGCGTGCCGGTCTGGCGCGTGGAGCCGCGCTCCTGGCCGCGGCGCGGTCCGGCTGCGTCACCAGGCCGACGACCGGGTGCGGGCCGGTCAGCAGGGCTTCAAAGGTGGGCTCCGCAAAGGTGCCGGTGCCCATCATGACGATGCGCATGCCTGCGCTCCGGGGGAAGTGAATCGTGCGCAGGGAGATCCGCCAGGGACACTGGCCGCGCTCGCAAGCGAGGCGGCAAATAGTCCGCTACGCCTCCGCTTCCAAGGTCGCCAGCTCTTCTCAATCTCCGTGTTCGGCGGGATTTCACCGCGCTCCTGGGCCTTGCGGAAATCGCGCTTGAACTGGTGGACCGCTCCCCGGCTCGCCAGCTTGCGCGACCGGCCCCATCTTGTCGATGAAGAGGATGCCGTGCAGGTGATCGATCTCGTGCTGCCAGACGCGGGCGGCCAGGTCCTGGGCCGTTATCTCCAGCCCTGGCCGTCGAGGTTGTAGGCCTGGACCTTGACCGTCTTGGCCCGGCGGACCTTTTGGTACAGCCCGGGAAAGCTCAGACAGCCTTCGTCGCCCTCGACCGAGCCCTTGCGTTCCTGGACGACCGGATTGATCAGCACCAATTCCTGCTCGCGCTGCTGCGGGTCGCCGGTGACGTTCATGACGAGCAGCTGGTAAGGCAGCACGACCTGGTTGGCGGCCAGGCCGAGCCCGCGTGCCTCGTACATGAGTTCAAGCATCTGCTGGGCCTGGGTGCGCACCTTCTCGTCGATGGCGGTCAGCGGTCGGGACTGGTGACGCAGGGCAGGATGAGGATACGAAACGATTTTCATTCGTTACTCGGCCGGGTCGCACAGGAAAAGCCTACCTCCGTGAGATAGGTCTTATTATAACGACGGAGCCCCCGGCAAGGCGCTGCCGGGGGCTCTGATTCCTGTTGGTGCGGTAGGGCGCTCGGTCCATCGCGAGGCGCTGATCCATCGTCTTCGCAAGCGTCTGCAACAAACGCCCGCCCGCTTGAGCATTCACACGATGCGCGGGGTCGGCTATATGCTGGCTGAGTAAATGGCCAAAGGGCCGTCTCTCCTCCGGCGAATTATCATCAGGCTGACCGTCACCGGCCTGATTGCGATCATCGTCGCCTTCGGATGGCTATATATCAAGACCGTGGCGACCGAGGCGGCGCTGCGCAACCGCACCCTGATCGAACAGGCCAGGGAAGTCGCGCGCTACCTCAGCGTCAAGGACAATGGCAAAGTTACGCTAGAGCTTCCCCGCCTGTTTTCCGAGGCTTACAACCAGCCGAGCAGCAACTATCGCTTCGCCATCTTGGACGATAGCGGAAAGCCGCTCTTTTCCTCGGGGCAATATCTCGCGCCTCCGCCCAGCCTGCGAGAAGGCGATAGCCGCGCATATAGTTACGACCCGGATGGGCCCGGCCCGCTCAGGGTCGAGGGCGCTGCAATCCGGACCGCCGTGGGAGGGCGCGACTTCGTCATTCAGGTCGAGCAAACCAGCTCCGAGAGACAATATCTTCTCTCCTCCGTCACGGCTGAGTTTCTCATCGATGGCATCTGGCTCAGCGTCCCGTTTTTCCTGGTCGTCCTTGCCATCAGCCTTCTGACGGTGCGGCAGGCATTTTCACCGCTGGAGCGGCTCTCCCATCTTGCCGCGGAGATTTCTCCGGGGAAGACCGACTTGCGGCTGCCGGAAATCGACGTCCCGCGCGAAATCATGCCCTTGGTAAAAGCGGTGAATCTGGCACTCGATCGTCTGGACGACGGCTTCAAGCGGCAACGCGAGTTCACGGCGAACGCCGCGCATCAATTGCGGACGCCGCTCGCGGTGTTGGCCGCGAACATCGACACCCTTTCCGATGCTGCGATCGCGGTTCCATTGCGGAAAGATTCTCGAACTCCATGAGCCGCATCGTGTCGCAGCTCTTGATCGTTGCACGTCTCGAGGCTACAGGCATACCGCTCGACCAGCCCGTCGACCTCAGGGAAGTGGCGATGGAAGCGGCGGTATCGCTGGGGCCGATCGCCATTGCCGGGGGACGAAGCATCGAGCTCGAGCAGGAATCGGACGAGGCGATTTTTGTTCGCGGCAATGATTGGGTTATTCTCAATGCCGTCCGTAACCTTGTCGAAAATGCTCTCGGTCACACGCCTCCCGGCACTGCGGTCGTCATCCGTCTCACCGACGAGCCGGCGATCCACGTGATCGACCACGGCCACGGCGTGCCGCCGGCATTGCGCGATAGGATTTTTGAGCGATTTTGGAGCGGCGATAGCGGGACATCCGGTGCGGGTCTCGGCCTCTCCATCGTGCGCCGCATCATGCAGGCCGTCGGAGGCACCGTAACCGTAAGCGACGCTATGGGCGGTGGCGCAGTCTTTTCGTTGCTATTCCCGCCTTTATCGGCCTGATCGAAGGTGGCCCGTCGGTGCCCATCTAGGCCGAGACCGCTGTCAGTCGGCATTCCCCGCCAAACCGGGGCGAATGGCAAGGCTATAGGTACCGATGGGGAATTGAGCTCGGACGGGTTCTATAAAACCCCTGATGTCCGGCGAGATGATTTCGACGACTTCATATATAAATGGGGTTTGCCGGTGGACGGCCGAGAGGGGATCAATGTAATCAACACAGCCTCCGATCATGGCCGATGGTCTCTCGACGGAGTTTTTGAGCTTGGCAACTTCCGCCGGCGGCATCGTAAGAACAATATTCGCGGGAACGGCGTCAGATTCAGCTTCCGGAAAAAGCGTGAACCCGTTAGTTTCATCGCCGCTCATATCGCGCCTCCGTAGGGCAGCGCAAAATTCCTTATGCCGCATGACGAATTGAGCCGGGTTGAGTCGACGCGCAACAAATTCAGCATCCGCCCGAACATAATTGGCCGGGAGATGCCCGACGTTTTTCAAGTCAAGTTAAATCGTGAGATGTCCGCCGCTTTCGTCGAAGACAAGAGGGGTGATCGGCCTCGCCCCGATTATGGAAATCCATGGCCTTTCTTGTGCCTGCGATTCGGTCAATTGGTTGTTCGCAATTTCGGTTTGTTTCTCCATGATCCGGGCCTGACCGGCCATGATATGCGCCTGACGCAAATAAGCCCGCAATTGCTCAATGCCGACGAAGACGAGGGCCAGCGTTAAAAATATCTCCACCCAGTGCGAGAGACGGAGATCAACGAAGCCTTTGGCGGCCTGCCGATTGTTTTTGTGTGGTTCCTCTGACATATCGCTTTCGGGTTCTGGGTTGGAAATGTTGCCTACGAGGGCATAAGGGCGTCTAGGCCGAGTTTCGTCGAATTGACCGCCGAGTAACGGCACCATTCCCGGGGTGACGAGGGATTCCCCGGGGAGGTTGCAAGGATCACGCCCGGCGCTCCACTCTCTCGGCACAGAGCCGCTCCTTAGAACAGAGAAAATAATTGCAAGACAACGACTTTTCCTTTTTCGGAGTGCGTGTCTCGATGCAGCTAGATGGTTCAAGAAAAGCGGATTGGACGTCGCCTAATTGGGCCAGCGCCGGTGAATCCAAAGCCATTGCTCGGGACGGGCGCGGACCCAGCCTTCGATGGTGGCGTTGATGCGGGTCAGCGTTGTAAGCACATCGAGATCGGGGTCACCGGTATTTGCGGTCTCGATCGGCGGCAAGAGAGTGAGACGAAATCGGGCGCCCTTGAGGCGCTCGGTGCGGATTGGAACGATGGCGCAACCGAAGCGCAAGCCGAGGCGTGCGATGGCCGGGGCGGTCATGGCATCACGGCCAAAGAACGGCACTGCAATGCCGTCATTCATTTTCTGGTCGATCAGCATGGCGACGCAGCCACCCCAGCGCAGGTGGCGCAGCAATTCACGTCCAGCCCGGGGGCCCTTGGCGACGGCTCTACGCGGGCCCAGCCGACGCCGCAAGAGCCGATCGATCCACGGATTGTTCGCGGCGCGATATATGGAAAGCAGCAAGGACCCCATGAGACGGTGGACCGTCGAGGGGCCGACCTCCCAATTGCCGAAGTGACCGCCGAAAATGATGCTGGGCGCGCCATCCATCATAAGATGTGCGACGGCATCACCATTCACAATCTCGACGCGATGGGATTTTGCCGAGCAAATCCACGCGAGATGCGGATATTCACCCACCGATCGACCGAGATTGTCCCACATGCCTCTAAGGATGCGATCATTCTCGGCATCGCTGTTCTCGGGGAGGGCGCACCGGAGATTACGAAGGGCACGCCGCGACAAACCGGTTCGCAAACCAAGCGTCTGCGCTATATAGCCGCCGATCGCCGATGCCCAATCGACGGGAAGGCAAGCGAAGAACGCCATAGCTACAATGAATGCCGCCCCTTCGGCGGCGTGTACAGACCGACGTCGCAAATGTTCAAGCCACTTATCGGGGATGGCCGGCGCGACCTTATCGCAGGTATCTACCGAGACGCTCATGGCAAACCTTCGCCCAGTCGAGTGGAAGCCTGCCTCTTCTCTACTCATCGCTAGGCGTGGGCACGTCGCTCGGCAGTGGCTGCTCCCGCTGCCGCATCTCGATATCGCCTTTGTTCGAAGATGGAGCAGGCGGCCGCTTGCCTTCGGTCACGAAGGCTTCGCGATACTGCAAATAGGAGCTGCGCAGGGTCGCGTAGTAGTCAACCGAAGTCAGCTCGAGCGCGTCGAGCATGTCCAGGGCGGAGACGCGTTTGTCCACCGCGTCGCCCGCGCCCAGGGCGGCGTCGACGAAGTCAAGCGCCGGGACGCCGGACACGTAGATGAAGGGATCGGCGGCGAGACCCAGCACTGTCCCGACGGCATCCCGCACGCCCGACGGCCCGAAGAACGGCAACATGACGTAGGGGCCCTGCTCGATGCCCCACACGCCCAGCGTCTGCCCGAAATCGGCATCATGATGAGGCATGCTCCAATCGGTCGCGACGTCGAAGACCCCTATGGCGCCGAGCGTGGTGTTGAACAGGAAACGCCCGACCGTCGTGCAGAATCGCCAGGGATTGCCCTGGAGCACGTCGTTGAGGGCGATCGTGGGCTCGCCGAGATTGGTGAGGAAGTCGTGTATATGGTGCTGCACAACCTGCGGCAAATCGTCCCGATAGGCCTGCGCCACAGGCTTCATGACGTTTCGATCCGCGAATTGATTGATGTCGAACAGCGTTCGGTTGACCGACTCGAACGGATCCTCATTGCTCGCCTCGATCGAGTTGGCGCCCGGCTCGGCCGCGGCGCAAGCACAGGTCAGCCGTAGCACCGCCGCGAGTGCCAGTATGCCGCGGCAAAACTCGATGGAATTACCTCCCATTGCCGAGAGCCCCTCTATGACGAAAGTCGAGATTGATGATCACTACCGCGAGGACGAAGCCACCCGACGCCGCGACCAGCCGATCAAACGCATGATCGCCGCTCCGCGGCACCACGGGACGACGCCCGAACAGAAACGCCGCACGCCAGACGAGAAGGTCAAGGGCTCCTCTTCGAACGCGTTTTCTGCGTCCGCCTCCATGTGGGGGCAGCGCGACGCGTGGCGATATTTCTCGTTAGCCTGGGATGGTTCGCGGACAAATGCACATTCCTGCACAACCAAGTCATACTGGACGCCTGAACCGATGACCTGGGTGGCATTCGTTTCCAGACCGCAGGTTCTGCACTTCACCCTCATCATCTGCAGGGCTCCGCTAAACTTCGTCGAATATTTCTCAAGACCCTTCCGCCATTCTCGCCGCGTGGCGAATTCGCACGATGGCACTCGATGGGCAAGCGCCGGATAAGCCAGCATTCAACTGGACCCTCGCCATTGTCGGACAATTTTCTGACGGTAGTCTGACCGCCGACGGGTCATCGTTCCTTTGGAATCGATGCAAAACGACTCGGGCCGTGGAATTGCCCACCCGCCGCAGACCTCGTCAGGGTGTTGTGAGAAATGCGGCCTAGCTTGCCCGTTCTCGCCAAGGAATTACCGGCGATCTGGGAGTGCCGTTAAGAGATTTCAGGGAGGTCCGAGGTTGACCCGTCGCCGCTTGCTGCTCTCCGCGACTGCCGTCCTGGCGCTCGCGGCATTCGTTCCGCCTCAGGCAAGGGCTGCCGACATCACGAAGACGGCAGCGGATTTCGTGGACGCCCTGGCCGCCCGTACAATCGGCATCCTCAGGAACAAGTCGCTCGATAAGGACGCGCGGGTAGCCGCGCTCGGGCGGCTGTTCCTCGACGGATTCGACGTGCAGGCCATCGGGCGCTTCGCGCTCGGCCGCTACTGGACCAACGCCCTGCCGCGCGAGCGCGAGGAGTATTTGAACGTCTTCAAGGATTTCGTGGTCCAGACCTACGCCATTCGCTTCAACAGCTATGCAGGCGAGCTTTTCAAGGTGACTGGCACGCAGCCTGACGGCGATAACGGCGCGATCGTCACCACCGATATCGGCACCCCGGGAGAGGACCCGGCGCGGGTCGATTGGCGCGTGCGGCAGGAGACCATAGGCTTGAAGATCGTTGATGTCGTCGTCGAGGGCGTCAGCCTCGTCATCACGCAACGGTCGGAATTCGCCGCTGTACTGGAGTCGAATAGCGGTAACCTTGCTCAGCTTACCGCCGCGCTCAAGAACAAGATCACCCAACTAAAGTCCCACAGCTAATGGGATGCCCGAGCGAAGGCCCGCCAGGGCGAGGATGGCTTGTAGAACCATGAATATCTTCATGGCGAGGAGCGCAGCTTGCAGCCGCGCGCCGCGAACCATGAGGATGTGCGAAAATCCGTCCCCGGACCCTTGTCTTAATTCTTGACCGCCGCCGCGCCCGCCACGGCGCGGCGGATCGGCTCGCCCAGGGCGATCGGCCGCTCCGGGGAGGCCAATTGCTCGCGGTCGCGCCAGCTCGGCCGCACGTAGTTGATCTCCATCAGGCGGCGAACGCCGACGATCGGACGCGGGTCGAAGCCGTGCCAGGTCGCCGGCCCCGGAACGAAAATGACGCCCGAATTGAACTCCCCCGATGATCGGCCGACCCAGCGGCACTCGGCGTCGTAGATGTCGGTGCCCCAGTCCTTCGCATCCGGCCCGGTGCAAAGATAGATCACCATCGAGAAGAGCTTTTCCGGAATGTCGCGGTGCGGCTCCAGCCAGGCGCCGTCGGTGTCCTGAATGTATTCCATCCGCAGAAAGCTGCCTTCGGCGGGGATGTCGCAGGTCTCCGCCATCAGCCGCGCCACCTCCGGGCGCTGCAGGGCATCGGAAAGCACCGCGCAGGCGGGGAATTTCGCGCGCAGCAACGGCGTGATGAAGCAGCGCCGGTCGTTGTAGCTGTTGCGCGTGCCGTCGGTCTTGCCGAGCTGGGGTGGAGCGATCGGCAGCGTGAGGATGCCGGTGCAGAGGGCCTCCGGAAACACGTCGGCGAGTTTCCAGTGACGGTAGGGCCGGTCGTCGCGGCGCGCGCGGCGCACGGCCTGGCTGAAATGGCGGACCAGTTCGGCCTCGTCGGGCACCGGCGGATAGACCATTGCTTATCTCCCCTTCGGTAATGGCTCGTCGCGCGCCCCTGCCGTTTGCGCCGGACTCACGAGTTCAGCAGCCGGCGCGGCGCCCAGTCGATGGCCTTGCGCAGCAACGGCACCGACTTGGCGTAGGCGCTGACGCTGTGGCGCCAATATTCGCGCTGCACATACCACTCCGAATCGACGTAGCAGAGCTGCAGGCTCATGCGCTGTCCCTTCTGCGGCAGAAAGCCGTGCCAGGAATGGTCGCAGACGCGGAACATCAGCATCCTGCCGAATTCCGGCGCGAACTCGAAGGCGCAGTCGTCGCGATTGGCGCTGCGCAGCACGCGCAGCCGGCCGCGCTCGTACGGCCATTCGCGGGTGAAGCCGACCAGCACGGTGACGATCTTGTGCTTCGAATCAGGGTGCGCGTAGCCCTCGTTGTAGTGCCCGGTGGTGTTGCCCATCATCACGATGCAGGGCGGATAGGCGGCGAGCTCCATGTCGAATTTCTGCTCGACGAGGCTGCCGAAAGCGCGGGCTCAGCAGGTCCTGCACGACCGTGCCGAATTTCGGCCCATAGCGAAGATCGGGCAGGCCGTAGCTGCCGCGGTCGGGAATGGGCGGCGCATCGGCGAGCACCTCGTCCTTCGCACGAGGATCGATCGCCTGCTCGACGAAGGCGAAGTCGTAGGGATCGTGGCGCAGCTCGGCGGCGGCAATCGCCGCCTCGTCGAGCAGCGAAAACGGCGCGCTCGCATCTTGCATGGATCTATCCTCCCCGATCGAGCCCAGGCGGCCCTATCGAATTGCGCCAAAAGAACGCAAATGGGCTTTGATCTGGATCAATCGCCGGGCCTAGCCCGGCTGCGACAAATGCGCCCACCGCCACGGCCCGGGCCGGTTCTCGCGCCAGGCTTCACGCCCGGCTCAGAAGGCAGGCAAGGCGGGGTCGCTATCGGCCACGGCCGCGACGCCTTCCACCTCGACCAGCCAGTCCGGCCGGCAGACGGCGCCTTGGACGATCAGGATGGGCAGCCCGCGAAAACGCTCGCGGAGATGGCCGTCCACGCGGGCGAAATCGGCAGGGTCGCGGAGATAGACGATAAGATGCATCATGTCCTCGAGGCTCGCCAGCCCCGAGCGCAGGAGCGCGTCCACGTTGTCGAGCGCCCGATCGAGCTGCCGCAGCACGTCGCCGCGATGGACCACGGCTCCCGCCCCGTCGATGCTCGCGGTGCCCGAGATGAAATGATGCGCGCGATCGGCATAGGCCACGCGCGTGCCGCGCTCGAAGGTGACGCCGTAGTTCCGCGTCGGGCATAAGCGGTCGAAGTCGTTGAGGTACGACATCTGCTGGGGAGCGAGGCCGAGAATCGAATAGGCGTCCATGGCTACGAGATCGTAGCGGTGCGCGCAGGCGCCCTCGATGCCGGTGCTGGCGATGTAGTGCGTGTCCGCGGTCAGGCCTTGCCGCTCGAACAGCGCGCTGCGGCTCTCGACCATGTCGCGGTAGAAGACGTCGACGTCCTTGAGATAGATCCAGGTTCGCACGCAATGATCGCGCAGCGTGCCGCCCGCGCCGGCCAGCCTGGCGACGAGATCGGCGAAGATCTCGCGCGTCTGGCCGGCCGCCGATGCGGGCGCTGCGTCGGCGCCGGCGCAGAGCCCCGTGCTCCAGAGATGGCGGAAGCCGTTCTTCTCGACCAGCATATGGTGAGGCGACAGGCGGCGCTTCGCCACGCCCGCATCGCCGGCAATGTGATAGGCGAAGAGCGCGATCTTGGCGCCGGGCAAAGGCGGTTGCTGCACGATCGAGACCGCCACCGGACCTTCCGAGGGCGTGCCGTAGAGGCTGCTGCCGCGGACCGCCGCCGCCTGATTCATGACGTCGCTGACGAAGACGCGGCGGAAGATCGCGCTCTCCGGCGCGAGGCACAGCGCCTCTCGCGCCGCCGCGTAGCGCTGCTCGACGAGACGGAGCTGCTCGGTAAAGGCCAGTCCGGCGGAAGCTTCGATGGAAATAAAATGCTCGACGCCACCCGATTCGCCGCGGAAGGCGCGGGTCGCAATCCCCTTGTCGTGCTGCATGCGCGCTGACCTCATCGTAAGAGCCCGAGGGCTCTCGGCCTGCCCTTGCAGGGCGGTGATCGCACCGGTAGGCGCCGGATCACCCGCCGTCGTTGATCTAGATCAAACGGCCTCCGCCCTAATTCTTGACCGCGTCCTCGCCCGGCACGGTCGCCTCGACCTCGCCGCCGTTCGGCCGCCAGCCGCCGCCGAGCGCCTTGAACAGCAGGACGGTCGTCGTCATGCGCCGGGTCAGCACGCTGACCGCGGTGAGCTGCGCCGACAAGGCCGCGTTCTGCGCCGTAACGACCTCGAGATAGGTGGCCAGGCCGCCGGTATAGCGGTATTGCGATTGCTTGAGCGAGCGTCCGGCGGCGGCGACGGCGGCGTCCTCGGTCATGGCCTCGTCGCCGAGAAAGCGAATGGCGGCGAGATTGTCCTCGACGCTCTGGAAGGCGTCGAGCACGGCGCTGCGGTAGTCGGCGGCGGTCTCCTCATAGGCGGCTTGCGCCTCGGCGGTGAGGCCCTCGCGCCGGCCCCAGTCGAGCAGCACCAGCATCGAGGAGGGGCCGAGCGACCAGACCCTGCTCGGCGCGCTGAACCAGCGCGAGGGGATGGCGGTCTCCAAGCCCGCCAGCGTGTCGAGGTTGAGCACTGGGAAATAGGCCGCGCGCGCCACGCCGATCTCGGCATTGGCCGCCGCCATGCGCCGCTCGGCTGCAGCCACGTCCGGCCGCCGCTCGAGCAGCGCCGAAGGCAGGCCGGGATCGACCGGGGGCGGCTTGGAGGCGAGCTTCAGCTCCGGCAGGCCGAACTGCGATGGCGATTGGCCCACCAGCAGCGCGATCGCATGCTCGAGCTGGGCGCGCTGCAGATGAATGTCGGCGGCCTGCGTCTTGGCCGTCTCGAGCTGCGTCTCGGCCTGGTCGACATCGACCTCGGCCGCGATGCCGCCGCGATAGCGGTTGCGCGTGAGCTCGAGCGCCTTGGCGTAGTCTTTGACCGTCTGGTCGAGGATGGCGGCTTGCGAATCATAGCCATGCAGCATGAAGTAGTCGGCGGCGAGCTCGGCATGGGTGGCGAGGTCGAGCGCCGCCAGATCGCCCGCACTCGCGGCGGCCGTCGCCTTCGCCGCGACGAAGGCGTTGCGCACGCGGCCCCACAGGTCGACCTCGTAGGAAATGTCGGCGTCGAGCAGGAAATCGTTGTACCGCGTCTTGGTGAACTTGTTGGCCACAGTCGAGGAGTTCTGCTCGCGTGTGGCCGAGAGATTGCCGGTGACGGTGGGGAAGAAATCCGCCCGCGCGACGCGCACCTGGGCGCGCGCCTGCTGGAGCCGGGCGAAGGCGGCCTTGAGATCCCTGGTTGGCGCTCGTGACCTGATCCTCGAGCCCATCGAGCGTGGCATCCTCGAAGATCTGCCACCAGGGGCCGCGCGGTGCGGCATCCTTGGGTTCGGCGGCCTTCCAGCCGTCGACGACCGCAACCTCCTCCTTGTAGGCCGGCGGCGTGGGCGTGTCGGGTCGCGTGAAATACGGCGCGAGATCGCAAGCAGCGAGCCCCAAGACCGCGAGCCCGGACGCCACGAGCAGCGCGGCGCCCCCGGCGCGCGCGCGCTTCATTGCGCCGGCCCTTTCTTCGCCGAGAGCGGCTCGATATGGACGGTCTCGCCGCCGAGCAGCGAATCGGGCGGATTGACGATCACCGTCTCGCCGGGACCGATGCCGTCCACCACCTCGACCTGGGTGCCAAAATCGCGCCCGAGGGTGATCCGCTTGAGCGTCACCTTGCTGGAGGCATCGACCGTCGCGACCTGCAGCCCGTCGGCGCGGAAGAGCAGGCTGTTGACGGGCAGGCGGACATTCTCGGCGTTCGCAGGCAGCGTGAGATGGACCTGCGTATAGCCGCCGGGATAGAGCTCGCCCGTCTTGTTGTCGGCATGCAGCTCGGTCAGAAGCGTGCGCGAGGAGGGCTCGATCGCCTCCGCCGTGCGCGCCACGACGGCGGGAAAGGAGCGGCGGGGATATTCGGTGAAAAAGAGCTCCGCCTTCATGCCGATGGCGATGGAGGGGGCGTAGGGCTGCGGCACCTGGATATAGATGCGCAGCTTGTCGGCCTCGGCGATGCGGAAGAGCTCGGCGCCCTGCCCGGCTCCGGCATTGATCAGCGCGCCGATGTCGGTGCGTCGCGCCGTCACCACGCCGTCGAAGGGGGCGACGACGCGCTTGAAGGCCTCGAGTTGGCGCAGCCGCGCCACGTTGGCGCGCGAGGACGCCGCCGCCGCGGCCTTGGCCTCCGCATCGCTTACCTTCTCGTCGGTCTCCTGCTTCGAGACGGAATCGGTGGTGAGCAGCGCCAGCCAGCGCTTGGCCGTGGTCTGCGCCAGCCGGTTGTTGGCCTCCGCGGTCAGCAGATCGGCCTCTGCCTGGCGCAACTGTTCGTCGACCTCGGGCGTATCGATCTCGGCCAGGAGCTGGCCCGTCTTCACTCGCGTGCCGATGTCAGTGTACCACGTCTTGAGATAGCCGCTGGTTTGCGCATAGATCGGCGCATCGATGAAGGCCTGCACGTTGCCGGGCAGGATGATGTCCTGGTTGTTGGGCCCGCTCTCCGCCTTGATCACGACGACGGTCGGCACGGCCTGCTTCTCGGTGGCCTCGTGGAGATCGCGCGCGGCGATGACGCGCGAAACCACGCCCCAGACCACGATCGCGACGGCGAGGATCCCCAGCAGGATGCCGGCGATCAGGACGAACCGCGACCGCGGCTCGGCGCGGCGGGGGCTAGTCGGCATGGGCCGTCCCTCGGCGCGGCTGCGCGGAACGGGGAGCATGGAAGAGGGCGAAGACGACGGGTACGAAGAAAAGCGTGCCGAAGGTGGCGAAGGTCAGGCCGCCGATGACCGCGCGCCCCAGAGGCGCATTCTCCTCGCCGCCCTCGCCCAGCCCGAGCGCCATCGGCGCCATGCCGATGATCATCGCGAGGGCCGTCATGAGGACGGGCCGGAGGCGCGTATAGCCCGCCTGGATCGCGGCGGTGACCGCGTCGTCGCCCTCCCCGATCCGCTCCCGCGCGAAGCTGACGATGAGGATGCTGTTCGCTGTCGCCACCCCCATGCACATGATGGCGCCGGTGAGCGCCGGCACGCTGAGCGTGGTATGGGTCGCGAATAGCATCCAGACGATGCCCGCCAGCGCCCCGGGAAGGGCCGTTACGATGATGAAGGGGTCGAGCCAGGATTGGAAATTGACGACGATGAGCAGGTAGGCCAGCACGATGGCAAAGGCGAGGCCGCTGTAAAGGCCGGCGAAAGATGAAGCCATCGTCTGCATCTGGCCGCGCGCATTGATTAGCGATCCCTTCGGCACGTCCTTGGCCGTCTCCTTGAGGATGCGGTTGACGTTGTTCGCCACGGCCCCCAGATCGCTATCCTGCACGCCGGCGTATAGATCGATGACCGGCTGCACATTGTAATGCGAGACGACCGCGGCCGTGATGTCGCGGTGGACGGTGGCGAGCCCGCCCAGGATCTGCGGCTGGCTGTTGGTTGCGCCGGTGATCGGCAAGTTGTCCAACGCCTGCAGGGAATCGAGCGAGTATTGCGGCGTCTGCGTCACCACGTTGTAGGATACGCCGTTCTGGGGATTGAGATAGAAGCTCGGCGCGGTCTGGAAGCTGCCGGCCAGCGAGATAAGCATGTTGTTGGCGACGTTGAGCTCGGTCATGCCGAGCTCCTGCGCGCGGGTGCGGTCGACGTCGATGTCTAGCGTGGGATAGTCGTAGGCCTGCTGGAAATGCAGGTCGACGATGCCCGGCACATGCTCGATCTGACCGAACAGCTGGCGGGCATATTTGCGGTTTGCGACGGCGTTGGCGCCCGCGATCTGGACGTCGATGGGCGCCGGCAGCCCGAAATTGAGGATCTGGCCCACCATGTCGGCGGGCAGGAAGGCGAAGTTGACGCCGGGGAACTTGCGCGGAAGCTTGGTGCGAAGCGCGCGCTGATAATCGGCGACCGGGCGGTGGTCCGAATTGAGCGAGATCATGATGTCCGCATCCGATGGGCCGATCGGCGCGGAGTTGCTGTAGGAGAGGTTGATGCCGCTGACGGGCGGGCCGATGATGTCGGTGATGTTCTCCAGCTCGGCCGGCGGGATAAGGCGGCGGATGATGTCCTCGACCTCGTCGCAAAGCCGTGCCGTCTCCTCGACGCGCGTGCCGACATGGGCGCGGAGATGGAGCTTCATCTGCCCGGCATCGACGGTGGGAAAGAAATCCTCGCCGAGCAGCGGGAAGAGCAGGAACGAGGCCAGCACCACGGCGAGAAAGACGCCGGCAAAGAGGGCGCGGCGCTCGACGGCGCCCTCGAGCAGCAGGCGATAACGATCGCGGAAGCGCTCGAAGCCGCGCTCGAAGGCGGCTTGGAAGCGGACGAGCCAGTTCCGACTGCGCTTCCCCTCGTCGTCCTCTCGCGCCGAGGTCTGCCGTTCCGCTTTCGCCTCCACCGTCTCGGGCTTGTCGCCTTCGACGAAATGCGGGCTCTCCTCCTCTCCGGCCGCCACTCCCGCCGCTCCCTTCCCGTGCGTCCGATGCTCGCGCAGCCAGAATTTGGCCAGGGTCGGCACCAAGGTGCGCGAGAGGCCGTAGGAGGCCAGCATGGCGAAGACCACCGCCTCGGCAAGCGGCACGAAGAGATAACGGGCGACGCCGGTCAGGAAGAACATTGGCACGAACACGATGCAGATGCACAAGGTGGAGACCAAGGCGGGCACCGCGATCTGCCGCGCGCCGTCGAGAATGGACTGCACGACATCCTTGCCCCGCTCAAGATGGAAATTGATGTTCTCGATCGTCACCGTCGCGTCGTCGACGAGGATGCCGACCGCGAGCGCCAGCCCGCCGAGCGTCATGATGTTGAGCGTCTCGCCCAGGGCGTAGAGTGCCGCGATCGAGGCCAAGATCGAGAGCGGGATCGAGATGGCGATGATCAGCGTACTGCGCCAGCTTCCGAGAAAGAGGAGGATCATGATCCCGGTGAGCATGGCGGCGATGACGCCCTCGCGCACCACGCCCTCGATGGCGGCCCTCACGAAGAGCGACTGGTCGCCGATCGGATGGATGTTGAGCGCGGGCGGCGCCGTATCCTTGATCTGCGGCAGGCGCTCCTTCACGCGTTGGATGATGTCGAGGGTCGACGCGCTGCCGGTCTTCTGGATCGTCATGATCGTCGCGCGCTTGCCGTCGACGCGCGCGATGTTGGTCTGCGGCGCGAAGCCGTCGCGCACATGGCCCACGTCGCGGACATAGATCGTCGTGCCGTTCACGGCCTTGATCGGCAGGTCGTTGAGCTCGTCGATGGTTTTCGGGCTGGCGTTGAGGCTTATGTCGTATTCGAAGACGCCGATCTTCTCGGTGCCCGTCGGCAGGATCAGGTTCTGGTCGCCGATCGCGCTCTGCACGTCTTGCGCGGATAGACCCTTGGACTGCAGCTCCTTCTGATTGAGGTCGACCATCACCTGGCGCTGTTTGCCGCCGTAGGGATAGGGGATCGAGGCGCCCTGCACGGTGGCGAGCTGGGTGCGGATGAAATTGGTGGCGAGGTCGAAGAGCTCCTGCTCGGAGAGCTTGTCGCTCGAGAGCGCGAGCTGGAGGATCGGCACGCTCGCCGCGTTGTAGGTCAGGATCAAAGGCGGCGTGGTGCCCGGCGGCAGCGAGCGCAGCAGGGTCTGGGCGATCGCGGTGACTTGGCTCAGCGCCACGTCGATATTCACGCCGGGCTGGAAGAAGACCTTCACCACGCCGGTGCTGAAGATCGACTGGGATTCGATATGCTCGATATCGTTGACCGTCGTCGTCAGCGCGCGCTCGAAATTGGCGACGATGCGGTCGGACATGTCCTGGGGCGCCAGGCCGGTATAGCCCCAAACGATGCTGACGACGGGGATGCCGATATTGGGAAAAATATCCTTCGGCATCCGCATGATGGCCAGCGGGCCGAAGATCAGCAGGAGGACAGCCAGCACGATGAAGGTGTATGGCCGCTCCAGAGCGACCCTGACAATCCACATGCCTCGCCCCGGACGGTACTAGCCGTGATAATCCACGCGCCTATCGCACCGACGAACAGATACGTCGCGAGCCGTCGAGTTCATGCGAAATCGGAAGCGGCTTTCGCCTAAAGGGAACCAATGGCGCCCATCCTCATTGCGCGGGACTATATTCGCCCGATTTCGCGTCTGTCATCGCCCGCCAAGCGAAAATTAGCTTAGCGGCGCTCCGCCTCACCGAACTGTGATCATATTGAGGATGGGCGTCAATGACCCGGCGGTCGGGCTGGATCGCTCGCGGGCGAGCGTCTATGCTCCGCCGCGCGCCTCTCCGGCGCATTCCGGCCCGGAGAGAGGGGCGCGAGGACCGAAGCGCAAAAGGATGACCCCCATGGCTGCGAACGTCGAATCCCGTCTCAAGGAGCTGAAGATCGAGCTTCCCAAGGCCGCAGCGCCGGTGGCCAATTACGTGCCTTGCGTCCAGGCGGGCAATCTCCTCTTCGTCTCCGGCCAGGTCACCGTCTGGAACGGCGAGCTCAAATATATCGGCAGGCTCGGCAAGGAGGTCTCGATCGAGGATGGGCGCGCGGCGGCGCGGCTTTGCGCGCTCAATATCCTCGCCCAGGCCAAGGCCTTCCTCGGCTCGCTCGACCGGGTGAAGCGCGTTTGCATGGTGCAGGGCTTCGTCAACGCCGTGCCGGAGTTTCCCGACCATCCCAAGGTCGTCAACGGCGCCTCGGATCTGTTCGTCGAGCTCTTCGGCGAGGCCGGCAAGCATGCCCGTTTCGCGGTGGGCGCCGGCTCGCTGCCCGCCAACGTCGCGGTCGAGGTCGCGGCCGTGCTCGAGGTCGCCTAGGCCGGGCCCGCGCCGCCATGCCCGACGGGCGCGAGCCGAGCCGCATCCGGCTTGTCGAGCGCATCGCCGAGATCGAGGCCGCGGCCTGGGACGCTTGCGCGGGCGCCGAGAATCCGACGGTGAGCCACGCCTTCCTCGCCGCGCTCGAGGCGAGCGGCTCGGTCGGCAAGGATACCGGCTGGCTGCCGCGCCATCTCGTCCTCGAGGACGAGACAGGGCATCTCCTGGGCGCGGCGCCGCTCTATCTCAAGACCCATTCCTATGGCGAATATGTCTTCGACCATGGCTGGGCCGACGCCTATGAGCGAGCGGGCGGGCGCTACTATCCCAAGCTCCAGCTCGCCGTCCCCTTCACGCCGGTAACGGGCCCCCGTCTTCTGCTGCGGCCCGACGCCGCGCGCGGCTGGCGCGAGACGCTGATCGCCGGCCTCGTCGAGGTGGCGCGGCGGATGGAGGTTTCCTCGCTGCACGTCACCTTCCCGCGCGAGGAGGAATGGCGCGCGCTGGGCGAGGCGGGCTTCCTCCTGCGCGAAGGCGAGCAGTTCCATTGGGAGAACCGCGGCTACGGCGCGTTCGAGGATTTCCTCGCCGCCTTGAGCTCGCGCAAGCGCAAGGCGATCCGCAAGGAGCGCGCGGCGGCGCAGTCGCACGGGCTCGAGATCGAGGCCTTGACCGGGCCGATGATCGAGCCCCGCCATTGGGACGCCTTCCATCGCTTCTATCTCGCGACGGCGGACCGCAAATGGGGCTATCCCTATCTCACCCGCGCCTTCTTCGAGGCGATCGGGCGCAGCCTGTCGGACAGGATCCTGCTGATCATGGCGTTTCGGCGCGGCCAGCCCGTCGCGGGCGCCTTCAACCTGATCGGCCGCGACGCGCTCTACGGCCGCAATTGGGGCGCGCAAGGGGACTACCCCTTCCTTCATTTCGAATGCTGCTATTACCGCGCCATCGAATTCGCCATCGCGCGCGGGCTGGCACGGGTCGAGGCGGGAGCGCAAGGCCCGCACAAGATCCAGCGCGGCTATCTGCCGAAACCCACCTACAGCGCGCATTGGATAGGCGACCGCGCTTTCGCGCGCGCCGTCGCCGACTACCTCGCCCGCGAGCGCCGCGCCGTGGCCGCCGAGCGCGCGGAGCTGGCCGAGCTCTCCCCCTTCCGCAAGGAGCCGGACCGCGCCTGAGCGCTCAGACCTGCCGGAGGCTCACGCCGCGTCGCGCGAGGGCACCATCACCTGGGCCTCGCCTTCGAGCACCACGTCGTCGTTGACCGTGCAGACGGTGGTGAGCGTGACGCGCCGCTTGTCGCGCTTCACGTCGGTGATGGTGACGCGGGCATTGACCGTGTCGCCCGAACGCACCGGCGCCTTGAACTTGAGCGTCTGGCTGAGATAGATGCAGCCCGGCCCCGGCAGCTTGGTGCCGAGAACGGTCGAGATGAAGCTCGCCGTCAGCATGCCGTGGGCGATGCGCCCCTCGAACATGGTTTGGGAGGCGAACTCGTGGTTGAGATGGACGGGGTTCACATCGCCCGAGATGCCGGCGAAGAGCACGATGTCCGCGTCCGTCACGGTGCGCGCGTAGAGCGCGCTCATCCCCACCGCCAAATCTTCGATATAACAGCCATGCAGCTCGTCCATGACGCTTCTGCGGCCCTTGTCGAGCGTCTCCACGGCCATTCGCGACCTTCCTTTTGATGCGATGCGGCAGGGAATTGTTGCGGCGCACTCTAACCGAATCAACGCGCCCCGGCAAGGAACGTTCCGTTCGCGCGCGCTCCCCTCCCCGGCGATGCACAAGCCCTCGCCAAGACGGCGGGCCTCCGGCTATATGAAGAGCAAAGCGGCAGGAGACCCGCGATGAAACAACAGGCGAAACCGGCGTCGAAGGGCACGCTCAAGGGCATTCCCTTGTTCAAGGATCTCCCCGATCCTCGGCGGGAGGCCTACGAGCATCATTGCGTCTGGCGCCGCTTCGCGCCCGACGAGCAGATCATCGACCGCACGAGCGATAGCCGCGAGGTGTTCTTCGTCGTCGAGGGCAGGGTGCGCATCGTGAACTATTCGCTCTCCGGACGCGAGATCAGCTTCGACGAGCGCAAGGCCGGCGATTTCTTCGGCGAGCTCGCAGCCATCGACGGCGGCCCGCGCTCGGCCCATGCCGTGGCGCTCGCCGATACGCTGGTGGCAGTGATGCCGCCCGAGCGCTTCACCGCGCTCGTTTCCGAGCATCCGAGTGCCGCGCTCGCCATCATGCGCCGTCTCACCGCCATCATCCGCATCTCGACCGGGCGCATCATGGATCTCTCGACCCTCGCCGCGCACGACCGCGTGCGCGCGGAAATCCTGCGCCTCGCGCGTCCGGGCCTGCGCGCCGACGGCACCGCGCACATCTCGCCCATCCCCATCCATGCCGACATCGCGAGCCGCGTGAGCACGACCCGCGAGACGGTCGCGCGCGTCTTCGGCGACCTCACGCGCCACGGCCTGTTGAAACGTGCACCCAATGCGCTCATTTTGCTCGACGTCGCCCGCCTCGAGGCCAGCCTCGAGGAGACCGCCGATCTGGAGTGAGGAAGACATCATGCTAGCGCTCGACGGCATCAAGGTGCTCGATCTCAGCCGCGTCCTCGCCGGACCCTGGTGCACCCAGACGCTCGCCGATCTCGGTGCCGAAGTGTGGAAGATCGAGAGCCCGCAGGAGGGCGACGACACGCGAACCTGGACCCCGCCCGACGTAGGCGGCGAATTGACCTATTACCTTGCCGCCAACCGCAACAAGAAGAGCATCGCCGTCAACATCAAGAGCGCCGAGGGCCAGGCGATCATCCATCGCCTGATGGAGCGCGCCGACGTCCTGGTCGAGAACATGCGCGCCGGCACGCTCGACAAGCTCGGCCTGGGCTATGCGGCCGCGCGCGCCATCAATCCGCGCCTCGTCTATTGCTCGATCTCGGCCTATGGCCGCACCAGCCCGCTCGCCGACCGGCCCGGCTACGACTTCCTCATCCAGGCCGAAAGCGGCCTCATGTCGATCACCGGCTGGCCCGACGGCGAGCCGACGCGCCACGGCATGGCCATCACCGACCTCGTCACCGGCATGAACACGGCCCAGGCCGTGCTCGCGGCGCTCTTCGCGCGCGAGCGCACGGGCGAGGGCCAGTTCATCGACATGGCGCTCTTCGACAGCGCGGTGGCGCTGCTGGCCAATATCGGCTCCTCCTACATCAATGTCGGGCTCAGGCCGCGCCGCTACGGCAATGCGCATCCCACCATCGTGCCCTACCAACTCTTCGACACGGCCGACGGGCAACTGGCGCTGGCGGTCGGCAACAATCTGCAGTTCCGCAATCTTTGCCGCGAGGTGCTGGGCCGGCCCGAGATCGCCGAGGACGAGCGCTTCCGCCGCAGCCATGACCGCGTGGCGAACCGCGAGGTACTGGTGCCGATCCTGGCCGAGGCCTTCGCCAAGCGCGGCACCGCCGAGTGGATCGCGCTCCTCAACAAGGCGGGCGTGCCGGCCGGCCGGGTGCGCGAGCTGCATGAGGTCTTCGCCTCGCCCGAGGCGGAAGCGCGCGGGCTCGCCCGCCGCGTGCCGCATCCGACGGCGGGCGAGGTGGCTCTCCTCGCCTCCCCCCTCAGGCTCGAGGGCACGCCCGTGCGCGAGCCCACGGCGCCGCCGTTGCTCGGCCAGCATACGGCGGAAGTGCTGGAGACTGTGCTCGGCGCGAACTCGCGCCAGATCGAGGATTGGGCGGCGGCGGGCGTGATCGGCCTCTATTCGGAGCGGGCGAAGGAAGGTGCCGCGGCGAGCGCGTGAGGGGAAGGGACGCTGTTGGAAAGCGCCCGGCCCGCGACGCCGACGCTTCATGGGCCGGCGGTTCGTCGATCCTTGAGGGGCACGGTCGATAATTTTCGCGATATGAGCGTAAGGTTTAGGTAAATTTCTGTATCCTGGCCGACATGTTGAACCGACCTCCCCGCACATTACGCTTCCGGCGGCGAGCGCCGCTCACCATCAATAAGAAGCCAGCCTTGCGCGGGATTGGACCTATTTCTGCGACGACAAAGCGAGATATGCCGAGGATGCGAAATTGCCGCCATTCTTCCGGCCGGCTTCGGAGGCCCGCCGGATGGTAACCGTCGAAAAGCCGAAGGCGGCGAGCGCGCGCGACCAGGCGACGATGGGCTGGTTTCCGTTTCTTTTGCTGTTTTTCCGCTATGCCTGGCCTTATTGGCGCTCGAAAGAAAAATGGAAGATATGGGCGTTCACCTTGCTCATGGTCGTGCTCACGGTGGCGCAGGTCACCGTTCCGATCGCGATCAATCTCTGGATGAAAAGCATATTCGACGCCTTGCAGAACAGGTCCATGGCCCGGTTCATCCCGCTCACCGGGGTCTTGGTCCTCATCATCATCGCCAACGTCGCCATCCTCAGCACGCATCTTCTCGTGACGCGATGGATCCAAATCAACTGGCGCAATTGGCTGACGCGTAACGTGATGGACCGATGGATGGAGGCAGGCCGGCACTATCAGGTGACCTACATTCCGGGAGAGCATGACAACCCCGATGGCCGCATCGCCGAGGACGCCCGCATCGCCACGGAATACGGCATCGATCTCGTGCATTCGCTGCTCTATTGCGCGTTGCTGCTGGTGAGCTTCACCGAAATCCTATGGTCGCTTTCCGGCCCGCCGGAGATCCAGCTCGGTCCCATCGAGCTTTATATTCCGGGCCATCTGGTTTGGGTTGCCTTCATCTATGCCGCGATCGGTACCTCCGTGGCCTTGGTCCTCGGGCAGGCCCTGGTACGGACGACGGAAGGACGCCAGACCTTCGAGGCCAATTTTCGCTTCGGCCTGGTGCATGCCCGGGAGAACTCGCTGGCGATCGGGCTCACCCATGGCGAAGCCAGCGAACAGCGCCGCTTCCATGGCCTGTTCCATGCCGTGGCCGCGGCCTGGAACCGACAGACGACGGCGCTCACCCACGTCATGTTCTATAGCGCAAGCTGGAATGTCCTGTGGCAAGCCTTTCCCATCCTGCTCAACGCGCCGCGATTCATCTCCGGAGCCATAACCCTCGGCGTCATGATGCAGGCCGTCCAGGCCTTCCAGCAGGAAACCGCGGCGCTCTCCTGGCCGATCGACAACCTCTCGAAACTGGCCGATTGGCGCGCCTCGGTACGGCGCATCATGGGGCTCGATTTCGCCATCCGCGACCTCGCGCGGGACGCCGCGACCGACGGCGAGCGGCGGATCACGATGACGATCTCCGACAAGCCGATCCTGGCGTTCCGCAACCTCGCCGTCACCGATCCCGAGGGCAAGGTCGAGATCGCCGGCTTCGACGCCGAAGTGCGGCAGGGCGAGCGGGTTCATATCGTCGGCGAGTTCGGCGTCACCTCGATGCTTTTCAAGGTCATAGCCGGGGTCTGGCCTTGGGGGCAGGGTCGCATCGAGTTGCCGGCCGGAGCCACGCTCTTCTTCATGCCGGAGCGGCCTTATTTGCCGATTTGCATGCTGCGCGAGGCCATCAGCTACCCGGCGGATTCAGCCCAGTTCACCGACGCCTCGCTCCGCTCAGCCCTCACCCGCGTCGGCCTCGAATTGTTTGCGACGCGGCTCGGCGAGAGCGGAAACTGGGAGCAGCTTTTGGACATCAGCCAACATCAACGCCTGGGCTTCGCGCGACTTTTCCTCCATCGCCCGAGCTGGATACTCCTCCAGGAAGCGACCGACGCGCTCGGCGCGGAGGGGGAGAAGGAGATGATGCAGCTCCTGCGCGACGAATTCGCCGATGCGACCGTCGTCATTCTGGGCCAGCACCCGGCCGTCGATATCGGTCCGATGCGCAAAGTCGTCATTTCCCGAAGCGAGGGCGTGGCCGCAGAGCAGCGGCGAGCCTAGTCGGCACGCCGGCAGGCCTATCCGGTGGGCTTTCCCGCGATCAGCCCGGCATACCAGCGTGCCGAGGATTTCGGAATGCGCTTTTGCGTCGCGTAATCGACATAGACAAGGCCGAAGCGGCTGGCGTAGCCCGAGCCCCATTCGAAATTGTCGAGCAGCGACCAGACGAAATAGCCGTGTAGATCGGCGCCGGCCCGCATCGCCTCGCGCATGGCGTTCGTATAGGCGCGCAGATAGGCAATGCGCTGCGGATCTGCGACCTCGCCGGCCTCGTTCGGCCGATCCTTGCCGCCGCAACCGTTCTCGGTGACATAGACCGGGAGCCGGTAGCGCCGCGTGATCTCAACCAGCTCGTCGCGAAACATCTCGGGATAGATGGCCCAGCCTATGTCCGACCGCGGCGCGTCGGCCGGCGCCTCGCCCCAAGCATAGCCCCAGGTCATGGCGGGGTCCGCCTTGGCGAAGATCGGGCCGTAATGGTTGAGGCCGAACCAGTCGATGGGGCGGCAAATCCGTGCCATGTCGCCCGCCTGCATATAGGGCTCCATCGCGCGCCCGGTCAGCGGCGGGTAGCAGGCGAGGATTTGCGGGTCGGGAAAGACGCGATTCCAATGCTCGTCCAGCAGCGCGGCCGCTTCGTTGTTTTCCGGCTTGCCATGCTCCGGCAGCACGCGCTGGCGATTGTGGATCGCGCCGATCGAGGCGCCGGGCACCAGCGCGCGCAGCACGTCGACCGCGGCGCCATGCGCCAGATTGACATGATGGATCGCCTTGAGATGGGCCGCGCGATCGGTAATGCCGGGAGCGCCCCAATCGATGGCGAAACCGAAGATGGTGAAGACCGAGAATTCGTTGAAGGTGGCGAAGCGCTTGACCCGATCGCCGTAGCGTCGCGCCAAGAGCGCGGCATAGTCGGCGAACCAGCCGGCGCTGTCGCGATTGGTCCAGCCGCCCAGGTCCTGAAGCGCCTGCGGCAGGTCCCAGTGATAGAGGCAGAGCCAAGGCTCGATCCCCGTCTCCAGCAGCTTGTCGATGAGCCGATCGTAGAAGGCGAGGCCCGGCTCGTTGAGGCGCCCGCGGCCGCGCGGCAAGACCCGCGGCCAGGCCACCGAGAAACGATAGGCGCCGACGCCGATATCCTTCATCAGCGCCACGTCCTCCGCGTAGCGATGATAATGATCGCAGGCAACGTCGCCCGTATCGCCGTTGGCGATCTTGCCCTTCTGGCGGCAACGCAGATCCCAGATGCTGGGGCCGCGGCCGTCCTCCTGCGCCGCGCCCTCGATCTGATAGCTCGAGGTCGAGACGCCCCAGACGAAGTCGTGCGGCCAGCCGGCTGCGGATGGCTCGTTCGGCATGGCTATTTATGGCCGGCGGGGATGACGGAGGCAACCCGGAATTGATTCTGGGCATTCGCCGCGGCCGACCTCGCAGTGGCGATTGTCGAAACGGGCGCGCCCTGGGCGTGCTCGCCGAGTTCGACAGGAACGCGCAGCGCTACACGGCAGTTGAGGCAGTGCAATAGCTGCTGCGGCAAGGTACCCGACGAACAGCTCCTAGAGCTTGGATCCGCGATCGCGTGGCTCTTTGGCGGGACCACTTGACTCTTTCGCCGGGTTTAAAGGCGCGGTTTGATCATCGGCCGGGACTTGGCGGTCGCGCCCACTCTTTCTCAGCCTCGATATCATTCGCGCCAGGCTAAAATCCCATCTGATGAAGAGCCGATCGAGCCGAGGCAGGCGCCGTAACATGGGGCCTTTTCCTTCAGTAAATGAAGCACACAAGCGTCTAGAGATTTGGCGCATTATCGAGGCGCGATTACAGCTGTCCCTTATCCATCAACTGGGGTAACACGGCCATTCCCTGGCGCAAACTGGCGACTGAGGCGCCCGCGGCGGAAATTCGGGAACCTATTCCCCTTATGGGATTACCGCTCCCGCCGGCAAGCGGTGGTTCGCGGCGCATATCGGCGCCGAATTGACGCTTCACGGCCCAGAAAACCGGCTTTATCCCTTCTGCCGGGCGATCAGGCCGATCGCGTTGGCGACGAGGCGCGCGGCGGTCAGCGCGCCAATTTGCTGGATGTCGCGTTCGGGAACGAACTCGACGATGTCGAAGGCGGCGATCCGCGCCTTGCGGGCGATGCCGTGCATCAGCGAGGCCGCCTGCCAATAGAGCAGGCCGCCGGGTGCCGGCCCGATCACGCCGGGCATGATGCTGGGATCGAGCCCGTCGACATCGACGGTGATCAGCACCTCGGCACCTTGCGGAATTGCATCGAGGATAGGGGCGATCCCGGTCCACGCCACCCTGTCGGCCATGAAGAATGAAACACCGGCAGTGACGGCGTCGCGGTAGTCCGATACACGCGCGCTGCCGGTACCGCGCGCGCCGACCTGGACGATCCGCTCGATCCACGGCATCTCGCTCGCGCGACGCATCGTGCTCGACAGTCCGAGGCGGATGCCCTGCACTTCGTCGCGCCAGTCGATATGCGCGTCGATCTGCAGAACGGTATAACGTCCGCGGCCTTCGAAGGCCTGAAACAGCGGAATTGGGATCGAGTTGTCGCCGCCGAGGACGATCGGCACCGCGCCGCCGTCGAGCAGGGTGCGCACGGCGCCGGTGATGCGCCGGCGATTGCCCTCGGCATCGTCTTCGACGTAGGGCAGATCGCCGCAATCGACGACGCGCACGCCGTCCGGGATCATCTCTCCACCGAGATCGAAGTCCATGTGATGGAGCGCGCCGCTCCAATTGGCGATGCCAGCCCGAATCGCCGCGGGGGCGGCGGCGCAATAGGAGCCGACGCTGGGATAGGGCGTCGCCGCCGGCGCTCCGATGATCGCGGCGGCCGCCGCGGCGCCTTCGGCGATCGTCGCTTCCGGCAAACCGAGGAAAGTCCCGGAAGCGGGCACACCGAACATGTCGCCTATCGAAGACGGTGCGCGCATCGAGCTGTGGGACATTGCTTTGTTCCTCAAGGATTGAACGAGCGGGTGCTCCTATCCCGTCGCCCTCAATGCGAATGGCGCGGCAGGCCCTTGGTCTCGTCGATGCGCTGGTAGTGCAGCGCGAATTCGAGGCAGGCGCCGGTGTCGAGCTGCCCGACATGCGCGCGGAACAGCTCCTGCCAGGGCGTCTGATTGTCGAGCTTGGGCGGGGTGAAGGCCTTGCGCCGACGCGCGAGTTCCTCCTCCGGCACCAGCATGTCGGCGCGCCGGCGCTTGAGGTCGATGCGCACGCGATCCCCCGTCTTGAGCAAGCGCCAGCCCGCCGCCCGCCGCCGCCTCGGGCGAGGCATGGAGAATCGAGGGGCTGCCCGAGGTGCCGCTTTGCCTGCCGTCGCCGAGGCAAGGCAGCAGGGTGACGCCGCGCTGCACCAGCCGGTCGGGCGGCAGCATGTTCACCACCTCGGCCGAGCCCGGATATCCCAGCGGCCCGCAATAGCGGATGACGAGAAGCCCCTCCTCGTCGATCGGCAAGGCGGGGTCGTTGATGCGCGCATGGTAATCCTCCGGCCCGTCGAAGACGATCGCAGTCGCCTCGAAGGCCTCGGGATCGCCCGGCCGCTCGAGATAGCGCCGGCGGAACTCGGGGGCGATGGCGCTCGTCTTCATGAGGGCCGAGTTGAAGAGATTGCCCTTGAGCACGAGGAAGCCCGCCTTCTCCGCGAGCGGGCGGCCATAAGGCCGGATCACCGCCTCGTCCTCGATGCGCGCCGCGCGGAGGTTGTCCGCCATGCTCTTGCCCGTCGCGGTGAGGACGCCGCCATGGAGCTTGCCCGCGTCCAGGAGCTCGCGCAGCACCGCCGGCACGCCGCCCGCGCGGTGGAAGCCCTCGCCGAGATATTCCCCCGCCGGCATGAGATTGACGAGCAGCGGCACGCCATGGCCGAGGCGGTCCCAATCCTCGAGCGGCAATTCGATGCCGGCATGGCGCGCGATGGCGATGATATGGGGCGGGCAATTGGTCGAGGCGCCGAGCGCGGAAGCCGCCAGGATCGCGTTCTCGAAGGCCTCGCGCGTCAGAATGCGCGAGGGGCGCAAATCCTCCTCGACCATGGCGACGATGCGCTTGCCCGTCTCGTAGGCCATCTGGCCGCGCTCGCGATAGGGTGCCGGAATGGCGGCGCAGCCCGGCAGCGACATGCCGAGCGCCTCGGCGAGCGCGTTCATCGAGGTGGCTGTGCCCATGGTGTTGCAATGGCCCGCGCTGGTGGCCGAGGCCGCCACCTTGGCGATGAACTCCTCATAGCCGATCTCGCCCGCCGCCAGCTCCGTCCGCGCCTTCCACACCACCGTGCCCGAGCCGACCCGCTCGCCCTTGTAATAGCCGTCGAGCATGGGCCCGCCCGAAAGCACGATCGCCGGGATATCGACCGTGGCGGCCGCCATGATGCCGGCGGGCGTGGTCTTGTCGCAGCCGGTGGTCAGCACCACGCCGTCGAGCGGATAGCCGTACAGCACCTCGACGAGGCCGAGATAGGAGAGGTTGCGGTCGAGCGCCGCCGTCGGCCGCTTGCCCGTCTCCTGAATCGGATGGCAGGGGAATTCGAGCGCCACGCCGCCCGCGTCGCGGATGCCTTCGCGCACGCGCTCGGCGAGCGCGAGATGATGCCGGTTGCAGGGCGAGAGGTCGCTGCCGGTCTGGGCGATGCCGACGATCGGCCGGCCGCCCCTCAGCTCCGCCTGCGTCAGGCCGAAATTGAGATAGCGCTCGAGATAGATCGCCGTCATGCCGGGATTTGCCCGGTTGTCGAACCAATCCCGGCTGCGCAGCCGCCGCTTGGATGCCTCGCCCGCCATTGTTATCGGTCCTCCCTCGCTATCGGGCCAGCCTATCAGACGACGGAGGACAGAGAACAGAGGACGGGCAGGTCCAGATCGTCGGGAGCGTATATCTTTCATATCCGCCGTCCAATGTCTGTCGTCCCGTCTTCCGTCTTCCGTCTTCCGTCCTCTGTCCTCCGATGTCCGCCTTCGATATTCTCCCGCCATGACCGATCCCAAGGCCGCCAAGCGCTATGCTGCAAATCTGCAAGGCGAGGTCGACGGCGCCGCGCTCTACCGCGCCCTCGCCGAGGCCGAGCCCGATCCGCAGCTCGCCGAGGTCTATCGCCGTCTGTCCGCCGTCGAGGAGGCGCATGCCGCCTTCTGGCGCAAGCGGCTGGAGGCGATGGGCAAGCGCCTGCCGCGCCTCGCGCCGGGCTTCCGCAGCCGCGCCCTTGCCTGGCTGGCGCGGCGCTTCGGACCGGGCTTCGTGCTGCCGGCGATCAACACGCTCGAGCAGATGGACAGCGGGCAATATGACGCACAGCCGGAGGCGGTGGCGGGCGGGCTGCCGGGGGCCGAGCGCTCGCATGCGCGCATCCTGCAGGCGATCGCCGGCAACACGCCGCGCGGGCTGGAAGGGGGCACCTTGGCGCGTCTCGAGGGCCGCCATCGCGCCCTCGGCGGCAATGCCCTGCGCGCGGCGGTGCTGGGCGCCAATGACGGGCTTGTCTCCAATCTCAGCCTGGTCACGGGCGTGGCCGGCGCCGCCTTTGAAAGCCATACCATCCTCGTCACAGGCCTCGCCGGGCTCGTTGCCGGCGCCACCTCGATGGCGCTCGGCGAATGGCTCTCGGTGAACAGCGCGCGCGAGGCGAACCAGGGACAGATCGCGCGCGAGAAAGAGGAACTGGAGCAAGTTCCCGAGGAGGAGAAGGAGGAACTGGTCCTGATCTATCAGGCCAAGGGGCTGCCCGAGGCGCAGGCGCGCGCGCTGGCCGAGCGGCTGATGGCGAACAAGGACACCGCCCTCGACGCGCTGGTACGCGAGGAGCTCGGCATCGATCCGACCGAGCTCGGCGGCTCGGCCTGGATCGCGGCCGCGACCTCCTTCGCGCTCTTCGCGCTCGGCGCGATCTTTCCCGTGGCGCCCTTCGCCTTCCTTGCCGGCTCGCGCGCCGTCGTGGCGAGCCTCGCCTTCAGCGGTCTCGCCCTCTTCGCCATCGGCGCCGGCACGAGCTTGCTGACCGGGCGTGGGGCCCTCTTCTCGGGCCTCCGTCAGCTCCTGGTCGGCCTGCTTGCCGCCGGCGTCACCTTCGGCATCGGGCGACTTATCGGCATCGCCATCACGGGATAGCGCATCTCGTGGAGAGGCTCAGCGCAGCGCGTAGACGCGCAGGAGCACGAGCGCCGGCTGCCGCTCGCCCACGCCGAGGAAAACCGATCGACCGAGCCATTCATGGGGTCCGGGTGGCGGCTCGAAGCGGAAGGCGCTGCGGAAATAATAGGCGACGGGATCGACCGCCTCGCCCGCGGCGAGACGCCGCATCACATCCTCCGGCCCGTGCCTGAGGCCTCGATTGGCGACGCCGATGGACGTGCCGTCCGCCGCCTCGAGCATATAGCGCGCTTCGAGCTCTGCCACCCCGTCGGGACGGATGAGCTGCCAATCCCCGCCACCCGGCAGCACGCGACCGTTGAGCCGCGGCCCGAGGATCTCGCCGCCGGTGATCGGGATGAAGCGGCGGCGCCCCGCCGGCAGCGCGCCGAGCTCGGTCGCCGCGCCGACGGCGACGCGCAGCTCGAAGACGAAATCGAGCGCAGGCGTCATGCCGGACGCCGCTCCGCCCCCGGCTTCACTCACGGCAGGATGCTCATGATCCAGCTCGAGATGTCCCACGACGGCGTGTCGTTGTCGGGCGTATTGGGCAAGCCGGGCAGCGGCGCGGCCGTCTCGACTTGCAGGCTCGAGGGAAGCTGCGAGTCGTCCCAGCCGCCGCCCAGCGCCTCGATGAGCGAGACGCTGGCGACGAACCTGTCTTGGCGGATGGTGAGAGCGGCCTGCTCGTCGGAGAGCTGGATCGCCTGGTCGGTCACCACAGCCGTATAGGCGACGGTGCCGGCCTTGTACTGGTTGAGGACGAGCTGCACTGCCTCGCGCGAAAGCTTGACCGCGTCCTCCTCGATCTTCCCTTGCTGCTCGAGAATACGCAAGGCCGCGAGCTGGTCCTCGACCTGCTGGAAGCCGGTGAGCACGGCCTGGCGATAGGCGGCAACCTGCTGGTCGTAGGCCGCACGCGCCTCGACCACTTGGCCGGCGCGGGCGCCGGCATCGAACACCGTCTCCGCCACCGCCGGCCCGAAGGACCAATAGCTGTAGGGCGCCTGCAGCAGGTTGGCGATGGCCGAGCTCTCATAGCCGTAGGAGGCGGAGATGGTGAGGGTGGGGAAGAAGGCGGCGACGGCGGCGCCGATCTGGGCGTTCGCCGCAGCCATCTGGCGCTCCGCCGCGGCAATGGTCGGGTTGCGCTCGAGCAGCGCCGAGGGCACACCGGCAGGCGGCGCGGGCACGCTGTTGGGAAGCGAATCGGGAGCGATCGAGAGCTGCGCCGGCGGCTTGCCGACCAGCATGGCGATGGCGTGTTCCAGCTGGGCGCGCTGCACGCCCACGCCGGTATCCTCGGCCTCGGTCGTCCGCAGAAGCGTCTCCGCGGTCACCATGTCGGTTTTCGCGGCGAAGCCCGCCTCATATTGGTTCTTGGTGATCTGCAGCGAGCGCTTATAGGCCTCGACCGTGTCGTCGAGCAGCTTCTTCAGCTCGTCCTCCGCGCGCAGCTCGAAATAGTCGATGGCGAGCGTGGCCTGCGCCGAGAGCCGCGCGGCGGCGTAATCGGCGGCGCTCATCTGCGCCAGCGCGACGTCGCTCTCGACCGTGCGCGCGACCTTGCCCCAAAGATCGGGCTCCCAGTTGGCGCCGAGCGCGACGTTGAAGAGGTTGGAGGCCGTCGGACCGGCCGAGAGCCCCGGGCCCGCCCCCGCCCCGGCGCCGCCACGCGCGCGGCTGCCGGCGCCGCTCCTGGTCGCCGCGCCGTTGAAATTCACGGTGGGAAAAAAGGCGGCCCGGGCGACCTCGACCACGGCGCGCGATTCGCGGTAGGCCGCCTCGGCCGCCTTGATGTTCTGGTTCGAGACCTCGACCTGCTTCTCGAGATCGTCGAGCAGGGGATCGTCGTAGATCATCCACCAGGACTGCCAGCTCATCGGCTGCTGCGGCTGGCTCGGCTTCCAGCCTTTCTCCTCCTTGTAGATCGCCGGCGTTGGCGACGGCGGGCGCGCATAGTACGGGCCCAGCGTGCAGGCGGCGACGAGCGCGGCGAAGGCGCAGCTCGCGGCGACTCGCGATGCGCGCGTGGCGCGGCAGGACTTCATGGTCGCGCGACGGCTCATGCGCCCGCTCCCGGCGCATCGCCCAAGGGAGCGGGTCGGCGGCCCCACCAGGCGCGGCGCGACCAGAGGCGGAAACGGTCGAGATAGAGATAGATGACGGGCGTGGTGTAGAGCGTGAGCGCCTGGCTCACGATGAGCCCGCCGGCGATCGAGATGCCGAGCGGCCGGCGCAGCTCGGCGCCGTCGCCCGTGCCGAGCGCCAAGGGCAGCGAGCCCAAGAGCGCCACCATCGTCGTCATCATGATGGGACGGAAGCGCAGCAGGCAGGCCTGGTAGATCGCCTCGCGCGTGTCGAGCCCCTGGTTGCGCTCGGCGTCGATCGCGAAGTCGATCATCATGATGGCGTTCTTCTTGACGATGCCGATCAGCAGGATCACGCCGATCAGCGAGATGATGCTGAATTCGGTGTTGAACAGCATGAGCGCCAGCACCGCGCCCACGCCCGCCGAAGGCAGCGTCGAGAGGATGGTGATGGGATGGATGTAGCTCTCATAGAGCACGCCCAGCACGATATATATCGCGAAGAGGGCGGCGAGAATGAGGATCGGCTCGTTGTTGAGCGACTGCTGATAGACGTTGGCCGTACCCTGGAAGCCGCCGTGGATGGTGGCGGGCACGCCGAGCCGCAACATGGTGCTGTTGATCACCCGCACCGCGTCGCTCAGCGACTTGTTGGCCGGGAGGTTGAAGGAGATCGTCACGGCGGGCGAAAGGCCCTGGTGATTGACGGCGAGTGGCGTCTTGCCGGGCGCGTAGCTGCTGATGGCGGAGAGCGGGACCATCGTCTCTACGGCGGTGCTGACGGCGGCGCCGGTCGAGGCACTGTTATGGCCGGTATTGGCGAGAGCGTTGAGGCTGGCATTGCGCGCCGTATCGCTGGCGACGGCGGCGGCGCTGGGCGCCACGGCCGCGGCGCGGCTGCCCTGCCCGCTCGTGCCGGCAACCGTCCCGGCGACGGCGTTGGTCCCCTGCGTGCCGCCCACGGCACCCCCCGCGGTACTCACATAGATGTATTTGAGCGTCTCGGGGCTCTGCCAATATTGCGGCGCCACCTCCATCACCACGTGATACTGATTGAGCGGATTATAGATCACCGACACCTGGCGCTGGCCGAAGGCGTCGTAGAGGGTGTTGTCGACTTGGCTCACGCTCAAGCCGAGCCGCGAAGCCGTCTTGCGATCGATGTCGATGTCGGTTTCGTTGCCTTTGTCCTGCTGATCGGAATTCACGTCGCTGAGCACCGTCTCGTGCTGCAGCGCTTCGGCGATCTTGGGCGCCCAGTGGCGCAGTTCGTCGAGGTCGCCCGCCTGCAAGGTATATTGATATTGCGCGTTGCTCGCCCGCCCGCCGACGCGGATGTCCTGTACGGCCTGGAAGTAGAGCGTGGCGCCGGGCACGCGCGAGGTCTCGCGGCGCAGCCGGGCGATCAGGTCGTCGATCGAGCTCTGGCGCTCGCTGAGCGGCTTGAGCGCCACGAAGACGAAGCCGGAATTGGTCTGCCCGCCGCCCGTATAGGCCACGACATTGGCCACCGCGCGGTCCTTACGCACGATCGCGACGAACTCGATCAGCTTCTTGCGCATGGCCTGGAAGGAGATGCCCTGATCGGCCTGGATGTTGCCGACCAGCCGGCCCGTGTCCTGCTGGGGGAAGAAGCCCTTGGGGATGATGACGAAGAGATAGACGTTGAGGCATATCGTGGCGAAGAGGATCAGGATCACCAGCAGCGAATGATTGAGCGCCACGCGCAGGCTGCGGTCGTAGAAGTCGAGCAGCCCGTCGAAGGCGTGCTCGGCGAAGCGGCTGAAGCGGCCCTGCTTGCCCTCCTCGCGTGAACGCAGCAGGAAGGAGCACATCATCGGCGTCGTGGTGAGCGAGATCACCAGCGAGATCAGGATGGCGACGGAAAGCGTGATGGCGAACTCGCGGAAGAGACGCCCCACCAGGCCGCCCATGAGCAGAATCGGGATGAAGACCGCGACGAGGGAGAGGCTCATCGAGAGCACGGTGAAGCCGACCTCGCCGGCGCCGAGGAGGGCGGCCTGCCGGCGCGGCATGCCGGCTTCGATGTGGCGCATCGTGTTCTCCAGCACCACGATGGCGTCGTCCACCACGAAGCCGGTCGCGACCGTGAGCGCCATGAGCGAGAGATTGTCCAGGCTGTAATTCAGCAGATACATCGCGCCGAAGGTGCCGATCAGCGAGACCGCCACCGCGATGGTGGGGATGAGCGTCGCGCGGACGCTGCGCAGGAAGAAGAAGACCACCAGCACCACGAGGCAGATGGCGATCAGAAGCGTGCGCTCGACCTCGTAGAGCGAGGCGCGAATGGTGGGCGTGCGGTCGAGCGCCACGATCACGTCTATATCGGCCGGGATCGAGGCCTTGAGCTGGGGCAGCGCCTCGTTGACGCGATCGACCGTGCTGATGATGTTGGCGCCGGGCTCGCGATAGAGGATCACGAGTACCGAGGGCTTGCCGTTGGAAAGACCCTGATTGCGCAGATCCTCGACCGAATCCGTCACGTCCGCCACGTCGGAGAGCCGTACCGCGGCATTGTTGCGGTAGGCGACGACGAGCGGGCGGTACTCGGCGGCGTGCCGCGCCTGGTCGTTGGTGTAGAGCTGGAAATGCTGCACGCCATATTCGAGCGCGCCCTTGGGGCTGTTGGCATTGGCCGAGGCGAGCGCCGCGCGCACGTCCTCGAGCCCGACGCCGTATTTGGCGAGCGCATGCGGGTTGAGCTCCGCACGAACCGCCGGGAGCGAGCTGCCCCCGATATTCACCTGGCCGATGCCCTCGATCTGCGACAGCTTCTGCTGCAGCACCGAGGCCGCCGAATCGTAGACCTGGCCCTGGGTCAGCGTGTCCGAGGTCATCGCCAGAATCATGATCGGCGCGTCGGCGGGGTTGACCTTGCGGTAGGTCGGGTTGCTCTTGAGGCTGGCCGGCAGGTCGGCATGGGCGGCGTTGATCGCCGCCTGCACGTCCCGCGCGGCGCCGTCGATGTCGCGGTCGAGCCCGAATTGAAGGGTGATGCGCGTCTGCCCGACCGTGCTCGAGGAGGTCATCTCGGTCACGTCGGCGATGACGCCGAGATGGCGCTCGAGCGGCGTCGCCACGCTGGTCGCCATCACGTCGGGGCTCGCGCCGGGCAGCATCGCCTGCACCGAGATCGTCGGGAAATCGATCTGCGGCAGCGGCGAGACGGGCAGCAGGAAATAGGAGACCCCGCCGGCCAGCGCGATGCCGAGCGTCAACAATGTGGTGGCGACGGGCCGCTCGACGAAGGGCGTCGAGAGGTTCATCAGGCGCCGTCCTCGGCGCCCAGGCCCTGCGCTGGGCCGGCGTCGCGCGGGCGGAAGCGCCGGGAGAGATCGTCGAAGGCGAGATAGATCACCGGCGTGGTGAAGAGCGTCAAGAGCTGGCTCATTATCAGGCCGCCGACGATCGTGATGCCGAGCGGATGGCGCAGCTCCGAGCCGGTACCCGTCCCGATCATCAGCGGCAGCGCGCCGAAGAGGGCGGCGAGGGTCGTCATCAGGATGGGGCGGAAGCGCAGCAGTGCCGCCTGGTGAATGGCCTCGCGCGGAGACTTGCCCTCCACGCGCTCGGCATGAAGGGCGAAGTCGATCATCATGATGGCGTTTTTCTTGACGATGCCGATGAGCAGCACGATGCCGATGATGCCGATGACGTCGAGATCGTCTCCCACCAGCATAAGGGCGAGCAGCGCGCCCACCCCCGCGGTCGGCAGGGTCGAGAGGATGGTGATGGGATGGATATAGCTCTCGTAGAGCACGCCGAGCACGATATAGACGGTCACGATCGCCGCCAGGATGAGCCACAGCTCGTTCCCGAGCGATTTCTGGAAGGCGAGCGCGGCGCCCTGGAAGCTGGCAGCGACGCTGATCGGCACACCGATGTCCGTGCGCGCTTGCTGGATCGCGGTCACGGCGTTGCCGAGCGAAACCGAGGGGGCGAGGTTGAAGGAGATCGTCGTGGAAGGAAACTGGCCCAGATGATTGACCAGAAGCGGCGTAGGCTGCTCGACGAACTTCGCGATCGACGACAGCGGCACCTGCCCGGCAAGCGATGAGGGCAGATAGATGCCGGCGAGCGACTTGGGCGAGCTTTGCAGCCGCGGGTCGGCCTCGAGGATGACGCGGTATTGGTTCGTCTGGGTGAAGATGGTCGAGATGATGCGCTGGCCGAAGGAATCGTAGAGCGCGTTGTCGACGGTGGCCGGCGTTATGCCGAAACGGCCGGCCGTGTCGCGGTCGATCGTGATATAGACCGAAGAGCCGTTGTTCTCGGCATTGCTCGCCACGTCCTCGAGCTCGGCATGGTGGCGCAGCTCCTCGACCAGCTTGTCCGCCCAGACCGCGAGCTCCGTCGGATTGGCGTCCTCGAGCACGAATTGGTATTGCGTGCGGCTCACGCTGGTGTCGATCGTCAGATCCTGAACCGGCTGCATATAGAGCTGGATGCCTTGGACGCTCGCTACCTCCCTTTGCAGGCGCCGGATCACGTCGCTCGCCGTGAGGCTGCGCTCGGCGAGCGGCTTCAGATTGATGAGAAAGCGCCCGCTGTTGAGCGTCATGTTGGTGCCGTCCACCCCGATATAGGAGGACAGGCTGTCGACGTCCGGATCCTTGAGGATGGCCGCGGCGAGAGCCTGCTGGCGCTGGGCCATGGCTTCGTAGGAGACCGACTGCGAGGCTTCTGAAATGCCTTGAATGAGGCCCGTGTCCTGCACCGGGAAGAAGCCCTTCGGGATGACGATGTAGAGAATGACCGTGAGGGCGAAGGTGAGCACGGCCACCAGCAGCGTGAGCGGGGCGTGATCGAGCACCCAGGTCAGCGCCACATCGTAGCGCTCGATCGTGCGATCCACGCTGCGCTTGAGGAAGCGGGCATAAGCCGGCTCCTGCTCGGGGGGCACGTGGCGCAGCAGCTTCGCGCACATCATGGGCACGAGGGTTAGCGCCACCACGGCCGAGATGAGGATGGTCACCGCCAGCGTGATGGCGAACTCGCGGAAGAGCCGCCCCACCACGTCGCCCATGAAAAGCAGCGGGATCAGCACGGCGATGAGCGACACGGTCAGCGAAATGATGGTGAAGCCGATCTGCTCGGAACCCTTGAGGGCGGCCTGCAGCGGCGGGTCCCCTTCCTCCACGTAGCGCGCGATGTTCTCGATCATCACGATGGCGTCGTCCACGACGAAGCCGGTCGCGATGGTGAGCGCCATCAGCGAGAGATTGTCGAGGCTGAAGCCGATGAGGTACATCACCCCGAAGGTCCCGACGAGGGAGAGCGGCACCGAGAGGCTGGGAATGACCGTCGCCGAAACGCTGCGGAGGAAGAGGAAGATAACGAGCACCACCAGCACCACGGCGAGCACCAGCTCGAATTCGACGTCGGCGACCGAGGCGCGGATGGTGTTGGTGCGGTCGGTCAGCACCGCGATGTCGAGCGCCGCCGGCAGGGAGGCTTGAAGCTGCGGCAGCAGCCCCTTGATGTTGTCCACCACGGCGATGACGTTGGCGCCCGGCTGGCGCTGGATATTGAGGATCACCGCCGGTACGTCGTTCATCCAGGCGCCGAGTTTGGTGTTCTCCGCGCTGTCGTCCACCTGCGCCACGTCGGACAGCATCACCGGTGCGCCGTTCTTGTAGGCGACCACGATGTTCTTGTAGGCGTCCGCGCTCTGCAACTGATCGTTGGCGTTGATAGTCGAGGCCCGCGATGGTCCGTCGAAATTGCCCTTGGGCGTATCGACGGTCGCGTTGGCGATGGTGGTGCGCAGATCGTCGATGTTGAGGCCGTAGGCGGCGAGCGCGAGGGGATTGGCGCGAACGCGCACCGCCGGGCGATGGCCGCCCGCGATGCTGACGAGGCCGACGCCCGGCAATTGCGAGATCTTCTGGCCCAGCCGCGTATCGGCCAGATCCTCGACCTGGGTGAGCGGGATGGTCTTCGAGGTCACCGCCAAGGTGAGCACCGGGGCGTCAGCGGGATTGACCTTGGCGTATATCGGGGGCGCGGGCAGGTCCGCAGGCAAAAGGTTGCCGGCGGCATTGATCGCCGCCTGCACCTCCTGCTCGGCCACGTCGAGGCTGATATCGAGGCTGAATTGCAAGGTGATGACAGAGGCGCCGGCCGAGCTCGTCGAGGACATCTGCGTGAGGCTCGGCATCTCGCCGAGCTGCCGCTCGAGGGGTGCCGTGACCGACGAGGTCATCACGTCGGGGCTGGCGCCCGGGTAGAAGGTCTGCACCTGGATGGTGGGGTAGTCCACCTCGGGCAACGCGGAGAGCGGCAGGAAATGGAAGGCGACGGCGCCGGCGAGAAGAATGGCCACCATCAGGAGCGAGGTCGCCACGGGGCGCAGGATGAACTGTCGCGAGGGGCTCATCGCCTGATGCTCTCAACCCGCAGCGCGCCGAGAGCGCGTCATGGGCTGTTGCCTTTGTTGCCGTGGCCCGTGGTGCCGGTCGAGCCGGGCGGCGTGCCTTCGGCATTGGAGGGCGTCGTACCGCTCGGCGAGGGGCCGGAGGCCGTCGGCGCGCCTGGCGCGGGCAAGGTGGCGGCGGGAGGCGTCGGCTGCGTGATCTTGGAGCCCTCGCGCAGCTTGTCGGCGCCGTCGACCACCACCTTGTCGCCGGCCTCGAGACCGGACTCCACCGCCACGCGCTCGCCTTGGGTGGGGCCGAGCTTCACCACCCGCACCGTCACCGTGCCGTCGGCCTTGATGAGATAGACGAAGGTGCCCGGCGCGCCGCGTTGGATCGCCGCCGTCGGCGCGACTACCACGTCATGCAGCGTATTCACCAGCAGCTCCGCATTGACGAACTGGTTGGGAAACAGGCTGCCGTCGTTGTTGTCGAACTGGGCGCGGAGATTGACCGTGCCGGTACTGGTGTTGATCTGCGTATCGACCGCCGACAGGGCGCCCACGGCGAGCTTGTTGACCTGGGCGCGGTCATAGATGGTGACCTGCGGCGCGGGCCCGTCGTGGAGCCGCTTCATTACGGCGGGCAAGGAATCCTCCGGCAGGATGAAGATCACCGAGATGGGCTGCAGCTGGGTAATGACCACGATGCCGTTCGCGTCCGAGGTCTGCACGTAATTGCCGACATCCACCTGCCTGATGCCGACCCTGCCGTCGACCGGCGAGACGATGTGGCAATAGGCCAGGTTCAGCTTGGCGGCGTCGATCGCGCCTTGGTCGGTCTTCACCGTGCCCTGATATTGCTTCACGATGTAGACCTGATCCTCATATTGCTGGCGGGCGATCGAAATCCTGCTTGCTCAGGAGCTGGTAGCGCGCCAGGTCGACCTCCGCCTCGTTGAGCAGTCCCTGGTCATGGACGAGTTGGCCTTCCGCCTGCTCGAGCGCCACCTGGTAGGGGCGCGGATCGATCTGCGCGATGAAATCGCCCTTCTTGACGAGCTGGCCCTCTTGGAAGGCAAGCTGCATGAGCTGGCCGTTGATCTGTGTCCTCACCGTCACTGTGGCGAGGGAGGTCACCGTGCCGAGCCCGTCGAGCAGCACGTCGATATCGCCTTTCGCGAGGGTGGCGGAGACCACGGGCACGGGAGCGTTATTGGCAGGCCGCTTGGCGGCTTCATGGGGACGCAAGACGAGCCAGGCGAGGGCGCCGAGCGCCAGGACGATAATCGCGATCCATATGGCGCGTCGTCCCAGCGACCGGGGTCGCCTTGGCTGCGGCGTCACGGGCGGCCGACGTGCCCCCTTGCTTTCCGCGTCGATCATCGGGCGTCGTCGCTCATGCCTGCCGCGCTGCTCATCTACCCCCCGGCCCGGAAATCAACCCTGAAATCGATAGTCGGCAGCCGGCGGGCGCGCAAGGCGCCTGCCTGAGCGCCGAAAAACACGCCATGCTGCACCGACGTCCGGCTAACCCCCTAATTGCTGCCTTAGCAGGCCTGCGTTTTCGCCTTGTCGCTCCCTTTTATCGCATTTGGGGCCGCCATTCACCGTCAGTGTAGCAAAAGCCCTCGATTCCAGGGCTGGTGCCGATAGCAGCATTGGTCGATTTCCAGCCGCAACGGCGCGGGTCCTGCGACGCCATCTTGATACGCGGCAATATACGGGGCCTTGCGGGAACGAAAGACGCCGGTGGCGCATTCGATCTGGCGGCATGTCGCCGTTCCGGCCATAATTGGCGACTTGTGATGCCGGGTCCGGCGGAACGCTTCCGCAAAGGCCCGGCCGCTTGCTTCGCTGCCGTTTGAGGAGGAGCTCGCTTGGCCAATTCGCTCCTTGGACGGTGGTTGCCCGCCTGCCTGGTCGCTTGCGCTGCAATGCTGCAAGGCGCGGCGCCGCTCACCGCCGACGAGCCGGGCAAATCCACCGTCGAGATCGCCTACCTGACCCAGCTCGAGAAGCGCGAGGCGCCCTACCCCTATTACGATGCGCCGCCGCAGGACGAGGGGCTGGCCGGGGCACGGCAGGGCATAGACGACAACAACACGACCGGCCGCTTCACGGGCCAGAATTTCGCCCTCAAGGAATTTGTCGTGCCCGAGGACGCCGACCCGGCCGCGGCGCTGCGCCAGGCCGCCACCGCGGGCATCCGCTTCCTCGTGACCGACCTGGCCGCCGCCAAGCTCGTGGCGCTGGCCGCCCTGCCCGAGGCCGCGAAGCTGACCATCTTCAACGCGGGCGCGCCCGACGATTCCCTTCGCGCCGAGCAATGCCGGCGCAATCTGCTCCATACGCTCTCGAGCCGCTCCATGCTGGCCGACGGCCTCATCCAGTTCCTCGTCTTCAAGCGCTGGGGGAAGATCCTGCTGGCGGTGGGGCCGAGCGACGGCGATAGGCTCTATGCCGACGCGATCGAGCGCTCGGCGCACAAGTTCCACGAGAAGATCGCCGAGCGCAAGGACTGGAGCTTCAAGCCCGGCGCGCGGCGCACCGACACGGGCCATTTCGCCATCGAGGCCGAGGTCGCGCGCTTCACGCAAGGCATCGACTACGACGTGCTGGTGGTGGCGGACGAGACGGACGAGTTCGCCGACCTCCTGCCCTACCACACCTTCGATCCGCGGCCCGTCGCCGGCGACGCGGGGCTGAGGCCGACCGATTGGGCGCGGCCCTTCCAGCAATGGGGCGCCACGCAGATGCAGACGCGCTTCTTCAAGACCGCTCATCGTTGGATGACGGCGCGCGATTTCGCTGCCTGGGCGGCCGTGCGCGCCGTCGGCGAGGCGGCCACCCGGACGAGTTCCACGGATCCCGACAAGATCCTGGAGTTCATCCATGGCGACAAGTTCGATCTCGCCGTCTACAAGGGTGCCAAGGCCAGCTTCCGCCCTTGGGACGGACAGCTGCGGCAGCCGGTCCTGCTGGTGGACGACCGCCAGCTCATCTCGGTATCGCCGCAGCCCGGCTTCCTCCACCAGTTCAACGTTCTCGACACGCTCGGCATCGACCAGCCGGAAACCAAATGCCAGATGAAGTAGGCGAGGAAAAGGCCCCCATCATGCGCAATTCGATCGTCCTCGCCGCGGCGGCGGCATCGCTGCTTTGCGTCATGTCCGTTCCCGCGGCGGCGGAGACCGTGCTGGTGTCGAACGAGAAAGGCAACTCGATCACCGTGCTCGACGCCGAATTCGCTCAAGGTCGAGAAGACCATCTCCGGTCGGCCAGCGCCCGCGCGGCATCGTCCTCTCCAAGGACAATAGCGAGCTCTTCATCTGCGCGAGTGACGACAACGAGATCGACGTGCTCGACCTCAACAGCTACCAGCTCAAGGCGCCGCTGCCGAGCGGCACCGATCCCGAGACCTTCGCCCTTCATCCCGACGGCAAGCATCTCTATGTCTCCAACGAGGATGACAGCCTGGTCTCGATCGTCGATATCGCGGCGCGGCAGGTGGTCGCTGAAATTCCCGTGGGTATCGAGCCCGAGGGCATGGGCATCAGCCCGGACGGCAAATGGATCGTCAACACCTCCGAGACGACCAGCATGGCCCATGTCATCGACAACGAGACGCACAAGGTGATCGCCAACATCCTGGTGGACAGCCGCCCGCGCCACGCCGAATGGACCGCCGACGGCGCGCAGGTCTGGGTGTCGGCGGAGGTGGGCGGCACGGTGACCGTGATCGACGGCAAGGAGTTCAAGATCATCCACAAGATCGGCTTCTCGATCCCGGGCGTGGAGAGCGAGGCGATCCAGGCCGTGGGCATCGCCATCACGCATGACCGCAAGCTGGCGTTCGTGGCGCTCGGGCCGGCCAACCGCGTGGCCGTGATCGACGCGCAGACCTACGAGGTGAAGCAATATCTCCTGGTCGGCCAGCGTGTATGGAACCTCGCCTTCAACCATGACCAGTCGCGCCTCTACACCACCAACGGCCTCAGCAACGACATTTCCGTGATCGACGTGCCGAGCCTCAAGGTCATCAAATCGGTGCCCGTGGGAGACCAGCCCTGGGGCGTCGTGGTGCGGCCGTGACCCGCCGGCATTCCGGCCGGCCGCGCGCCGCATGAGCGCGCTTGAGGCGACGATCGTCTCCGCGGCGCGCGACGAGAGCGTGGCGCTGGCGGTCGACGGGCTCAGCCATGCCTTCGGCAAGCGCCAGGCGTTGAAGGATGTCGGCTTCGCCATAAGGCCGGGGGAGTTCACCGTGCTTCTGGGATTGAACGGGGCGGGCAAGACGACGCTCTTCTCGCTGATCACGCGGCTTTACGACCACCATAGCGGCAGAATCGAGGTCTTCGGCAAGCCGGTGCGCACCGAATCGACCGCGGCGCTCGCGCGCATGGGGGTGGTTTTCCAACAGCTCACCCTCGATCTCGATCTTACCGTGGAACAGAACCTCTACTACCACGCGGCGTTGCAGGGCCTGTCGCGGCGCAGCGCGGCCGAGCGCATCGCGCTCGAGCTCGAGCGCGTCGGTCTCACCGAGCGGCGCAAGGACAAGGTGCGGCAGCTGAGCGGCGGCCAGCGGCGCCGGATCGAGATCGCGCGCGCGCTCTTGCATCGGCCGAGCCTGTTGCTGCTTGACGAGCCGACCGTCGGGCTCGATATCGCGAGCCGCCGCTTCCTCCTCGACCATGTGCGCAAGCTCTGCCGCGAGGATCGGCTCGCCGTGCTATGGGCCACCCATCTGATCGACGAGGTCGAGGGCGGCGCGCGCGTGATCGTGCTGCATGAGGGGCGCGTGCTGGCGGCGGGTGCCGTGCCGGAGGTGCTGGCCGCCACCGGGACGGCAAGCATGCAGGCGGCATTTGCGAAGCTCACCGAGCGCCAGGAAGCCGCGTCATGAGCGAGGCGGCGTCATGAGGCTGATCCATTACGCGCGTTGCCTCAACGGCATCGTCCGCCGCGAGAGCCTGCGCTTTCTCAATCAGCGCGGCCGCTTCGTGGCGGCGTTGGTGCGGCCGCTCGTCTGGCTGCTGATCTTCGCCACCGGCTTTCATTTCGTGCTGGGGATCTCGATCATCCCGCCTTACGAGACCTACATTCCTTACGAGGAATATATCGCGCCGGGCCTCGTCGGCATGATCCAGCTCTTCGCCGGCATGCAAAGCTCGCTCTCGATGGTCTATGACCGCGAGATGGGCAGCATGCGCACGCTGATGACCAGCCCGCTGCCGCGCTGGTTCCTGCTCACCTCCAAGCTGCTCGCCGGCGTCATCGTCTCAGTGCTGCAGGCCTATGTCTTCCTCGCCATCGCCTGGTTCTGGGAAGTGCAGCCGCCCTGGTGGGGCTATCTCACGGTGCTGCCCGCCCTCATCGCTTCAGGCATGATGCTGGGCGCGCTCGGCCTGCTTCTCTCTTCGGCGATAAAGCAGCTCGAGAATTTCGCGGGCGTGATGAATTTCGTCATCTTCCCCATGTTCTTCGCCTCCTCGGCGCTCTATCCGCTATGGCGCGTCAAGGAGGCAAGCCTGACGCTCTATTGGATCTGCCTGGCCAATCCCTTCAGCCATGCGGTCGAGCTGATCCGCTTCGCGCTATACGGCCGCTTCAACCCGGAGGCGGGCGGCGTCGTGCTGGCATATCTCGCCCTGTTCATGGCGCTGGCCATCTATGGCTATGATCCCGCGCGCGGTCTCATCGCCCGGAAGCTGTCCGAATGAGCGGACATGACTCCCAAGGCGGTGGCGCTCGCCCTCCTCGTCGCCCTACTGCCCGGGACCGGCCGCGCGGCGCCGCCTGGAGCCCAGCAAAATCCCGACTGGCCCTGCCAGCAGCGGCTGGTCCCCACTTTGTCGGCCGCCTCGCTTTGGGCCGAGGCCAAGACGGCGGGGCTAGGCGATTGGCATGCCGAGCCGAAGGTCGCGGCGCTGGTCGAGAAGATCGCGCCGCGCGACGTCGCGACGGAGGACGGCGTGGCGGCCATCGACGCCTTCATCAAGGGGCTCGGCGAGGAGGAGCGCGCGCGGCTCCCGGCGCTGGCGTTTCAGGGCCTCGTCGAGGAGACCAACCGCCAGCGCAGCGAGATCATCGACCGGCTCGAGGATTTCGGCCAGCGTCAGCACAATCTCTCGGCCCTCGTCTCGCGCATGACGGCCGAGCATGACGCCATTCCAGCCGACGCCACGGGCGACGACGCCAAGCGCAAGCTCGACCTCGAAGAGCGGCTTGCCTACACGACCCGCGCCTTCCAGGGCATGCAGAGCACGATCCGTTATGCCTGCGAGACGCCGGGCGAGCTCGAGGCGCGGCTCGGCGCCTACGCCCACGCGCTGCAGGCGGCGAAATAGCCGGCCGGCCGAGCGCGGCGCCGCGGTTGCGGCCTATGGGATAAGATTGCCCTGCTCGTCGAGAAGCGGCATGCCGTAATCCTTGAGCACGGCGACGATGGCGTCATGCTCCTTGACGATCGCCGCGTTGATCTGGCGACGCCATTCCGGCTCGTTGGGGCGCACGCCCATGGCGATGTGGTAGTCCATGCGCGGCATGCCCGGCTCGTTCTTGAGCGGGACGAAGGTGATCGGCAGCTTGTCGCGACGGACGTAGAAGCCGGCGATCGGACCCCAGAGCAGGCCGATATCGATCTTGCCGTCGGCCACGTCCTTGATCATCTCATGGGTCGGCAATTCGAAGCGCGTATCGACCACCAGCGCGTAGGACCTCATGCGGTCGGCCAGCTTGTATTTGAGGATCAGGTCGGTCGGCGGCGTGCCGGCGACAACCCCGACGGTCAGGCTCTGCAGCTTGGGATCGTCGATGCCGCTGAGGCTCAGGCCCTTGTCCGAGCGGTAGAGCATGACGTAGCTGGTGTAGTAGTAGGGATTGCTCGTCTGCACCATCTCGTCGCCCGCCACGGTGCCCATGATGAGGTCGCAGCGATGCGCCGCCAGCGTATTGCGCACGAAGCCCACGACCTGCGGAAACCAGACATAGCTGACCGGGAGATTGAGATCCTTGCCCAGGATCTGCGCGATCTTGTTCTCGAAGCCCTCCTCCTTGTTGTTGGAGAAGGGAAGGTTGCTGGGGTCGGCGCAGACGCGCAGCTCGGTGCGCGAGACGAGGTCGCTCGTGTTCTGAGCCTTCGCCGTGGCGGGGACAAAGAGCGCGGCGAGAAAGGCCGCCCCAAGCCAAATAAGCGGAAGATCGCGCCGCATGCCGTTGCCGTCCATCTTGACAAGCCTGACCAACGATGCCGCGCCCGAAACGCCGCTCATTCGTCGAAGCGCTGAGGCCGGCCGCGGAGAAGCACGCCGTCCGAGCGCGCCTTGAGATAGGCGTAGATATCGTCGAGATACATCACCACGTCCGCCACCGTCCCGAAGGCGGGCATGACGTTGTCGGCCGAGGTCGAGACGTTCTTGCGGCCGTTGATGACGACGTCCTCGAACTGCTCCTTCGTCAGCCGCTTCAGCGAATTGGTTAGGTCCGGCGCGTAGGAGCTGCCCGAGCCGTCGGGGCCATGGCAGCGCAGGCAGGACTTGGTATAGCGGCGCCAGCCGTTGAAGGTGCCCTTATCCACCTTGTGGTCCTTAACCGTGTAAGGCTTGGCCTCCTCGTCCGCCGCGCGCACCGTCGTCGTGGGCACGAAGGCGGCCGAGAGCCCCGCCGCGAATAAAAGGTAAGAAAAGAAAAGCCTCAGGCCCATGCAAATCTCCTCGCCTCGACGAGGCGGTTCCCGGCTCGGAATTCCACGGCCGGAGCCGCGACGCTCTGCCCTCGCGGACTTGCCGCCCGGGTCGACGGCTCGCCGGGGGTGGCGGGTTGGAAAAGAGAGGCCGGCATCCCGCTTTGGAGCGAAGATGCCGGCCTCGTCACACGAGTTGGATTACGTGACGCGTGCCTGCTTTAGGGAAGCGAGAACACGGTCAGCACGCCACCGAGCTGGGTGTAGTTGGAGAGCGCCTTGTAGGCACCCACCGCGCCCAGTCCGTCGGTGTCCTTGGTCAGGCCAGCGGCCATGCCGATGCCCGCCCAGCCGCCGACGCCCGACAGCACGGCAATGTATTGCTTGCCGCCATGCTGATAGGTCATGACGTTGCCGATGATGCCGGATGGCGTCTTGAAGCGATAGAGCTCCTTGCCGGTCTTGGCGTCGACCGCCTTCAGGTAGCCCTCGAGCGTGCCGTAGAAGACCACGCCGCCCGCCGTCGCCAGCGCGCCGCCCCAAGCCGAGAAGGGCTCGGGATCGGACCAGACGATCTTGCCCTTGCCGGCATCCCAGGCGATGAAGTTGCCGAGGTTGCTGTCACCCTTCGGGGGATACATCGAGAGGGTGGCGCCGACATAAGGCTGTCCGGCGGTGTAGGAGACCTTGAACGGCTCGTAGTCCATGCAGACATGGTTGGTCGGCACGTAGAACAGCTCGGTCTTGGGCGAGAACGCCGCCGGCTGCTCGTCCTTGGAGCCGAGAGCCGCCGGGCAGATGCCCTGCGAGTTGTGGTCTTCGCCGTTCGCTTCGGTGGAGTAGGCCTTCACGCGGTCGGGCAGGCCGGTCTTGATGTCGACCTTGGTCGCCCAGTTGACCTTGGGATCGTACTTCTCGGCCACGAGCAGCTCGCCGGTCTCGCGATTGAGCGTATAGCCGAAGCCGTTGCGGTCGAAGTGGACGAGAGCCTTGGTCTTCTTCCCGTTGACCGGAATGTCGGCCAGGATCATCTCGTTGATGCCGTCATAGTCCCACTCGTCGTGCGGCGTCATCTGGTAGACCCACTTGGCCATGCCAGTATCGACGTCGCGGGCCCAAATGGTCATCGACCACTTGTTGTCGCCCGGACGCTGTACCGGGTTCCAGGTGCTCGGATTGCCCGAGCCGTAATAGACGAGGTTGAGCGCGGGATCGTAGCTGATCCAGCCCCAAGTCGCGCCGCCGCCGATCTTCCACTGGTCGCCTTGCCAGGTCTTGATCGAGGAGTCCTTGCCCACCGGCTTGCCGAGCGAGGTGGTCTTGTCGCCATCGACCAGGATCTGATCGTCCGGGCCTTCCGAATAGCCCCGCCACGCGAGCGAGCCGTCCTTCATGTGGTAGGCGGCCATATAGCCCTGGACGCCGAACTCGCCGCCGCTCACGCCGATCAGGACCAGGTCCTTGATGACGGCGGGAGCGCCGGTGCCGGTCGCGCCCTTGTTCGGGTCGTTATCCTTGATCTTCCAGACCTCGGCGCCGGTCTTGGCGTCGAGCGCCACCAGGGTCGTGTCGGCCTGGTGGAGGAAGATCTTGCCGTCGCCGTAGGCGACGCCGCGGTTGACCGTGTCGCAGCACATCACCGGGATGACGTTGGGATCCTGGTGGGGCTCGTAGGCCCAGATGATCCGGCCGGCATTGTTGAGATCCAGCGCGAAGACCTTGTTCGGGAAGGGCGTGTGGACGTACATCACGTCGCCGATCACGAGAGGCGCGCCCTCATGGCCGCGCAGCACGCCGGTGGAGAAGGTCCATGCCGGACGCAGAGTATGCACGTTGCTGGCGTTGATCTGTTCGAGGGTGCTGTAACGTTGCCCGAAATAGTCCTTGGTAGGCATCGCCCAATCGCTGGCGTTCTTCTCGAGCTTCATCAGCTCTTCGTTCGCGAAGGCGCCGGACGCTCCCAGCGCGGTAATCGCGGTAACAAGCAAAGCTAATCTGAGCTTCATTTATCTCCTCCCTATCGGGCCAGAACCGAATTGCGGTTTGTGTCCCGTACCCGACTGTTGGCTGTAGGTTTCAAGCTGCGCGAGACGAGAATGCGCATCTCATACCGCCGAAGATACGTTGCGTTCCGGGTTTTTGGACGACGCTTAGGCGTATCATCGCTAAAATAATTCTACGACAGGGGCGAAGGTGTGGCAAGCGTTCATTCTTGCGAAACCCTCGGAATCGTTGATTTCGTCTTCGAATGCCCTGCCCACTGACTTCTTAACGCTGCCCACTACGGACCATAATGCCCCGGCAAGGGCAGCCTGCTCAGCACACGCGCATAATCATCGCGCTGCCCAGAATGGAGGCAGCCGCGAGGCGTGGCACCGCCCGTCGGGCGCGCCGCCGCCGCCCCGGGCTCAGGCGTGGTCGCCGCTTGCGCTGCCCGTGACGCAACGCCAGCGCGCAAGTGCCCATTTTGGATGGTCCTCGAGCCAGGTGATCGCCAGGCTCTGACCATTGGTCATGCATTCGTTCATCGTGCTCAGCGCCACGCCCGGCAGCTTTTGCTCCTGGCATTGCGTCGGCGAAGCGAGCAGGCAGAAGACGAAGATGATTTGAACCATACCCTTGTCCCTGGCCGCGCGGGGCCATAAGTTGCCCAAGTGGCAGGCGGATAAGCTAAGGTTCCGGCGGCCGGATGTCCATTGTCGACTACGGCCGTCCGGCGGGTTTTCGCTTTCGCCGCGGCGATCGATAATCTGAGGTACGGCCGGCCGAGGGCGCCGGATGCGGCGCGCGGGCCGGGCGAGGCGAGGAAGACGGGGGATGAATCGCATGACGAACGAAGGAAAATGCCGGGTCTTCTTGGCAATGGGGCTGGCGCTGGCGCTGCTGCTGGCCCCGCGCGCGGGCCAGGCCGAGGACGCGCCCAAGCTCACCCCCGCGCAGGTCGCGCTTTTCGACACCGACCAGCTCGAGGCGATCCGGCGGCCCGCGACGCTCGATTACCAGTTCCGGCATGAGTCTCCCGGCGCCGAGAGCTTCGCCGACGAGGTGAAGGTCGAGATCAAGGCTGTGCGCCCGGACGGCCGCAAGGACATCCATACCGATTTCCTCAGCGGCGACCGCCATATCGACTTCCCCGCCATCGAGGATTTCGCGGGCAACCCGCTGCTCATGTATTTCCTCGAATATGACGTGCGGAACATGCATCGCGACACGGGCGGCTCGCCCCTCTTCTTCCGCAACCGCATCCACGACGCCTTCGCCGACGGCAGCGCCGAAATGCGCATCGTGAAGATCGAGGTCGACGGCAAGCAGGCCGACGCCACCGAGATCGTCATTCATCCCTATGCCAAGATCGCCCGGCCCGAAGTCGCGCGCTTCACCGCCAAATCCTACCGTTTCCTCGTCTCGAGCGCGGTCGCTGGCAGCATCTACGAGATCAGCAGCGAAGTGCCGAAATCGGATCGCGGCCCGGCCGTGACGGAGTCGGTGACCTTCGCCGGGGAGAAGCCGCAAAACTGAGGAAGCTCGCTTCGCGCGAGCGGATCGGCCAAGACTGCATCTACCGGGGAATGGTCTGGGCTTCCAGGTCCTTGACCAGGAAATCTTCGGCGCGCCGCCAGGCCTCGTCGTCATCGCCCCTGAAGGTCAGGAGGCGGTCATAGACGAGCTTGCCGCTCTGCACGTCCACCATCTCTATCTTCCCCCACTGCACCAAAGTGCTCTGCTTGTGGATGCCGCCGTAGAGCAGCAATCTCGCCCCGGCCTTGCGCGACGCTTCTATCAGCTCGGCCGGGACGGAGTTGGCGATAGAGCAGGGCATGGCGCGGCAGGTCGGGGAGACGGCGCGGTATTTGCCGCTGCGCGCGAGATCCTCGCGGAGCGCCTGCATGAAGGCCCGCAGCCGCCGCCGATGCTCGGCGCTCTGGTCACGCGGCTCTCCCGACGTATCGACGTAATCGAATTCGACGATTGCGATCGCGGCCGGCTGCTGCACCGGGCCTTGCGCCCAGGCGCGTCCTGCGAAGATAAGAAGTGCTGCGACGATCGTCGCCGCCATCGAAAGCTTGCTCATTGGCGTTCCCTCTCGTTTTATGCGCAGCCCTCGTCGGGCACGACGCTTTGTCGAGACCATAGACCGCCCACGGGCGCGGGACTTGCCATCTCGCGCCAAAATAGCGGCGGCCGCGCAGGAGGCGCCATGAGCTCGATCGGCCTCACCAAGGCCCGCTCCATGGGCCCGCTCGCCGACGCGGTCGAGCGCGCCGGCGGCTCGGTTGCCCGCGTCTTCCGCGAGGCCGAGCTGCCGTTGCGGCTCGTCGAGCAGCCGGATCGCCTGATCCTGCTGCGCGACCAGCTCCGGCTCGTCGAATGCGCCGCGCGCGAGATCGGCGACGACGCGCTGCCCGCGCGGCTCTCGAGCGAGGCCGGCATCGCGAGCCTGGGTGACTTCGGCGCTCATGTCTGCGCGGCGCCACGGCTTGGCCAGGCGATCGCGCGCTGCAACGGCGGCATCGGCTCGATGCTCCAGTCCGTGACGCGCCTCGGCCTCGAGCGATCGGGGCCTTGGGCGAGATGGACATACGGCATCACCGATTCGGCGCGGATCGGCCGCCAGAAGAACGAGGTGCTGGCTCTCGGTTACATGATCGATCTGCTGCGCCGCTTCGCGGGCGGCGCCGTGCCCATCAGGGCCGAGCTGCCGGGGAGGCTGCGCGCGCGCGCGGTGGTGCAGGACCTGCTCGATTGCCAGATTTTCGAAGGCCCCGCCGCCGCGGTGATTTTCCCCCTCGACCATCTCGGGATATCGAATCCCGCCTTTCCCCGCGGGGAGAGCGGGGCGGCGCCCGGCGCGGTACCGGGTCCGGCCGATTTTGCCGCCTGCGTCGAGCATCTGATCATGTTGGAGCTGCTGGATCGGCGCCCGCATATCGACTGGGTCTGCCGCAGGCTCGGCATGTCGAAGCGGTCCCTGCAACGCCGTCTCTTGCTGAGCGAGACGAGCTTCGACAGTATCAGGCGACGCGTGCTGTTTCAGCAAGCGTCCACGCTGCTTTCTTCGCCAGGCATGCCCGTCACCGACATCGCGTTCGAGCTCGGCTACGCCGATGCCGCCCATTTCACGCGCGCATTCGCGCGTTGGACCGGCCTCAGCCCCCGCTCCTGGCGCCGTAAAATGACTGGCCGCGACGAGGGGCGGCCTGACGGCGGCGACCCGGGGCGGCCTTGACCCTCTTCCGCCGTCTGATAATGTGAACATTGCGTGGCACAATCCTTCGATGGGCGTGAATTCGTGAGTATGCTATCGAACTGGCGGCCTGCGATCGGCGCCGCCGCGACGCTGTTGCTGATCGCCACCCTCGCCGGCGGCGGACGCGCCGAGCAGTCCGCGGCGGGCCAGAAGAACGATTACCCGACCTCGGCCCGCGCCGATTACGTGCTGGGCTGCATGGCGGCCAACGACAATACCCATGAATCGCTCTTCAAATGCTCCTGCGCGATCGATACCATCGCCGGCCTCATGCCCTATGCGCATTACGAGGAGGCGGAAACGGCGCTCAGCATGCAGGCGGGGGGCGGACTCGGCGGCCGGGTCGGCGAGTTTCGCGACCCGCCGGAGATCAAGGCCGTCCTCGAGCAACTCCGCCGCGCCCAAGCCGAGGCCAATTTGCGATGTTTTTAGGTTAGCGTCTGCTCATATAAGCTATTGAATTCGCTTGCTATGAGTGAAAAATAAACATGTAGACAAAATATATTAAAACGATTATGTAGGTTTTGGCTTGCATGAGCCCATTCTTAGAATTAGAATGACTTTTGTTTCACAACTGACGTAAGGGAGCCTGTCTGATGTGGAGGAAACCCAAGCTCGTCGAAATCGCTGTCGGTCTGGAGATCAACGCCTACGCTTGCGCGGAGATCGCCTAGTTCCCAGTCCTCCGGCCGGGCCTGAGCGGGAAAGCGATCCCGGCTCGGCCCGGACGCGAGGGCGCTCTATCGACGCTCCGCCTTGGCGCTGAGTTCGCCCGCGGCGGCAGGAAGTGGCGATGGCACCCCCGGCTTTCCGGGGTATTTTTTTGTCCGCGTCGGCGCCGAATCGGCCGATTGCCAAGAGGCCCGGCAATCGGGCATTCTTCCCGCCATGGAAGGCAGTTGGATGCTGGCCGAGGCCTTGCGGATGCATAGGCGGCCCTTGGCGGAAGCCGGGGCGACCTATCAGGTCTTCGTGCGCAATCTCGTCGTCCCCGCCAGCATCGGCATCTACGAGCATGAGCGGCGGGGGCCGCAGAGGGTGCGGGTGAACGCGCTCATCACGGTCGATCGCGACCCCGGCGACAGCATGCGGACCGTGCTCAACTACGAATCGATCGTCGAGGGGGTGTGCGACATCGCCGGCTCGGGTCACATCGAGCTGGTCGAGGTGTTCGCTGCGCGCGTGCTCGCGCAATGCTTCGAGGACAAGCGCGTGCAGTCGGCCTGGATCTCGGTCGAGAAGCTCGATCCCTATCCCGAGGCCGAGAGCGTGGGCGTGATCATGGAGCGGCAGCGTCGGGGACCCCCGGCGGGCGCATGACGGTCGTCGTCAGGCTCGGCGGAAGCTTGGCGAAGGCGGGCACGCTTCGGGACTGGCTCAAGGTGGTGACGCGACAGGGCGGCGGTCGCGTCGTGCTCGTCCCCGGCGGCGGCGTCTTCGCCGACGCGGTGCGCGCCGCCCAGCGAAGCGACGGCTTCTCCGATCTCGCGGCCCATCGCATGGCGCTTCTCGCCGTGGATCAATATGGCCTCATGCTGGCCGATCTCGAGCCAAGCCTCCGCCTCGCGGCAAGCAGGCGCGCGATCGCGGCGGCGCTGGCGGCGGGCGCCGTGGCGCTGTGGCGCGCCAGCCCCATGGCCGAGCGCGCGCCCGAGCTCGCGGCAAGCTGGGACGTCACCTCCGACAGCCTCGCCGCCTGGCTCGCGCGTAAGCTCGGCGCGCGCCGCCTGGTGCTCGTGAAGTCCGCACCCGCCGATGGTCCGCTCGATGCGCCGAGCCTGGCGCGGCGCGGCCTCGTCGATGCCGCCTTCCCCGCTTTTGTCGCAGAGGCGCCTTTCGCCTGGTGCTACTGCGGCCCCGGCGACCACGCCATGCTTGCTGCCGAGATCGTCGCGCCCTGAGGCGCGGCATCGCTTATCGGGAAGCCCCGCGCGCTTGACAGCGAGGCACTCGGAGCTATGGTCAAGCGCCGTCCCCGGCGCATCGCTTCGAGGTTGAAGGATCACCCCTCTCGTCCGGCTCCGGGTAAGGCTCGGCACTCGCCTCGCCAACCCTGCGCAACCCTCTCCCTCCAATCGGGCGGAGAGGGCAGGGTGAGGCGAGCCGCGATTCCGCGGGATTGGAAAATGCTCTGGCTCGCATGTCTCGGCACACCCTCTTCCTGACCGGGCATCTGGCGGAAAAGCGTCTGCGGGCCGTGCTGGCCGGCTTGGGCGATCCCGGCTTCGCCTGGACCGTCCATGATCTCGGCATCCAGGTCGCCGGGCTCATGACGGCCGATCTCATCCGCCGCCGCTTGCCGAAGGACGCGCTCGGCGCCGACCGAGTGATCGTGCCGGGCCATTGCCGCGGCGATCTCGGCGCGCTGGGCGAGGAATACGCCTTGAGCTTCGAGCGCGGGCCCGAGGATCTGCATGATCTGCCCGCCTATCTCGGCGGCGCCGCGAGCGCCATCGACCTCTCGCGCCATGATGTCCGCATCTTCGCCGAGATCACCGACGCGCCCTTGCTCCCCGTGCCGGCGATCCTCGAGCGCGCCCGCAACTACGCCCAGGACGGCGCCGACGTGATCGATCTCGGCTGCCTGCCCTCGACGCCCTTTCCCCATATGGAGGAGGCGATCTCCGCCCTCGCGGCGGAGGGGCTCGCGGCGAGCGTCGATTCGGCCGATATCGAGGAGCTTAGGCGCGGCGGACGCGGCGGCGCGAAATTCCTCTTCAGCCTCGACGAGGCGACGCTTGCCCTCGCCGAGGAGGTGGAAGCGACGCCGGTGCTTATCCCCGCCGAGCCCGGCGATCTCGATTCGCTGTGCCGCGCGGCCGAGCGCCTCGCGCGCGCGGGCCGGTCCTTTATCGTGGATTCCGTGCTCGATCCGATCCCCTACGGCTTCACCGCGTCGCTTCTGCGCTATGCCGAGATCCGCCGCCGGCTGCCGCAGGCGCGCATCCTCATGGGCATCGGCAACGTGACCGAATTGACCGACGCCGACACGACGGGGCTCAACGCGCTCCTCTTCGGCATCATCGCCGACCTTCGCATCACCGACGTGCTCGCGGTGCAGAAGAGCCCCCATTGCCGGCGCGCCATCCGCGAGGCCGATTGCGCCCGGCGGCTGATGTTCGCGGCCGCGAGCCTGCAGCGTTTGCCGGTCAATATCGACAAAGGGCTGATGGGCTTGCGCGACCGCCGGCCCTTCGCCTCGAGCGCCCGCGAGATCGCCGAAACGGCTTCCCTCATCCGCGACCGCAATTTCCGCATCGAGACGGCCGAGGACGGCATCCATATCTACAACAGCGAAGGTCACAGGATCGCGCGGGACGCCTTCGATCTCTACCCGAGCCTCGGCGTCGAGGAGGACGGCGCCCACGCCTTCTATCTCGGCGTCGAGCTGGCGCGCGCCCAGATCGCCTGGCAGCTCGGCAAGCGCTATGTGCAGGACCAGGCGCTCGACTGGGGCGTGGCTGTGGAAAAGTCCAAGGAGGACGTCGCCGCGCATCGCGCGCCCGGCCCGACGCTGCAGGCGCGCAAGCGCCGCAAGACCGCGGGCTCGCGATGATCGTCGAGAGCATCATCACCACGCTCGCGCCCGACGGCCGCGCCCACGTGGCGCCGATGGGCGTGATCTGGCGCGACGGCGCGCCGCTGCTCGCACCCTTCCGTCCCTCCACGACGCTCGATAACCTGCAGCAGAGCCGCAGCGCGGTGATAAACCACACCGACGACGTGCGTATCTTCGCGGGCTGTCTCACCGGACGGCGCGATTGGCCCCTCAAGCCCGCCGAGCGCATCGCAGGCGCGGTGCTCGCCGCCGCCCTCACCCATCAGGAGGTGCTCATCGAGCGCATCGAGGAGGATGCGCAGCGCCCGCGCTTTTTCGGCCGCGTCGTGCATCAGGTGGCGCACGGCCCCTTCGCCGGCTTCAACCGCGCCCAGGCGGCGGTGATCGAGGCGGCCATCCTGGTGAGCCGCCTCGATATGCTCCCCTGGGAGAAGATCGAGCGCGAGATGGGCTATCTCGAGATCGCCGTGAGCAAGACGGCGGGCGAGCGCGAGCGCGAGGCCTGGGGCTGGCTCGCCGCGCGCGTCGCCGCTTTCCGCGAGCGGGCGGGAAAGGTCGCCTCGTGACCGGCCTGCTCGCGAGCGTCCGCACGGCCGAGGAGGCGCTCGCCGCGCTCGAAGGCGGCGCCGACATCGTCGACCTCAAGGAGCCCGCGGCCGGCGCGCTCGGCCGCCTGCCTAGGGCGACGATCGCCGCCATCCTAGAGACGCTGGAGGGCCGCCTGCCTACGAGCGCCACCATCGGCGACATGGCGCTCGAGCCGGCGCCGGTCGCGGCGGCCGTCGAGGCGATGGCGGCGACGGGCGTCGATTTCGTCAAGATCGGCATCTTCGCTGGCCCGCTTGCGCCCAGCCTCGCGGCGCTCGCCCCCGCCATCGCGAGAGGATGCCGCCTCGTGGCCGTCCTCTTCGCCGACCGGGCGCCGGATTTCGCGCTCATCGATCGCTTCGCCGCGGCGGGCTTTCGCGGCGTCATGCTCGATACGGCGGACAAGGCGACAGGCCCCCTCACCCATCATCTGCCCATGCCTCGTCTCGCGGCGTTCGTCGCGCGCGCGCAAGCGCAAGGGCTGCTCGCGGGTCTCGCGGGCTCCCTCCGCGCGGAGGACGTGGCCTCCCTTGCGGCGCTCGCGCCCGATTATCTCGGCTTCCGCTCCGCCTTGACCGGCGGCAGGCGCGAGGCGCCGCTCGACCCGGCGCGCGTCGCGCGCCTCGTCGCCATCCTTCGCTCGCCGGCGAGCAGCAACGCGACCGCGGCGGCGGGCGCGCAATCCGCCGCGTGCTCGGCCGCCGCCGGCTCGACCGGAATGAGCGCCGCGAAGCTGCGATAGGGCCGCCCGAGCCGCCGCGCCAACTCCTCGACGAGGAAGCGCCCCACGCCCGCGCCGACGATCGGTGCATCGGCCGGCGGCAGAAACGCCGAGAGCAGATGATGGCAGGCCGCCTCGAGCAGATGGAGCTGGCGCGCGGCGAGCTGGCGGGCGAGCGCGTCCCAGGCCGCGTCGGACGCCGACGCGGCGTCGCGCCCCGCCATCCGCGCGAGCCGCGCCCTGCTCTCGCCAAGCGACTTGCCGCGACTGTCCGCGCTCGCATGCTGATCGGCATGGGGCGGCAACGCGCTGGTCAAGCGATAGACGTCCGCCATGGAGGCGAAATATTCCGCCATGACGCCGAGCCGCTCGCCCCCAAACGAGAGATGGCGCGCGACCGCCATCACGGGCGTGCGCACGACGCCCGTATAGACCAGCTCGCGACAGGCGAGCCGCGAGGCGTCGTCGCGCCCGCGCGCCGCCACCCTATCCTCCTTGAGCGGCGTCAAATCCGTGGTGGTGCTGCCGATATCGATCAGCAGCCCATCGCCGCAACGCGCGGCCGCGATGACGGCCGAGGCATGCCAATTGGCGGAAGCGACGGCCGCCGGACGCGCCATCGCCTCCTCCGGCGTGACGAAGCCGTCGAGGCCATAAATCGCGACGGCCGCCGCGCCGAGCGCCGGGCGCAGGGCTTCGAGGATCCCGCGCACGCCCGTGGCGCGGTCGGGGAAGAGATCGGCGAGCTCGCCCGTCATGGTGACGGCGACGCGTTCCATCTTGGGCCAGCCCGCTTGTCCTTCGACGAGGGCGGCGCCGAGCCTGTCGAGGCCCTGCCAAAGGGCGCAAGGGACTTGCCGCAGATCGAGCAGCCGCCCCTCCGTCGCGCGCGCGAGCTTGAGATGGGCGCCGCCGATATCGAGGCCGAGTACCTCGCTCATGCCGCCGCCTCCAACGCGGGCACGGCGATCTCGACCGGCAGGGGGGCGAGCGGGCGGATGAGCGACGCGAGCCCTTGCTTGCCGAGCGCCAGAACGAGCGCCGCCGGGTTGAGGCCCAGGCTGCGGCCGAGGCCGACATAGGAGGTAGTGAGGCGCGGATTGACCTCGAGCGCGACGAGCCCTTCGGGGCTCTCGATGAGGTCGATGCCGGCATAGCCCCAGAGCCCGGGAAGCGCGGCCGCGATTCGCGCGGCGATGGGCTCCAGCCGCTCGCGCATTGCCTCGGCGCCGCCCACGATGCCGCCGCGATAGCGGAATCCACCCCCCACGCGCTCGACACTTCTGCCGGTTGCAGGCAAGGAGCCAAGCCTTGCCGTCCTCAGCCAAGATCGAGAGGCTCAAGGCGGCGCCCGGCAGGAAGGGCTGCAGCAGGAAGCTGCCCTGCGGCGCGCTTCGCCGCCAATCTGCCAAGTCGCGCTCGTCGGCGAGCCAGAAGACATCCTCCGAGCCCACGCCGTCGTCGCGCTTCGCGATCCAGCCGGTCCGGCTCGGCGGCGGCGTCTCGCCGCTCGCCACGGAAGGCGGAACGGCGACGCCGTGGGCCGCGAGAAGGCGCGCCGTCGCCAGCTTGCTGCGCGCGATGGCGAGGGCCTCGGGGCGGCTATTGAGGACGGGCTTGCCGGCGTCGAGCGCGAGCCGCGTGAGCCGTTCCAGGATGCCGCCGGTCTCGGGCGCGATCGGCCAGACGAGATCGCTCGCTTCCATGAGCCGGCGCCAATCCCGCCAGGCGCGGCCCGGCTCGATCGCCTCGACCCGCACCTCGAGCGCGCCGAGCGCGATCGCCGGATCGCGCGCCACCGTGACCTCGATCTCCGGGATGCGCGCGAGATCGGCGGCGAGCGCGCGCAGCATCATGCGCGCTTCCGCGATCAGGCGCGAGGCTGCGCCGCTTCCCTCCAAGCCGCCTCCCGTGACATACTCGACGAGGAACAGCCGCACTTTCACTCCCCATGTCCCAACGCTTTTCGATCATCCCCGTGCTGGACCTGAAGGCCGGCCGCGTGGTCCATGCGCGCGCGGGCGAGCGCGCGCAATATCGGCCGATCGAGACGCCGCTCGCCGCGACGAGCGCGCCCGAAGACGTGCTGGCGGGCTTGCGCGGGCTCAAGGACTTCCGCCGCATATATATCGCCGATCTCGACGCGATCGAAGGCGGCGCGGGCCATCGGGCGGCGATCGAGGGGCTCTTGCGCGCTTTCGCCGATCTCGAGATCTGGCTCGATGGCGGCTTCGCCACCCCGGAGGCGGCCTCGGCCGCCAGCGCCGAGCGCATTCGCCCTGTGCTCGGCAGCGAAAGCCTCGCGGAGCCCGCCGAAGCCTTGACGCGCTTGGCTGCGGCGCGCGGCCTGCTTTCGCTCGATTATCGCGGCGACGACTTCCAAGGCCCGGCCGCGCTGGAGCATGAGCCCGCGCTCTGGCCGCGCGACGTGATCGTCATGACGCTCGCGCGCGTGGGAACCGGCCAGGGGCCGGATCTGGAACGCCTCGCCCGGATCAAATCGCTGGCGGGCGCGCGTCAAGTGTGGGCTGCGGGGGGCGTGCGCGGGGTCGAGGATCTGGAGCAACTGGCCGCCATGGGCATCGCGGGTGCGCTTGTTGCAACCGCGCTCCATGACGGCCGGCTCCCCCGGGCGGCACTTGCCGCCTTCGATTGAATCGCGGCGCTCGCCGCTTTCGATTGATCGCCATGAGCCGGCCTAGGGCTGGGCCAGGCCGGCCGCGCGACGGGCGTCTCGAGGCGCCCCCGCCGGCGCCATGCGGCCGAGGCCGCCTCGCTTATTGATGGGCCGCGAAGGGATGGGTGACCTTGTTGCGCTGATCGAGCGTCTGGCGGGCGGTTGGCTCGCCGGCCACGGCGCGCTTTAGAGCCTGCTTGGTCGCCTCGTAATTGAAGTCCTGGATCTTCTTGTCGTCGGCCGCTTCCCAATGGATGAACACGCCGACGCAGATGAAGATGTCGTCGGCCTCGTCGACGGGAATGGTGCCGTCCTTGACGCAGTCGGTGACCGCGGTGGCGACGGCGCGCTGCGCCGGGCCGAACATCTGCACCGCCTGCTTGGCGTTCTTGATCGTCACCTTGTTGAAGATCACGGTGCTGGGCTTGCACATCAGGTTCGGGCCGATCACCGCGAGCAGCCCGTTGACGCCTTCGCGTTGGCTGGTGAGCGTGTGGCAGAAGGCGGTCTCGGCGGCGCTGCCGCGTGGCCCCAAAATCAAGTCGATATGGGCAATCTCGTTGCCGTCCCCAACGAGCGACTCGCCGACCATGACCTTGTTGATTTTTGCCATAATATCCTCCCATGGGCGTTGTTGACTTTCGCAGCGTTCACGCCGCTGCCTGCCGCACAATATCTGCGATGGCGGCGGCAAGCAAGCTTGCAACGGCAAGGTCCGCCGAGGTCCCGGGATTGATGCCGCGCGCCTTGAGATCGCGGTCGAAGGCGAGCAGCCGCTCGGACTGTCGCGGCAGTTCTTCGGCCGAGGGGAAGCGCTCGAGCAGCGCCGCCGCCTCGGCGCGCACCGCCTCCGCGCAGGGCCGCCCGAGCTTGCGCTCGACATGGCTGTCCGGGAAACCGGCGAGGAAGGACAGATAGACGTGGGTCGCTGCCCATTCCTGGCTCGTCCCACTTTGCCGCGCGGCGACGAGACGCGCGACGCCGATCTCGAAGACATCCTCGTAGCCCGTCGCATATTGCCGCGCGATCCGATCGCGGCCCGCGGCCAGCGCCATGGCTTGCCGCAGCGCGATCGTCGGCCGCGTCGCCACGTCCTGCGCCACCGCCTGGCCGAGACCGGCGGGCTGCGCCAGGCGAATCGCCTCATAGGCCTGGACGGCGTCCTCGACCGTCAGCCCTTCCAGCACCTCGAGCAGCGCCGCGCGCAAGCCCCCGGGCGCCGCCCGCTCGCCGGCCGCGAGGAGCGGTGCCGCGAGCAGCAGAATGCCGAGATTGGTGTTGGCGCCGACGCGGCTCCAAGTCGCGCGCATCGCATCGCGCAGGCGCCGCCCGATCGGGCTGCCGGGCTCGGTAAGCGGCGGCGCCGAGACCTCGGCGCTGAGCTCGAAATCCTCGACCGTCATGCCGTGGCCGCCGCCATGGACATGCACGTTCCCCGGCTTGAGCGCGCGCAGCTCGAGAAGGCAGGCCTCGCGATAGGCAGCGGCGAGCGCGGCACGCCGCGCGCGCGAGGGCTCAGGCGAGACGGCCGAGCACATGATCGGCCAGGAGCTGGGCGATGTCGCAAGCGGCGACGGTTTGCAGCCCCTTCCAGGCGGGCATCGAATTGGCCTCGAGGACGAAGAGCGCGCCGTCCGGCGCCTCGATCACGTCGATGCCGGCATAGTCGGCGCCCACCGCGGCGACGGCGGCGAGGCTGAGCTCGGCGATGCGGTCGCCGATCGCCGCGGCTTCGCAACGCCCGCCCCTCCCCACATTGGTGACCCAGCTTCGTCCGCGGCGGACCATGGCGGCGACGGGCCTCTGCCCTACCACCATCACCCGGTAGTCGCGCCAGTCCTCCTCGCGCCCGACGAAATGCTGCAGATAGCGCACGCCGGCATAGGCCTCGGCGGGCGGCAGCTCGTCGTCGCGACGCAGGCGGACAAGGCCGCGTCCTTGCGCGCCGAACAGCGGCTTCGCCACCCATTCCGAGAATCCCGCCGCCAAGAAGCCCTTCGCCGCCTCGTCGCGCTCGGCGACGTAGGTCGGCGGCGTCGGGATGCCGGCGCGATGGAAGAGGAAGCTCGTCATCGATTTGTCGACGCAGCGCTCGATGGCGCGCGCGTCGTTGACGACCGGCAGGCCGATGAGGCCCAAGGCATGGAGGAAGCCCAAGCGCAAGGTGACTTGCTCGAAGCTGCCGCCCGCGATGTTCTTGACGAAGACGGCGTCGGGCAGCCCGTCCTCGCAGCCCGGGATGAGGACGCCCGGCCCCTCGCCCTCGATGCGGAAGACGCAGTCCCTGAGCGAGCGCACGAGCGCTTCTGCCCCGCGCGCGGCGAAGGCGGCGACGAGCCGCCGGCTATGCCAATCCGGCTGATCGGCGAAGATGACGATGCGGGCCATGGCCGGGATTATAGCGGGGGAGCGAAACCGATGCCGCGCGGGCTCGATGGCCGGGAGAGCGTGCTAATCCACCTTGAGGCAGAATTTGCCAGACTCGTCGAAAGACGGCGTAGCCGATCTCCCGGCAGCATTGGCTGTTTGATCGAGAAGTGGGCGCAGCAGCTTGGCGTATTCCTTGGGATCGCTCGGGACGTCCTCGACGACGACCTCCGAGAAGTGAAACTGATCTCGGTCGAATATTCCCATCTCATCTTCGAACACGCTACGCCCCATAGTGAATGAATATTGCACGCCTTTGACCCCAATCAGGCTAACGAGGAGAGCGAACGGAGGAACGCAACCGAGCGCCAGCAAGGCCCTGAAATACGTGTGCGAGGATTTGACGATGCAAGCTTCTGTCTTAATCGCCGTCAGACGACCAGGGCTTTGAGGGATTCCGTCGCCCTGCAGAAACGACGAGGCTACAGCCTCGACAATGCCGGTATGAAAGACCTGCACATATGCTCGCTGCTCCATAGCGTTTGGCTGCGCATTGGAGAGCGTTAAAAGCCCATCTACTTGATCCGAAAATTGCTTGCGTGAGGCGAGTAGATTGGTGGGAACTTCATGTACAAATGATGGCTCGGATCGAGTGGTAACGTGAGCCGCGTGTCGAAGGCTGAAAAGGGTATCACGTGCAATATGAGCGCGTGAGCGTCCAACAGCGGGACAGGTGCGTCGTTTGCAGCTATTTTGGCAATTCTGTCAAATCGAAAGTCACGGATTCGATCGGCGAGCTGCGGCGCGCGCGCAAAAAGCAACCGAAGCTCATCGACGTTCGGTTCGTACTTTCCAGCCGATGACCTCGCATAAAACCGGTGATGTCCGTTTCCCTGTCGAACGATGCGATGCGGCTGATTGTAGCTGCGCGGAATACGAACCACCAAAACGAAGCCGCCCGTAGCGATCGGGATTCCGCGTATAGCCAAACCGAAAATCCTCGGCTGAAGTCCGGAGCGGGCGATGTTTTCAAGCCGGAGTATTTCCGCATCGGCGTCGATTTGGAGGGGAGCGAAACCGAGCGGGACGCCCGCTTTCGCATTCATGCCGATAACGATGTCACCGCCGCCGGTGTTCGCGAAGGAGGAGATGTCGGCGAGATATTCGCCATAATCTTTATCTGCATTGCCGTAGGTGTCGCGCTTGTACTCGATGTCTCGCGTCTCCGATGCCTTGCCGTCGACGAGCCGCTGCAATTGGGCTTCATCGATTTGATCAAGCGTAAGGTGTTGGAGTGCCATGACGCCATTCTTGCAATTAATCGCTCGAAAACAAGAAGGACCGTGATGTGTTTTACCCCTCGTCGCGGGCGAAGGAGCGGGCGAGGAGGGCCGGATCGAGGCGCCCGCGCCGGAAGGTCCGCCCGGTGGCGAGTGCGGTCACCTGCACCTCGCCGGGGCTGAAGAGCAGCGGGTCGATCTTGTAGAAATCGCCCTTGTAGGCGGCGAACACTTCGGCGAAGGGGCGGCCGTAATCGCGGCTCGCGCTGCTCGGCATCTCGTTGGCGAGCTTCTCCGCCGCCTCCTCGGGGCCGTCGACGAAGAGCTGCACCCTGCCGCCATAAAGGATGGCGTCGTTGGTGCGGCCCATGGAGGAGAGGAAATCACGGCCCGGCGGCGGCAAGGGCGCGGTGCCGATCCCGTCGCGGATATGCTCGAGCGGGAAATGGAGGAAATGCGCCTTGTGCAGCGCCACCTCGAGCGAGCGGGCGGCGATCTGCACCGAGCCCGCGAGGCTTTGCGTCGGTGTCATGATGATGGTGAGCTTCTGCGGCCGCACGCCGCAATCCCTGGCGGTTTCTTCGAGCAGCGCCGAGGGCGGGGCCTGCTCGGTCTCAAGCACCAGCACCGCCTCTTCCGCCTTGTCGCGATAGCCGAGCTCCTGGAAGAGCGTCTCCTTGCCGGCCAGGCTGCGGCCCGGCCCCGAGCCGAGGGCGAAGAACTTCGCGTCCTTGGCGTCGGATTTGAGGCTCCAGCCGGCATATTGGCTGCCGAGGCAGGCCAGCACGGGCCTTGCCGCCGCGACCGTCACCGTCCAGGGCCAGCTCTCGCCGCCGCCGCCGATGGCGACGCGCCCGAGCCCGCCCAGGCAAATCTCGGCGATGCGCCGGCCGGCCTCGATCCCGCCCGGCCGCTTGGCGCCGGCATCGATGAGCACGGCGCCCGAGCCGTCGCGGCTCACCCCGAGCCGCAAGGCGGCCGCGTCGGCCAGCAGTGCCGCCACTAGCGGCGCCGCCAGCCGGTTGAGGCTCACGAAATCCTCTTTGGGTGCTTTCTCGGGCTCGGCCACGGCAATGTCCTCTTGGCTCAGGTGACGATGACGGGTGCGATGCGCGACAGGAGACGCATCGCGCGCCGCAAGGCGAGACCGCGCGCCTCGGCCAGGCTTGCGGCCGTCGCGCGGACCGTGCAGATCGGGTCGTCGCGGCCGACGATGCTGCCCGGCCTGCCGCGGTCCGCCGACCAGGCGGGCCAGGGAAAGGGCTTGGGGAGCGCGAGCCGCGCGGGCGCGTAAAGCACGGCGGCGGCGCGCGGCGCGAGATCGAGGCGCCGTTCCCCGGGTAGCCGCCCGGCGACGGCTTCGCGATGGAGGCGCCAGAGCAGCAAGCCGCCCGCGCCGTCGAAGAGATCCAGCGTGGCGCCGGGCCGCGGATTGACTTCGAGCAGCTGGAAGCTCCGATCCTCCAGCAGCAGGTCGAGGCTGTTGAGCCCGAGCAAAGCGGTCGCGCCGACGAGCGCCGCGCAGGCCTCGTCGAGCCCTGCGGCGAGCGCGGGCGTCAAGCGCAACGGCGCGGCGCAGCCGCCATAGCGGTAGGGCGCTTCCGCGGTGCCGTCCACCCATTGCTCACTGAAACCGACGAGACGAGCGCGCCGCCCGTCGGCGAGGAAGAGGACGGAGACCGGCCGGCCCGGCGCGCGGCGCTGGTAATAGAGCCCCGCTGCCGCGGCACCGGTTCCGGCCGCGCGGATATGGTCGCCGCCCGCGGCGCCGCTGCGCTTCTGCAACCAGCCCTCGCCTCGGCGCGGCGCGAGGCTCGTTTCGGGATGCGGCAGGCCCAGCCTGTCGAGCAGCCGCGCGAAGCGGAGCGGGTCCTTGAGCCGCGCCACCAGCTCGGGCGCGTTGCCGACGATCGGAAGCAAGGCGCCGAGCTCGGCGAGGAGCGCCGGGCAATGCTCGAAGCCCGCGCCGTAGACGATCCCGCTTGCGCGTCCACGCCAGGCCTCGACCGCGGCGAGGAGCGCCCGGCGATCGAAGCCTTCGGGCCCGAACGTCAGGCGGCGGCAGCCGAGTGCCAAACGCGCGGTATCGAGATCGACATAGCCGTCGATGACCAGCGCGGGCTCCCGCGCGCGCCGTGCCGCCGCGGCGAGGGCGCGCCCGGACTGCGCCAGGATCAGAAGCGGCCGCCGCTCAGGCGGCGATTTCGCGCGCGACCTTGTAGGCATCGCGGTAATCGAAGGCTTGCGCCTTGCCAGCGTCGTGGATGCGCTTCAGGAGCTCGTGCTGGGTCTTGAACTTCACATTGCCGATGGCGAGCGCGCCGATGCCGACCGCCTTGCCACCCTCGATTGGCGCCCCGTCGGCGTCGACCGCGAGGCCCTCGACGCCGAGCGGCGGCACGGCGTTGATGTCCGCCGCCACCTTGAGCCGCTTGGCGAAGCCGAGATCCGCCAACGACAGGGTCTGCACGCCGGCGCGCCCGGCGGAGAGCACCACCTCCGCGTCGGCGACCGCCGCGCGCTTGCCCGCCTCAGTGCTGCCGTCCGCCACCTTGAAGCGGTGCTTGAAGCGTTTCTCGAAGGCGGAAGCCTTTTCCTCGGCCCGACCGCTCTTGTCATGCGCCACGAGCGTGACCTCGGCGCCCTCCTCGGCCGCGATCGCGCCGACGACGCCGCCCACAACGCCCGTGGCGCCGATCACCGCGACGCGCGAGCCGACGAGCTTGCCGCCGAGCGCATTGAGGCGCCGCGCGACGCAGGCGATCATGGCGGCGGCCGTGGTGAAGGCGCCGTTCGGGTCGGCGAAGACGGAGATCTGAAAGGGCGGGAACATCGCCTCTTGCGCCGCCTTCATCATGTCGAGGGCGAGCAGCGCGTCGCGCCCGCCGATGAACAGGCAGGTCTTGGCGGCGTCCTGCGGCGCGCGCGAGAACATCGCATCCTGGGTCAGGCCCTTGATGTCCTGCAAGGCGAGATGCGTGTAGCTCGCGATGACGAAGCCCGCGTCGAATGCCATGTTGACGTCGAACGGGCTGACATTGGCGAGCGGCGTCGCGAAATGAAGGATCAGCGGCTTGCTCATGGATCGAACCTTTCCTCGCCTCAGGAGAGAACGATGTCGGCGCCGCGATTGCGGCCCTCGACAAGCCGGAACTCGAGCGCGGGCGTCGCGCGGCAGCGCTCGCGCGCGGCGCGCAGGAGGCGCTCGCCCTCCTCGGCCGATGCGAGAAGCGCGAACCCGGTCGGACCCCAGGAGGACTGACCGAGCCCGACGACGCCCTGTTCGCTGAGCCAGCTATGCACATCGGCCACCGCCGGGCTGCGATAGCGGCCGCCTTGCGCGGGCGCGAAATAATCGCCGAGCCGCGCCTGGATCTCGGCCAGGGCCGCGGATGCCGGGTCGAACGCGGCTTCGGCGATGGCGGGCAGGAGCCGCATCACGAGCACCCGGCAGAGCCTGTCGGCGAGCGCTTCCGTGAAGGTCGGCAAGGCGTCGAAGGCCGCCTTCTCCATGGCGCCGGAGAGCCCGTCGCGCGCGCGGTCGAGCGTGAGGAGGAGGCGCCAATGCGCGGGAAAATCGAGGCGCGCGACGATTGGCGCCGGACGGTCCTTGCGCGCCCGCCCGCCATCGACGAGAAAGCCGCCGCGCTCGAAGGCGCCGATGCCGATGCCCGAGCGCGCGCCGCGATCGGCGACGGTGGCGAGCGCCGTCGTCGAGATCGCGATGCCGTAGAGCCGCGCCAGGGCGGCCGTCAGCGCGAGGCCGAGCTGAGTGCCCGAGCCGAGCCCCGCATGCTCGGGGATAGCGCTCTCGATGGTGGCGCTGTGGCGCTGCTCGAGCCCGAAGGCAAGGCAGGCGCGCGCGAGAAACCGCAGCGCGCGCTCGGCATCGGGGCCCGAGGCGTCCATCTCCTGCGCCGCCCCTCCGGGCCGCGCCTCGAGCCGGAGCCGCGTGCCGAAGCCCTCGATGGCGAGGCCGATGCCGCCGAAATTGCGCCCCAGCCCGCCATGCAGATCGAGAAAGCCGAGATGCAGGCGTGCGGGCGCGAAGACCTCGACGCATGAGGCCTGGCTCACCTCGACAAGCTCGGCTGAGTTCGACAGCAAGCCTTTCCTCTTTTTTGGTCCAAGATGGGCTTTTTCGTCGCCGGCGGGATCGGCGCGCCGCGCCGCTCTCGCCGCGCCGCCTTTGCGCGGCACGTTGCATCGCCGTGACCATAGGATAGACTACCGGCATTCGGCAAAGCAAAGCGGCGTCCGGCCGCCGCGGGAGGGAGCGCGCGATGGTTGAGCGAGCAAAGGACCGCACCTACAGCGAGGACGAGATCAGGGCCCGCCTCGCCGCCGAGCTGCCGCATTGGAGCTATGAAGGCGGTTGGATCAGGCGCCGCTATCGCACCAACAGCTGGAAGGGCACCTTGATGGTGATCAACACCGTCGGCCATCTGGCGGAGGCCGCGTGGCACCATCCCGACATCACTGCATCCTATGCCTGGGTCGAGGTCCGGCTGATGAACCATGCCGCCAAAGGCGTCACCGACAAGGATTTCGAGCTGGCGAAGAAGATCGAGGAGGTGGTCCATTGGCGGCCGGGCGAGGGCAGCGCGCTCGAAGGCACGCCCGACCAGGACCAGCGCTTCGCCTATATCAAATACGACAAGCCGGAGGGGCCGAAGGGAAAAGGGGCCGAGAAGGCTTGACGTCGCCCGTCATGCGCAAGATCGCCTGCCCTTTTTGCGGCCTCGCCTGCGACGATCTCGCCGTCGGCGACAGGCACGTCGATACGCGCGGCTGCCCCAAGGCCGCGGCCGGCTTCGCGCGCAACGCCAAGGAAACGCGGCATCTGCTGGCCGGCCGATCCGCCTCGCTCGGCGAAGCCGCCGCCGCCGCCGCCGAGATCCTGGGCAAGGCGCGTCGACCCCTCATCACCGGCCTCGGCGCCGACCTCGCCGGGCAGCGCGCCTTGATCGCGCTCGCCGATCGCGCGGGCGCGGTGATCGACCGCTGGCAAAGTGCCGCGCAGCTCCGCAATCTCGCCGTGACGCAGGAGGCGGGCGCCTTTCTCGCCACCTTCGCCGAGGTGGCGAACCGCGCCGACGTGGTGCTGCTGATCGGCGGCACGCTGGAGGGCGACTTCCCCCGCTTCGCCGAACGGCTGCTGCAGGCGCCGCGACCGCTTTACCGCGCGGAGCCGCCTTGGATCGCCTATCTCGGTCCCGAGATCGAGCCCGCCAACTTTCCCATCGCCGAGCGCATGACGGTCGCCGCCGACCGGCTCGCCGAGCTGCTGGGGGCCTTGAGCGCCATCCTCGACGGCCGCAAGCTCGGCGCCGCGGAGGCCGGCGGCATAGCGGCGAAGACCCTCGAGGCGCTGGCCGCGCGCTTCGCTGGCGCGCGCTACGGCGCCATCATCTGGGACGCCGCCATTTTCCCCGCGCCCGAGGGCGAGATCGCCGTGCGCCTGCTGCTCGAGATTCTGCGCCACCTCAACCGCAAGACCCGTGCGGTGGGCCTGCCGCTCGGCGGCAACGACAATGCTCAAGGCGCCGCGCAGGCCATGTTGTGGCAGGCGGGCTGGCCAGGGCGTCTTTCCTTCGCGCGCGGGGCTCCCGATTTCGACCCCTGGCTCCATGACGCGGAGCGGCTGTTGCAGGAGGGCGAGGCCGACGCGCTCCTCTGGGTGGCGGCCACCTCGCCCGCGCCGCCGCCCGCGACAGAGGCCGCGACCATCGCGATCGTCGCCGGGGATGTCGCGCTGACGCGCGACCCGGCCGTGGCGATCCGCGTGGGCATTCCGGCGATCGATCATGGCGGCACGGTCATGCGCGCGGACAGCGTGATCGCCCTGCCGCTCGAGGCGGCGCGGCCGAGCGCGCTGCCGAGCGTGGCGGCGGCGGCGCACGCCATCCTCGAGCGCATGGGTGCGGCATGATCACGCGCCTTGCGGGCGGGCGGGTCTACGATCCGGCCAACGGCAAGGACGGCGCGGTCGAGGATCTCTATATCGCCGACGGCCGCATGGCGCCGGCGCCCAAAGGCGGCAAGCCCGACCGGAGCTACGATCTCGCCGGACATGTCGTGATGCCGGGCGCCATCGACATCCATAGCCACGTCGCCGGCGGCAAGGTCAACCTGGCGCGGCTCTTGATGACCGAGGATCACCGCGCCGACCTCGCCGCGCGCGCCGGCATGACGCGCTCCGGCAGCGGCCATATCAGCCCGACCAGCTTCACCACCGGCTATCGCTACGCCGCCATGGGCTACAGCGCCGCCTTCGAGCCCGCCATGGTGCCGGCGAACGCGCGCGCGACCCATCTCGAGCTCGCCGACCTGCCGCTGGTTGACAAGGGGACCTATGTCATGCTCGGCAATGACGAGCTGCTGCTCCATATGCTGGCGGAAGGGGCGGAGCAGGAGCGCATCGATGACTATGTCGCCTGGATGATGCGGGCGACCGCCTCGATCGGCGTCAAGACCGTGAACCCCGGCGGCATCAGCGCCTTCAAGTTCAACGGTCGCGGCCTCGACATCGACCAGGCGGGGCCGCAGCATGGCGTGCAGCCCCGGCGCGTGATCCAGGCGCTCGCCCGCGCCGTGCACGAGCTGGGCGTGCCCCATCCGCTGCATATTCATTGCAACAATCTCGGCCTGCCCGGGAATATCGAGACCACGCTCGCCACCATCGAGGCGGCGGAGGGGCTCAGGCTCCATCTCACCCATGTGCAGTTCCACAGCTACGGCACCGAGGGCGACCGGCACTTCTCCTCGGCCGCCGCGCGCCTGGCCGAGGCCGTCAACCGCAATCAGAACGTCACCATCGACGTCGGCCAGATCATGTTCGGCCAGACGGTGACCGCCTCGGGCGATACCATGGCGCAGTACCGCAACCATCGCTTCGCCTCGCCCGACAAATGGATCTGCATGGACATCGAATGCGACGGCGGCTGCGGGCTGGTGCCGTTCCGCTATCGCGACAAGAATTTCGTCAACGCGCTTCAGTGGGCGATCGGGCTCGAGCTGTTCCTGCTGATCGAGGATCCGTGGCGCGTGCTGTTGACGACCGACCATCCGAACGGCGCGCCCTTCACCTCCTATCCCCGCCTCATCCGCCTCTTGATGGATCGCAGCTACCGCAACGACTGCCTAGCGCAGATTTATTCGGCGGCGCGCGCGGCGACGGTGCTGGGCTCGATCGAGCGCGAATATACGCTCGGCGAGATCGCCATCGCGACGCGCGCGGCCGGCGCGCTGCTTCTCGGCCTCGCCGATCGCGGCCACCTCGGCCCCGGCGCCGCCGCCGACATCGCGGTCTACGCGGAGGACGCCGACCGCGAGCGCATGTTCGCAACCCCCCACCATGTCTTCAAAAGCGGGGTCGAGGTGGCGCGCGAGGGGACGCTGCTCGAGGTTCCCGCGAGCCTCACCCATATCGTCAGGCCCGACTACGACAGGGCGATCGAGCGCCGCATCAAGGCCTTCTTCGACGACCATATGACAGTCGGGTTCGAGCATTTCCCGCTTTCGGAAAGCGAGCTTTCGGACAATGGCGTCGAGCTCGTCGCTCACCCTTGCGGGCCCAGGGTGCGAGCATGAGGGTGCGGGCGTGAAGCTCTCCGGCATCGCCATCGACGAGACCTTCGCCGAGGCCTTCGGCATGCGCGGCACGCGGCTCGTCGTCACCGCGGACAGCCCCGCCTGGGCCGAGACGGCCGGCCGCTCGATGACCGGCTTCGCCACCTCGGTGATCGGCTGCGGCGTCGAGGCGGGCATCGAGCGCGCGCTCGCGCCCGAGGAGACGCCGGACGGACGGCCGGGGATCGCGGTGCTGCTCTTCGGCATGTCGCGCGACGCCCTCGCCAAGGCCTTGCGCGACAGGGTCGGTCAATGCGTGCTGACTTGCCCGGGCAGCGCCTGCTATGCAGGGCTCGAGGGCGACAGCCGGCTGCCGCTCGGCCGCGCGCTGCGTTATTTCGGCGATGGCTTCCAGCGCGCCAAGCGCTTCGGCAGCCGGCGCTACTGGCGCATCCCGGTGATGGACGGCGAGTTCCTTTGCGAGGACCAGGTGGCCGAGCAGAAAGCCGTGGGTGGGGGCAATTTCCTCATCCTCGGCCGCGCCCGTGCCGCCGTGCTCGCCGCGGCGGAGCGGGCGATCGGTGCCATGAGCCAGGTGCGCGGCGCCATCATGCCGTTTCCGGGCGGCGTCGTGCGCTCGGGCTCCAAGGTGGGCTCGCGCTACAAATTCCTCCCCGCCTCCACCAACGACGCCTTCTGTCCCACCCTTAAGGGGTTGGCGGAAAGCGCGCTCGATCCCGAGGTGGCGGCCGTGCTCGAGATCGTCATCGACGGGCTCGACGAGAAATCCGTCGCCGGCGCGATGACGGCCGGCATCCGCGCCGTCTGCGCGGGCGGCCTCGGGAGCGGCGTCACCCGCATCTCGGCCGGCAATTACGGCGGCAAGCTCGGACCCTATCATTTCCATCTCAAAGAGCTTCTCGCATGACCCGCCTGACGCTCAAAGCCGAGCCCCCGGTCCGGCTTGCGCTGGATTCCCTCCTGCCCGAGCGGCTCGCCGGGCTCAAGCCGGGCGAGATCGAGCGCCTGCCGCTCGCGCTCGGAAAGCGCGAGGAGAGAGTCGGCGACTGGTTCCAGCTCGACGGCGGCGGGGGCGATAGCCTCGTCATCGCAGGCGAGGGTACCCGCCTCGACCGCATCGGGGCGGGCATGACAACGGGGCGCATCATCGTCGAGGGCGCAGCCGGCGCCTATCTCGGGCAAGGGCTCGCGGGCGGCGAGATCCGCCTCGAGGGCGCGGCGGGCTTCGGCCTCGCAAGCGACATGCGCGGCGGGCTCATCCGCGTCGCGGGCGATGCGGGCGACGGGGTCGGCGCCGCAATCCCCGGCACCGGCAGCGGCATGAGCGGCGGCACGGTAATCATCGCCGGAAAGGCGGGGGCGCGTTGCGGCTATCAGCTCCGGCGCGGCCTGCTCGTGGTCGGCGGCGATGCCGGTCCGGCCTGCGGGGGCGCGATGCTGGCGGGGACCATCCTCCTCGGCGGGCACGCGCAGGCTTATGCCGGCGCCGCCATGCGCCATGGCAGCCTCCTCGCCCTCGGCGGCTTCGAGCGGCCCGGCCCGACCTTCATCGACAGCGGCGTCCATGAGCTGGTGGCGCTCCGCCTTCTCGCGCGCCTCCTGGCCTCGCTCGGCCTCGGCGCGCTCGCCGAGCGGCTCGGGCCCATGCGCCGGCTGCTCGGCGATCAGGCGATCGGCGGCAAGGGCGAGCTGCTTGCGCCAGCTTGAGCGTCATCAATTCCGACAGGCCGGGCGCGGCAATTTGCGCGTGCCGCCCTCTCAGCAAAAGGGTTGATGTTTGGCTCCATTCCCGGACATAGTTGCACCCTCGGGGCGCGCAGCACCGAACTTCGCATCGCCGTCGCCGCTCCGCCGAACCGAAATCGACCGAATCAAGCTCGATGATCAGGAGGGATGAATGTCTGCCAAAGCAATGACGACGGCGCTGTTCGCGGTCGCGCTGGGCCTTGTGGTCGCGCCGGCCCTATCCAGAGCCGACGGCGACGTCGACGCGGGGAAGAAGATTTTCCAGAAATGCGCCCTTTGCCACGCCATTGAAGCCGGTAAGAACAAGATCGGGCCGAGCCTGTTCGGCGTCGTCGGCCGTCATTCGGCCAGCCTGCCCGATTATACCTATTCGGACGCCATGAAGGCCGCCAACAAGACCTGGGACGAGGCGACCCTCGACAATTATCTCACCGATCCGCGCGCCGCGGTGCCGGGGACCAAGATGATCTTCCCCGGCCTCAAGGATGCGAAGGACCGGCAGGACGTCATCGCCTATCTCAAGACCCTCAAATAGCGCGGGCGCCGGAGCGTTTTCAGGATCCGATCGAGCGGATTCGTCGCGCCCCCTCGCTCGGCTCCGGCCATGGCCCGGCTCTCGCCTCGACAATCCTACGCAACCCTCTCCCCCCATCGGGGGAGAGGGAAGGGTGAGGGGGGTGCGCCTTCGCCTGAAGGGAATATACTCCGATGCGATTTCGCGTGAGCGAGCGCCGCGCCGGCCGCCCGGCGCGAGAGACAGGCTCGCTCAATCCTCCAGCGGGTCGTAACCGGCGACGCGCGGCCTGAGCAGCTCCGCGCCGGCAAAGAGCTCGGCGCGGGCGCCGTTGCTCTCGTATGCCGCGTCCAGCTCGCCGACGCGCTCGTCCTTGCCGCCGAGGCGATAGATGTAATAGCGGCCGGCCGGCACCCCCTGGGGCAGCGGAAGCGCGCGCCAGCCGACGGTCCCCATCTCCTGATCGCTGAGCACGACGCCGCCCGCGGCCATGAGCGGCAGCAGCAAAGGCGCCACCGACGCCGCGAGCGCCTGGCTCGCGGCCACGTCATGCGAGCCGATGTCGCAATGGGCTAGCGCCGCCCGATGGCGGATGCGCCTGAGCGCCGTCGGCAAGGTCGCGCGGAAATCGCCCTTGATGAAATGGCGCGCGTCCGGGCGCGAGGCCGGATGGGAATCGATATCGAGATCGAAGACGAAGATCTCCCGGCCCGGAAAGCGCGTGCGCAGATGATCGTAGGTCCGGCCCGAGCCGAGCCCGAGCTCAAGGATGGAGCCGGGGACGTCGCGCAACAGGGCGGCCGCGCGGTCGATGCTGGCGCGTTGCGCGAGCAAGCGTCTGATATGGGATTCCAATCGGCTCATCGCAGCATGCATAATAGATCGGGGAGGCTTTAAGTAGGCGCTTTTTGCCTTGTTGCCTGCTTACGCCTCATGGATGTCCAGGCAGGGAGAATATGGTCCGCGCGACCCGCGCGATCCAGTCAAAAAAATGTCATCGACCGGCAAATTCCTGCCGCGCGGGATATTACCGGTCGCAAGCCGACATTTTGGGCACGCAATCCTTGCCGCCATATCTGACGCACTCATTGACGGCGAGGCTTTGCGCTTCGCTCTCGGATTCGCCATAGGCGAAGCCGCGCGCGCCGCAGAGATTGTCCTTGTCGACGGCGAAGGCGAAGCAGTTGCCCTGCACGGTCAGCCTGACGACGCAAGTCTCGTCTCCGCTCTGCTGGCAATAGCCGATCGCGGCGACGCCGGCCTCTTGCGCGGTCGCGAATTTGGTCGCATAGCCGAAATGCTCGCAGGCACCGATCGCGAGCGCGCCGGCGGCGTGGGCCGCGCCGGTGGCACCGAGCGCTAGGGCGGCCGCGAGCGCGATGCCGAGGCCTGTTCCGGGGAAGCGCGCCATTTCGTCCCTCCGTCGGTGATCGCGAGCCGGGCTCCGACCCCGGGCTTGGGACATATTAGCAGGGCGCGCGCAGCGGCGCCGCGCCGGAATCGCGCCCGCGCGGAGATCATTTTGTGGTAGGCGGACGTGGCGCGCTGGCCTCGCGCGGGCGAGCGCTTTAGCGGAACGTAAACCATTTCCCGATAGCGTTGCCGCCTCGCGAAACGCGTGTTAAGAGAACGCATCTCTTCTCATCGCGCGAATCGGGTTGCGGCAAGCTTGGGGGTCGGCGGCATGTTCCGTGAAGGAGCCGGTGATCGGGCCGGCGGTATGGCGGGCGCAGCACCCTCGATCTGTCGCGGCGGAGAGCATGCGGTCGATCTCGACGGCCCGTCGGACAAGCAATTCCGGCCCTTCCCCGCCGCCTGGATCGAGCGTTCGGCCTTCGAGATCTTCGCCGAGACGGCTGCCGCCTATCCCGACAAGACCGCCATCGACGACGGCGAAAGTTTTCTCACCTATCGCGAGGTCCATGAGCAGGCGCTCGGCCTCGCGCGCCACATCGCCGCGTCGGTCGAGCGCGGCCGCCCGGTGGCCGTGGCGCTGCCGAACGGCTCGACCTATCCGGTCGCGATGCTGGCCGCCCTCGCCGCAGGCTGCCCCTATGTGCCGCTCGATCTGAGCTTTCCCGAGGCGCGCAACAGCCGCATCCTCAAGCATGCCGGCATCGCGGCCGTCATCGTCGATCGCAGCACGAGCGAGGCGGTGGGCCGCATGGGCAAGGAACTGCCCCAGCTCGATTTCGAACGCGCCGCGCGCGACGCCGGGCAGGGTGCGCCGCTCGGCGCCGCCTCGCCCGACGACATCGCCTTCGTCATCTATACCTCGGGCAGCACGGGGCAGCCCAAAGGCGCCTATTTCAACCAGCGTAGTCTGCTGCACGACGCCATGCGGCGCATCAATTCGACCCATATGGCCGCGGACGACCGGCTCGCGCTGCTCTTCGCGCCGACGGTGCGTCCGGCGCAGGAGGACATCTTCGGTACCCTTTTCAGCGGCGGCACGATCTTCGTCGTCGATCTCCGCCGCAAGGGGCTGCAGGAATTCGTCCGCGTGCTGCGCCGCGGGCGCATCACGATCTGCTTCTCCGTGCCCTATGTCTTCCGCCGCATCATCGAGCTTTGCGAGGACAAGTCCGTCTTCCAGACGGTGCGTTGCTACTGCCTCGCCTCGGATCGCGTCTTCGCTTCCGACGTCGAGCTCTTCCGCCGCAATTTCCCTCCGACCAGCCGGCTTTCCGTCGGCGTCGGCTCGACCGAGACCAACTGGTACGCCCATTGGTTCCTCCCGCCGGATGCGCCGGTCGCGGACCAGCTCGTGCCGGTAGGCTACGTGCCGCCGGGCTACGAGGTCGCGCTGCTCGACGAGGGGGGCAAGCCCGTGCCGCGCGGCGAGGCGGGCGAGTTCGTCATCACCAGCCGCTATGTGGCGCAAGGCTATTGGAACGACGACATGCTCACCAAGCGGGTCTTCTCCGCCTCGCCCGACGATCCCATGGCGCGCAGCTTCCGCATCGGCGATCTCGGCCGCATGCGCGCCGACGGCTTGCTCGAGTTGATCGGCCGCAAGGACCGCCAGCTCAAGATCAGGGGCAATCGGGTCGAGCCGGCGGAGATCGAGGCAACGATCCGCGAGCATAAAGAGGTGCGCGACGCGGCCGTCATCCCGCGCATCGACGGCCGGCATATCGAGCTCGCCGCCTATGTCGTCGTCGCCGAGGGATCGCGCCTCACTGGCGCCGATCTCGCCCTCTGGCTGGTCGACCGCCTGCCCGGCCCGATGCGGCCGAAGGATATATATCTCGTCGCCGAGATCCCGATGCTGGGCAATTTCAAGCATGACATCATCGCCCTCACCGAGATGGACGGGAAGCGCCGCGCGGAAGGCCAAACGGGCGTAGCCCCCAAGGCGGGTAACGCCGCCGCCGCCGGGGACGCCAGGATCGGCGAGGCCGTGGCCGCCGCCTGGAAGCGGCTGCTCGATCCCGCGACCTTCGACGACGACATGAGCTGGGAGAATGCCGGCGGCGATTCGGCGGCGGGCATGGAGCTCATCTTCGAGCTCGAGCGGCGGCTCGAGCGGCCGGTGGCGATGGAGCTGCTCGGCCCGCGCACGCGCCCCAGCGACCTCGTCGCCTCGTTGCGGGCGCCAAGCGGAGACGCGCGCGGCGCGCGCGCGGCTGCAGGACCGTCGACGGGGCGGCCGCTCGTCTTCTATCTCCCCGGCCTCTTGGGCGCCGTGCTCAACGACATGCGCTTCACGCGCCTCCTCGCCGATGCTTTCGAGGTTCGCGTCATCGACTATCCGCCCATCGACCCGGCGAGCCTCGCGCCGATCGATTTCGACCGCTTCGTCGCCGACATCGTCGCGCAGATCCGCGCCTCCGCCGGCGCGGGCGAGCCGGTGCGGATTCTGGGCTACTCCATGGGCGGGATGGCGGCCTACGAGGCGGCTCGCATCCTGGCGGCGGAGGGCGTCGAGATCGAGTTCCTCGGCGTCGTCGACTTCTCGCCGGCCTATCTCGAGCATAGCTTCTGGCATGCGATGGGCACCGAGCCCGCCTTGCGGAAGCTGGCGCGCGTCGCGCGCTTGCGGCGCTTCAGCAGCATGACCGGCCGCCACCTCATCGCGCGGATCGTCGAGCGGCAGCTCCATCTCGGGCAATATGGGCTTCTCGCCTGGGAGTGGCGGGTTTTGAGCGCGCTGCAGCTGCGCGAGACTTGCGCCAATTTCCGGCTCGTGGCGCTGCAATATTTGCGCGCCAATGCGACGAAGGGTTATCGCGCCAAGCCCTATGGCGGGCGGCTGCATCTCTTCCGCGCGGACAATCCCGACTGGCAGCAATATGGCCTCGGCGAGGACCTGCGCTGGCGCGAGTTCTGCCGCGACCTCGTGATCTGGCCGCTCACCGGGGGGCATGTCGATATCTTCCGCGCGCCCCATGTCGAGAACAGCGCCCGCGTCGTGACCCGCGCCTTGCGCGAGGCCGAACGCGCGCAGCCGGCGGCGAAGTTCATCGCGTAGAGGAAAGAAGGCGCGGTTGGGCTGTCCCGTGGCGGAAGCGGCTCGGGTACTGAGCCTCACAAGGATTTGCTTGTCCGGGATGACGAACTCGCAGACGAATGTCGATTCATCCTAGGGACGGCGGGGTCGGCCGCCAGATGAGGGCGCGGATCGGCGTCAGGTTGTAGCCGTTGCAGGGGTTGTGCATCTGCGGGCAATTCGAGAGCACCGCCAACACGTCACGCTCGGCGCGGAGCTCGACATAGTTCTCCCGGTTTCGAATGACCGAGCACGTTGATGGCCTCGCCATCGGCGGCGACCGGCACGCTCATGAAGAAATTAACGTTGCTGACTACGAAGCTGCGGTCGAGCTTGAAGCGCGCCAGGATCTCGACGAAATTCGCAAAGCAGCTCGGTGTATCGCGCACCCCGTAGCGCAGGAAATTGTTGGGTTCGCTGCAACAGCCGTAGATCGTGTCGTGGCCGCCGCAGGTATCCTCCACGACCGTGAAGAGCGCCTTGCCAAGATCGGAATACAACACGGTACCCTTTTCGACAAGGAGCTTGCCCTGCACCTTCACCGTGTTGGTCGCGCAATAGCGGTCCGTGGGGTCGCCCGCATCGTAGCAGAGGAAGTCCACCGCCTGCCGGCCCTCGAGATCGATCAGCCGCAACCGCTCGCCCTTGGCGACATGGTGACCCCAAGGCCGCCCGGGGGGAATCACCTCGCTGAGCAGGATTTCGCCGGAAATGGATTCGAGGTCGGTCATGGTTCTCCCCTACGCGGCCGCGATCCCGCCGCTCGAGGTAGTATAGCGCTGCAGGAACCGGCGGGCACGATCGGTTGCGGGCGCCGACGCTATTCGCCTAAGCTGGTGCCCCCGGGGAGACTTCGAACTCCCACGTCCTTGCGAACAACAGATTTTGAGTCTGCCGCGTCTACCGGTTCCGCCACAGGGGCTCGGCCCAGGACATCGCCAAGGCGATGGCGCGGGATCATAGCGAAGTCCGCCTTCGGGTCAATTGCGCCTCGATGGCGCGGGCCTGTCGTCCTTCCGCTTACGGCCGATAGGCCGTCTCGGCGATGGTCTCGAGCGGCAGCACCTCGACCTCGCCTCCCGACACGCGCTTCGATTCTTCCGTATAGCGCTTGAAAAAATCCTTTTGCTGAAGCGCTTGCCTCGCCTGCTCGTCCGAAACCGCGGCGATATGATAATAGCCCGCGCCGTCGCGCTCTTTCATGCAGCGATAGGAGATTTTGCCCTTCACATCGGGATCATTGTCCAAGGCCGCGATGAACTTGGCGATCTGCTCGTGCCATGCCTCGCGCGATCCGTTCTTGAATTGATAGCGGATGAGAAAACGCTTCATGTCCGGCTCCCTTTTCGCTCGACTGTTGCCATGGTTCCAGGACGGCGCCAATGCCGATTAGGCGCCGGAAGGTACGATTTAGCAAGTATGGACAAAAATGATAGCGATGGACTTTCGCCGTTCTCCCCCTATTCTGAAGCTCGGCGAGAACGCAGGGGCTTCGGAGGGCCGGCGAGGATGGCGAAGGGAAGATTAAGCGCGCGCGGCGTCTGCCCGGTCGCGGCCTTTCAGAAAATGATCAGCGGGAAATACAAGCTCCGCATATTGTGGGATCTCAAAGACGGCCCGCGCCGCTATGGCGAGATCAAAAGCGGCCTCCTGCGCGGCCTGGCGGGGAGCCGGGAAATAGCGCCGCGCGTGCTCAGCCGCGAATTGAAGGCGCTCGCGCAGTCGGGGCTGATCGAGCGCAAGGATTACGGCGTCGTGCCGCCGAAGGTCGAGTACCGCTTGAGCCGAAAGGGCCAAAGCTTCGTTCCCGTCATCGCGGCGATCCGGAAATGGGGCGATCATCATTTGACCGAAACCGCCGAGGGCGAGCAAATCGGCAGGGCCGCGGCCGCCTAGCAGGACACTTCTTCTCGCAAAATACTTTTGCCTTGGCCCGCCATTGCCCTTGGCCCGCGCGGCTGGTAAATCGAGGCGGCTCCCGCGCGCGAGTTGGAGGTCGCAAAGCTGAAGCATAAGGAGATCGCTTGATCCGCCGGCTCTATGATCGGACGATGGCGCTCGCCGGCCATCGCCATGCGGCCTGGGCGCTCGCTGGAATCAGCTTCCTCGAGAGCTCGGTCTTTCCGATCCCACCCGACGCGCTGCTGATCCCGATGGTGATCGCCGACCGCCGCCGCGCCTTCTTCCTCGCCGCGGTCTGCACGCTCGCTTCCGTGGCCGGCGGTTTCCTCGGCTATGCCATCGGCTATTTCGCCTTCGAGGCGATCGGCCGCCCGTTGCTCGAGCTTTATCATGCCATGGCGCAATATGAGGCGCTCAAGGCCTCCTTCGCCCGCTGGGGCGCTTGGCTCATCATCCTCAAGGGCATGACGCCGATCCCCTACAAGCTCGTCACCATCACGAGCGGTGCCCTCAAGTTCGACCTCGCGACCTTCGCCCTCGCCTCGCTCGTCTCGCGCAGCATCCGCTTCTTCCTGGTGGCGGCGCTGCTTTGGCGCTTCGGCGAGCCGATCCGCGATTTCATCGATCGCCGGCTCATGCTGGTGACGACGAGCTTCTTGGCGCTGCTCGTCGGCGGCTTCCTGGCGCTGCGTTACCTATGAGCCCCTATCGATTCCAAGCCATGGCCGAGACCCGCGCCGCCCCGCTCCTCATCCTGCTTGCGAGCGTCGCCGCGCTGGGCGCCGCCTTCGCCTTCCAATATCTGGGCGGGCTTGCCCCTTGCGAGCTCTGCCTCTATCAGCGCTATCCCTACGGCGCCACGATCTTGCTTTCGGCCTTGGCCCTGGTCCTCGCGCCGGGGCGGCCGGCGCGCGCCTTGGTGCTGCTCTGCGGCCTCGCCTTTCTCGCGGATGCGGGCATCGCCTTCTTCCACGTCGGCGTGGAGCGCCATTGGTGGGAGGGCCTCGCCGCCTGCAGCGCGCCCGCGGACCAGGCGGGCGCCCATAGCCTCGAGCAATTGCGCGCGCAGATCATGGCCACGCCCGTGGTGCGTTGCGACCGGATCGCCTGGTCGCTGTTCGGCATCTCGATGGCGGGATATAATTTCGTCATCGCCCTCGCCCTCGCGCTGTTCTCCTTCGCGATCGCGCTGGCGGGAACCGTCTTGAGACGAGGATGAGCGAGGAGAATATTTCCGCGCCCCCCGCCGCGCCCGGGCACAGGCTGCCCGGTGCCGGCTGGCCTGGCGATCCCGACGAGCGCGAGCGAATCGCGCGCATGATCCGGGTCGATCACGCCGGCGAATTCGGCGCCAAGCGCATCTATGACGGGCAGCTCGCGGTCCTGGGCAAGGTGACGCCGGGCGTCGAGGCGATCCGCCGCATGGCCGAGCAGGAGCGACGCCATCTCGCGGCTTTCGAGCGCCTCATCGTAGAACGGCGCGTGCGGCCGACCCTATTCCATCCGCTTTGGCATGTCGCGGGCTATGCGCTCGGCGCCGCCACCGCCTTGCTCGGCGAGAAGGCGGCGATGGCCTGCACCGTCGCGGTCGAGGAGGTGATCGACGAGCATTACGCCCGCCAGGCCGCCTCTCTCGGGCCCGAGGAGGCGGCGCTTCGCGCCCGGGTCGAGGAGTTCCGCGCCGACGAGCTCGAGCATCGCAAGACCGGCCTCGCATTCGGCGCCGAAACCGCTCCCGCCTATCCCCTCCTGCGCCGCGCCATCAAGGCCGGGTCGCGCCTCGCCATCTGGCTCTCGACCCGACTTTAGGTCGCGGCCGGCGCAAGACTTGCCGCGCGCCGATGGTAAAACTCGTCGGAAAACTTGCCGTCCTCGGTGTTTGCCCTCAGCAAATCCGTCGGAAACGCGTTTTCACTACAAATCGATGTAAATACTGCGGTTCGCTCTTCCTTGCCGAATATTTACTTGCAATCCGAAATCATTGCGCGAGGGCGGGGCGAGGCGCGCGCTTTGTTGCGCCGGTCCGGCCTTGACATGGGCAGGGACACAGGCTGGAATGGCGCCCGGAATTCTTGGTCGCGCTGAGGGGTAGCGACAGTCCGCCTACCAGCGCGGACCTTCTCAGGATTCATAACCCACTGCCGAGGGACGGGGCCGAGCGGCCGCCCGGTCTTGAGCCGAACTATGGTCTTCAAGGCTGAGCACCGGCGGGCGCAGCCGGAAAGGAAGAGGGATCGTCTTGCCGAACAGGGGTCCAGCATCCGTGGCGCGCGCCCTTCGCGCAGGCCTTGTCGCGGCCTTGGCGCTCGGCGCGTTTCACGGGGCGGGCCTCGCGCAAAATACCCTCCTCAACGCCTCCTACGACCCGACGCGCGAGTTCTACCAGGACTACAATGCCGCCTTCGCCAAGCATTGGAAGCAGGAGACCGGCGAGGATATCAGCATAAGAATGTCGCATGGCGGCTCGGGCATGCAGGCGCGCGCGGTGATCGATGGGCTGCCCGCCGACGTGGTGACCTTGGCGCTCGCCTACGATATCGACGCCATTGCCGATAAGGCGCAGCTGCTGCCCCTCAACTGGCAGCGGCGCCTGCCCCATGACAGCGCGCCCTACAATTCGACCATCCTCTTCCTCGTGCGCAAGGGCAATCCGAAGGCGATCAAGGATTGGGACGACCTGGCGCAGCCGGGCCTTGCCGTGATCACCCCCAATCCCAAGACCTCGGGCGGCGCGCGGTGGAACTATCTCGCCGCCTACGGCTACGCCTTGCGCAAATGGGGCGGCGAGGATAAGGCGCGCGCCTTCATCGCGGCGCTCTACAAGAACGTCCCCGTGCTCGATGCCGGGGCGCGCGGTTCGACCACCACCTTCGCCCAGCGCGGCATCGGCGACGTGCTCATTGCTTGGGAGAACGAGGCCCTTCTCGTGCTCAACGAGTTCGGCAGGGAGAATTACGAGATCGTCGTGCCCTCGGTCAGCATCCTCGCCGAGCCGCCGGTGGCGTTGCTCGACAAGGTCGTGGACCGGCATGGCACGCGCAAGCTGGCGGAGGCCTATCTGCGCTACCTCTACTCGCCCGAGGGGCAGCGCCTCGCGGCGGCGCATTATTTCCGCCCCGCCTTCGCCCAGCTCGTCCCGCCGGAGGAGCTCGAGCGCTTCCCCAAGCTCACCACCTTCACCGTCGACGAGATGTTCGGCGGCTGGGCCAAGGCCGAGGCCGTGCATTTCGCCGACGGCGGCCTGTTCGACCAGATCTACCAGCCGGGCCATTGAAATGAGCGCGCCCGCCGAAAGATTTTCGTTCCGCGAGCCGAGCGCGTTGCCGGGTTTCGGCCCCGCCTTCGGCTTTACTGTTTTCTACCTCGCCCTCATCGTGCTGATCCCGCTCGCCGGGCTGGTGCTTCGCACGCTCGGCATGGGCTGGCACGAGTTCTGGTCCACGGTGACGGAGCCGCGCGCGCTCGCCGCATACCGCCTCAGCTTCGGCGCGGCGCTCGTCGCCGCCGTGATCGACGCCTTCTTCGGGCTCCTCATCGCCTGGGTGCTGGTGCGCTACCGCTTTCCCGGCAAACGCCTCGTCGACGCGCTGGTCGACCTGCCTTTCGCGCTTCCGACGGCGGTCGCCGGCATCGCGCTCACCGCGATCTATGCCCCGACCGGGCCCATCGGCTATCTCCTTGCCCAACTCGGCGTCAAGGTCGCCTTCACCCCGCTCGGCATCTTCGTGGCGCTGCTTTTCATCGGGCTGCCCTTCGTCGTGCGCACGGTCGAGCCCGTGCTGCAGGACCTCGAGCTCGAGCTCGAGGAGGCGGCGGCGAGCCTCGGCGCGGGGCGGCTGCAGACCTTCCGGCGCGTCATTCTGCCGATCCTCATGCCCGCGCTGCTCACCGGCTTCGCGCTCGCCTTCGCGCGCGGCCTCGGCGAATACGGCTCGGTCATCTTCATCGCCGGCAACCTGCCGATGGTCTCCGAGATCGCGCCCGTGCTCATCATCATCAAGCTCGAGCAATATGACTATGCCGGCGCCACCGCCATCGCCGTGGTGATGCTGGCGGGCTCTTTCGCCATTCTCTTCGCCATCAACCTGCTGCAGCGCTGGGCGCGCACCCGCGGCGGCCAGCCATGAGCGCAACGCCCGCCATCGGCGGAGCGCTCGCCCCGAGCGGAGCGCCGCCCATCATTGGAAGCGTCATGTCGAGACGCGCCGCGGTGAACGAGCCCTGGGCGGTGCGCTGGCTGCTTACCGCGGTGGCGCTGGTGTTCCTGCTTCTCTTCCTCGTGCTGCCGCTTTTGATGGTCTTCGCCCAGGCCCTCGCGCATGGCGTCGGCAGCTATCTCGCGGCGATCGTCGATCCCGACGCGCTGGCCGCCATCCGGCTGACGCTGCTCGTGGCGGCGATCGCGGTGCCCCTCAACATCGTCTTCGGCCTCGCCGCGGCCTGGGCCATCGCGCGCTTCGAGTTCCTCGGCAAGAGCTTCCTCGTCACGCTGATCGACCTGCCCTTCTCGGTCTCGCCGGTGACGGCGGGCCTCATCTATGTGCTGCTCTTCGGCGCCCAGGGCTTCTTCGGCCCCTGGCTTATGCGCATGACATCCAGATCATCTTCGCCCTGCCCGGCATCATCCTGGCGACGATCTTCGTCACCTTCCCCTTCGTCGCGCGCGAGCTCATCCCGCTCATGCAGGCGCAGGGCACGGAGGAGGAGGAGGCCGCCGTCAGCCTCGGCGCGAGCGGCTGGCAGACCTTCTTGCGCGTGACGCTGCCCAACGTCAAATGGGGCCTGCTCTACGGCGTGCTCTTGTGCAATGCCCGCGCGATGGGCGAGTTCGGCGCCGTGTCGGTGGTCTCGGGCCACATCCGCGGCCACACCAACACGATGCCGCTCCATGTCGAGATTCTCTACAACGAGTACAACTTCGTGGCCGCGTTCGCGGTCGCCTCGCTGCTGGCGCTGCTCGCGCTGGTGACGCTCGCGCTCAAGGCGCTCCTCGAATGGCGCATGGCAGCGAGCTGGCCGCGGCCGGGCAGCGCTGAAGGCAGGCTATGCAGATTGCACTCAGCGGCATCGGCAAGCGGTTCGGCGAGTTTCGCGCCCTCAAGGGCGTCAATCTCACGGTCGAGCCGGGCGAGCTCGTGGCGCTGCTCGGCCCCTCGGGCTCCGGCAAGACGACGCTGCTGCGCATCATCGCCGGGCTCGATTGGGCCGACGAAGGCCGCGTGCTGTTCGACGGCGAGGACGCGGCGAGCCGCCAGCTGCGCGAGCGCCGGGTCGGCTTCGTCTTCCAGCACTACGCCCTCTTCCGCCATATGTCGGTGTTCGAGAACGTGGCCTTCGGCCTGCGCGTGAAGCGGTGGCGCCAGCGGCCCGGCGAGGAGGAGATCAGGCGCCGGGTGATGAGCCTCCTGAGCCTCGTGCAGCTCGACCGCCTGGCGGATCGCTATCCGAGCCAGCTCTCGGGCGGGCAGCGCCAGCGCGTGGCGCTGGCGCGCGCGCTCGCCATCGAGCCGCGCGTGCTGCTGCTCGACGAGCCTTTCGGCGCGCTCGACGCCAAGGTGCGCAAGGAGCTGCGGCGCTGGCTGCGACGGCTCCACGACGAAATGTCGCTGACCAGCCTCTTCGTCACCCACGACCAGGAGGAGGCGCTCGAGCTCGCCGACCGGGTGGTGGTAATGAACGAGGGACGGGTCGAGCAGACGGGCACGCCCGAGCAGGTCTACGACCATCCCGCGACGCCCTTCGTCTACGAGTTCCTCGGCAATGTGAACCGTTTCCAATGCCGCGTCGAGCGGGGCAAGGTGGAGGTCTGCGGCACGCTTCTGACCACGGCGGCCGTCGAGTTCGGCGCCGACGGCGAAGCCATCGCCTATGTGCGCCCGCACGATATCGAGATCCTGGGCGAGAGCGAGCATAGCGGCCTGCCCGCCATCGTGCGCCATATCTCGGCCGCCGGTCCGCTAACCGCGATCGAGCTCGCGGTCGGCGAGGAAGGGCGTATTGTCGAGGCGGAGATGACCCGGGCGCGTTATCACGAGCTGCAGCTCAAGCTCGGCCAGCGCGTCCGCGCCCGCGCGCGCAAGGCGCGTCTCTTCGCGCTGCCCAGGGCCGGCCTTAGCCAGATTTCGAGTTGAGCTGCCCGGCATACGCCAAGGGGATATATCCGGCAATTTCCGCTTGCGGAACATAGCTCATACATGTAAGGTACATATAGAGAACTCCTGGCAAGCCCACTCGGCCCCTAGGCCCCTGTTCTCGCCCTAAGCTGCTCTTGAGCCCCACTGCCAAGGCCCATGCCATTCAGGACCACAGCATTCAGGAAGGAGAGCGCTTCATGTTCAAGCCAAGCCCCTTTGTTTTGGCGACCGCCATCCTGGCCCTTTTGGGCCTGGTTCCGCTCGCCTCGGCCGACGATAACGCGCAAACCACCCAAGGCGCGCAAGCCGCCCAGGGTACAAGCGTGAGTGGCGCAGCCGCCCGGCCGCCCTCCAATCGCGACATGTACCGCGCCCTGCACGACATTGAGACGGCCGAGCTCGCGCTCGTCCATGCCACGGGCGACTATAACGGCCATCAACCCAAGGCGCTCGACCTCTTGAAGCAGGCCGAGGCCGAAGTCAGGGCGGCGCTCCCGCCGCCGCGCGGGCGCCGGCCGGCGGAGGGTACGACGGGCAATTAGAGCCTTTCCACCTCGCGTGGAGCGGCGAATAGCCTGCGCGGCGCTTGAGCGGTCGCAGCCAAAAAAAAGGGAGAGCGATGCCGCGTAAGCGGACATCGCTTTCGCCTCGGGACGTGGCGCCGTTCAGGCGGCGGCCTCGAGATCGGCGAAGCGGCGCTGGTGATGATCGGCATTGCCGAGGGTCAGGTCGATCATCGCCAGCCGCTTGAAGTAATGGCCGACCGCGAGCTCGTCGGTCATGCCCATGCCGCCATGGAGCTGCACCGCCTCCTGCCCGACCAGGCGCCCGGCACGGCCCGCCTCGACCTTCGCGGCGGCGGCGAGACGCGCCTGGGCGAGCGGGTCCTGCGCCGGGTCGGCGAGCGCGCGCGCCGCCATCTCGGTCAAGGAGCGCGCGAGATGCTGCGCCATGAACATATCGACGAGGCGGTGCTGCAGCACCTGAAAGCTCCCGATCGGCACGCCGAACTGCTTGCGCGTCTTGAGATAATCGCGCGTGAGGTCGAGCAGCGCCGCCATGGCCCCCACCGCCTCGGCCGCGAGCGCCACGAGAGCGAGATCGGTGGCGCTCTCGAGCAGCGCCAGCCCTCGGCCCACCCCGCCTAGGACTGTAGCGGCCGGGGCCATCGCACCGTCGAGCGTCACCTCCGCCGCGCGAAGGTCGTCGATGGTGCGGTAGGGCCTGAGTGCCAAGCCCGGCGTCTCGCGGGGCAACAGGAAAAGCGTGATGCCGTCGCGCCCGCGCGCCTCGCCGCCGGTGCGCGCCGAGACGATGAGCTTGTCGGCGCTAGGGGCGCCGAGCACCACGGCCTTGCGGCCGCTGAGCCGGAAGCCGTCGCCCGCGCGCTCGGCCCGGGTCTCGACATCGGCCAGGTTGAAGCGCGCTTGCGGCTCGCCGTGAGCGAGGGCGAGAAGGAGCCTTCCTTGCGCAAGCTCCGGCAGCAGTGCCTCGGCCTGCGCGCCGCCGCGCGCCAGCAGGCTGCCGCCCAGCACGACGGTGGGGAAATAAGGCTCGAGCACGAGATGCCGGCCGAATGATTCCATGATGATCATGGTCTCGACGGCGCCGCCGCCGAGCCCGCCTTGCGCCTCGGGCGTGCCGATGCCGAGCCAGCCGAGCTCGGCGAATTGCGCCCAGTTGGCGCGGGACAAGCCCTCTTCGCTCGCCGCCAGCGCGCGGCGCTTGTCGAAGCGATATTCCTTCTCGAGGAAACGGACGACGCTGTCGGCGAGCAGCCTCTGCTCCTCGCTCAGTTGCAGTTCCATGAGGTGCCCTCGGCCGCCCGGTTGTCCGTGGCGCGGCGGCCGCCGAAGCCCCGGCCCTCGTCGCCGCCGCGCGCTGGGCCATGCTACAAGACGGCGGCGGGAGCGGCAACGGCGCCTCTCAGGCGAGATGCTGCGAAGCGCGACCCGCAGAGCCACCCCTCGATCGCGTATCTGCGAGGGAACGCGAAGCCCTCCTGGAGACCTGCCGTGCTCGATCGCTTGGCGCCTGTGGGGTTCATCCTGCTCTGGAGCTCGACCTTCATCACGGCGCGCATCGGGCTGCGCCATATCTCGCCCATCCTCTTCGTGACGGTGCGCCAGACGATCGTGGCGCTCGTGCTGCTCGCGGGAATGCTCCTGTTGCGGCGCTCCTGGGCGCCGCTCGCCGGACGCTGGCATCATTGCGCCGTCGCCGGCATTCTCATCAACGGGGTGACCCTGATGACCGCCCATGTGGGGATGCTGAGCTCGAATGCCGCGCCCATGTCGCTCATGGGCGCGCTCAACCCGATGCTGACGGCGCTCCTCGCCGGCCCGCTGCTCGGCGAATGGCTGACGCGCAGGCAATGGCTCGGCATGGTGCTGGGCCTGGCCGGCGTGCTCCTGGTGCTCGGCCTCACCGCGATGGAAAGCCGCGCCGAGTTCCACGGTCTCCTGCTCGGCGTCGCGGGCATCGTCGGGCTGTGCGGCGGCACGCTCTATTTCGCGCGCTATTGCCGCGGCGTGCCGCTGCTCGAGGGCGCCACCGTCCAGTTCGGCGCCGCCGCCGCGGCTTGCATTCTTTCGACGATCCTGTTCGAGCATGCGCGCGCCGATTGGACGCCCGATGCGGTGGCGGCGCTGCTGTGGAACGTCTTCGCCATGTCGATCGGCGGCATGTGCCTCTATTTCTACATGCTGCAGCGCGGCACCGCCGGCCGCGCGGCCGCGAATTTCTATCTCGTCCCGGGCACCACGGCGGTGCTGGCCTGGCTGCTGCTCGGCGGGACGCTCTCGCTCGTCGCCATCGTGGGCTTCGTCATCGCGTCGGCAGGCGTCTGGCTCGTCGCAAGGGCGAAGACCCGGCCATGAGGGCCCTGTCGCAAAATCCGCGCGCGCCTTCGGATCGGTGCCGAACCGGGTCGGCGGGCTCGTGGTGCAAGGCCGTCGCCTTGCCGCGCACGCTTGCCTCAGAACCCCAGCATATGCTTGGCGATGATGTTGCGCTGGATCTCGTTCGAGCCGCCGTAGATCGAGGTCTTGCGCCAATTGAAATAGAGCGCGGCGAGCGGGGCCGCGTAATCGGGCCCGACGGGCTCCTCGTTCCAGCCCGGATCGAACCATTCCGGGATGAAAGGCATGGCATATTGCCCGACCGCCTCCATCAGAAGCTCGGTGAGCTGCTGCTGGATGAGCGAGCCCTTCACCTTGAGGATGGAGGATTCGGGACCGGGCGGACGGCCCGCCGTCTCGCCCGAGACTTGGCGCAGCACCGTCGCCTCGAGCGCCAAAAGACCGATCTCGACGGCGGCGATCTTGTCGCGGAAGGCGGGCTCGTCGATGAGCGACCGGCCGTCGCTCGGCTGGTCCGCCGCGATCATCTTCAGCTGGCGCAGCATGCGGCGCGAGAAGCCTGTGCGCGCGATGTTGGTGCGCTCGTGGCCGAGAAGATATTTGGCGTAAGTCCAGCCTTTGCCCTCCTCGCCGATGCGGTTGGCGACCGGCACGCGGACATCGTCGAAGAACACCTGGTTGACCTCCGCGCCGCCGTCGAGCGTCACGATGGGCCTCACCTCGATGCCGGGGCTGTGCATGTCGAGGAGGAGGAAGCTGATGCCCTCCTGCTTCTTGCCCTCCGAGCCGGTGCGCACCAGGCAGAACATCATGTCGGCATATTGCGCGTAGGTGGTCCAGGTCTTCGAGCCGTTGACGATGTAATGGTCGCCCTCCTTGACCGCGCGGGTGCGCAGCCCGGCCAAATCCGAGCCCGCATCGGGCTCCGAATAGCCCTGGCACCACCAATCCTCGCTCGCCAGGATGCGCGGCAGATAGCGCTTCTTCTGCGCCTCGTCGCCGAAGGCGATGATGACGGGGCCCACCATGGTCACGCCGAAGGCGATGACGGGTGGGGTGGGCGCCGCCCCCAGCTCATGCTCGAAGATGAAGCGCTGCAGCGGCGTCCAGCCCGTGCCGCCATGCTCGACCGGCCAGCCGGGCGCCATCCAGCCTTGGCGAAAGAGGATCCTCTGCCAGGCGACGTGATCCTCCTTGCTCACATGCTTGCCGCTCTCGACGCGCTCGCGAATATCGGGCGGCAGGCTCTTGTCGATGAAGCGGCGCACCTCGTCGCGGAAGGCCTCATGCGTCGCATCGAACTTGATCTCCATCCTATCGTCCCTCCTCAGGGCTTGCGCGCGCGGCGATTGGCCGCCGCCCGGCCGTGGGATATGATGGCGCAAACAATCGGCGGGGGGAACAGCGCCCGCACGCCGCCCTTCTTCCTTCACCCCGGCAGAATGGACAGCCCGCCATGGTCAAGCCCGTCATGAAGAAGGATCTCTTCGACCTCACCGGCAAGATCGCCGTGATCACCGGCTCGAGCCGCGGCATCGGCAAGGCGATCGCCGAGGCCATGGCGGCCTACGGCGCCAAGGTGGTGGTGTCGAGCCGCAAGGCGCCGGCCTGCGAGGAGGTGGCGGCCGCCATTCGCGCGGGCGGCGGCGAGGCCGTCGCCATCCCCTGCAATATCTCGCGGCTCGAGGAGCTCGATACACTTGTCGCCGCCAGCGTGAAGCAGTGGGGCAAGATCGACATCCTGGTCTGCAACGCCGCGGTCAATCCCTATTTCGGACCGATGGCCGGCGTGAGCGAGGAGGCCTACGACAAGATCATGAGCACCAACGTGAAGAGCAACCTCTGGCTCTGCAACAAGGTGCTGCCCGGCATGGCCGAGCGCAAGGACGGCGTGGTCGTCATCGTCTCTTCGGTCGGCGGCTTGCGGGGCCATGACAAGCTCGGCATCTACGGCATCAGCAAGGCGGCCGACTTCCAACTCGCGCGCAATCTCGCGGTCGAATGGGGCCGCCATAACATTCGCGCCAACTGCCTCGCCCCCGCCATCATCCGCACCGACTTCGCCCGCGCCCTCTGGGAGAATCCCGAGACCTACCGGAACGCCGTGAAAAACTACCCCCTCGGCCGCATCGGCGAGCCCGAGGAGGTCGCGGGGGCGGCGGTCTACCTCGCCTCCAAGGCCGGCAGCTTCACCTCGGGCCAGGTGATCGTCATCGACGGCGGCGCCACCATCGCGGGCGGCGTATAGGGAAGGCTCCGGCCCAGGCGCCGTAGTCACGGCCGGCCGCTCCGCGCGATCAGCTCATGGCCTTTCTCGGCGAAGGCCGCCACGCGTCCGCCGAAGATGGCGAAGCGCTGATCCTGCGTCTGGCCGCGCAGATAGCGGATGTAGATCTGCTGGATGATGACGACCATCTTGAACAGACCGTAGACGTGATACCAGTCGATATGGTCGAGGGCGAAGCCGGTCTTGCGCGCATAGCGCTCGATCGCCTCGGCGCGGGTCGGCGAGCCCGCACGCCAGGTCGGCATGGCGCCCCATTGCAGCCATTCCGGATCGTCGTCGGCTTGCGCCCATAGATTGAGCAGATAGCCGAGATCCATCAGCGGATCGCCGCGCGTGCACATGTCCCAGTCGAGCACGGCGACGGGACGGCCCGGGTCCTCGGCGCCGACGAGGATATTGTCGAGCTTGAAGTCGTTATGGAGAAGCGATATGGCGGGGGGCGGCGGGATGCGCGCAGCGAGCCAGGCGATCAACCCCTCGACCCGCGGCAGGTCCTTATCCTTGGCCGCCTGCCAGCGCTTGGCCCAGCCCTCGAGCTGGCGCGCGGCATAGCCCTCGGGATGGCCGAGCGCGCCGAGCCCGGCCTTGTCGGGATCGGCCTTGTGGAAGGCGGCGAGCGTGTCGATCATCATCTCGCCGATGCGCCGCGCCGCGGCCTTGTCGTCGCGGAAGCGCTCGGGCAGGTCGCCCCGGATCACGATGCCGTGGCGCCGCTCCATGACGTGGAACTCGGCGCCGATGAGGCTCGCGTCGGCGCAATAGTGATAACTGCGCGGTGCAAGCGGGAAGATGTCGGGCAAGGTCGCGAGCACGCGATGCTCGCGCTTCATGTCATGGCTCGACGGTGCGATGGGGCCGAGCGGCGGCCGGCGCAGCACATATTCCGTCTCGCCGAAACGCACCAGATAGGTGAGGTTGGCGTGGCCGCCGCCGAACTGGCGCCAGGAGAAGGAGCCTTCGGTGCGGGGCAGATGCTGGCGCAGATAGGGCTCGAGGCGGGAGGTGTCGACCTCCTCGCCCGGCCGCGGGTCGATCAGCTCGATGAACTCGGCTGCCACGTCACGCTACTTCGAAGAGCCCCGCAGCACCCATGCCGCCGCCGATGCACATGGTGACGACGCAATATTTGGCGCCGCGCCGCTTGCCCTCGATGAGGGCATGGCCGACGAGGCGTGCGCCGCTCATGCCGTAGGGATGGCCGATGGCGACGGCGCCGCCGTCGACATTGAGGTTCTCGTTCGGAATGCCGAGACGGTCGCGGCAATAGACCACCTGCACGGCGAAGGCCTCGTTGAGCTCCCAGAGATCGATATCGCCCACCTTGAGCCCGTGCCGCTCCAAGAGCCGCGGCACGGCGAAGACGGGGCCGATGCCCATCTCGTCGGGCTCACAGCCGGCCACCGCGAAGCCGCGGAAGATGCCGAGCGGATGGAGGCCGCGACGCTCGGCGTCCTTAGCCTCCATGATCACCACGGCCGAGGCGCCGTCGGAGAGCTGGCTCGCGTTGCCCGCCGTGACGAACTGGTCGTCGCCGCGCACGGGCTTGAGCTTGGCCAGGCCCTCCGGCGTGGTGTCGGCGCGGTTGCCCTCGTCCTTGGTGAGTGTGACCTCTTCCTGCCAGGTCTCGCCCGTGTCCTTGTTCGCCATCAGCTTGGTGGTCTTGAGCGGCACGATCTCGTCGTCGAACTTGCCGGCCTGCTGGCCGGCCGCGCAGCGCATCTGGCTCTGCAGCGCGAACTCGTCCTGCTTCTCGCGGCTCACCTTGTAGCGCTTGGCCACGATGTCGGCAGTCTCGATCATGGTGAGATAGATCGCGGGCTTGTGCTCGACGAGCCATTCGTCCGTGCCGTGGAAGTGGTTCTGATGCTCGTTCTGCACCAGCGAGATCGATTCGAGGCCACCCGCAACGGTGGCGGGCACGCCCTCCATCACGACGCGCTGGGCGCCGATGGCGATGGTCTGCAGGCCCGAGCTGCAGAAGCGGTTGACGGTCATGCCGGCCGTGGTCACCGGCAGGCCCGCGCGCAGCGCCGCCTGGCGCGCGATATTGCCGCCCGTCGCCCCTTCCGGCATGGCGCAGCCCATCACGACGTCCTCGACCTCGGCCGGATCGAGCTTGGCGCGTTCCACGGCGTGGCGAATGACATGGCCGCCCAAGCTCGCGCCATGGGTCAGGTTGAAGGCGCCGCGATAGGCCTTGCCGATGGGCGTCCGCGCGGTCGAGACGATGACGGCTTCACGCATGAAACTCTCCTTCGGGACAAAAAGCGGCGCGCCAGCGAGGCAACCTCGCGCGGCGATCCGCGATCATGAATCCTGGAATCCCTTGCCTTCCTTGGCGAGGCGCGCCAGCAGCGGCGCCGGCTTCAGATCCTCGCCATGGACATCGTTGAGCCGGCGCATGACGTCATGGATTTTGCCGAGGCCGACCTCCTCGGCATAGAACATGGGTCCGCCGCGATAGGCCGGAAAGCCGTAGCCGTTGATCCAGACGATGTCGATATCGCTCGCGCGCAGGGCCAGCCCCTCCTCGAGGATCTTGGCCCCCTCGTTGATGAGCGGATACATGCAGCGCTCGATGATCTCCTGCGGCTCGATCTTGCGGCGCTTGATGCCGAGCTCGTCCGAGGCCTTGACGATCATCTCCTCGACCATGGGGTCCGGGATCGGCGTGCGGCTGCCGCCTTCGTAGCGGTACCAGCCGGCGCCCGTCTTCTGCCCGAAGCGCCCCATCTCGCACAGCCGGTCCGAAACGATATTGCCGTAGAAATTCTCCTTGCCCTCGGCGGCGCGGCGCTTGCGGATGCGCCAGCCCACGTCGATGCCGGCGAGGTCGTTCATGGCGAAGGGGCCCATCGGGAAGCCGAACTCGTAGATCGCCTTGTCGATATCCTGCGGCAGCGCGCCCTCGTAGAGCAGCGCGTTCGCCTGGCGGCTATAGGCATAGAGCATGCGGTTGCCGACGAAGCCGTCGCAGACGCCGACCAGCACGGCGACCTTGTTGATGGTCTTGCCGAGGCCCATGACCGTCGCGATCACATCCTTCGCCGTCTTCTTGCCGCGCACCACCTCGAGCAACCGCATCACGTTCGCGGGGCTGAAGAAATGCGTGCCGATCACCTTCTCGGGCCGCTTCGTGCTGGCGGCGATCTTGTCGACGTCAAGGGTCGAGGTGTTGGTGGCGAGGATCGCCTGCGGTTTGCACAGCGCGTCGAGCTTGCCGAACACCACCTTCTTGATGTCCATCTCCTCGAACACAGCCTCGATCACGATGTCGGCGTCCTTGAGGTCCTCGTAGGCGAGGGTGGGCTTGATGAGCGCCATGCGCTTGTCCATATCGGCCTGGCTCAGGCGGCCCTTGGAGACGGTCGAAGCGTAGTTCTTGCGGATGGTGGCGACGCCGCGCTCGAGCGCCTCCTTCTCCGATTCGAGCACCTGCACCGGGATGCCGGCATTGGCGAAGTTCATGGCGATGCCGCCGCCCATGGTGCCGCAGCCGATCACGGCGGCGGCGCGGATGGGGAGCGTCGGCGTATCCGGCGGCACGTCGGGGATTTTCGTGACCTCGCGCTCGGCGAAGAAGACATGGCGCAAGGCGCGGCTTTGCGCGCTCAGGCGCAGTTTCTCGAAGGTGGCGCCTTCGATGGTCGAGCCTTCGGCGAAGGGCTTGGTTACCGCGGCCTCGATGCAGTCGATGCAGGCGAGCGGCGCCTCGTAGCCGCGGAAGCGTTTCTTCGCCGCCGCGCGCAGCTCGGCGAACAGGCCCGGCTTGGCCCGCGCTTCCTTGACCTTGTCTTCGAGCGCGCTCGCGCGCCGCAGGGGCTTGCCCGAAGCGGCAAGCTTCTCGGCCTCGGCCACGGCGGCCGCGACCAGTTCCTCCGGCGCCACTACGCCATCGACGATGCCGAGCTTGAGCGCGCGCTCGCCCGGAACGAGCTCGCCGCCGACGATGAGCTCGGCCGCCGCCTCGACCCCGATGAGCCGCGGCAGGCGCTGCGTGCCGCCCGCGCCCGGCAGCAGCCCAAGCTTGACCTCGGGCAGGCCCACGCGCGCGCGCGGCTGGGTGATGCGCGCATGGCAGGCAAGCGCCAGCTCGAGCCCGCCACCCGCCGCGACGCCGTTGATGGCGGCGACAAAGGGCTTGTCCGCCCCTTCGATCATGGCGATGACCTGACGCAGGTTCGGCGCGTCGGGCCGACGCGGCTGGTTGAACTCGCGGATATCGGCGCCGGCGATGAACATCCTGCCTGCGCCGGTGAGGACGAAGGCCGTGAGGCTCGCATCGGCGAGCCCCTCCACCAGGCGGGCGTGGAGGGCCGAGACCAGCGGCACGCCGAGCGCGTTGACCGGCGGATTGTCGAGGGTGAGGACGCCGACCTTGCCGCGGCGCTCAAAATGCACGCTAGCCATGGATTCTCCTCGATGTCGCAGCGTTTGTTGTTATCAGCCTCACATCGCAGACCGCGCAGCGCGGCGAGCTCCCCCAGACCGCGCCGCACCGCCGCGCCGTTCCGCTACGAGCCTCGCGACCGGGCCGCGAGGCTCGGAGCGGCAACGATCACGCGGCCGGCCGCTCAGCTGCCGCCCGCACCCGACAGCAGCGATCCGAACAGCGCCCAGGTCTTGCCGTCGAACTTGGCAAGCTGCATCTGCTTGTTGGGAGCGAAGTCGGTGGCACTGGTCGAGACCGTCATGCCCGGCAACGCCATGGGAACGGCGACGTGATGCATGCTCGCCGCCTGTTTCATCGCGTTCTCGCGGGTCAAATTATCGCCGCAGGCCTTGAGCACATGGACCATGGTCCAGGCCGCGCTATAGCCGTAGACATTGAAGGCGTTGTTGACGTCGGCGCTGGAATTGTACTTCTGCATCCAGGCGAGCCAGTCCTTGTAGTCCTTGTCGTTATGCCATTGCGGGTCGGTCGGGTCCTTGCCCCACTCGCTCGTGATGATGCCGACCGCCTTGTCGATCCCCGCCGGCTTCAGCACGGCGCCGACCGAGGCGGAGACGTTGCTGAGGATATGGATCGGCTTCCAACCGAGATCGTAGACCTTGCGAATGGCCATCGCGGCGAATTTCGGCGTGGTCACGTCGATGAAGACATTGGCGCCGCTCGCCTGCAAGGCGACGATCTGCGAATCGATGGTGGGGTCGGTCACCTCGTAGGACTTGCTGGCAACGATCATCTTGTCGTAGTTGTTGCCGAAGACGTCCGCGAGGCCGGTCAGATAATCCCTGCCGAAATCGTCGTTCTGATAGAGCAGCGCGATCTTGGCGTTGGGGATGTCCTTGAGGATGTACTTCGCATAGATGCGGGCCTCGACTCGATAGCTCGGGTTCCAACCCATCGTCCAGGGGAAATCCTTCGGATTGTTCCACTTGTCGGCGCCGGTGGCGACGAAGAGCTGCGGCACCTTGTTGTCGTTCAAGTATTTCTGGATCGCGGTGTTGGGCGGCGTGCCGAGGGGATTGAAGTCCAGCAGGACCTGGTCCTGCTCGACGAGGCGGCGCGTCTGCTCCACAGTCTTGGGCGGCGAATAGCCGTCGTCGAGGGAGATGAAGGTGATCTTGCGGCCGTTCACCCCGCCTTGCTCGTTGATCATGGCGAAGAAGGCGGCTTCCGACTTGCCGATGGTGCCGTAGGCCGAGGCCGGCCCGCTATAGGGCATGGTCTGGCCGATTTTGATCTCCGTGTCCGTGACGCCGGGGCCAAATTGCTTCTGCGCGAAGGCCGGCGCCGCTGCGACCATAAGCGCGGCCACCGGCAGCGCCAGCATTACAAAGCGTTGCGATCGTCTCATGACGTCCTCCCTTGTCAGCAGTTTCCCCCGCTCGGCGGCGGTGACGCCGCGCGCCAGGGTGCCGGGGCGGGGCTTTTCATCGATGCGTATCCTCGGCGGTTGCGGCCCTCTCAGCTTCCGGGGCCGCCCGCGCCCGACAGCAGCTCGCCGAACAGCGCCCAAGTCTTGCCGTCGAATTTGGCAAGCTGCATCTGCTTGATGGGGGCGAAGTCGGTGGCACTGGTCGAGATCTTCATGCCCGGCAGCATCATGGGCACGGTAAGGTCATGCATGCTCGCGGCTTGCTTCATGACGTTCTCGCGGGTCAAGTTGTCGCCGCAGGCCTTGAGCACCTCGACCAGGTTCCAGGCGACGGCATAGCCGTAGGAATTGAAGCTGCTGTTGACGTCGGCGCTAGGGTTGTATTTCTGCATCCAGGCGAGCCAGTCCTGATAGTCCTTCTCGTTGTGCCATTGCGGATCGGTCGGGTCCTTGCCGTACTCGCCCGTGATGATGCCGACCGCCTTGTCGAGCCCCGCGGGCTTCAGCACGCCGCCCACCGAGATCGAGACGTTGGTGAGGAATTGGGTCGGCTTCCAGTCGATGTCGTAGGCCTTGCGGATCGCCTGGGAGGCGAATTTGGGCGTCGTCACGTTGACGAAAACGTTGGCGCCGCTCGCCTGCAAGGCGACGATCTGCAAATCGACGGTCGGGTCGGTCACCTCGTAGGACTTGCTGGCGACGACGATCTTGTCGTAATTGTCGCCGAACACGTCCTTGAGGCCGTTGACGTAGTCCTTGCCGAAATCGTCGTTCTGGTAGAGCACGCCCACCTTGGCGTCGGGAATGTTCTTGAGGATGTATTTCGCGTAGACGCGCGCCTCGACGCGGTAGCTCGGCTGCCAGCCCATCGTCCAGGGAAAGTCCTTCGGATTGTTCCACTTGTCGGCGCCGGTGGCGACGAAGAGCTGCGGCACCTTGTTGTCGTTCATGTATTTCTGGATCGCGGTGTTGGGCGGCGTGCCGAGCGGCTGGAAATCGAGCAGCACATGCTCCTCCTCGACCAGGCGGCGGGTCTGCTCGACCGTCTTGGGCGGGCTGTAGCCGTCGTCGAGGGAGATGAGCGTGATCTTGCGGCCGTTGACGCCGCCTTGGTCGTTGATCATGGCGAAGAAGGCGGCTTCCGACTTGCCGATGGTGCCGTAGGCCGAGGCCGGGCCGCTATAGGGCATGGTCTGGCCGATCTTGATCTCGGCGTCGGTAACGCCGGGGCCATATTGCTTCGAGCTGGCCGTATCCGCCGGCGCCATCATCGATTGGTGCGTGCGGTACCAGTAGAACCCGCCGCCGACAACGATGATCGCGACGATCAGCAGGATCGTCAGGCCGCTTCGATTTGATTGCATGTCGTCCTCCCTTGCTAGGCCAGTCCGCTATTTTTGCCCGGGCCCGGTCTGGCTCACCAGACGGCCGAGCTGGTTCTTGAGGAAACCCGCTATGCCTTGCGGCATAGCGTACATGAAAACGAGCAGAAAGATGCCAAAAATGGCCCAGGGCGCCGCATCGGAGATGTCGTTGGCGATGTTGGGCACGAACTGGATGAAGAGCGCGCCGAAGATGGCGCCCGAGATGGTGGCGATGCCGCCCACCACCGAGCCGACGATGAAGGAGATCGAGAGGAACAGCCCAAAGCTGTCGGGCGAAACGAAGCCCGCCACCGCGGCGCCGAGCGCGCCGGCGACGCCGGTGAAGAGCGCGCTTACCCCGAAGGCGAGCGTCTTGTAGCGCGCGAGGTCGATGCCCATCGCGGTCGCGGAGATGGGATGATCGCGTATCGCGACGAGCGCGCGGCCGGTGCGGCCCCGCAGCAGGCTGCTGCCGATCGAGAACATGACGACGAGCGCGAAGAGAACGATGAAATAGAGCCAGCGATCCTGATTGAGGCCGATGGCGGCGGGGGCCGTGGGCTTTTCCAGCACGAGGCCCATGGCACCGCCGGTCCAGCCGTCGAAATATTTGAGCACCTGCGGAACGGCGAGCGCCATCGAGAGCGTGACGAGCGCGAGATAGAGCCCCTCGAGCCGCAGCGCCGGCAGCCCGACCAGCACGCCGAGGATGAAGGCAGCGAGGCCCGCGGGGGGAATCGTCGCCCAAAAGGGCACCCCCCAGCGATGCATCATGATGGCGCTGACATAGGCGCCGATGGCGTAGAACGCGCCATGGCCGAGCGAGATCTGGCCGTTATAGCCGGTCAGGATGTTCAGCCCGAGCAATGCTATCGCGTAGACCAAGGCCTGGGTGAACTGGAAGGTCTGGTAATTGCTCACCGTGAAGGGCAGCGAGATGGCCAGCGCGAGCGCGCCGAGAACGAGGAGGCGGCGCCAGGAGGCGGCGCTCAGCCCGGCGACGCGCGGGGGCACGGCAAGGTCGTCGGGCGCCAGGCTGTCGAGGTTCTCCGTCACGGCCTAGACCCGCTTTACGATGGTCTGGCCGAAGAGGCCGCTCGGCTTTACCACCAGCACCAGGATGATGAGGAGAAGCGCCACCGTCAGCTTGAGTTCGGTCGGGATCAGGTAGGTGCCGACCAGAATTCTCGGTGACGCCCACGATGAGGCCGCCCAGCACGGCGCCGCCCGGGCTCGAAATGCCGCCCAGAAGCGCGCTCGCGAAGGCGTAGAGCAGCACGCCGCTCATCATATTGGGATCGAGGAAGAGCACCGGCGCCACCATCATTCCCGCCGTCGCGCCCACCGCCGCGGCGAGGCCCCAGCCGATCGCCAGCATCGAGCCGACGCGGATGCCGCAGAGTCGCGCCGAGGTGGGGTTCTGGGCGGCGGCCCGCATGGCGAGACCGAGCGGCGTGAAGCGGAAGAAGAGATAGAGCAATATCAGCACGACGAGCGTCACGCCGATCACGCCCAGATCGCGCGTGGTGAGCAGCGCATTCAGCACCGGCTCGTCCGGGAATGGGCTGGGGAAATCCTTGACCGTGTAGGTGTAGATCCAGCCGGCGAGCGAGTTGAGGATGACGAGAAGCCCGATGAAGACGATCACCGCGGCCAACACCGGCGCGTTCTCCACGGGACGGATGATCAGCCGCTCGATCACCACGCCCCCGGCGAAGGAGGCGGCGATTGTGATGAAGAAGGCGGCCCAATAGGGCATGCCGGCATTGATCAGCGTCCAGGCGATGTAGGTCGAGAACATCGCCATCTCGCCCTGGGCGAAATTCACCAGCTCGGTCGCGCGATAGATCATGACGAGGGCGAGGGCGAGGCTGGCATAGATGCCGCCCGCCGCGAGGCCCGAGAAGATCTGCTGCAACAGCTGGTTCATCCGCGCTGCCTTAATAGCCGAGATAAGAGCGCCGCACCTGCTCGTCGCGCGCCAGCGCCGCCGCCGGGCCCGACATCACGACCGTGCCCGTCTCGATGAGATAGGCATGGTCGGCAAGCGCCAAGGCGAGCGCTGCGTTCTGCTCGACGAGAAGTATGCTCACGCTCTCCTCGCGGCGCACCGTCTCCATGATCTCGAACATGCTCGCGACCAGGAGCGGGGCGAGCCCGAAAGAGGGCTCGTCGAGCACCAAGAGGCGCGGATGGGCCATCAGCGCGCGCGCGATCGCCAGCATCTGCTGCTCGCCGCCCGACAGCGTGCCGGCCTGCTGGCGCCGCCGCTCGGCCAGCGTGGGGAAATAGCCGTACATGCGATCGATGTCGGCCTCGACGGCGCCGCGCCGGCGCCGGGCATAGGCGCCGATGCGCAGATTCTCCTCGACCGTCAGATCGGTGAAGGTGCCGCGTCCCTCGGGCACATGGGCGACGCCGCGCCGTGCGATATCCTCGGTCGCGCAGCCGTCGATGCGCTCGCCGGCGAAGCGTATCTCGCCTTCGGTCCGCACCATGCCGCAGACGGCGCGCAAGGTGGTGGTCTTGCCCGCCCCATTGGCGCCCAGCACCGCCGTCAGACCGCCCTCCGCGAGATCGAGATCGATGCCGTGCAGCACCTCGGTCGGGCCGTAGAACGCCTTGAGGCCCTCGATCGCGAGGATCAAGGGCGCCGTCACCGTCCCTGCCCCAGATAGGCCCGCCCGACCTCGGGATCGCTTTGCACCTCGGCGGGCGTGCCCTCGGCGATGACACGGCCGAAATTGAGCGCCACCACCTTGTCGGAAAGGCCCATCACGAAGCTCATATGATGCTCGACCAGGAGCACGGTGATGCCGAGCCGGTCGCGGATTGCGCGGACGAGCTCGCCGAGCTCGCCCACTTCCTCGTGATTGAGGCCGCCGGCCGGCTCGTCGAGCAGCAGGAGCCGAGGGCTGGAGGCGAGCGCGCGCGCGAGTTCGACCCGCTTCCGCGTGCCGTGCGGCAGGCTCATGATCGGGCGGTCGGCGACCTGTTCGAGCCCGACGAGCGCGAGCATCTCGGCGGCGTGCGCCGCCAGCTTGCGCTCCTCCCTTGCGGTCGAGGGGAAGCGCAGCCCGTCGGCGAGGAAGCCGCTGCGGCCCTGGCTATGGGTGCCGACGGCGACGTTCTGGAGCGCCGTCATCGAGCCGAAGAGCGCCAGGTTCTGAAAAGTGCGGCCGATGCCGGCCGTCGCCATGCGATGGGCCGGCTCGGCAAGCAGCGAGCGGCCGCCGAACAGGATGTCGCCCGATTGCGGGCGGTAGAGGCGGCTCAGGCAATTGAACAAGGTCGTCTTGCCGGCGCCGTTGGGGCCGATCAACCCGACGATCCGCCCCTCGCCCACGGTGAAGGAGACCTTGTCGAGCGCCAGGATGCCGCCGAAACGCATGGTGATGGCTTGGACGTCGAGGAGCGCATTGCCGGCCGTCGCCGGTAGGCGGCTGTCCGCCTGCTCCACCAGGCGCAACGCCGTCGTCCTCATCGGCCGGTCGCGCAAGGCCGCGTCTTGGCGGCCGAGCCGCCGGCAAAGGCCGCCCCGTACGGCCCAGGCGATATCTGGGGTCGCGCCATGATCGTCATGCCTTCCTGTCCGAGGCAGCCGCCTTGGGGCGGCTCCCCGCAACCTCTCCTCAGCCGCGATGCAGATGGCGCTTCAGCGCCTTTCCCATCGCCTCCCCATCTTCTGCCCACCCGCTTTTTTGCCTTTTTCGGCGCGGATCGAAGCCATGTGGGCAAGCTTGGCATAGGCCGGCTTGGGCGTCAATTTTGGCGGAATTCGGTTAGTGCCCGATTTGACACGCTCCTGGCCCGCACCGACATCGGGCGCGGCGCATGCCGCGAGATGAGCGCAACGAGCGATTCCGCTCGTCTTTACGAAGCTGCATGATACTGTTACACAACCGCGTCCAAAGGCCGGGAGCTGGCTGTCTCCTTTTGCAAAGCTACGGGAGATCACAAGGCGAGAATTTGGGTGATCGTCTCGAAAGGATCGCAAGATGGCTACGGGCTTGGCCGACGCCATGGAGAAGGCGACGGGTTGGCTAATTTCGATCCAGGACAAAAGCGGCGGGTGGGGCGAGTATCAGGGCGCCACGCCCAACGTGCTCAACACCGCGGAAGCGATCCTGGCGCTGGTCGATAGCAACCAATGCTCGGCCGGAAACGATCGGATTCAAAAGGCCGTCGATTACCTCAAATCATGCCAACTCGGCGCGAAGTCACTCGCGGCATCACGCCGATGACGGCGCTTGGGGCCGCTTGATCTCGAGCGACGACGGGCACGACAGGCATCAGCCCGATATCGTTCGTAGCGCCTTCGCATTGCTCGCGCTCAACACCGCCGGCAAGCCCGTCCATGATCCGTCGGTCGAAAAAGGGCTGGATTGGCTCCTTCGAATCCGTAATCACGACGGTGGATGGGGCTATGCGGGACCCCGCGAAAGCCATCTGTTCCCGACCTGCATCGTACTGCGCGCCCTGCTTCGGCTGCACGGCGCCGGCAATGACGCACTTCAGCATAAGCTGAGCGAGCCGATCGAAAAGGCTCTCGCGCATTTGCATTACGCCTACCGCAATGCCGGCGGATCGTTCGGCCGCGAAGCCGATCTCGTCGCCGCGCATAGCTTGTACGCCATTCGCGCGCTCAGGCTCGCCAGGGACCAGGGCTTCAAGGTCGAGCGGCGGGACATCGAGGACGCCGTCGCTTGGATCGGCCAACAGGGGTCAAGCGCGACAAGGTGGGTCGATGAGTCGATTACGATCAGCGACAAGGATTCAGGGCCCTACACCTTCACCCATGTGACTCCGGCCCTATATCTGGATGCGTTCGGCGCCGATCTGTCCGCGAGCGACGTCATCGCGCGGGAAAGCATGATAGCAATGCATGACGACATGGATCCCATATCCTGCGGAATGTCCGGCAAACGGCCCGTCTCCTGGGCCACGGCGAAGAGCCTTATCGGCTTCGCCGCCGTCCGCAGCATCTTTCACGACTTCCCCGAGCGCGAGTTAACAACGGGGCAAGCTCAAGGTCGGCAGTATCTGCTCCTTTTCCTACTCGCGATTTTGTGCTCGGCCACTATCGTGTCACTCGCGGGAAAGAACAACAATCAGTTTGTCGCCGTTGCCTTGCCGGTCATGCTCGCCTCTCTTCTGGTCTATGGCTATATTTCTGAGCAGTCATTCCTTAGAGCTATGCTCGCTGAATTCCGGCTCCGGAAGAAGGTTGCCAAGGAATAAGGAACCCTCGTGCTCCGAGTTAAAATCTGCGGCAATCGGACGGCCGACGATCTCTCGCTTGCGGGCCGCGCGGGTGCGGATGCCATCGGGCTGATCGTCGGGGTGCGTCATCGCACCGAGGACGCCATTGACCCAGCTGTCGCGGCTATGCTCCTTCGCAGCGTACCCGTATTTGTGAACTCGGTCCTGGTGACCCATCTCCTGACAGCCGAGCAAGTGGTGCAACTTCACAAAGTGGTGCCCGCGTCGACAATTCAACTTCACGACGCAATCGCGGTCGAGGAGGTCGAGGCGATCCGGCGGGCAATTCCGCACATCCCGCTGATAAAAGCCGTGGGCGTGAGCGACGAGCGGGCGATCGACATCGCCCGAAACTTCGAACCCTACGTCGACGCCCTGCTGCTCGACACCCAGACGAGCGACCGCATCGGCGGCACCGGCGTCGTTCACGACTGGTCGATCAGTCGTCGGATTGTCACCAACGTCAACAGGCCGGTGATTTGGCAGGCGGGCTGCGGCCGGAAAATTTGACCCAGGCGGTCGAGGTGGTGCGACCCTACGGGGTCGACGTCAACACTGGTGTTGAATTTCCGAATGGCGAGAAAGACCCGAAGCGGGTGAGGGATTTCATCAGATTGGCCAGAGCTGCACTGCCGATTGAAATGGTTCCGGTCGGCCGAGCCCTGTGAGAACTCTAGCTATCCGCAGTCCT
>CAWJFP010000024.1:0-5598 GCA_963842155.1 uncultured Pseudomonadota bacterium
TCTCCGACGCCTTCCTCGAGACCTACCTCGCCGCCGCCGGCGCGGCGGTCTGCCGATCGGTCGGCGCCTATCAGCTCGAAGGCCTGGGCGCGCAGCTCTTCAGCCATATCGAGGGGGACTATTTCACCATCCTCGGCCTGCCGCTGCTGCCGCTGCTCGCCGCGCTGCGCGAGCAAGGCGTGCTGCCGACATGATTCATACGGGCAAGACCAGGCTCGCCGGCGTGATGGGCTCGCCGGTGCGCCATTCGCTCTCGCCCAGGCTCCATGGCTATTGGCTCGCCCATTACGGCATCGACGGCGCCTACGTCCCCTTGCCGGTGGAGCCCGCTCATCTCGAGGCGGCGCTCCGCGCGCTCCCTTTTCTCGGCTTCGCCGGCGTCAACCTCACCATTCCGCACAAGGAGACGGCGCTGCCGATCCTGGATCGCTTGGGCGCCGCGGCACGCCGCAGCGGCTCGGTCAATCTGGTGATCGTCACGAAGGAGGGCGTGCTCGAAGGCGACAGCACGGACGGCTTCGGCTTCATCGAGAATCTGACGGAGAGCGCGCCCGAATGGCGCGTCGCGGCGGGGCCGGCGGTCGTCCTGGGCGCGGGGGGCGCCGCGCGCGCCGTGGCGGCGGCGCTGCTCGACGCCGGCGCGCCCGAGGTCCGGCTCGTCAATCGAACGGCCGCGCGCGCGGAAGCCTTGGCCGAAGCGCTCGGCGGCAGGATCGCGCCGGTCTTCTGGGCGAAGCGCCAACAGGCGCTCGCCGACGCGACGCTTCTGGTGAATACGACGAGCCTCGGCATGACGGGCTCGCCGCCGCTCGAGCTCGCCATCGATCGCCTGCCGCGGGCCGCCATCGTCGCCGACATCGTCTATGTTCCGCTCGAGACGCCGCTGCTCGCCGAGGCGCGCGCGCGGGGCCATCGCGCCATCGACGGGCTCGGCATGCTGCTGCACCAGGCGCGGCCGGCCTTCAAGGCCTGGTTCGGCGTCGAGCCCCAGGTGACGCCGGCGCTGCGCCAGTTCGTCCTGCAAGGGATGTGAGCCATGGTGATCCTCGGGCTCACCGGCTCGATCGCCATGGGCAAGAGCACGGCCGCCGCGGCGCTGCGCCGTCTCGGCGTGCCGGTCTATGACGCGGACCGCGCCGTCCATCGCGCGCTCGCGCCGGGCGGCGCCGCGGCCGCGAAGGTGGCCGCCGCCTTCCCGCGCACCGTCAAGGATGGGCGCATCGACCGCGGCGCGCTCGGCGCGCTCGTCTTCAGGGACAAAGCCGCGCTCGAGCGGCTCGAGCGCATCGTCCATCCCATCGTGCGCCGCGAGCAGCGGCGCTTTCTCAGGCGGCAAGCGGCGCGTCGCGCCCGGCTCGTCGTGCTCGATATCCCGCTCCTCTTCGAATCGCGCGGCGAGCGCTTCTGCGACGCGACGATCGCGGTGAGCGCGCCCGCCTTTCTGCAACGGCAACGCGCGCTGTCGCGGCCCGGTATGACGGAGGCACGCCTCGCCGCCATCCTCGCGCGGCAAATGCGCGACAGCGAGAAGCGCCGCCGCGCCGACTTCATCCTCGCGACCGGGCTCGACAAGCGTCACGGCTTGCGTCGCCTCGCTCATATCGTCAGACTCATGCGCAAGCAAATCGGGCGGCATTGGCCGCCGCGGCCGCGGCTGGCCCGGCCGCGCGCGCCGACCGGCCTGGCGCAAGCGGCGCTCGCCGAGGGAGCGAAGCATGCGCGAGATCGCGCTCGACACTGAGACGACCGGCCTCGATCCGGGCGAGAGCCACCGCGTCGTCGAGATCGCCTGTCTCGAGCTGATGAACCATATGCCGACGGGGCGCGCCTGGCAGCGCTACCTCAATCCCGAGCGCGACGTGCCCGAGGACGCCCGGCTGGTGCATGGGCTGACCACCGAGTTCCTCAAGGACAAGCCGCTTTTCGCCGAGCTGGCCGACGAATTCCTCGAATTCATCGGCGATGCACCGCTCATCATCCACAATGCCGAGTTCGACCTGCGCTTCCTCAATGCCGAGCTCGCCCGCCTCGGCCGCCCGGCCATAGCAGCCGAGCGCGCCATCGATACGCTCTTGCTGGCGCGGCGCAAGTTCCCGGGCGGGCAGGCGAGCCTCGACGCGCTGTGCCGCCGCTTCGAGATCGATCTCTCCGCCCGCTCGCTCCATGGGGCGCTGGTCGATTGCGACCTGCTCTCGCGCGTCTATCTCGAGCTCATCGGCGGCCGGCAGGGGGCGTTGGCGCTCGCCGCCGAGCGCGGCGAGGGCGCAGGCCTCGGCGCCATGCAGCGCCCCTTCCGTCCGCCGCGGGCGTTTGCGCCGAGCCCCGAGGAGCTTTTCGCACATCGCACCATGCTGGCGAGACTTAAAAGCGCGATCTGGCTGGAGTGAGCGGCGGCGGCGACGGGCGGGGCGGGAAAATGCTTACCCCAATTATTGCGGCGTCGTCGTGCTCGGCGCGGTGGGGCGTGTCTGCTGCGCGGCGATCTCGCGGCGATAGAGCTCGACGAAATCGACCGGCTGGATGAAGAGCGGCGGGAAGCCGCCGTCGCGCACCGCATCCGCTATGATGTTGCGCGCGAAGGGGAAGAGCAGGCGTGGCCCTTCGATCAGCAGCAAGGGCCGGATATGCTCCTGCGGGATGGGCCCCACCCCCATTACGCCGGCATAGAGCAGCTCGACCGTGAAAAGCGCATCCGCGCCCAGCTTCGCCTCGGCGTTCATCCGCAACGCGACCTCGTAATCGGCCTCGGCGAGGCGCTGCAGCCCCACATTGATCGAAAGCTGGATCTCTGGGGGTGCTTGGCCGCTCTGCAGGCTTTGCGGCGCGCGCGGATTCTCGAACGAGAGGTCCTTGATATATTGCGCCTTGATAATGAGGCTCGGCATGCCGGCTTGGGGCGCCTCCCTCCCGGCGGCGGGCTGGTTCGGTTCATCGGCCATGAGCGGAACTCCTTGAAGCGCGGGAGGGCCGGGAGCGCAATGATCCTTGCGCCAGGCGGCGAGAGCGGCGCGCAGTGGCTAGCACGGATCGATAGCGGGGGCAATGGCGGGCGGTCTTGTGTCGGGCCTCACCGTCACCCGAGCGGCTTGGCTCAGCGCTCCCGATCCCGTCCGAGGTAACGCGGTGCGTCGCCCTCCTTGCGCTCCTCCTCGACGATCTCGTAGCTCGTCTCGATCACGCTGCCGCCGCGCCGCCGCTCGCGCTCGCCGAGCCCGCGCCATAGCCGCTCGCGCACGATGCGCCGCACCGGCGGCAGGAAGAGCAGCAAGCCCAGTACGTCGGTGACGAAGCCCGGGATCATCAACAGCAACCCGGCGAGGAGGATGCAAAGCCCGTCGAGCAGCTCCTCGAGCGGCGGCTCGTTGCGCCGCGTCGCCTCCCGCGCGCGCGCCAACGTGACAAGGCCTTGATAACGCATGAGTTGCAGCCCGACGATGCTGGAGAGGATGGTGAGCCCGATGGTGGGCCAGATGCCGATCCATTCGCCGACCCGAATGAAGACCGCGATCTCGACGAAGGGCAAGGCCAGGATTGCAAGAAGAATGAAAGGCGCCACAGGCTCAAACCCCGCCGCCGCGACGTCGCCTCGCTTGCACGACCTGGCCTGAACGCTTATTTAGCAATCGAATGCCATCCTGCCACGGCGCTATACGCGGGCGAGGCATTGGAGTATTGTCACACGACTGTTTAGCCCAAGGGCGAAAGCCGGTCCAGCGCGCGCCGGCTGACAGCGTTCCGGACAGCGGGTAGTCATGGATTTCTCCTCGTTCGTGGACATCGTGATATTCGCGATGGTTGCAGCCTTCTTGGTTCTGCGACTGAGGAGCGTGCTGGGCCGGCGCACAGGCAACGAGCAGCGCCGCCCCGATCCCTTCAGCCCGCCCAAGCCCGAGGCGACCGAGAAGGTCGTGGCGCTGCCCGACCGCACCGCGCGGCCGCTCGCCGAGACGATCGAGCCACAGCCGGTCGGCGCCGCGACGAGTCCGCTCGAGGCCGGCATCGCCCAGATCAAGCAGGCCGATTCCGCTTTTGTGACGCAGGCCTTCATCGACGGCGTCAAGGGCGCCTTCGAAATGATCGTCGAGGCCTTCGCGCGCGGCGACCGCAAGATTTTGCGGCCGCTTCTCAACGATACGGTCTATGAGAGCTTCTCCGCCGCCATCAAGGCGCGCGAGGACGCCAAGCAGACCCACACGACGACCCTCATCGGCGTCCGCTCGGTCGACCTGCTCGAGGCGCAGATGGAGCAGCGCACCGCCTATCTGACGGTGAAGATCCTGTCGGAGCAGGTCAATGTGACGCGCGACAAGGATGGGAATGTCATCGACGGCGATCCGAACCATGTGGCCGACATCACCGACATCTGGACCTTCGCGCGCAATACGCGGAACCGCGACCCCAACTGGCAACTGGTCGAGACCCGCACATCCAACTAGGGCGCGCGGCTGCGCGCTTTGCCTCGGCATAGTTTTCCTGCTGCTTGCGCTGGATGCTTGCGCGCCCGGCGCGCCGCCGCCTGCGCGCGAGGCCGAGCATCTCACACTCGAGCCCGCTTCGTTCAACGAGCTTGCCGGCTGGAACGATGACGATGTCGCCGACGCTCTTCCCGCCCTCGCGCGCTCCTGCGCGGTTTTCGCGAAAGCGCCGGAGGATACGCCTGCAGGACCGGCCGGAAGCGCCTTGCGCGCGCGGGACTGGCATGCGCCTTGCGAAGGGCTGGCGAGCCTCGCGCCCCAGGACGGCGCCGCCGCGCGTGCTTATCTCGAGCGCTGGTTCGAGCCATTCCTCGCCAAAGGCAATAACGGTGCGGAGGGCCTCTTCACCGGCTATTACGAGCCGGAGCTGAAAGGCGCACGCGCGCCGGACGCGCGTTTCGATATCCCGCTCTACGGCCGGCCCAAGGACCTCGTCACCGTCGATCTCGGGCTTTTCGACGACAGTCTCAAGGGCAAGCATATCGCCGGTCATGTCGCGGGCGGGCGGCTCGAGCCCTATGCGACGCGCGCCGAGATCGAGGCGGGCGCCATTGCAAGCGAGGCGCCGACCTTGCTCTGGGTCGAGGATGCGATCGAGCTTTTCTTCCTGCAGATCCAGGGTTCGGGCCGCGTCGTTCTGCCCGACGGCACGCAGGTCCGCGTGGGCTACGCGGCTGGCAATGGGCGGAGCTATCGCTCGATCGGCAAGATCCTCGCCGAGCGCGGCGTCATGAGCGTCGAGCAGGTAACGCTGCAATCGCTCAAGGCCTGGCTGCGCGCCAATCCCGGCGAGGCCAAGGCGCTGATGGACCAGAACGGCTCCTATGTCTTCTTCCGCGAGATCGCGGGCGAGGGCCCGATCGGCGCTGAAGGGGTCGCGCTGACGCCGGGCCGCAGCCTCGCCGTCGATCCACGCTTCCTCGGCTACGGGCTGCCGATCTGGCTCGACATCGAGAGCCCCCCGGACAGCGTATGGAGCGGCGGTCGGCTGCGCAGGCTCGTCGTGGCGCAGGATACGGGCGGCGCCATCAAGGGCCCCGTGCGCGGCGATCTCTTCTGGGGCGCCGGCGCCGAGGCCGAGCAACTGGCGGGCAGGATGAGCAATACGTAACTGCGCGCGCAA
>CAWJFP010000025.1:0-120565 GCA_963842155.1 uncultured Pseudomonadota bacterium
CACGCTACCGTCATCATCTTCGCGTGCGAAAGGGCTTTACAACCCTAAGGCCTTCTTCACCCACGCGGCATGGCTGGATCAGGCTTGCGCCCATTGTCCAATATTCCCCACTGCTGCCTCCCGTAGGAGTTTGGGCCGTGTCTCAGTCCCAGTGTGGCTGATCATCCTCTCAGACCAGCTACCGATCACCGCCTTGGTGGGCCGTTACCCCGCCAACTAGCTAATCGGACGCGGGCCCCTCCCGGGGTGCCCTAAGGCTTTCCCTCGCAAGGCGTATGCGGTATTAGCCACCGTTTCCAGTGGTTATCCCCCGCCCCGGGGTAGGTTCCCACGCGTTACTCACCCGTGCGCCACTCTCCCTCCCCCGAAGGGGAGTTCCCGTGCGACTTGCATGTGTTAGGCCTGCCGCCAGCGTTCGTTCTGAGCCAGGATCAAACTCTCAGGTTGACTTGCCTCTCCTCCCTCGCAGCCAATACCGCAAAAAGCCGAAACCTCCCGCAGCACCAACCGCCAAGAACGAGATCAGCCAACAAGCCGATCGCTCACAAGCGCATCTAACTTCTCGCTAAGATGCGCCCGCTTCGACCGGCCATGCTCCCATCAGCCCGCCGCCGCCTGCGCATCCCTTCCTTTCCACAATGTCAAACAGCCAAAGAACCAACGCCCCGCTCGGAGCCTTGCATTGCCCCAAGCGTGGCGCGGGCGGGGTTTATACGCCCCGCTCCGGAGCAGGTCAAACGCTTTTTCGCGCCGGCTCCGCCGCAACGTTCGAGCTCGCGCGACGCGCGCGGTGCTGTCGCGATTCACCTGTCGTCACCTCGCGCCAGCCTCCATGGCTTCATCTTTCGTTGACATCGCAAAGGCCGATAGGCATGCTCGACTAATAATAAGGAGCGGACCGGATGAACGGGACCGTCATCCCTGGTTCCAGCAGGCTTTGGGGGCGTTCACGATGATCGAAACGCAGCCGCACCGGTGAGGCCGCGCAAGCGGTATCTCGTTTGCGCCGCCGTCGGTGCGATCGCCGCGTTGAGCAGCTCCGTGGCACTCGGGGAGCTGGCGGCGCGCCATGTCATGAAGGTTCATCCGGCGGCCGCCTTGGCGCAAGCCGCGGCGACGCCCGGGGCCATTGTCGAGCCAAGCGGCGCGCCCATGCTTCTGCCCGCGGTTCAGCTCGAGAGCCGCATCGTCGATACGCGGCCTCTCGACGCCACGGAGGGGTTGCCGGCTACGGGCGTGACCGGCCAACTCGCGGCCTTGCCGGTGTCGCCGATCCGGCGCACCGTCCAGGTGACGAAAGGCGATACGCTGGTCGATCTTCTCGTCCGCTCTGGCGTCTCCGCGCCCGAGGCGCATGACGCGGCGAGCGCCGCTTCCAGGATCTTCGATCCGCGCAGCCTCAAGCCCGGCTCTGCTCTCACCCTCACCTTCGGTCCGGGGACGGGCGGCAAGCTCATGAGGGTGGTGCTGCCGGCGAGCTACGACAAGACGGTCAGCGTCGAGCGCGGCGCGGGCGACGCCTTCAATGCCGCGCGCATCGCGCGCCCCTTCACCCAGCAGTTCGTCCGCGCGAGCGGCGTCATTCGCTCGAGCCTTTACGAGGATGCCGTCGCGGCGGGGCTGCCCGCGCCGCTCGTCATCGAGCTCATCCGAGCCTTCAGCTACGATGTCGATTTCCAGCGCGAGATCAAGCCGGGCGACGGCTTCGAGGCGGCCTTCCAGCGTGATACGGGCGATGCCGACGACGTGGTACATAACGGCAATCTCGTCTATGGCGCGCTCACGCTCTCGGGACGTACGCTGCGCATCTATCGCTATGTCACGCGCGACGGGAGGGTCGACTATTTCAACGCCAAGGGCGAAAGCGTGCGCAAGGCGCTGCTGCGCACCCCCGTGGACGGAGCGCGTCTCACCTCCGGCTTCGGCATGCGCGTCAATCCGATCCTCGGCTTCAGCATGATGCATAAGGGCGTCGACTTCGGCGCCCCTGCGGGCACGCCGGTCATGGCGGCGGGCGACGGCACGGTCGAGCTCGCGGGCTGGAACGGCGCCTACGGCAATTACGTGCGGGTCAAGCATAATACGGAATACAGCACCGCTTATGCCCATATGAGCCGGATCGCGAGCGGTATCCGCAGAGGCGCGCATGTCCGGCAGGGGGAGATCGTCGGCTATATCGGCGAGACAGGACGCGCCACGGGACCGCACCTCCATTACGAGGTGCTGGTGCATGACAAGCAGATCAATCCACTAAGCGTGAAGCTGCCGACAGGCATCAAGCTCGCCGGCATGGAGCTCAAGGCCTTCCTCGCGGAAGCCGCCAAGACCAGCGCCATGCTGTCGAGCTTGGCGCCCGCCAAGCTCGCGCGCACCTCGTTCTAGTGTGGCGAACCCCAAATTCGCCATCCCTCGGGCAAGTCCGCGAGCGAATTTCGGATTCGAAGCGACACTCGAGCGATATCCGCTCACGCGGAATCGCTCTAGCATATTTTGCCTTCGGCCGCTCAAGCGCCGCGCGGGCTTTCGCGTTTCCGCTTGACGCGAAAACGCTCTAGCAATCTATCGAATTTAGTGTGGTTCCCGGATTTGAAGTTCGCAAACGCGGATGCCATCGAAATCTCAGGAACTTCAAATCCACCACACGCGAGCGCGTTATCCGCTCACGCGGGATCGCTCGGGCATATCATGCCTTGGGCCGCTCCGGCGCCGCGCGGACCTTGCGCGTCTCCGCTTGACGTGAAAACGCTGGAGGCGCGGACAGGGCAGGGGGCCCGCCGCCGCTCATGCCGCCTTGTCGGTGATTTCGACGCCGTTGATGGCGAGGCTTGAGCCTTTCACCGTCACCTTCACCTCTTGGCCGTCCAGGATCTTGCCTTCGAGAATCTGGCTGGCGAGCGGATTCTGCAGGCTCCGCTGGATCACGCGCTTGAGCGGCCGCGCTCCGTAGACCGGGTCGTAGCCCGCTTCGGCGAGCCAGGCGAGCGCGCGGTCGTCGACCTTGAGCGTGATCTTGCGCTCGGCGAGGAGCTTGCGCAGCCGGTCGAGCTGGATCTGGACGATCTTCGCCATCTCCTGACGGCTCAGCCGACGGAAGATCAGGATCTCGTCGAGGCGGTTGAGGAACTCCGGCCGGAAATGCGCGCGCACGACCTCCATCACCTGGTCGCGCAGCTGGGGCGTGATCTCGGTCTCGCGTTGGCTGGCGAGTATCTCGCTGCCGAGATTGGACGTCATGACGATGAGGGTGTTGCGGAAATCGACGGTCCGCCCCTGGCCGTCGGTGAGCCTGCCGTCGTCGAGCACCTGGAGCAGGACATTGAAGACGTCCGGATGAGCCTTCTCCACTTCGTCGAACAGCACCACCTGATAAGGCCGGCGGCGCACCGCCTCGGTCAGGCTGCCGCCCTCCTCGTAGCCGACATAGCCCGGCGGCGCGCCGATGAGACGGGCCACGCTGTGCTTCTCCATATATTCGGACATGTCGACGCGGACCAGCGCCTGCTCGTCGTCGAAGAGGAACTCCGCCAACGCCTTGGTCAGCTCGGTCTTGCCGACGCCGGTGGGCCCCAGGAACAGGAAGGAGCCGAGCGGGCGGTTCGGATCCTGCAGCCCGGCGCGCGCACGGCGCACCGCGTTCGCCACCGCCTGGAGGGCCTCGTCCTGGCCGACCACGCGCTTGTGAAGGTTCTCCTCCATATGCAGGAGCTTCGCCCGCTCCCCCTCGAGCATGCGCTCGACGGGAACGCCGGTCCAGCGCGAGATCACGCCGGCAATATCCTCGGCCGTCACCTCCTCCTTGAGCATGGCTTGCTCGCTGCCCGATTCGGCCGCGCGCAGCTTCTTCTCGAGATCGGGAATGACGCCGTAGAGTATCTCCCCGGCGCGCGCCAGATCGCCCTTGCGCTGCGCGATCTCGAGCTCGCTGCGCGCCTGGTCGAGCTTGGCCTTGAGCGACTGCGCGCCCGCCAGCTTCTCCTTCTCGGCGCGCCAGCGCGCGGTCAGGTCGGCGGATTTCGATTCGAGTTCGTCGAGCTCGACCTCGAGCCGCTTGAGCCGCTCCTTGGCGCCGGGATCGGTCTCCTTCTTCAGCGCTTCGCGCTCGATCTTGAGCTGGATGATGCGCCGGTCGAGCTCGTCGATCTCCTCGGGCTTCGAATCGACTTCCATGCGGAGGCGGCTCGCCGCTTCGTCGATCAGGTCGATCGCCTTGTCGGGCAGGAAGCGTTCGGTGATGTAGCGGTGCGAGAGGGTGGCGGCGGCGACGATGGCGCTGTCGGTGATGCGCACGCCGTGATGCAGCTCGTATTTCTCCTTCAGGCCGCGCAGGATCGAGATGGTGTCCTCGACCGTCGGCTCCGAGACGAAGACCGGCTGGAAGCGCCGGGCGAGTGCGGCGTCCTTCTCGATATGCTTGCGGTACTCGTCGAGCGTGGTGGCGCCGACGCAGTGCAGCTCGCCCCGCGCCAGCGCCGGCTTGAGCATGTTGGAGGCGTCCATGGCGCCTTCGGCCTTGCCGGCACCGACGAGGGTGTGCAGCTCGTCGATGAAGAGGATGATCTCGCCATTGGCGGCCGAGATCTCGGCCAGCACGGCCTTGAGCCGTTCCTCGAACTCGCCGCGGAACTTGGCGCCCGCGACGAGCGAGCCGAGATCGAGCGCCATCAGGCGCTTGCCCTTGAGCCCCTCGGGCACGTCGCCATTGACGATGCGTTGAGCGAGGCCCTCGACGATCGCGGTCTTGCCGACGCCGGGCTCGCCGATGAGCACGGGATTGTTCTTGGTGCGGCGGGCCAGCACCTGGATGGTGCGGCGGATCTCCTCGTCGCGCCCGATCACGGGGTCGAGCTTGCCCTCGCGTGCCATCTGTGTGAGGTCGCGCGCATATTTCTTGAGCGCGTCGTAGCCCTCCTCCGCCGTCGCACTGTCGGCACGGCGGCCCTGGCGCACGCCTTCGATCGCCTGGTTCAGCGATTGCGGCGTGATGCCGACTTCCTTGAGGATTTTCGACGAGGGGGTGCCGGAGGCGAGCGCCAGCGCGAGCAGCAACCGCTCGGCGGTGACGAAACTGTCGCCCGCCTTCTCGGCCATAGCCTCGGCCTGCTCGAAGAGACGGGCGATCTCGGGGGTCAGATAGACCTGCGCGCCGCCGCCTTCGACCTTGGGCAGCTTGGCGAGCTCGCGATCCACGGCGGCGAGCGCCGCCTCGGGCGAGCCGCCCGCCGCGCGAACGAGGTTCGCGGCGAGCCCTTCCTTGTCTTCAAGGAGCACCTTGAGAAGGTGTTCCGGCGTGAAGCGCTGATGATTGCTGCGCAATGCCAAGGTCTGCGCCGATTGAATGAATCCGCGCGACCGTTCGCTATATTTCTCGAAATCCATCGAGTTTCTTCCCCTCTTTTGCCCCCTCAGAGGCGGGCAAGTTCGGCGGACCCCGCTATGGGGCATCCGCAAAAATGATATGGCGATGGTTACCGTCTCCGGCAAGGCCGTCTCCGCCTGCCAGATGCCGGCCGAGACCTCCGCGGAGCCGTCGGTGCGTATTCTGCGGCAGAGCCGCCGTTTTCGTGACAATTATGCTGCGCTGCACAATTCATCTTGAAAAATCCAGCTTTGGCGCCTATTATTTTATTGCAATGCAGCAAAATCAGGCTCGAAACGACAACCGGCGGTCTTGGTCGGCCTGGCGGAGGGTGATCCGTCGCCTGGCCAACGCCCTGCAGGACTTGGGGCGCCGCCTGCGCGGTCCGAACACCGTCTCCGTCACCGGCCATGATGCAAGTGCTCTCCAGGAGCGGTCCGCTCTGGCTCGACAGGCGGGTCGACTTCTCCCGCCACCGCCGCCCTGCAACGACGACGCTTTGTCGCGGCGCGAGGGGGCTGCGGCCCGCGTTGTTGCCTTGGCGCTCCAGGGCGGCGGCGCCCACGGCGCCTTCACTTGGGGTGTGCTCGACCGCCTGCTCGAGGAGCCCAATCTCGCGATCGAAGCGATCAGCGGGACGAGCGCCGGCGCTCTGAACGCCGCCGCCTTGGCTGCGGGTCACATCGAAGCAGGCCCCGAAGGCGCGCGCCGCAAGCTCGAGGAGCTGTGGCGCCGCGTCTCGCGACTTTCGCGCCTCAGCCCCTGGCGGGGAACGCCTTTCCATATGATGGTGGACATCGTCTCGCGTGTGGCCTCGCCCTACCAGCTCAATCCGCTCGGCCTCGATCCCCTGAGCGACATCCTGGTCAATCTGATCGACTTCGAGAGCCTGCGCCGGCCGGAGTCGATCCGTCTGCTCCTGGCCGCGACCAATATCGCAAGCGGCGAGGCTCGCCTCTTCTCCAACGAGGAGCTCTCGGCGGAGGTGTTGCTGGCCTCGGCCTGCCTGCCCGCGCTCAAGCAGGCCGTCAAGCTGGATGACGGCTATTATTGGGACGGCGGCTTCACCGCGAACCCACCCCTTTTGCCGCTCATCGAGCGCTCGGCCGCGCGCGAGATACTGCTCGTCCGCGTCGATCCCGAACGTCAGGACACGCTGCCCACGACGGTGCGCGACATCCAGGCGCGGGTGAGCCGCATCGTCTTCAACGCGCCGCTCAAGGCCGAACTCGACAGGATCGAGGGTATTCGGGGGATCGTCGCCGAGGCCGGGCCGGCGGCAGGCCCGCGCGGCCGCCGGGTCGCCGAGGCCGAAATCCATATGCTCGGCGCCGACGAGCATATGCGAGGGCTCGACCTGTCGAGCAAGCTCAACCTCGATTGGGCCTTCCTGAGCCGCCTCAAGGAGGTCGGCCGAGCGACGGCGGATCGCTGGCTCTCGGGCGAAAACCTGTCGGCCGAGCTCGACAATCGCGCCCGCGATCTCACGCCGGCTGTTTGACAGGCCGCTCGTCCGCACGGCAATTTTGCTCAACCATGGCCGCCATCCTGATCCGCATTTGCCGCTACCCCGTCAAGGGCCTCACTGCCGAGACCTTGGAGCAGGTCGCCTTGCGGCCGGGGCAAAGGCTCGGCGGCGACCGCCGTTATGCCATCGCCAATGGCGGCGAGGCGGATCTGGAGGCGGTGACCGACTGGCGCCCGCGCAACGCCTTCCTCATGCTGGCACGGAACGAGCGCTTGGCGCTATTGGAGGCGAGCTTCGACGAGGCGAGCGGCCTCCTCACCTTGAGCCGCGGCGGCAAGCAGCTGACGCGCGGCAATCTCGCCGAGCCGCTGGGCCGCACGCTCATCGAGCAATTCATCGGCGCATTCATGAAGGCGGAGCTGCGCGGCCGGCCTCGCATCGTCGAGGCGCGCGAGGGCGGCTTCACGGACAAATCCCAGGGCTGGATATCGCTGCTCAATCTCGCCAGCGTGCGCGACCTCGAGCGCGTGGTACGCGCGCCCGTGGACCCGCGGCGCTTCCGCGCCAATCTCCATATCGACGGGGTCGAACCTTGGCGCGAGCTCGACTGGGTGGGGCGAGAGCTGCGCGTCGGCGCGGCGCGCTTTCGCGTGGCCGAGCGCATCGCCCGTTGCGCCGCCACCAATGTCGATCCCGCGACGGCGGAGCGTAATCTGAATATCCCGCTTGCCCTGCGGGAGGGTATCGGCCACGGCGATATGGGAGTTTATCTCGAAGCGCTCGAGCCCGCGGTGATGGAGGTGGGCGACGCGCTGCTCGCGCCAGCCGCGCCGGGCTGAGCCCGCGCCTCGCGGCTATCCAGGCTCGGCCCCTTAGTAAGGCTGCTGATCCGAGCCTTCGACGGGGCCCGGACCGGGGGGACCCGGCTCGGGGCTGGCCGGCTGCGGAGCCGTCGGCGCATGCGGCAGGTCCGGCTGCTCGCCGTCCATGTGGTCGTACGAGTTGTACTCGTGACGCGGCGCGGGGCCGTTGGCGTTGATGATGCGGAAATAATGCTCCGCATGCTGAAAGAAGTTCTCGGCCGCGACCCGGTCGCCCACCGAATGGGCGTCGCGCGCCAAGGCCAGGTACTTCTCATGCAGCTGATAGGCGTTGCCCCGTAGCTTCCCGTTGGGGCCGCTGCTGTCGAGGGTCTGCAAGCGGAGCGGGACGTTCTGCTTACGTCCGTTGTTGCTCCGGCCACGCGACCGTTTTGCGTTAAGGCCTTGTCTCATCGCACCATCACTTGAGAATCAGAGATTGACTCCGCGGTCTTACTGACACTTGTCGGAGATTGCCCCATTTTTCTGCAGTATCGGGTCGCGGATGCCGCCACGCGGCTTCCACCTAGTCTGCCAAAACGGCGCTTTTGCTTGATTTGCCGACGCGACCCGTCGCGCCGTCCATCCTCATAGCAGAAACCGACCCCCTCCGCCATCAATTTTCCGGACATTTTGAGCCTTCTCAGGCCCTTGCCCCGATGGCGGCGGGGCCCATGATAAGGCATCTGGGGATTCCCGCAAGGTCCCAGCGGCGCCCAGCCTCGCCAAGCCCGGCTTCGGCCAAGAGCGTCGCAACCCGGTCGATCTGCCCGCGGCCGACCTCGAGAAGCGCTTGCCCCCCGGGGCTGAGCAGCCGCGCCAGCCCGGGCGCCAAGGCGCGGTAGCAGGCCAGCCCGTCGGCTCCCCCGGAGAGCGCCTGTCGCGGCTCGTATCGGGCGATCTCGGGCTCCAGCCCGTCGATCTCCCCCTCGGGAACATAGGGCGGATTGGCCAGGATAAGATCGAAGCTGGCGTCGGCAAAGGAATGGCCCCAATCGCCCACCAGGAATTTGGCGCGGCCCCTCAGGCCGAGCGCCGCGGCATTTTGCCGCGCGATCCGCGCTGCGGCGAGGCTGGCGTCGACCCCCAGCCCAGTCGAGTCGGGCAGCTCGCTCAGCAAGGCAAGGAGAAGACAGCCCGTGCCGGTGCCGAGATCGAGGATACGGAGCGGCTGCCGCCGGTCGGGAACCAAGGAGAGCGCCGCCTCGATCAGGATCTCGCTCTCGGGGCGCGGGACGAGCGTGGCGGGCGTGACGGCGAAAGGCAGACTCCAGAACTCGCGTCGCCCGAGAATCTGCGCCAGAGGCTCGCGGGCGATTCGCCGGGCGAGGTGGCGTTCCAGCCGCGCCGCCGCCTCGGGCTCGAGCGCCCGCTCGGGTTGGCTCAGCAGCCGTTCGACGGTCAGCGCCGCCGCGTCGCAAAGCAGGACCCGCGCATCGAGGCGCGCCTCGGCGATGCCGCCCGCGGCGAGGCGCCGCGTCGCGTCCTCCAGCGCCGCCTGAAGGGACCTCGCCCGGCGCGAGATCGCCGGCGTCACGGCAGCTCCGCCAGACGCGCCGCCTCGTCCTCGGCGACGAGCGAATTGATGATCTTGTCGAGCGCCTCGCCCGCGAGCACGCGCTCGAGCTCGTAGAGCGTGAGGTTGATGCGGTGGTCGGTCACCCGGCCTTGCGGGTAGTTGTAGGTGCGGATGCGCTCGGAGCGGTCACCGGAGCCGATCTGGGTGCGGCGCTGGGCGGCGCGCGCCGCGTCGCGTCTCTCGCGCTCCGCCTCGTAGAGCCTGGCGCGCAGGATTTTCATCGCCTTGGCCTTGTTCTTGTGCTGCGATTTTTCGTCCTGCTGCTGCACGACGATGCCGCTCGGCAGATGAGTGATGCGCACCGCGCTGTCGGTGGTATTGACCGACTGGCCGCCCGGCCCGCTCGAGCGGAAGACGTCGATGCGCAGGTCCTTGTCGTCGATCCGCACGTCGACCTCCTCGGCTTCGGGCAGCACCGCCACCGTGGCGGCCGAGGTGTGGATGCGGCCGCTGGCCTCGGTCGCCGGCACGCGCTGCACCCGGTGCACGCCGGATTCGAATTTGAGGCGGGCGAAGACGCCGCGGCCGGAGATCGAGGCGATCACCTCCTTGTAGCCGCCGAGTCCGGTCTCGTTGAGCGCCATGAGCTCGACCTTCCAGCCATGGATGTCGGCGTAGCGCTGATACATGCGGAAGAGCGCTGCGGCGAAGAGCGCCGCTTCCTCGCCGCCCGTGCCAGCGCGCACCTCCAGGATGGCGCTGCGCTCATCGGCCTCGTCCTTGGGCAGCAGCAGCCGCTGCACGGCGCGCTCGATCGCGGGCAGCGCGCTCTTGAGTGATTGGCGCTCCTCCTCGGCCAGCGCGCGCATTTCGGCATCCGACGATTGGTCCGCGATCAGCGCCTCGAGCTCCGCGAGCTCGCGGCGCGTCTTGCGCAGCTTCTCGATGCTGCCGACCACGTTCCCGAGCTCGGCATATTCCTTCGACATGCGCGCGAAGGTCTGCGGATCGCGTCCACCTTCCGCGGACAACGCGGCCGCGAGGTCGTGATAGCGGGTCACGATGCCGTCCAGCTTTTGATCGAAGCTCACTTTTTCTTCTCCTTGCCGTCCGGCTCCGCATACGCCGCCTCCGCCAGGCGGAAGAGCCGGCTCAAAAGCTGCTCGGCGCGCGCGCGCCGGCCCTCGCCATCCTCCTCGGCCGCGAGCGCGCGCAGCGCCTCGGAGGGATCATGCAGCAGGCGGTTCACCAAGAGACGCGTCGCCGCGGCGGCGTCCGTCGCGCCCGCCTCGGCAAGCACGCGCTCGCGTTGCGCCTCGAAATGGCGTCGCAACGACACCAACGCCGGCACCGCCTGGCGCTCGGCGCGATCCTGCGAGAAGGCGGCGAGCTCCTCCTCGAGGATCAGCCAGGCCGCCGCCGCGGCCCGCGCGCGTCCGGCCTGACCCGCGAGCGCCGCGCGCTCGAGATCGGCCAAGTCGTAGAGATAGGCGTCATCGATCCGGTTGACGGCTGGCTCAATGTCGCTCGGGATCGCGGCGTCGATCAGATAGATCGGCCGGCGCCGGCGGCGGCGCAAGGCCTGCTCCACCATCTCGCCCGTGAGGAGATAGCGCCCCCTGCCGGCGCAGCTTATCACGACATCGGCCATCGTCAGCGTCGCCGCGAGGGTGCCGAAGTCGGCATGATGGCCGCCGAGCTGGCGCGCGAGCGTCTCGGCTCTCGCCGCGCCTGGCGCCGCTACGGTGATGTTCTTGAGCCCGGCGCGCAGCAGCTCCTCCGCCATCATGACGCCCATGTCGCCCGTGCCGATCAAAAGCGCAACAAGGGGGCCGAGCTCGCCATGCACCTTGCGCGCGAGCTCGATCGCCGTCGCTGCGATCGACACCGGCCCCTCGGCGATCGCCGTCTCGCGACGCACGCGTTTGGCCGCGCCATAGGCGGCTTGCAGGGCGGCCTCCAGCTCGCTTCCCACGCTGCCGACGTCGCGCGCCAGCCGGTGTGCCGCCTTCACCTGGCCCAGCACTTGCGGCTCGCCGATCACGGCGCTCTCGAGCGAGGCTGCGACCGCGAAGATATGGCGCAAGGCGGCTTCGCCGGTCCGCAGGCCCAGCTCCGGGTCGAGGGCGGCAGGGTCGAGCCCGGCATGCCGGGCGAGCGCCGCTGCCACGGCGCGCGCCGCCGCCGCCGGGTCCGCCGCGATGCCGTGAAACTCGACCCTGTCGCAGGTGGAGAGGAGGATCGCTTGCTCGAGGCCGCCGGCCCGCACGTCGCGAAGCAGCCCAGGCGCCGCCGCATCCTCGACGAAGATCCGATCGCGGAGCGTGGCAGTGCTGGATTTGTGGGTGGCGCCGACCACGACATAGGGGGCCGGCGCGGATGCGCCGCTGCCCATGGCGAGCCTATCGCTCGTGCGCGAAGCGTCGCACGAGCTCGGCGAGCGGGACCTCGCTTTGCGAGCCGCTATCGAGGTCGCGCAGCGTGGCCATGCCGCGCTTCAACTCGTCCTCGCCGAGCAGCACGGCCGCCCGCGCATTCAGCCGGTTGGCGCGTTTGAGCCGGCGCGTGAGATTGCCGCGGAAGCCGAGCTCGACGGCGATGCCGGCCTTGCGCAGCTCGCGCGCGAGACCGAGGGCGGCGTGCTCCGCCTCGGCGCCGATCGGGATCACCGCGACGGGCCGCTGCGGCACGGGCGTCTCGGCGATCAGCATGGCGAGCCGCTCGACCCCGGCGGCCCAGCCGACACCCGCCACGGACGGTCCGCCCATGATCTCGACCAGCCCGTCATAGCGCCCGCCCGCGAGCACCGCACCTTGCGCGCCGAGCGCTTCCGTCGTGAACTCGAACACCGTGTGACAGTAATAGTCGAGCCCGCGCACGATACGCGGATTGAGCCGATAGGCAATGCCGAGCGCGTCGAGCGAGCGTTCGACCGTCGAGAGGAAGTCGCGCGAGGCCTCGTTCAAATAGTCGAAATAGATGGGCGCGCCGGCCACGATGCGCTTGTCGCCTTCGTCCTTGGAATCGAGGACGCGCAAGGGATTGCGCTCGAGCCTCACCCGGCTCTCCGCCGAGAGCCGATCGTGATGGCGGGCGAGATAATCCACCAGCGCCGCGCGATAGGCCGCGCGGCTCGCGGCGTCGCCGAGCGTGTTGAGGTCGAGCACCGTCTTCTCGAGCACGCCGATCTGTTCGAGGATATGGGCGCCAAGCGCGATCACCTCCACGTCGCCCGCGGGCTCGGGCACGCCGAACAGCTCGACGCCGATCTGATGAAACTGCCGATAACGCCCCTTCTGCGGCCGCTCGTAGCGGAACATGGGGCCACTATAGAAGAATTTCAGCGGCAGCTGCTGGATGAGCCCGTCGGAGAGCAGGGCGCGCGCGACGCCGGCGGTGCCCTCGGGGCGCAGGGTCACCTCGTCGCCGCCCCGATCGGTGAAGCTGTACATCTCCTTGGTGACGATGTCCGAGGTCTCGCCGAGCGTGCGCTTGAAGACTTCGCTGAACTCGAAGATCGGCGTGGCGATCTCCTCGTAGCCGTAAAGCGCCGCGACCCGCTGCCCGCTCTCGGAGACGAAACGCTGACGCCGGCTTTCCTCGGGCAATAAATCGCGCGTGCCGCGAACCGGCTGCAAGTCGGCCACGGAAGTCTCCGTCGTTATTCGGCGGCCGGGAGCCGCTCCCCTTCTTCTTGTCTGGCTTCTTGCCTGGCCTTCTCGGCCTCGATCTCGGCGGCCTTGCGCTCGACCAGCTCGACCAGATGCTCCACGACCTCGTCGTCCGTGCCGTGCAGCACGTGATGCTTCTCGCCGTTGAGATAGACCTGGTGGCTGCCGCGGCCGCCGCCGGTGAAGCCGATATCCGTCTCGCGCGCCTCGCCCGGTCCGTTGACCACGCAGCCGATCACCGAGAGGGACATCGGCGCCGTGATATGCGCGAGCCGCGCCTCGAGCTTCTCGACCGTCTGGATGACGTTGAAGTTCTGCCGCGCGCAGGAGGGGCATGAGATCACGCTCACGCCCCGGTGGCGCAGCCCGAGCGCCTTCAGGATGTCGAACCCGACCTTGACCTCCTCGGAGGGATCGGCGGACAGCGAGACGCGCAGGGTGTCGCCGATGCCGGCCCACAGCAGCGAGCCGATGCCGATCGCCGACTTGATCGTGCCCATGCGCAGCCCGCCCGCCTCGGTTACCCCGAGATGGAGCGGATAGTCGCAAGCCTCGGCCAAACCCTGATAGGCCGCGACGGCAAGGAACACATCCGAGGCCTTGCACGAGATTTTCATCTCGTGGAAGTCTTCGTCCTCGAGGATCTTGATATGGTTGAGCGCGCTTTCGATCATAGCCTCGGGGCAGGGCTCGCCATAGCGCTCGAGCAGCTCGCGCTCGAGGCTGCCCGCGTTCACGCCGATGCGGATCGAGCAGCCGTGGTCGCGCGCCGCCCGCACCACCTCGCGCACGCGGTCCTTGCTGCCGATATTGCCGGGATTGACGCGAAGGCAGGCAGCGCCCGCCTCGGCGGCCTCGATGGCGTGCTTGTAATGAAAATGGATGTCGGCGACGATCGGCACCTTCACCGCGCGAACGATGGTGCGCAGCGCCGCCGTCGATTCCTCGTCCGGGCAGGAGACGCGGACGATGTCGGCGCCCACCTCCTCGGCCCGCTGGATCTGCTCGATGGTCGCCTTCGCGTCCACCGTCAAGGTCGTCGTCATGGTTTGCACGGCGATCGGGGCGTCGCCGCCGATCGGCACCTTGCCGACGTGGATTTGGCGGCTCTTGCGCCGCACGATGTCGCGATAGGGCCGAACGCTCATGGCTCGCTCTCGGATGGCCGCAGGATGCCGGCTTATAGCGCAAATGGCGCCTGGGCACTAGCGCCCCGCGCCGGCCGGCATATGCATCATATAGGGTTTCAGGCCGACCCGCGGCAACCGGCGGGCGGTCCCGGGCGCTACTCGGTCGGGGACGGGCTCGCCCGGAGAACCTCGGGGTCGAGCGAGACCTTGCTGCGCACGGCCCGCACCGCGCCCAGGGAAGGAGCCGACCGGCCGTCCACCGTCACCACCAAGCCGCCGGCATTGTTGGTATACATGATGAGGCCCGGCTTGTTCGGTACCTTATAGCTGTCGCCGGGGTGAAGCGTAGTGCGGAAGACCACGTTGCCCTCGCGGTCGCGCACCTGAATCCAGGAATCCTGTCTGGCGATAAGCATGACGCGCGAAGCCGGGTCATCCTCACCGAAGGCATGGCCTTCGCGCGGCTTGACCGCATTGGGGTTGTCGGGCGGCTGCGGCAGGGCCGCCACGGCGGGCGGGGTCGAGATTGCGGCGGTTTTGCCGGCCTTGAGCGCTGGCTGCGTCGCGCTGGCATGGCCTGCAGCGCTGCCGGAAAGGTTAACGGGCGCCGCGGCCTGGGCGGCTGCCGCGTTTGCGTGCAGCGCGCCATTCGCGCCCGAGGCGTCCTGCGGGGCCGCGGCGGCTTGGGCGGCGCTCGTCTGATGAGGGGTCATCGTCGCGATCTGGGGCGCCGCGGCAATGGCGGCGGAAGGCGGCGACGCTCTGCTTGGCGTCGATTGGGCGAGATCCTCGCGCTCGGGCCGCATTGGCGGCTCGGACGCTTGCGAGCCGGCCGGGGGCGGGGTCGCCGCGAGCGGCATCGCGGAAAGGTTGGGCGGCACCGGCGGGATCGCGGCGATGACGACGCGATTGTGGGACTGATAATAATACCAGCCGCCATAGGCGAGGCCGGCAATGACCAGCGCAATCAGCAGCGCCGCCCCGCCCGGCAGGCGGCCTTCCTGGATCGGCTCCGGGAAGACGAGCGAGGTGCGACGCGCAAGCCCTTGACCTTCCTCCTTGAATTGGCGCACGACCGCGTCGGCGTCGAGCTCCAGGAATTCGGCGTAAGCGCGAACGAAACCAAGCGCATAGGTCGGGCCGGGCAGCTCGTTGAAATGGCCCTCTTCGAGGGCTACGAGGTAGGGATACTGGATCTTGAGGTGGAGCGAGGCGTCTTGGAGCTCGATGCCGGCGCGGGCGCGCGTCGCGCGCAGCAGCCTGGCCACCTCGCTAGCCTGCGCCGGAGCGGGGTGGGGCTCGCTTGGGGAATGCCCCTGATCGACAAGCTTCAAGTTTTGCCGTCTCAACTCGGCCATTTCGCGCGCTCGACCCCTCATGCGATGGCTTTTGCGCCGTCCCACCACGCGGCCCGAGGGTACGCCTACAATCCAATCTGGAGGCCGCTTTTTCTATGTCGTAGGCGCTTCGAAGACGACGCGCAAGCTCATAGTAAAGCAATCCGAAACAATCGACAACAATTTGGCGCTCAAATCAAGACCCCGTGGTCCTTGGCATAGGCCCTCAGCTTTTCGCGCACGCTATGGTCCGCCAGCTCGCACAATGTGATCAGATATTCGGCAAGCGGTCCGACCGCAAGGCTGCGGGTCATCAGCTTGACCGCGCCGAAGGCGGGCGGTGACAAGGAAAGGCTGCGCAGGCCGAGGCCGATCATCGCCATCGCCTCGAGCGGGCGCGAAGCGGCTTCGCCGCAGAGGCTGAGATCGACCTTGGCGCCGGCGCAGCGCGCGATGAGATCGCGAAGCATCGCAAGCACGGGGGGCGAAAGCAGGTCGTAGCGGTCGGCAAGCCGGGGATTGGTGCGGTCGGTCGCGAACATGAACTGCAAAAGGTCGTTGCTGCCGATCGAAAGAAAATCGACGCGGCTCAACAGCGCCGGCAGCTGCCAGATCAAAGCCGGCACTTCGAGCATGGCGCCGACGCGGACGCGCGCCGGGAGCATCACGTCGCGCGCCTTGGCGCGTTCGAGCTCGAGCTCGAGCACGGCGCGCGCGCGATCGAATTCGGCCACCTCGGCGATCATCGGAAACATGAGATGAAGATCGCGCCCCTGCGCGGCCGAGATAAGCGCCCGAATTTGCTGGCGCAGGAATGCCGGCCGGTCGAGCGCGATGCGTATGGCGCGCCACCCCATCGCCGGATTTTCCTCGGCGCTGTCCTGGAGATAGGGCAGCACCTTGTCGCCGCCGATGTCGAGGGTACGGAACATCACGGGCTTGCCTTGCGCGAGATCGAGCACGCGGCCGTAGATTTGCGCCTGCTCTGCGACGCTCGGGAAGCTCGATCGCACCATGAAGGGGATTTCCGTGCGATAGAGCCCGATGCCGGCGGCGCCGGTCTCGTGCAGATGCGGCACGTCGATGAGCAGGCCCGCGTTTAGATAGAGGCGAATGGGCTCGCCTTCGAGGGTAACGGTGGGCAGCGCTTGCACCGCCACATAGGCCGCCTCGCGCGCGGTCGAGATGCGGATGCTTTCCGCGAAGATGCCAAGCACGTCCTCGCCCGGCCGGACATAGACGAGACCTCGGTCGCCGTCGACCACCACGGGGTCGAACATGTCGAGGCGGGAGAAGACATTGCGCACGCGCCCCACCACGGGGATGTCGAGAGCGTGGGCGACGATCGCGACATGCGAGGTGGGCGCGCCCTCCTCGAGCACGAGGGCGCGCAGCTTGGAGCGGTCGAAATCGAGCAGCTCGGCCGGGCTCATGTCGCGCGCGACCACGACGATGTCGGAGGGCAGCTCTGCGGGCGCCGGCTGCTCCTCGCGCGCGCCGAGCTGGAGGAGCAGCCGGTTGCTGAGGTCCTGCAGCTCAGCGAGCCGCTCGCGGAAGAAGGGGTCGGTCACCTGCGCCATCCGGGCGCGGCTGTCGTTCTGCACCTTTTGCACGGCTGCCTCCGCGGAGAGGCCGGTCAGCACCGCCTCGCGGATGCGACGGGCCCAGCCGCGATCGTCGGCGATCATGCGGTAGGTCTCGAGAATCTCGCGATGCTCGCCATGGCTCGGGATGTCGCTGGCGTCGAGCATGGCGTCGAGCTCGCGATGGAGCCGCGCGATCGCCTCGTCGAGCCGGACCAGCTCCGCCGCCGGGTCCATGGCGAGCACGTTGCGGATCGCGACGCGCCGGTGGTAAAGCAACGCCCGCCCGATTGCGACGCCGCCATTGATGCGCATGCCCTCGAGGCGGAGGGGGAGGAGCGCTATGCCGTCGGCCGGCGCGATCTCGTCGGCGCTGACGAGCTCGCCCGACGCCAGCATCTCGGCCAGCACCATGGCGACCGTCTCGAGGGTCTCGATCTCCTCCTCGGTATAATGCCGCTGCGTGCGGTTCTGCACGACGAGAACGCCGAGCACGCGTCCGTCGCGCAGAATAGGTACGCCGACGAGGGAGTGGTAGATCTCCTCGCCGGTCTCCGGTCGATAGGCGAAATTGGGATGGCTTTGGGCATCGGCCAAGGCGAGCGGCCGGGCATGGGCCGCGATGTCGCCGACCAGGCCCTCGCCGATGCGCAGTCGCGTGCGATGCACGGCCTCGGGTTTCAGGCCCTCGGTCGCGAAGAGCTCGAGCACCTCGCCCGCGCGCAGCACGTAGATCGAGCAGACCTCCGCGACCAGGTCTGCGGCGATGACGCGTACGATGCGGTCGAGCCGGGCCTGGACGGCGCCGCCGCCGGCCATGATGTCGCGGAGTCGCCGCAGCAGCGCGCGTGCGACCATCCAGCCCGCCGTTTCCTGCATCAGCTTGCGGCCCCGAGCCGCTCCCTTGCCGTCAATGCCGCCAGCGCCTGGCCGACCAGCTCCTCGATGATCTCGGCCGTCGACTGCTCGCGAGTCACCATGCCCACGCTTTGGCCGGCCATCAGCGAGCCGGTCTCGACATCGCCTTCGATCACGGCGCGTCTGAGCGCGCCGGCCCAGAAATGCTCGATGGCGAGCTGCGCCGCCTCCTTGCTCAGCTCGCCGCCATTATAGCGCTCGATGACCCCTCGTTGGGCGTCGAGAAACTTCTCCGTCGCACGGTTGACGAGCGCCCGCACCGGGATGACCGGGAAGCGCGGGTCGAGCTGGGCCGAGGGCATGGCGTCGCGCGCGCCCGCGCGGATGAAGGCCTGCTTGAAGCGCGGATGGGCGATCGACTCATGGGCGCAGACGAAGCGCGTGCCGAGCTGGCAGCCCGCCGCCCCCATCTCGAGATAGGAGAGGATGGCCTCGCCGCGGCCGATGCCGCCGGCCACGAAGACCGGCACCTCGCGCACGGCAGGCAGGATCTCCTGCGCCAGCACCGAGGTCGCGACCGGCCCGATATGGCCGCCCGCCTCGGCGCCCTCGATGACGATGCCGTCGATGCCCATGCGCACGAACTTGCGCGCGATCGCCAGCGCCGGCGCGAAGCCCATCGTCTTGACGCCGGCTGCCTTGATGCGCTTGACGAGGGCGGCGCCGGGAATCCCGCCGGCGAGGACGATATGGCTGACCTTGCCCGCGATGCAGGTATCCGCCAATGCCTCCAGATCGGGATGCATGACGATGAGATTGACGCCGAAAGGGCGGTCGGTGAGAGCGCCCGTGCCCGCGATCTCGGCGGCAAGCAGGTCGGGCGACATGGCGCCGCAGGCGATCACGCCGAAGCCGCCGGCGTTGGAGATCGCCGCGACCAGATGGCGCTCCGACACCCAGGTCATCGCGCCGCCCATGATGGCATAGCGACAGCCGAGAAACTCGGTTCCCCGCCGCCAATAGCGGTCGAGCGTCAGCCGCGCTTCCGAAAGGTCCATCGAGTCACGCGTCGTCCAGGCCGTAGGCGGTATGCAGCGCGCGCAAGGCGAGCTCGGTATATTTCTCGTCGATCAGCACACTGACCTTGATCTCCGAGGTCGAGATCACCTGGATGTTGATGCCCTCCTTGGACAGCGCCTGGAACATGCGGAGCGCGATGCCGGCGTGGCTGCGCATGCCGACGCCGATGACCGAAACCTTCACCACGTTGGGATCAGGCAGCAGACGCTGGAAGTCGAGCGCCGCGCGGCGCGCCTCCAGCACGCTCACCGCCTGGGCGAGGTCGCCCTTCGCCACCGTGAAGGTCAGGTCCGTGGCGCGGCCGTCCTCGGAGACGTTCTGCACGATCATGTCGACGTTGATGTTCGCATCGGCCAAGGGGCCGAAGATGGCCGCGGCGACACCCGGCCGGTCGGCCACGCGGGTCAGCGTGATCTTCGCCTCGCTTCGGTTGTAGGTTAATCCGCTGACGATTGCTTTCTCCACGATCTCGTCCTCATCCACCACCATGGTGCCCGGCAGGTCGTCGAAGCTGGAGAGGACCTGGAGCCGCACCCGGTGCTTCATGGCCATCTCGACGGCGCGGGTCTGCAGGACCTTGGCGCCGAGGGAGGCCATCTCGAGCATCTCCTCGTAGGTGATTCTATCGAGCTTGCGGGCCTTCGCAACGATGCGGGGATCGGCGGTGAAGACCCCTTCAACATCCTTGAGGATATCGCAGCGATCGGCCTGCAGCGCGGCGGCCAGCGCCACGGCCGAGGTATCGGAACCGCCCCGCCCGAGCGTGGTGATGCGGCCGTCGGGCCCGATGCCCTGGAAGCCGGCCAACACCGGCACCTCGCCGCGCTCCATACGCTTCAAGAGCTCGGCCGTTTCGATGCCCTCGATCCGCGCCTTGCCATGGGCGTCGTCGGTGCGGATCGGGATTTGCCAGCCGAGCCAGGAGCGCGCCGCCACGCCCTGCTCCTGCAGCACGATCGCAAGGAGACCCGCGGCTACCTGCTCGCCCGAAGCGACGACCGTGTCGTACTCGCGCGCGTCGTGCATTGCCGCAGCCTGCTCGACGAGGCCGATGAGCCTGTCGGTCTCATCCGCCATCGCCGAAACGACGACCGCCACTTGGTTGCCGGCGTCGACATCCGCCTTGATGCCGCGGGCGATATGCCTCATGCGATCCAGGTCGGCCACCGACGTTCCGCCATATTTTCTGACGATGCGAGCCATGCGCTCTCCCGCCCGCCCGCATATCGTGCTAGGGCAGGCATGAGCTTGAAGGGGTCGGTGCGCTCGAGTTGCCTACGGAGGGGCGGCTATACATACTGAATTTGCCGGCGGCGGCGCAACCCCGCGCCCCGCGGCAGAGGTAAAGGACCGCCGGAAGCGATGAGGGGAAGCCTTTGATGAGCGCGGAGGCCGCGGCGGAGGATGCCAAGGCCGCGACGGCAGCGGCCCCCAGCGTAGATCCGGCGGAGGTAGCGCGCTTCTCCGCGCTCGCCGACGGCTGGTGGGATCCTTTTGGGCAGTTCCGCCCGCTCCACAGGCTCAATCCGGCGCGTATCGCCTACGTGCGCGACAGTCTCGCGGCGCGGCTCGGCCGGGACCCGCGCGGCCCGCGTCCCCTCGCCGGGCTGCGGCTGCTCGATATCGGTTGCGGGGGCGGCCTCCTCGCCGAGCCCATGGCGCGGCTCGGCGCCGAGGTGGTGGGAGCGGATGCGAGCGAGGAGAACATCGCCGTCGCCGTCACCCATGCGGCGGGAAGCGGCCTCGCCATCGACTACCGCGCCACGACCGCCGAGGCGCTCGCCGCGGCGGGCGAGCGGTTCGACCTGGTGCTCAATATGGAGGTCGTCGAGCATACCGCGGACCCGGCCTCCTTCCTCGGCGCGTGTTGCGCCCTCATGAAGCCGGACGGCGTGATGATCCTCGCCACGCTCAACCGGACGCCGCAGGCTTGGGCCTTCGCGATCCTGGGGGCCGAGCATCTGCTCCGCTGGCTGCCCCGCGGTACGCATGACTGGCGGCGCTTCCTGCGCCCCTCGGAGCTGGCCGCTTATCTGCGACCGCACGGCGCTCACATCGCCGAGCTAGCGGGGCTGAGCTACAGCCTCGCCACCGGGCGCTTCGCGCGCTCGGACGATCTGTCGATCAACTACATGGCGCTGGTGGAGCGGGATCGAGCCGACGACTGACGCCGTCAGGGAACGCTTTATGCGTCCTCGCGTGGCCAGGGCAGGCGGTGGAATTCGACGCCCTCCTCGGCCAGCGCCACGGCGTCGTCGTCGCTCGCCTCGCCGTAGATATCGCGGCGCGCGGTCTCGCCATAATGGATCTTGCGCGCCTCCTCGGCGAAGCGGTCGCCCACATTCTCGCAATTGGCCTCGACCGCGCGGCGCAGCCGCAATAGCGTCTCGCGGGCGAGCACGGTGCCCGCCTCCTCGGAGGACGCTCGCGCGGTCTCGTGACCCACGACGGCGACATCCTGGCGTGGCGCGATCTCCTGCCGGCGAGCGAGACGCGGCGCCATCGGCGCCTTGGTGATCTTCGCGCTGCCGCATTCCGGGCAGGCGATCTTGCCTGCCGCGCGCTGCGACTCGTAAGCGCTGCCGCTTTTGAACCAGGCCTCGAACACATGGTCGCGGCGGCATTTGAGGTCGAAAACGATCATTCGGCACCGAACGGGACGGCAAGGCTCCATCGCGGCGGAGCGGGTTTCCTATAGTAATATAGTCTATTTAAGAATCCTTCAAACTGCGCAAGCCGGACAAGCCCATGCATGATGGATCGGAAGCCTCGCCTTGGGTGACGCGTTTTGCGCCCCTGACGAGCCGCGGCGGGTCCGTGCTCGATCTCGCTTGCGGCGGCGGGCGCCATGCGCGCTTCTTCCGGGCCGCTGGTCATCCGGTGACCGCCGTCGACATCGACCTCGCGGGCGTCGCCGATCTCGACGGAGCGCCCGGCATCGAGCTCATCAATGCGGATCTCGAACGGGCCTCATGGCCATTGCCCGGCCGGCGCTTCGCCGCCGTCGTCGTGACCAACTATCTCTGGCGGCCGCTCTTTCCCGATATCCTCCTATCGCTCGAGTCCGGAGGGCTACTGCTCTACGAAAGCTTCGCCCTCGGCAATGCGCGGTTCGGGCGGCCCAAAAATCCGGATTTCCTGCTCGCGCCGGGGGAGCTTCTGGCGCTTGTCCGAGGGCGCCTCCATGTCGTCGCCTACGAGCATGGCATCGTCGAGCGGCCGCGGCCGGCGGCGCTCCAGCGTCTCGCGGCGGCGAATCGGCCGGCCGACGCCGATGGCCTTATGCCCCTGCCGGCGATGTTTTCTTCCAGGTAAAACGGCGTTCATTTGTACAATAAATTTAATCTACAAAAGCTTCCTTGAGGTTTCGGCGAGTCAGGGCTAGATCATGGTAGTGGCGTCCGGGTAGGCTCTCGGAAGCCACGAAAAAATTGGAAAGGGAGAGAGCACCATGACGCTACGACTTGGCGATACCGCGCCGGATTTCGAGGCCGAATTCGACGGCGGGCAGAATTCGCTTCCACGAATGGCTTGGCGATAGCTGGGGCATTCTCTTCTCGCACCCCAAGGATTTCACCCCGGTCTGCACCACCGAACTTGGCTACGTCGCCAAGCTGCAGCCGGAGTTCGCCAAGCGCAACGTGAAGACGATCGGCCTTTCCGTCGATCCGGTCACCGCGCACAAGGGCTGGGTCAGCGATATCGAGGAGACCCAGAAGACGAAGGTGAACTATCCGATCGTCGCCGATCCCGACCGCAAAGTCGCGAACCTCTACGGCATGATGCATCCCGCGCATGACGAGGTCTACACGGTACGCACCGTGTTCGTGATCGATCCCAAGAAGAAGATCCGGCTGATGATCACCTATCCGCAGACGGCGGGCCGCAATTTCGACGAGATCTTGCGGGTCATCGATTCCCTCCAGCTCACCGACAAGTTCAGCGTCGCTACCCCGGTCAACTGGAAGCAGGGCGAGGACGTGATCATCGTGCCGTCGGTCACCGACGAGGCGGCGAAGGAGAAGTTCCCCAAGGGCTGGAAGACGCTCAAGCCTTATCTGCGCCTCACGCCGCAGCCGAAGTAGAAACCGAAGGGAAGGCGAAGCCGGCGCGCTCGGCGCTGGCTTCCTATCGGGCCCGGGCGAGGCGGCCGATCGCTGCCCGCGCCGGCCCGGTGAAGGGCCGGTCATGCTCGAGCGAGGGGATCATCCGTCTCGCCTCGACGACCTTGGCCGGATCGATCTCGGCCAGGATATAGCCCGGCATCTCGCCGGCGTCGGTCAACACCTCGCCCCACGGGTCGACGATCAGCGAGTGGCCGAAGGTCTTGCGGCCCCCGGCATGCTGGCCGCATTGCGCAGGCGCCAGCACATAGGCGCCGTTTTCAATGGCGCGGGCGCGCAGCAGCACATGCCAATGGGCCTTGCCCGTCGTCTTGGTGAAGGCCGAGGGAATGGAGAGCAGCCCGGCCCCGGCCTGCGCGAGCGCGCGGTAGAGCTGGGGGAAGCGTAGGTCGTAGCACACTGTCATGCCGAGGAGCCCCCAGGGCGTCTCGGCCATAAGCGCGCGGTCGCCCGGCTCGACGGTCGTCGATTCGCGGTAGGTCTCGCCTTCGCGCAGCTGCACGTCGAAGAGATGCAGCTTGTTGTAGCGCGCGGCGACGCGGCCCTCCGGATCGACGAGGTAGGAGCGGTTGTTGACCTTGCTCGCGCTCAGCTTGATGGTGAGCGAGCCCAGGAGCAGCCAGATGCCGAGCTCGCGCGCCAGCGCCGTGAAATGCGGCAGGGCCGGGTGCTCCGCCTCGGGCAATGCCTTGGCGAGCGAGCGCTCGGGGCCGTCTTCGACGCATGTGACGTTCTCGGGCGTGAGCACGAACTCCGCGCCTGCGGCATGGGCCGAGCGCACGAGCTGATCGACGGCCTGGATATTGGGCAGGATGTCTGGCCCGGCGTTGTTCTGGATGCAGGCCGCCTTGAACGCTCTCGTCATGCCGCCCTCCCCAGGAGCTTGTCGAGGCCGCCGCTCGCCTCGAGCGCGTTGAGCTCCTCCGAGCCCCCGACGAGCACGCCGTCGATGAAGATCTCTGGCACCGTCGAGCGGCCCCCGGCGCGCCGGGTCATCTCGCCGCGCCGCTCCTGATCGAAGGTCACGTCGATCTCGTTGAACTCGACGCCCTTACCGGTCAACAGCGCCTTCGCCCGATGGCAATAGGGGCACCACATGGTGGTGTAGATCTCCACCTGGCGTCCTGTTCCATCGCTCTCGGCCATGACAGCTCCTCGCATCGATACGGCATTATATAATGCGGAATCGCTCCTGCGTCAGCCAGGGAATCGTCGCGGGCGAGGGATGCGGCGTCCGTTCCGCCTCAGCCTTGCGGCCGCACCGCGCGCGCGAGGGTCAGCACGTCGACCGCTCTGGCGCCGGCGCGCAGCAGCGCCCGCGTGCAGGCATTCGCCGTGGCCCCGGTGGTCAGCACATCGTCGATCAGCAGCACGCGGCGCTCTCTGATCCGCGCGGCATGCAGGGTCTTCACCACGAAGGCTCCGCGTATGTTGCGGCGGCGCTCGCTCGGGCTCATGCGGCCTTGCGACGGTGTGCGTTTCACGCGTAGCAGCAGGTCGGGCAGCACCGGCTTGGCGGTCTCTCTCGCGACGGCCAGCGCGAGGATCGCCGCCTGGTTATAGCGACGGCGAAAGAGGCGGGTCCAATGGAGCGGCACCGGCGCGATGAGGTCGGCGGCGGCGGCGAGCTCGGCGCCGGCGCGTGCCATCCAGCGTCCGAAGGCGCGCGCGCCATGCAGTCGATCGCCATGCTTGAAGCCGAGCACGAGGCGACAACTCTCCTCGTCATAGCGGAAGACGGCGCGGGCGCGCTCGTAATCCGGCCGCTCTCTCAAGCAGGCGCCGCACAATGTCCGCTCGTCGCCCGGCTCGTCCAAGGCGAACTCGAAAGGTGCGCCGCAGCAGGCGCAAAGCGGTGGCGCCAGGAAGTCGATCTCACCCCAGCAGGCGGGGCACAGCATGCCCTGGCCGCCCACCACAACGCCGCAGCCGAGGCAGCGCGCCGGCAGGATGGCGTTGACCAGTCCGAGCCCCATGCGACGCAGGCTCTCGGGGACGGCAAGCTGCCCGAGCGGCGCGCGCATCGCCCTAGCGCTGCGGCGCGGCGCGGAAGTCGATCGTCACGCCCTCGGCGTCGAGATATTGCATGCGCACGATAATGCCATCCTGGCCGTACCAGAGCTCGCGCGCGAGGTCGCCCGAAACCGAGAAATGTCTGGCGCGGGCGTCTTGCTGCGCACCGAGCTCGACGGGCTCCTCTGCGCCCTCGACAATGTGAACCGCGAGCACGCCACCCGTCTCGACGTCGAGGAGCTGGCTCGCCCGCGTCATCTCGACGCTCCATAGCGTCGAGGGATCGATGGTCGTAAGCAGTACGACGTCGCCGGCCGCCCCGTTCACCGTCAGCCCGTCGCCCGTTGCCCGCACGCTCAAATTCGCCTTCTTTCCATCGCTGTTCGTGCTGGCTTCGAGTGCGATCAGGCGCCCGTCTCGCCAGCTCTCGCGCTCGACATGCTTGTAACGCCAGACGGGCACTGCCAGCAGCCTCCGCACGATGTCGATGCGGTTCTCGACGACGAGAAGGCCGTTTTCATGACTGAACGTGAGGACATAGTCGCCGACCTTATCGCCGTTGCGCCAGATGCTCCAGCGGCGTGTGCCGTCGGGTGCGTCGAGGGCGGCGGCCGGCGGCGCGAAAAGCAAGAAGCCGAGGAAGGCGGCGGCCAGCCCTGCGGCGACGCGCGCGCGCGGGTGGGACGTTATTTCGCAATCCACTCGGCTTCGCCGTTCTTGTCGACGACGACCGCTTTCACCAGGCGCCCGCTTGCGTCGTACCAGAGATCGTCCGTGCGATCGGATTTTATCTTGTAATGCGTCGCGGGCACGATCTTGCCGCCGAGCGAGACATTCTCGTCGCCGAGCTTGGTCGGCGCAGCGCCGAGGAGCTTGCCGGTCTCGACGTCGAACAGCGCACCCTTTCCCACCACCGACGAGACATGCCAAAAGGTGAGCGGGACGCTGTCCGCCGGCAGGAGCCAGCTGTCCTTGCCCGAGGTCACCCTGATGCCGTCCGGCCGGGCCTCGCCCCTGACGTCGTAGGGCGTACCGTTGTCGTTGGTCACCGCCGTGTAGGAAGATATCTTGTCGTTGCGCCAGACTTCGTCGCGCGTCTGCTCATAGCGGAAGGCGGTGATGAAGAGAAGATTCACCTTCATCGCGACTTCGGTATGGACGAGCAGCTTGTCGCCGTCCTGGCGAAAGGTCATGTGCTCATGCCCGATCACGGCGTGATCATGCAGGATGTCGTATTCGAGCTGCGAAGTCGCGGATTGGGCTGCGACGCCTCCGGGCAGCGCCGAAGCCGTCGCGAGCGCCGACAGCACAAGCAGGGCGGCAGGGGGATCCGCATCATGGCTTTAACCTCCCTCGGCGCCGGGAAGACCGTCGCGGCGCGACGCCTCTCATCCTTTTTCGACGCCGGCTGTTCCGGCTTGTGCGACAGGAGCGACGCTAGAGGCGGCAACGCCGTCTCGTCAAGCATATCAAGGCAGTGCCGCCGGGCTTTCGGGAAGGTTGCGCTTCGGTGTAAGCTCCTGCCATGTCGCGAACCCGGGCTCATGCGGAGGCGCCGCCGGCGGACCCCTTCCACCGCGCGGCCCATGACCATCGTAGCTGTCTCGCCGACGCCCTTGGCACGGCGGAACGGCTATGCGAGCTGCGCGGCGTCCGGCTGACCCCGCTTCGCCGTCGCGTGCTCGAGCTGGTCTGGGCAAGCCATGACCCGATCGGCGCCTACGCCATCCTCAACTCCTTGCGCCAGGACGGCCGGGCCGCGGCGCCGCCGACCGTCTATCGCGCGCTCGAATTCCTCACCGAGCAAGGTTTGGTTCACCGTATCGAGAGCCGCAACGCCTATGTAGGCTGCGCCACGCCGGACGAGGGGCATGCCAGTCAATTCCTTATCTGCGCCCGTTGCGGCGCCGCGTCCGAACTGCATGACGCGCGCCTGCCGTCGATCATCGGCGAAAGCGCGCGGGCGCGCGGCTTCCGCGCGCAGCAGCTGGTGATCGAAGTGATCGGGCTTTGCCCGAGCTGCGCCGAGCCCGCCGCGGCGCCCGCGGCGTGACCATGCGCCGCTGCGGCGCCTCCGGCTGAGGGAGAGGGCGTCTCACCATGGCGCGACAGCCGGCACCGGGGGGAATTCTGCTGCGCTCGTTGCTTCTTCCGCTACTCGCCGGCGCTGCGGTGCTGGCAGGCCTCGTGGCGCTCCATCGCCTGGACGCTGGGCCGGCCTTCGTCGCCTTCCTCCTGTTGTCGCTTGCGATCGCCTTGTCGATGCGGCCTTTCGTGGCCGGCGTCGTGGCGATCACGCGCTATCTCGACGCGCTGGCGCTGGGCGAGGAACGGGCCCAGCCGAGCCCGATGCGGCCGCGCCTCGTCGTCGATCTCGCCTCGGCGCTTGGCCGCGCGACGCGGCAATGGCGTCAGCGGCAGGAAGAGACGGCCGCGCGCGTCGCGGCACTCGATGCCGTGCTCGACGCCCTGCCCGATCCGCTCATCATGCTCGATACGCGGCTCCGTATCGCGCGCGCCAACGCTGCCGCAGGCGCGCTTCTGGGCGAGCCGCTGGCAGGCCGCGATCTCGCGACGACGATTCGCGCGCCCGCGTTGCTCGAGGCCGCCGAGGCCGCCCTGCGCGAACGCAAGGGCGCGCGCGTCGAGTTCGACCTGGCGCCCTTCAAGCGCTCGTTCGCCGCTCAGGTCGAGCGTCTGGGCGGCCGCAGCGGCGACGACGCGGCGCTCATCCTGGTGCTGCACGATCTCACCTCGCACAAGCGGACCGAGCAGATGCGGGCCGATTTCGTGGCCAATGCCAGCCATGAGCTGCGTACGCCGCTGGCGACGCTGATCGGCTTCATCGAGACCCTGTCCGGCCCGGCGAGCCAGGACGGCGAGGCGCGCGAGCGCTTTCTCGCCATCATGCAGCAGCAGGCGGCACGCATGGCGCGGCTCGTCGATGATCTATTGTCGCTCTCGCGCATCGAGCTGCACGAGCATAGTCCGCCGGTCGAGCCGGTCGAGCTCGGCGGCCTGCTGCGCGGGGTGGCCGACGCGCTTCAGCCGCAAAGCCGCGCGCGCGCCATGACCATCCAGCTCGAGCCGCTCGCGGCGACGCTGCCTCCGGTCATCGGCGATGCCGACGAGCTCGCGCAGGTATTCCAGAACCTTGTCGACAATGCGCTCAAATATGGCCGCCGGGGGAGCCCGGTTCGGATCGCCGCGCGGCCGGCGGAGCGCGCTCCGGCCGCGATCGCCAGGATGCCGGCCGGCGGGCTCATCGCGATCTCCGTCGCGGACCAGGGCGACGGCATTTCCGCCGAGCAAATTCCGCGGCTTACCGAGCGTTTTTACCGGGTCGATGCCGCGCGCTCGCGCGAGCTGGGCGGCACGGGGCTCGGGCTTGCCATCGTCAAGCATATCGTGAGCCGCCATCGCGGCGCGTTGCAGATCGAGAGCGAGATGGGGCGCGGGAGCGTCTTTACCGTTTATCTGCCGGCCGCCCTCCTCCCGCCGGAAAGGGCAGGATCCGAGCCGGCGCGCGCCCTTGAGACGACCGGGCGCAATAGTCATGGAACTGTAACGCAAACGTCTTAATTCTATCGCGCGGCGTTTGTACGGTGTGGGCGCGCCCGGAGGCGTGGGGCGGCTTTCCTGCGGTCCACCGGGGCGCCGACGGGCACGGAAAGGAAACATGGATGGCGGCCGAGCATATCATCAAGATTTATGACGAGGAGCTCGATCAGCTCAACAACGCGGTCGCCCGGATGGGCGGCCTGGCGGAGACGCAGATCGCCAACGCGATCAGGGCCGTCGTCAAGCGCGATGCCGAGCTGGGTGCGCTCACCGTCGAGGCCGATAGCGAGATCGACGAGCTCGAGCGCGAGGTGCAGAACCAGGTGGTCCGCCTTCTCGCCCTGCGCCAGCCCATGGCCCGCGACCTGCGCAATATCGTGGCGGCCTTGAAGACCTCCTCGGACATCGAGCGCATCGCCGATTACGCCGCCAATGTGGCCAAGCGGGCGACGGCCTTGACCCAGGTCCCCGTGGTCAAGGCGATCTACGCCGTGCCGCGCATGGGGGCGCTCGCCCAGGCCATGGTCAAGGACGTGCTCGATGCCTATGTCGAGCGCGACACCGCAAAGGCGCTCTCGGTCTGGCGGCGCGACGAGGAGCTCGACGAGATGTATGCCGGGCTCTTCCGCGAGCTCCTCACATACATGATGGAGGATCCGCGCAACATCACGCCCTGCACCCATCTTCTCTTCATCGCCAAGAACATCGAGCGCATCGGCGATCATGCCACCAACATCGCCGAGACGGTGCATTTTCTGGTCGAGGGTGGCTCCTTCCGCGAGCATCGCCCGAAAGGCGACAATTCGAGCTTCACGGTGGTCTCGCCGGCCGAGGAGCGGAAGCCCGCGCGCAAGCACCGCGCCCCCAAGCCGTCCGCCGACAAGCCGTCATAACCGCGTGAAGCGCCATATCCTGATCGTCGAGGACGAAGCCGCTCTGGTCGAGCTGCTTCGCTACAATTTCGAGCAGGAGGATTTCCGGGTCTCGACCGCCTCGGACGGCGAGGAGGCGCTTGTCATGGTGGCCGAGGATCGCCCGGACTTGGTCGTGCTAGATTGGATGCTGCCGCTCATGTCGGGGCTCGAGGTTTGCCGCCAGCTTCGCCGGCGCCAGGAAACGCGTGCGATCCCGATCATCATGCTGACCGCCCGCGGCGAGGAGACTGATCGAGTCCGCGGCCTCGAAGGCGGCGCCGACGATTACCTCACCAAGCCATTCTCCCCGCGCGAGCTGGTCGCGCGGGTGCGCGCGGTGTTGCGCCGGGCGCGGCCCGAGCCGGTCGACGAGAAGCTCGCCTTCGGCGACATCAGCATGGACCTGGCGGCCCATCGCGTGACGCGCGGCGGCCGGCACGTGCATCTGGGCCCGACGGAGTTTCGGCTGCTGCGCTATCTGCTCGAGCATCCGGGCCGCGTCTTCTCGCGCGAGCAGCTGCTCGACGCGGTGTGGGGCAGCGATGTCTATGTCGAGCCGCGCACGGTCGATGTGCATATCCGGCGGCTCCGCCGCGCTCTTAACGGTGAGCGCTCCGCGGATCCCATCCGCACGGTCCGCTCGGCCGGCTACGCGCTCGACGACGCGCTGGTCTGAACCGCGCTTCGCGGGGCCGTGGCGGCCTCGGGCTCGGCCTGGAGAACAAGCTCCACCTTCACGACCTCCGGCTGATCCAGCCGGCTTTGCAGCTTGAAGCCGAACGTCTCGCATAGCTTCAGCATGGTCGTATTCTCGCGCAGCACATCGCCCACCACCTTCTTGAGCCCGCGCGACTTGGCATAGTCGATCATGCGCCGCATGAGCAGCAGACCGAGTCCATGGCCCTGCAGGTCGCTGCGGACCGTGATCGCGAATTCGCCCGCCTCGTTGTCGGGGTCGGCGGCGAGCCGCGCCACGCCGAAGAGCTCGACGCGGCCGGCAGGCGCGCTTTGCTCGCACAGCACGAAGGCCATCTCCCGATCATAGTCGAGTTGCGTCAGGCGGGCGGCGAACTTCGCGCTCAAGGCCTTGAGCGGCGCGAAGAAGCGCATGCGCACGTCATTGGGCGTCAGTCTCTCGAAGAATGCGATGAGAGCGGGCGCGTCCTCCGGCCGCATGGGACGGAGCATCATGCGCTGGCCCTCGGGCAGCTCGAGCCGCTCCTCGAGCTCGGTCGGGTAGGGTCTGATGGCGAGGCGCGCGGCGGCGCTCTGCACCGGGTGCTTCACGCGGATGCGCGCGTCGAGGGCCACGACGCCCTCGCTGTCCGCGAGGAGGGGATTGATGTCGAGCTCGGCGACCTCGGCCATATCCACGACGAGCTGCGAGATCTTAACGAGCGTTAAGGCGATCGCGTCGAGGGCGGCCGGTGGCTGGTTGCGGTAGCCGCGCAGCAGGCGGAAGATCCTCGTGCGCGAGATAAGCTCCTGCGCGAGCGCGAGGTTGAGCGGCGCGAGCGCGAGCGCCTTGTCGTCTACCACTTCGGCGGCGATCCCGCCCTGCCCGAACAGGATCACGGGACCGAATTGCGGATCCTCCGTCATGCCGACGATGAGCTCGTAGGCGCCCGGCCGGTGCACCATGGTCTCGACGGTGAAGCCCTCGAGGCGCGCCTCCGGATGGCTCGCCGCAACGCGCCGCAGCATCGCCTTGGCGGCGGCACGTGCGGCCGCAGGCGTGGCGAGGTCGAGCGCCACGCCGCCCGCGTCGCTCTTATGCGTGATGTCGGGCGAGAGCAGCTTGACCGCGACCGGCGGGCCGAGCTCCGCCGCGCAGGCCGCGGCTTCCTCGGGCGTGCGCGCGATCCTGGTAGCGACGGTCGGTATGTGGTAGGCGGCGATCACCTCCTTGGCCTCGGGCTCGGTGAGCCATTCGCGCCCGGCGGCGAGCGCCGTCTGCAACAGCGCGCGCGCCTTCGCGCGGTCGGGCAAAAAATCCTCGGGCGAGGAGGTCGGCACCTGCATCAGCAGGTCCTGGTTGCGCTGATAGCGCACCATATGCATGAAGGCGCGCACCGCCTGGTTCGGCGTGGCGTAGCTCGGCAGGCGCGCCGCCGCGAAAAGCCGCCGCGCCTCCGCCACGGCGAAATCGCCCACCCAGCTCGTGAAGAGATTGCGATTGCGGCTCTGCGCCACCTCGATCACTGCCTGCGCGGCGTCGGTCGAGGAGGCGACGGCGGTCGGGCAATTCAGCACCAGCACCGCGTCGGCCTCCTGCTCGTCGAAAAGCGCCTCGAGCGCCGCGCGATAGCGTTCGGGCGGCGCATCGCCGATGATGTCGACCGGGTTGCCGTGCGACCAGGTGCGCGGCAGCGCGCCGTCGAGCTTGGCGAGCGTCGCCTGCGAGAGCGGGGCAAGCCGTCCGCCCTGCTCGATCAGGCTGTCGGTCGCCATCACGCCGATGCCGCCGCCGTTTGTCAGAATCGCGAGCCGGTCGCCGGCCATCGGCTTGCACATGGCGACGGTCTCGACCGCGTCGAAAAGCTCGTCGAGCTCGTAGACGCGCAGCATGCCGGCGCGTCCGATCGCGGCGTCGTAGACGTCGTCGGCCCCGGCCATGGCGCCGGTATGCGAGCTCGCCGCCTTGGCGCCCTCCGGGCGGCGCCCGGCCTTGACGACGAGGACCGGCTTCGCGCGGGCGGCGACGCGCGCCGCAGACATGAATTTGCGCGCATGGGTGACGCCTTCCATGTAGAGCAGGATGGCGCGCGTGCCGGAATCGCCGGCGAGATAGTCGAGCATGTCGCCGAAATCCACGTCCGCCATGTCGCCGAGCGAGACGAGATGCGAAAAGCCGATGCCGCGCGGCTCGGCCCAGTCGAGCACGGCGGTCACCATGGCGCCCGACTGGGTGACGAAGGCGAGGTCGCCCTTATGCGCGTCGATATGGGAGAAGCTGGCATTGAGGCCGATGCCGGGCACCAGGATGCCGAGGCAGTTGGGGCCGATGATGCGCAGGAGATGGGGTTTGGCCGCGTTCAGCATGGACTGGCGCAGCGCGCCGCCATGCCGGTCGTTGCCCTCGCCGAAACCGGCGGTAATGACCGCCGCCGCCTTGGTGCCGCGCCGGCCGAGCGCGTCGATCAGCTCGGGCACGGTGTCGGGCGGGGTCGAGAGCACGGCAAGCTCGGGCGTGATCGGCAGGCTCGCCACGTCGGGATAGCTCAGCACGCCCTCGATCGCGGGATGATGGGGGTTGACCGGCAGAATCGGGCCCGCGAAGCCGGCATGGAAGAGATTCCGCGCCAGCACTTCGCCCACGGAATGCGGTCGCGGCGTCGCGCCGATCAGCGCGACCGATGCGGGGTTAAAGAGGGATTTGAGGTTACGGACGCTCATGCCGGCCTGCCTGATCTGCTCGAATCGCGTCCGATCATGATCACTCTTATTTAACGAAGGAATTACGAATCATTAACGAAGGAACGATGACCCGGCGCCGATCCCCTGCGCCCGCCGTCACGCGATACCGAGAAGCCGGCGATAGAGGAGCGCCACCTCGGCGCCGAAGCAGCAGAAGACCACTTGCTCGATCTCCGGCCAGCGCGGAAGCTCGTCGCCCACCGTCTCGATCGCGATGCGGGCGGCGGCCTCGAGCGGAAAGCGGTAGATGCCGGTCGAGATCGCCGGAAAGGCGATGCTGCGCGCGCCCAGCTCGCCCGCGAGAGCGAGCGCATTTCGGTAGCAGCCCGCGAGCAATTCACCCTCGCCATGAGTGCCGTTCCGCCAGCGCGGCCCGACCGCATGGATCACCCAGCGCGCGGGAAGGCGATGGCCCTTGGTGGCCTTGGCCCCGCCGGTTGCGCAGCCGCCGAGCAGGCGGCATTCCTCGAGCAGCTCGGGTCCCGCTGCGCGGTGGATCGCGCCGTCGACCCCGCCGCCGCCGAGCAGCGACTGGTTCGCCGCGTTCACGATGGCATCGACCGCGAGTTGGGTGATATCGCCTTCCGTCACTTCCAGTCTTGCAGCCATCGCTTCGGCCATCGGAGGAGGGACGCCGCCCATCATCCCGCCATCGCCTTCTCCGCCGGCAAATAGTCGAGCCCAAGATCCCGCGCGACGGCCTTGTTGGTGATGTGGCCGCGATGGACATTGAGCCCGTCGCGCAGATGACGGTTCTCGGCGAGGGCCTGCTTCGCCCCCTTGTCGGCGAGGGCAAGCGCGAAGGGCAGGGTGGCGTTGTTCAGCGCCACGGTCGAGGTGCGCGCGACCGCGCCCGGCATGTTGGTCACGCAATAATGCACCACGCCCTCCTCGACGTAGGTCGGCTCGGCATGCGTCGTGGGGCGGCTCGTCTCGAAGCAGCCGCCCTGATCGATCGAGATATCGACGATGACCGAGCCGCGCCGCATGTTGCGCACCATCTCGCGCGTCACGAGCTTGGGCGCCGCGGCGCCAGGCACGAGCACCGCGCCCACCACGAGATCGGCCGTGAGCACCTCCTGCTCGATCGCGTCCACGGTCGAGAACATGGTGTGCAGCTTGGCGCCGAACTGGAGATCGAGCTCGTAGAGCCGCTTGAGCGAGCGGTCGACGACGATGACGTTCGCCTCGAGCCCCATCGCCATGCGCGCGGCGTTCGTTCCCGAGACGCCGCCGCCCAGGATCACCACCTTGGCCGAGGGCACGCCCGGCACGCCGCCCAATAGAACGCCCGAGCCGCCTTGCTCCTTCTCCAGGCAGTGGGCGCCCACCTGGATCGACATGCGGCCCGCGACCTCGCTCATCGGCGCCAGCAGCGGCAGCCCCCCAGCCGCGTCCGTCACCGTTTCGTAGGCGATCGCCGTGCAGCCCGATTTGACGAGCGCCTCGGCCTGCAGCTTGTCGGCGGCGAGATGGAGGTAGGTGAACAGAACCTGCCCTGGGCCCAGCATACGGCATTCGCTCTCCTGCGGCTCCTTGACCTTGACGACCATCTCCGCGGCGGCGAACACTTCCTCGGCCGTGTGCGCGACCTTGGCCCCGGCCGCGCGATAAGAGGCATCGTCGAAATTGATGCCGGCGCCGGCGCCGCTCTGCACCACCACCTGGTGGCCGTGATGGACCAGCTCGCGCACGCTCGCCGGCACGAGCCCGACGCGGTATTCGTGGGTCTTGATCTCCTTGGGCACGCCTACCAGCATTACCGTCCCCCGTCGGCGAATTCGCGGGATTATGGTCTTGTCGCCCGGCGGGGTAAAGTTGCGGCGCCGCGAGGGGCTGCGGCCGACCGGAAAGGACAACGCATGGATTGGCGGAAATTCCGCGCGCTGACCTTCGATTGCTACGGCACCCTGATCGATTGGGAGAGCGGAATCCTCGCGGCCCTCGCGCCCTGGCGCGAGCGCGAGCGCGTCAATGCGGGGGACGAGGAATTGCTCGCTGCCTTCGCCGAGGCGGAATCGCGCATCCAGGCGGAACAGCCGGCGTTGCTCTATCCGCTTCTGCTCGGTGCGACCCTCGAGGCGCTGGCGAAGCACTTCGGCGTCGGCGTCTCGACGGCGCAATGCCAGGCGATCGGCAACTCGGTCAGGGACTGGCCCGCCTTTCCCGACAGCCCGGCGGCGCTCGCCTATTTGCAGCGCCATTACAAGCTCGTCGTCGTCTCGAACATCGACAAGGCCTCCTTCGCCCATAGCGCGCGCCGGCTCGGCGTCGCTTTCGACGCCGTGGTCACGGCCGAAGAGGTAGGGAGCTACAAGCCGAACCGGACCCATTTCCTCGAGACTTTCCGCCGCCTCGCCGCGATGGGAGTCGAGCAACCGGCGATCCTGCATGTGGCGCAAAGCTTGTTCCATGACCATGTGCCGGCGAAGCGCCTCGGCATGACAACGGTCTGGATCAACCGGCGCAAGGGAAAGAAGGGTTGGGGCGCCACCATGCCGCCGGCGATGCCCGTCGGGCCCGACGCGGAGTACCCCACGCTCGGCGCCATGGCGGAGGCGCATAAGGCGGCGACGGGAGGATAGGAGAGCGTACCGACGAAGATGGCGTCCGAACGCCCGACGCTACTATCCCTTCTATGCCGAGTGCATTGAACTCGGCACCCCCCTGCGCGCCCAGGTGATCGCCATCGAGATAAGTGCCTTGCCATGCGGGCATGGCCTCCTCCGCACTGTCAAGGCCTGACAATTCGGGCGCCCGGATCGCGGAGGAGGTCTCTGGAGAATCATATCGTCCGAAACGCGAGGGCCGCAAGTTAGACGGGACGATAGGTAGAGAAAAGAAGCCGCCTAAACCTTTCGAAGCCCGATTTCCTCAAGCTGTTTCGGCGTGAAGGGCCGCTTCCGCTTTCCTTGCGCACGATGCTTCCGCGCATCGTGAAGCGGGTGCGTCTTGAATTCACAAACAGGGCAGGGCCCGTCTTTGACCGTGCGCGTGCCTTTTCTGCCGATTAGCTTGCGGGTTACAGGTCCATCTATGACGAGTCGGTAGGTGAATCCCAATGCTTTGAGGTCGGCCACGGCGTCGTTGGCGCGCGCCAGTGCTTCCTTCTTCGCGCCTTCAATCAAAGTAGCCCGTTCTTGGTCCAGCTGCTTGATGCGTTTGACGGCAGAAGCGTCGTTCCCGTTCATATATCCCTCTCCTCGGTGTTGCGATCAACGAGCGCCAAATGCGCGCACAAACGAGCTGTTCACGCCATGGCGAGATCAACCATGTCAGGATAAAGTGAATGATCTCGCTAGTTAATTCAACTATTTGCGATATCTTCCCCGAAGCCGCCCGCGGCCCTATTTTCAAAAGTAGGCATGGGGGCAGCTTTTTTAACTCAGGGGTTGCGCTAAATTTATCGACCTAAGCGGCCAATATAGCGAGTATCTCCATGCTAGTACCCCGAAACCAAAATTCCATGATGCCGCAGCCTTGTCATCCATTCAGGTGATTTGCCGCTCGAGCTCTGTGGCGGTAATGCCGGCGGTCAAGAACGCGACAAGATACTCGGTCCGGTAGATCGGCCGCTAAGAGGTTGATTCGAACAAGATGGCCGTACTGACGAAACGGCCCGTGCCTCAAGCGGCAATAACCCGCAGAAGCGGCCGTAGGCGAGATGGCTCCAGGCCGAGCCGATCAGGAAATTCGTGGCCCCGACCGCAGCATCAACATCCAGGAGGGTGCTTGGGCGGGTGAGGCGTCGGCGGTGGCGGCGCGAAGCAGGTGCTGCCGGGGGTCGGCTTCGGCCAGGACAGCGCGCGGGCGGGGGCGGGCAAAACCGACGCCGCCATGAGCAAAGCACAGAATGCCGCGAGCGCGCTCTGCGGCAGCCTACGCCGGTTGAGCAGCATTTGCGTGGCGATCGATCTTGTACGCGGCATGGCTCACTCCCTCGACCAGAGTCGAGACATGCTCCTCTATATCGTCCATCGGCATAAAATTTCGATGTGGTTCGTCGGTCGCGCGCATGAAAATGCGCGCTGTGGCGCGCGCCGGACATCGTCCTTTTTTAGATTTGGCGGCGCAAGATCGCATGGATTTTTTACCAGCCACCACCTTAATTACGACCGTTGGCCGGTACGATTTGCGGCCGGCTTGCATCGCCGCAAAGGAGCCTGATGGATGCCCTCTGCCCAACCTTCCACTGAGGTCCCTCGATCGCGTCACGCGGATCGAACCTCGGTGTTCCAGATTTTTCAAAACCAGCTTGGGCGCTGGTATGCGCTGCGGTCGGACGGGATGGTGTTGGGGATTTTTTTTAAGCGCGAGGATGCGGTGCGGTTCGCCCGCCGGGAAACCGACGAGGCGAACGCGCTCAAGTTCGTCTTGGACGGCTCGGATCGTCCCGATCGGCCCGCGCGGCCCGAGCGTTGGCCGCCGCGGCTTGTGAAGGCGTGATTCGCGCGCGACCGGAGCAAGGCGAGCCCAAGAGCGTTCGGTCGACGTCGTGGGCCGCTGCCTCCGAGTCGCCCTCGATCCGCGACGGCGCCGGCTGAATCGAGCAGGGCGACGCGCTTCCGCCATTGACAAAATCGATCGACCGATTTAGCTATTGCCGAATCAAGGCGATGGAGTTCGCCGTCAAACCGCCCTTGGGGCTGATGACTCCTGCATAGCGTCTTCGGACGGCAGGAGGAGTTTGCATGAGAAGCCCCGCGCGCCCCCCCGCGACATTGGCATTTTGCCCGCTTCGAAGACTCCTCGGCGGATCGCCGCAGCAAGGATGGCCTGTGGCATGACCGCGCGGGATATTCTGCTGCAGATCGACCAGGTCCTGACGGTGCTGCTGCTGGCGCCGCTCCTCCAGGGCATCATCACCCAGTTCGAGGAACGGGTGCAGCGAAGCCAAGGGCCCGGCATTTTCCAACCCTACCGCGACCTCTGGAAGCTATTCCGGAAGCAGATCGTGGTGCCCGACACGGCGTCCTGGCTGTTCTGGGCGGCGCCGCTCGTCGCCTTCACCTGCATGCTCGTCGTGCCCATCCTCATTCCCGTCCTGACGAACTATCCGCTGCCCCTCTCTGACATGGGAGACATCCTGGGCGGTGGCCTCGTACTCACGCTCGGCTCCTTCATGATCATCCTCGCCGGGCTCGATACGGCGAGCGCCTATGGCGGCATCGGATCGAGCCGCGCCGTGATGGTCGCCATCCTCGCGGAGCCGACCCTCATCCTGGTCTTCGTCGGCATCACGCTTCTCGCCAAGGCGATGCTGCCGTTCGTCGTCAACCATCTGCTGGTATCGAGCTGGGCGGTCTATTTCAGCCCGGCGCATCTTCTCCTCGTGGCGGCATTCTTCATCCTGCTCCTCGTCGAGACGGACCGCATGCCGATCCACTCGAGCACCCATATCGAGGTCTACATGATCGAGGAGGGGCGCATCCTGGAATATTCTGGCCCTTTGCTGGCGCTCATAAAGTGGGCGTCGATGATGAAGCAGTTCATCCTCTACACGATCTTCTGCAACGTGCTCATCCTCCCTTGGGGCCTCTCGATCCGGGGAACCGCCATCGGCGCGGCGGCGGCCGCTGCGGCGCTGCTGCTCAAGTTCGTGGCCGTCGCCTGCGTCGTCGCGTTCGTCGAGACCGCGCAGTCGCGCTTGCGCTTCTATCGCTATCAGGAGCCGCTGGCCGCATCGTTCCTGCTGGCGATCCTTTCCATCATCGGCACGCAGCTGAGCTAAGCGACCATGCCGATCCATCATCTCGATCCGCTCGCCTCCTCGCTCTTCAGCCTCTTGGCGATCGCGAGCCTTTTGCTGGCCTTCGTCATGCTCGGATCGCGCTGGCTCAAGAACTATCTCTACGCCTTCGCGGCGGAATCCTGGAGCATCGCCGCGCTTTCCGCGGCCGTCGGCTTCTATAGCGGTTATTCCGAGCTCTATCTTGTCGCCGTCCTCACGCTGCTGTTTCGCGGCCTGCTGCTGCCGTACCTGGTATGGCGCATCATCCGGCGGCTGGAGATCGACCGCGAAATTCACGTGATCCTGCAGCCCAGCACGAGCCTCGTGGTGGGCGCGCTTTTCGTGATGTTCGCGCTCGCGGTGTCCTATCACGTCTCCTCCCGCTTCGGGCTCGCGCTGACGGTCGCCGAGCTCGCGCTCACCGTCATGCTGTCGATGAAGCTTATCGGCTTCCTCATGCTCGCGGTCCGCCATGAGGCGATCAGCCAGATCCTGGGGCTTCTCGTGCTCGAGAACGGCATTTTTCTCGGCTCGCAGATCCTCGTGCCCGGCATGCCGCTATTGATCGAGCTCGTCATCCTGTTCGACCTGCTCATCGTGGTGGCCTGCTTCGGCGTACTGGTGAGCTATCTGCAGACCCATGCCGGCACGACGAGCAGCCTCAAGCTCAAAAGGCTGGTGGGTTGATGGTGGGCTGGCTCGTCTTTTGCCTCGCGGCGGCGCCGCTTGCGACGGCGGCGGGTTGCCTTCTCGCCCGGCGCGCTCGCATCGCGGAGGCATTGAACCTGTTCGCGAGCGCGATATCCTTCGCTTGCGCCGTTCCTCTGCCATTTCTCATCGACGGCAAGGAGAGCTTGTTCTGGAACGACTACGTGATCGTCGATCGCGTATCGGTGTGGGTCGTTCTCTGCACGTCGATCGTCTATTTCCTCGCGTCGATCTATGCGGTCGGCTACATGCGGCTCTTGGACGAGGACGAGCGCCTCTATAGGTTCTACGCGCTGTTCGCCGCCTTCGGGTTCACGACGCTCGTCGCCCCCTTCATGAACAACATCGGCCTCTATTGGATCGCCATCGAGCTGACCACCTTGGTGAGCACTTTTCTGGTGGCGTTCGAGCAGGCCGCCGAGAGCACGGAGGCCGCGTGGAAATACATCATGGTGGTGTCGGCGGGGATCAGCCTGGCGCTGCTCGGGACAATTCTGTTCTATTGGGGCGGCAGCTTCGTCCTCGGCCCGACATACAAGATGACCTGGTCGGTCCTGAGCGGAGCGGCGCCTCGCATCGATCCGACATTGATGATCCTGGCCTTCCTGCTGGTGCTCGTGGGCTACGGCACGAAGGTCGGCCTGGCCCCCATGCATAGCTGGCTCCCTGATGCGCATAGCGAAGGCCCGGCGCCGGTCTCCGCCATGCTGTCGGGCGCACTCCTGAACACCGCCATGATCGGGATCGTGCGGTTCCTCGCCGTGACGCGTGCCGCAGGCCTCGGATTGCTGCCGCAGTTCGCCCTCGTGGCCCTCGGCGCCCTGTCGCTGTTCATCGGCGCGCTCTTCATCGTGCGGCAAGAGGGGATCAAGCGGCTGATGGCCTATTCGAGCATCGAGCATATGGGTGTCGTCGCCCTCGGCTTCGGCTTCGGCGGTGCTCTCGGCATCGCGGGCGCGCTCTACCACATGCTCAATCATTCTCTCAACAAGTCCCTCATGTTCTTCGGCGCGGGGAACATGATGCGGGCCTACGGAACGAAGGAGATTGGGGAAATCCGCGACGTCGGCGAGCATTTCCCCTCCCAGGGCGCGCTGTGGCTCGCGGGCGCCGTCGCCATCACGGGCGCGCCGCCGTTCGGCCTGTTCATGAGCGAGTTCACCATCATGCGAGCCGGCATGACCCCGTCCTTCTCCTGGGCGGTTTATGTGATGGCGCTCCTCCTCATCGTGATCTTCATCGGGTTTCTCAATCATTTCCGCTCGATGTTCTACGCTGGCCCGCAGACGGGCGCGCCGCCCAAGAACGTCATCAGCGCCTGGTGCGCAGCGCCCTTGTGGCTCTCGCTCATACCGCTGCTGGTGCTCGGCCTATGGTGGCCCGCCGGCCTCTGGAACTATCTGACGTCGATTGCGCAATCCCTCTCGCCGGCGATGCCATGAGGCAAACCGAGCTCATCTCGATCGAGCCGGAGAAGCTCGCGGCAGCTGTCGGTCGCCTGATCGAGGCCGGCGGACGAATGCAGATGGTCTATGGCTGGTATCACCGGCCGGGCCGCGTCGAGCTGCGCTATGTCGCTGCCCGCGCGCCGGGCGAGCCTTTCGTCGTCTGGCGTTTCGAGGCGCGCGGCCTGGTGCCGAGCCTGGCCGGGATCAGCCCCCTCTTGGGCTGGTACGAGCGCGAGATCACCGATCTGTTCGGCGTGCAGTTCGTCGGCCATCCCGAGCCTTACCGTCTTGTGCTGCATGAGGGCGCAAGGCCGGTCCTGCCGCCGCTCGACCCGCGCTACCCGGCGGACACGCTGCTGCCCTTCGAAGCGGCCATCGGCCGCGCTCCGGAAATCGCGAGCCCGGATGTCCAGCGCCTGCCCTTCGGACCGGTGCGCGCCGACGTGGTGGAATCCGTCGAGCTCGTCTTCTTCTATGTGGGCGAACATATCCTCCACTTGCAGCCGCAGCTTTTCTTCAAGCATCGCGGCATGGAGAGGCGCTTCGAGGGACGCTCGCTCGCCGCCGCTACGATTCTCGCCGAGCGCGTCTCCGGCGTCGGCAGCTTCGCGCACGCTCTCGCCTTCTGCCAAGCCGTCGAGGAAGCCGCCTCATGCGAGCTGCCGCCGCGTGCCCGCATGCTCCGCTCGCTGCTCGGCGAGCTCGAGCGGCTTTACAATCATCTCCATTATTTGGGGCATCTCGCCCATACCACCACGCTCAAGGTGGGCGAAGCCGAAGGCAAGCTCCTGGAGGAGCGCGCCAAGCAGATCAATGCGCGTCTCACGGGAAGCCGGTTCCTGCGCAGCCTGCTGATCCCCGGGGGCTTGCGCCGCGACTTGGACCCGAAGCCATGGCTGGGCGAAGCGCTAGGAGCGCTGCGCGAGGACCTGGCCGCCTACGCGGCGATGCTCGAAGGCACCAACAGCCATCTCGATCGTTTGATCACGACGGGCGTGCTCGATCGTCAGGCCGCGATCGACCAGGGAGCCACGGGCCCCATCCAGCGGGCCTCCGGTCTCGATCGCGACCTGCGCCGGGACCATCCCTACGCGGCCTACGCCGAGCTGCCCTTGATCGTGCCTTCGAAGGCGAGCGGCGACGCCCATGCCCGCGCGCAGGTGCGCATGGAGGAGATCGAGGCCAGCATCGGCCTCATACAAAGGGTCCTGCTCTTGCTCGAAGAGGGGCCGGTCAGGACGGCTTGCGTCCCACCGCCCAATTCGGAAGGGCTCGGCTGGGCGGAAAGCCCGCGCGGCTCCTTGTTCTATGCCGTCCATTTCGGCGACGACGGCGTGCTCTCGCGCGCCAAGGTCAAGTCTCCGTCCTTCTCCAATTGGCGGGTCTTTCCGCTCACCGTGCATGACAGCAACATGATGGACTATGCCATCAACGAGGCCAGCTTCGGCCTCACTGTCGCCGGCTGCGATCGTTAGAGGCGCGCGATGCCGTTCTGGACCCTGTTCGGCCTGTATAAAGGCAAGGCGACGACCGCTTGGCCCGAGCGCCCGCAAGAGCATGGCCAGGACGGCCTCGTCGGCATGCCGCGTTTCGAGCCCGCGCATTGCGACAGTGGTTGCGCGGAATGCGCGGCCGTCTGTCCCACCCGCGCGATCACGGTCGATAAGGAGCAGTCAGGGGAAGCGAGGCTGGAGGTCGATTACGGACGGTGCGTCGTGTGCCAGCTTTGCGTCGAGGCCTGCCCTACGGGTGCGGCTGCGAGCTCGTTCGATTGGGCCTTCGGGGTGCGCGACCGCGCGGACTTGGTGCTCTCCGCGACGGAGGCGCGCGCCGGCCGGAAGGGCAGGGAGCCCGAATCGCGGCGTGGATTTCACCGCAGCCTGCATATCAGGCATGTCGATACAGGCTCCTGCAACGGTTGCGAGTCGGAGCTCCAGGCCCTCAACAACCCCTTCTACAACCTGCATCGCCTCGGCATCTTCTTCACGCCCTCGCCGCGCTTCGCGGATCTGCTGCTGGTGACGGGTCCGGTGACCTACGCGATGCGGGAGCCCTTGCTGCGCGCCTACGAGGCGATGCCCGAGCCGCGCTGGGTCATGGCCGTGGGCACATGCGCGGTCTCGGGCGGGATCGCGGATGGGGGATATGCCTGCGGCCACGGGCTCGAAGGCGTGCTGCCTGTCGATCTCTATCTGCCGGGATGTCCGCCCAATCCGGCGGCGCTCATCGAGGCGCTTCTGATGTTCCTGGATCGCATGCCACAAAGAGCGAGCGGAGGCCGGCTTGCCGAATGACCTTCTCGTCGCCGCCCTTGCGGCTTGGCTGATCGCGGCCGCCGTAGCCTTGACCGGGCGCTTCTTGCCGGCCGCCCGGGGGCTGATCTGCCTCGGTGGGCTCGCGCTCCTGGCGCTCGCCGTGGTCGCTTTGCCGGACGGCTTCGCCGCCGTTCATACGCCGTTCGGGCTGGGCATAACCGGATCGACTTTTCTTTTGTCGCCGGATGCCCTCTGGCTGCTGGGGTTCGGCCTGCCCGGCGCCGTTCTCGCTTGCTGGCTCGGCACGCCGGCGCGCCGGCAGCAGGGCTGGATCTTCGGCGCGGCGGCGAGCCTCGTGGGCGCGCTCGGCGTATTCGGGCTGCAGGACGCGCTGAGCTTCCTCGTCGCCTGGGAGATCATGGGCCTCGGCGGCGCGGTCATGATTCTGGGCGAGAGCCTGGCGCCCGATAGTGGCCGTCCCGTGCTCTTCATGCTCGCCCTTCTCGAAGCCGGATCGGTGGCCCTCATGCTCGCCTTCGTCCTCTTGGCCGAACGCAGCGGCAGCCTGTCCTTCTCCGACTTCGCCGCCGGCGCGCGCACCATGCCGCACGGGGAGCTGCTCTTCGTCGGCCTCCTCCTGCTGATCGGCTTCGGCGCGAAGCTTGGGCTGCTGCCGTTCTACGAATGGTTTCCGGGAACCTACGGGGCCGGGAGCGGCGCCACGGGGGCGCTCCTCTCGGGCGTCGTCTTGAACGCCGCGTTCTTCGCGCTCGCCCGCGGCCTCATCCTTTGGCTGCCCGCCGCTCCCGGCCTGCCCGTCTCCATAGCCGGCATTTTCATCGTGGCGATCGGCGTGCTTAGCGCCATCCTGACGGCGCTCTACGCCTTCCAGCAGGAAGCATGGCGCGAGGTCCTGAGCCTGTCCTCCGCAGAGAACGGCTCGATCGCGGTCTGCCTGTTGGGCGCGGCGCTGATGTTCCGCCAGGACGGCCTGACGGAACTGGCCGGCCTCGCCTGGACCGTCGCGCTGATCCACCTCGCAGGCCACGCCCTCGCCAAAGGAGCCATGTTCCTCTCCGCCGACGGCGTCTACCGCGCGGCGGGAAACTATATGCTCGTTCAGCGCGGGCTTCTCGCGCGCAGCTCCTGGGTCTTCGGCGTGGGCGCGCTCTTCGCGGCGATGAGCCTGGCGGCGATGCCGCCCCAGGCCGGATTCGTCAGCGAATGGTATCTCTTCCAGACCTTCTTCCAAGGGTTCCATCTCGCCGGCCTGGCGAGCCGCATGACGGCGGCCCTTGCCGGAGCCGGGCTGGCGCTCACCGCGGCGATATCCTTCGCGGTCTCCGTCAAGCTATTCGGCATCGGCCTGCTGGGGCGCGCGCCACGGAATGGCGCGGCGGTGTCCGCCGGAACGGCGGTCGCGGTCGGCGTCCTGGGCGCGCTCGTTCTACTCCTCGCGGCGGGCATGCCGCTATGGCTCCGCGCGCTGAGCAGCGCCTCGTTCGCGATCTTCGGGGCGGATGCCCCAGCGGCGATGCGCGACGGCTGGCTTCTGGTGCCGCTGACGGCGAAATTCGCCTTCATCTCGCCGAGCAAGCTCGTCATCGCCATGCCGCTGCTGGCCTTGCTGCCGTCGGCCCTCTTGCTTCTGTCGCTGCGGCGGGGCGTGCGGCGCGCGCCTGTCTGGTATGGCGGCCACGACAAGGAGCCGCAGCGCGCCGCGACCACGGCCTTCACGTTCTCCAACGCCCTGCGCACCTTCTACAGCTTCATCTATCGGCCAACCGTGCAGACCGAGCGCGAAGCCGCGCGCGAGTTGAACGGCAAGCCCTACTTTATCAGGCGGCTGGTCTTCTCCCATGACGTGGCGCCCGTCTTCGGGCCATATCTCTTCGTGCCGCTGGAGCGGCTGGTCACCGGACTGGCCGCGAGACTGCGGATCATCCAGTCGGGGCATCTCAATTTCTATCTTTCGCTTATCGGAGCACTTCTCGTCGCCATCTTGCTGATCTCGCTTTTCTAGGCTCTGCTCTCAGGCCTGGGCCGAGAAGAGCGCCGCCTGCGTCTCGCATCGCGGCCGCAGCCATGCCATATTCGCGCGCGGCGGCCGCGCGGCGGCAAGCCGGGCTCGATCCGGGGAGGAGAAGATGACGATTTCGATGTATCAGGCGTCCGTGCCGGCCTATCTGCAAATGCTGGAAAGCCTTTCCGCGATTCTCGACAAGGCGGCGGCGCAGGCCGCGGCGCGCAAGATCGACCCCTACCGTGCTGCTGCAGACGCGGCTCTATCCCGACATGTTTCCCCTGGTGCGGCAGGTGCAGATTGCCACCGATCAGGCGAAAGGCGCTTGCGGCCGCCTGGCGGGGGTCGAATTGCCGGTCTTTGCCGATACCGAGACGAGCTTCGAGGAATTGAAGAAGCGGCTCGCGCGGACCGTCGCATTCATCAAGGGGCTCAAGCCGGCGCAGATCGACGGCTCCGAGGACCGAGAGATCGCGATCAAGGTCGCCGGCCAGCTCCGCAGGTTCAAGGGGCAGAATTACCTGATCAATTACGCGCTGCCCAATTTCTATTTCCACGTGACGACCGCCTACGCGATCCTGCGCCATTGCGGCATCGAGATCGGCAAGAGCGATTTCATCGGATTGTCAAATATGGGGACGGCGTAAGCTCGGCGATTCCGCCGTCTTCCACGCCCGATGGCACAGCGCGGCCATATTCATGAGGCAATTGGCGGCGGGCGGCGGTTCGCGGTAGACTGATGTCCTGGGGCGCCGGCCCTCCCCGGCGAGCACGGCTTTTGTCGAGAAGCAGGTTGTCGTGAGCCGCGCATTCGTGAAAGAGGCCGACGAGGATCGGCCGCCGACCGACGAGGAGCTGGGCGTCCCCGCCATCGAGGAGCCCGTTCTCCTGACGCCGGCCGGATTCGAGCGCCTGAAGGCCGAGCTTGAGCAGGCCCTGGCCGAGGTCGCGCGCCTGCGCGAGGCCAGCTCACCCGAGGACAAGGCCGCATTGACGCGCGCGCGCCGCCGCCAGCGTATCGCCGAGCTGCAGCTCGCCGCGGCGAAGGTGATCGACCCCAGCCAGCATGCCGGCCATAGCGACAGCGTCGCCTTCGGCGCGCGCGTCACCGTCAAAGGCGAGGAAGGGGAGAGCCGCGCCTATCGGCTGGTGGGCGCGGCGGAGGCCGATCCCGCGCGCGGCCTCATCAACGTGAAGTCTCCGCTGGCGGAGGCCCTGATGGGCCATCGCGTCGGCGACACGGTGACTTGGCAGCGGCCCGCCGGCGAGACGGCCCTCACCATCCTCGCCATCGATTATCCCGACAGCTGATGGCGCGCGCGTCGCGGCGGGCGGTAGCGTCATGCTGATGAAGTCGGTCGCCGTGCGGCTCGAAGAGATATACGTGCCCGCGCGGCTGCAGCCGACCCTGGACGCGAAGAAGGTCGAGGCCATCGCCGAGAGCATCATCGAAAGCGGCTTGCAGACGCCCATTCAGCTGCGCCGCGACAAGGACCGCTTCGTGCTGGTGACGGGCCTCCACCGCCTGGAGGCCACGCGGGCGCTGGGCGAGGAGACCATCCAGGCCTATATCGTTCGCGCCCGCCAGCATTAGCGCGGCCGCGTCCTCGAGGACCCGCCGCGCGGCATCCTCAGCGCAGCGGGAAGCCGAGGATGGCCTCGAGCTCGTCGATCGCGGCGGTCAATTCGGCGACCTTGATCGTCTTCATGCCCATCGCACGCGCGGGCTTGAGGTTGATGCCGAGATCGTCGAGATAGACGCAAGCCGCGGCCTCGACTCCGAGCGCGTCCACCATCATCGCGTAGATCCGCGGGTCGGGCTTGCGGAGGCCGATCTTCGCGCTCTCGATGACATGGTCGAAGAGGGTCATGATCTCCGCCTTGAAGAGACCGGCTACGTCGCTCGAAGCGGCGGTCGGCAGGTTGTTGGTGATGCAACCGGTCTTGAGCCGCCCGTGGATGCGCCGCAAGGCCTCGATCATGTCGGGCCGCATCTCGCCGACGAGAAGCGGCAGCACGTCGGCGCCGCGCACCTCATGCCCGAGCGCGCGACTCTCGCTCGCGAACGCCGCGTCGAAGGCCGTATGATCGATCTCGCCGCGCTCGATCCTGGCCCAGGCGTTGTCGAGATGGTTGGCCGCGTTGATCGAGCGGATGAAGTCGCGCGGCAGCCGGCGCTCGCGCTCGAAGCGGGCGAAGCTCGCGAAGGGGCTTGTGGTGAGCACGCCGCCGAAGTCCCAGATGACCGCCTTGATCATGGCACCGTCTTTTGTCGGCGCCGCGGAGCGACGCCATTCAGCGCGGAAGCTGGCTCGTTCCCATCAGGAACTCGTCGACTGCGCGTGCGCATTGCCGGCCCTCGCGGATCGCCCAGACGACCAGCGATTGACCGCGGCGCATGTCGCCCGCGGCGAAGAGCTTGGGAACGGAGCTGCGATAGTCGAGCGTATCGGCCAATACATTGCCGCGGCCGTCGAGTGCTACGCCGGCCTCCTCGATCATTCCCGGCCTGAGGGGGCCGAGAAACCCCATCGCAAGGAGCACCAGATCGGCCTTGAGGTGGAACTCACTGTCCGGAATCTTCGTCATCGCGAGGCGGCCGTCGGGCCCCTTGGTCCAATCGGCACGCACGCATTCGAGCGCCTCGACGCGGCCGTTCGAGCCGAGGAGCCGCTGGGTCAGCACCGACCAGTCGCGTTCGCAGCCCTCTTCATGGGCATGGGAGCTGCGCAGTTTCAACGGCCAGTCGGGCCAGACCAGCGCCTTGTTCTCCCTCGCCGGAGGCTTGGGCATGATCTCGAGCTGCGTGATCGAAAGGGCCCCCTGGCGCGCCGCGGTGCCGATGCAGTCGGAGCCCGTGTCGCCGCCGCCCACCACGATTACGTGGCAGTCCTTGGCGTTGATCGTGCCCTGGGGTGCGGCCACCGCCTCCGCGTCGCCTGCCAGGCGCTTGTTCTGCTGCGTCAGGTAATCCATGGCGAAATGAACCCCGTCGAGCTCGCGTCCCGGCACCTCCAGATCGCGCGGCCATTCCGCTCCGCCGGCCAGCACGACCGCATCGTAATCGTCGAGCAGCTTGGCGAGGGGAAGCTTTACGCCGACCTCGACGCTGGTGCGAAACTCGACGCCCTCGGCCGCCATCTGCTCGATGCGCCGGTCGATGAGAGGCTTCTCCATCTTGAAGTCGGGGATGCCGTAGCGCAGCAGACCGCCGATGCGGTCGCTCTTCTCGAAAAGGGTGACGCCATGGCCGACGCGCGCGAGCTGCTGCGCGCAAGCGAGGCCCGCCGGCCCCGAGCCCACGACGGCGACGCGCGTGCCCGTCTGGCGCGCGGCGAGACGAGCGGGTGAATCCAGCCTTCCTGCCAGCCGCGATCGACGATGGCGCATTCGATCGTCTTGATGGTGACGGGATTGTCGTCGATGTTGAGCGTGCAGGCCGCCTCGCAGGGCGCGGGGCAGATGCGGCCGGTGAATTCCGGGAAATTGTTGGTCGAATGCAGCGTCTGCAGCGCCGTCTTCCATTGGTCGCGGTAGACGAGATTGTTCCAGTCCGGGATCATGTTGTTGACCGGGCAGCCCTCGTGGCAGAACGGGATGCCGCAATCCATGCAGCGCGCCGCCTGCCGCGCGAGCTCGGGCTCGGGCAACGGCTTGACGAACTCGCGCCATGATTTGCGACGCACGTCGGGCTTGTCGTAGCCGCGATCCTGGCGCTCGATCTCAAGAAAGCCGGTCGGCTTGCCCATCAGCGGTCCTGGGACGATTGCTTGCGATTATTCGGCGGCGGCGACGGCTTTGGCGGCTTGCCGCTCGGCCTTGAGCTCGAGGAGCGCGCGCCGGAAGTCCTTCGGCATCACCTTGACGAATTTGCCGAGCGCCGCATCCCAGTCGTCGAGCAGCGCGCGCGCCCGCGCGCTCCCGGTATAGAGATGATGCCGCTCGACCAGGATGCGCAGCCGCTCGGCGTCGAAGCGAAGCGGGTCGCCCATGCCGCCGTTCTCGACGCTCAAAGCGCGCTGATGCGGCCGCTCGGGGTCGTCCGTCGCCGCAGGATCAGATCGGGCGAGCGGCTCGAGATCCACCATGGCGAGATTGCACAGGCTCTTGAAGCGTCCCTCCGGGTCGTAGACATAAGCGATGCCGCCCGACATGCCGGCGGCGAAATTGCGCCCGGTGTCGCCCAGCACGACCGCGACGCCGCCCGTCATATATTCGCAGCCATGATCGCCGGTGCCCTCGACCACCGCGATCGCGCCGGAATTGCGCACCGCGAAGCGCTCGCCGGCGACGCCCTCGAAATAGGCCTCGCCGGCGATCGCGCCATAGAGCACGGTGTTGCCGACGATGATATTCTCGGTGGGATCGCGCGCGACGCCGGGCGGCTGGCGCACCACGAGGCGGCCGCCGGAGAGTCCCTTGCCGACATAGTCGTTGGCGTCGCCGATGAGCTCGAGGGTGACGCCGTGGGCGAGAAAGGTGCCGAAGCTGCCGCCCGCGGTGCCGCGGAAGCGGATCGATATGGTGTCCTCGGGCAGGCCGGCATGGCCGTGCCGCTTGGCGATCTCGCCAGAGAGCATGGCGCCGACCGTGCGGTTGACGTTCCTGATCTCGCGCTCGAGGCGCAGCGGTTCGCCGGTCTCGATCGCCGTCCGCGCGGCCGCGATCAGCTCGTTGTCGAGCGCCTTCTCGAGATGATGCTCCTGCCGCTCGCTATTGTAGGTGGCGACCCCGGGTCGCACGGCGGCGGGATGGAGAATGCGGCTCAGATCGACGCCCTTCGCCTTCCAATGATCGATGGCGCGGCGCATGTCGAGCTTGCCGACCTGGCCGATCATCTCTTTGAAGGTCCGGAAGCCGAGCCGCGCCATCAGCGCGCGGACCTCCTCGGCGACGAAGAAGAAATAGTTGATCACATGCTCGGGCTCGCCGGTGAAGCGCTTGCGCAAGACCGGGTCTTGCGTCGCGATGCCGACCGGGCAGGTATTGAGATGGCATTTGCGCATCATGATGCAGCCGGCCGCGATGAGGGGCGCGGTCGCGAAGCCGAACTCGTCGGCGCCCAGGAGGGCCCCCACCACCACGTCGCGCCCGGTGCGCAAGCCGCCGTCCACCTGCACGGCGATGCGGCCGCGCAAGCCGTTGAGCACGAGCGTCTGCTGCGTCTCGGCGAGGCCGATCTCCCAAGGCGAGCCGGCGTGGGTGAGCGAGGTGAGCGGGCTCGCCCCCGTGCCGCCTTCGAATCCGGCGATGGTGACATGGTCGGCGCGCGCCTTGCTGACGCCGGCCGCCACCGTGCCGACCCCCACCTCGGACACCAGCTTGACCGAGACACGCGCCTCGGGGTTCACGTTCTTGAGGTCGTGGATGAGCTGGGCCAGATCCTCGATCGAGTAGATGTCGTGGTGCGGCGGCGGGGAGATCAGCCCCACGCCCGGCGTCGAATGGCGCACGCGCGCGATGTTCTTGTCGACTTTGTAGCCGGGGAGCTGACCGCCTTCGCCCGGCTTGGCGCCCTGCGCCATCTTGATCTGCAAGTCGTCAGCGTTGACGAGATATTCCGCCGTCACGCCGAAGCGGCCCGAGGCCACCTGCTTGATGGCCGAGCGCATCGAATCGCCGTTGGGCAGCGGCTTGTAGCGGTCGGATTCCTCGCCGCCCTCCCCGGTGTTCGACTTGCCCCCGATGCGGTTCATGGCGATGGCGAGAGTGGTATGGGCCTCGCGGCTGATCGAGCCGAAGCTCATGGCGCCGGTGGCGAAGCGCTTGACGATGTCCTTCGCCGGCTCGACCTCGTCGAGAGGCAGGGGCTGCTCCGCAAATTTGAACTCCATCAGCCCGCGGATGGTCAGCAATCGCTCGTTCTGGCCGTTGATGGATAGGGCGAATGCCTCGTACTCGGCGGGCGAATTGCCGCGCACCGCATGCTGGAGCCGGGCGATCGATTCGGGCGTCCAGCTATGGTCCTCGCCGCGCACCCGGTAGGCGTAGTCGCCGCCCACGTCCAGCATGTCCTGGTAGATCGGGTTGTCGCCATAGGCGCTGCGATGGCGCTGCATCGCCTCCTCGGCGATCTCCAGCATGTCGGCGCCCTCGATCGTGGTGGCGGTGCCGGTGAAATATTTGTCGACGAAGCCGCTGGACAGCCCGACCGCGTCGAAGATCTGCGCGCCGCAATAGGATTGATAGGTCGAGATGCCCATCTTGGACATCACCTTGAGGATGCCCTTGCCGACGGCCTTCAAGTAGTTCTTTTGCACTTCGTAGGCCTTGAGCGGGAGAGCGTTCTGCACCCGGATCAGCTCGAGCGTCTCGAAGGCGAGGTAGGGATTGACGGCTTCGGCGCCATAGCCGGCGAGCGCGCAGAAATGATGCACCTCGCGCGCCTCGCCCGTCTCGACCACGAGCCCGGTGCTGGTGCGCAGACCCTGTCGGATCAGATGATGATGCACCGCCGCCGTCGCGAGGAGCGCCGGGATGGGGACCCGCTCGGCCGAGACAGCGCGGTCGGAGAGGATGAGGATGTTGTGGCCCTCCAAGACCGCCTCGGTCGCCTCGCGCCGCAAGCGGCTCACCGCGGCCTCCATACCGGCCGCGCCCTCGTCCGCGGGCCAAGTGGCATCGAGGGTGCAGGTGCGGAAGGCGCCGTTGACGAGGTCGGAGATCGAGCGGATCTTTTCGAGATCGGCGTTGGTCAGGATGGGCTGCGTCACCTCGAGCCGGAAATGGGTGCCCGCGTGATGCCCCAACAGATTGGGGCGCGGCCCGATCATCGAGACGAGCGACATCACGAGCTGCTCGCGGATCGAATCGATCGGCGGATTGGTGACTTGCGCGAAATTCTGCTTGAAATAATTGTAGAGCAGCTTGGGCTTGCGCGAGAGCACCGCAATGGGCGTGTCGGTGCCCATGGAGCCGACCGGATCGTCGGCATCGCGCGCCATCGGCTCGAGGAAGAATTGCAGATCCTCTTGCGTATAGCCGAAGGCCTGGCGCTGTTTGAGGCGGTCGGAGGCGTCGTTGGGCAAGACCGGCCCCTCTGCCGCATCGAGCTCGGGCAGTTCCTCCAACTTCACCTGGGTCTTGCGCAGCCATTCCTCGTAGGGATGCTCCGAGGCGAGCTTCTGCTTGACCTCGGCGTCGTCGATGATGCGGCCCTCCTCGAGGTCGATGAGCAGCATCTTGCCCGGCTGAAGGCGCCATTTGCGCGTGATCTTCTCCTCCGGGATGGGCAGCACGCCCACCTCCGAGGCCAGGATGACGTAGTCGTCGTCGGTGATGACGTAGCGCGCCGGCCTGAGCCCGTTGCGGTCGAGGGTGGCGCCGATCTGGCGGCCGTCGGTGAAGGCGATCGCCGCCGGCCCGTCCCAGGGCTCCATCAGCGCGGCATAATATTCGTAGAAGGCGCGGCGCTGCGGCTCCATCAGCGGATTGCCCGCCCAGGCCTCGGGCATCAGCATCATCATGGCATGGGCGAGCGAATAGCCCCCCGCGACCAGCAGCTCGAGCGCATTGTCGATGCAGGCTGTGTCGGATTGTCCGTGCGGGATGAGGGGCCACATCTTGTCGAGGTCGGGGCCGAGAAGGTCGGAGGCCATCGCCTGGCGCCGCGCATACATCCAGTTGACGTTGCCGCGCACCGTATTGATCTCGCCGTTATGGGCGAGGAAGCGGTAGGGATGCGCGAGACGCCAGGACGGGAAGGTGTTGGTCGAGAAACGCTGATGCACCAGGGCGAGCGCCGAGCTGGTGAGCGGGTTGCGCAAATCCTCGTAGAAGCTCTCGACCTGCGGAGCCAGGAGCAGCCCCTTATAGACCAGCGTCCGGGTGGAGACGGATGGCATGTAGAGCTCGGTGAGCTCGGGCAGATTATGCCGCTCGGCGAGCACCCTAACCTGGTTGAGCGTCTGCTTGCGGATGGTCAGGAGCTTGCGCTCGAAGCTGTCCTGGTCGATGAGGCGCGGGCTGCGGGAGATGATCGCCTGGCGGATCACCGGCATCGTCTCGATGACGCGCGCGCCGAGCCCGGCTAGGTCGGTCGGCACCTCGCGCCAGCCGAGCACGGATTGCCCCTCGGCGACGATGAAATGCTCGAAATGGCGGACGGCGAAATCCCGCGCCTTGCGCTCGCGCGGGAGGAAGCACATGGCGACGGCGTAATGGCCCGGGGGCGGCAGGGTCAGGCCGCTCTTGTCGGCCCAGTCGCGCAACAGGGCGTCCGGAATCTGGATGAGGCAGCCGGCGCCGTCGCCCACCAGCGGGTCGGCGCCGACGGCGCCGCGATGGTCGAGATTGACCAGAATCTGCAGACCGCGGCGGATGATATCGTGGGATTTCCGGCCCTTGACATTGGCGACGAAGCCGACGCCGCACGAGTCGTGCTCGTTGCGTGGGTCGTACAGCCCTTGTCTCGAAGGCAATGCCATCGCGATTTCTATTCCGCCACCGTTGTCGCAGAGCTCACGGGCCTGTCTCCCCCGCCGGACGAGCCGCCAGAGTAAGATAATATGCATAAGTCCGGTCGTGAACGCGAAATCTTGCCTCGGTCGCGCAAGGCCGGCGGGAGGGCCGCGCGGCCGCCAGGATCCGGGCAAGAGCGACCTCGGCCGTCAGGCGGGCGCGGCGGCGGTTCCCTCCTTACTCTTTCAGGATTCCGCCTCGGCGTAAGGCTGCACGCTTTCGGCCACCGAGTCGGCAATATGCTCCTTGGTGATGATGCCGAGGATGTCCTTGGGACGCGGCACGCCGTCTCCGCGCACCACGACCGCCATGCCGACCCCGCGCCGCCACATGCGGCCGATCACGGCGAACATGATGTCCTCGGCGCGGGCGATGGTGAAATGGCGGCTCGCCACGTCGCCGAGCGCCACGCCGGTATAAGCGCCTTCGAGCCCGCGGCGCAGGCCCGTGTTGACGCGCAGCAGGCCGACGATCCGCTCGCCCTTCGTCAGCACGACATGGCGCAGCCTGCCGTCATGCTCGGGCATGCGCAGAAAGGCGTCGAAGCCCATCTCGGCCGGCAGGACGAGAATGTCGCGGTCCATCACGTCGCTCGCATGGCGCACGAGATACATGTTGGCGTGAAGCGCCTTGGGGATGAAATGGCGGCGCTCGACCAGTTTGATCGTGTAGATGTTCTCGCGGCTCAGCATGCGGCGGACGCCGATGCCGAGCGCCACGGCGACGATCATCGGCATGACGATGTCGTAGTCGCGCGTCATCTCGAAGATCATGGTGACGGCCGTCATCGCCGCGCCCGTCCCGCTGCCGACCATCGCCGCCATCCCGACCATGGCGAAGGCCGGGACGCTCAGTCCCAATGCCGGAAAGAGCAGGTTGGCCGCGGCGCCGAACGCGCCGCCCAAGGTCGCGCCCATGAAGAGGGAGGGCGAGAAGATCCCGCCCGACGAGCCCGAGCCGAGGCTGAGCGTGGTGGCCAGGAGCTTGGCGAAAAAGAGGCAGGCGAGCAGCGGCGCGAAGGCGAGGCCGCCGGTCAGCACGTCCTGCACGGTCGAGTAGCCCACCCCTTCGACATGGTAATGGCCGGTCAGCCGGAATATGGCGTAGATCAAGCTGCCGACGAGGAGCATGCCGGCCGTGTGGCGGAGATAGGGATTGGCGACGCGCTTGAAGGCCTGCTCCATCCAATGCAGTCCGCGAATGAAGGCGGTGGCGCCGAGGCCGGTGACCGCGCCGAGCACGGCGTAAAGCAACAGCGCAAAGAACAGCATGTCGTCACCCAGCACGGGTCCCATCGCCGGCACCTCGAAGGCCGGGCGCGGGCCGAGAAAGAGACGCGCCATGAAGGTGGCCGTGCCGGTCGCGAGCGCTACGGGCAGGAAGGTGCGCACGCTCACCTCCGGCATCATGAGCTCGATCGCGAACATCACGCCGCCGATCGGCGTGTTGAAGGTGGCGGCAATGCCGGCCCCGGCGCCCGCCGCGACGAGGGTGATGCGTTGCCAGGTGGCGAGCCGCAGGAGCTGCCCCACGGTCGAGCCGAGCGAGGCGCCGATCTGGATGATGGGGCCTTCGCGCCCCACCGCGGCGCCGCTGCCGATGGCGAGCGCCGAGGCGAGCGACTTCACCGCGGCGACGACGGGGCGGATGCGCCCCTCGCGGTAATAGATCGCGTCCATCACCTCGGGCACGCCATGGCCGCGCGCCTCGGGCGCGAAATTGGTCACCAGCGCCGTCACGCCCAGCGCGCCGACCACCGGCACCAGGATCACCCACGCGCCCCACGGGCTGGGCGGGGTGTAGATGTTGGCGTCGTAGAAGATGGAGAAATGGCCGAGAAAGAACAGGTTGTGGATGAGCCCGATCAGGTCGCGGAAGAATATGGCGCCGAACCCCGTAATGATGCCGACGATGACCGCGATCGCCGAGAGGGTCACGAGGCCGATGCGGCGTTCTTTCAGCGACGGGGCTGACATCGAGCGATCATTTCCTTGACAAATGACAGGCTTATTACTTTGAGAAATTGACCGAAATCCATATATGGCTGCTTCCGGCAAGACAAGAGCCTCGGCACGACCTCGAACGCGGTCTCCTATATTATCGATGCGAGCGAAACATCCCCGCCCCGCGATCTGGCTAACGGCGGCCTGGTTCTTGAAGGCGGATGGGTCGGCTCTCTACATAAGGGCTGGACATAAGGGCCCCGGCAGATGCCCGGGTTTGAATTGATTTGCCACCACGGAGATGGAAGGAATGTCGTTCGTGCAGCTTACCCGGCGGATTTTCCTGGCCGCTGCTTTCGGCCTGATCCTGGGCGCCAGCCCGTCGACTGCGTTTGTCACGCAGGCCATCGCGGCAGGCGCGGCGCCGCCCTCGCTCGCCCCCATGCTCGCGCGCGTCTCGCCCGGCGTGGTGAACATCTCGATCAAGGGCACCGTGAAGGTAGCGCAAAACCCGCTTTTCCAGGACCCGCTCTTTCGGCAGTTCTTCATCATCCCCGACCAACCCTCCGTCGAGCATATCCAGGCCGTCGGCTCGGGCGTCATCTTCGACGCCGCGCAAGGCTATGTGCTGACGAACAACCACGTCATCGCGCATGCGGACAGCATCATCGTCACGCTGAAGGACGGCCGCCAGCTCCGCGGCAAGCTGGTCGGCACCGACCCGCAGACCGACGTGGCGGTGGTCAAGATACCCGCCGAGAACCTGACGGCCGTGCCGCTCGGCAGCGCGGATCATCTCCAGGTGGGCGACTACGTCGTTGCCATCGGCGATCCCTTCGGCGTCGGCCAGACGGCGACCTTCGGCATCGTGAGCGCGCTGGGCCGCACGGGCCTCGGCATCGAGGGCTATGAGGATTTCATCCAGACGGACGCCTCGATCAATCCCGGCAATTCGGGCGGCGCGCTCGTCGACATGGACGGCCGGATTATCGGCATCAACACGGCGATCTTGAGCCGCAGCGGCGGCAATGTGGGCATCGGCTTCGCCATCCCCATCAACATGGCGCGCGCCGTTGCCCAGCAGCTCATCGAGCATGGCAAGGTCGAGCGCGGCCGGCTTGGCGTGGCATTGCAGGATCTCACGCCGGCCATCGCCAGCGCCATGAACCTCGAGCTGCAAGGCGGCGCCATCGTCGCCCGCGTGACCGTGGGCTCGAGCGCCGAGAAGGCGGGACTCAAATCGGGCGACGTGATCGTCGCGCTCAACGAACAGCCCGTGCGCGACGCGAGCCAGGTGAGGAATTTCATCGGGCTGGCGACGCCCGGCAGCAGCGTCACGATGACCATCGTTCGCGGCAAGGAGCGGCGAAATCTGACCGCCGAGCTCGAGCCGGCGGGCAAGAGCGAGCCCGAAACTGCGGCGCTCGAATCATCGCCGCTCGCCGGCGCGAGCTTCGGCGCGATCCCGCAGGACAATCCTCTTTACGGCAACATCGCGGGCGTTTACGTCCGCGCGGTCGATCCGGGCAGCCCGGCGGAAAATGTCGGCCTCCAGCCGGGTGATATCCTGGTCAGCGCCGACCGGACGCCCGTGCATAACGTCGAAGAGCTGCGCGCCGTCCTGCGGGCTCATTCCGGCAAGCCGCTTCTGCTCGGCATTCAGCGGGGCGACAGCTCGCTCTTCATCGCCATTCGGTGAGCGAAGGGCCAAGGCGCCGCGCGCGATTGCCGGGGGAACCTAGTCACCCTATTTGACGTTTATTCGAGCTGGACAGGCTTTCCCCTCCGCCCAATGGGCCAGAGTGACAATGAACGCAAATAGCGAGCTTTCTCCCGGCGGGGGACCGGAGTTCCCGAGCCGGGCATTCGCGTCGGCCGCTGCGGCGCGCGAGACGAAAGGCGATCTCTCGGGACAAGAGCTTTCGTTGCTCCAGCTCGGCCAGAACCTGCGCGAGCTCGGCTACCGTTTTGTCACGGTCACGCCGGCGACGCACGGGCGGGTGAACGCCCGGCCGCAAAACCGCTGGGCCCGCTCGCTCGAGGATGTCTTCGGCTGGAGTCGCCCCTTTCGCGCGGAGCTTCTGCCTGCGCCGATTCTCGAGCTGATGCAGGCAGCGGGCGTAGCGCTCCCGGATGACGAGGGATGGCGGAGCCTGGTGCGCGTTTCCACATTGGAGAACGAAATCCTTTTCCATAGCGCCTTCCCGACCGCGGGCGCGGATGCCGTCTTTTTCGGCCCCGACACTTATCGCTTCGCCGCGGCCATCACCGCCCAGCTCGCGCGGCGGCGCGCGCCGTTGCAGCGGGCCATCGATATCGGCTGCGGCTCGGGCGCGGGCGGCATCCTGATCGCGCGCGCGGCGCCTTCGACGCGGGTCGTCTTGGGCGACATCAATCCGGCCGCCTTGCGTATAGCGCGGGTCAATGGGGCGCTTGCGGGCCTCGACAATATCGAGGTCCGCCATAGCGATCTGCTGGCCGGGGTCGAGGGCGAATTCGACCTGATCGTCGCCAATCCGCCTTATCTCGTCGATGCCGCGCGGCGCAGCTATCGCCATGGCGGGGGCGAGCTCGGCGCCGCACTCTCGCTCGCCATCGCCGAGCAGGCGCCGGCGCGTCTCGCCCCGGGCGGGACGCTTCTGCTCTACACCGGGGCCGCGATCGTCGACGGGGCGGACCCCTTCCGTAGAGCGCTGGCGCCGATCCTAGCCGACCGCGCGCTCGAGGTGGCCTACCGCGAAATCGACCCCGATGTTTTCGGCGAGGAGCTGGAAGGCGGAGCCTATGCTCGCGCCGACCGCGTTGCCGCCGTGCTGCTGACCGTCACGAAATCCAGGTAAAAAGACCCAGGTGAAAATGATGATGCATCGCATGCCTGTCTCCGCCGGAGATTTGTCTCCAGGCCTGGATAAATGGCCGGAAATGGACGCGGAGCTGCAGCGTCGCCTGACCCGCTTCAACCACAAGCGCCTGACGCCCGGCTTGCCGCACGCCGCCATGCGCGGGGAGATCGCGGAGATGGCCATGCTGGCCCGCGAGGAGAGCCTCTTCCTCGAAGCCGAGCGCCTGGCGGTAGCGCCGCGCGCCGCGGCGGCACCGCTCGAAGCCGACGCTTTCGTCGGCTGGTTCGACGCGCTCAAGGAGCATGGGCCGGGTCAGGGCGAACCGCTTTTCCCCTGGCTCGCCGAGACGGCGACGCATGAGGAGATGCGCTGGTTCCTTGCCCAGGAGGTGGCGGGCGAGGCCGGCTTCGACGATCTCGTTGCGCTCACGCAGGTCAAGATGCCCGTCCGCCCCAAGCTTGAGCTGGCGCGCAACTATTGGGACGAGATGGGGCGCGGGAATCCGAAGGGCCTCCATGGCGGCATGCTCGCGACGCTCGCCAAGGCGCTGCGCCTCGAGCCCGTGCTCGAGACGACCATGCCCGAAGCGCTCGCCCTCGCCAACACCATGACCGGCCTGGCGCTCAATCGCCACTACGCCTATCACGCCATTGGCGCGCTGGGCGTGATCGAGCTGACCGCGCCCGGCCGCTCGGCCTATGTCGCGGCCGGCCTCAAGCGGCTCGGCCTGCCGGCGGACGACCGGCATTATTTCGACCTGCACGCCGTGCTCGACGTGAAGCATTCCGCCGCCTGGAACGCCGAGGTCATCCATCCGCTGGTGAGCGAGGATGCGGCGCTCGCTCCCGCGATCGCGGAGGGAGCCCTGATGCGCCTGACCTGCGGGGCGCGCTGCTTCGCGCGCTATCGCCAGGAGCTCGGCGTGCCGGCGCGCCTCAAGCCCGGGATGCCGGCGATGGCGCTCGTTCAATCCTCGCCGAGCAGCCCCAATCGCTCGACCGCGGCGTAGTCGCCGGCGACGAGCTTGTCGCCGATGTCGCGGCGATAACGTAAATTCGGGACGAAGACGCGGTCCGCCAGAGCATATGCCCGCTCTTGCGCTTCGGGGATCGTGCTCCCCGTGCCCGTCACCACCATCGTCCAGCCATAGATGCCGCTGGTGACGAGCTGGCCGCGCAGCAAGCCGACCTCGCCATAATGGAGGTGGCGGCGCTCGTCGGGGCCGATCTCGCCCTCGAACAGGACCGGCAGGCCGACCGGCTCATTGACCTCGCGTCTCGAATAGGGGAAGGGCGGCGCGGTGAGCACGATCCCGACCGCGAAGCTGGAAAGGGTCGCGAAGTGCCGTCCCGAGCGCCCGACGATCATGCGGAAGAGCTCGGCCCAGGCGGTCTCCTGCAGCGGATCGAGGATGGCGAAGCCCGGATAGCCGAAGCGGCAGGTGAATTCGAGCGGCCAGATGCCGCGCTCGTTCACGATCGTGTTCAGGTTGATGTAGCCGCAATAGCCGTTCGCGCGCAGCAGCGGCTCCATGCGCGCCAGCGTGCGCGCGAAAAAGCGCTGGGTGCGATGATAGGTCACGACCGTGCCCATCTCGCCGGTGAGCTCCCCGAGATCCGCCGGGAAGAAGCGCTTATGCTCCCAGTCGAGACAGGCCGGCCGGAGGAAGCGCTCGCCGTTGAAATAGGCCCCGAACTCCCATCTCGATGCCCTCGACATGCGCCATCAGCACGAAGCCCGCGCGTTTCTCCTCGAGCTGGGGCGCCCGCGCCGCCAGCATGGCGCGCAGGTCGCGCCCGTCGGGCAGGCGGCCGACATAGTTGTCCATCGAAGCGAAATCATGGCCGTTGAATTTGAGGACATAGCGGCCCGGCATCGCGTCGAGGAAGGCGAGGGCGTCGGCGACCTTGTCGAATTCCCAGGTGCGGCAGATGGGCAAGCCCAGATCGGCGAGGACGGACTGCCCGTAGGCACGGTCGTTCTCCAGCCGGTCGCCATAGGCGCTGCCGCCGATCACATGCAGCCCCTGGCGACGCAGCTCGTCCTGCAGCGCGCCGTTGCCCTCGTCGACATTCTCGAAAAGCATGATCCCGTCATCGCCCGCCGCGCGCAGCCAATCGAGCTCGGCGCGCCAATCCTCCACCTGCTCGACGAGGCCGGCGAGGGTGCTTCGGCAGAGCGGATCGGCGATCGAGAGCTTGACCTCATGGCCGCCCTCGAGCAGCCGGAGGTAAAGCGCGCCGAGATCGCAGGAATTGCCCATGCCGAGGAAACGCATTACCGCTCCGGGAGTGGTTTTCGCGGGAGAGTAGCGGGAATCGGCAATGTTCGCTGCGCCCGCCTGTGACAATTGGCGGGAAGCTAGCGAAGCCCGAAATAGGCGCGGCGCAGCGCATCGTCGCGATGCATCTCGGATACGGTTCCCTCGAAGGTTATGCGGCCGACTTCGAGCGCATAGACACGGTCGGCCAGCTTGAGGAATTTCACGTTCTGCTCGGCAATGAGGAGCGACAAGCCCCGGCCGCGGAACTGGCCGAGCACGGCGAGCAGCGCGCGGCGCCGCTCGGCGAACGCGGGGAGGCGCCGAGCGCCGCGCTGGACAACATGATCAGCGCAAGCCCGCGTATCATCTGCTCCTCCCTCGATCCGGTCGCGCCTTCCGGAATTGTTGCTCGCGCCGCGGCCGCTCCAAGGGGAGGCCTGCCGGACGCCGCTCGCGCAGTCTAATTTCCCGTTCACCGAAAATCGATTATATTCCGCGCGTCAGGCCCGCGGGCGAATTCAGGGCGCCGTCGAACGGAGCGTAGATGGATTTCGCCTTCAGCCCCGAACAGGAGCGCATACGCGAGGCGGTCCTCAAGCTCTGTGCCCGCTTCGACGACGATTATTGGCTGAACAAGGACCGCGAAGCGGTCTTCCCGCATGATTTCCACGCCGCCATGGCGCGGGACGGCTGGCTCGGCATCGCCATCCCCGAGGCCTATGGCGGCTCGGGGCTCGGCGTCGCCGAGGCGGCCGTCATGATGCAAGCCGTCGCCGAATCGGGCGCGGCGATGACCGGCGCCTCCTCGATCCATATGAATATTTTCGGCCTCAATCCGGTCGTCGTCTTCGGCACCGAGGAGCAGAAGCGGCGCATGTTGCCGCCGCTCGTGCGCGGCGAGGACAAGGCCTGCTTCGCCGTGACCGAGCCCGACGCAGGGCTCAATACGACGCAGATCTCGACCAGGGCCGAGCCGCGCGGCGACCACTACGTCGTCTCGGGCAGCAAGATTCTGGATCTCGACCGCGCAGGTCGCGAGCAAGATGCTGCTGCTAGCCCGCACCACGCCGCTCGACCAGGTGCGCCGCAAGACCGAGGGGCTCACGCTCTTCTACACCGATCTCGACCGCCGCTACGTCGAGCTGCGCGAGATCCCCAAGATGGGGCGTCACGCGGTCGATTCGAACATGATCTTCATCGACGGCATGGTGGTGCCCGCAAGCGATCGCATCGGCAGGGAAGGCGACGGGCTGCGCACCATCCTCCATGGCATGAACCCCGAGCGAATCCTCATTGCCGCCGAGGCCGTTGGTATCGGACGCGCGGCCCTGCGCAAGTCGGCGCAATATGCGCGCGAGCGGGTGGTGTTCGGACGGCCGATCGGGCAGAACCAGGCGATCCAGCATCCGCTCGCCAGATCATGGATGGCGCTCGAGGCGGCGAATCTCATGACCTTCCGCGCGGCGACGCTCTATGACGCGGGCAAGGACTGCGGGGCCGAGGCGAACGCCGCCAAATATCTCGCAGCGGAGGCGGCCTTCGAGGCTTGCGAGGCCGCCGTGCTCACCCATGGCGGGATGGGCTATGCCGAGGAGTATCATGTCGAGCGCTACTTGCGCGAAAGCATGATCGCGCGCCTGGCACCGATCACGCCGCATATGATTCTGAACTATATCGCCGAGCGGGTGCTCGGCCTGCCGAAATCCTATTGACGAGCTCAGGCGTCGTAGAGCGGCGCCAGCTTGCCGCGCCGAGCGCCGGCGCGCATGCGGCCGCGCCGCGGCGCCTCGACCGGCGCGCGCTCGAGAGGCGTCTGGAGCGCGGGCAGCGGCCCCAACCGGTCGAGCAGGCGCGTGACGGCGTGGCGGTCGATGGGCCTCGCCAGGAAATCAGCGGCCCCCCGCGCGCGCGCGGTGGCCCGATCCTCGATCCCGCCGAGCAGCACCACGGGGCAAGGCTTGAGCGCGGGATCGGCCTTGAGGGCCCGCAGCAGCTCCCAGCCGTCGATCTTGGGCGTCAGCGTCTCAATTATGATAAGCGACGGCTTGAGCGTGCCGGCGAGCTGAAGAAGCGCGCCCGCATCCTCGGCCGCCACCGGCAGCAAGCCCTCCGCGAGCAGGGCATGCCGGAGCATGTCGCGGACGGCGACATCCTCGTTGACCAGGAGCACGATGCCCTGCGGTCGCAGCATGGTTACCTCCTCTAGCGCCAGGTCTCTCCCGAAAACCTATCGGACAAGCCTTAACGTTTCGTTTCCCAAGGCGAAGTTCGTGGAATGGCCGGGGGCGCTGCCAAGGAAGCGGGTTGGTGATATTAATGGTCGTTGCGCAAAACGGAGCCGGCTCGCTTTTGGCGGAAACGGGCGGCCGGCGCGGAGGAGATCGGTGTCGTCTTATCTGCGGCAAGGACTCATGAGCCCGTTTTGGCTCGCGGCGCTGCTGACGAAGGCGAAATCCTTCGAGAACCCTGTGATCGGGAGCCGCTGGCTCAACGAGCACGGGCTTCATGAGGCGCGCGTCGCCCTTGCCCACCGAATCGCGGCGCGGCGGCGCGAAAGGCTCGCGGGCCTCGTCTCCGCGGCCGACCGGGCGACCTTTGCGCGCGACGGCTTCCTGCTGCGCGAGAATTTCCTTCCCGCAACCACGTTCGCGAGCCTGCTCGCCCAGGTGAAATCCTATCGCGGCGCGGTGCGCGAGATGGCTGAGGGCGATACGATCAACCGCAAGATCGCGCTCGACCGCACTGCGCTCGCCGCGATGCCGGCCCTTCGCGATCTCCTCGGTTCGCGCGAATGGCAAGGCCTCATCCGCTATGTCGGCAGCCGCGATACGGCCCCCGGCCTCTTTCTGCAAAGCATCTTCCGCCATGCGCAGGACGGCCCGGACGATCCGCAGACCCATCTCCATGCCGACAGCTTCCACCCCACGGTGAAGGCCTGGTTCTATCTCACCGACGTGGCCGGGGATGCCGGGCCTTTCACCTATGTGCCGGGCTCGCATCGCCTCACCCCCGCGCGGCGCGCCTGGGAGCGGCGCATGAGCTTGACGGCGCGCCATGCCGCCGAGCGCTATACGCGCGAAGGCTCCTTCCGCGTCGAGCCGGCCGAGCTCGAGGCGCTCGGCCTGCCCCAGCCCCGCGCCTTTGCGCTGCCCGCCAACAGCCTCGTCGTCGCCGATACCTACGGCTTCCACGCGCGGGGCCCCAGCCTGCGTCCTTCCCTGCGCGTCGAGATCTTCGCCTATGGCAAGCGCTGCCCCTTCCTGCCCTGGACCGGCCTCGATCCCTGGAGCAGCGCGGGCATGACCGCGCGCATCAAGCTATTGTGGCGCTATCGCGATCTGGTCGAGGCCGCGGGCCTGGGCAGGAACTTCATGCGCGCGCGCAGCAACGTCTCGGCCTTCGATTTGCCCGGCTGAGGCGTGACTCATAATCCCGCTCGAAGCCGCTTGTCGGAGTCCGCATTGGAATGCTAAGCGGCTGCTGGTCGCAGCAGATGGCGCTTCGGGGAGTGCGCCATTTCAGGCATCAAAGGTGAGCACTCTTTAGGCGTCGTTCCTCGTATGTCCGCAATTGGCCCGGGCGCGCGGGCGTGCGGCTGGATAAAACGCCCATTCCGTGGTTACGTAGAGCGCGGCTGCGCAAACGGGGCCGGTCCGACCTCCGTCGCGCACGCCGGCTCATGCTGGTCGGCATGCAGGTTTATCTGTCACCACACCACGACGACGTTTGCTTTTCCATCGGCTGGCTTGCCGGCCAATTCGGCGGCGAGCTGGTGAATCTGTTTACGCTCAGTGCGTACGTGGCCGTCGATATGGATCTGCCGGCCGATGGTGTGGCGCGCGTCGAGGTCGTCAGCCTACTGCGGCGCCTGGAGGATCAGAGGTTCGCCCAGGCCGCGGGGCTTGCGCCGCACGACCTTCGGCTGCGGGATGCGCCGTTGACCGGCCATGCGCCGTTCGACCTCACCGGTCTCGATCTCGAGGTCGCTGGCCTGTCGGCGAGCCTGATGCCCTATCTGCTCGCCATGCTGCCCGGCGACGGCGATCCGGGCGCCGCCAGCCTCTACTGTCCCATGGGTATCGGCGGACATCGCGATCACCTCTCGACCCTGCTGGCCGTGCGGCGCGACTACGACGCCCTTCGCCATCGCTGCACGCTGTTCCTCTATGAGGATCTGCACTACGCGAGCGTCCCGGCCGCGCGGGACGCCGGCTTGCGACGCGCGGCCCAGATTTTCACGGGAACCCAACTCTCGCGCATCCTGCTGCCGCTCCGTCCGCACGAGGCGGAGCGCAAGCTGCATTGGATCGGGCTCTACGCCAGCCAGCACGCCCGTGCGCCGCGCCTCGCCGACTACACGCCGGCGTCGGGGATCGCGTCTGGCCCCCACGAGATCGTCTGGCAGGTTTCCGCCTAGCCCGGTCAGACCTGGTGCTTTCCAGTGTTGTGAACTATGAAGAGACTCACGGCGAGCGCATGCGCATTCTGCTGGTAAATCACGAATTCACCATATCCGGCGCGAGCACGATGCTGCTGCGCCTTGCCGACCATTTGCGGGCCTCCGGTCACGAGATCACGGTCTTCGCTTACGTGGTAGATTCCGGCCCCGTCAAGGAGACGTACCTTGCGCGGGGCTTTCCAGTGCTCGAGACCGTCGACTTCAAGGATTTCGAGCTGGCGATTTGCAACACCGTCTATACGGCGAAGTTCGTGGTGCAGGCCGCACCCTTTGCAAAAACGATTTGGTGGATTCACGAGGCCGAGGCTGGGCTTTACTTCCTGTTGGAAAACCTCCCCTTGCTGAGAGCCTTCAGCAAGGCGACGGCGGTCGTCTATCAAACGCCGTTTCAGCGCGATGTCGTCTTCCGCTCGCTCACCTACCAGCTCAACCCGCGAAAATTCTTTGTTATTCCGAACGGCGTCGAAATCGATGCGACGGATAGCCTCCTAGCTCCGGCGGCGCCCAAGCGGCGTGCCATCCGCATCATATCGATCGGAACCGTCGTGCCGCCCAAGCGTCATGAGGACCTCATATACGCCGTCGACCGCCTCAAGAACCTGGATATCGAATGCGTGATCTGCGGAAAATTCGTCGAGCTTCCGCGCGACGCCCTGAAAATCGTCGAGAACGCACCCGATCGGTTCATGATGATCCCGGGCTTGCCGCACCGGGAATGCCTCGCGTTGATCGGTACCGCCGACATTTTCTGCTCGGCCTCGGCCACCGAGTCCCAGGCCACTGCCGTCCTCGAGGCGGCCCTCATGGCAAAGCCGCTGCTGCTTTCCAGTTGCCGGTCTATGAAGGGATTTTTAGGCATGGCGACAATTGTCTTCTTTTTCCGACGGGCGACATCGAGATGCTGATGCACGGGCTCGCCACTCTGGCCGGAAGCGGCGGGCTCAGGGAGCGCCTCGGCCGCGCCGCGCGCGAGACGGCAGGTTGGTACACCATGTCGGCTTTCCATGCAGCGTTCGATGCCCTGCTGATTCGAATCTTGGCGGCGCCCTTCCGCGGCTCTTGATTCAAAGCGGCCGTTCAAACGAGCCAGCGCACAGCCATTCGCTAACGCGATCGAGGCCACGGAGCCTCGGCGCGTGGCACGAAGAATCTGTCGTGGCGGGTCCAGGCCGCGGCGCGGTATTTCTGATCGAATCGCCTCTCAGCCGGCGTCGGACTCCGGCACGGGGACGTCGAATCCGTTCAGCGTGACGGAGACGAGGCGATAGAGTCCGACGAGATAGATCAACTCGGCCGCGCCGTGCTCGCCGAACGCCTGCACGGCCTGGCGATAGCTCAGCTCGGGCAATACGCCGTAATGCACCAGGCCGGTGGCGACGTCATAGGCGATCGCTTCTTCGCGCGTGAGATCGCCCGGACGCTGGCCGACGACGATGGTGGCGAGTTTGTCATCGGATAGTCCCCGTCGCTCGGCGGCGATGACATGGGCGTAGAGTTCATAGGCGGCGCGGAATTTCGCCCCCGTTACCAGGATCGCCACCTCCCTGACCGTGCGAGGGAGCGAAGGAGAAACGGAAAGCGCCAGCGTGAGATCCCAGATCGGCTTGCCGAATTTCGGCTCATGCAGCCATGGGTTCCAAGGCCCCATCAGCGCGCCGTTCTTGGCGATGGTCTTGAATCCCTGGAAAATCTTTTCGATGCCCGCGCGCATATCCTCGTAGACTGGACGCTGCTCGGGGGTGAGATCGGCTTGAGCAATCAATGGCAAGCGCATGAAGCTTCTCCCTTGCGCGATCGCGCTTCGATGGTTGAAAAATCCGAGAAGAGTATAGCCCTGCGATGACGGGGCCGCCGCTCCGTATCGACATGATCCGAAGCCACGAGGCGCTCTGCGACAGGGCTATGTTCGAAGAAGCCTTTCCGCGGCCTGTCAGCCGCGCATCCGCGCGGCTTCCTCCTGGAGAAGCCGCCAGAGCGCGGCGACATGCTCGCGCTCGGTCGGCAGCGCGCCGATCGAGACGCGCATCATCCAGCGTCCCTCCAACGTCGCCGGCGTCACATAGGCTTGGCCGGAGCGGTTGATCGCGTCGGCGAGAGCGAGCGTATGGCGGTCGAGCGCCTCGCCGCCGAGACCGTCGGGCTCGTGACGCAAGCAGACTGTTTGCAGCGGCACGGGAGCCAGGACCTTCCAGCCCGGCGCCGCGGCGACCTGCTGCGCCAGCCACTGCGCGTTCGCCATGTCGCGCCGGAGCCGCGCCTGCAGCCCGCCCACCCCCTCGGCGCGGATCAGGCACCAGAGCTTTAGGGCGCGGAAGCGCCGCCCTAATGGGATGCCCCAATCGCGGTAATTCTTGACCTCGTTGTCGACGCTCGATTGCAGAAAGCTCGGGTTGGTGCTCATCACGCGGACGAGATGCTGAGGGTCGCGCACGTAATAAAGCGAGCAGTCGAAGGCCGTGCCGAGCCATTTGTGGGGATTGAGCGAGATCGAATCCGCCGCCTCGATCCCCTGCCACATCCAGCGGCATTCCGGCAGGATCATGGCCGAGCCTGCCATCGCGGCATCGACATGCAGCCACAGGCCATGGCGGCGCGCGAGGGCGCCGATCGGCTCGAGCGGATCGACGGCAGTGGTCGTGGTGGTGCCGGTCGCCGCCACCACGGCGCAAGGCGCGAGGCCGGCCGCGAGGTCGGCCTCGATCGCCGCCTCCAGCGCCTCGGGCGCCATGGCAAATGCGGCGTCGGTATCGATCATGCGCAGATAATGCCTGCCGAAACCCGCCAGCAAGGCGGCCTTGTCGACCGAGCTATGGGCATAGCGCGAGACATAGACGGTCAGCGGGCGATGGGCGTCCTGCAGCCCGCCATGGACGAGCCCATAATCCGTCGTCCGCTCGCGCGCGCAAATAAGCGCCACGAGCGCGCTGGTCGAGGCGGTGTCCGAGATCACGCCGCTCCAGGCCTCGGAGAGCCCGACCATCTGGCGCATCCAATCGGTCGTGACCTCCTCGAGCTCGGTGAGCGCCGGGCTCGCCTGCCAGGAGAGGCCGAGCACGCCCAGGCCCGTGCTGAGATAATCGCCCAGCACGGAAGCGAGCGCGCTGTTGGCCGGGAAGAAGCCGAAGAAGCGCGGATGCTGCCAATGCATGAGGGCCGGAATGACGAGGCGATCGAGATCCTCGAAGACCGCCTCGAACGGCTCGGCCTCGAGCGGCGGGCTCCGCGGCAAGGCGGCGCGCAGCTCGCCCGGCTTGACCTTGGGCATCACCGGCCGCGCTGCTATGCCGGCGCGGTAATCGGCGATGCGGTCGATGAGCTGATGGCCGAGCTTGCGGAACTCTTCCGGTGTCATGTCCCGCCCGCCCGGGCTCAAAACGTGCCGGGATAGGCGCCGCCGTCCAGCAGCAGGTTCTGCCCGGTCAAATAGCCGGCATGGCTGCTGCAGACATAGGCGCAGAGCGCGCCGAACTCCTCGGGCCGCCCGAAGCGTCGCATGGGAATTTCGCTCATGCGCGCGCGCGCCACCGTCTCGACGTCCTGGCCGCTCTTCTGCGCCTCGGCGCCGAGCACCTTGCGCACACGATCGGTCTCGAAGGCGCCGGGCAGGAGATTGTTCACCGTCACGTTCGAGCGCGCGAACTCGCGCGCCAGACCCGCGACGAAGCCGGTAAGGCCGCTGCGCGCGCCGTTCGAGAGGCCGAGATGGAGGATGGGCGCCTTCACCGCGCTCGAGGTGATGTTCACGATGCGGCCGAAGCCGCGCTCGATCATGGCGCCCGAGGTGGCCTTGATGAGCTCGATGGCCGAAAGCATGTTGGCGTCGAGCGCCTTGATCCAATCATCGCGGCTCCAGTCGCGGAAGCTTCCGGGCGGCGGTCCGCCGGCGTTGTTGACGAGGATGTCCGGATCGGGACAGGCGGCGAGGAGCAGCTTGCGGCCTTCCTCGCTCGTCACGTCGGCGGCCACGGCCGTGACCTTGGCGCCCGTTTCCGACCTGATCTCCGCCGCCGTCGCCTCCAAGGCCTCGCGGCCGCGCGCGGCGATGGCGACCTCGACGCCCTCGCGCGCCAGCGCCATCGCGCAGGCCTTGCCCAGCCCCTTGCTCGCCGCGCAAACAAGCGCCTTGCGCCCCTGCCAATCCCAAATCCATGCCGCTCCTCCCGGCCGCGGCAGCGAATATCCCTAAAGTAGGCGGAGAGTAGGTGGCGGCGCGCAAGGCTGGCAATGGCGCTTGCGGGCTCGCGTCCGGACGCGAGGGCGATTGAGCAAGCCGCGTCGCTTGGCTAGGCTGTCCCGACCGCGACAGGCGGCCTTGGAGGAGAGCCTCGATGACCGACATGCCGGCGCGAGCGACGATCGAGGAGGAGGGTCCGCGCGAGGGCTTCCAGATCGAGCCGGGGCCGATCGCGACCGCGCGCAAGATCGCGCTCATCGACGCGCTCTCGACGACCGGGCTCGAGCATATCCAGATCGTCTCCTTCGTCGATCCCAAGCGCGTTCCCGGCATGGCGGACGCCGAGGCGGTGGTCGCCGGTTACAGGCGCCATGAGGGCGTGGAATATATGGCACTCTGGCTCAATGAGCGCGGCCTCGAGCGCGCGCTCGCCGCCGGCCGGCTCGACCTCGTCGGGCGGCTGCATCTCTCCGCCTCCGAGCCCTTCCTCCGCCGCAACCAGAACCGCTCCTTCGAGGAGGATGCGCGCCGAGCAGCGCCGCTATATGGAAACCTACCGCCGCCACGGAATAAAGCTCGGCCGCGTCACGGTCATGGCGGCCTTCGGCTGCAATTTCGCAGGCGAGATTCCGGTCGAGCGCGTGCTCCAGGCGACGGTGCGGCTCTGCGAGATCGCCGCCGATTATGACGAGCGCGTCGAATGGCTCTCCCTCGCCGACACCATGGCCTGGGCGACGCCGCTCGCGATCAAGCGGGTCGTGGGCGCGGTGCGCGAGCGCTGGCCCGACCTCAAGCTCTCGCTCCATCTCCATGACACGCGCGGCATGGGCATCGCCAATGCCTATGCGGGCCTCGAGATGGGCGTGGAGCGCTACGACGCCGCCGTAGCCGGGCTCGGCGGCTGTCCCTTCGCCGGCCATGCCGGTGCGGCGGGCAATGTCTGCACGGAAGACCTGGTCTTCCTCTGCGAGGAAATGGGCATCGCGACCGGCATCGATCTCGAGCGCCTCATCGCGGCGGCGCGTCTCGCCGAGGAGATCGTCGGCCACCCGCTGCCCGGCTCGGTGATGAAAGGCGGCTCGCTCAAGCGGCTGCGCGAGGCGGCGCTCAAAGCGAAGGTGGCGTGAGGCGGCCGCACGCGTTCCGCGAACCCCGGCCTCGGACGATGGCCTTCCCCCGATGACGCTTCCCCTCGACGGCATCCGGGTGCTCGAATTCAGCCATACCATCATGGGGCCCTGCGCCGGCATGGTACTGGCCGATCTCGGCGCCGACGTCGTCAAGATCGAGGCGGCGCCCAAGGGCGATCAGACGCGCTATCTGCCAGGCTTCGCCGGCGGCTTCTTCACCTTCTTCAATCGCAACAAGCGCAGCCTCGCCCTCGACGTGAAAAGTTTGGCGGGGCGCGAGCTGGTGCTGCGGCTCGTGCGCGACGCGGACGTGGTGATCGAGAATTTCGCGCCCGACACGATGGACCGGCTCGGCTTCGGCTGGCCCGCGCTCGCCTCTGTCAATCCCCGTCTCGTCTATTTGGCACTCAAGGGCTTCCTCTCCGGCCCTTATGAGCGACGGCCGGCGCTCGACGAGGTGGTGCAGTTCATGTCGGGCCTCGCTTATATGACGGGGCCGCCCGGCCGACCCTTGCGCGCGGGTGCCTCGGTGGTCGATATCCTGGGCGGCAGCTTCGGCGTGATCGGGGTGCTCGCGGCCTTGCGCGAGCGCGACCGCACGGGACGCGGCAAGCTCGTCAAGGCGGCGCTCTTCGAGAGCGCGGTGCTGCTGATGGGTCAGCATATGGCGGGCAGCGCGGCGACGGGCGAGCCCACCCCACCCATGCCGGCGCGGCGCGGCGCCTGGGCGGTCTACGAGACCTTCGCCACCGCGGACGGCGAGCAGATCTTCCTCGGCATCACCAGCGATCATCATTGGCGGCGCTTCTGCCAAGCCTTCGGCCGCGACGACCTCCTTGCCGATGCCGGCCTCGCCGGCAACAGCGCGCGCGTCGAGGCGCGGCCCTGGCTCCTGCCGCTCATCGCCGAGATCGTGAAGCGCCATGGCAAGTCCGAGCTGCTCGAGATTTTCGCGCGCGAAGCGATCCCCGCCGCACCCGTGGCGACGACGGAGGATTTGTTCGACGATCCGCATCTCGACGAGGGCGGCAAGCTGCTCGAGGTCGAGCTGCCGAGCGGGGTGCGAACGAAGCTCCCGGCCCTGCCGCTCGAATTCGACGGCGACACGCTGCCGGTACGACGCCCCGCGCCGCGCTTGGGCGAGCATTCCGCCGAGCTGCTCGCCGCGGCGGGCTTGAGCGCTGCGGAGATCGCGGCGCTACGCGAGAAAGGCCTGATCGTTGGTTAAGGGCGAACTTGCGTCATTCTATTGTGACCCGATTGCATAGTGCATAAATTCCAGACGAGAATTTGCTATGATTGATCAGGTTCTTGTGTCTTGGCTTTGCGTGGTTTTGACCGACTTTCGATTGTCTCGTCTATCGAGGCACGCTCGATTAGATGCTCCGCTTCACGCACCAACATATACAAATCCTTGTCGGCTAATTCATGCAAAATTGGGCCCTTTCGAATCATATGGAGCGCAGTAAGGAACCGCCGCTTCGCTCCCTTGGCCCTAGGTGAATTGCCCGACGCCGCGGCCCTGTATGCGTCTATTCCAAGTTCGTAGAGCCACGGTAGGTCCTCTCGGAAAAAGCTAGCCAAAAGAAGAATAATCATGGGATCGCGCGGTCCCAGCCTCAGGTCGTGCATCATCTCCATGAACATCATCGGATGTGGCCTGTAATTTCGGCGCTTCCCACGCGGCGTTTCCTCCACACTATCGCGAAAACGCAGATCAAGGCTTCTAATGCTTGAGACAAGTTCTTCCAGGATCTCGTGTTGGGGTCGATTGTGTTTTGTTGGGGTCGGGTTCTTAGGAATTTCGGATACCTTTTTCTCCAATGAAGGCCAAAGTGTCTCAAATAAGGGACCCAAGCGAGCCTCTGATACTTTGTTTTCAGAAAATTGGTTGATTGAATTGATCACGTCGTGGAGCCCGGCTTTCTCAACTTTTTTTGCCTGAAATTGTGCCAGTGGCCCAGTGATGTCTTTAAATTCAATATCGAGCAAAATTGGAATGACGCGCCCTTCCTGCATGAACTTTGTTAGAGCTCCAGCCTCAAAAAGTATCCAAGGCGATCCAATATTTTCGCGCGTTATGCAGATGATACCAAACTTACTGGCTTCCAGTTCCTTTGCAACCTCGTTCGCCCATCTCTCTCCCGCTTCAATGTCTGATTGTGAGAGCCATGGCTCTACGTAGTGAAGGACCATTGGCAACCACTCGCGCAATGCTTGCGCGAGAGCTTGGCTGTGGTCGCCGCTCCAGCTAATGAACACTTTCATTCTGCTGCCCTGACCTAAAAGCCTCGGGTGATCTTATCGGTTCAGATCAAACACGGCGCTAGCGACGAACTCTCCCTGCTAATTTATACTGCTCCGCGCACTTCCAATAGTGGCAAAAAATTATGGCAAAGGCACCTTGTGTTTTAGGCACAATCGTTCGCTCTCGCCTGGCCCCTACCCCGCGATCGCCTCGAGCCGGCGGCGCGTCGTCGCCGGGCCGAAGCCGCCGATCACGACGAAGACGACCGCCATCGCGCCGGCGATGAAGCAGAACACGCCCGTCGTGCCGTAATGGCCGAGGAAGAAGGCGATGATGAAGCCGGTGAAGACGGTGCTGAAGCGGCTCCAGGAATAGACGAAGCCCACCGCTTGGGCGCGGATGCGCGTCGGGTAGAGCTCGGCCTGGTAGGCGTGGAAGGAGAACGACATCCAGTTGTTCGACATGGTGATCAGCACGCCGAAGACGATGACGCCCGCGGCCGTGCTCTGCTGCGAGAAGAGCAGCCCGAAGACGGCGATGCAGACGGCGGCCCAGGCGATCTGCCATTTGCGCTCGAAGCGGTCGGCGAACCACATGGCGATCAGGGGCCCGATCGGCGCGGCGATGGCGATGACGAAGGTATAGGCGAGCGATTTGGTGACCGTGATGCCTTGCGAGATGAGAAAGGTCGTCACCCAGCTCGAGAAGCCGTAATAGCCGATGGTCTGGAAGAGATTGTAGATCACCAGCATGATGGTGCGGCCGCGATAGACGGGGCTCCACATCTCGGTCCAGGCGCCTTTCTTGATCTCCTCCTCGCCCTCCACCATCTGTGGCGGCGGCAGGGGCCAGCCGATCTCGGCCTGGATGCTCCGCTCGATCTCGCTCGTGATGCGATCGGCCTCCGCGTCATGGCCGTGCTGGGCGAGCCAGCGCGGCGATTCCGGCAGGCCCAGCCTGATCCACCAGATGAGCGCGGCGCCTATGGCGCCGATGATGACGACCCAGCGCCAGCCATCGAGGCCCAATATGATCGTCGGGATCAACATCCAGGCGAGAAAGGCCACCACCGGGACGGAGGTGAACATCACTGCCTGGTTGAGGGCGAAGGAAGGGCCGCGCTGCTCCTTGGGCACGAGCTCGGAGATGTAGGTGTCGACGTTCACCAGCTCGACCCCCAGCCCGATACTGGCGATGAAGCGCCAGAGGTCGATATCGACCGAGCTCGTCTGGAACGCCATGATGACCGAGCCGACGGAGTACCAGAGCAGCGAGAAGGTGAAGATCGAGCGGCGGCCGAAGCGGTCCGAGACCCAACTGAAACAGAGGGTGCCGACGAAGAGGCCGGCGAAGAGCGCGGCGACGAAGCTGGCGAAGCCTTCGAAATCGAACAGGCCCTGCGTGGTCGGCTTGAAGAGGCCCGCTTTGTAGAGGCCCACGGCGATGTAGTTGGTGAAGAAGAGATCGTAGAACTCGAACCAGCCGCCGAGGGAGATCAAGGTCACCAGCTTGCGCATGTGATGCGAGGGCGGCAGGCGGTCGAGCCGCGCGGCGATGGTCGCCGTGTGGGACGTCGTCATGGGCGCTTCCCCCCTCCGGGAATTTTCTTGCTCTCTTTTCGGCTGCTATGCTCGCATGCCGGCCGCCGCCCCGTAAAGCACCCAAGGCGGGAAACAAGGGGCCGGCGCGTCGCTTCGCGCAAGGAGAGCGGCCATCATGACGGCGGAGATCAAGCACCACAACGTCAGCGTGAACGGAGTCCGCCTGCATCTGGCCGAGCAGGGGGAGGGACCGCTGGTGCTGCTCTGCCATGGCTGGCCCGAGCTTTGCTATTCCTGGCGCCATCAGCTCCCGGCCCTGGCGGCGGCGGGCTACCGTGCCGTGGCGCCCGACATGCGCGGCTATGGCCGCAGCGAGGCGCCCGCCGATGTTCGCGCCTATAGCCTGCTCCATCTCGTCGGCGACATGGTGGGGCTGTTACGCGCACTCGGGGCGGAAAAGGCCGCCATCGTCGGCCATGATTGGGGCGCGCCCGTCGCCTGGGGATCGGCCTTGCTGCGCCCCGAGCTATTCCCCGTCGTGGCGGCGATGAGCGTGCCGCACCGTGCGCGCACGCCCATTCCGCCGCTCGAGCTTCTGCGCAAGGCGGGCCTCGACAATTTCTATTGGCTCTATTTCCAGACGCCGGGCATTGCCGAGGCGGAATTCGAGCGCGACGTGACGGCGACCTTGCGACGCATTCTTTATACCGGCTCGGGCGACGCGCCGAAGGATCGCGGCCTCGGCCTCGTGCTCAAGCCGGGCCGTGGCTTCCTCGACAATACGCTCGATCCCGAGCGCCTGCCGCCTTGGCTCACGGAAGCCGATATCGCGACGATGGCCGAGGAGTTCCGCAAGAGCGGCTTCCGCGGCGGCCTCAACTACTATCGCAACATCGATCTCAACTGGGAGCTTCTGGCGCCCTGGCAGGACGCCGTGATCCGCCAGCCTGCGCTTTTCATCGCCGGCGCGCTCGACGCGGTGATCACGGGGACGATCGGCAAAGGCGCCGCGGAGACGCTGTCCACGGTCGTGCCGGGGCTCAAGCGAAAGCTCATCATCGACGGCGCCGGGCATTGGATCCAGCAGGAGCGGCCGCGCGAGGTGAACGCCGCGCTCATCGCCTTTCTCGATGAATGGTTCGCGCGGTAACGAGCCCAGATCGTCATGGCGACGAGGCGCAGCCAATGACTCCCCCTTACCGGCGAAAGCCGGTATCCATCGCTTAATGGGTCCCGGCCGTCGCCGGGACGGGAGATGGCGGAATGCGTGATTTTCAGACCGAACGCTGAGAGCCGCCGCTAATACCCCATCTGCGCGGCGTAGCGGTTGCGATGGAAGGGAGCATCGCCGAAGCTTGCCTGCGCCGCCCGCGCCCGCTTGAGGAAGAAGCCGATCTCATGCTCGTCGGTCATGCCGATGCCGCCATGCATTTGCACCGCCTCGTTGCCGACGAGAAAGAACGCCTCGCCGGCCTTGGCCTTTGCGAGGCTGGCCAATTGCGGTAAATCGTTTGCAGCCTCGTCGACGGCGCGGAGTGCCGCCAGCACCGCCGAACGGGTCAGCTCGACCTCGCAGAACATCTGCGCCGCGCGATGCTTGAGCGCTTGGAAGGAGCCGATCGGCACGCCGAACTGCTTGCGCTCCTTGAGATATTGCATCGTGCGCTCGAACGCCTCGGCAAGCGAGCCGAGCATCTCGGCGGCGAGGCCGATGCGCGCGCGGTCGAGGAGCGTCTCGAGCAGGTCGGCGCCGCCGTCGAGCGGACCGAGAAGTGCCGTCCCGTCGAGCGCCACCTCGTCGAAGCGCAGGGTCGCCGCGTTGCGGCTATCGACCATGATGGTGCGGGCCCGCGTCAGGCCCGGCGCGTCGGCGGGAACGAGAAAGAGGCTGATGCCGGCGCGCTCGCTTTCGCGGCCCGCGCTCCGCGCCGGCACGATCAGCATGTCGGCGACATGGCCCTCGAGGACGAAACGCTTCTCGCCGGCGAGCCGAAAGCCTTTGCCGTCGCGCCGCGCGCTCGTCGAGATGCGTTGGGGCGCGTGATGGGCGCCCTCCTCGAGGGCAAGCGCGAAAAGCCGCCGGCCCGAGACCAGGGCGGGAAGATGCTCGCTCTTCTGCGCCTCGCTGCCGGCAAGGGCGAGCGCGCTCGCGCCGATGAGGGCGGTCGAAAGCAATGGCGTCGCAGCAAGGCTGCGGCCGGCCGCCTCCATGACGAGTCCGAGCCCCAGGCAGCCGAACGCGCTGCCGCCGTAGGCCTCCGGCACCAGGAAGCCCGCCCAGCCCAGCTCCGCCATCTCCTGCCACAGCGCGCGCGAGAAGCCGCTCGGATCGCGCTCGTCGCGCATTTTCCGGAGCGCCGCCACGGGCGAGCGCTTCTTGAAGAAATCCTGCGCCGTGTCGCGCAGCAGCGAGGCCTCCTGATCGAGCGTCAATAGCCATGAGCGCGGCCTCAGTCGGGCAGGCCAAGCACGCGCTTGGCGATGATGTTGAGCTGGATCTCGGAGGTGCCGCCCTCGATCGAATTGGCCTTGGAGCGCAGCCATTCGCGCGTCATGCGCTGCTCGTCCGGCGTGAAGCCCTCGCCCTCCCAGCCGAGCGCCTGCATGCCCAGAGCGGCGATCTGCAGCTCGTTGCGCCGCTTGTTGAGCTCGGTGCCGTAATATTTGAACATGGCGGAGGCGGGACCGGGGGCGTTGCCCGCCTTCGCCTCGTCGGCGGCCCGACGCATGGTGAGCCGGAAGGCGCGCGCGTCCATCTCATATTGCGCGATGCGGTCGCGCAGCACGGCATCGGCGAGGCGGCCCTCGCTCTCGCCAGCATAGAATTTCGCGAGTGCCGGAAGCGGCAGTTGCGCGCCGCGCGGCCGCTCGCCCAGACCCGCGATCATCTTGCGCTCATGCTCAAGCAGGCGCTTGGCGATGGTCCAGCCCTGGTTGAGCTGCCCGACCAGGTTCGCCATCGGCACGCGGACATTCTCGAAAAAGGTCTCGCAGAATGGCGAGGCGCCACTGATGAGCTGGATCGGGCGCGTGCGCACGCCCGAGTCCGCCATGTCGATCAGGATGAAGCTGATGCCTTCATGCTTCTTCGCCATGGGGTCGGTGCGCACCAGGCAGAAGATCCAGTCGGCGAAATCGGCGTAGGAGGTCCAGACCTTGTGGCCGTTGACCAGGAAATGCTCGCCTTGCGGCACGGCGCGCGTCTTGAGCCCGGCGAGATCGGAGCCCGCCTCGGGCTCGCTATAGCCTTGGCACCAGCGAATCTCGCCGCGCGCGATCTTGGGCAGATGCTCCCGCTTTTGCTTCTCGCTGCCAAATTCGAGCAGCACGGGCCCCAGCATCCAGATGCCGAAGCTCACCAGCGGCGGGCGGCAGCCGAGCCGGCGCATCTCCTCCTCGAGAATATGCGACCTCGACCGGGGACAGCCCGCCGCCGCCATAGTCGCGCGGCCAGCTCGGCACCGTCCAGCCCTTGGCCGCCATGCGCTCGAGCCACGGCTTCGCATCCGGATGTTTGAAGCGCGGCCGCCGGCCGCCCCACACCATCTCGTCGTCGGGCATGGGCGTGCGCATGCCGGGCGGACAATTGGCCTCGAGCCACGCGCGCGTCTCGCTGCGGAACGCCGACGGGTCGCTCATGCGGCTTGCCTCCCTTTCGCTTGCATTTGTTGTCGCCAGGATAGAGCCGGCCCCTCTTTTGTCCAAGCGGGTCTGGTCGCGCCCGCTGCCCCGTCCTATAACAATCGCAAGGACGCGCATCCGGGCGGCTTCTATATCACCGCAGTCCGCCAAGGCGCCGCAAAATCGGGAGGTTTCGGCGATGTCACAGCATCTATGGGAGAAGTCCTATCCGAAGGGCATTTCCTGGGGCGAACCTTTGTCCGCGCCGGTGCCGGTCGAGAGCTTTCTCGCCAACGCGGCCGCGAAATGGCCCGACAGGATCGCCATCGATTTCTACGACCGCACCTTTACCAATCGCCAGAATTCTCGATCTCGCCGCGCGCGCGGCCAAGGGCTTTCAGGCGCTCGGCGTCGGGCCCGGCGTGAATGTCGGGCTGCATCTGCCGAATACGCCGCATTACGTCGTCTGCTTCTTCGGGGTGCTGATGGCGGGCGGGCGCGTGGTCAATTTCAGCCCGCTGGCCGCACCCCGCGAGGTCAAATCGCAGTTCACCAATTCCGACGCCGAGATCATGGTGACGCTCGCCTTGCCGGCGCTCTACCCGCAGGTCGCCGCCTTGAAGGGCGAGGCCAAGCTCATGGCCGTGGTCGTCTGCAGCCTCGAGGACTTCCTGCCCGAGCCCGTCGTGCGCGCATTCGCCGGACCCGCGGCCGAGCGCATCGCCGGCCCGGCCCGCGAGGTCGATTTCGCCCAGCTCATCGACAATGACGGCGCCTACCGCCCGCATCCGCATGGCGCCCTCGACGAGGAGGTCGCGGTCATCGCCTATACCGGCGGAACCACCGGCACGCCCAAGGGCGCGATGCTGACCCACGCCAATTTCTCGCATGTGGTGGAGATCCGCAATCGCTGGGTGGCGGGCGTGCTCGAGGACGGCACCGAGAAGGCACTCGTCGTCCTGCCGCTGTTCCATATCTTCGGCCTCACCTTCGTCATGCTGCTCTCCTTCGCGACGGGCACCGAGATGGTGATGCATATCCGCTTCGATCCCGAGCGCGTGCTCGCCGATATCGCGCGCAAGAAGGTCACCGTCTTCGCGGGCGTGCCGACCATGTACACCGCCCTCGTCAATCACCCCAAGATCAAGGAGTTCGATCTCTCCTCCTTGCGCTTTTGCGGCGCCGGCGGCGCGCCCCTGCCGGTCGAGGTGCTGCACCGTTTCAAGGAGCTCACGGGCGTCATCCCGCAGGAGGGTTACGGCCTCACCGAGACGGCGCCCCTGGGGACGATGCAATGCGCGGAAGGCATGCCGCGCGCGGGCACGGTCGGATTGCCGGCGCCTCATACCGTCATCGAGGTCGTCGACATCGAGACCGGCACGAAGCTCCTGCCGACGGGCGAGCGGGGCGAAATCTGCTTCCGCGGCCCGCAGGTGATGAAGGGCTATTGGAAGAAGCCCGAGGCGACGACCGAGGCCTTCCGCGGCGGCCGCTTCCATACCGGCGACATCGGCTTCATCGACCAGGACGGCTACGTGACCCTGGTCGATCGCAAGAAGGACATGATCCTCTCCGGCGGCTTCAACGTCTTTCCGCGCAACATCGAAGAGGCGATCTACGAGCATCCCGCGGTGGCGGAGGTGACGGTGATCGGCGTGCCGGACGCCTATCGCGGCCAGTCCGCCAAGGCCTTCATCGTGCTGAAGCCGGGCGCCGCCGCCTTCACTTATGACGAGCTCAAATCCTTCCTGGCTGACAAGCTTGCCAAATACGAGATGCCGGCCGAGATGGAGATCAGAACCAGCCTGCCGAAGACGCCGGTCGGCAAGCTCTCCAAGAAGGAGCTGGTCGCGGAAGAACTGGCCAAGCGGGCGCCCGCAAAATCGACGGGCACCGGCCGAAGCTGAGAGAAGCGTGCGGGCATGCTAACCGCTCAAATCGCGGGAATATTCGCAAGCTAGGGCCGTCTTTCTTTTTAGCGGCCCAGTTCGAGCGCCCCGCCCTTGGCGGCGGGCCTGCGGACCATTTCCCGCGAGTCCCCTATGCCTCAGCCAATTTCGCGCCTGTTGCTGTCCGCCCTTGTCGTCCTGCTCGCCTGCGGCGTGGGGTGGGCGCAGGATAAAAGCGACGCAAAGACCGCGCCCGCTCCGGCGGCGAGCGCTCTCACCGCGGCACAGGCGCAGCAGGCGCTCGAGGTGCTGCAGGACGATAAGAAGCGGGCCCAGCTCATCGACACGTTGCAGGCGATTGCCAAGACGGCACCGGCCGCCGCGGCGCAGAGCGCCATATCCGCGCCTCCCGTCGCCGGTAGGTCGAGTTCGCCCATTCCGCTGACGCCCCACAGTCTCGGCGCTCAGCTCTTGGTGCAAGGATCGGGTTGGATCAGCGCCATCTCCCATGAAGTCTCGGCGACGGCGCAGGCCGTCACGGATTTCCCGCCGATCTGGCATTGGCTCGTTCATAGCGTCAGCGATCCCGACGCGCGCGACCAGCTTGCCGACGCGCTATGGAAGCTCGCGCTCGTGCTGGGCTGCGCGCTGGCGGTCGAGTGGGGCGCGTGGCTGCTCTTGCGGCGGCCCTCGGCGGTGCTCGCACGTCACGCGCCCGACGAGCGCGCGACGCAGCGCGTGGAAAGCGTCGATGCCCAGCGCAAGGGCGTCGCGGGAATGAACGCGGGCGCTGCGAACGACGCCGCGCCTCCGCCGGCGGTGGGCGCTATCATCATCAAGCCGGTGCTAAGTCATCCTCATCTGCGCCGCTCATTGCGCTTCCTCAGGGTCCTGCCGCTTGTGCTCGTCCGATTGCTGCTCGACCTCGTGCCCGTGCTGGCCTTCGCGCTCGTCGGAAATGTCGTGCTGGGGGTCGTCGACGGCACCGCCGACACGACGCGGCTTGTCATCCTCGCAATCGTCAATGCTTATGTGCTCTCTCGCGCCATCATGTGCGCGGCGCGCATGATCTTCTCGCCGGAGCGGAGCCGCCTGCGTCTCATCGCCGTGACCGACGAGACGGCGGCCTATCTCGAGGTCTGGGCCCGCCGCATCACCCTGGTCGCCGTCTTCGGTACGGCGGTGGCGGGCGTGGCGCTGCTTCTCGGGCTCGATCCCGGCGCCCACGACGCACTGGTGAAGCTCGTCATTCTCATCGTGCATCTTTTCCTCGTCATCATCGTGCTGCAATGCCGCCGCGCCGTCGCGCAGGCCATCCGCGCCCACGACGGCTCGCGCGGCGTCATTGCCGGCATGCGCAACCGTTTGGCCGACTTTTGGCACTTCATCGCCATCTTTTTCATCCTTGCGCTCTGGTTCGTCTGGGCGATCGACGTGAAGGACGGCGTGTTTCTCATCTTGCGTTATTTCGTCGCGACGATTGCCGTCCTGGTCGTCGCGCGGCTCGTTTCCATGGCCGCCCTCGCTTTGCTCGATCGCCTGTTCCGCATCAGCCCTGACTTCTCCAGGCGCTTCCCGGGGCTCGAGGCGCGGGCGAATCGCTACTATCCGCTCGTGCGCGGTACCGTGTCGGTCGTCATTGCGGTGATCGCCGTGGTGGCGCTGCTGCAGGTCTGGGGCGTGGACGCGATCGAATGGTTCGGACAGGGGGCGGTCGGCGGCCGGCTCGTCTCGGCTTTCGTGACCGTCGCCGTCACGGCGGCGCTGGCGGTGGCGGTCTGGGAAGCCGCCAATGCCGGGATGGATCGCCATCTCGCGCGGCTCTCCAAGGAGGGCAAATATATCCATTCGGCCCGGCTGCGCACCTTGCTGCCCATGCTGCGCACGGGCTTATTCATTACCATCCTCGTCGTCGTCGGGCTTACCGCCTTGAACGAGATCGGCGTGAATATCGGGCCCATGCTCGCGGGCGCCGGCATCGTCGGCATCGCCGTCGGTTTCGGCTCGCAGAAGCTGGTGCAGGATGTCATCAACGGCGTCTTCCTCCTCCTCGAGAACGTCATGCAGGTGGGCGACACGGTCAGTCTTGCCGGCTTATCGGGCACGGTCGAGGACCTCTCGATCCGCACCTTGCGCCTCCGCGCCGGGGACGGCTCGGTCCATGTCATCCCCTTCAGCTCGGTCACCACCGTCACCAACAGCAACCGCGGCGTCGGCAACGCCGCGATCAGCGTGAATGTCGGTTACGCCGAGGACAGCGACCGGGTGGGTGAGGTGCTGAAAGAGATCGCGCTCGAGATGCGCAAGGAGCCGGCATTCCGCACGCTGATGTTGAGCGATCTCCAGCTCTGGGGCGTCGACAAGGTCGACGCCACGATGGTGACGATCGTAGGTCAGATCGTCTGCACCGATGCTGGCCGCTGGAACGTGCAGCGCGAGTTCAATCGGCGCATGAAGATCAAATTCCAGGAGCTGGGCATCGAGATCGCGATGCCCGCGCAGACGATTCTGCTCCGCGGCTCGCCCGCGGGCTCTCGCGACGATGCGAAGTCGGACGCCGAAGAGCGCGCCGCCGGCGATGGAGCGCCGGCCGCGGAAGGGTCCGATACGCGCTCGATTCGCCGCTCGGCGAAATAAACTCAATACGGCCTCCGCGCGACGCGGCCAAGGCTTCTTGGGCAACTCGTCAAGCCGGGGCTTCCAACCTATGATCGCCGGCCTGATTGCCTAAGGCGCCGCCATGCCCGCGACGGGATTTCAATTCTTCGGGCAGCAGGCGCGCATCGGCGGCGTCGCGCTCACGCAGGGAGAAGAACATGGCTGACCCGGTGCTATACGAGCAGGATGCTGGCGTCGTGCGCGTGACGCTCAATCAGCCCGAGACGCGCAACGCCATCTCGGACGCGGAGACGATCGAAGCGCTGGTCGCGGCGCTGGAGCGGCTCGATGCGGATTTGAGCGTCCGGGCGGCGATCCTGACCGGCGCCGGCAGCGCCTTCTCCTCGGGCGGGAATGTAAAGAAGATGGGCGAGGGCGGCGGCCTCGCCGACAAGCTGCCGGCGCAGACCCGCCGCCACTACCGTCTCGGCATTCAACGCATCCCGCTCGCCTTCGAGAGATTGGAGGTGCCGATCATCGCGGCGGTCAACGGGCCCGCCGTCGGTGCGGGCTGCGACCTCGCCTGCATGTGCGACATCCGGATCGCGGCGGAAAGCGCCCGCTTCGCCGAGAGCTTCGTCAAGCTCGGCATCATCTCCGGCGACGGCGGCGCTTGGCTCCTGCCGCGCGCGGTCGGCTTCTCGAAGGCCTGCGAGATGGCCTTCACGGGCGACGCCATCGACGCGCGCGAAGCGCTGGCCTGCGGCCTCGTCTCGCGGGTCGTGCCCGATGCGGAGCTCCTGCCGGCGGCGCAGGCCTTGGCGGAGCGCATCGCCGCCAATCCCCCTCATGCCCTGCGCATGACCAAGCGGCTGCTGCGGGAGGGGCGGCGCAGCGACCTCGCCGCGCTGCTCGAGCTCTCCGCCGGCCTGCAAGCGCTCGCGCATGCGACGGCGGACCATCGCGCGGCCGTCGCCGCCTTCGTCGTCAAGCGCCCGCCGCGCTTCACCGGCGAGTAATGCGCGGGAAATCAACGGTGACCTAAATCTTCGCCCTAGGCTCGATTTCGGCGATCAGGACGAAACAGCGCGCGCAATATCCCCCCGGGTGGCGCGGGGCCGCGTTTTGCAGCATTCTGCACGCGCTCACCGGGCCCTTCGGGCCACCACCTTCCCCGGCGGGGAAGGGCTCTCAGAGGCGACGACGAATGCCCAAAACCATCACGCCCTCTCAAGGGCTTCACCGCATCGTCGTCGTGGGCGGCGGCGCCGCGGGGCTCGAGCTCGTCACCCAACTGGGCGACGGCCTCGGCAAAAAGCAAAAAGCCCAGATCACGCTCGTCGAGCGGGCGCGCACGCATCTCTGGAAGCCGCTTCTGCATATGGTCGCGGCGGGCAGCATCGATTCGAGCGAGCATGAGCTCAATTTTCTCGCCCAGGCCCATTGGCACCATTTCCGCTTCCGCTACGGTGAGATGATCGACCTCGACCGCGCGAAAAAACAGGTGCATCTCGGCCCCACTTACGACCAGGAGGGACTCCAGATCACGCCGGCGCGCTCGATCGGCTACGATACGCTCGTCATCGCCATCGGCAGCATCACCAACGATTTCGGCACGCCGGGCGCCAAGGACCATGCCGTCCCGCTCGAGACGCCCGAGCAGGCGATCCGCTTCAATCACCGTCTCGTCAACGCCTGCATCCGGGCCGATGCGCAGGCCGAGCCCGTGCGGCCGGGCCAGCTCCATGTCGTCATCATCGGCGCGGGCGCCACGGGCACGGAGCTCGCGGGCGAGCTGCATCGCACCACACGCGCCGTCGTCGCCTACGGGCTCGACAAGATCGACCCCGAGAAGGACATCCGCATCACCTTGATCGAGGCCGCGGAGCGCATTCTGCCGGCCTTGCCGGCGCGCATCTCCGATGCCACGGCGGCGCTGCTCGCGAAGATGGGCATCGACATGCGCACGAAGGCGCGTGTCGTCGAGCTCAGGCCCGACGGCGTGAGCCTGGCCGGCGGCGACTTCATCCCCTCCGAGTTGGTCGTCTGGGCCGCCGGGGTCCGCGCGCCCGACCTGCTGCGCGAGCTCGCCGGCCTCGAAACCAACGGCATCAACCAGCTCGTGGTGAAGCCGACGCTGGAGACGACGCGCGATCCCGACATATTCGCGATCGGCGATTGCGCCGCCTGCCCGCGCAAAGGCTTCACCACGCCGGTCCCGCCGCGCGCGCAAGCGGCGCACCAGCAGGCCTCCCATCTGGTGCGGCAGCTCCGTCGCCGGCTCGAGGGGCTTCCGCTCGAGCCCTTCGTCTATCGCGATTTCGGGTCCCTCGTGTCGCTCGGCGAATATTCCACCGTCGGCAGCCTGATGGGCATGCTGGTGGGCAAGAATTTCTTCATCGAGGGCTATTTCGCACGCATCATGTACCGCTCGCTCTACAAGATGCACGAGATGGCGCTGCACGGGTTCCTCAACGTGCTGCTCGATACGATCGCGCGCAGCGTCACCCGCCGGACGGAGCCGGCCGTGAAGCTGCATTGAGCGGCGCCCGTCGCCCTCCTCCGGTACGGCCGCTAGCGCAATAAAGCTATCGATTGACAGTATCGATCGAACGATATAGCTTAAAGCAGCTACAAGGGGGGCGGGGACATCAGCGAACTCAGCACGCATTATCGACCGGGGGCCCATTCGCGGGGCGAGGAGACCCGCCGCCGCCTCGTGGAGACGGCGATCGAGATCTTCGCGGTCCACGGCTACGAAGGCGCCACCACGCGCATGCTGGCCGAGCAGGCGGGCGTGAAGCTGCCGGCAATTCCCTATTATTTCGGCAGCAAGGAGGGGCTGCATCGCGCCGCCATCGAGCATATCGCGCGCCATTTCGACCGGCATATGGAGCCGGTGGCCGAGCAAGTGAGGCGCGCGCTCGCCGAGGGGAACCTCCCGCGCAAGCGGCTGCTCGCGCTGCTTTGCGACATGCTCGACGCGCTCGTGCTGCTGATGGTGGGCGAGCAAAGGCCGCAGAGCTGGCGGCTCCTCATCGCGCGCGCCGAGATCGAGCGCGCCGGCGCCTTGGGCTTCATCCATGAGACCATGATGAGGCAGGTCGTGCGGCCTTGCCGCGGCCTGGTCGGCGGGCTGGTTGGGCGGGCCCCCGAGGACGAGGTGGTGATCCTGCGCGCGCTCTCCATCCTTGGGCAGATCAGCGTGTTCTGCCAAAAAGGCCCGCAGCAGGCGCTCGGCTTGAGCGAGTTCGACGAGACCCGCGTGCAGCTCATTCGCGCGCTGCTGCGGGAGCAGACCGCGGCGATTTTCCGTCGGGCCGAGGCCGCGACGGCATGAGCGGAGCCACGCGTCGCCTCCTCGGTCCGATCGCCCTTGCGGCGGCCCTGGTCCTCCTCGGCGGCTGCGAGGTGGGGCCGGACTTCCTGCGTCCCTCGGCCCCCGCCGCGACCGGCTATCAGCCTGAGCCGCTGCCGGCCGAGACGGCGTCGGCGGATGTGGAAGGCGGCGAGGCGCAGCGCTTCATCCATGATCAGGACATCCCCGGACAATGGTGGACCTTGTTCCATTCCGAGGCGCTCGACGCCCTGATCGAAGAGGCCCTCAAGGCCAACCCCAACCTGCAGGCCGCGCAGGCCGCCTTGCGCCAGGCCAAGGAGAATGTCTATGCCGGCGAGGGCGCTTTGTTTCCCACGGTCAGCGCGAGCGGCTCCTTTACCCGCGAGAAGATCTCGGGGGCCAGCTTCGGTATCCCTGGAATTTCCTCGACGGTAGGCGTCGCCTCCATCGGCCTCAATCTATCCTATACGCTGGACGTCTTCGGCGGCGTGCGGCGCGAGGTGGAATTGCTCGAGGCGCAAGAGGAATATGAGCGCTTCCAGCTCGAGGCGGCCTATCTGACCTTGACCTCGAACGTCGCCCTCGCGGCGGTGCAGGAAGCCTCCTTGCGCGCGCAGATCGCGGCGACCCAAGACATCATCGGCTTCGAGACGCAGGAGCTCAAGGTGCTGCAAGGCCAGTTCGAGCTCGGCGGCATCGCCAAGTCGGCCGTGCTGCAGCAGGAGGCCAACCTCGCGCAGGAACGCGCCACCCTGCCGGCGCTGCAGAAGCAATTGGCGCAGGAGCGCGACCTTTTGACGGCGCTCGCGGGGAAATTCCCGAGCGAGGAATTGGGCGAAAAGTTCGAGCTCTCGATGATGCGGCTGCCCCCGAACCTTCCCTTGGGCCTGCCCTCGAAGCTCGTCGAGCAGCGCCCGGACGTCCGCGCGGTCGAGTCGCAACTCCATGAGGCGAGCGCCAACATCGGCGTGGCCACGGCAAATCAGCTGCCTCAGTTCAGCCTCACCGGCAGCTATGGCAGCACGGCGCTCGGCGTCGAGAATCTGATCTCGCCCGGCACGGGCGTTTGGAGCGCGGCCGGCGCCGTCGCGCAGACCCTCTTCGACGCGGGCACGCTGCTGCACAAGAAGCGCGCCGCCGTGGCCGCTTTCGACGAGGCCGCGGCGCAATATCGCAGCACCGTGCTCGCTGCCTTCCAGAACGTGGCCGACGCGCTGCGCGCCCTCGAATCGGACGCCGAGGCCCTCAAGGCGCAGGTCGAGGCCGAGCGCGCGGCGCAGGCGAGCCTCGAGCTCACGCGCCAGCAATATCAGACGGGCGCGATCACGTATCTATCCCTGCTCACCGCCGAGCAGACCTACCAGCAAACGCGGATCAGCCGCGTCCAGGCGCAGGCCAGCCGCTTCGCCGACACCGCCGCCTTGTTCCAGGCGTTGGGCGGCGGCTGGTGGAACCGCGCGGACCTGCCCGCCAACGACGGCGCCGAGCCGCAGCTGTTCTCGCTGCCACCCTTGCCGATCGGCGACGATTAAGAGGAAGAGCGACGACATGGCCAAGCGCATGATTTTGATGCTGATCCTGGTCGCCCTGGTGTTCGGCGGGATCTTCGGCTTCGAGGCCTTCAGGAGCAAGGCGATCAAGCAGTTCATGGCCTCGCTGAGCGCGCCGGTGCAGACGGTCTCGACCACCAAGGCCGCATATCAGGATTGGCAGCCGCATTTGGAGGGCGTTGGCAGTCTGCGCGCGGTGAACGGCGCCGATCTCAGCGCGCAGGTCTCGGGCATCGTCTCGGCCATCCATTTCGAGTCCGGCGCCGACGTGAAGGAAGGCACGCTGCTGGTCGAGCTGACGGCGGCGGACGATCTCGCGAAGCTGCGCTCGCTCAAGGCCACGGCCGCGCTCGCCAAGATCACCTTCGAGCGCGACCAGCGCCAGCTCAAGGTGCAGGCGGTGAGCCAGCAGACCGTGGACACCGACGAGCAGAACCTGAAAAGCGCCGAGGCGCAGGTCGCCCAGCAGCAGGCGACGATCGACTACAAGTCCATCCGGGCGCCGTTCTCCGGACAGCTCGGCATCCGGCAGGTCGATCTCGGGCAATATCTTCCCGCCGGTACGACGATCGCCACCTTGCAGTCGCTCGATCCCATCTTCGTCGACTTCTACCTGCCGCAGCAGGCGGTGGCCCAGATCAAAGTGGGCCAGTCGGTCATAGCGAAGATCGATACCTATCCCGGCGAGAGCTTTCCCGGCGAGCTCGCGGCGATCAGCCCCAAGGTCGATGTCGCGAGCCGCAACGTCCAGGTAAGGGCCAAGCTGAAGAATCCGGATCGCAAGCTGCTGCCGGGCATGTATGCGACGGTCGCCATCGATACCGGCGCGGCGCAGCGCTATATCACGCTGCCGCAGACGGCGATCACTTTCAATCCCTACGGCGACACGGTCTATCTCGTCGAAGACAAGGGCAAGGGGCCGAACGGCCAGCCGCAGCTCGTGGCGCGGCAGACCTTCGTGACCACGGGCGCCACGCGCGGCGACCAGATCGCCGTGCTCACCGGCGTCAAAGAAGGCGACAGCGTCGTCACCGCGGGCCAGATCAAGCTCCATAACGGCACGCCGATCCAGATCAACAATTCGGTCGAGCCCAGCAACGACGCCCATCCGACACCGGTGGAAGAATAGGGCGCGGCGATGAACCTCACCGATATCTTCATTCGCCGGCCGGTGCTGGCGACCGTCATCAGCCTGATGATCCTGGTGCTCGGCCTACGCGCGGCTGCCTCACTCCCGATCCTGCAATATCCGCGCACCGAGAACGCGGTGGTGACGATCGCCACGACCTATTATGGCGCCGACCCCGACGTGATCGCGGGCTTCATCACCACGCCGCTCGAGAACGCCATCGCCCAGGCGAACGGCATCGACTACATGTCCTCGACGAGCCAAAGCGGGATCAGCACCATCACCGTCTATCTGCGGCTCAATTACGACGCCGACAAGGCACTCACCGAGATCCAGACAAAGGTCACCTCGGTGCTCAATCAGCTGCCCGCGGGCTCGCAGCAGCCGGTGCTGACCATCAAGGTGGGCCAGACGATCGACGCCATGTATATGGGCTTCGACTCGACCGTGCTCCCACGCAACAAGATCACCGACTATCTCGTGCGCGTGGTGCAGCCCAAGCTGCAGGCCGTGCCCGGCGTGCAGACGGCGGAGATCCTCGGCGGCCAGAATTTCGCGCTCCGCGCTTGGCTCGACCCCAAGCGGCTCGCGGCCTTCGGCCTGACCGCGTCCGACGTGAGCCAGGCGCTTGCCGCGAACGACTACATCTCCGGCCTCGGCAACACGAAGGGGCAGATGGTGCAGATCGACCTCGCCGCCTCGACGAGCCTGCATACGGCCGACGAGTTCGCCAACCTGGTGCTCAAGCAGTCGAACGGCGCAATCGTGCGGCTCAAGGACGTGGCCAACGTCTCGCTCGGCGCCGACGACTACGAATCGCAGGTCGGCTTCGACGGCAAGAAGGCGGTCTATATCGGCATCCAAGTGGCGCCGGCGGCCAATCTGCTCGACGTCATCAAGGGCGTGCGAAAGATCTTCCCCGGTATCGTAGCGGAGCTGCCAACCGGCCTGCGCGCCGCGATCGTCTATGATTCGACGGAATTCGTGGACAGCTCGATCAACGAGGTTGAGCGCACCCTCATCCAGGCGTTGCTCATCGTCACGCTCGTCGTCTTTGCCTTTCTGGGCTCGCTGCGCTCGGTGCTGATCCCGGTCATCACCATTCCGCTGTCGCTGATCGGCGCTTTCACCATGATGCTGATCTTCGGCTTCTCGATCAATCTGCTGACCTTGCTCGCGCTCGTGCTGGCGATCGGGCTCGTGGTGGACGACGCAATCATCGTGGTGGAGAACGTCAACCGCCATCTCGACGAAGGGATGCGGCCGGTCAAGGCCAGTATCCTCGCCGCGCGCGAGCTCGGCGGGCCCATCATCGCCATGACCATCGTGCTGATCGCCGTCTATGTGCCGATCGGCTTCCAGGGCGGGCTGACCGGCGCGCTCTTCACCGAGTTCGCCTTCACCCTCGTCGCCGCGGTCACTGTCTCCGCCGTCGTGGCGCTTACCCTCTCGCCCATGATGTGCTCGCGCCTCTTGAAGCCGCACAGCGCCGACCGCCGCGGCTGGCAGGAGCGGCTGATCGATTACATCGACCGGGTGTTCGCAGGGCTGCGCCGCGGCTATGAACGCTGGCTGCACGGCAGCCTGAATTACCTCGCCGTGACGGCGCTCTTCGCGCTGATCGTGCTCGGCAGCATATACTTCCTCTTCGTCAACTCGAAAAGCGAGCTGGCGCCCCAGGAAGACGAGGGCGTGATCATCACGCAATTGACACCCGCCCCGAACGCCACGCTGCAGCAGAAGCTGCTCTATTCGCGCCAGCTGTTCGACGTGTTCAGGAAATATCCCGAGACGGCGCATGTCTTCCAGATCGACGCTCCGGGCCTCGATATCTCCGGCATGGTGTTGACTCCCTGGGACCAGCGCGTGCGGACGACCAATCAGCTGCAGCCCATCGTGCAAGGGCAGCTCAACCAGATCGCTGGAACGAAGGTCGTCGCCTTCCAGCTGCCGCCACTGCCCGGCAGCCAGGGCCTGCCGGTGCAGTTCGTCATCAACTCGACCGACCCGTTCTCGCGCCTCAACGAGGTTTCGCAGAAATTCCTCCAGGAAGCCGTGAGCAGCGGCATGTTCATCTTCCTCGATACCGACCTCAAGATCGACAAGCCGCAGGCCACCGTCGAGATCGATCGCGACAAGACGGCGCAGCTCGGTTTGAAGATGAGCGACGTGGGCGCCGCCATGGCCTGGATGCTGGGCGGCGGCTATGTGAATTATTTCGGACTCGACCAGCGCTCCTACAAGGTGATCCCGCAGGTGCAGCAGATCTATCGCCTGAACACCGATCAGCTGCTCGACTACTATGTCGGCGAGGTGAACGGCACGCCGATCCCCTTGTCGACGGTGGCGCGCATCACCACCAAGACGGTGCCGGAATCGCTCAACCATTTCCAGCAGCTCAACGCGGCGACGATCGCGGGGGTGGCGGCGCCCGGCGTCGCGGCCGGCGACGCCCTCGACTATCTGAAGGGCCTCGCCGCGCGGACGCTGCCGCAAGGCTACTCGGTCGATTACGGCGGGCTATCGCGCCAATATATCCAGGAATCGAGCGGCTTCGTGACGACCTTCCTCTTTGCGCTGATCATCATCTTCCTGTCGCTGGCCGCGCTCTTCGAAAGCTTCCGCGATCCCTTGATCATCCTCGTCTCGGTGCCGATGTCGATCGCCGGCGCGCTCGTCTTCATCAGCCTGGGCATCGGCGGCTCGACTCTCAATATCTACACCGAGGTCGGGCTGGTGACGCTCATGGGCCTCATCAGCAAGCATGGCATCCTGATCGTGGAGTTCGCCAACGAGCTGCAGCGCCACGGCAAGTCCAAGCGCGAGGCGATCGAGGAGGCCGCCGGCATAAGGCTGCGGCCGATCCTGATGACGACGGCGGCGATGGTGCTGGGCGTCGTGCCGCTGATCCTCGCCAGCGGCGCCGGAGCGGTCTCGCGCTTCGGCATGGGGCTCGTGATCGCGAGCGGCCTTTCGATCGGCACGCTCTTCACCCTCTTCGTGGTGCCGGCGGTCTATCTGCTGATCGCCGCGGACCATTCGAAGCGCAGCGAGGCCGACGAGGCGCTCGCGAGCCCGCCGCAGGAGATCGCGCCCTAAGCCCCGCTAATTGGGGCGTATCTCGTGATAGAAGTCGGCGAGAGTTCGATCCGGTTGCGGCTGATCGGGCTTTGCGGGCAGCGGAAGCGACGAGAGCGAGAATTCGATCGGCGTGCCCGCTTCCATGCTGCGGAACTTGATTGGTACGCCCTGGCCGTCGAGCCAGACCTCCCATTTGCCGGGCTCAGTCTCGGTATCGACGCGAAAATGGTGCGTCGCGAACGACGTTCCCAGCAACGATACGGTCGCGGCCTCCCCACCCGAGACGGCGACGTTCTCGAGCTTGCCGAGCTTGTCCGAGATGATGACGCCTGGGCCGACGCGCTTGATCACCCGCGGGTCGGAGGTTGAGATGTCGGCCGGCGCCTCGACCACGCCGGACGGCGTGCTCACGGCGAAGTGATTGTTGTCCACCACGCCGCGCACCTCGAAACGCTGACCGTTCTTCTCGGTGATGCTCATAAACGATATCAGACGGTTGGCGCGCCAGGTCTCCTTGCGGCTCGAATCCTCGCGATAGGCGACGATGCCCAAAATCCTCACGGCGATATGCAGCCGCGCATCGATGCGAGTAACGCCGTCCTGATCGTCGATTGATTCGGTATAGGTGCCGATGTCGCCGTACGAGGGATGTTCGATCTTATAGGAGAAGCTTTGCGCCGCCGCCTCGGCCGCGCCGCCATGAAATAGAACGGCGAAGAAGATCGCGCCGGACAGCGCGGCGAAAAGCCACGGGCGGGGGCGGCCTCGGCCGCGCACTGCATTAATGGCAAGCCTGCTTCTCACGCGTGTTTCCTAAAAAAATTGGTTAACGAGGATTTCCGGCGATACCGTTCGCATATGGCCGCACGCGTCCGCGAGATCAAGCCCTCGCGGGCGAATGCGCGCTACTTCACGGCGGCGTGATTGGCCGCATAGACGATGCGCCAGATCGTGCCGTTGCCGTCCTCGGTCAAAAGAAGCGCCCCGTCATGCGCCACGGCCACGCCGACGGGCCGGCCCCAGACATTATTGTCGTCGACGACGAAGCCCGTGAGAAAGTCCTCGTATGCGCCGGTCGGCACGCCGTCATGGAGATGGACGCGCACGATCTTGTAGCCCGTACGCTGGGCGCGGTTCCAAGAGCCATGGAGCGCCACGAAGGCGTCGCCGCGATAGTCCGCGGGAAAGGATGCGGGGCCGTTGCCGGCGGGATCGTAGAAGGCGATCTCGAGGGGCGCGGAATGCGGCTGGATCAGCACGTCCGGCACCGTCACCTTGCCTTGCAAGTCGCGCCGCTCACCTTTGTGCCTAGGGTCCTCGTTGCCGCCGATATAGAACCAGGGCCAGCCATAGAAGGCGCCTTCGCGCACGCGCGTGACGTAATCCGGCGGCAAATTGTCGCCGAGGCCGTCGCGCTCGTTCGTCGCGCACCAGAGATCGCCAGTCTGCGGCTGCACCGCGACGCCGGAACAATTCCTCAGGCCGGTCGCGAAGGTGCGCTCGCCTTTGCCTTCGGGATCGAAGAGCAGGACGTCGGCGCGGTGCTCCTCGGCGCCCCAGCCGGCGCCGAGCGCATGGGCCGCCTCCCATTTGCGAACGTCCTCGGCGTTCTTTCCCGCAAGAATGTCGCCGATGCCGAGCTCCTTCATGTTCTCGGCGACGTTCGAGGCGGAGCCGACCGAGATGAACATGCGCCGGCCATCCTTGGAGAAGACGATGTCGCGCGTCCAATGCCCGCCGGTCGAATCGGTGAGCTTGCTCACCACCGTCTCGGCCCTGCCGCGCGCCTTGAGGTCGCCGTTGCGATAGGGGAAGCGCAGCACCGCGTTGTTGTCGGCGACATAGACCCATTGCGGGTCGGGACCGAGCGGGTAGAAGGCGATACCGAAGGGCTGGTCGAGGTCGGCCGCGAAAGTCGCGCTTTCGGAGGGTTTTTGCGCGCCGTCGGGCGCACGCAGCACGCGGATGCGGCCGGCCTCGCTCTCGGCAAGGAAGATGTCGCCGTTCGGCGCCGCGACGATAAAGCGCGGCCCTTCGAGGCCGCTCATGAATTGCCGAGCGGAAAATCCCGGCGGCAGCTTGAGCTCGGCGCCCGCGGGCCGCTCGACGACGCCCGGCGTATTATGCGCCGAGCGGCTTGCATAAGGTGGCGGCAGGTCGGCGGCCGTGATCCGCCGCCATGTGCCGGGATTGTCTTTACGCCAATCGCCGTAGGCGTTTGCCCCCGTCAAAGGCGAGGAAGCCGACGATCCGGCAGGCCCCTGCGCCTCGGCGCCGGCGGCACAGAGCATCATGGCGGCCATGAGGAGCGACGATGCGACTCTCGCGGTCATAGGCGGTCTCCTGCCAAGATCAATCGCAACCGAGCGCGCCGGCCAACGCGCCGAAATCCTCCACCACGAGGTCGATCCCGTGATCCCGCGGCAGGTCGTCCTTGGGCCGCGTGCCGAATTCCTCCCGCCGCCAGACGTAGCAGGTGCGGAAGCCGCAGCCGCGCGCGGCAACGAGATCACTATAATGCGCCGCCACCATCATGCATTGCGCGGTCGGCAGATCGAGCAGGTCGGCGGTGGCGAGATAGGCCGTCGGCAACGGTTTGTACGCCCTGGCGATTTCCGCGCCCAGCACGGCGTCCCAGGGCAGGCCGGCGCGTTTCGCCATGTCGACGAGCAGCCGCACGTTGCCGTTGGAGAGGGTGACGAGAATGAAGCTGCGCTTGAGGCGTGCAAGCCCCGCCAGCACGTCGGGCCAGGGATCGAGACTATGCCAGACGCGATTGAGCTCGGCCCGCTCGCTCTCGTCGAGCGCGGCGAGGCCGAAATCCTCGATGAGGCTGTCGAGCGCCATGCGGTGAAGGTCGTCGAGGCGGCGCCAGGACAGCTTTCCCTCGCGCACCCGCGAGAGCATCGGCTGATAGAGCGCGCGCCAGGCATCGGCGAAGGCGCCCCAGTCGGTCGTTGGCGCCCGCGCGCTCCACCGGGCCTTGCCTTCGCGGACGATGCTGCCGCGCCAATCGACCACGGTGCCGAACACGTCGAAGGCGAGCGCCTTGATGGAAGCGAGCTCAATGCCCAACCGGATAATCCTCGGGCGCGATCAGGGATGCGCGCCTTCACCCAGATTGTCGGGCCAGCGATGGTCCTTGCAGCCGAGTCGCGACAGATGCCAAATCAGCTGAACGCCGCGATAGGGCTTGCCGAGCCACGCCGCGGCGGTCGATGCCTTGGCGGCCGCCTCGGCGCGGCTGTCGCCCGAAAGATAAAGAATCGGAACATCGGGGCGAAGGGCGCGCGCCTGACGGGCAACCTCGATGCCGTCCATGCCGGGCATGGCGATGTCGAGGATGATGATCTCGATCTCGGGATGGGCGCGAAAGGTTGCGAGCGCCTCGGCCCCGCCGGCGGCCTCGCAAGGCGTAACCCCCGCCTCGCGCAGCGTTTCGACGGCAATTTCACGAACATCGGCATCATCATCGACGACGAGCACCACGCACATAGGCAGGATCACATGGTTAAGCTGGTCCGCAATATCAACGTCATTCTAACGCCCTTGGTTCCGGCCCCGCCAAAAAATATTTGTCGGGGCAAGGGGACGCGCGCGTCGAGGCATGGTCGGAATTACGGCGGGGTCTAAATAATCCTGCGATTCCGGCAACCCCGGCCGGCGGGTCGAGCCTATAGGCTCGTCGCGGGCGAAGGAAGCGGGTCGGCCCCGGGTCGCCGCGGCTGCGGCAGAGGGCGGGGCTGTTATTCCGTCGAGATAATAGGTAATACGGGCACGATCTGCTCGCCCGGGCTCATGCGGCCGGGCGCCGCCGCGCCGGCGCAAACGAAACTCCTGACGGATCGAGACAATGACATCATCGAGCTTCGCCACGCCGACCGATCAGCGCTATTTCGAGGATTACGTGCCGGGCTCGGTATTCGAATTCGGCCCCGTGACTATCGAGGAGGCCGAGATCCTCGAATTCGCCCGACGGTTCGATCCGCAGTATATCCATACCGACCCGGCGCGCGCCGCAAAGGGCCCCTTCGGCGGCCTCATCGCCAGCGGTTGGCATACCGGCGTCTTGATGATGCGTCTCTATGTCGAGAACTATCTCTCGTCGGTGGCGAGTCTCCGCCTCGCCCGGCGGCGGACGAGCTGCGCTGGCTCAAGCCCGTGCGCCCGGGCGACAGCTTGCGCGTCCGCGCAACGGTGCTCGAGGCCAAGCGCTCGCGCTCGAAACCGGATCGCGGCATGGTCCGCACGCTCATCGAGGTGCTCAACCAGCATGGCGAGCTGGTGATGAGCGTCAAGGCGGTGAACTTCCTCGGCTGCCGCGACGGCGCGTGAGTTTCGCGCCTCGCCTTAAGTCGCTCTCGCGGGCGCCTTCCGATAGAAGATAATGCAGGCGTAGTCGCCAAAGAGCGACGCAACAGTGAGCGCGCCGCCGCCGCGCTCGGCCATTCGCTCGAGATAGGCCGGCAGCTCCGCGCGCGGCATGACCTCGAAGAGCGCGAGCCAGCGGCGCAGCAGCAGGCGAAACGCGCGGGGCAACCTGCGCTGTTCGGAGAAATCCACGATTGCGAGCCGCCCGACCGGTCCGAGCACTTCGATAGCGCGGTCAATGGCGCGTTGCCACGTCGGGATCATCGACAGCGTGTAGGAGAAAATCACCAGGTCGAGCGGCTTGCCGAGGCCGAAGGTCGCGTCCGGGTCGAGCTCGTCGGCAAGCCAGCGGCGGAGCTGGATGCGGCCGCCGAGCCCCTCGCGCGCGATGCGCCGGCGCGCGGTCCTCAGCATCTCCTCCGACGCGTCGATGCCGTGGATGCGCGCCTCGGGATAGCGACGCGCGAGGGCCACCAGGTTGCGCCCCGTGCCGCAGCCGACTTCGCAGACGATATCGCCCGGCTGCAATTCGAGCCGCGCGATCAGCCGGTCTCGGCCGAGCAGGTAGAATTTGCGGCTCAGGTCGTAGATGTGCCGCTGATGGCGGTACATCCGATCCATGCGCGCGCCGGCGTCGGCGCCGAGGAGCTCAGTCATGCCGGCTGTAAATATGGAAGCCGCCATAGATCGCCGAGCGGTCGCGCCGGAAGAGGGTCGCGGCAAGCTCGCTCTCCGCGTGCCAGCCGGCAAGAAGCTCGGGCGGTAGCGCCGCTTCCAAGGGCGAGCCCTGGGCCGCGGTGCGGAAGATCACGAGCGCGCCGGGCCGCGCGGTGCGGGTGATCGCGCGCCAAAGCTCGCCAAGACGGTCCGGGCTCATCCAGTCCTGCGCGTCGAGCAGTACATAGCGGTCGAGGCTCGCCGCGGGCTCCGCGGCGAGGAAATCGCCGATCGAAGCCAACATGGTCCTCACGCGCGGCGCGCGCCGGGCGAGGGTGCGGAAGCATTCCGGGCGCAGATAATCCGGGACCGGCCCTTGGGCCTGAAGGCCGTAGCGCCGGCCGAAGGCCTGCCAGGCGAAATAATTCTCCTCGATGGGAAATTCGCAAGCGAGACGGCGCAGACGCTCGAGACAGAGCTTGGCGATATCGCCTTGCGCGTCGTTGCTGAGAGCGGCGAACTGCGCCGGCGGGATGCCAAAACTGTAGAGCGTGGCGGGCAGGCGGCAAAGCGCTTTGACGGCGCGCGTCTCGAAGATGGGTGCAACCCAGCGCTCGAACAGCGCGGCCTGCTCCTCGAGGCTGGTGGCGGTGAGCATACGGGCGGGATCGCCGCCCAGCAGACGCGCCGCGACATGCAGCATGCCAATGAAGCGGCCCTGCACGCCATGACGATAAAGGCCGTTCGAGAAATAGCCGAGCCGCCGCGTGCCGAAGGGCGAGCGCCCTTCCCAGAAGCCGCGCGTCTCGTCGTCGAGATGGGGCCGCAGATAACGGCGATAGATGGTCCATGCGTCGGGATCGGCGCCGGTCCCGAAAAGGCGGTAGAAACTCTCGTGGTCGGGCAAATGCTGCACGGCGGCGAGCTTGAGCCGCGTCAGCGCCAGATGGGCCGGGTTCAGATCGACCGCGACGATCTCGGCCGGGTCGGCGAGCAGATAATTGAGCACGTTGCAGCCGCCGGAAGCGATAGTGAGAAGCCGGCTTGACGGCTCGAGCCGCAAGGCCGCGAGATCGACCGCGGGATCCTCCCAAATCTGGTTATAGACCAGCCGGTGGAACCAGATGGCGAAAAGACGCTCGAGTGCGCCTTTCCTGCTCGCGGCAGGGCTTTGATAGACCGCTTGCTTGAGGAGCATCGTTGTCATGCCCGGCGAACTCCGTGAATTGTCGGTCCTATGGGTCGAGTGGCTCGCGCCCGGTCCCACAAGGTCTAGGCGGCGTCCCTCCTGTTACAGGAAATGAGTGACGGTTTGATGACCGCAGCAATGCCGGACCCGCGGGCTCCGGATCCAGGCCCGTGGAATGGCGAAGCCTCGTTTGCGGCGTCTCGGCGCTGCCGGCCCCCTAGTCGCGGAAGTTCACGAACTGCAAGGGCTGCTCGACCTTCGCGCCGCGGACGAGCGCGATCGCCTCTTGCAGATCGTCGCGCTTCTTGCCGCTGACGCGCAATTCATCGCCTTGAATCGAGACCTGGACCTTGAGCTTGCTGTCCTTGAGCTCCTTGACGAGGCGTTTGGCAAGCTCGCGGTCGATGCCCTGCTTGACGGTGATCTCCTGGCGCAGCGTATCGCCCGCGGCGCGTTCCGGCTCCTTGAAATCGAGCGCCGAGGGGTCGACCTTGCGCCGCACGAGATGGCCCTTCAGTAGCTCATGCATCTGTCGCAGCTTCGTCTGGTCGTCGGCGCGCAGGGTTAGCACGGTGTCCTTGCGCTCGATTCCGCATTTCGAATCCTTGAAGTCGAAGCGCGTGGCGATCTCGCGCGCGATATTGCCCAATGCGTTGTCGACCTCGGCCAGGTCGGTCTTGGAGACGATGTCGAAACTCGGCATGTCGGCCTCCTCCCAAGGGGCGCGAAGCAGGTTAGCCGCAATGCCGTCGCCAAGGCAAAGGCGGGTCGCGCGCGTTTCGGAGAAAGAAAAAGCCCTCTCCCGCGAGGGGAGAGGGCGATCGGGAGGGGACGCGCGGAAAAGTCGGGCCTGGTCGTGCGTTTCGAAGCCGTCTATTGAATCCCGACGCCGATTCCGACGCCGGGGAAGAAGAGGCCGATGCCCGGCGAGGGCGGCGGCGGGCCATAGACGCCCGGCGGCGGACCGTAATAGCCGTAGGGCTGATAACCGCCGTAATAGGGGTGGTCATGGCGCCAATGATCGTCGTGACGAGCGTCGTGACGGTCGTCATGCCGATCATGGTCGTCATGGCGAACCTGTGCGAGCGCCGAGCCGAGCGGAAAGGCGGCGGTCAGCGAGACCAAGGCGAGCGTCATCACGATCCTGCCGGCGCCCGTGCGGAGGCTATGGACTTTCATTGTCGTGCTCCTCTTAGCGAATCTTCCGTCTCTTACAGTCCGTTCGGCCGAGGGTGGACGTGCTGGCCTTCGCTCAGGCGCCCTTCTTCGTTCGCGCGTTGATGCGGGCGCGGAACAGCGCGTCGGCATGCTTCTTCTGGTCGTCCGACATGCCGTTATAGAGAGCCTCGAACGCCGAGATGAACTTCTTGAGGCCTTCGGCATGGGCGTCCGCGATCTCGGCGTAGGACTTTAGGTCGTCGACCGCGGTCATGGTCTTGGCGCCCTCGGCCCGGGCCTTGACGAGCTGCTCCATGCGAGCGGCGTTCTCGCGCATCACGTCGGTGACGGCTTTCCACTGCTCTTCCTGGTCCTTGGTGATCTTGAGCTTGGCGTGAAGCTCCTTGATGCGCGCCTCGATGCGACTGTTCACCGGTGTGACGGCCGCGCCGCTCGGAGCCATCGTGCTCGGCGCCGCGGTCGATGGCGCCTGCGTCGAAGTGCCTTGGGCGAGGATCAGCGCGGAGGGCGCGGTACCGCCCGCGGTCAGCCGCGCCTGGTCGACGGCGTCCGCACGCGAAGTCGTGGCCACCGCAAGCGAGCCGAGCAGCATGATCGCCGCCACGGCGTACGCAGCCGGTTTGGTGCAATGGAACATGTTTCTTTCTCCTTGGTTCGCGACCGCCGGGAAATCGGCATCGCCGCATAGCCATGCCATTCCGCGTCAGAGGTTGTACTCCGGCTGGCGCGGAAATCCTGTGATAATTGGAAGACAATCTTGTAGCATAGGCAGGTTAGGCGCTTCACCCGCAGCTGTAAACCGGGCGCAGCTTTTGTTGCGCCCCGGGCTCGCAGAGTCAGGCCGTCTTGAACAGCCGCTGCCCCAGGAACTCGCCCTCGCGCAGGCCGGGCGGGCAGGCGAAAAGGCCGCCGCCGGTGTGGGTGACGAACTGGTTGAGGGCGTCGAGCTTCGACATGGTCTCGAACAGCTTGATGAAGCTCGAGCGCGGATCGCGCTGGTAGCACATGAAGAGGATTCCGGCGTCATATTCCAGGCCCTGGCGCCAGGGCGGCCAGCGCTCGGCGGTGAGGTTCGTCCCGTCATTGTAGGAATAGCCGCGCCGCAGCATCTGGGCGCCGCCGTTGCTCGCGGCGGCGCCGAGCCGCACATGGGCGTTGTCGGGAATGAGGGGATTGCCGTCCTTGTCCGCCGCGTCCAGGTCGAGCGTATCGAACTCGCTCTTTTTGCCGAGGGGCGCGCCGGAATATTTATGGCGGCCGATGACCTGCTCCTGGTAGTCGACCTCCGTGCGGTCCCAATGCTCAAGCGCCATGCGGACGCGGCGTACCACGAGGTAAGAGCCGCCGCGCATCCACTCGGGTCCCTCCGCGCCGACCCAGACCACCTCGTCGAGCCCCTGGGGATCGGCGGGATTGTCCGTCTTTTTCGGATTCTGCGTGCCGTCCTTGAAACCCAACAGGTTACGCGGCGTGCCTTTCCCCGCCGGGCCGGAGAGGAAGCCCGTCTGGGTCCAACGCAGCTCTGCCGCGCCATAAGCCAGACGCGCGAGCTGCCGCACCGCATGAAAGGCGACTTGCGCGTCCTCGGCGCAGGCCTGTACGGAGAGATCGCCCCCCGTGCGGCTTGCCAAAAGCTGGTCGCCGTTGAAGCGCGGCAGATCGACGAGTGCAGCGGGACGGCTCGCGGCGAGGCCGTAACGGTCCTGGCCGCCCTTGCTGAAAAGTCCGGCCCCGAAGCCGAAAGTCAAGGTCAGGCGCGCCGGCCCGAGCTCGAGCGCGTCGCCGGAATCGGCCGCCGGCCGGGCGAGGTCCTCGCCGAGCGCCGCCGCCGGGTCGCCCCTCGTCATTCGCGCGGCAGCCTCGGTCCACGCCCGCAAGAGCCGCACGACGTCGGCCTGGCTTTTCGCCGCGAGGTCGAAGGCGGCGAAATAGGTATGGCTCTGCTGCGGCGTGACGATGCCGCCCTGGTGATCGCCCCAGAAGGGCTCGCCGGCGCTTGGGCCGGGGGGCGGCGCCGCGGGCGAGGCGGGGTTCGCGGGCTGCTCGACGCTGCTCGTCATCGAGCGCGCGCCCAGGCCCGTGCCGGCCGCGGCCGCGAGGCCGCCCGCCGCCACGAGAAAGCGGCGGCGGGATTTGCTCGGTGCTTTCTTCTCCGGCGCGCTCATCGCGCTAGGACGAGCGTATTCATGTCGTCCTCCACATAATAGAACCCGTCGCCCGCCGGCGTCATGGCGATGCCGAACAGATCGCCATTGCCGGGCGGCGTCTGCGCCTTGTCGGCGTCGATCCATTGCGCGTAGAGCTGCTTGCCGCTCGCCGGATCGATCTCCACCGCCTGGCCGTTCAAGGCGTTGGTCACGATCAGATGGCCGTTGGGCGCGAAGCAAAGCGCGAGCGGCCGCTTGAGCAGGCCCTCCTTGGTGACCTCGCGCCCGGTGCCGGCGCTGGAGCTGCGCGTGGTCGCGTCCGAGATCGCCACGATGCGGTTGGTCAACGCGTCCGAGACGTAGAGCGTGTTGTCGCCACCCAGCGCCAGTCCGGTGGGCCCAATGAGGAAGACGCCCTTGTCGGCCTGCTCGCCGAAGCCGTCGGCGATGACGGTGCGGCTCGTGACAACGGGCGGCTTGCCCTCGGGAATGGAGAGCTCTATGCGCAGTACCGTCGCCTGGTTCACCACGGGCGGATCGTCCGTGGGGGCGCCGACGCCGAAGCCGGCATTGCTGACGAACAGCGTCGCGCTCGAACCGTTGTCGATCACGGCCATGTTGCCCCAGGGGTCGTTGATGTCCGGCCCGGCGAGCACATTCGCGATCTTGCCTTGGGAATCGAGGATGATCAGGCAGCCCGCGCCCTTGGTCGCGGTGGTGCCGTCCTCGCTCGGCGTGCTGCCGACGATCACCCAGCCCGTCTTAAGCATCGTCATGGCGGTGCTGAGCCCGACGCCGCCGGGGCATTCCGGCAGATGGCGCGGCAGCTTGGCGAAGACGAACATCTTCTTGGTCGCGGGATTGTAGTCGACGATGGTCGTACCCAGGCCCTGCAGGTTCGCGGCGTCGTTGAAATTGTCGACCAGCACGTCGTCCTTCTGGATCAGGCCAGCGGAGACCGGCGCCACGACGATGGCATAGGGATTTTGATCGCCGTTCGCCGGCACCGTCGAGGTCAAGGTGACATGCTTATGGAGATTGGCGAGCAGGCCCGGCTGGTCCGCCGCTCGCGCCGTGCCCGCGCCGATGATCGCCGTCGCGGCGATCAACAGGCCTCGGACCACAAGGGATTGCAGCGAGCGGGGACGCCCATGGCGAGCCATTGTCCTATTTCTCCTTGCTCTCGCGCCCTCAGCGCCAATCCGATCCGACCCGGATGGCCGCGATTGGGCCAGTCGCTATTGCGAATGAGTTGCATTATCATATGGCTGGGTCGGATTCAAGCTATTTCCTGCGTGGGGATTTCGGGCCGGATCGAGCCGGAATCAGAAAGTGATGGTGGCGCGGAGACCGAGGATCGCCTCGTTGCCAATCCGGCGGAGCAGGATTGTCGGGATTGAGGATGCCGCCGCCCGGATTGAAGACATATTGGAAATCCGGCTGAAGCTGGCACCAGGGCGTAAGCTGATATTGGTAAGTCAGCTCGATATAGGTTTCGCCGCTGCGGACGGGGAAGAATGTGCCGGAAAAAAGCCCCGTATCCCTGTCCAAGGCCGCGGCGCGACTGCTCACCCGCGCATAGCCCATGCCGATGCCGGCCGTGTCACTTGTCGCGGCGGGGAAGCGGGTCCTTGAGCGTCAGGCCGGCATTGAGGCTGAAATCGATCAAATTCTGGTCGTCGGGCGCGCCCATGACGCGCGCGAAGATGCTGAGCCATCGCGGGCTTTCCGAGCTTGGCCGCCAGATCATCTGGTCCATCACCGCATAGAGGCTGAAATCGCCGTGATGGGTGCGGGGGATGCCACTGCTGGCCGGGTCGGCGAGGGACAGGCCGCTATTGTCGAACTCCTGGTCGGAGAAGTCGCCGGTATCGTACCAGGCGCCGAGCTTGTAGCTGCCCGGCAGGCCCATTGCGGCACTGTAGGCCATGTCGCCGACCGCAGGCTGGTTCAGGCCGAATTGCGCCTCGATGAATAGCAGCACGCCGTCGCTCGTGCGGAAGGCGGTGCCCGAGGCGTCGCGGAGCTGCGGGTCGCCCTTGCCGGGTCCCGCCGGATTATCGTCGAAGACGCCCCATAGCAGCGTGAGGAAGCCGGTTGGCTGGCCCCTGAGCCGTAAGCCGAGCGAGGACAGCGGATAAGCCGGGCCCACCCGATGGCAGATCGGCCGAGGGCAGCATCGGCCAGCCGAACATGGTATTGACGAAGAGCGCGGCGTTCGAGCTGACGATGAATTCCTGATCCAAGCTTTGCTGGCCAAGCTTCACGTCCACCCGGCCGTCGAGAAAGGATTGCTGGTACCAAAGCTCCCAGAGACGCGTGGCGCGGTCGGCCTCGATGCCGCTCGCCGTCTGCAGATTGTCGAGATAGTTCTGGCTCAGGCTGCGTCCGTGGATCTGCAGGGCGCTGGCGTTGAGCAGACCGCCCTCCCAGCCGAAGCCCTGCGCTGTATTGAGCTTCGATGTATCGAGCTGCAAGGTCATGGTGGTGAGGCCGTCATAGGTCGCGCCGAGCCTGATGCCCCCCGAGACGTTGCCCATCGCCTCGCTGATCTCCTGCAGGCTGAAACTTATGCCGTAACTTGCCAGGAAAGGCCGCAGCCCGCAGATCGGGCCAAGCAGGTTGCCGCGTTGCATGAGCCCGGTCGAAAATCCGGGGCAAAGGCCGGTGGAATCATCGTCGGCCTGCGGGGCGTTCGCCGTTTGCGCGAGCGCGGAAGTCGCCAGGCCGCCGACGACGCAAAAGACAAGCGCGGCAAGCCGCGGCTGCCCGCGATTCCGCTCGGCTAATGTTGACATCGAGCTCTATCCCCCGGCAATGACGTGGCCGCGCCTGGCCGAGCAGAACAATGCTGATGCGACTCATTCGCAATTGCAACTACTTTATGGTCATCAATGATCGGCATAATGCCGGTCATGATGATGACGCTGCGACCCGGCGCATGGCGTAGCCTGCTTGCCCATGCGTTGCTCGCGCTCCTGTTTCTGTCGCCGAGGGTCGGAGATGCCGCGGAACGCTGCGCGGACGCCGCTGCGCCCGTCGATCTCGCCGCGCCGCAATGGAACGGCTGGGGCCGCGATCCCGAGAACTCGCGCTATCAGCCCGACCCCGGCTTTCAAGCCAAGGATGTCGCGCGGCTCAGGCTCAGCTGGTCCTTCGGCTATGGCGGTGCGCCGGCCGACACGCAGCCGACCATCGTCGGCGGTCGCGTCTTCGTCGCCGATATGGAAGGCCGGGTCTATGCGCTGAACGCTAGGACCGGCTGCCGCTATTGGATGATCGATGCGGGTGCCGGTGTGCGGGCGGCGATCAGCGTCGGTCCCCTGCCGCCGCCGCAGCGCGGCGCGGCGGTCTATTTCGGCGACCTGAAGGCTATCGTCCATGCCGTCGATGCGGCGACGGGGAAGCCACTGTGGCAAAGGCGGATCGAGGATCATCCGCTGGCGCGGATCACCGGGGCGCCTGTGCTGTATCGCGAGCGACTCTATGTCGCCGTCTCTTCGGGCGAGGAGGGGGTCGGCCTCGAGCCGGATTACGAATGCTGCAAGTTCCGCGGCAGCGTGGTTGCGCTTGACGCGTCCGACGGCAGACCGCTCTGCAAAAGCTACGCCATCCGCGAGACGCCGCGGCCCTTTAAGCGCAACGCCGCGGGCAAGCAGTTGTTTGGCCCGGCCGGCGCCGCCATCTGGTCCGCGCCGACGATCGACGCGAGGCGCGGGCTTCTCTATGTCGGCACCGGCAATTCCTATACGGATGCCGCGACCGACGGCGCGGACGCCATCCTGGCGCTCGACATGGCGACGGGAGTCCGCAAATGGTCGCTGCAATTGACGAAGGCGGATAATTTCCTCGCCTATTGCGGCGAGCCCGCGGGCGAGATCGGCACCCCGGGCGTCGGCAATTGCCCGAACCCCGTGGGACCCGACGTGGATTTCGGCAGCTCGCCGCTGCTGCGGACCTTGCCCAGCGGCAAGCAGCTTGTGCTTGCCGGGCAGAAATCGGGCATGGTCTATGCCCTCGATCCGGACGCCGGCGGCAAGATCCTCTGGCAGCGCGACCTGCTCGAAGTCGGCGCCCGCGGCGGCGTTCAATGGGGGCTCGCCGCCGACGCGCGCAAGCTCTACGTCGCGGTCATGGCCGGCCGCATCGCCGCTTTGACGATCGCCGACGGGAAGCCGCATTGGAGCCGCATCGCGACCGACCCGCATTGCGCTTGGCCGACGGAGAACTGCAGCGCCGCGCTTCTCGGCCGCGCTTACCGCGATGCCGGGCGCCCTCTTCGCGGGTTCCTTCGACGGGCATCTGCGCGCCTATGCGACGGAAGACGGCGCGACCTTGTGGGATTTCGACACGGCGGGGCCCTACGACACAATCGACGCCGTCAAAGCCGTGGGCGGCGCGCTCGATATCGGCGGCGCGACCTTGGCGGGCGGCATGCTTTATGTGAATACGGGCTATCGTCGCGCCGGAGCCCAATGCGGGCAATGTCCTTCTCGCCTTCAGCCCGGATGGGCGATAGCGGCCTTCGAGGACCGTCCGCCGAAGGCCACCCCCTTCGCTTCCTTGCCGAGAGCCGTGAGAAGCGCGAGCGCTACGGCCACGATCGCGGCGACGATGGCGAGCGCGAGCCCATAATCGCCGCCGTGGCTCTTCGCGATCGACGCCTGGATCGAGGCGTTGGCGGAGGCGAGCAGGTTGCCGAGCTGATAGGCAAAGCCGGGAAAGGTGCCCCGCACCGCGTCGGGCGAAAGCTCGTTGAGATGGACCGGCACGACGCCCCAGGCGCCCTGCACCATGGTCTGGATGAGGAAGGCGCCTGCGGCGATGGAAAAGGGGCTCGAAGAGAAGGCCCAGAGCGGTATGGCCGGCAGCGAGAGAAGTGCCGCGAGGATGATGGCGCGGCGCCTGCCAATGCGCTCGGAAAAGGCGCCGAAGAAGGTGCCGCCGATGATCGCGCCGATATTGGCGACGATCGCGATGATGCCGACCTCATGCGTCGAGAACTTGTGCTGCACTTGCAGGAAGGTCGGGAAGAGATCCTGCGTGCCGTGGCTGAAGAAATTGAATGCCGTCATGAGAAGCACGACGTAGAGAAATAGCCGCCAGTGGCTCGTGATGGCGTCCCAGGCGGCCCCTTTCTCGCGCTGGGCGCTCGCCCACACCGGCGACTCCTCGACGAAGGCGCGGACATAGACGACGAGCAGCGCTGGGATGACGCCGACGGCGAACATGCCGCGCCAGCCGATCGAGTCGAAGAACGCGTAATAGACGACCGCCGCGAATAGATAGCCCACCGCATAGCCTTGTTGCAGGACGCCGGAAACAAGGCCGCGCGTTGCCGGCGGCACCGATTCCATGACCAGCGCGCTGCCGATCCCCCATTCGCCACCCATGGCGACGCCGAAGAGCGCGCGAAGCACCAGAAGCACCGGCAGCGACGGGGCGAAGGCCGAGGCGAGCTCGAAGACGGAATAGAGAATGATGTCCGTCATCAGCACCGGGCGGCGCCCGAAGCGATCGGCGAGCCAGCCGAAGAGGAGGGCGCCGAGCGGCCGCATGGCGAGCGTCAAGGTGATGGCGAAGGCCACGTCGACGATCTCGGCGCCGAAATCCTGGGCGACGGCGCGGAGCACAAACACCATGAGGAAGAACTCGAAGGCGTCGAGCGTCCAGCCGAGGAAGCTGGCCAGGAAGGCGTTTCGCTGAGGCGGTGTAAGCTCGCGCAGCATCTTCAACATCGCGTTCCCCTTGCGACTCGTCGCCTGCCGAGCGGAGCGAGCGATCGCTTTCGGGAATTGATGTCGTCCTCGCGCATGCGTTCCAACCGGCGACTGCACTCTTATGCGCCAGATTGCCCTCTCGGATGCAGCAGAGCGGGCCATTCGCGCCCGCGCGTCCTTCGCGGTGGCGCTCGCATCTTCCCGCTAAAGCCCTCGATTTAAAAAAGGATCCGTCGCGCGCGCCGCCTGTATCCGCGTTGGCATACGAATTGCTGACCCTGAAATTGGCAGAGTGTGATTTACGTTTGCCGTGAGGGCGCACCCCCGCGGGATGCAGGGCTGCTTCGCTGGGGAAATGCCGGCGCGGCGACAAGGCGACAGCAAGGATTGGTCGAGGGCGACGCAAGCGCCCGGAAAATCGCAGCACATGGCGGGAGGCGCGACAATGGCAACGACGGCGAGTGTCGACGCGTTCAAACCGAAATTGTGGGTGCCCGGCGATTGGAACGCCTTTTTCGGCTTCGGCACCAACATCCTGGTCAATTTGCTGACGCTCACGGCGCTCCTGCGCTTCGTGCTCAAAATGCCGGACTCCCTTGTGTTCGGCCGTATCCTCCCCGCCGCGGGCTTGATGCTCTGCCTGAGCACGCTCTACTACGCCTTCCTCGCCTATCGTCTGGCGCAGAAGACGGGGCGCTCGGATGTCGCCGCGCTACCCTCGGGCACCAGCGTGCCGCATATGTTCGTCGTCACTTTCGTGATCATGCTGCCGATCATGATCAAGACGGGCGATCCCATTCAGGCCTGGGAAGGCGGTCTCACTTGGGTCTTCATCCAGAGCTTCGTGCTGATGGCGGGCGGCTTCATCGCCCCGGTGATCCGCAAGATCACGCCGCGCGCGGCGCTGCTGGGCTCGCTCGCCGGCATCTCGATCACCTTCATCTCGCTGAGCCCCGCCTCGCAGATCTTCATGACGCCGGTAATCGGCGTCGTCTGCTTCATGATCATCCTGGCGAACTGGTTCGGCGGCGTGCGTTATTTCGGCGGCGTGCCGGGTGGCCTCGTCGCCATCGGCGTCGGCACCATCATCGCCTGGGGCTCGAATTTATTCGGTCTGGATTACGGCGGGTTGACGGTCGCCGGGCTCCAGCAATCGCTCTCGCATTTCGGCTTCGAATATCCGCTGCCCGCCTTCGATCACGTCTTCGGCGGCTTCAGATATTTCAGCATCATTCTGGTCACGGCCATCCCCTTCGGCATCTATGACCTGGTGGAGGCGATGGACAATGTCGAGAGCGCCGCCGCCGCCGGGGATTCCTTCCCCACCACCCGGGTGCTGACGGCCGATGGCGTGATCAGCCTGATCGGCTGCTTGATGGGCAACCCCTTCATCAACGCCGTCTATATCGGCCATCCCGGCTGGAAGGCGATGGGCGGGCGAATGGGCTACTCCGCGGCGACCGGCATCATGGTCATCCTGCTCACATGGTTCGGCATCATCGCCCTCATGCTGGCGCTTGTCCCAGTGATCGCGATCCTGCCGATCCTCCTCTATATCGGCATGCTGATCGGCTCGCAGGCCTTCCAGGAGACTCCCAAGAGCCATGCGCCCGCGATCGTGCTTGCGATCGTGCCGACCATCGCCGCCTGGGGCAAGCTCCAGATCGACAATGCGCTCGGCGCCGCCGGCAGCAGCGCGAGCGCAGTCGGCCTCGACAAGCTGGCGCAGAACGGCGTGCTCTATCACGGCCTCGCCGTGCTCGGCGGCGGCGCCACGCTCGTCGGCATCATCGTCGGCGCGGTCACGGTGTTCATCATCGAGCGGCAGTTCGAGAAGGCGGCCGCCTTCTCGTTGGCCGGGGCGGTGCTGACCTTCTTCGGCCTGATCCATGCCGAGGCGGTCGGCATCGCCCGGTCGCCGACCGTCGCCGTTGCCTACCTGCTCGCGACGATCTTCCTCTTCGGCTGCGGCAGGTTCGCCGCGGTAGCGCCGAAGATCGCCGAAATGCCGCATGGCCATCTCGCGGGCGAGGCGGCGGAGTAACGACATAGCCGAGCAGCCGCGCCAACGCGCGGCTGCTGACCAACACCCCACCTTGGAATGGCCGTCATCTGGAGTGGCGGCCATTTCCTTTCCATGGACGACCCGATCCCGCCGCGACGTCTAGCGGAGCATTGTCCGCGCCCACGGCAGGGGCTATCCTGGCCCCGCGGCCGATCCGCGCGGCCCCCGCAGCAAATGTCGAGTGATTGTCCGGTTGGCAATGTCAGGCGAGAGGCTCGATCCGACCGGCATGAGGGGACGCGGCGCTGAGGCGGCCCAGCTGACGCGTCCTGCCTCCACGATCATGGCAAGCCCGATCGCGGCGGCGCGCCTCGCGCTGGCAATGCTTCTCGTCCTCTGCGGCGCCTCCCTGGCCAAGGCGCAGGAGGAACACGACGCTCCGGACTATTCCTTCCGGCATCAGCTCGGCGCGTTGGTCGACGAGAGCGCGGGGTTATTCGCCTATGGCCATGACCTGTTTTTGACCGATTGGGCGGTCGCTCCCGGCCCCACGCCTTGGCGCGACGGAATCGGGCCGATGTTCGACGCGCTCGGCTGCGACGGCTGCCATTTCCATGCCGGGCGCGGCCGACCGCCCCACGGCCATGACGAGCCGATGACCGGCATGGTGGTGATGCTCAGCGTCTCGGGCGGCGTCCCGGGCGGCGCGCCGCTGTCGCATCCGGTCTATGGCCGGCAGCTGCACCATAACGCGCTCGAGGGTGTGCCCGTCCAAGGCAAGGTCTTCATGGACTTCACCGAGGAGGAGGGCCACTACGCGGACGGCAGCGTCTATCGCCTGCGGCGGCCGCATTACCGCTTCGCCGAGCTCGGCTACGGCCCTCTCGGCGACGGCATCCTCTATTCCATATTCTATTCGGTGCGCGTGGCGCCCCAGCTTGTCGGGATGGGGCTCCTGGCGGCGGTGCCGGAGGCGACCATCGCCGCGATCGCGGCGGAGGAGGCGCGGCTGGGCCAGGTCCATGGCCGGATAAATCAGGTAGCCGTGGCGCAAACGACGCAGCGTGCGCCGGGCCGCTTCGGCTGGAAGGCGGGCCAGCCCAGTCTCCTTCAGCAGAACGCCAACGCCTTCAATATCGATATCGGCATCACCAATCCGCTCTTTCCGGAGAACGACTGCACCGAGGCCGAGACGGCTTGCCGCACCATCGCGCTCGCCTCGGAGCGCAAGCCCAAGGTGATCGACCGCGAGATCAACGGCATTACGTTCTATGTCAGCCATCTCGCGCCGCCGCCGCCGCGCGGCGAGGGCGACATGCGGCTGCCGCGCGGCGCCGCGCTCTTCATGCAGGCCGGCTGCGCCGCCTGCCACCGACCGACGCTCGCGACCGGCGACGATCCCGACCCCGATCTCGCGCACCGCACCCTCCACCCCTACACCGATCTGCTGCTGCATGACATGGGCGATGGGCTGGCGGACGGCCGCAGCGAATTCGCGGCCTCGGGAAGCGATTGGCGTACGCCGCCACTCTGGGGCATCGGCCTCCTTCGCGTGGTGAGCGGCCATGAGTTCCTGCTCCATGACGGCAGGGCGCGCGGACCCGCAGAGGCTATCCTCTGGCATGGCGGCGAGGCGGAGTCTGCGAAGGAGGCATTTCGACATATGAGCGCGGAAGACCGCGCCGCGCTCATCGCCTTCCTCGAGGCGCTTTAGGACCGACGAAAATCTTTTGCAGCCGGGCCCCGGGGTTCCCACGACATGAGTTCGCCAAAACCCGCTTGACGCTGTTCGCGCCGAGAGGTCACTACTTGCCGGGCCAGGCCGGAGCGGGCAAAAGCCTGCGGCGTTTGGGGAGGAACAGCCATAAGCGGAATATTCCGCGTCTCGAGGAGCGGCATCGCGCTCGCGATTGCGCTCGGTCTTGCGATTTCCGGGTTCGGCGGGGCGGCGCGCGCGGCGCAGCTCACGGTCGGCGTCAGCTGGTCGAACTTCCAGGAGGAGCGCTGGAAGACCGACGAGGCCGCGATCAAAGCGGCCTTGCAGGCGGCCGGCGCCGGCTATATCAGCGCCGACGCCCAAAGCAGCCCCTCGAAGCAGCTCACCGACATCGAGAATCTGATCGCGCGCGGCGCCAAGGCGCTTATCCTGCTGGCGCAGAATTCCGGCTCGGTCGGGCCCGCCGTCGAGGCGGCGTTGAACGAGGGCATACCGGTCATCGGCTATGACCGGCTGATCGAGAATGCCGGCGTCTATTATCTGACCTTCGACAATCGGGAGGTCGGCCGGCTCGAGGCGGAATACGTCTACAAGCTCCGTCCGAAAGGCAACTACGTGTTCATCAAGGGCTCCTCCACCGATCCCAATGCCGACTTTCTCCATGAGGGGCAGCTCGACATCCTGCGCAACGCGATCGCGAGCGGCGAGATCAGGATCGTCGGCGAGCAATATACCGAAGGCTGGAAGCCCGATATCGCGCAACGCAACATGGAGCAGATCCTGACCCGCGCCGACAACAAGGTCGACGCGGTCGTGGCCTCCAATGACGGCACGGCGGGAGGCGCCATCGCGGCCTTGGCCGCGCAGGGTCTCGCCGGCATTCCCGTCTCTGGACAGGACGGCGACCATGCGGCGCTCAACCGCATCGCGCTCGGCACCCAGACGGTGTCGGTGTGGAAGGACGCCCGGGCGCTGGGCAAGGCGGCGGCCGAGACCGCGCTCGCCCTCGCCAACGGCGAGGCCATGGGCGGCATTCCGGGCACCGTGAAATGGACCAGCCCCAAAGGGGTGGTGATGAACGCGCGTTTTCTGAAGCCGGTGCCGATCGCCGCCGACAACCTCGACATCGTGATCAAGGCGGGCTGGATTTCCAAGAGCGAGCTTTGTCAGCGCGTGCCGAAGGGAAGGGTGGCGGCCTGCGACTGAGGCGCATGCGCTGCGGCCTTGCATGGGGACGAGCGACGACATGAGTCCATTGGGCCGCCTCATCGCGCGCTTCGATATCGACATGAGGCTGTTCGGACTGGTGGCCAGCCTGATTCTGATCTGGCTCGGCTTCGACGTCCTCTCGCGCGGTCATTTCATCACGCCGCGCAACCTCTATAACCTCACCTTGCAGACCGCCTCGGTCGCGATCATGGCGACCGGCATGGTGTTGGTCATCGTGGCGCGCCAGATCGATCTTTCCGTTGGATCGCTTCTCGGCCTCGTCGCCATGGTCATGGGCGTCGTCCAGGTCCGGTGGCTGCCGCATCTGGTGGGCTATGGGAGCGCGTCCATCTGGCCGCTCACGCTTTTGCTGGGCGTGGCGCTCGGCGCGCTCATCGGCGCTCTGCAAGGCGCGCTCATCGGCTATTTGGGAATACCCTCCTTCGTCGTCACCTTGAGCGGCCTACTGGTCTGGCGGGGCGCCGCCTGGTGGGTCACCGAGGGCCAGACGATGTCGCCGCTGGACGAGCTGTTCGGTCTCATCGGCGGCGGCGTCTATGGCGCGATCGGCGCGACGGCGAGCTGGACGGTCGGGCTGCTCTGCGCGGCGGGCCTAGTCGCGATCGCGCTCCGGCGGCGGCGGCGTGCCGCCGCTCATGGTTTCCCGGTCCGCCCGCTATGGGCGGAGACGGCCGTGACGGGTGCCGGCTGCCTGGCCGTGCTCGCCTTCGTCGCGGTGATGAACGCCTACGAGATGCCGACGATGGCGGCCCGGCGCCTGGCGGAGGCCAAAAGCTGGGCCGTGCCGCCCGCGGGCCTGCATATCGCCGAGGGCATTCCCATTCCGGCCTTGATCCTGCTGGGTGTCGCGACAAGCCTCTCGGTGTTGCTTCGCCGGACGCGGTTCGGCCGTTACGTCTTTGCCATCGGCGGCAATCCGGAGGCGGCGCTCCTCGCGGGCATCGATACGCGCCGCGTCATCTTCGGGGTGTTCGTGCTGATGGGCGCGTTGAGCGCGGTCGCGGCGGCGGTGGCCTCCGCGCGTCTGCTATCGGCCGACAATGCGCTCGGCAGCGCGGACGAGCTGCGCGTGATCGCCGCCGCAGTGATCGGCGGCTCGTCGCTCTCGGGCGGCGTCGGCACCATCTCGGGCGCCATCCTCGGCGCAGTGACGATCCAGAGCATCCAGAGCGGCATGGCGCTGATGGGCCTCGACGCCTCGCTCCAGAACATCGTGACGGGCATCGTATTGGTGCTCGCGGTCTATGTGGACTTCCTTTACCGACGCCGTCATTCGAGCTGAGGAGGCGACGCGATGAGCGCAACGTCACCCTCCGAGATGCAGGCCCGCCCTCCGCTCGTCGAGATGCGGCATATTTCGTTGAGCTTCGGCGGACTGCAGGCGGTGGACGACGTCTCGATCGATCTTCATGCGGGCGAAGTGGTGGGCCTCGTCGGCCACAACGCCGCCGGCAAATCGACCCTGATGAAGATCCTGTCGGGCGCCTGCAGGGCGGATGCCGGCGATATCCTGATCGATGGAGAGGGGATCGAGATCGAGAATACGCGCGACGCGCTTCGCCGCGGAATCGAGACGATCTACCAACATCTTGCCCTGGCCGACAATCTCGACGCTTGCGCCAACCTGTTTCTCGGCCGCGAGATCGTCGGCGCGTCCGGGCTGCTCGACGAGGCGGCGATGGAGGCGGCGGCGCGCAAGGTCATGGCCCGGCTCAACCCCAACTTCGTCAAGTTCCACGCGCCGGTCGCGGCGCTCTCGGGCGGCCAGCGCCAATCGGTCGCCATCGCGCGCGCGGTCCACTTCGAGACGCGGGTGCTCATCATGGACGAGCCCATGGCGGCCTTGGGCGTCGAGGAATCGCGCATGGTCGGCGACCTCATCCGCGAGCTCAAGCGTCACGGCATCGGCATCTTCCTCATCAGCCACGACATCCATGACGTCTTCGACCTAGCGGATCGCATCAGCGTCATGAAGAACGGCCGCCTGGTCGGCACGGTGCGCACCGAGGCCGTCACGCAAGAGGAGGTGCTCGGCATGATCATCCTGGGAAGGGCACCGCCGGATTTCTAGACCGCCGCGAGGGCGGAGCACGGCCCGCCGCTTGATCTATGTCATGACCGACACCCCCGATCTATAATCTCGGCGGATCGCAGACCAAGGGGCTCGATGGAAGATTCACGTCCGCTACCGACCGAAGAGGTGCCGTCGGCGCCAGAGGGTCAGGCCGCAGCCATCCCGACCGGCATCACGCGGCAAGGGCCGCGGGGCGAAGCGCTGCCGCGTGGGCTCTTCCGCTACGTGTTCGAGAACGGCCCCCTCGCGCAGTTGCTCGTCGTCTTGCTGAGCATCGCGTCCTTTCTGCTCGAGCTGGTGCCGCTCGAGCTGCAACGCCGCATCGTCAATGACCTGGTGAAGAGCCGAGATTTTCGCCTCGTCGTGGGCCTCTGCGCGGTTTATGCCGGCACCGTGCTGGTGCAAGGCGGGTTGAAGGCCGTCCTGAACATCTTCCGGAGCTGGATCGGCGAGCGCGCCACCCGCGACCTGCGCCATCGCATCCGCCTCGCCATGGTAAGCTCCGACGCCGACGCAGCGTCGCCCGAGGCCGATGCCATCGAGGTCTCGATGATCGTCGCAGAGGTCGAGCCGATCGGCGGCTTCGTCGGCGAGGCGATTTCCGAGCCGCTTCTGCAAGCCGGCATCCTCGCCAGCGTCATCGCCTATATGATCCATCTCCAGCCCTGGATGGGTATCGCGGCCTTGGCGATCTTTTCGCCCCAGCTCGTCCTGGTTCCGCTCATGCAGAGCGCCATCAACCGCCGCGCCGGCGCGCGCATCCGCATCCTGCGCGAGGTGAGCATCAGCGTCATCACGCCGGGCGACCAGGAGAAGCATCGCGCGGCGGACGAGGAGCGCATCGACCGCGCCTTCGAGCTCAACATGGGAATATTCCGCCTCAAATTCGGCATGAATTTCGTGATGAACTTCTGCAGCCAGCTCCAAATCATCGCCGCGCTGCTGATCGGCGGCTGGTATGTCTACAACGACCAGCTCGTGATCGGCGGCGTCGTCGCCTTCATCTCGGCGGTCGGCAAGCTGACCGACCCTTGGGGCGACCTCGTCAATTATTTCCGCGACATGAGCGTGACGCAGGTGAAATATCGCCTTGTCGCCGACGCGCTCAAATGAGCCCTGCGGTCGTCAAAGAAGTCGGCGATCAGTTTTGCTACTGGGCGGCGAGAAAGGCCGTAACCTGACGGATTTCATCGGGCGTCAAATTCTTCGAGTTTTCGTGCATGATCTCGTTCGCGCGCGCGTTCGAGGTGAAGTTCTGCAGCTGTTCGACGAGATATTCCCGGTGCTGGCCGGCAAGCCGTGGGATGGCGTCCATCCCTTCGGCGTGCTCGCCATGGCATCCTTGGCAGGCAGGGACGTTCTGCGCGGAAATCCCCTCCCGAAAGATTTTCTGCCCTGCCGCTATTTCCGCGGGATCGGCCAGCTCCCCCGGAGCGGGCAATTGCGCCGCGAAATAGGCGGCGAGACCGTGGATCATCGGGTCGGAGAGATGCGCGGCCATGCCCCACATATAGGTGTGCGCGTGGGGATCCGCCCGCGTATGGTCGCGGAAGGCCTTGAGCTGAACCTCGATATATTGGGCGCGCTGTCCGGCGAGCTCCGGGAAGGTCGGCGAAATGCTTCTGCCGCCCAAGCCGTGGCAGGAAGAGCAGACATGCACTGTGCCCTCGACCTGATCCTGGCTCACCGCGCTGCCTTGCGTCGGGGCTTGCGTCGCGGCGCCCGCCTGGCCCGCGGGTTGACCGCCGCCGGTACAAGCCGACAGCGCCACAACGGCCGCGAACATCGCCGCCATGCGGATTTTCTCGCGAACCGAGCCTATCGAGTCGAAGCGATTGCCGCTCTTAGGCGCCATGGGGAAGTTGATTGTCATCGGTTTCTCGCTGTGAGGCATCAGAAGGCGACCCAGACAAAGGCGTAGAGCGTGTTGTTGTTCGTGGCCGCAGTGCCGGTCATGCCGTTGAATTCCGGATAATAGACATATTGGATGCCGAACTTCACGTTGAACCAGGGCCAGAAATCCGGACCGCCATGATTGAACGGAATGTAGTCGAGCTCGCCGATGATAGCGGTCGAATTGGGGCTGTTGTTCGTGCCATTGGCGTAGAGGATCGCGTCAGACGTGCCCATAATGCGGGCCACGCCTACAGTGGCGCCGTAAGTCTGGTCGTAATAATAGGTTGCCTTGGCATGGAGACTGCCCAAGGCGTTGTGCGTGTTTTGCGCGAAGCCCAGCGCCGGGTTCGAGCTCGCGCCCAAAAACTGGCTCTCGAAAATGGCGCTCGCCTGAAACGAGACGCTGTTGTGGGCTCCAAGATATTGATACTGCGTGTCGACGCCGAAATCGGTCATATGATCGGCGCCGCAGCAGGACATGCGCGCCGGATAGACGCTTGCGCTCATGCCGAACAGGCCAGCCTCGATCGAGTTTTTGTCCCAATCATGCTGAAGCGCCAGCCGCCAGTAGGGCGCGATGCCGTTGATTTTATCATTGCCGTCGTCATTGACCCCGAATATCGATTGCGTCTTCTCCGACAGCGTCTTGTAGCCGCCGGCTTCAAGATAGATCAGCCGGTCCCAATAGATGTAGCCGGTGACACCCCCCACCAGCTGCGAGAATAAACCTTCGATCATGGTCCCTGCGGCGGGCGTCGGTGCGAGGGCCGATGCGACATAGGGATAGCTCCAGGCGGGCGTCGTGTTCCACACATCCTGCACGGTCGGATTGTTGTTGATGCTTACGCCGAACACCGTCTCGGCGCCGAAAAGGCTTGTCGTTCGCGCATAGCGAATATCGGTATTGTCCCAATGCAGCATGCGAGCGACGCCGTCGTAGGTCATCTGGGCGAAGGCGCCGAGACCGGGCACCATGGAAGGCCAAATCGCGCCGCCGTAAAACAGGCTGGTCTGATCGAGCGCGAAATTGTCGTTGGGGCCGAAACGCGGCGCGGCTTCGGGGGCCTGATCGGCCCGCGTGTTCGTGAAGGAGCCGTAGGTCATGACCGCCAGAGGCGGGTAGTCCGAGCTGCCGCCGCCGAAGCTGTAGCCGTTCAATTTGAACAGCCTTCCATAGGGCGTCAGCTCGGGAAAGCCATTATGGCAGGCGGCGCATTGCTGGCCTGTCTGGCGCGCGAAGCTCGGGAGGGCCAGGGCCTTTGGCGGGCCGGCGAAGAGCACCGCACCGGCCGCGATAAGCGGCGCGAGAGCCATGCAAATAGAGAGGATCGCCGTGCCAATTCTCTTGCCTTTGGTGCCCATCCCCAACTCCCAAAGCTCGCAGCATCGCCTTCGACGGGACGAATTGCCGCCGTCGCTTCTCGCAGTTTGGTCATTCCCCGCCAGCTGACTTTGCTGGTTCTATGTATACCCCGGATGACTCGGGGCTTGGCGAAATCATGACGCAGTTCCGCGCGGAGCGTTTTGACCTGGATCAACGGCCGCCGCATAGGTCCAGCTCCAAGCGATCTCGCTTGCGTCGAATTCACTATAAACCCACGCGAGTTTCAGACAAATAAGGAGTAAATCCGCATCTTCTGCGCGGATTCGTCGCGGGCTCCAGTCGCCATCCGAGCAACTGTCTCGCCTATTTTATGAATGATTTCATAAGCTTTCTCTTATTTCTATAGTCGCACTAATTCGCGTTAGCAAACCGGGCACCGCGTAGGGCGCGCGAAGCGCCGCGATGAGATGCCGACCAGCCATGCGGCCGTCTTGCTGTGGGATTGCGCGGATGGCAGAATTTCCGAGGCGACTCTGGGAACATCAAGCGGCCGAGACCCGCCACGCTGCTTTCGAGAGGTAAGGACGAGATGCGTCTGATCGGCATGCTTGATTCGCCTTACGTCCGACGCGTTGCGATTTCGCTGCGGTTCATGGGCCTGCCGTTCACGCATGAAGCAGTATCCGTCTTCCGCCACTACGACAAATTCGCGGCGATCAATCCGGTCGTGAAGGCGCCCACATTCGTGACCGACGATGGAACCACGCTCATGGATTCCGGCTTGATCCTCGAATACGTCGAGCGGCTTGCGCCGCAGGCGCGCCGGCTGACGCCGGTCAAGCTTGACGAATATGCTCGCGCGCAGCGGGTGATCGGGCTGGCATTGGCTGCCTGCGAGAAAACGGTGCAGATTGTTTACGAATTCAATCGCCCGGCGGAAAGGCAGCATCAGCCCTGGATCGATCGTGTGAGCGGGCAGTTGCTGTCCGCCTATGGGCTCCTCGAGGCCGAGCTCGGTTCGGGCAAGACGTGGCTTCTGGGCGCGCGCCCCCTCCAGGCCGACATCAGCTCGGCCGTGGCCTGGCGTTTCACGCAAAGCGTTCTTGCCGATATGGTCGGGCCCGGCGACCATCCGGCGCTGGCGCTATTCTCCAAGCGCGCGGAAGCATTGCCTGAGTTTCTCGCGACGCCTCCGGCGTAGACGCCTGGCCCCTGCCGCCCGCGCTCTGCCGTCGCTCGGCAAGCGGCCCGCGAAGTAGTATCCTGGACACGCGCGCGACGGTAGTGCGAGCGGGGAGGGGACGATGTATACCAACATCTTGATAGCGACGGACGGGTCGGAGCTCGCCGGGAAGGCCGTCCGGCATGGCATCGCCTTGGCCAAGCGGATCGACGCGAAAACGACCGTGCTGACGGTCTTGCCGCCTTTTCATGTCCTCACGACCGACACGCAGATGATCGAGGACACGCCGGAGCAATACAAGGCGCGCATGCGGGAGCATGCCGAGAAGACCCTTGGCGCTGCCGCCAAAGCGGCGCAAGCGACAGGCGTCGCCTGCGAGACGGTTCAAGTCGAGCATGAGCATCCTTACCGGGCAATCATCGATACCGCGGCGTCGAAAGGCTGCGACCTCATCGTCATGGCCTCGCATGGCCGTCACGGCATCTCGGCGATCCTCCTCGGCAGCGAGACGGTCAAGGTGCTCACGCACTCCAAGATCCCGGTGCTCGTTCATCGCTGAGAGCCGCCGATCGAGGGCGTTTAGAAGTTCGAGCCGTGCAGCATCGCCATGTGCTCGGCGATTGGCCCCAGCGCCAGCGCCGGAAAATATGTGAGGCCGCCGACGATCAATATCACGCCGAGCAGCAGGCAGACCCATACCACCCCGGTGGTGGGCAGCGCGCCCTTCGAGATCGCGATACGCCGCTTGGTGACCAGCGATCCCGCCAGCGCCAGTACGGGCACGACCACCAGGAAGCGGCCGACCGCCATCGCCAGTGCCAGCGTCAGATTGTAGAACGGCGAGTTGGTGGACAGCCCCGCGAAGGCGCTGCCGTTGGTGTTGGCCGCCGAACTATAGGCGTACAGCACCTCGGTGAAGCCGTGCGGACCCGTATTGCCCAATGCGGTGAGGCCGGCCGGGATGACGACCGCAAGCGCGGTTAGGAACAGTAGCGCCGCGGGCACGGTCAGAATGGCCAGCATCGCCATCTTGACTTCACGCGCCCCGATCTTATTGCCGATATATTCTGGCGTGCGGCCGATCATCAGCCCGCCGACGAACACCGCCACGAGCGCGAACAGCAGCATGCCGAACAGGCCGGAGCCGGGTCCGCCGATGATCACCTCGTCGAGCATCATGTTGACCAGCAGCACCAGGCCGCCGAGCGGCAGATAGCTGTCGTGCATGGCGTTGACCGCACCCGACGAGGTGGCGGTGCCGAGCTCGGAGAACAACGCCGAGCCGGGTACGCCGAAGCGCAGCTCCTTGCCCTCGAGGTTACCGAGATGCTGGTCCACTCCCGCCTTCGCCAGCAGCGGATTGCCGCCGCCTTCGGCGATCTGTAGCGCCACAGCGCCGAGGCACAGTAGAGCGAGCATGGCGGCGAGCAACGCCCAGCCTTGGCGTTCGTCGCCGACCATGCGACCGAAGGTGTTGGTGAGCGCCGCGCCGATCAACGGCATCAACAACATCCCCAGAAGATTGGTGAGGGCGGTGGGGTTCTCGAATGGGTGGGCGGACTGAGCGTTGAAGAATCCGCCGCCGTCGCCGCTGAGCAGTTTTATGGCTTCCTGCGACGCCACCGGACCAAGCGCGATGGCCTGCTTCGCGCCTTCAAGCGTCGTCGCGGCGACCGGTCCGTCGATTGTCTGCGGAACGCCCTGCCAGGCGAGGACCAATGCGGCCAATAGGCTGATTGGGAGCAGGACGTAAAGCGTCGCCCGCGTCATGTCGACCCAAAAATTGCCGATCGTGGTCATGCCGCGCCCGGCGAAGCCGCGGCTCAGCGCGATCGCCACGGCAACGCCGGCGGCGCAGGACAGGAAGCTCTGCACGGCGATTCCCGCCATCTGCGCGAGATAGCCGAGCGTGGTCTCGCCGCCATATGACTGCCAACTGGTGTTGGTGGCGAAGCTGATCGCGGTGTTCAGCGCGAGGTCGGGCGGCACGGCCGCCTGGCCGGCGGGGTTGAGCGGCAGCCGATCCTGCAAGCGCAGCAGGAGATACAACAGCAACATGCCGGGCAGGTGGAAGACGAGGAACGATAGGGCATAGCGGTGCCAGCCCTGTTCTTGGTCGGGCCGCACGCCGGCCAGGCGGTAGAACACCGCCTCGACCGGGCACAGCAACGGCGACAATGCGGTCGCCTCGCCGGCGAACACGCGATGCATGTAGCCGCCGAGCGGCTGCACGGCGGCTAGCAGCAGGCAGAGCAAGGCGAGCAGCTGTGCCGCGGCCAAGGCTGTCATGGTCAAATGCGCCGGCAGAGGCCGGCATATGCGGCCGGGATCAGCACCGCCAGGACGATGAGTGCCAGCATCAGAAGGTCAAGCACGGCGACGACCCGAAGAAATGGCGGCCCCATTCGGTCGGCTTACGGGAGCCGAGTTTGGCTGCTTTGCCGGATTCTCGCAAGCCATTGGCCGGGTGTGTCGTGCTTGTCCCTGCTCTCCAGCTTCGCGGCAGTTCATATCCATGGACGCGCGAAGAAACATGCAAGCCGGCGGC
>CAWJFP010000026.1:0-8424 GCA_963842155.1 uncultured Pseudomonadota bacterium
CCCGGCCGGCCATTACGATTTCGTGCGCGATGTCGTGGTCTTTATTGGCGAGGCGGGAGGCGAGCAGATACGGTGTGCCATCAGCCGGGAAGCCCTCGACGACCATTTCGGCGCGAACGGTCTCGACAGCAAAGGGCGCTTGGAGCAATTTCGCAAGAATCGCGAGACGATCGCCGAGCTCGCCCGGCGAAAATATTTCGAATGGCCGGTCGATGAGCCAGGAAGCATCCTGATAAAATCGGCCGATGTTCTGAAACTATCCGAAGCACCGAAGTCCCACGCGCGTACGCCGTCCTGACGTTACCCGGCATATGCTGGAATTCCCCGCCGTTCTCCGCTAGGTTTGCCGCGCTTTCAAGCCGCGAGGAGAGCCGCCCGTGAGCGCCGTTGAGCCCGCATTGCGCGAGGACATCCACGCCGTCATGCGGACGCTTGGGCAGGCGGCGCGCGCGGCGGCGGGCAAGCTCGCGCTTGCTTCCTCCGCCGCCAAGGAGAAGGCGCTCCGTGTTGCGGCGAGCGCGGTACGGGCGAGGGCACCCGAGATATTGGAGGCGAATGCGCGCGACCTCGCCGAGGCGCGCGGCCGCCGCTTGACCGCCGCCTTTCTCGACCGCCTTGCCCTCGATTCCGGCAGGGTCGAGGCAATCGCCCAGGGCCTCGAGACGGTGGCGGCGCTGCCGGATCCCGTGGGCCGGGTCATGGCGGCGTGGGAGCGGCCCAACGGCCTTCAGATCGAGCGGGTTCGCACGCCCTTGGGCGTGATCGGCGTGATCTACGAGGCGCGGCCCAATGTCACGGCCGACGCCGGCGGGCTCTGCCTCAAGGCGGGCAACGCCGTGATCCTGCGCGGCGGCTCGGAGAGCTTCCATTCCTCGCATGCGCTCGTCGCCTGCCTCCATGAGGGGCTCGCCGCCGCCGGCCTGCCCGAGGCGGCCGTCCAGCTCGTGCCGACCCGCGACCGCGCGGCGGTGGGCGAGCTCCTCGCCATGACGGAGTTCGTCGACGTGATCGTGCCGCGCGGCGGCAAGTCGCTCATCGAGCGGGTGCAGCGCGAGAGCCGCATCCCCGTCTTCGCCCATCTCGAGGGCAACTGCCATGTCTATGTCGACGGCGCGGCCGAGCCCGACATGGCGCTCAGGATCGTGCTCAACGCCAAGATGCGGCGGGTGGGGGTTTGCGGCGCGGCCGAGTGCCTGCTGATCGACCGCGCCATCGCCAAGCGCGTTCTTCCCGCCATCGCCGCGACCCTGGCCGCCGCCGGCTGCGAGCTGCGCGGCGACGAGGCGGCGCGGGGAATTTACCCCGCGATGAAGCCGGCGAGCGAGGCCGATTGGTCGACCGAGTATCTCGACGCCATCCTTTCGATCAAGCTGGTGGACGGGATCGCGGGCGCCATCGCCCATATCAACCATTACGGCTCGCATCATACCGACGCCATCGTGACCGGCGACAAGGCGGCGGCCGAGCGCTTCCTCGCCGAGGTGGACAGCGCGATCGTGCTGGTCAACGCCTCGACCCAGTTCGCCGACGGCGGCGAGTTCGGCATGGGGGCCGAAATCGGCATCGCCACGGGGCGGCTCCATGCCCGCGGGCCCGTCGGCGCCGAGCAGCTCACCAGCTTCAAATATGTCCTGCGCGGATCGGGCCAGATCAGGCCTTGAGACTTGTCCGGCCTTGAGACAGCTCCAGCCTTGAAACACGCGATGGAGGAGGCGGCAGCGGAGGGCGTGCAGGGCGGGCGCCGCCGCATCGGCATTCTCGGCGGCTCCTTCAATCCCGCCCATCTCGGCCATCGCCATGTCAGCCTGCTGGCCCTCGAGCGCCTCGGGCTGCACGAGGTCTGGTGGCTGGTCTCGCCCCAGAACCCCCTCAAGCCCGTGGCCGGGATGGCGCCCTTCGGCGAGCGCTTCGAGAGCGCCCGCCGCGCCGCACGCCATCCGCGGATCAAGGCGAGCGACCTCGAGCACAAGCTCGGCACCCGCTATACGGCCGACACGCTCCGCGCGCTGAAACGCCATTTTCCCCGCCAGCGCTTTGTCTGGCTCATGGGGGCGGACAATTTGCAGCAAATCGTCGATTGGCAGAATTGGCCGCGAATATTCACGGAACTGTCCATTGCGGTTTTCGACCGCCCTTCCTATTCTTGCAAGGCATTGGCTGGAAAGGCCGCAATCCGGTTTCGACGCTGCCGGCTGCGGTCGCGCGACGCGAGGCTGCTGGCCGATCGCAAGCCGCCGGCTTGGGTGTTCCTGCATACGCCTTTGCACCCGGCCTCGGCCACGGCGATTCGGCTGGGCGGTCCCGCCGCGCCCCGAAAGCGTGGGAAAGGAGAGTCGCACCATAGCAAGACGCAGCAAAAAGCCGCTCAACGCCGCGGACGACCTGGTTAGGATGATCGAGACCTCGCTCGAGGACGACCAGGCGATCGAGCCGACGGTGATCAGCCTCGCTCGCAAATCGAGCATCGCCGATTACATGATCATCGCCTCCGGCAGGTCGCAACGGCATGTGGGCGCAATGGCCGAGCATCTCGTGGAGAAGCTCAAGGCCAGGGGTCAAAGGACGATCCCCATCGAGGGCATGAGCCAGGGCGACTGGGTGCTGGTCGATGCTGGCGACGTGATCGTCCATCTCTTCCGTCCCGAGATCAGGGCGCTCTACAATCTGGAAAAATTATGGTCCAGGCCGGTCGGCGCCGCGGAGCCGGCCGAGCTGATTGCCTGAGCCGAGCCGTCCTCGCAGCCGCGCGGGAATGCGCATCCACCTCATCGCCGTCGGCCGCCTCAAGGCCGGGCCCGAGCTCGCGCTCTACCGCCATTACGCCGCTCGGCTCAAATGGCCGCTCGCCCTCAAGGAGATCGACATCAAAGAGCGCCTGCCCGCCGCCGAGCGCAAGTCGCGCGAGGGCGCGGCGCTGCTTGCGGCCCTGCCGGCGGGAGCGCGGGTGATCGCCCTCGACGAGCGCGGCGAGCTGGTCACGAGCGAGGGGCTCGCCCGGCGCATCGGCGCCTGGCGCGACGCGGGCATCGCCGATCTCGCCTTTCTCCTGGGCGGCGCCGACGGGCTCGACGAGGTAGCCCGCGCCGGTGCTGATCTCGCGATCGCCTTCGGCCGCGTCACCTGGCCGCATCTGCTCGCGCGCGGGATGCTGCTCGAGCAGCTCTACCGTGCCCAGCAGATCCTCGCCGGCCATCCCTACCATCGCGGGTGAAAGTTCGTTGTCGTCGAACGGCTTACCGCTTGGCCTCGCGGGCCGAATCGCCCTATATAGAGCGTCATGATGGCAGACCGCCGCCCGCGCCCCGTCGTGCTCTGCATCCTGGACGGCTGGGGCTACAGGAAGGAGTGCGAGGACAACGCGCTCTGCCAGGCCCGCACGCCCGTCTGGGATCGGCTGATGGCGAGCTGCCCGCATGCGCTCCTCGACGCCTCGGCCCATGCCGTCGGGCTGCCGCAGGGCCAGATGGGCAATTCCGAGGTCGGACATATGAATCTCGGCGCCGGCAGGGTCGTGCTCCAGGATCTGCCGCGCATCGACAAGGCGATCGAGGACGGCTCGCTCGCGCGCAACCCGCGCTTGCGCGACTTCATCGCCAAGCTCAAGGCGAGTGGCGGCCGCGCCCATCTCCTGGGCCTGCTCTCGCCGGGCGGGGTGCATTCGCATCAGGATCAGATCGCGGCACTCGCCAATATTCTCGCCGCGGCCGGCATTGCGGTCGTGGTGCACGCTTTGCTCGACGGGCGCGACACGCCGCCGCGCAGCGCGCTTGGCTATCTCGACCGCTTCCTCGCCGCCCTCGGCGACCGCAAGCGCGTCACCATCGGCACCGTCGGCGGACGCTATTACGGCATGGACCGCGACAAGCGCTGGGAGCGCGTCGCGCTCGCCTATGACGCGATGGTGAGCGGGCAAGGCCTCGCGGCCAAGGATGCGCGCGCCGCGATCGAGGCGGCCTACGCACGCGGCGAGGGCGACGAGTTCGTCAAGCCGGCCGCGATCGCCGCCTATCGAGGCATGGCGGACGGCGACGGGCTGGTGGCGGCGAATTTCCGCGCCGACCGCATGCGGCAGATTCTCGCGGCGCTGGTCGACCCCGCCTTCGAGGGCTTCGCGCGCACCCGCCGCGTCGCCTTCGCCGCCGCGCTCGGCATGGTCGAATATTCGGCGGCGCTGGCGAAGCTCGTCCCGGCCCTGTTCCCGCCCGAGGAGCTCTCCGGCACGCTCGGCGAGGTGGCGGCCAAGGCCGGCCTCCATCAGCTTCGCATCGCCGAGACCGAGAAATACGCCCATGTCACCTATTTCTTCAACGGCGGCGAGGAGAAGCCCTTCCCGGGCGAAGAGCGCATTCTCGTGCCCTCGCCCAAGGTCGCGACCTACGATCTCAAGCCGGAAATGTCGGCGCCGGAGATGACCGACAAGCTCGTCGCCGCGATCGAGGGCGGCAAGTTCGATCTCATCGTCGTCAATTATGCCAACGGCGATATGGTGGGCCATAGCGGCATCCTCGCCGCGGCGGCGAAGGCGGCGGAGGCGGTCGATCATTGCCTCGGCAGGCTTGAGAAGGCCGTCGAGGCGGCGGGCGGGCTGCTCGTCATCACCGCCGATCACGGCAATCTCGAAGAGATGCGGGACGCTGTCACCGGCCAGCCTCATACGGCGCATACCATGAACCCCGTGCCGGTCATCCTCGTGAACGGTCCCCCCGGCGTGACCGGCCTCGAGGACGGCAGGCTCTGCCGACGTGGCGCCGACGATCTTGGCACTCATGGGCCTGGAGCAGCCCGCGGCGATGACCGGCCATGCGCTGCTTCGTTGGCGCGAGCAGGCCGGGGGCCGGCATCCCGCCGCGGTCGACGCCCGTGCGCTGCGCTAGGGCGGCGCTCGTCCTCGGATTGCTCGCAGCAGCTCCGGCGGCGGAAACGGCCCTCGCGGCCGATGTCGGGCGCAAGCTGCAAACCTTGCAGGACAACGTCGAGGCCGAGCGCGCGCGGGCGATCGAGCTGCAGCACAAGTCCGAAGCGATCCTGCGCGAGATCGACGGCCTGCGTCCGCAGACAGTCGCCGCGGCGGCGGCCGAGCAGGAATCGGAGACCGCGCTCTCGAGCCTCGAGGGCCAGCTCGAGGCGCTGCGCGTGGCCGAGGAGAGCGATCTCCGCGCGCTCGGCGAGCGGCGCGCCGAGCTCGCGCTGCGCCTGGCGGGGATCGAGCGCATCGCGCTCTTCCCGCCCGAAGCGCTGCTGACCCTGCCGGAAAGCCCGGTCGACATGCTGCGCAGCGCGCTCCTGCTGCGCGCGGCGATGCCGGCCATCGAAGCCCATGCCGCGCAGATCAAGTCCGAGCTCGACCGCCTCGCCGGGCTGCGCGCGGCGATCGCGGCGCAGCGCGCGGCCGTCATCGCCGGTAAGGCCAAGCTCGACGACCGCCGCGCCGAGCTCGCCTCGCTCGTCGCGCGCGAGCAAACGCTTTATCAGCAGACCGAGGCGGAGCGCATGGATGCCGAGAGCCGCATTGCCGCGCTCTCCAGCCAGGCCAAGGACCTGCGCGACTTGCTCGACAAGATCGAGGCCGCCGACCGCGCGCGGGCGGAGCTGGCACGGAGACGAGCTCTTGCATTGTCGACGACCGAGCCCGCGGCCCCGGCTTCCTCCCCGGCACCTGCCGCTCCCTCCGCCGGCGGAGCGGACTCCCGTTTGGCACCCGGTACGCCAGGGGCGGCCGACGCACAGACGGCGCCAGCAGAAGCAGCCCCGGCCGGCACGCCCGAGAGGCTCGCGGCGCTGTCGCCGCGTGGCGCGGCGACGATGCGCTCCTTCGGCTCGGCGCGGGGCCGGCTCAACCTCCCTGCGCGGGGCGCGGTGGTGAAGAGCTTCGGCGAGACCGAGCAATATGGCGCCACCGCCAAGGGGATCACGATTCGCACCAGGCCGGCGGCGGAGGTGGTCGCGCTCTATGACGGGAAGGTTGTTTTTGCGGGCGAATTTCGCGGTTACGGGCAAATCTTGATCATTGAGCACAGCGAAGGCTATCATAGCCTATTATCCGGGCTATCGCGGATCGACGCCGCGGCCGGCCAGTGGGTACTGGCCGGCGAGCCGGTCGGGGTGATGGGGCAGTCCGAGGACGGCAACGGCCCCGAGCTGTATGTCGAATTGCGTCGTAATGGCCGGCCTATCGACCCGTTGCCGTGGCTGGCGTCTCAAACTGGTAAGGTAAGCGGATGAATCGTCCCATGATGCTGGCGACCGCCTTGTTGGCCGTCGCTCTTCTTTTCTGCCCCTCCTCCGGCCAGGTCCCGGCCGCGTCCAATCCGGACGCCGCCGCGACGCCCGCCAACAACGCCGATACCTACAAGGCCCTCAACCTCTTCGGCGAGGTCTTCGAGCGCATCAAGCAGGATTACGTCGAGCCGGTCGACGATCAGAAGCTGATCGAGGCCGCGATCAACGGCATGCTGACCTCGCTCGATCCTCATTCCGGCTACCTCAACGCCAAGAGCTTCCGCGACATGCAGGTGCAGACGCGCGGCGAGTTCGGCGGCCTCGGCATCGAGGTCACCATGGAGAACGGCGTGGTCAAGGTGGTGTCACCGATCGACGACACGCCCGCGGCCAAGGCCGGCATCAAGCCGGGCGACCTGATCATCTCGCTCGACGGCGAGCCCGTGCTGGGCATGTCGCTCGAGGACGCGGTCGAGAAGATGCGCGGGCCGGTCAACTCGTCGATCAAGCTCACCATCCGGCGCGAGAAGCAGCAGCCCTTCGACGTGGCCCTGAAGCGCGCCGTCATCAAGATCCAGTCTGTGCGCTCGCAGATCTACGACAATGTCGGCTATATCCGCATCTCCTCCTTCAGCGAGCAGACCGACGACGGCGTCAAGGCCGCGATCAAGAAGATCAAGGACGCGCTCGGCAAGAAGCTCGCGGGCGTGGTGCTCGACCTGCGCAACAATCCGGGCGGCCTGCTCGACCAGGCGATCGCCGTGTCCGACGACTTCCTCGACCATGGCGAGATCGTCTCGACCCGCGGCCGGCGCGCCGAGGACGTGCAGCGCTTCAACGCGCATGACAGCGACCTCGTCACGAGCGTGCCCATGGTGGTGCTGATCAACGGCGGCTCCGCCTCGGCCTCCGAGATCGTGGCCGGCGCGCTGCAGGACCATCACCGCGCGGTGATGCTCGGCACCCGCACCTTCGGCAAGGGCTCCGTGCAGACCATCATCCCGCTGGCGAGCTACGGCGCGATGCGGCTCACCACGGCGCGCTACTACACGCCCTCGGGCCGCTCGATCCAAGCCCGCGGCATCGAGCCCGACATCACCGTCGAGCCCGCCAAGGTCGAGCATGTCGCCCAGCAGGACATGCGCAGCGAGCGTGACCTCAAGGGCGCCCTCACCAACGACACCGGCGCGCCGCAGAACCAGAAGCCCGCGGATCAGAAGCCCGCGGATCAGAAGCCGGGCGCGCAGGCGCCGAGCGACCAGAAGCCGGGCGCGCAGGCGCCGGGCGACCAGAAGGCGGCCAATCCCGACGACAAGGGCAAGGAGGCCGAAGCGCCCCTCGACACGCAGGACTATCAGCTCGCCCGCGCGATCGACCTTCTGAAGGGCGCTGCCCTGTTCGGCGCGAAGGCGAGCAACTGAGGCGACCACCTTGCGGGAGCTAGGCTCCGCCGGCGCGCCCCCTCGACGGCGATCGCCGTCCGGGGGGGCCGCGCCGGCGGCTCTCGCGCGGCCCTCTCTGGCTTGCTGCATTCCTTCTGCTGGTGGGCGTCTCCGGCTGGATCTGGCTGAGCAACCAAGAGCTGCCGCCGCCGGCGCCCCAGCCCAAGGTCGAGCTGCGCCTGCCGCCGGTGGAGACGAGCGAGGCGAACCGGAGCGGCGCCGCTCCCGTAGCTTCTCAAGCCCAGCCGCCGAGCGCGACCCCTGAAGCGCCGGCGACGGGCCAAGCCCAGCAGGCCGCACCGCAACAGGCTGCGCCGCCGCAGACCGCCGAAGCGCCGCTGCCGCGACCGCCCGCGCCGCCGCCGGCCGCTGCGAAGCCCGAGCTCAAATTCAAGCTGCCGCCCTCCGAGCAGCTGGCGCTGCTGCCCGCGCCGGCGCCCGATCTCACCGAGGTCGGCCCCGCCGGGCTCTTGCCGCGCGTCGCGTCCGACGGCCGCAAGGCATGGCAGGTCTATGCGAGGGCCTTCGACGCCGCCGACAAGCGGCCGCGCATCGCCCTCGTCATCGGCAATCTCGGCGTCTCGGGCGCCGCGACGGAAGCGGCGATCCAGTTGTTGCCGGGCACGGTGACGCTTGCTTTCTCGCCCTATTCGCACGAGCTCGACCAGGATATCCCGCTGGCGCGCGCGGCGGGGCATGAGGTGCTGCTGATGCTGCCCATGGAGCCGATCGCCTATCCCGGCGTCGATCCCGGCCCCAAGGC
>CAWJFP010000027.1:0-9739 GCA_963842155.1 uncultured Pseudomonadota bacterium
ATCGGCCTCGCTTGCGCGCATCGCCCGGACCTTGGTCGAGACCTATCTCGGGCGCGACCCGGGCCGGCGCGTCCTCGGCGGCCGCATCGTCCGCGGAGTGGCCGATCGGATCGACGCCGTCTTGTGGTTCAGCGACCTGCGGGGCTACACGCGAATCACCGATACCTCCGCTCCCGGGCTGATCATCCCGCTGCTGAACGACTATGCCGAGGCCATCGTGTCCGCTATTCACGCGCAGGGCGGCGACGTCCTGAAACTGATGGGCGACGGCGCGCTCGCCATCTTCACGGGCGAGGATCGCGAACAGGCATGCCGGGCAGCACTTGTCGCGGCGAGCGGCGCCCGCTGGAGCGTGGTCGAGCTGAACCAACGGCGGACCGCCGCGAGCCTGCCGACCACTGACATGTATCTCGGTCTGCATTTCGGCGAGGTGTTTTACGGCAATGTCGGCAGCAAGGAGCGCCTCGATTTCACCGTCGTCGGGCCGGCCGTCAATGAAGTGAGCCGCATCGCCGCTTTGTGCCGTTCCGTCGAGCAGCCGGTTCTGCTCTCCGCCGCCTTCGCCTCGGCGGTGGGCGAAGCGAGAAGCGGCCTGGTCTCCGTCGGGCGCTATGCGCTGCGCGGCGTCGGCAGGCCGCAGGAGCTGTTCACGCTCGATCCCGCGCGGGATTCCCCGTAACGACGACATGCGCCGGCGGCTTCGATCATTGCACCGCGCCCATATCGAGGCCGCCCGGCGCTGTGGCAAATTTCAGTCGAAACGTCGTTCGCCGTTGTCGGCGAAGCGCGTTCCTGCGTATCTTCTGGCGGGCCGCTCATTCGCCGACGCGTTATTCGATCGCGGGCGCATGTCTAGCGAGAGAAATCGACATCATGCAAATCCGCGTGGGTTACGAGCTGATCTACGACTGTCCGCAGCCCACGCCGATGATCCTGACGTTGAACATCCATTATACGCGCGCGTCCGACCTGGTCGTGCCGGACTATCTGACCACCGATCCTTCGGTCCCCATCACCGCTTATCGCGATGCCTTCGGCAACTGGTGCACGCGGATCGTCGCGCCCAAGGGCCGCATTCGCATCGCGAGCAGCGCCGTCGTGCGGGACAGCGGGGCGCCGGACGAGGTGGCTCCGGGCCGCGCAGCATCTCGTGCAGGACCTGCCCGAGGAAACGCTGGTGTTTCTCCTGGGCAGCCGATATTGCGACACCGATTACCTCTCGCAAACCGCGTGGGATCTGTTCCAGCGCTATCCCGCCGGCTGGGCGCGCGTTCAGGCGATCTGCGATTTCGTGAACCGCCATATCGCGTTCGGCTACGAGCATGCGCGACCGACGAGGACGGCCTGGGAGGCCTATAACGAGCGCAAGGGCGTCTGCCGCGACTACGCGCATCTCGCGGTCGCTTTCTGCCGCTGCATGAATATCCCGGCACGCTACTGCACCGGCTATCTGGGCGATATCGGCGTCCCGCCACCTTACGGGCCCATGGACTTCGCCGGCTGGTTCGAGGCCTATCTCGGTGGCCGCTGGTACAGCTTCGACCCGCGCAACAACGTACCCCGCATCGGGCGGATATTGATCGCGCGCGGCCGCGATGCCGCCGATGTCGCGATCAGCAGCACCTTCGGTCCCAATATTTTGGTCAGCTTCAAGGTGCAGACCGACGAGATCGTCGAAGCGAGCGGGCGCGCATAGCCGCGAATTGCGGCCTGGCTCTCGCGCTTCGAGACGGCGGCTTCGCCGCCTCCTCGGCGTGAGGGCGACTTGTCGAAACAAACATGCAATACGCATGGTGAGGAGCGCGGGCTCAAGGCCCGCGCGTCTCGAACCATGAGGATGTTCGAGGGCGTTTTCCGGCCACCCGGCGCTCCTATCCCTTCGGCTTGGGCGGCTCCTTGGGCTCGATGAGATCGGAGAATTTCGCCTCGAGCGGCATTGCGTCGCCGGGGGCGAGCTCGTAGAGCCAGGCTTGCGTGCGCGCCTCGATCTCGGCCGCCTCGCGCTTGACATCGTCGGCGCTTTTCGCCTTGGGCGCCTCGCTCGCCGGCGGGGCGGCAGCGCCTTCCTTGGCGGCGCCCTCTTTGACGGGGGCGGCGACAGGAGGGGCCGGCGGCTTTGCCGCCTTGGCGTCGTAGCTGGCGGCGAATTTGAACCAGCTCTTGTTGTCCTGGCGATATTCGCTCACCTCGACCACCAGCCCGTCGAAGCTGCGATAGGCGAGCGTGCGAAGCCATTTGGCGTCGGGCTTGAGCTGGCTCTCCGCCATCACGTCGTTGAGCTTGAGCGATGAAAGTGCCGAGGCGACGGCGTTGACTGCGGGCAGGTCCTTGACCTTCTGGTCGGGCGGCAGATTCTGCAACGCGAAGTCGCCATCGCCCGGCTTGTCGCGGGTGAGGCGATAGGGCTTGTCGTCGGCGGGCGTCACATCCACCTCGGCGACCCCGTCGCGCTCGAGGGATATGATGTTGCCGTCGGCCCAGAGCTTCCAGCCGTCGTTGCGCTCGAGCGGCCCCTCGGCGAGCCAGCTGCGCGCTTCGCCCGGCTTGCGCACATAGATCTGCTCCGGCCCCTTGCCGGCGCGCGCATAGCGGTGCTTGCCGAGGATGAGGCTCGCCATCTCCGCGCCTTTGGCGTCCTCGAGGGTCACCAGCGCGGACCGCGAATCCTTCACCGTCGGGTCCTCGACCTCGAGGCGGGAATAGAGCGAGGGCTCGCCCGTCTTGGCCTCGACCGTGCGCTCCTGCGCGAGGCCCAAAAGCGTCTGCCTCACCATGTCGTATTTCGCCGGGAAATCGCCCTTGCTGGCGAGGACCCAGCCCTTGTCGTTGCGCGCGACGACGAGCTTGCCGTCGGTTGTCGTGACGGTGATGCGCGCGACCTCGTTGATGCGCTCGTTGAGGCCGGGAAAGAGAAGCTGGCCGCCCGTCGAGCTGCTGAAAGCGGGGCTTCGGCCGTTGACGGCCAAGGCCGCGAAGATGATGACGACGCAGGCGATCGCGAGATAGAAGATCGTGCTCGGCTTCACCATCGTTCCGCGCGCCTCCCTGCCTCAGCCCGCGCCGTGGCGCCGCCGCCGGCGCAAGGCGCGCGCCCAGGCGACGATGATCGCGGCGAGCGCGATGAGGAGCGGCACCAGCCCGATATTGACGAATTTGAGCCAGCCATCGAGCCGGTCGATGTCCTCGCGCAAGGCGTGCTGCACGGCGCGCAGCGACTGCCTGATCTCAAGCGCCTCGGCGCGGAAATTGTCGAGCTCGCGCTGCTGGTCGGCGCTCAGGATCTGCCGGCCGCCGCCGGGCTGCGCCTCCTTCTGCAAGGAGGCCAGCTTCTTTTCGGTATCCTTGAGCCGGTCCTGCAGCTCCTTCTCCTTGGCGAGATAGCGCGCATCGGCCTCGGCGCGGATGCGCTCGACGAGGGTGAAGGGCCGCGCCGACTGCCCGCGCGAGCGCAGGCCGACGAGGGCGTCGCTACCCGAGAGGCTGTCGAGCGCGTCGAGCACGAAATCGCCGTTGCCCGCCACCGGCGTCACCAGCTTCTGGCCGAAGAAATCCTGCGTGCGCACCCATAGCCGGTCCTGGAGGAAATCCGTGTCCGCCACTACGATCACGTTGATCGGCTTGACCGACTCCTTGAGGAAGCCGGGCGGCGCAGCCGCGGGCGCGGCTGTCTTGTTGGCCTCGGGCTTGTTGGCCTCGGGCTTGGTGGCCTCGGGCTTGGTGGCCTCGGGCTTGGTGGCCTCGGTTTTGGGCGCCTCGGTCTTATTGGCCTGGGGCTTGGGCGCCTCGGTCTTATTAGCCTCGGGCTTGGGCGCCTCGGGCTTGTTGGTTTCGGGCTTCGCCGGCTCGGGCTTATTGGCCTCCGGCTTCTTCTCGGGCTCGCTCTTCTTGGCACCGGGCGGTCCGTCGGGGAAGGCCGTATGGACCATGCCCTGGAGGCGCGCCGCCAGCACGAGCGGATGGCCGACCGGCTTGTAGTCGGCGAGGAGCTTGAGGAAATCGGGGAACATCCGCACCTCGTCGGCGGGGACCTCGGTCGCCTCGGCGCTGGTCCAGGCGAGCGGCGTGAAGCTCGTCGTCGCGTCCTTGGTCTTCTCCAGGATGCCCGGCGTCGCCATCAAGAGCGTCGAGAGATCGCCGGTCGCCACGTCGTTATGGTCGAGATGGTCGGCATCGACCGAGAGCCAGGCGATGTAATCGACCGCCTGCTGCCGTCCCTCGATGTCGGCGCTCACCCGCGTCGCCATAGTGCGGTCGCCCGCCACCTTGTCCGGCACGAGCCGCAGGCCCCAGGATTGGAACAGCTGGGGCAGGTCCGAGGCGCTGGCGCCCATCATCATCATGCCGCGCGCGGATGCCGCGGCGTCGGCCTCGGAGTTGGGGTCGACCAGCACCAGCGCGCGCCCGCCGGCCAGCACGAACTGGTCGATGGCGAAGCGCGTCTTGTCGGGCAGCTCCTTGGGATGGACGATCATCAGCAGGTCGACGTCCTTGTCGATATGGTCCGGCTTGTCGCCGAGATCGTGCACCGTGAACTGGTCGTTCATCTCCTGCATGATCGTCCAGGGGGGCGTGCTGGGCTGGCCCATCATCGGGTTGCCGAAATTGCCCTGCATGGGAAGCGAGCTGATGAGGCCGATCACGGGCTTCTTCGGATTGGCGAGGGCGGCGATCAGCTTGGTCAGGTCGTATTCGAGGAAGCGCTCGCGATCGGGCTGGAAGAAGGCGATCGACTGCTCGTCGTCGGTGCTGTTGCTGCCGGCGAGACCGAAATAGACCGTGTCGCCGCTCTCGTTCAGGGGCACGCCTTGCAGCCCGTAGCTCACCGCGCGGTCCTCGGCGTCGGAATAAGGCTCGGGATTGTAGAATTCGAGCCGGATGCGGCCGCCCGCGATCGCGGCGTAGCGCTCGAGCAGCTCGCGCACCCGCGCGGCGTAGGCGGCGTAGGTCGGCGCCGCGTCGCCCAGCCGCTTCGAATAATAGAAGCGCAGGGTGACCGGCTCCTTGAGATGGGTGAGGAGCCCGCGCGTGCCGGAAGAAAGGCTGTAGAGCCCGCCTTGCGTAAGGTCGAGGCTCGCGTTCCTGAAGGCGGCGTTGGAGAAGATGTTGACGGCGAAGAACAGCACCACGGCGAGAAGCAGCGCGATCACGGTGAGGGTGGCCCGGTCGAGGCGTTTCAGGAACGGCATCGCGCGCTCACGCCGCCTTCTTGAGATCGACGAGCAGGATATTGGCGTAGAGGAAGAGCGCCATCAGCGAGACGAGAAAGATCGCGTCGCGCAGGTCGATCACGCCCTTGAGGATGGTGTCGAAATGGGTGAGGAAGCTGAAGGACGCCACGGCGTTCACCAGGAGCTGCGGCAGCCAGGCCGACGCGGCGTTGAGCACGAGCGAGCTGCCGCTCAAGGTGAAGAGGAAGCAGATCACGGCGGCGAGGACGAAGGCGATGACCTGGTTGCGCGTCAGCGCCGACATGCAGGAGCCGATGGCGAGGAAGGCGCCGGCGAGCACCAGGCTGCCGATATAGCCGGCGAGGATCACGCCGTTGTCGGGACGGCCCAGCAGGTTCGCCGTGATCCAGATCGGGAAGGTGAGGGCGAGCGCCACGGCGGTGAAAGCCCAGGCGGCGAGGAACTTGCCGAGCACGGCTTGGGTGATCGAGACCGGCAAGGTGAGCAGTAGCTCGATCGTGCCGCTCTTGCGCTCCTCCGCCCAGAGCCGCATCGAGATGGCCGGGATCAGGAACAGATAGAGCCAGGGATGGAAGCTGAAGAAGGGCTCGAGATCGTCCTGCCCGCGCGCGAAGAAATTGCCGATGTAAAAGGTCAGCGCGCCGGCCAGCGCCAGGAACACGACGAGAAAGACATAGGCGACGGGCGTCGTGAAATAGGCGGCGAACTCGCGCCGGAAGATGGTGAGCAGGTTGCGCATCAGCCTTCCCGCGCCTCTTCCCCCGGTGCTGTCCCGCCGGTAACGCCGGTGGTGACGGCGCGGAACACTTCGTCCAGCTGGCCCTGCTCGAGGTGGATCTCCTCGACCAGCCAGCGGCGCTCGGCGACGAGGCGGCTCACCTCGCCCAGGATCGGACGGCCACGGAGGGGATAGAGCCGCAAGGCGACGCCCGCGGGCGATTCCTCGATCGCCTCGATCTCGCCCACCTCCTCCAGCGCCGCGAGCGGCGCGCGGACCGCCGCGAAGCCGATGCCGCCGAGACGCAGGCTGACGGCGTTATGGAAGCGCGAGCGCGCCTCCAGCGCCTGAGGCGTCCCGTCGGCCACCAGCCGTCCGTCCGCGATGACGATGGCGCGCGTGCAGACGGCGCCCACCTCCTCGAGCAGATGGGTCGAGATCACGATCGCCTTCGCGGGCGACATCTCGCGGATGAGGAGGCGCATCTCATGCTTCTGGTTGGGGTCGAGCCCGTCGGTCGGCTCGTCGAGGATCAGCACCTCGGGGTCGTGCAGGAGAGCCTGGGCCAGCCCGACGCGGCGCTTGAAGCCGCGCGATAGCGTGTCGATCGGCCGGTCGAGCACCTCGCCCAGCTGCGTGCGCTCGACTGCCGCAGCGACGCGCGCCTGCGCTTCTGCGCCGGAGAAGCCGCGCACGGCCGCCGTGAAGCGCAGGAAGCTCGCCGCCGACATCTCGCCGTAAGAGGGCGCGCCCTCGGGCAAATAGCCGATGCGACGCTTGACCTCGATCGGCTCGTCGAGCACGTCGAAGCCGCAGACCTTGGCCGTGCCGCTCGTGGGCGCGAGGAAGCCGACGATCATGCGCATGGTGGTCGATTTCCCGGCGCCATTCGGGCCGAGAAATCCCAGCACCTCGCCGCGCGTGACGGAAAAGCTGACATTTTCGGCCGCCACGATGGGGCCGAAATGCTTGGTCAGCGACTGAACCTGGATCATGCCTGCGCGAACCGCTCCCGGCTTTTCTTGGCGGCTCATATAAGTGATCGCCGCCGGGGGCCGCAAGAGCTTCGACGCCGGCACGGTCGGAAGAAGAGAATTTCCTTACAGCGGCCTGCTATTTTGCAAGCGTCGCGCCGCGCTGGCGCACTCGCGATGCCGGCATTCGTCAAGCGCAAGGGCAGGGAAGCGCGCTGTATTCGAGTCACAACAACGACCCATACCGGTGAAAGCCGGCTCCATGGAACGGGTATCGGCGCTGTCGGAGGCTTACGCTCAATATGAAATAAATCGCGCGCGCCCCGAGATGGGTCCCGGTCTTCGCCGGGACATGGACCTATCGCGGATTTGCCACCCGTGGCATTAGCCGATGACTATCTCCGGCTCAATTTGGACCGGGAAGTTCACGGAATTGGCAACGAAGCATTTGGCGTGCGCCGCGTCATGGAGCTCACGCGCCTTCTCCATGTCGGAGCCGGGGGCGAGGGTGGCCCGAGGCCGCAGGATGACGCGCTGGAAATGCCCCGAGCCGTCTTTTGTCTCCTCCATGACGCCTTCGGCATGGTCGATGTAAGCAACGACGACGATGCCCGCGACCGCGCATAAATGGAGATACCAAAGCTGGTGGCAGGTGGATAAGGAGGCGACCAGCAACTCCTCGGGATTCCAACGCGCGGCATCGCCGCGAAAGGCGGGATCGGCGGAGCCCGGTATCGGCGGCTTGGCCGCCCCGGCGGATATTTCGTGCCGCCGCTCGTAGTTTCGATAGCCGGATGTGCCGGTGCCGCTGTTGCCGGTCCATTCGACGGTGACGATGTAGCGGTGCATTTTCGTCATTTTGTTCTCCCCGGGAACCGAGCTTAACGTAACGGCGCCGCGCGATAGGGGGCAAGCCCGATCGGGGCGCCGGCCGCGCGGGCCTCGGTTGAGATCGCCCGCCAAACCCGCTAGTACCTGCCTCCATCGGGGAGCGGCGGATGTCCTTGGCAAGCGGCGGACGACAGGATTGCGATGCGGGCGGTAATGCCTTGGCGCGGCCGAAATTCTCCGTCGTCGTCACCGTCTATAACGAGGAGGACAATATCGCGCCGGTGATCGAAGAGCTCTATCCCGCGATGGAGCGGCTGGAGGCGCCCTTCGAAGTGGTCTATTGCGACGACGCCTCGACCGACCGCACGGCCGACCGGCTCGCGGCGGCGCGCGCGCGGCACGACAACCTGCGCGTGGTGCGCCATCGCGACAATCAGGGCAAAAGCGTCGCTTTGTGGAGCGCCGTCGATGCGGCGCGCGGCGAATGGCTCGTCATGCTCGATGGGGACGGGCAGAACGACCCGGCCGACATTCCGCGCTTGCTGGCGGCACTCGGCGATCCCATCGCACGGCCGAAGCTGCGCATGGTCGCCGGCACCAGGCGGCGGCGTCGGGACAGCTGGCTCAAGCGCATCTCCTCGCGCGTCGCCAACCGCGTGCGCGGCGCCATCCTCAAGGACCGGACCCCCGACACGGGCTGCGGGCTCAAGCTCTGCCGGCGCGACGCGTTTCTCCGCCTGCCGCGCTTCGACCATAACCACCGCTTCCTCCCCGCCCTCATCCAGCGCGACGGCGGCGAGGTGGCGTTCGTCGAGGTGACCGACCGGCCTCGCCTTTCCGGCCAATCCAAATATGGCCTCGGCAACCGGCTTTGGACGGGGATCGTCGATCTCGCGGGCGTCTGGTGGCTCATGCGGCGGGCGCGCAACCCGGTCATCGAGGAGGAGTCATGAGAATGGGGACGGACGAGGAAGGGAATGTGACCGGCGAGAATCATAAGGAAGGCGATATGACCGGCGAGCAAATCTGGGTCGGTGTCGGCCTCTTCGGCCAAGCCATGTTCTTCATGCGCTTCCTCGTGCAATGGATCGCCAGCGAGCGCCAGGGCCGCAGCGTCATCCCCGTCGCCTTCTGGTATTTCAGCATCGGGGGCGCGGCGATCCTGCTGGTCTATGCGATCTATCGCCTCGACCCCGTCTTCATCCTCGGCCAGGCCGGCGGCTTCCTCATCTATGGCCGCAATCTCTACCTCATCTTCCGCGAGCGGCGGGAAACGGGAGCGGCATAGGCAGGCGAGGGGGAAATCGCGCCGATGTCGAGCTTGCTCCTCGCCCTCAAGGGCCTCTTGATCGGCGCGGCCATCGCCATGCCGGTCGGGCCGATTTGCATGCTCATCATCCGCCGCAGCCTGGCGCAGGGCTTCGCCGCGGGTGCAGCGACGGGGCTGGGTGCCGCCAGCGCCGACGGGTTCTACGGCGCGGTCGCGGGCTTCGGCCTGGCCTCGGTCGCCTCCTTCCTCGTGACCGCGCATACGCCCTTGCGCGCGATCGGCGGCCTCGCTCTCATCCTCATCGGGCTCCTGAGCTTCCGCGACAGCCCGCGCGAGGCGGGCAGCGCCGCCTTCGCGCAAAGCCTGCCGGCCGCCTATCTCTCGGCTTTGCTGCTCACCCTCGCCAACCCGCTCACCATCATCTCGTTCGCGGCGGTCTTCGCCGGCCTCGGCATTGTCGAGACGGCGGGCAGCTACAAGGCGGCGGCGATCTTCGTCGCCGCGATCTTCATCGGCTCGGCGCTCTGGCAGCTCCTCGTCAGCGCCTCCGTGGCACTGGTTCGCACGCGGCTGACGCCTTCGATGATGCGTTGGATCAACCGCGTCTCCGGCCTGCTGCTGATCGGCTTCGGCCTCTTCGCCTGGCGCTCGATCCTGGCGTGAGCAGCCGATTCACAAATCGAGGACGCGCTGGTAGAATCGCCGCATGAGCCGCGCGGCCTCTCCCCGGCAAGCGATCTACGCGACCCGCCATTGC
>CAWJFP010000028.1:0-137073 GCA_963842155.1 uncultured Pseudomonadota bacterium
AAGGTGCTGGTCGCGGCGGCTGAAGAACGCGCTGGAGCACGCCAGCCTGCGCCGGGAGAACGAGCGTCTGCGCGAACTGGTTGGGTCGAGTCCGAAGATGATCGGCTCGAGCCCGGCGTTTCTGCGCGCCGTGGAGCAGGCGTCCATGGCGGCGCGGTCAGACGCGCGCGTGCTGCTGATCGGAGAATCGGGTACCGGCAAAGAACTGCTGGCCGAGCACATTCACCGCAACAGTCCGTTTCGCGGCGGGCACGTTCGTGAAGGTGAACTGCGCCGCGATTCCGACGGAGCTGATCGAGAGCGAGTTGTTCGGCCACGAGAAGGGCTCATTTACCGGCGCGACGGCTATGCGGCGGGGAAAGTTTGAGCTGGCCGACGGCGGCACGTTGTTTTTGGATGAAATTGGCGACCTGCATTCGGCATCGCAGGCGAAGCTGCTCCGCGTACTCCAGGAGGGCGAGTTCCATCGCGTGGGCGGGGAGCAATCGATTCGCGTTTCGGTGCGCGTGATCTCGGCGACCAATCGCGAGCTGGCGTCGCTGGTGAGCCAGGATAAGTTCCGCGAGGATCTCTACTATCGCGTCAGTGTGGTGCCGATTCGCGTGCCGGCGCTCCGCGAGCGCGTGCAGGACATCCGCCTGCTGGCCGAGTATTTTCTGGACGATTTCTGCGTCTCGCAATAATTTCAAGCCGAAGGCGATTGCCGACGACGTCTATCCACTGCTGGAGAGCTACGCGTGGCCGGGCAATGCGCGCGAACTGCGCAACTCGATCGAACGCATGGCCATCCTGACCACCGGCGAGCGGCTGACCAAGGAATCCATTCCCGTGGAGATCCGGGTGCAGCGCGATTCGGCGCCGCGATCGACCGTGCAGGAAGCTCGTGCCTCAGCCGAGCGCGAGTATATTTTGCGCGCGCTCGAAGAAGCCAGCTGGAACGTCTCCGGCGCTGCGCGGGCGCTCGGCATGGAGCGCACCAATCTGCACAAGCGGATTCGAGCCTTGGGGATCAGCAGAGAGAAGTAAGCGACGCCGGTCCTGCTCAACACGAGCGCGGATCTGGTGGTGGTGCTGTTCGCTGGGCCGCTCGGACATCTACTGAAGAGCAGCGTCAGGTTTCGCAGACGCCAGCGCACCGCGTGCAGACTGGCGATGATCGGGCTAGGCGCTTGGGTCGCGGCCTCTGACAGCAAGTAACTGACTCACATCGCGCGCGAGCGTTGTCAGAAATTCGCTCTGGTTAGTTTGCAGAAAGAAATGCCCGCCGGGGAACATTTCCAGTTTGAAAGATTCCGTGGTCTGCTCCGCCCACATCTCCAGATGCTCGCGAGTGATTCTTTCGTCATCCGCGCCACCGTAAGCGCGAATCGGACACGCGAGCGGCGGCCCTTCCTGATAAACGTATTTGCGATAGAGCGCGGTGTCGGCCCGCAGGGCAGGTAGCGCGAGCTGCATCAACTCCCGATGATCGAGTAGCTCTTGGGGAATGCCATTCAGCCGCCGGAGTTCCTCGATCAGCTCGTCGTCTGAAGGTGGTGGTGGCGGCACGTGATCGCGCCGCAACTGTGGCGCTCGCGCGCCGGAAACGAAGAGGCACTCCGGGTGAGTCTTTAGCGAGCGCGCCAGCTCGAATGCGACTATCGCGCCCAGGCTGTGGCCGAAGAAGGCGAACGGGCGATCCAGATATGGATCGATGGCTTCGCGCAACCGCGGGATCAACTGGTCCATTGAGTCGAAGGCCGGCTCATTCAGACGGGTTTCGCGTCCGGGCAACCGAACCGGACAAACGGCGATGTCGACGGGCGAGAATCCCGCCCATCCGCGGAAGGCGCTCGCTCCACCGCCCGCGTAGGGGAAACAGAAGAGCCGCAATTTTGCGCTGCTGGATTCTTGAATCAACGGAAACCAGGGCGCGGTGACTGACTTCCCTGCCCGCAAGCGCAGCGCAAGCAACTGGCGCTTTTCCGGAGAAAGACTGGGACAGCGGATCGGCGGGTGATTCGACGGTTTCAGGCGCGGCCACTTTCGACTTCTGCAGCGTCTGTTCCAATAATTGTTCGAACGGAACCACACTCAGGCTGTCTGCATAACGCAGTGCAGCAGTGCGGGAATCAAGTGCGAGCTGTTCGTAGTGGGCGCGATCTGAGAGCAGCCGGTGGAGCGCATCGTACCAGGGACCGATATCCTGCGCGGGGACCTCAGCAACCGGCACCATCTGCTCATCCACTTGTTCCTGGTATTTGGCAATCGGAGTGACGGGGAAGCAGATAGTCAATGCCCAGCTTGGCTTCAGGAATGCCGCCGACGTTGCTGGCGATAACCGGCACGCCATGGAGCATGGCCTCGACCACAATGCGCGACCGAGCCTCCGCCCAGAGCGAAGGGACCAACAGCACGCGCGTGCGGGCGAACAGCTTGGCGATTTGATCAACCGGCGGCAAGAGCGAGACATTCGCAGTGCTGCGCGAGCGCGCGCCGGTCGGCATCGCTCGTGCCCCACATGGGCACTGCGGCCGCAAAGCGCGACCTGCGGCATGCGCTCGGCCAACGACAGGAAGATCGAGATGCCCTTAACGGCGCACGGGTTCACCATCGTGACGAATTCGTTCTCGAAGCGCCCGAGCGGTTCATACGGCCCGGGATCCAGCAGCGAAATGGGGACGTGCACGGCTTCGAGGCTGCTGTTGCGCCGAATGTAATCGGCGACGTATTGGCTCACACCGACGATTGCATCCGCACGACGGAGCATGTCCGTCTTGGCCGTGCTGGGAAATGCGCAATCCGGACCGAACGGCAGAGCGAGCGTGGCGCGAGCGAGAAACACCACCCGCGCATCCGAACGTACGGCCGGTTCGAGCAGGAGCTGGGCGGGGTCGTCGGTCGATGCCAGAATTACATCCGGCCGGAATGCGGCGACTTGCTCCAGGAAATACTTGCGCAGGCTGGGCCGATTCGTCACCGTATGCACTTCGACGCCGCCGCGATGAAACACCACCACACCGCCATCAGCCGATTCCACGGTCACGTTGCGCGCGGCCAGCTCGCTCAAAAACACATCGTGCTCGGCCGCGCCGAACTTGCTGATCCGCGCCACAACCAGGCACGCATGCCCGCGCGCGGCCAGCGCCTCCATGAGTAAGCGGTTGGATTTGTCACCGCCACCGTGCGCCGGATAGTAGCGCGAGTTTTGCGCGAGTAGAATTCGCATAAACCGCGGCTACTCGCCCGAGCGTGCCCGCAGGCGACGCAGAAGCAATGCCCGCTTTTCGGGCGACAGACCGGCGAGCGGATCTTCCCTGCGCGCAGTCGGATGCGCAGGTTCGAGCGCCAGCAGGAATTCCTCGAGCTGAGAGGGCCGTAGCGCGGAAACAAATCGTGTAGCGGCATCGCGTGCCGCGGTCGATGCGGCGCCGTACACCTCGCGGTTCAAAAGCTGGTCCAGAGCTTCACCCCATGGCGCAAGATCCTGATCCGGCAGCACGGGACGCGGCAATCCTTGATCGTCAAAGATCGCCTCGTACCGTTCAATCGGCCGCACGGGAATCACGAAGCCGGTTCCCAGTTTGGCCTCCGCCAATCCACCGGCGTCGCTGGCCACCACCGGAATTCCGCGAAGCATCGCTTCCACCACGATCAGCCCGAAGCCTTCGAACCAAAGCGACGGAACCAGCAGCACACGCGTGTTCTGCAAAACGTCGTCGATCTGCTTGCAGTTGCGGAGCACGGTGACGTTGGAATGCGCCGCGAGCGCGCGCCGATCCGCGGCAGTGGTTCCCCAGCCCGGCAGAGCGGCGAACTGGCGCTGCGGAAACTGTTCGGCGAGCCGCAGAAAAATCGAGATGCCCTTCACGGCGCACGGATTGATCATGGTGATCCAATCGCCCGATCCAGACTGCGGAAACGGTCCGGGGCCGTAGATCGGCGGATGGATGACTGTCGGCGCGCCGTCCCAGGTGCGTGCCGATGTAGTCCGCGGTGTGATGCCCGATGGCGATGATCGCGCCGGAATTCGCCACCAGCTCCGCACCTTCTCGATCGGGACTCCAGCTTGCGGGACCGAACGGATAGAATTGCGGCGTGTGGGCCAGATAGACCACGCGGCCCGGCGCGGCTTCGTGAGCGGCGCGCAGTAGCGCCTGCCCGATGTCTTCCGACGAAACCAGTACCCAGTCGGGTTGAAAATCGCGAATCTGGTTCTTTGAGTGCCGCGGCCCGCTTGACCGGATCGGCTACCGCGTGGATTTCGTGAGACGTGCGGTCCGGCTGTCCTGATCCTCGGTTTCCCGCCGAATTTCAGCCGTCTCTCTCGGCCGTGCCGGCAGTCAGCGCCCCGCGACAATCGGCAAGTGTGGCCGTGAGAGGCGAGCGCATCGAGCCAGGCCAGATTGCTGCGGGTCGAGCCCCCGCGCGGCGGAACGTGGGAAGCACTCGACGCAAGCAGGATGCGCATGGTGCGCTAAGGCTTGCTGCCGGGCTTGCTAGGAGAGTCCCGTTCTGCTCCTGCGCAAGAAGCGCGCGAACCTCTTCGTCGGAGAGGCTCTCCACCTCTTTGAGAATCTCGGCGTACCGGCCGGCGCCCGCTTGCTCGATTTCGCGCAGCTCGATCGCCTTGGCCAGTTCCGCAACTGTAAAGTCGCCGCTGTAGACGACTTTCAGAGAAAGATCGAGATCGAAGGTCTGCCGGACCAGAGAAAGCAATTGCACGGCCAGCAGCGAATGGCCGCCAAGATCGAAAAAATTCTGATGGATGCCCACCGAAGGCAGAGGCCCAGCAGATTCGCCCACATTTGCGCGAGCTGCTGTTCTAGCGGGTTCCTGGGGGCGTCGGCGCCGCGCGCCCGCGGAGCGCCCCACGATGCTGCCCGTACAGCTTCGAGAATTTGCGCCGGGGTCCGCAGGTCACGCGCGATCGCGGCATAGTCCAGCGGGCTCGAGCCGGCCTGGTCGTCCCTCTCGCGTGCCGCTCCTGGACCGCGCCCGGCGCTGGATTAGCGGTGCTGTAACTCACCTGCGCCAGGAAATCCGGGGAAAGTGAAATGTCGAGCCCGTCGGGATGCGATGCTCGAACGGCGCGCCAACGGACCTGAGCAAGGCCTCGGCGGGCCGATTGCGCGGAGTCGGAGCGAATGGGATCTCGGACTTCGGCCAGCCCACGCTCCTTCGCGATTTCACCGAGGCGCGCCAGCATGCGATGCTCCACGCCGCGGCCCAGAGCGCGGCAACTGAGCAGGAAGGTGTCCACGACCAGCGCGTCGCCATTCGCCCGAAACAGCATCACACCAGTCAGCCCGTAGCTTCCGAATCGATCATCCACCTCGACGGTCAGGCACTCGTAGCCTTCGGAGCTCAACAGATCTCTGAATCTCGCTCTCGTTGCGGCGCACCGAAGTGAAATTCATCTGGTTGGTGCGGACGGTCAATTGCGCCACGCGGGGAAGCTGATCCTCCGTCATCGGCGCGATCTGCACCCGCAAATTCAGCGACGCCAGAAACTCTTCCAGATTTGACGATTGCTGCTCGGCGCGTGCCCGGTCCGCTTCCTGGACGTACATCTTGGCGCGGTTGCGGTCTTCGGCCGTTGTGCTCCAGCGGTCGAAGGCCCAGATGTGATCCAGGAAAGCGGCGAACTCGCCGGCATCGGGCGGTAGGGGAATCGCAAGCACTTCCGGACAACCGGCCTGCACCTCGGCGCATTCGGTGGCGCTATTGTCCACCAGGATGAAGCTATCGAGCGCGAGGTTCAACTCCTCGGCGAGCGCTCGCAGATTCGCGGACTTCGGTCCCCAGTTCAGCCGCGAGGCCGTGAAGTGTTCGAGCGCGAGCGGCATCTCCGGATGCGCGCGAAAAGTCTCGTAGACGTCCTCGGCATTGTTCTTGCTGCACAGGCAAAAAAGCATGCCGGCTTCGCGCTGGGCCAGCATGAAGTTCTGAAGCGCTCGGTGATTGTCATCCAGGCGGACGCCTTGCGGCCCATCTTCGCCGCAAACGCCTTGCCACAGCGTTTCGTCGCAATCGAGCGCAATCACTTTGTACCGTCTGGTGCGCGCGGCGTGGAGCTTGCGCGCAATCACAGTACCTATTACGGCAAAGAATTCAGGCGTGTACGGCACGTGGCCCAGTTCATCGGCGTGCGGATCATAATACTCGGGCACGGGATAGAGGCGCTGTAGCGCGGCGGTGGTCACCAGATGCACCGAGCCAAGGCCGTGAAGACCGCTTAGGAGCAGCTCCTCGGATCGCGCTGCGAACCGCGCGCGGCGGCGTCGCTCAGGAATTCCGGAGACGCCGGGCAGACGCAGACCAGGATCGGCGAGGGCAGCGGCGCTGGCGGCAGAGTGCAATGCGGATGCGAAGTGCCGCACGTTCTCTTCAAGCTCCGCGATACTTACCTGGTCGCGAAACCGCGCCCAATCTTCGAACCGGACCAGTACTACGTTCAAGCCGTTCCGATTACCGGCGAACAACGCCGGCCGGGATCGAGCAACTGCTGAAAAACCTGATTGTAGGAGGCGAAGCGGATCGGGTAATCGAGCTTCAGCTTGCGCAGCCAGAAAGCGAGCGTGGGCTCGAGCGCCTCGGCAGTGAAAGTTGCGCTGATGGCAATAGCCGGCGTCGGATCTTTCGGCTGGCGGCGATTGTGGCTGTACAGTGGAATTCCCGCCTGCGGAGATGGAGTCAGTTTCCGAAGACATTCGCCACTTGCCATAGCTCTCCGATCGGGGCTGGCGAGTTCGGGATGGAGGCCCCGCCCGCTCCTAATGCGGGCCGAACGCTCCGTCTAAAATTCATCGTATCATGTGGCGGTCTCGTACTAGAGATAGTCGTAAAACTGACGGCTAAGCGGCGAGAAACCAGCCATCCGAAAGCCAGCACTCCGAACGAAACCAGAAACAGGAGCGATAACAAACGTACCGGCGGCGCCTGCGCGTCGATGAGGATATAGCGCAGCGCCATCACGAGAGCGGTGATGGGATTGAACTGGTAAAGCTTCACGTACTGCGGCCCAATCATGGTGGTTGGATAGAAGATCGGCACCAGCCAGAACAACACGAGGCTGGCGGACTCGACGACATATCGCATGTCGCGCACATATACGTCGAGGGCGCTCGCAGAGCAGCGAGCAGCCGCACACGAAGACCAGCTCGCAAATCCAAAGAGCCGGCAGCCACAGCCAGTAGCGATTGATCCCCAGCCCAAAGACGAGCGTCATCAACAGCAAAAGCCCCACCTGGACGCACAAATGAACGGCGTTGCCCAGTACGCTGGCAATAGTCATGGCTTCTCTCGGCACCGGCACGCGCTTGATCAACTGCGCGTTGTCGATGATGGAGGTGGTTCCATTCGCCCAGGCGAGGCTGAAAAAGTTGAATGGAACCAAGCCACACAATACGACGCCGGATAATGCGGCGTCTTCGTGACGGGAAAGATTCTGGTGAAAACGAAGGTCAGGACCGTCATCATGATGAGCGGGTTGACCAATGACCACAACATGCCGAGCGACATATTGCGGTAACGCGTGCGAAAATCCTTCAGCACTAAATTGTGCAGAAGAAACAGGTAATCCCCGTCCCACATGGTTGAGTGGGCAAGCCTACGCGATTTTGTTGAGATCGATACCGGCGTCCCAGTGCTCGTTCGAGCGCAGCAATTCGTCCCAGGTCAACTTCGCGGCCCGAGTACGCGGCTTGACGGCCGAGCATCGCGGTCAGCGCCGTCTCCACTCCGAGTGCCGCCTGGTTGTGGAACTTTCCGCTCGTGATGCTGCGGATGAACGCCTTCTGCTTCTCCGAGTCCGCCTGCGCCAGGTTGTCCGAGAAGGACCCAGCCGCCGAGAATTGGCCTTCTGCCGCTGGTTTGTCGCTTCCGCCAAAGACCCACTGCTCGTCTCCCCAGATGCCCAGCGGTCCTGCGTAGGGCGATTGCGACGATCCCTTCGGTTCCGAAGAAGCGCTCGTTCACGTCGAACTGCCACCTTGCCGAACTGCGTCGAGCTGAAACTGACGTCGACGTTGTTGGGGTACTGGAACACCACATCGAAATGCGAATAGCAGGAGTCGCCCGGAAAATCGCGCCCGTTGTGTCCTCCGCGGCCGACGGCCTTAACCGGATGGCCTTGCAGAACCCAGTTGCAGATGTCGATGACGTGGATGTTCTGCTCGACGATGATATCGCCCGACAGTACGCGGTCCTGCAGCCAGTTGCGCAGGCGCCGCACCGGTTGGGAAGCGTCCGGAAAGTTGAGATCGATGCGCGGGCAGTAGTAATACGCTGCACCGGACACGATCTCGCCCAGCGCGCCGGCGTGGATGCGCTTCACCAGCTCGACAAATGGCGGCGCCATGCGAATCTGGAAGCCGACATCCAGGCTGACTTTCCCTTCCGCCTGCTTGCCGATCTCGAGCACGCGCTTGGCGCCGGGGACATCGACCGCCACCGGTTTCTCGCAATAGACATGCTTGCCTGCTGCGACTGCGGCCGCGAGATGCTCCACGTGGAAGTACGGAGGCGTGGCGATCACCACCGCGTCCACTTCCTTGGAATCCAGAATCTGCCGGTACGCGTTGGGGCCCACGAACGTCTGCTCGACACCGGCGTGGCCTTTGGCCGCCGACAGTTGTCGACTTGCTGCTTGGCGTTGTCCGAGCCGGTCCTGAAACATGTCCGCCAGCGCGACGACGCGCGCGTCGGTGTTCTTTAAAATCGTCTCGGTGTGGGTCGTGCCGCGCCCGCCGCAGCCGAGCAACCCCACGCGCACTGTCGAGTTGGCCTGCGCGCCACGCACGCTTTGCGGTTTCAGAATCGTGAATGCAGCCGTGCCGGCCGCAGCCGTCAAGAATTGACGCCGGCCGATTGTCTTCGTTATTCATTGCTTTGTCTCCTTCAGCCAATCAGTTTCTCTAAGTATGCCTTTGCCGCCAGAATGTCCTTGGTCTGCTCCGCACCCTCGATCTCGCGCTCGATCGTCAGCGGGTTCTGATAACCAATCTTCTTCAAGTGCGCGATGATCACCGGAAAATTCACCTTACCTTGGCCGATCGCAACCTCGCGGCCGAGCTGCTTCGGGTCGGTCGGATACAGACCGTCTTTGGCGTGCACACCCATGATATACGGTCCGAGCAGCTCCACCGCGTCCACCGGATTCGCTTTGCCGTAGAGAATCAAGTTCGGCGGCGTCGAAGTTGACGCCGACATTGTCCAGCCCGACATCTTTAATCGCGCGGACCAGCGTGATGGGCGTCTCCTGTCCGGTTTCGCAGCGAAACGTCTGGCCGTTGTCCTTGCAGTATTGCGCCACCGTGCGGATGGCGTTCACGGTTTCGGTGTAAAGCGGCTCGTTGGGATTCTCCGGAATGAACCCGCAGTGCGTCTGCACGCCGGGAATACCGGCCTTTTTCGCAAAGTCCGAAACCTTCTTGATGCGCGCAATGCGCACCTCGCGATACTGCCGCGGCGCCACACCGATCGTGAGCGGGCCGTGATAGAAGTCGTAGACCTCCGGAGCCGGACCCGTCGCGACCGCGGAGCTGACCTCAATGTTATATTTCGCCAGTGCGTCGCGCAGCTTGGCGACGAGGCTGTCATCGAATGCCTCGATGGCCAATTGGCAAGTTGGAAATCCCGAGGTCGTGAACGCGTTTGATCGTGGCTTCAGGATCCTTGGAGAGACCGGTGATGACTCCCAGGCGCATCTTCTTCTCAGCCGCGCCTGCGATGGTGCCCGTAACGCCGTGGCCGCGGCCGCCGCCTGAATCAGTTGACGTCGGTTAAACAAGGTTTTCATGAGCGCTAGTGTATCCCTGTTTGCCCCTTGCGGGGTTTTTTGCAGCCTGTTACTTCTTGGATTCCAGTAGTTCTGAAAGCCGATGTAGTCGGCCCTTAAATTCGCGAGAATGGTTCGCCGCAACTCCAGAAAATCGATCATATTCTATTATTGCGTGGTCGATCCACAACGCGCGGAGGTCGCGCCGTGCCGGCGCGTCATCTTCGGCACCAAGCGCGTCTCCATGCAGGGCACCGCGGCCAGCTGTTCCTGATGGAGGAGATGGAGCCGCGCACCAGATACGACATCAAGTGTGGGGCGTTACCAAGATCAAATGGGCGGCCTGCGACGCCGAGCTCGGCGGGCTCGAATCGTTCCAGCCCAAAGGCAACGCGGCGCTCGATTTCACCTACGAGTGCGGGGAGTGATCGCGGCGGATTCGTTGCCGGGATGGAGTGACCGCGCTTTCGCGGTCGCGCAATCCGGGGACTGCCCGTCTATTCCGCACGCTATCCGGCGAATTCGTTTTCAATGGGCGAGGTGACGGCCGTTGCGCCCCATCGCCGCATATTCGCCATGATCTGCAACCCATGACCTCGCGCAATATTGGTTCCAGATCAAGGTGTTCTCTCGGATATCTCGAGATTCTGCACGTCGCTGCGTCTTCTGGCCCTCGTAGTTTATGAAGAAGAACAACCGATCTTTCTTGATCGGTCCACCGAAGGTGCCGCCAAAAGTGTTACAGATCAACTGGCACGGCTTATTCGGAAGTCCCGCGGAGATCTCAGCCGCCTTGTTGAACCAGTTATCGGCATGCCCAAAATTAGTGCGGTTGTATTCATAAAGGCTGCCGTGAAGAGTATTGGTCCCGCTCTTAGTGACAAGCGTGACCTGTGCGCCCGAAGAACGTCCGCTGTCTGCGTTGGAGTTCGTTGTGCTGACACGAAACTCTTCCACCAATCCAGCGTCGATCGCAGCGCGCCGGTGAACGCGTAACCCTGTCTCTGGTCGTTGTTGTCTACTCCGTCGAGCGTGATGTTGCCCTGGTCGGAACGAGCGCCATTCACCGCGCCGCTTCTGCTATCTTCGTCGGGATTGGTCGCGCGGGAATTCAAATACACGACGCCCGGTTGCAACCGCGTCCTCTATGAGGGGCGCGACATCACCGGCATCCGTCCCCATCGCGTGGCGCGGCTCGGCATCGCGCGCACCTTCCAGAACCTGGCCCTCTTCCGCGGCATGAGCGTGCTCGACAACATCCTGATGGGCCGCCACATCCACATGCATCCCAGCGCGCTCGCCACCTTCGCCTATTGGTGGTGGGCCGAGCGCGACGAGCTGGCGCAGCGCCGCCGCGTCGAGGCGGTGATCGATTTCCTCCAGCTCGAGGACGTGCGCGACGAGCCGATCGACGTGGTGCCGCTCGGGCTGCAGAAGCGGGTCGAGCTCGCCCGCGCGCTCGCCGCCGAGCCGCGCCTTCTCATCCTCGACGAGCCGATGGCGGGGATGAACCAGGAGGAGAAGGAATATATGGCGCGTTTCATCCTCGACACGCGCGCCGCGCACGGCACCACCATCCTTCTCATCGAGCATCACATGGACGTGGTGGCGAGCCTCTGCGACCGCATGGTGGTGTTGAGCTACGGCGAGCGGATCGCGGAGGGCGCGCCCGCGGCCGTGCTCGCGGAGGAGGCGGTCGTGCTCGCTTATCTCGGCCCCGGCCATCGCCGAGCCAAAAACGAGCAAAATGTCGCCTGAGAGCGCCACCCTCGCGCGCCGCAAGCCGTCCGCGGCGGCCTTGGCGCAAGCGGGCGAAGGCGACACGCTCCTGACACTCCTCGCGCGCAATGCCGAGACCCATCCCCATCGCGTCGCCTGGCGCGAGCGCGATCTCGGCATCTGGCAGGAATATGACTGGGCGCAGGTGCTGGACGAGGTGCTGGCCGCGGCCGCGGGGCTGGAGGCGCTCGGCTTCGCGGCCAGCGAGCCGCTGCTCGTCATCGGCGACAACCGGCCGCGGCTCTATTTCGCCATGCTGGCGGCGGCCGCCTTGCGCGGCTTCCCCTCGCCCGTCTATCCCGAGATGCCGCCGGCAGAGCTCGAGCATTTCAGCCGCAGCGAGGGCGCGCGCTTCGCCATGGCCGAGGACCAGGAGCAGGTCGACAAGCTGATCGAGCTGCGCGCGCGCACCGGCCGGCCCGAGACCATCATCTACGACGATCCGCGCGGGCTGGAGATTTACCAGGAGCCGGGGCTGGTCGATTACGCGGACCTCCTGGCGCGCGGGCGCGAGCGGCTGGCCGCGACCCCCGGCCTCGCGCGCGCGCTCGTCGAGCGCGCCAAGCCCGACGACGGCGTGGTGCTGCTCCATTCCTCCGGCACGACGGGCGCGCCCAAGGGCGTGCTGTTGAAGCATCGCCGGCTCCTCGCCGCCATCCGCAACGCCGCCGCCGCCGATTATTTCGGCGAGGGCGAGGAATATGTCGCCTATCTGCCGATCGCCTGGGTGGGCGATTTCGTCTTCTCGGTGGTGGCGGCGATCGCGCTGCGCTTCACCGTGAGCATTCCCGAGCGCCAGGAGACCGTGCTCAGGAACCTGCGCGAGGTGGCGCCCACGCTCTATTTCGCCTCGCCCCGCAGCTGGGACGGGCTGTTGACGCGCATCCAGGTGGGCATCGCCGAATCGACGCCGCTCAAGCGCCGCCTCTTCGATTATTTCATGAAGCTCGCCATCGCCATGGAGCGGCGCAGCCTCGCGGGCCAACGCGCGAGCATGGCGCAGCGGCTCCTGCGGCGGCTCGGCGAGACCCTGATCTACGGCCCGCTCAAGGACCATCTCGGGCTCAGCCGGGCGCGGCGCTCCTTCACCGCGGGCGAGGCCATCGGCGAGGACACCTTCCTCTTCTTCCGCGCCCTCGGGCTCGATCTCAAGCAGTTCTACGGCCAAACCGAGAATTGCGCGCTCACCGCCGCGCAGCAGAGCGGCGAGGTGCGCCTCCATACCGTGGGCAAGCCGTTGCCCGGCATCGAGATCCGCATCGCCGAGAACGGCGAGATCCTGATCCGCGGCGAGAGCGTCTTCGACGGCTATTTCAACGACGAGGCGGCGACCGCGCGCGCGCTCGCGCAAGGCTGGCTCCATAGCGGCGACGCCGGCTATCTCGAGCCCGACGGGCAGCTTGTGGTGCTGGGCCGGGTCGGCGAGGTGGTGCATACCAAGGGCGGCGAGCGCTTCATCCCCGCCTATATCGAGAACCGCATCAAGTTCAGCTCCTACGTGCGCGACGTCTGCGTGCTGGGGGCGGGGCGCGAGCGGCTGGCCGCCCTCGTCTGCGTCGACGAGGAGGCGGTCGGCCATTGGGCGCAGGTCAACGACGTGCCCTACAGCTCCTATGCCGAGCTGTCGCAGAAGCCCGAGGTGCAGGCCCTCGTCGCCCAGGTGCTGCGCCATGTCAACGAGGTGCTGCCGCCGGCCTTGAAGCTCGCCCGCTTCGTCGACCTGCCCAAGCCCTTCGATCCCGACGACGGCGAGGTCACGCGCACGCGAAAGCTGCGCCGCAACGTGATCGAGGAGCATTACGGCGCGGTGATCGAGGCGATCTATCGCGGCGCGCGGAGCCTCGATTTCGAGACCCCGATCACCTACGAGAGCGGCGCCGCCGGGCTTCTGCGCCGCACCCTCGTCGTCGCGGACCTCGATTGACCATGGACCTCTTCTATCTCGCCGAGCTGGCGATCAACGGCGCGCTCATCGGGCTCATGTACGCGCTGGTGGCGCTCGGCATCGTGCTCATCTTCAAGGCCTCGGGCGTCGCCAACCTGGCGCAGGGGGCGCTGGCCATGCTGGGCGCCTATCTCGTCTGGTGGATCGCCGCGTCGCTCGGCCTGCCGGTCTGGGCCGCCATCCCGCTCGGCGTCGTCGCCATGTTCTATATCGGGCGCGGGCTCGAGCGGGTGGCGCTGCGGCGGATGGTGGGCCAGCCGGTGATCATGATCATCATGCTCACCCTCGGCCTCGAGATCCTGCTGCGCGGGCTCGCCCCGGCCCTCTGGGGCACCACCTTGAAGCGCCTCGATATCGGCATCGACCAGGCGCCGCTCTTCCTCGGCCCCATCCTCGTCAACCGCGCTTATCTGGTGGGCGGTGTGGTGGCGCTGGTGCTGATCGGCCTCGCGCTCTTGTTCTTCACGTCGCGCCAGGGCGTGCTGCTGCGCGCCGTGTCGGACGATCAGCTCGCCGCCTGGTCGGTCGGCATCCCGGTCGAGCGCGCGATCGGCGTCTCCTGGGGCCTGGCCGGCGTGGCGGCCGTCTCGGCCGGGCTGCTCTGGGGCTCGGTGCAGGGCGTCGACTGGACCCTCTCGCTCCTCCTCGTCAAGGCGCTCGCTGTCGCGATCCTGGGCGGGCTCGATTCCATTCCCGGCGTGCTGGTGGCGGGGCTCGTCGTCGGCATCCTCGAGAACGTCATTCCCGGCTATGCCGATCCCCTCGTCGGCGGCGGCAGCCGCGACGTGGTGGCCTCGGCGCTCATCCTCCTCACCATCCTCGTCCGCCCCTTCGGCCTCTTCGGGCGCGCGGACATCGAACGGGTCTAGCCGATGTTCTACCGCCTCGCCGGCATCCGTCACCGCAGCTACGCCGCCGACCGCGCGATCTGGCCGGTGCCCTTCGACCGCGCGCTGGTCGGGCTCCTCCTCGCCTTCGCGCTGGCCGCCCCCTTTCTTCTCTCCGAGCTCTATTTCACCAGCTACCTCCTGCCCTGGATCATCTGGGTGACGGCGGCGCTCGGGCTCAATCTGCTGATGGGCTGGGCGGGGCAGATCCATCTCGGCTACGCGGCGGTGATGGCGATCGGCGCCTACACGACGATCCATGCCGTGCGCGGCGGCATCCCCTTCGAGCTCGCTCTGCTCCTGGGCGGGCTCGCCAGCGCCGTGATCGGGCTCGTCTTCGGTTTCGCCGCCTTGCGCGTGAAGGGGCTCTACCTCGCCATCAGCACGCTCGCCATGCAATATCTCGTCGATTGGGTGATCAACCATGTGACGGCGATCAGCGGCGGCAGCCAAGCGACCCTGCAGGCGCCGCGCTTCCGCCTGCTCGGCTTCCCGATCGAGAGCAATATCGGGCGCTACTACCTGGCGCTCGCGATCTGTCTCCTCGTCACCTCCTTCATGCTCAATGTCAGGCGCACCAGCTTCGGGCGCGCGCTCGCCGCCGTGCGCGAGAAGGACTTCGCCGCCGCGGTGATCGGCGTCGACCCCTTCTATTTCAAGCTGCTCGCCTTCTGGTGCAGCTCGTTCCTCGGCGGCGTCACCGGCGCCATCCTCGCCTTCTGCTACTACCAGGCGGTGACGCCCGAGCAGTTCAATCTCGACGTCTCGATCCAGGCCGTGGCAATGGTGATCGTGGGCGGCATGGGGAGCGTGATCGGCAGCTATCTCGGCGCCGCGCTGGTGCTGCTGGCGCCCATCCTGCTCAACAATCTGGTGCAGGGGCTCGCCCAGGTCTCTCTCTCTCGCTGCGCGAGGAGCTGCTGACGCATATCCCGCTCATCCTCTATGGTGGGCTGATCACGGGCTTTCTCTTGTTCGAGCCGCTGGGCTTGGCCAAGGTCTACGACAACCTCCGCAATTATTTCCTGGTCTGGCCGTTCCGCCATGCCCGGCAATAGCGGGGGCGCTTTCAAGGGAGAGGCAACCAAGGAAGGAGCACGACAATGCTGAGGGAATTGAAGGCAGTCTCGCTCGCTGCAGCGCTCGTGGCGGCGGCGGCCGCGCCGGCGCTGGCGCAGGACAAGGCGCCGATCAAGGTCGGCACCGCGCTCGACTTCACCGCGGTCTACACCTTCGTGACGGCCGAGTACTCGCAAGGCCAGCGCGACTATGTCAGCCTGCTCAACGCGCGCGGCGGCATCAACGGCCACCCGGTCCAGATCGACGTGAGCGACACGGGCAACCAGCCCCAACGCGGCATCGAGGCCTATGAGCGCTACAAGAACGAGGGGGCGGTGCTGGTCGATTTCCTCAGCACGCCCGTCTCGCGCGCCATCGTGCCCCGTGCGCTCGCCGACGGCGTCTGCCTCATGACCATGTTCCATGGCCGCTCCGACGCGGCCGACGGCAGCGTCTTCCCCGATGTCTTTCCGCTGTCGCCGAACTATTGGTCGCAGGCGACGGTGATCGTGAAATACATCTCCGACCAGGAGAAGGGCGACCTCAAGGGCAAGAAGATCGCGCTCGTCGGCATCGATTCGCCCTTCGGCAAGGAGCCCCTCCCGGTCTTCGAGGAGCTCGCCAAGCGGCTCGGCTACGAGTTCAGCTTCTTTCCCTACCCCTCGCCCGGCAACGAGCAATCGGGCGTCTGGACGCAAGTGCGCCGCTTCGCGCCCGACTGGACGATCCTCTGGGGCGCCGGCGGCGGCCAGTCCGTCGCCGTCCGCGAGGCGATCCGCAACGGCATGAAGCTCGACCATGTCGCCTCGGTGATCTGGCTTTCCGAGACCGACATGAACGTGGTCGGCGCCGACCAGGCCAAGGGCATCCTGCGCTTCGAGGGCGTGGCCTACGGCAAGGACGTGGCCGCGATCCAGGCGATCACCGAGGGCGTCATCGCCAAAGGCAAGGGCGCCGGGGCGGCCGAGAAGGTGGGCAGCACCTATTACAATATCGGCGTCGCCGGGATGGAGATCTTCGCCGCGGCCGCGAAGCTCGCGCTCGACAAGGAAGGCGAGCCATTGACCTCGGCCAAGCTCAAGAAGGGGCTGGAGAGCCTCAAGGACTTCAAGGCGGACGGCCTCCTGCCGGGGATCACCGTCACGCCCGAGGACCATCAGGGCGGCGGCCAGGGCCGCATCGCGCAATGGGACGGCGTCGGCTGGGTCGCCAAGACCGGTTGGTACGCGGCCTATCAGGACATCGTCTGGGACCTCGTGAAGAAGAGCGCGGAGAGCTTCAAGAACTCCGGAAAATAGCTCCTCCGTGCTCAGCTTGAGCAATATCGAGGTCGTCTACGATCGCGTCTATCTGGCGATCAAGGGCGTGTCGCTGTCGGTGCCCGAGGGGGGCCTCGTCGCCCTCCTCGGCGCCAACGGCGCGGGCAAGAGCACGACGCTCAAGGCGATCAGCGGGCTGCTCAAGCCCGAGCGCGGCGAGGTGACGCGCGGCTCGGTGCGGCTCGGCGAGGAGGATATCGCGGCGCTCTCACCGCCCGAGCGGGTGCGCCGCGGCATCGCCCATGTGCTCGAGGGCCGCCGCGTGTTCGAGCATCTGACGCCCGAGGAGAACCTCGTCGCCGCCACCTCGATGCATCGCGACCGCCGCCGCGTCGCGGCGCTCAAGGAGAAGGTCTACGGCTATTTCCCGCGTCTCACCGAGCGGCGCGCGGCCAAGGCGGGCTATCTCTCGGGCGGCGAGCAGCAGATGCTGGCGATCGGCCGCGCGCTGATGACCGAGCCCAAGCTCCTCATGCTCGACGAGCCGAGCCTCGGGCTGGCACCCTATCTCGTCGAGGAGATCTTCGGCATCATCCAGCGCCTCAATCGCGACGGGGTAGGCATATTGCTCGTCGAGCAGAACGCCGCAGCCGCGCTCGACGTGGCGAGCGAGGCCTATCTCATCGAGAACGGGCGGCTGGTGATGAGCGGCCCGGCCGCCACGCTCAAGCAGAACCCCGACATCCAGGAGTTCTATCTCGGCGGCTCCGAGCGCGTCGACTATCACAAGGTCAAGCATTACCGACGCCGCAAGCGTTGGCTGGCGTGAGCTGGTGGCTTGCAACTCTCCCCCTCCCCCACGCGGTGGTGGGGGAGAAAAGAAAGCTTGTGCGTGAAATCGCGCGCAGGCGATTTCCCGCCGGCGCAAGCGTCAAAAAAAGCCCCGCCGAAGCGGGGCCTTTCAATAGGGCGCGGGTGCTACCGTCGACGTCAGCTCTCGACGAAGCTTCGCAACATGCGCGAGCGCAAGGGGTGCTGCAGCTTTCTCAGCGCCTTGGCCTCGATCTGGCGGATACGCTCGCGGGTGACGGCGAACTCCTTGCCCACCTCCTCGAGCGTATGGTCGGCGTTGAGGCCGATGCCGAAGCGCATGCGCAAGATGCGCTCCTCGCGCGCCGTCAAGGTCGAGAGCACCTGGGTCGCCGCCTCGCGCAGGCGCGACTGCACGGCCGCGTCGAGCGGCATGACCGCGCTCTTGTCCTCGATGAGGTCGCCCAGGCGGCCGTCATCCTCCTCGCCGATGGGCATGTCGAGGCTGACGGGCTCCTTCACGATCTTGAGGATCTGGCGCACCTTTTCGAGAGGCACCGCGAGGCGCGCGGCGATCTCCTCGGGCGTGGGCTCGCGGCCGAGCTCGCCCACGAGCTGGCGCGAGGTGCGCGCGAGCTTGTTGACCGTGTCGAGCATATGGACCGGCACGCGGATCGTGCGCGCCTGGTCGGCGATCGCGCGCGTGATCGACTGGCGGATCCACCAGGTCGCATAGGTCGAGAACTTGAAGCCGCGGCGATAGTCGAACTTGTCCACCGCGCGCATCAGCCCGATATTGCCTTCCTGCACGAGATCGAGGAGCTGCAGCCCGCGGTTAGCGTATTTTCGCGCGATCGAGATCACGAGACGGAGATTGGCCTCGATCATCTCGGCCTTGGCACGGCGCGCTTCGAGCTCGCCCTCCTGCACGGCGCGGGCGATGCGGCGGAAATCGGACACCGGCAGGCCCGCCTCCGCGCGCAGCCGCGACATGCCCTCGAGGAGCTCGACGCGGCGGCTCGCGAGCTTCGCGGCCGAGAAGCGCTTCCAACCCATGCCCGGCAGGTTGCCGAGCTTGGTCATCCACTTCTTGTCCGGCTCATGGCCGAGATATTGCTCGAGAAAGGCCTCGCGCTTGACGCCGACGCTCTCGGCGAGGCGCAGGAACTCGCCATCCACCCGCGTGAGGCGGCGATGCAGGTTCTGAATGCGCTCGACAAGCTCCTCGACGCGGCGGCTGTTGAGCGGGATCTGCGCCATGAGGCGCGCGATCTCGCGGCGCAGCTTGCGATAGCGCGCCTCCGTCGCGGGCGACAGCTTCGGGCCGCCCTCGTACGCCGCGCAGCGCTTGGCCTGGAGCCGCGCGAGCGAGCGCCAGGCGCTGGAGAGCTTGGCAAATATCTCGAGATAGCGGGGCATGAGGCGCTGCTCGAGCGCGCCGATGCGGGGGCTTTCGCCGTCGTCCGCCTCGCCCTCGGCGCCGCGCGCCGACTCGGCGTTCGGATCGAAGCTGCCGTCGAGCTCGATGATGTCGCGCAGCAGGAGCGTCACCTCGGCAAGGGCCGCGCCCCATTCCACGACCGCGCCGATGGCGATGGGGCTCTCGCTCACCGCCTCGATGACCTTGAGCCGGCCGGTCTCGATGCGCTTGGCGAGCGCAACCTCGCCCTCGCGGGTGAGCAGCGCGGCCTTGCCCATCTCGCGCAGATAGAGGCGCACGGGATCGGCGCCGCGGGCGACATCCTCGTCGCTCACATTGCCGCTGCGCGGCGACTGGGCCTCCTGCTCGGGCTCGGGCGCGCCCTCGGCCGCGCCCTCCTCGCCCTCGGCAGCCTCGGCCGGGGCGGCCTCTTCGGCAAGATCGAGCGTCGCGCCCTCGAGCAGCTCGAGGGCGTCCTCGAGAGGCTCCTCGGGCGCAGCCTCGGGACGCGGGCTCTCTTCGACCTGGTCGAGGGTTTCGGTCTGGGCAGCGCTCATACGGTCCATTGCGTGGCTCATTTTTCTCAACCAGGTTCAATCGGGATCGCAAAACAAAGTTGCGTCGAATGCTCGCTCGTCTACCGACGCCGCCCGGCGATCGGATAAATCCGCTCCGGCCCCCGGCGCGATAGCGAAATTGCCGCGCTCGCGTCCCGAAGGGCCGCCGCAATCTCGCAAGCGACGGTTACCACACCGCCCCCGCGCGACGCACCCGGGGCTTACCAGTTACGCATTTTACCGGAATGTGTCTGGCCCAAGTAAACATTTCGGCGGGGAGAATCAAGCAGCTTGTCGGAGCCCTAAGCGCGAGAAATCTACTATAGCATTGCGTTTGGTGCATGGCAATTGAATTTTACCCTCCGAAAATGGACTGGCTGGCCGGGCCGCATACATCCAGCGGGTAAATATAGTCGCGTACGTTATTGTTTTTGCTACTTAAATTATATTACCGCCAATTTGGCTACGGCGGCTGGCAGGCTTCCGACCTTAGCGCCTGGCGCGCCATTGCTTCCAGTCGGCGATGGTGGCCTCGGCCATGCGCTTGGCGGCGGCGAGCAGCCATTTGCGGGGACGCTGCCTCAAGTCGGCGCGCACCGCCGGAATCGCCGCGCGGCTGCCGAGATGGAGATTGGCCGTCTCGCGCCCCATGGCCTCGAGCAGCCGCAGCTCGTCGCGGATCTTCGGCAGCATGGCGAGCTCGATGCGCGAGCAATCCGGCCCGAGCCGCCGCACCAGCCAGCGTCCGGTGATGACGTAGTAGGGGTCCTGGCAGCGCACCGCGCGTTCGAGAACCTCCTCGCAATGAAGCTTGCTCTCCGGCTTGCCGAGCGCCCAGCCGTAGGCCGAGGGCAGCTCGAGCTTCGCTTCGCGCGCGAGATAGGCGCCGCCAAGGGTGGTGAGCGCGACGAAGCGGGGCCGCCCGAGGCTGCCGACGCCGGCGATGCGGTGCTTCACGCGGAAGGGCGCCTTGCGCTGGGGCAGATGGTCGGCCAGCAAGCGACGTATCCGCGCCGGCGCCGCGACGGGCTTGGCCGCCGCCATCTTGGTCCAATATTTCACCGGGTCGCGCTCCTCCGAGAGCGCCGCGGCGCGGAGAGCGGGATGGTCCTCCTCGAGCACGAAGGCGGCGCCGCCATTGGCGAACTGATCGGCATAGCCTGCGAGGATCGCCTTGCACGCCGCCTTCGGCGGCGTGAAGAGCTGCTGCTCGCGCCAGGCGAGAAGCGCGCTCGTCGCGAGCCGCACCAGGTCGATCGTGTAGGGCATGGTGGCCGCTTCGTCTACGTCGTTGACGCCCCAGACGAGGCGGCCCTCGGCATCGCGCCAGGTGCCGAAATTCTCCACGTGGAGGTCGCCCACCGCGAGCAGCCGCGGCGCGTGCGCGAGCTCGGCGCAGTGCTTGTGCCACACCGGGACCCAGCGATAGAACGTGCCGCGCAGAAGGCTGAAGGGATCCGCCGCCATGAGGCGATGCTTGAGGGCGAGATCGCCGCGCACCAGCTCGAGCTTCATGGCGCCGAGCTCTTGCCGCAGCCAGCGCTCATAGGCCTTAGTGGCCTCGACCAGGTTCAACGCCGCCCCCTACCGGTTGAACAAGGCGCCCCTTTTGCTTGCCAGGCCTACTATAGCCCATCGGGGCCGCCGACGGGAGCGCGAAGCGCGGCGCGGCTTTGCCTGCAGCGGCCGTGCCTGACTTCGGGTCGCCCTCTCGATCATCCCCCGCCGCGGCCGGCGGGGCGCGGCTCCAGCACCATCTGGGTCTGGGTCACCACCGCCAGGAGCTTGCCGTCATCGGTCGAGAGGCGCGTCTGCCAGACCATGGTGCGACGGCCGCGATGGACCGGCGCGCATTCGCCGATCACCTTCGCGCCTGTCCTGGCCGCGGCGATGAAATTGGTCTTCGATTCGATCGTCGTGGTGCTGGCGCCCTCCGGCAGGTTGAGGAAGGTTGCCGCCGCGCCGAGGCTGTCGGCGAAGGCCATGATGGCGCCGCCGTGCATGGCGCCTCCGAGCGTGCAGAGCTCGGGCCGCACGGTGAGCTCGGCCGTCACCCGCTCGGGCGCCGCCGAGAGATAGCGCATTCCGAGCAGCAGCGCGAACGGCATCGGCCGTTCCGCCAAGATCGCGAGATGGTTCATCGCTCCCTCCCTGGCCCTCCGAGGGGTCGCAGGATAACCCATATCGTCGCGGAACCGCCGCCCGATTCCGAAGCGCGCCACGGCCCTCGTCCGGGTTGCGGCCCTGGACAGGCTTCCCGCCCCGCCTCTAACCTGCGCGCCGAGGACAGGATGGAGCCCCGCAATGAAGTCGATCTTCGACAAACTCGCGCGCTATTTCCGCCGTGCCGAGCGGCGTGAGGCCCGGCTCGACGCGGTCTTCCATCGCGAGGAGCTGGCCGCCATCAAGCTCGTCGCCTGGCTCCGCATGGGCGCCATGGTGCTCGCCGCCGCCTGGCTCGTCCTCGACCGCCAATCGCCGCGTCTCGCCGAGAATCTGGTCGGCTGCGCGCTCTTCGGGGGGCTCGGCTGGGTCTATTACTGGTACAGCGCCCGCCACCGGCATCTTCACTGGTATTTTCTGCTCATTCCCTTCGTCGATGCGCTGATCATCATCGACAACGTGCTGCCGTTCATGCCGTGGAACGCGCCGCCCGTCCCGACGCCGATGGTGCTTCGCTTCGACGCCGAATATTTCCTTTTCGTCCCGCTGGCGCTGGCGGCCTTCATCTATTCGCCTTGGCGCACGCTCTGGCGGGCGATCGCCACGGCGGTTGCCTGGGTCGCGGCCGTAGCCTGGATCCTGTCGCGGCCCGGCGCCTTCACCGTCAAGCATCTCGGCCTCATCGCGCAAAGCGACCCTAAGCAATATCTCGCCACCTTCCTCGATCCCAATTTCGTCGATCTCGACGCCGTCGCGAATTTCGTTTTCGTGCTGCTCTTGACCGGCGCCCTCCTCTCGCTCGCCGTGTGGCGCACGCGCAAGCTGGTGCTGCGGCAGATGACGGCGGAGCGCGCGCGCTCCCACCTCGCGCGCTATTTCTCGCCCAACATGGTGGATGCGCTCGAGGCGTCGGACGAGCCGCTCGGCGAGGTGCGGCGCCAAGACGTGGGCGTGCTGTTCGCCGACATCATCGGCTTCACGCGGCTCTCGGAGAAGCTCGAACTCGGAGCGTGTGGTGGCGCTCCTGCGCAGCTTCCACCGGCGCATGGCGCTGATGATCTTCGACCATCACGGCACGCTCGACAAATATATCGGCGATGCCGTGATGGCGACCTTCGGCACGCCGCGCACGGGACCGCAGGACGCTGTCAACGCGCTGCTCTGCGCCCGCGCCATGGTGGACGAGCTGGGGCGCTGGAACCGCAAGCGCGTCGCGCGCGGCGCCGTGCCCATCCGGGCCAGCATCGGCGTGCATTACGGCAGCGCCGTGCTGGGCGACATCGGCGACGAGCGGCGCCTCGAATATGCCGTCATCGGCGACACGGTGAACGTGGCGAGCCGGATCGAGCGGCTGACCCGTACCATCGGCGCCGATATCCTGGTGACGCAGGACCTGGTCGACGCGGCGCGGCGCCAGGCGCCCGAGCTCGCCGCGACGGCGCTCGCCGGCTTCGTGCCCGACAAGCAGCGCCATTTGCGCGGGCGCAGCGAGCCCGTACTCCTTTGGGCCTATCGCGACCCGACGGCGCAGTTGCTGAGCGAGGCGAGCGCGGCGTAGGGCGCCCAGAGCGTTTTCACGTCAAGTGGAAACGCGAAAGCCCGCGCGGCGCTTGAGCGGCCGAAGGCAGGATATGCTAGAGCGATTCCGCGTGAGCGGATATCGCCCTAGGCCGGCGGTCCCGCGATGAGGCGACCGAGCCTTATGGCGGTGAGGCCGGGCTGTATCCGCTGCGCCGGCATCACCAGCACGCAGTTCTCGTAGGGGGTGCGGATCTCGCGCTTGCCCTCGCGCGCGATGAGCGTGCCGGCCTCGGCGACGCAGTCCATGTTGCGCAGCGGCCGCGCGAAGCGGAAGGCGCGGCTGCCGATGGTGACGACCTCGGTGACCTCGATGACGCGTTGCGCGGGCGGCGGTGCCAGAGAGACGAGCTCGGCCGCGAAGCCGCGATCGACCATATCGAGCGCCAGGAGAAAGCGCAGCGACGCCTCGAGCGCGACCGCGCCGCTGGCTGCCGCGAAATGCGAGCCGCATTCGACCAGCAGCGCCGCCTTCTCGCTCGCCGCGCGTCCGAAATCGGCGTAATCGACGAGCCGCACCCCGCCGCGATGGCCCGAATCGGCCACCACTATCGCGGGGTAGCCCACCCGACGCGCGAAGCTCAGCCCTTTTGCCGTGACCCCGCATAGCGCGAGCGGCGTCTCCCACTCGCGCATGGAATGGAGATCGAGAAGCATGTCGGCGGCGTCGGCAAAGGGCCGCAGCGCCTTCGCCCGCGCGAGCTCCAGGCTCGCTTCCGCGCTCCCGAGACGGGCGGGCGTCCAAAGCCGGTTCATGTCCTCGTCGATGAAACGCCCCGCCTCGGGACGCGCCGGATCGGCGCGACGATAGGCCGCGAGGTTGGCGAAGCAGCAGAAGAGCCGGCCGCGCGTGGGTGCCAATCCGGCGCCGAGCAGGCGGTCGAGCGCCGAGGCGCCGCAAATCTCGTTGCCATGGATGAGGGCGACCAGCATCGCTGTCGGCCCCGGCCGCGGGCCCTCGCGCCGGACGACGTGATCGACGCCGCTGCCGCCGTCGCGCCAGCGCTCGAGATCGGGCGGACGCGGCGCCCGCGCGCCGGCGGTCTTCACGAGAGGAACTGCTCCTTGAGCACGCGCTCTTCGAGATTATGCTCGGGATCGAAGAGCAGCGTCAGGCTCAGATGGCGGTCCTCCGCCACCCGTACCTCGATCACGTCGCGCACCTCGGTATAGTCGGCGACCGCGCTCACCGGGCGCTTGTCGGGCTCGAGCACCTCGAACTTCACGCGCGCACCGTGGGGCAGCAGCGCGCCGCGCCAGCGCCGGGGGCGGAAGGCGCTGATCGGCGTGAGGGCGAGCAGCCCCGCGCCGAGCGGGATGATCGGTCCATGGGCCGAGAGGTTGTAGGCCGTACTGCCCGCCGGGGTCGCCACCAGCACGCCGTCGCAGAAGAGCTCGTCCACGCGCACCACGTCGTCGATCTGGATGCGGATCTTGGCCGTCTGCCGGGTCTCGCGCAGCAGCGACACTTCGTTGATGGCGAGCGCCTGGGCGCGCGCGCCCTGCATGGTCGTCGCCGACATGGCGAGGGGATGGAGCCGGATCTCATGCGCCTTCGCCACGCGCTCGGGCAGGCCGTCCAAGCGGAAATCGTTCATCAGGAAGCCGATCGAGCCGCGATGCATGCCGAAGATGGGCCGGCGCAGCTCCATGTAGCGGTGCAGCGAATCCAACATGAAGCCGTCGCCGCCCAGCGCCACGATGGCGTCGGCCTCCGTGACCGGTAGGCTGCCATAGCGCCGCCGGAGCTCGGCCAGCGCCTCTTGCGCCGCCTCGCCCTCGGACGCGACGAAGGCCAGCTTTGGGTTGGGCTTCATCTTATGATCCGCTCCCTCGGAAGGCATGCGGCAGGACTGCACGCCCGGCCGGCGAGTGCATGTCGGCGAGACGATGCGCGCGAGACTATATCCCAGGCGCCGGCAGGCTTGCCAAGGCTCGGGCTTGCCAAGGAATGCGCCCGGCGGCATGGTGCGCGGAGGCGGTTCGCGATGGTTCGGCGCAGGGGGGCGGCATGTTCAAGGCATCGTTGGCGATCATAGGGACCGCTCTATGGCTTCTGGCGGGGCTTTCGGCCGTAGAGGCAGCCGATCCCGCCCCGCCTGCCGACCCACATGATGGCTATTACTATCCGGCGCCGCAAAGCAGCGAGAGCTACTCCTCCGCCGCCGAGGTGATGTCGGACACGAGCCGCGTGCGGCGCCTTGCCTTCGTCACCGGCATGACCGAGAAGATGTTCAAGGACCCCTTCCCGCCGCCTTTCGCCATCTTCGCCAAGGGCGACCAGGCCGAGCGGCTCATCATCGTGAGCCTCACGGACGGAAGCTACAACACGATCTACCGCGCCCGCGCGCTGCTCGCCATGCTCACTGCCGTGGCGCGGCTCGCCCCCATCTTCCGCGACGCGAAGGTGGACGAGCTCTCCAACTTCCTCGATCTCTGCAAGATGCTCGGCTTCACCAGCCTGGTCTGGAGCGATGGCGTCGGCAAGTCCCACCAGATCAATATTCAGTAGGCTTGCTCTGGCGAAAGGCCGCCGGGCGCCCCGGCCCTCAACCGCCCGTCACGCTCATATGGCGGGAGACGGCGGGCCGGCTATGGCGGCGGTCGATGATGAAGTCATGGCCCTTGGGCTTGCGCGCGATGGCCTCGCGGATCGCCTCCACGAGGAACGCGTCGTCCCCGCTGCGGCGGAGTGGGGTGCGCAGGTCGGCCGCGTCCTCCTGGCCGAGACACATGAAGAGCGTGCCCGTGCAGGTGAGGCGCACGCGATTGCAGGATTCGCAGAAATTATGCGTCATCGGCGTGATGAAGCCGATACGCGTGCCCGTCTCGCGGCAGAGGAAATAGCGCGCCGGGCCGCCCGTGCGGTAGTCCGTCTCCTCGAGGGTGAAGCGCTCGGCGAGGCGCGCGCGCAGGAGGGAGAGCGGAAGATATTGCTCGAGCCGCGTCTCGCCGCCCAGCTCGCCCATCGGCATCACCTCGATGAAGGTGACGTCGAAGCCTTGCGCTCCCGCCCAGGCGACGAGGTCGGGCGCCTCCTCGTCGTTCACGCCCTTGAGGGCCACGGCGTTGATCTTGACATGGAGCCCGGCCGCCTTGGCGGCCTCGACGCCCGCCAGCACCTGCTCGAGCTTGCCCCAGCGGGTGATGGCGGTGAACTTCGCGGGATCGAGCGTGTCGAGCGAGACATTGACCCGGCGCACGCCGCATTCCGCGAGTGCCGCCGCATGTTTGGCGAGCTGGCTGCCGTTGGTGGTGAGGGTGAGCTCGTCGAGCTCGCCTTGCTTGACCAGCCGCCCGAGCGCGCGAAAGAGGCTCATGATATTGCGGCGCACCAAGGGCTCGCCGCCGGTGAGGCGCAGCTTGCGCACGCCCAGCCGCACGAAGGCGGTGGCGACGCGCTCCAACTCCTCGAGCGTCAGGATCTCCGCCTTCGGCAGGAAGGTCATATCCTCCGCCATGCAATAGACGCAGCGGAAATCGCAGCGGTCCGTGACCGAAATGCGGAGATAGGTGATATGGCGCATGAAGGGGTCGATCAGCGGCCTGGCCGCCACGATCATGCCTTCGCGCGCCAACGAGCCGTTCTGACGAAGCTCCATTCGGGGGCGCTCCTCCTTCTTCCTGATTTAGGGCAAGGGCGCCTCTCTGTCAAAGCGGACGGCCGAAAAAAGCGGCGCCCGACCGCGTTTTCCTGCCTTCTACCCCCTTGCGGGCGACCGCCCGGCATAGTCTTATAAGCCAATAATCCAGCCGTTCGCGCTCGGGCGCCAAGAATGAGTTTGGGAGGAGTCATGCAGAGCACGATGATGCGCTTTCCGCTGACCTTGACGGCGATCCTCGAGCATGCCGGCAAGCTCAACAAGCAGGCGGAGATCGTTTCCCGCCTGCCGGACAAGTCCTTGCACCGGTATCGCGTCGGCGATTTCTACCGCCGGGCGCGACTCCTTGCCGAGGCGCTGCAGAAGGCGGGGCTCAAGCGCGGCGACCGCGTCGCCACCTTGATGTGGAACCATTACGTCCATATGGAGGCCTATTTCGGCGTCCCCGCGGCGGGCGGCGTGGTCCATACCCTCAACCTGCGCCTCTTCCCCGAGGACATCGTCTATATCGCCAACCACGCGGGCGACCGCTTCCTCATCGTCGACGACGTGCTGCTGCCCCTCTACGAGAAATTCAAGGACAAGGCGAAGTTCGAGCGCGTCTTCGTGGTCTCGCTCACCGGCAAGCCTGTGGCCGCACCTTACGAGGACTACGAGGCGCTGCTTAAAAGCGCGAGCGGCGACTTCACCTATCCCGAGATCGACGAGAACGACCCCTGCGGCATGTGCTACACCTCGGGCACGACGGGCCGGCCCAAGGGCGTCGCCTACAGCCATCGCTCGACCGTGCTGCATTCCTTCGCCGCCGCCTTGCCCGATTGCCTCGGCCTCTCCATGCGCGACACGGTGATGCCGGTCGTGCCGATGTTCCACGCCAACGCCTGGGGTCTGCCCTATGCCTGCATCATGGTGGGCGCCAAGCTGGTCATGCCGGGGCCGCATCTCGACGGGGCGAGCTTGGTCGAGCTCTTTTCGCGCGAGCAGGTGACGATCGGCGCCGGCGTGCCGACGTTGTGGCTCGGCGTGCTCGATCTGCTCCGCCGCGAGCGCAAGAACTATCCCATGGTGCCGGGCTTGAAGCTCGTGGTGGGCGGCTCGGCTGCGCCCGACGCCATGATTCGCTCCTTCGACGAGCTCGGCATCAGCATCCTCCATGCCTGGGGCATGACCGAGATGTCGCCCTTGGGCTCGAGCGGCGTGCTGACGCCCAAGATCGCCGCGGCCGACGCCGATACGCAATATGCCTACCGCGCCAAGCAGGGCCGCGCCGTGCCCTTCGTCGACGTGCGCGTCGTCAACGACGACGGCATCGCGCCGTGGGACGGCGAAGCCATGGGCGAGCTGCAGGTGCGCGGGCCCTGGGTCGCGGCGAGCTACTACAATCCCGAGGATCCGATCACGAGCTGGACAAAGGACGGCTGGTTCCGCACCGGCGACGTCTGCACCATCGACGACGACGGCTATATCAAGCTGACCGACCGCACCAAGGACCTCATCAAGTCGGGCGGCGAATGGATCAGCTCGGTCGATATCGAGAACGCGCTGATGGGCCACCCCGCCGTGCTCGAGGCGGCGGTGATCGCCGTCGCCCATCCGAAATGGACGGAGCGCCCGCTCGCCTGCGTCGTGCTGAAGCAGGGCGCCACGGCAAGCGCCGACGAGCTCAAGGCCCATCTTGCCTCGAAGTTCGCCACCTGGTGGCTGCCCGACGCGATCGAGTTCGTCGACGAGATCCCCAAGACCTCAACCGGCAAGTTCCAGAAGACGCGGCTCCGGGAGCAGTTCAAGGATTATCGGCTGGCGGAGCCCGCGACGCGGACGGGGTAATCGCGTCATTGCCGTTAATCTCCTCTCTCCTCCACGAAGGGGCGGGAGAGGATAGGCGTCGCCTCAGCTCCGCCAGCGCAGGGTGCGCTCGGGCACCGGATTCTGGAAGGGCGTGCCCTCGGCTTGCGCGCGGGCATATTCCTTTTTGAGGCGGTAGTACCATTTCGCCTGGGTGTCGGCGTCGTCGATGAGGATGAGCGGCGGGTCGCCCTTGAGGCCCTCCTGCTGCATCTCGACGATGCGCCGGTCCTGCTCGAGGAAGGCGCGGGCAAAGGGCCGCAGCAACGGCCTGAGCGGCGTGAGCCAGGGCATGGTCCAGTAGATCGCGTGGGTGACCAGCGTCTCGCGCGCGCCGATCGGCGTCACCGCGGTAAGGCCGCAGAGCGTGTGGCGGCCGGCGGTTACATGCTCGACACGCACCCCCGGCAGGCTGAAGGTGATCTCGGTCGTGGGCACGCCGCCGAGCAGCTTGTAGCCCGCTGAGTTGCTCGAGGGGCGGTGGCGCACCATGCGGAAGCCGAGCGGGGCCGGCTCGAAGCGCCGCGCCTTCTCATGGATCGAGCGGCGCGAGCGCCACCACCAGGAGCGATGGACGAAAGGCCCATGCGCCGGATCCATGAGCCCCACCACGGCATGATCGACATGGCATGGAAAGATCATCTCGGCGGAAAGCTGCGGCGGCCGATCGCCGATCTCGGGCACCGTCGGCGGCTCGGGCAGCGCCCCGTCCTCGGCACCGAAATAGACCCAGATATTGCCTTGCAGCTCGCGGCAGGGATAGCGCTTGGCGCGGATGCGCGAAAGCTCGAGCTTGGCGCCGTCGACGAGCGAGGGGATGGCGGTGCAGCGCCCCTCGCTGTTGAAGCGCCAGCCATGGTAGCAGCATTCGATCTCCGCCCCGTCGAAGCCGCCGTGCGAGAGCGGCATGGCGCGATGGGGGCAACGATCGCCCAGCGCGAAAGGCTTGCCGTCGCGCGCGCGCCCCAAGAGGAGCGGCTCGTCGAGCAGGGTGCGCGCGAGCATGCGCCCCGGCTTGAGCCGGCTCGCCGGAAGCGCGCAATACCACAGATCGCGGAGAAACATGCCGCAAGCAGTAATCGAAGACACCGGCGCCTGACAAGCGCGCGGGCTGCGGCGTCTTGACACAGAAGCCAGAACTCGGCAGCCGGAAACCAGAGGGGATTCCGGTTTCTGGCTCCTGATTTCTACTCCCTGTAGCCGCGGTCCTTGGCGTCGAGCATGCGCAGCAGGCCCGGCCAGGCGAGCTGTCCGGGCTTCTCGCCGGCTGCGGCGCCCATCATGACCTGCTTCGCGACCACGAGCTGGACCGCGTCCGACGGCATGCTGAGGGCGCGGCCGCCGGCAAGCGCCGCCACCTGCATCGAGCAGGCGCGCTCGAGGAAGAAGATGCGCAGGAAGGCCTCCTCGACCGTCGGACCCACGGCGAGCGTGCCGTGATTGCGCAGGATCATCATCATGCGGTCGGCGAGATCGCGAACCAGGCGCTCGCGCTCGCCGAGATCGAGCGCGATGCCTTCGTAATCATGATAGGCGAGCGAGACGCGCGCGATCATCGCCGTCTGGCTCAAGGGCAGCAGCCCCTCCTGCATGGCCGACACGGCCACGCCGTCGCGCGTATGGAGATGGATCACGCAGCCGACGTCCTTGCGCGCGGCATGGACCGCGCTATGGATGGTGAAGCCGGCGGGATTGACCGCATATTCGGTCGGCAGGACGATGTTGCCCTCGAGGTCCACCTTGACCAGCGAGGAGGCGGTGATCTCCTGGAACATCATGCCGTAGGGATTGATGAGGAAATGCTCCTCGCCGCCTGGCACGCGCGCCGAGATGTGAGTGAAGATGAGATCGTCCCAGCCGTAATGGGCGATGAGGCGGTAGCAGGCGGCGAGATTGACCCTGACCTGCCATTCCTCCTCCGAAACCTGCTCGCGCACCGGCCGCGCGGCCGGCCTGAGCTTCGCCGTTTGCGCCGTCATGTCGATCTCCTCCGCGTGATTTGTCCCGCTGCCCGGTCGGGACCAAGGCTAGCACGAACCCGCGCGACCGGCGAGGGGTGCTAGCTTGGCGAGCTTGGCGCTCGTGGCGCTGGCGACGGCCTCGAGGGGGATCAGCGCCATCGCCTCGCCGCCGAAATCCTGCGCGCGTATCACGGCAAGATCGGGCGTGCTGGGCGCGAACTTGGCGGCGTCCGTGGGGCCGAACAGGCTGACGAGCGGGCAATCCGCCGCCGCCAGCATATGGGCCGTGCCGCAATCGTTCGCGACCGCCAGCGCGAGCCGCGCGCCGACGGCCATGGTGAAGAGCGGCGAGCCGGCAATGCTCTGGTCGAGCCGCTCTTCCTGGAGCGGGAACAGCGCTCCGGGCGAGGCGGCGCCAAGCTCGGGCAGCCAATCGCGTTCCTCGGGCCCGAGCAGCCAGACGGGTTTGGCGCCCCATAGCGGCGCTTGACGCGCCAGCGCGACATAGCGCTCGAGCGGCCAGCATTTATGCCGCCCGCCAGCGCCGGGCACGAGGCCGAGCAGCCGCATGCTTCCCGGCAATGCCGACAGCGCCGCCTGGCGATAGGGCTCGGGCAAGGCCGGCGGCGGGGTGAGCAAGGGCTCGCGTCCGGCGGCCGCGCGGACGAGATCGAGAAGCTGCGCCGCCATGGCGGGCGGCTTCGCAGGACGGCCGGGAGGGCGGCGGTCGGAGAAGCGGAAATTCGCGGCCGCCGAGACGAAGACCCGATGGCCGACGCGACGCAGAATCAGGGTCGTGAGCAGACGCCGCTGGGTGTCGAGGATGAGATCGAAGCGGCGGCCCGGCAAGGGGCGGCCGAAGAGCTCGCCCGCGTGGCTGCCGATGCCGGCATCCTCGATGATCTCGTCGAGACAGAATGACGCCAGCGGTGCCAAGGCGCCGGCGAAGACGGTGCGGCCCTTGCCCGCGAGCCAGGTCACGCGCGCGTCGGGCCAGCTCCCGCGGATCGCGCGCAGAAAGGGCAGCTTCATGAAGCCGTCGCCCATCAGCTCGAGACCGGAATAGACCAAGATGGTGGCAGGCTCGCGCATTTTGCTCCTTCGGCCGGCCACTCCTTCAACCGCCTTGTGGCCGAGTTGTGATCGCGACCCGAATGTTGATCCGGCCGGATAGCAATGGGCGTTCGGGAACAAATCGGCCCGCGCCCCGTCCATGCAGTCGGGAGCATTGCGCTCCGGCCTGACCAGCGAGGATAACGATGAACAAGAGAATCGCAGTGTCCATGGTCGCGGCGTCTTTCGTCGCGGCCTGTTCCACGCCCCAAGCCTACCAGCCATCCTATCGCGCCAATCCGACGGCCGCCAATTATCCGGCGGGGCCGGAGGCGATCGATTACACCCATGGCATGTGGGGCACGCAGCCGCTGCGGCCGCCCGCAGGTCTCGTGCTCAGCACGCAAGGCGCCCTCGTCGGCCACACGGTGTTCGACCGCAACGGCGTGGCGGTCGGCAGCATCACGGCGGTGCTCGAGGATGCCGCGAACCTCCAGGTCCGCTACGTGATCGCCAGCAGCAGCCAATATCCCGACGACCTGGTGATCCCCTTTACCGCGATCAATGTCACCGACAACGGCGTCGCCGTCGGCGCCTCGCTGGAAATGCTGATGCAGATGCCGCGCTATTCCTACGTCTTCATCACTCAGACCTATCCGATGGCGACCGCAGTCGTGCCGCCGCCCGCCGTCGCTCCGGCGCCGGTGCCCCCGATCGCACCGGTCGCGCCGTTGCGGCTCGCCTATGCGGGCAGCATCGTCGGCTATCCCGTCACCGATTCCATGGGCCAGCCGCTCGGACGGGTGGAAGCCGTGGCCGTCGTGCCGACCACCGGCGAAGTGCGCTATGCCATCGTCGCCAATCCGAGCTTCGGCCTGGGAAGCTATATCGAGGTCCCGGCCGCCGACGCGCGGACCATGGCGGGCAATGTCGTCGTCGCCGGCACGAACGCGAATTGGATGCAGGCGCCGCGCTACACCAGCGACCAGCTCCGGCTGCAGTTCAGCACACCGTGAGTCCCTGCAGCCGGTCCCCGGGGCCGCTTCGGCGCCCCGCGCCGGCGGCCTTCCCGCCCCGGCCGATCCGACGCGACAGAATGAAGGGAAGAGGTCGGCCCTTATTCCAGGAGGACATCATGCGTTACGCATTCTTATGGCTGCTCGGCGTACCGATTCCGGTGCTCATCCTACTCTATTTCGTCTTCCATTGAGCCGCCGGCCGCCGCAACTCAACCAAGTCGCTGGCCGCCGCCTGCCGCGCCCGCCTCGAGCGAGAGGCCGGCGAGCAGGCGGTTCGCCTCGGCGACTTCCGGAAATTCGTCGCTTTCCTTGAAGCCCGCGAGCGCCGGCTCGAGCAACTCCTTGGCCGCGCGCGCGCGTCCCGCTCCTTCATAGAGCCTGGCGAGGGCAAGTGCCGCGCGCAGCTCGAAGCTGCGCGTCCGCTGGCGGCGCGCGATTTCGAGCGCGCGGCGAAAGGCGGCCTCGGCGCCCGCGACATCGGGCGCATGGCCCCGCAGCAAAAGCTCGCCGCGCACCCGATACAGCTCGGCTTCGTACCAATATTGCCCCGATCTTTCGCTATCGCTCAGCGCGGCGTCCAGATGAGCGAAGGCCCTCTCGGCATTGCCCGCTTTTCCCTCCAGCTCGGCGAGCAGTCCGTCGACGAGCGGCACCATCGCAATGGCTTGCTGTTCACGCCAAAGCGCGTTCGCCTGGCGCATCTTCGCGATGCCTGCTTCCCGCTCGCCCCTCTGCCAGACCGCCCAGCCTTGCGAGATGGCGCCGCCCGCCCCGAATTGCGCCATCGCGTGCTCGCGCGCGAGCGAGTAGACGATTTCCGCATGCGGCGCGGCCCGCGCCGGATCGCGGCGAACCGCCTCCAAATACCATTTATGGAGGTTGGCATAGACCTTCGTCTGAACATGCTCGCTCGTCGCCGCATCGGCGACGGCCTTTTCGACGAGCTCCCGCGCGCGCTCCACCTCGCCGAGCGGCCATAGCACCAGCGCGAGGTAGGCCAAGGCGGAGACGCCGGCATCCTGGCCGAAGCGGAAGGCGAGGCCGCCGTCGCGCTCCGGACGATAGATGGCGAGCGCCTGCTCGAGATGCTCCCGCGCGCCGACATAATCGCCTTGGAACCAGCAGGTAATGCCGAAGACGCGATGCGCCACGCCCAGCTCGGGGGACTTCGGCCAGCCCCGAGCGTCGCTGAGGAACGCCTCGGCCAATTCCCGCATCGAGACGACTTGGCCGCGCACATAAGTACCGACCCAAAGGCCGTAATAGATCGAGAAGCGCTCGACCGCATCCTCGACGCCGGCCGCCAGCCCGCGCGCGCGCGCGAAGGCGGCGGTGGTTTCCGGCGCGCCATAGCCCCGCGACGAGATGAGCGCCTGGCCCAGCGCCACTTGCAGCCGCAGCCGCCGCAGATGCCTCTCCGGCTCGTCCTTTAGCTCGTCGCCGATAGCGAGCGCTTTCGTGAAATGTGCGATCGCCTCGATATAGGCCGAGCGGTGCAGCGACCGCTCGCCCGCTTTGCCCCACCATTCGAAGGCCGCGTCGCCCAGGCCCGCTTGGGTGAAATGCTGCGCGACGAGCTCGGGCTCGGTCTCGGCGATGGCGGGAAAGCGGTCGCGCAAGACCTCGGCCACGCGCCGGTGCAGCACCTGCCGCCGGCTTTTGAGCAGGCTCTCATAGGCCGCGTCCTGAACCAACGCATGCTTGAAGATGTAAATCGCGTCCGACCCCGCGCCGCGGCGGAACAGGAGCTCGACCTCCACGAGCTGCGCGAGCGCCGAATTCAGCGCCGCCTCCTCGCGCTCGACGACGCTAGCCAGCAGGCCGTAAGAAAACTCGCGCCCGATGACGGCGCCGATCTGCGCGATCTCCTTGACAGGCGCCATGCGGTCGAGCCGCGCCATCAGCGAATCCTGGAGCGTCGCGGGGATGGCGAAGGGCGGCAGCGGTCCGTCGAGGCGGTAGCCGCCGGCCTCCTCGACGAGCAGCCCCGATTCCAGCACCATTTTGGTCAGCTCCTCGATGAAGAGCGGCACGCCGTCGGTTTTGGCGATGATCTGCGCCATCACCTCGTCGGGCAACGCGCGGCCGCCGGTCACCTGCGCGACCACCGCGCCGGCCTGGCGCTGATCCATCCGCGTCAGCCTGATCATGCTGACCGCGGGCAGGCCCGCCCAAGGCGGCTCGAATTCCGGCCGGAAGGTGATGAGTGCCAAGAGCGGCAGCCGGCGGATGCGCTCGACGGCGAGGTCCACGAGCTCGAGCGAGGTGGCGTCGGCCCAATGGGCGTCCTCGAAGAGCCAAAGCATCGGCTTGTCCCGCGTCAGACCCTCGAGCTGGTCGAGCAGTGCCGCGAGGGTTTGGCGCCGCTGCTGCGCGGGCGACAACGCCAAGGGCGGGTAGCGCTCGCCGAAGGGTATCGAGAGGAGGGCGGCGAAGAGCGGCGCCACCTCGGCGACGTCGGAGGCGCCGCGCGCGAGCACGGCCTCGAGCTTTTCAAGCTTGCGCGCCGGCGCATCGTCGGGCTTGAAGCTCGCCGCGCGCTCGATCTGCCCGATGAAAGGATATAGCGCGCTGCCCGTGTGGTAGGGCGAGCATTGGTAGCGCAGCCGCGTATAGGCTTCGGCCGCAAGCCGCTCGCCGAGCAAGGCCGAGAGGCGGGATTTGCCGATGCCCGCCTCGCCCGACACCAGGACGATCTGGCCCGCACCGGCCCAAGCCTCGCGCTGGCGCTCGAGAAGCGATGCGACTTCGGTCTCGCGCCCGACGAAGCCGCCGTGCCGTGTCGTCCGCGCCGTCTCGAAGCGGTTGTCGGAGCTCGCGAGGCCCAGCACGGCCCAGGCCTCGACCGGCTCGGCGAAGCCCTTGAGGTCATGGCGGCCGAGATCGCGCAAGGAGAAGACGTCGCCCAGGAGACGGCGGGTCGCGGGCGCGACCACGACGTCGCCGGGCGCAGCCAGCGCTTGGAGGCGCGCGGCGAGATTGGGCGTGTCGCCGACGACCGCCTGCTCGCGCGAGGCGCCCTCGCCGACGAGATCGCCCACCACGACAAGGCCGGTCGCGATGCCGACGCGCGCCGCAAGCGGCGTGCGGGCCGGCGTATCGAGCGCGGCGACGGCCGCGACGAGATCGAGCCCGGCGCGCACCGCCCGCTCGGCATCGTCCTCATGCGCCCGCGGATAGCCGAAATAGACCAGCACCCCGTCGCCCATATATTTCGCGACGAAGCCGTCATAGCTGGCGACGCCGCGTGCGCAGGCCTCCTGATAGGCGCGGATCACCTCGCGCGTCTCCTCGGGATCCAAACGCGCGGAAAGCGCTGTCGAGCCCACCAGGTCGCAGAACATCACCGTGAGCTGCCGCCGCTCGGCGCCGTCTTGCAGTCCCGCCGGCGCGGCCCGCACCGGCGGCGGCGCGGCGACGCCCATGGCGGCGATCGCCCGCAGCATCTTGCGGCGATGGCCGAGCAGCACGCCGATCTTCTCGAGATCCTGGTCCGTCAGGTCGGGGAGAACCGAGAGATCGATGCCGTTCTCTTCAAAGCGCAGCGCATAGTCGCCGAGCCCGAGCGTCCCCAACCACTCCGCGATCGTCTCCACCGCAGGCCCTCGCCCACAACCAGGCGGGATTGAGGCATGATCGATGGCTCATGGCAAGTCCGAGGGGTAATACACAACGCGCGCCTCTCACGCGAGACAATGTGATGCATCGGGCGGGGCTCGTGAAGTTCGACGGCAAGCGGGGAAAGCAGCGTGGCTTTCACCTCTCGCGCTTGACCGCGCTTTCGTGCCAGCGGCGGAGAGCGAGATATTGCACCAGGCTCAAAACGACGAAGATCGCGATGCCGGCGAGCGAGATGAGGAAGAGGGCCGCGAACATGCGTGGGATATTGAGCCGATAGCCCGATTCGAGGATGCGGTAGGCCAAGCCCGATTCCGAGCCGGCCGTGCCGGCGACGAACTCGGCCACGATTGCGCCGATCAGCGCGAGCCCGCCGCTGATGCGCAAGCCGGCGAGGAAGTAGGGCAGCGCGCTCGGCAGCCGGAGATAGCGCAGCGTCTGCCAGCGCGAAGCGCCGTAGAGCTCGAACAGGCTCAGGAGATTATGGTCGGCGCTATGGAGGCCGAGGGTCGCGTTGGAGAGCACCGGGAAGAAGGCGACGATCCAGGCGCAGACCAGAAGCGCCGCCTCGGTATCGCGCACCCAGATGATGATGAGCGGCGCAATCGCCACGATCGGCGTCACCTGGAGGATCACCGCATAGGGGAATAGTGCGAGCTCGACGAGCCGCGACTGGCTGAACAGCATGGCGATGAGGAGGCCGCCCACCGCCGCGGCGGCGAAGGCGAGCAACGTCGTCTCGAGCGTGACCCAAAGCGAGGCCGAGAGCGTGGCCCAATCGTCGACGAGCGTGTGCGCGATGAGTACCGGTCCGGGCAAAATATAGGGCGGGATGCCCTTGAGCCGCACCATTGCCTCCCAGGCGCAGAGAAAGACGATGCCGGCGAAGGCGGGCGCGAGAAGCCTGAGCAGCAGCAACCGGCCGCCGTCGGGCGCGTCGGTCTCGACCTCGAAGCCGGGTAGTGCGGACATCGCTCAGCCCGCCTTTTCAACGGCGTCGCGCAGGGCGACGCTCACCGAGCGGCATAGCCAGTTATAGCCCGCCGAGCCGCGAAAGGCCTCGCCCCGCGGATAGGGGGCGGGGATGTCGATCTCCGCGGCGATGCGTCCCGGCCGCGGAGTCATCACCAGGATGCGGCTCGAGAGATAGACCGCTTCATAGACGTTGTGCGTCACGAAGAGGACGGTCAGCTGCTCTTGCGTGCAAAGCGCCAGCAGATCGTCATTGAGGCGCGCGCGCGCGATCTCGTCGAGCGCGGCGAAGGGCTCGTCCAGAAGCATGATCTTGGGCTCCGTGACGACCGCCCGCGCGATCGAGACGCGCATCTTCATCCCGCCCGAAAGCTCGCGCGGATAGGCCCGCTCGAAGCCCTGGAGCCCGACAAGCTCGATCGCCCGCGCGACGGCGCTCGCCGCCTCGCGCCCCGCGCTGCCGCCGAGACGAAGCGGGAGCGCGATATTGCGCCGCACCGTCGCCCACGGCATCAGCGTGGGCTCCTGGAAGACGAAGCCGATATTGCGTTGTTCCTCTGCTTCGGCTCGCTGCCGCCATTCGATCGATCCGCTCGTGGGTTTGCCGAGCCCCGCGACAAGACGCAGGAGCGTGCTTTTGCCGCAGCCGGACGGACCGAGCAGGCTCACGAACTCATGGCCGCGTACCGCGAAGCTCACGCCGGCCAGCGCCGTCACGCCGTTGGCATAGGTCTTCGCGACGTTGTCGACGGCAAGGAGCGGAATCGAGTCGTGGATGGGCGCCGTCAACTTCGCCGCCGCGATCCGTTCGGTATGGCGGGCCGCCAAGCGGGCGCGAAAGACGTTCCGCGCCATCGCTATTTCGCCTGCAGCGCGCGTTTGAGGTCGAGCCCGTGCTTCTTGCCGACGAAGTCGAAATTGAAGCCCTTCTTCCAATCGAGCTCCTTGGGATAGACGCCGGCCTCCGCCATGGCCTGGTCGAAAGCGGCGATGCGCTCGGCGGTCATGACGCCGATCCCCGCCTCCAGCGCGTCGCCGGAATCGACGATGCCGTAGCCCTTGAGCTTCGAGATGCTATAGGCGATCAGATCGTCGGTCATTTCGGGATTGTCCTGCTTGATGAGCGCATTTCCCGGCGCCGGATCGCCATAGAGATAGCTGTACCAGCCCTCGATCGTCGCGTCGATGAAGCGCTGCACGAGCTCGGGCTTCTCGCGGACGAGCTTGACCGAGGTGGTTACGAGGTTGGCGTAGCTCGGCCAGCCGGCGTCGGCAACGAGGAAGACCTTCACCTCGGCGCCCGCCTCCTCGAGGCTATGCGGCTCGCTCGTCACATAGCCCTGCTGGATCACGTTCTTGTCGGCGAGGAAAGGCGCCATCTGGAAGGTGTAAGGCCGGACCTGGCTGTCCTGGAGGCCGTATTTCGCCTTGAGAAAGAGCCACCAGCCTTCCCGCGTGTCAGTCGAGATCAGGATCGGATGGCCACGCATGTCGGCGAAATCCTCCACCCCGGCATCGGCATGGGCGATCAGCACGGCCGGGTCCTTCTGGAAGAAGGCCGCGACCGTCACCATAGGCACGTCGTGGACGACGAAATTGAGTGCCACGGAGCTGTTGGACGAGACCGAGAAGTCGATCACCCCGGCGGCGAGAAGCTGGGGATGGTTGACCTGCGGACCGCCTTGGCGGATCTCCACGTCGAGGCCGTATTTGGCATAGAGCCCGGTCGCCTTGGCCTGGTAGTAGCCGCCATATTCCGCCTCGGCCTTCCAATCGATGCCGAACTTGATCTGATCGAGCGCCCTGGCGGGCGCCATGCCCAGGACCGCGGCAATGACCAGCGCCAGCAGCGCGAGCGGGAGAACGCTCCGCCTCATGCCCGGTCCTTCAGAATCGCGAGCGGCATACGATCGACCTCCTCCAAAATCTCGACCAGCGCGCGCGCCGCTTCTTCGACGAGCGCCTTGCCATGCTCGGCCCGCGCCTTGGTGGCGTCGCCGCAAGCGCCCGTCGGATTGAGGTCCTGGGCGAGCCAGCCGAAGGGGAAGCGGCCATGCGGCCCGACATGGCGGTATTCCCTCGCGAGTGCCAACGAGCTCGGCTTGAAATCGGCCAGCTTCTCCCTGCGCACCAGATCGGGACGGAGATGGAGCATCATCGAAGTCTCGACCGCGCCGCCATGGATGCCGTGGGCGATCTCGTCCGCGCCGAAGAGCCCGCTGGCGTCGAAGAGACGGTAGGAATTGACCTGCACGACGAGCATGCGGTGTCGGATGCGCAGCTCGCGCGCGACGATGTCGAGCATCTGCGGATTGCCGCCATGACTGTTGAAAATGACGAGCTTGCGGACGCCGGCGCGCGCCACCGCATGGCCGATTTCGCCCCAGAGCCGCGCGACGGTCTCAGGCGCAAGCGAGAGCGTGCCCGGAAAATCCCCATGCTCGTCACTGCGGCCGACCGGCATCATGGGCAGCAAGGTGACCGGCAGGTGCTCGGGCAACAGCGCCAGCGCGCGGTCGAGAATGCCCTGATTGATCATGGCGTCGACCGCGAGCGGCAGATGGGGCCCATGCTGCTCGATAGCGGCGACCGGCAGCACGGCGACGACCCGCGGTGCATCGAGCGCCGCGATCTCGTCCGTCGTCATGTCCTGCCACTGGCGGCGGGGCCGAAGCGCCATGGTTCGCGGATTCCCCTGGAGGCTCGAATAGGGCGACGCCAGCATAATGCGGCCGGCGACAGCGGGAAAGCCGCCGGAGGCTAGCGCGCTATTTGAAGCATTCGAGGACGAGGGTGAAGCCGCGGCTGCGGCTTGCCACCTCGGGTGCTGCGAGCCTCTCCGCCGTGGCTGCCGTGCGGTACTGGATCCCGTGGGCGTCGAGGAAGGCGCGCGCGGTGGCCTCGTTGACGGCGAAATTGACGTTCTCGGGGATGTCGCCGGTCACCTTGGCGACGCCGACGGCGTCGAGCTTCGATACCACGACGCCCACGATATGGCCCGAGGCGTCCAGCACCGGCCCGCCGCTATTGCCGGGGTTCACCGGCGCACTGATTTGGATGAGGTTACGGTTGCCGCGCAGGCCGGAAAGCGCGCTGATGGTGCCGGTGGTGACGATCGCATCGCTGCCGAGCAGGCCGTAGAGGGGATAGCCGAGGACGACGATTTCCTCGCCCGGCTGGGCATCGTTGTGATCGCGGAAGCTGGCGACGGCGCCAGCGGCGGCGGACAGCTTAAGCACCGCGAGATCATGCTCCGCGTCGGTGGCGACGACGGTCGCCACCTGCTGGTCGCCGGAGCGCAACTCGCGACAACCCGCGACGACATGGTTGTTCGTCAGCACATGGCCGGCCGCGCTGACGACGAAGCCCGTCCCGATCGCGCTCGGGCGCGCGCCGCCCGCTTGCCCGCCGCCGCCCGGCGGGGCGGCGTCGCGCCTCGCCCGCAAGGCGTCGTCGAGCGCCGCCACCAGCTTTTTCGAGACGCGCCCGGATTCGATGAGGCCGTGCGCGCGCTGGAAGGCGCGGATGGCGTCATGCGCCCGTCTGTCGAGCTCGTCACGCGGTGGCCCGGCATCGAAGCCGAGCTCGTCGAGAGCGCCGATAACGGCAGAGACCAGCGATCGCGGATCGATCCCCGGCTTGAGCCCGTCGCCGCTCGGCGCCTTGCCGCTCGGGGGTCCCGCGCCGGGGCTGGCGTTGGCGACGGCGGCCGGCGCTGCAGGCGCTGGCAGCTCAGCGCGCCAGGAAGCGGCGAGGGCCTCGCCCCGCTGGCGCGCGGACTGCGTCATCGCCGCCGCAATTCGCTCGAAATCCTTGCGGAAATAGTCCTTCGACCTGGCGCCGATGGCATAATCGACGGCGAGCTTGTACCAGGCATAGGCGCTGGGCGCATCGGCCGCGACGCCGCGGTTCGTCTCATAGGCCTTGCCGAGTCCGTCCATGGCGGCTGCAACGCCTTGTTTGGCGGCCTTGCGCAGCCAGGCGACGGCCGCGGGATAGTCGCGTGGCGCAGCCTCGGCCAGCAGATGCAATCCGAGCATGGCCTCGCTGGCGGCCAAGCCCTGCTCGGCGGATTTGCGATACCAATCGAGCGCCTTGGCCCCGTCGCGCGCGACGCCGGTCCCGTTTTCGAAGCAGAAGGCGTAGAAATACTCGCCCAACGCATCGCCTTGCGCCGCCGCCTTCGCGGCCCAGATGCAGCCCTCCTCCGGATCCCGCGCGACGCCTAGCCCTTCGGCATAGATGCCGGCAACGAGGCCCTGTGCGACGGCGTTGCCGTTCCGCGCCGCGGGCAGCAGCTCGCGGAGCGCGGTCGCGTAGTCATGGCGGCGATAGGCTTCGCCGCCGGTCCCCATGTCCGCGACGACAGGACATGGGAGCCAGGGAAGCAGGGCAAGGATCATGAGGAAACAGCGCAGCATCCCCCATTTCCGCGCTTGTATTGGCGGATCATAGCGCGGGAATTCAATCTCGGCTTGTCTTTTTCGCGAGTCGCCTCAAGCGGGACGCGGCGCCTGGCGAAGGGCGCGCCGCAAGGATTTGACGCGCCGCAACGTAACTAGCACAATCGGCCGGCGATTCTGCGGCATCGAGAGGTATCGTGATGCGCCTGATGCTCGTCGAAGACAATTACCAGCTCACCGACTTCCTCAAGGCCAGCCTCGGCAAGGCGGGCTTCTCGGTCCATAGCGCCGGCACGGCGGCCGCGGCGCGCGCGGCGCTCGACACAAATCATTACGACGCAGTCGTGGTCGATCTGGGCCTGCCCGACGCCGACGGCATCAATTTGATCGAGGAGATGCGCGCGCGCGGCGATTCGACGCCGGCCATGATCCTCACCGCGCGCGATGGGCTGCGCGACCGGGTCGAGGGGCTCAACGCGGGCGCCGACGATTATCTCGCCAAGCCTTTCGCGACGGAGGAGCTGGTGGCGCGGTTGCGCGCGCTTCTGCGCCGGCCGGGCAACGTGCTCGGCCGCCAGCTCAGCTGCGCGAACCTCAGCTTCGATACCACGACGCGCGAGGTGCTGGTGTCGGGGTCGCTTGCAGGGCTCTCGCGTCGCGAGATCAGCCTGCTCGAGCTGCTCATGCGCCGCATCGGCAGGGTCGTGCCGAAGCAGGCGATCGAGGAGCGTCTCTACGGGCTCGACGACGGGCTCGCCTCGAACTCGGTCGAGGTGCTGGTGCACCGGCTGCGCCGGCGCCTCTCGACGCTTGGCGCCGAAGTGAACATCGTGACCTTGCGCGGAATTGGCTATGTGCTGACGGACCAGACGGAGTGAGGGGAGGCCACCCTTCCATCCTGCGCGTCCTGGCCTGGCGGCTCCTCGCCGTCAGCATCGTCTTCCTGGCCCTCATCGTCGTCTCATTGCAGTCGCGCATCCGCGACAAGGCCAACACGCTTTTCCACGAGGCGCTCGAAGAGGAGGCGCGCGACCTCGCCTCCCGGCTCCAGCCGCGGCCGGACGGCACGATGGAGATCGGCCCCGCGCCGCCAGGCAAGACCCTGCCCACCGTCATGGACTATCGCGTCGTCGATGCGGACGGCCATGTGCTGCTGATGACCAAGGGGGTGGTCGCCGAGGCCGCCGGTTCGCGCCTGCCGGCGGGGCCTTGGCCGCATGCCGGCGGAGCGAAGGACATCGGCCATATATCCTTCTTCACCCTCGGGCCCCCAAATCTCCCCGACAGGCTGATGGGCGCATCGCTGCCGGTGCTTGCCGGCGGCAAGCCGGTCTATGTCCAGGTCTTCGAGGACATCGATCAGCGCGGCGTCCTCATGGACGAGCTCGTCGAGCAGTTCTTCGTCGACGTCGGCTGGCTGGTCATCCCCTTCCTCGCGCTTCTATTCATCACCAACCTGGTCACCATCTGGACGCAGCTCCGCCCGCTCACCAGGCTATCCCGCCTCGCCGCCGAGATCGGCCCCGGGACGCTGGGCCAACGGCTGCCCGAGGAGGGCCAGCCGCAGGAGACGCTTCCCCTCATCCGCAGCGTCAATCGCGCTTTCGAGCGGCTCGAGCAGGCTTTTCAGATCCAGCGCCAGTTCACGGCCGATGCAGCGCATGAACTACGCACGCCGCTCGCCGTGCTCGGCGCGCATATCGACACGCTCGCCGACAAGCAGTCGGCCGCGGCGCTGCGGCAGGAGATCGCCGGGATGAGCCGGCTGGTCGGCCAACTCCTCCGCATCGCCGAGCTCGACGCGATCGACCATGCGCCCGACGATCTCGTGGATCTTCATGCGCTGGCGATCGAGGTGGCGAGCTCGCTCGCCCCCCTTGCCCTCAAGGAGCGCAAATCGATCGCGCTCAGCGGCGACTCCGGCCCGGCCTGGGTGCGCGGCGACGGGGAGGCGCTGCATCAGGCCTTGCGTAATCTGGTGGAGAACGCGCTCTCGCACACGCCCAAGGGCACCACGGTCGAGATCAACCTGACCGCGGACGGCCGCCTCGAGGTGAGCGATGCGGGCCCGGGCGTGCCCGCCGAGCTGCGCGACAAGGTGTTTCAACGCTTTTTCCGCGCCGATCGGCGGACGGAGGGGGCCGGGCTCGGCCTTGCCATCGTCGCCAAGGTCGCCGAGACGCATGGCGGCAACGTGCATATCGAGGACGCGCCCGGCGGCGGAGCGCGCTTCGTGCTCGAGCTGCCGCCGACCGCAGCGCCCCCCGCAGCTCGCCGCGCCTCCTGAGCGGCGATCCCCTTGAATGCGCGCGCGCCGGCCGCGCGACAGCCGGCCGCTCTCGGGCTATGATCGCGCAATCGGCATGAGGGCGGGTTAGGCGCGGAAAGGCAGGCCGGCGATGAGAGCATGGATCGAGACCTTCAAGGGCGCAGTGCTGGCCGCAGAATATGACGCCGCATCCCATATGAACTCGAATCTCTACGTCACCCGCTTCGATCAGGCGACCTGGTTCCTCCTGCATTCGATCGGCGTCACGCCGCGCTCGATGAAAAAGGCGGCGCGGCGCATCGCGGTCGTGCGCCAGAGCTACCAATATGTCCACGAGCTGCGCGGCGGCGAGCTGGTGATGATCGAGAGCGGCTTCGTCGCGGTCGGCGCGAAGTTCTTCCGTTTCCTCCACCGCATGCGCGACGCCGAGACGGGTGCCTTGATCGCGACCAGCGACTGCACCGCCGTCGAGGCGAACCTCAAGAGCGGCAAATCCGTGCCGCTGCCGAAGCCGGTGCAGAAGCAGCTTCAGGCGCGGCTCGTCACCGCCAATACCGCCGCCGAGATGGGCCTGCGTTGAAGAGGTGGTAGCGGCGATGACCGACAGCGCCACGGACCGGCACCTGCCGCCGCTGACCCTGGTGCTGGGCGGTGCGCGCTCCGGCAAAAGCCGCTATGCCGAGCGGCTGGTGGAGAGCCAGCCGGGCGACTGCATCTATCTGGCGACGGCCGAGGCGCGCGACGCGGAGATGGCGGCGCGCATCCACCATCATCGCGCGCGGCGCGGCGCGCGTTGGCGCACCATCGAGGCGCCGCTCGATCTCGTCCCGGCCTTGCGCGAGGCGGCGGGGCCGGGCGCCGCCGTGCTTGTCGATTGCCTGACCTTGTGGCTCGCCAACCTGCTCGACGCCGGACGCGATCCGGAAGCCGCGCGCGCGGCGCTGCTCGAAGCGCTGCCCCGGCTCGCGGGCCCCGTGGTGCTGATCTCGAATGAGGTCGGCCTCGGCATCGTGCCCGACAACGCGCTCGCCCGCCGCTTCCGCGACCAGGCCGGCCTGCTCCACCAGGAGCTCGGCGCGGCGGCGCACATGGTCGCCTTCCTTGTCGCGGGCATCCCCCTTCTCGTCAAGACGCCGCCGCCTTGAGCGCCGCGATCATGTTGCAAGGCACCGGCTCGGAGGTGGGCAAGTCGCTCCTCACGGCGGGGCTCGGCCGCGCCTTCACGCGGCGGGGCCTGCGCGTGCGCCCCTTCAAGGCGCAGAACATGTCGAACAACGCCGCCGTGACCGCGGATGGCGGCGAGATCGGCCGCGCCCAGGCGCTGCAGGCGCGCGCCTGCGGCCTGCGCCCCACGAGCGACATGAACCCCGTGCTGCTCAAGCCGCAGAGCGACCGGGGCGCCCAGATCGTGCTGCAGGGCCGCGTCGTCGGCAATGCCGAGGCCCGCGCCTATCAGGACTTGCGCGCGACGCTTCTGCCGCGCGTCATGGAGAGCTATCGCCGCCTCGCCGCGGACGCCGATCTCATGCTCGTCGAAGGGGCCGGCAGCCCGGCCGAGGTCAATCTGCGCGCCGGCGACATCGCCAATATGGGCTTCGCCGAGGCCACCGACCTGCCCGTCATTCTGATCGGCGATATCGAGCGCGGCGGCGTGATCGCGCAGCTCGTCGGCACGCATTTGCTGCTGCCGCCATCCGAGCAAGCCCGTCTCCGCGGCTACATCGTCAACAAGTTCCGCGGCGACGTTGCGCTTTTTGCAGGCGGCCTCGTCGAGATCACCCGGCGCACGGCGATGCCGAGCCTGGGGGTCGTGCCCTGGTTCGCGGACGCCATGCGTCTTCCGGCCGAGGATGCCGTGGCGCTCGGCAAGGCCGATTACGCGCCGCGCGGCGATGACGGGAAGAGCGCGGCTTGGCTCAGGATCGCCGTGCTCTATTACCCGCATATCGCCAATTTCGACGATCTCGATCCGCTGCGCGCCGAGCCGGACGTGAGAGTACTGCTGGTGCGGCCGGGCGAGCCCATTCCGGGCGACGCCGATCTCGTCATCCTGCCCGGCTCCAAGGCGACGATCGCCGATCTCGCCTTCCTGCGCGGCGAGGCGTGGGATGTCGATCTTCTCGCCCATCGCAGGCGGGGCGGGGCGATCCTCGGAATTTGCGGCGGCTACCAGATGCTCGGCCGGCTCGTCCGCGATCCTAACGGCATCGAAGGGCGGCCGGGCGAGGCGATGGGGCTCGGCTTGCTCGACATCGAGACGAGCCTCACGAGCGAGAAGCGCCTCGTCGAGACGAGCGGCCGCGCCGCCTTCGACGGCGCAGGCCTCCCCGGTCATGCGCTGCACGGCTATGAAATGCATATGGGCCGCACCAACGGAGCGGATGCCGAGCGCCCCTTCCTCATGCTCGCCAACGGCCCCGACGGCGCGCTCTCGGCGGATGGAAGGGTGATGGGCTGCTATCTCCACGGGCTCTTCGCCGCCGACGGCTTCCGCCACGCCTTCCTCGCCCGCCTCAAGGCGCGCGCGCCGGGCGGGGTGACCTATGAGACCGGCGTCGACGAAACGCTCGACCGCCTCGCCGATCATCTCGAGGCCCATCTCGATCTCGCGCGCATTTTGACGATCGCGCGAGGCGGGGGCTAAGGCCGTTGGCTTTTCAGGCATTTTTTCGATTTACCGATTCGCTAAAAAACGCAACGCAACCGTTGCGTTCTAATTCGCTTCCTGCTATAAAACACGACGTACCGGCGCGACGCGCCGCCCCATCAGGGAGTAAATCCATGAAATTCAAAGCTGCCGCGGTTTGCGCTCTTGCCGCCGCCATGGCCGCGGCGCCGCTCGCGCCCGCTTCGGCGCATGACCATTTCCATGGCCGCGGCCTCTTCTTCGGGCTGTTCGCGGCAGGCGCCGCGGTGGCCGTCGGCACGGCCGCGATCCTGACCGCGCCGATCGCGCTTCTGGCCGGCCCCGGCCCGCGCGGCGGTTATTATTCGCCGCCAGGCTATTACGCGCGGCCCGCTTATTACGCGCCGCCGGTCGCCTATGCGCCCGCCTATTACGCGCAGCCAGGCTATTACGCCCCGCAAGGCTATGCCGCCCAGCCCAGCTATTACGCGCAGCCGGGCTCCTACGCGAGCTACGCCGGCCAGCGTTGAGCTAAGCAGGCTTGAGCAAAGAAGCCTTGACGAAACCGCCATCGTCTAAGGGGGCGGGAAGCGGCCCGCCCTCCGCCGCCACGCGGCGCGGCGGCCGGCCGTCGCGCGCGCAAGCCGAGCAGCTTCGCGCGCGCATTCTCGATGTCGCGACCGCGCTCTTCTTCGCCGAGGGCTACGGCGCCACGAGCATCGAGGCGATCGCCAAGGCCGCAGGCATCTCCAAGCGCACCTTCTACCATCGCTTTCGCAACAAGGCCGAGCTGTTCGGCGCCGTGGTGCATGGGCTGATCGAGCGGCTGCGGCCGGCCAACGATGCGAGCCTCTTTCTCGGCGGCGGCATCGAGGAGATTCTGCGCAAGCTCGCCGAGGCAATTCTGCATGCGGCGCTCTCGCCGCAGGCGCTTGCCCTCCAGCGCATCATCGTGGCGGAAGCCACGCGCTTCCCGGAGCTGGCAGCGGTCTTGAGCCAACAGGGTGCGAGGCGGGAATCGATCCAACGCATCGGCGGGCTGCTCGAGCATGCGGCGCGGACGGGCGAGCTCGCGCTCGACAATGCCGCTTTCGCCGCCGAGCAATTCATTCAGATGCTGGTCTCGGCGCCGCAACGCCGCGCGCTCGGGCTGGGCCAGCCGATGATGCCCGCCGAGCTCGAGCGTTGGGCGCGCGACACCGTCGCCCTCTTCCTCGATGGCGCCCGCGCGAGGCCGCGCGTGGTGCGCTAACATGGATTATGATTAATCTGCGATAGCGGCAAAATCTGCGACCTGCCGACGAAGGAACGCAAAGCCATGACGGAAAAGACAACGGAAAAGACGCGAAAGAATCCCCGGCCCCGATCATCCGATCACGATTCGCCCGAGCCCGGCGCGGGTCGTCGTCTCCATCGGGGGCCATGTCGTCGCCGACAGCCGAGAGGCGCTGACCTTGCGCGAGGCATCCTATCCGACGGTCCACTACATCCCGCGCAAGGATGTCGACATGTCGCTCCTGCAAAGAACCGACCACCGCACCTACTGCCCCTATAAGGGCGACTGCGCCTATTACAGCATCGCCCTCGGCGGGCAGCGGTCGCGGAATGCCGTGTGGAGCTATGAGGCGCCCTACGACGCAGTCGCCGAGATCAAGGACCATCTCGCCTTCTATCCCGACCGCGTCGATGCGATCGAGGAACGGGCTGGCTGAAGGGGCCGTGCAGGCCCCTATGCGCTTGGCCGAGCGCCCTGAGCCGGCTTCCCCTAGCTATTCGGGCGTTCCAGCATCGCGGCGAAGTCGCCGGCGAAGCGGTGCGCGTCGCCGGGCCAGCGCGCCGAGAGATAGTTGCCGTCGCGCAGCGCGAAACCGATCTCGCTCCGGCCGGGCGAGTCGCGCGTCAAGCGCGAAGGGCCGGGGACGAAATCCTCGGGCCGCGCCAGCGCGGCCTTGACCTCGTCCTCCACCGTTAGCTTGTATGTCCGGTAGTAATCGCCGAGATAGAGCGCGGTCAGCGCCCAGGCGCCGAGCTCCATGCGCTTGGTCAGCGCCGTCGTCTTGCGTCCGTGGAGCACCGATCGGCCGTGATCGCCGCGCGAGCGCGCGGCCAGCAGCACGCCATGGCAGATGGCGCCGACCGGCTTGAGGCGCGCGAAGAAACGGCCGACGCTCGCTTGCAGCAGCGCGGACTCCAGATAGGGGCGCATGCCCTTGGCATGGCCGCCCGGCAGCAATATCGCGTCGAAATCGCTCTCTTGGATCTCGTCATAGGGAAGCGGCCGATTGAACGCCGCGGATTGCGCCATCAAATCATGGGCGGCGCGACCGTTCTTGTCCGCTCTTAAGAAGGGCGCGAAGAGGCCGAGCCCTTTCCCGGTCACCATCATGACATCAGCCTCGCCGGGCTTGCCGTCCGGCGTGGCGAAGACCAGACGATGCCCGCGCTCGCTCAAGATGCGCCAGGGAACGCCGGTCTCGGTCGGATCGAAATCCCGGCTGGGGAGCGGCATCAGCACCGTCGCCATGGGCGTTTCCTTCCACTTCGAGCGCGTCAGGACGGCAGTCTAGCGCGTCTTCGCCAGTGTCTTGAACGCGACGAACGCTCCCCCGCTCATAATGGCGGTGGCCAAAGAGGGACTGGATCACCGAGGAGGTTACGGGATGCGGACAGGTTCACTATTGGATTGGCTTTACGGAGAAGCCACGGAAGCAAAATAAAGGAGAGCTAAGCGGAATACTTGTCTACACCCGCGGCAAGATTTCTCAAGAAGCGACGTTTTTTGAAATCAGTGGTGGCGTTACTGGTCAACACGGCCTCCGGTACATGGTAGGCATGGTTAGAGCGGAATGGCTGGACGCAAGCGTTGATGCTCCCGATTACATTGCAACTCCGGAGAGATTCTCATCGCTTGGGAAAGTCCGCAGGGGGCCGCGTTTAAAGAATGGGGCCAGCGCTTAGTCAGGAAGTATTTGGCGGAGTGGGCTAAAAGACGCACGTCACTTCGGGAAAAACAAATCAAGGAAATTAGTCCGAAGATCACGTCTCGCATCGAGCGGCTTGCTCCGTCATATAGAGACGTCGCCTTCCAGTTCATCGACAAGTTTAAATCGGTGGAGATGGAACCGGGGGAGTTCGAGGATATTCTCTCCTGGTTTCTCGACGCGCTCGAAAACGCGACGTTGCGAAGCATTCTCCAGAAGCTGCGCGAAACGAAGGTCGGTGACCTACAGCAATTGGACGACCTTCTCTCCCGGATGGAGATCAGAAATTGCGGTTACGCTCCTTCAAATTATTGACGGCAACTTGGCCGCGATTGAGACCCTCGAAAAGATGCACCAGCAAGACGCAAAGGAACGCGGCGTCCTTTCGAAGCACCTCGAAAAGAATCCCTGGCTCATCGAGCCGACATGGATGCTCAACAAGACGGAAGGTCGGATCGCTACCTGGATCAGGGAGAAGTTCGGGCTAGAAGAAACGGGACAGGCTGACGACAATAAGCGGGTTGACTTCTTCTGCGTTGCCGTTGGAGGAACACTGCACATTGTCGAAATCAAGCGGGGGAAATATATCGCCAAAGTGAAGGACTTCACTCAAGCCGACAGGTACCGCAAGTACGTGGAAACACGCTTTCAGGAGCTCACGGACCCTAAAGCGATTAGGTACGCTTATGTCCAGAGTCATCTCATTTCCGCGCGGTTGCATGGAGACGCACAAAGCACGAAGGAAGCATTCGCCAGGCAAGGCTGGGTCTTTTTCACAACATGGGACGACCTGATTGAACGGTCAAAGCAGAGCCATTACCAATACAGGCAGATTCTTCAAGCAACCGCCGAAGAGCAGAACGGAGCGAGCTTTGCAGAAAAAAAGCCGCGCGGGATTGACGTTCCGCCGGAGACGGGGGCAGGAAAGACGCGCCGTACCAAGGCCAAGCGCGGCTAATAAAGACGAAAGCGATGAAAGCAGAAAAGCCGATAGCAATCGACCTCTTCGCCGGATGCGGCGGCCTCACTAGAGGACTCCGTGATGCCGGATTTTGCGTCGCAGCGGCGGTGGAGATTGATCCCATCGCGGCACGCACCTACATGTGGCACAACCGCCGCACGCGTTTGTTCGAGAAGGACATACTCGAGGTGTCGGCGGACGAGCTTCTGAGTGCCACCGGGGGGAAGCGCGTTTCTCTCCTAGCTGGTTGCGCGCCGTGCCAAGGGTTCTGTTCCTTGACGTCGAAGTACAAACGGGAGGATCCGCGCAACGAGCTTCTGCTTGTCATGGCCGAGTTCATCAAGCAAATGCAGCCCGAAGCCGTCATGATGGAGAACGTTCCCGGTCTTCGGGATCGTGGGAAGCCAATTTTTGACAAGTTTCTGAATGTCCTTCGCGACCTCGGATACGAGTTTGATTGGAGGATTGAGCAAATGGCAAACTTTGGGGTGCCACAGTCGCGTCGGCGATTGGTGCTCCTTGCCGGGCGTGGCTTTAAGCTGACGTTCCCCTCGCCCACGCACGCCCGGTATCCAAAACCGAAGTCCGGGTTGGAACCATGGAAGACGGTTCGAATGGCTATCGGCCACATGGGGGCGCCGAAGACATTTGTCCCAGCTCGACGGAACGATGGGCTCGACGCGCAAAATTGGCACGTGGTTCGTAACCTTCAACCGCAAACCAAGGCGCGCCTAAAGGCAGCTCGGCCGGGACAAACTTGGCTAAAGCTGAAAGAGTTCCTTCGGCCAGAATGCCATCAAGGCGATTACAACGGATTTACGAACGTTTACGGCAGGATGGCATGGGACCAAGCCGCTCCGACGATCACAGGCGGCTGTACCACACCGTGCAAGGGCAGGTTCGGGCACCCGGATTTGCGGCGATATACTATATCTGTCCGGGAAGCCGCACTCCTTCAAACCTTCCCCGAGAATTTTCGATTCATGACCAACCAGATGGACGCCGTGTGCAACATCATTGGGAATGCAGTCCCTCCGCTATACGCGAAGCTTGTAGGGCAAACGGTCTTAGCAACACTGGCCTCCCGCGCGTCCTGACAGGGTAACGCATGAGTCGATGGCCTGGAGACGCAGAGAGGGAAAGGACCACCTTCGGCGGTCTCTCCCGTGGCCGGCTGATGGCCAGAGTTCGCAGCAAGAAAAACAAAACAACCGAGCAACGGCTTGTTTCTCTGCTGCGATGGGCGCGCATAACTGGTTGGCGACGGCACCGGCCTTTGCCAGGGCGACCGGACTTCGTTTGGCCGGTGATGAAGGTCGCGGTTTTCGTTGATGGATGCTTTTGGCACGGCCACGATTGCGGCAAGAACGTGACCCCAAAAACTAACGCCGAAGCGTGGCGCGACAAGATTAGTCGAAATAAAGCCAGGGATAGCCGCGTAAGCAAACTCTTGCGGCAACGCGGGTGGGGTGTCGTGCGCGTCTGGGAGTGCCAGCTGTCGAAACATCCAAATCGCTGTGTGTCCAAGATTCGAAGGGCGATGCGATCATCGGAAAGCATGCTTCGGCGGGGGTAGCAGAACCTCCTGTTTTCGTGGAGCCCTCACCCCTTCCCCATCCGATAGACCACAGCCTCGCGGGCATCGCGGTCCTCGAGCTCGCGGGTCGTCGGCACCATGTAGCGCGCGAGCTCGACGAGGCCCGATTTCGGCAGATAGGCGCGGCCGGGATCGGCGAGCAGCACCTCGACCCCGCTGGCGGCGAGGCGCGCGAGCCAGGCCGCGGCGCGCTCCGCCATCGGCCGCTCGTAGCAAACGTCGCCGGCGAGAACGAGGTCCCAGCCGCGGTCGCCGCCTTCCGTCACGTCCTCGGCAAGAAGATCGAGCGTCACGTCGTTCGCTTGCGCGTTGAGGGCGAGGGCCGCCAGCGCCAGCGGATCGAGCTCGCTTGCCGCGACGGAGGCGGCACCCGCCTTGGCGGCGGCGATGCCGGCGACGCCAGAGCCCGCGGCGAAGTCGAGGAGCCGCCGGCCGCGCGCGAGCGAGGGATGATCGAGCAGATGGCGCGCCAGCGCCTGGCCTCCCACCCACGCGAAGGCCCAATAAGGCGGCGGCAGGCCGCTCTGCTCAAGCGATGCCTCGGTCGCGAGCCAGAGCGGCGTCAGCTCGGTCGCGAGATGGAGCCTGAGCTCGGGCAGCAAGGGCGGGGAGACGAGCGCCGTGTTGGCGCGGATGAAGGCGGCAGCGATCGCCGCCCTCGCTCACGATGTCCCGATCGCGCGCGCCGCGGCGATGCCGGCGAGGATGAGCCAGGCGAAGAGGCGGTTCGACTTGAACTTGGCGAGGCAATCGTCGGGGTCGCCGAGATCGAGCGTGCTCACCTGCCAGAAGAGCTGCACCGCGCCTAGCGCCAGGCCGAGCTGATAAGGCCAGGCGAGATCGAGCGCGCGCCCGACGGCGGCGAGCAGCAGCAGCGAAGCGGCGTAGAAGCCGTAGAGCCAAGGCTTGGAGCGCTGGCCGAATTTGAGCGCGGTCGATTTCACGCCGATGAGCGCGTCGTCCTCCTTGTCCTGATGGGCGTAGATCGTGTCGTAGCCCAGGGTCCAGGCGATGCCGGCGAGATAGAGCAGCAGGGGTGCCGGCGCGAGGGCGCCCTTGACGGCGGCCCAGCCGAGCAGCGCGCCCCAGTTGAAAGCGAGGCCGAGCCCGATCTGCGGCCAATAGGTCACGCGCTTGAGCAGCGGATAGACCAGCACGACGAGCAGCGAGGCGGCGCCGAGCGCGATCGCGAAGCGGTTGAAGCAAGCGAGGATGGCGAGCCCGGCGAGGCATTGCAGCGCCAGGAAGATGAAGGCCTGGCGCAGGCTGACCTGCCCGCTCGGCAAAGGCCGCGTGCGCGTGCGCGCCACCTTGGCGTCGAACTCGCGGTCGGTGATGTCGTTCCAGGTGCAGCCGGCGCCGCGCATGATGAGCGCGCCGAGCGCGAAGGCCGGGAAGAAAGCGAGATCGCGCCAGCTCTCATAAGCGAGCGCCAGGCTCCACCAGCAGGGGAAGAGCAGCAGCCATGTGCCGATCGGCCGGTCGAGCCGCATGAGCCGCGCATAGGGGCGCGCGGCGCGCGGCAGATAATGATCGACCCAGTCGCCGCCGAAAATGTCGGTGCCGTCGTCCGCTAGCGCTTTGGGGCCCAGGGTTTTGGGATGGGAGGCCATGGGTTATCTTGCACCGCGGATGCGTCGTTTCTCAAGCATGGACACCGCTGTTAATGCAAACCATCGATCGTCATGCCCGGCCCTGTGCCGGGCATCCATGTCTTTCCTTCGCCGGCAATCAAGTCGTGGATGGCCGGCCGATTCCATTTTATGGAATTTGGGGCCGGCCATGACGGGCTCGGCTTTCGAAAGGGCCTCGAGGCCCGCTCTCGACGATCGCAGCAGCTTATGAACGATAGGCACGAAAAAGCGGCGCGGATCAGGCTCCATGTCGAGGCGGCTTTGGCGGCGGGCGCGGAGGTGGCGCTCGCGCCGCCGCAGGCGCATTATCTCGGCCGCGTGATGCGGCTCGGGCCGGGTGCGTTGTTGCTGCTCTTCAACGGCCGCGACGGCGAATGGCAGGCGCGGCTCGAGTCGATCGGCAAGAGCAAGGCCGCGGCTCGGGTCGAGCGCAAGGTTCGCGCGCAAGAGCCCGAGCCCGATCTCTGGCTCGTCTTCGCGCCGATTAAGCGCACGCCCATCGATTATCTGGCGCAGAAGGCGACCGAGCTGGGCGTCTCGGCGCTCTGGCCCATCTTCACGCGCCATAGCGTGGTCGCGCGCGTGAACGAGGCGCGGCTGCGCGCCAATTTGATCGAGGCGGCGGAGCAATGCGGGCGCCTTTCCGTGCCCGCTCTCATCGGGCCGGCGCGGCTCGCCGACGCGCTCGCGCGATGGCCCGCCGAGCGGCGCCTGCTGCTCTGCGACGAGACCGGGCGAGGCGAGCCCATCGCGGCCGTGCTTGCGCGGCTCGGCTCCTCGCCCGGTGCCGCGGCCTTCATGATCGGGCCCGAAGGCGGCTTCGCCCCGGCCGAGCTTGACGCTTTGCGAAAGCTACCCAATTGTACAGCGGTCGGCTTGGGGCCTCGCCTGCTGCGGGCCGATACCGCCGCGCTCTCCGCCTTGGCCTGCTGGCAAGCCCTTGCCGGCGATTGGCGCGCCCGATAAGCAACGCGTCCTGCTGAGCCGCCCGTCCCTCGTTTCACAGAAAAGGCATCCATGTCCGGTCCGCCCAAAGCCAGCGGTGAGCTTATCGAGAGCAAGAGCCAGCTGGTCGAGTATTTCGCGGCCGGCTGCAAGCCCAAGAGCGAATGGCGCATCGGCACCGAGCACGAGAAGTTCGTCTTCCACCGCGATACGCTGGCGTCGCTCTCCTACGACGAGCCGGGCGGCATCCGCGCCATCCTCGAAGGCTTGCGCGACCGTTTCGGCTGGAAGCCCATCCTCGAGGCGGGCAACATCATCGGCCTCGAGAAGGCCGGCTGCGGCATCTCGCTCGAGCCGGGCGGGCAGCTCGAGCTCGCCGGCGCCGCGGTCAGGAGCCTGCACGAGACCTGCGCCGAGGTGCATCAGCATCTCCACGAATGCAAGCTGCTGGGCGACGAGCTCGGCTTCGGCCTGCTCGGCATCGGCTTCCACCCCAAGGCGCGGCGCGAGGACATTCCCTGGATGCCCAAGGCGCGCTACCGCATCATGCGCGACTACATGCCGAAGCGCGGGCGGCTCGGCCTCGACATGATGCTGCGCACCTGCACCGTGCAGGTCAATCTCGACTTCGCGTCGGAGGCCGACATGGTCGAGAAATACCGCGTGAGCCTCGCCCTCCAGCCCCTCGCCACCGCGCTCTTCGCCAACTCGCCCTTCACCGAAGGCAAGCCCAACGGCTTCCGCTCCTACCGCAGCCAGGTCTGGACCGATACCGACCCCGACCGCAGCGGCGTGCCGCCCTTCGTCTTCGAGCCCGGCATGGGCTTCGAGCGCTATGCCGACTACCTGCTCGACATGCCGATGTATTTCGTCTACCGCGACGGCCGCTATATCGACGCGAGCGGCCAATCCTTCCGCGACTTCATGGCGGGGAGGCTGCCGGCCTTGCCGGGCGAGCGCCCCACCACGGGCGACTGGGCCGACCATATGACGACCGCTTTCCCCGAAGTGCGGCTCAAGCGCTTCCTCGAGATGCGCGGCGCGGACGGCGGGCCCTGGCGCAGCCTCTGCGCGCTGCCGGCCTTCTGGGTCGGGCTGCTCTATGACGAGGACACGCTGGGCGAAGCGGCGCGGCTCGTCGCCGGCTGGACGCAAGAGGACCATGCCTACCTGCGCCGCGAGGTGCCGCGGGGCGCGCTCAAGACGCCCTTCAAGGGTCGCGATCTCCGCGCGCTCGCGCTCGAGGTGCTCGCCCTCGCCGAGGCGGGCCTGAAGCGCCGCGCGCTCAAGGACACGTTCAATTCCGACAAGAGCCCCTTCCTCGACGTGCTGTGGGAGATCGCGCGCTCGGGCCGCACGCCCGCCGATGGGCTGCTCGAGGCCTATGAGCGGCGTTGGAGCGGATCGGTCGACCCGATCTTCCGCGAATATGCCTATTGAGGGGAAGGCCCCCGGATCGGGTTGATCCGCCACATGCGGGAGGAGCGAGCGATGAGCGAGGGGAAGACAGCGATCCAGGTCCTTGGCATTTGCGGCAGCCTGCGCAAGGGCTCCTTCAACCGCATGCTGCTCAACACCGCGATCGAGCTCAAGCCGCCGAGCGTGCTCATCGAGACCTTCGATATCGCGCCCATCCCGCCCTACAACGAGGATATCCGCCAGGCCGGCTTCCCGCCGGCGGTGCAGCAGTTCCGCGACCGGATCAAGGCGGCGGACGCGCTCCTCTTCGTGACGCCGGAATATAACTACTCGGTCCCGGGCGTGCTCAAGAACGCGATCGACTGGGCCTCGCGCCCGCCCGACCAGCCCTTCAACGGCAAACCGGTCGCGATGGCCGGCGCCTCGGGCGGCAATTCCGGCACCATGCGCGCGCAGTATCACCTGCGGCAGAGCTGCGTCTTCCTCAACATGTTTCCGCTCAACAAGCCCGAGGTCTTCGTCGCCCAGGCGCAGAGCAAGTTCGACGCGAGCGGCAGATTGATCGACGAGCCGACGCGGGGCTTTGTCAAGGACCTGGTCGCCGCCCTCGAGGCCTGGGCGCGCAAGCTCGGCTGACGGCGCGCGAGCTCAGCCGAAGACAAGCTCGATCCGCCGCTCGGCCAGGCGCACCTCGAGCGGCAGCTCGCCGACGAGATCGCCGTCGGCCTGCACCGGCTCGCCCGCGGGCCCGCATATCCTGACGCGGCTCGCCGGCAGGACGCGCAGGTCGGGCAGGCGATCGAGCCGGCCGAGCAGCAGCGCTGCGGCGTAACGCAGCACATGGAGCCGCCCCGCGCTCTCGAAGAGCGCCACCAGAAGGCGCGGCTCCTCCATCCGCGCTTCGCGCGCTACGACGAAACGCCCGCCGTAATAGTGACCCTTGGCGACGATCACCGACGCGGCGCGGTGGCTCCTGCCGTCGATCTCCACCTCGTAGAGCACCGGCCGGTAGCGGATCAGCTCGGCGAGCGTGGTCAGCGCATAGGCGAGCCGGCCGAGTGCGCGCTTGAGCCGGAGATCGACGCGGCGCACGACATGCGCGTCGAAGCCGACACCGGCCATCATGGCAAAGCGCCGCCCGTTGGCCTCGCCGAGATAGACCGCGCGCGGCCGGCCATGGGCGATCGCCTCGGCGATGCGGCGCGGCGAACCTCCGAGGCCGATCTCGGCCGCGAGCACGTTCGCCGTGCCGAGCGGCAGCAAGGCGAGCGGCGGCGAGCGCCCGTCGAGCCCGTTGATCACCTCGTTGATCGTGCCGTCGCCGCCCGCGACGACGACGACGTCGAAGTTCCGCGCATCGACCGCGCGGGCGATCTCCTCCGCATGGCCGCGCGCCCTCGTCGCCCGCAGTTCGACCACGCAGCCGAGCCGCGCTAGCCAGCCGAGCGTGCGGTCGAGCCGCCGCCGCCGACGCCAGCCCGCCGCCGGGTTGTAGATCGCCAGTACCCGCCGCGACGGGCGGGCGTCCGGCATCGTCTCATATTTCAGGAGAGCCTCCCTGGACGCTTCCGCAAGTCGCGGCTTATTGGATGTTCCGCGCGATTTGTCAAGCTTATTACCATTTTGTGAAAGTAAAATTACAATAAATAACCGCACCTATTGTTTATTTTATCTTGAACACCTCTAGGGCTTGGGGTAGTTTTCGCCTCGAATACAGCGTAATGTTGCCGCATTGCAAGAGAGACGAAAAGCCTCGTGAGCCGCTACCGGACGATCTGGATCTCGGACATCCATCTCGGCACGCGCGGCTGCAAGGCCGAGTTTCTGCTCGATTTCCTGAAGCATAACGAGTCGGACTATCTCTATCTCGTCGGCGACATCTTCGACGGCTGGCGGCTCAAACGCTCCTGGTATTGGGAGCAATCGCACAACGACGTGATCCAGAAGTTGCTGCGCAAGGCGCGCAAGGGCACCAAGGTCGTCTATATCCCCGGCAATCACGACGAGGTCTTGCGCGACTACACCGGTCTCACGTTCGGCGGGATCGCGGTCGTCGCCGAGCATGTGCATGAGACGGCCGACGGGCGGAAGCTTCTCATCCTCCATGGCGACGAATTCGACGGCGTCGTCAAATATGCCCGCTGGCTCGCCCTGCTCGGCGACTGGGCCTATGGCGTGACGCTGCAGCTCAACCACAGCCTCGCCCATCTGCGCCGCCGGCTGGGATATCCCTATTGGTCGCTCTCGGCCTATCTCAAAAGCAAGGTCAAGAACGCCGTCGAATATGTCTCGAACTTCGAGGAGGCGGTGGCCGACGAAGCGCGCAAGCGGGGCGTCGACGGCGTCATCTGCGGCCATATCCACAAGGCCGAGATGCGCATGATCGAGCGGCGTGCTCTATTGCAACGACGGCGACTGGGTGGAGAGCTGTTCGGCGCTCGTCGAGGGGCCCGAGGGCAAGCTCGAGATCATCTTCTGGGCGGAGACCAAGGCGACCCGCCAAGCGGTAGAGCGCGCGGCCGCTTGATGCGCGTCCTCCTCGTGACCGACGCCTGGTTCCCCCAGGTGAACGGCGTGGTGCGCACCCTCGATGCGGTGCGCCGCGCCATCCTCGCCGACGGCCACGAGATGCGCATTGTTTCGCCGCGGCAGTTCCGCACCCTCCCCTGCCCCACCTATCCCGAGATCAGGCTCGCCCTCCTGCCGGGGCGGCGGATGGCGGCGGCCATCGAAGAGACGGCGCCCGACGCCATCCATATCGCGACCGAAGGTCCGCTCGGCTTCGCCGCGCGCAGCGCCGCCCTCAAGCGCGGCCTTGCCTTCACCACCTCGTTCCACACCCGCTTTCCGGACTATGTCCATGCCCGCTGCGGCGTGCCCCCCGATTGGATCTATCTCCTCCTCCGCCGCTTTCATAATGCCGGCGCCGGCGTGATGGCGGCGACGCGCTCGTTGCGCGAGGAGCTGGAAGGGCGCGGCTTCCTTCGCGTGCTGCCCTGGAGCCGCGGCGTCGACGGCACGCTCTTCCGGCCGCGCGACAAAGGCTTCCTCGCGCATAAGCGGCCGATCTGGCTCTATGTCGGGCGGCTCGCGGTCGAGAAGAACGTCGAGGCGTTTCTGCGGCTGCGCCTGCCGGGGACCCAGCTTGTGGTGGGCGACGGGCCGCAACGCGCCGAGCTCGAGCGGCGCTATCCCGAGGCGGTCTATGCGGGCCCTAAAAGCGGCGAGGAGCTCGCCCGTCATTACGCGGCGAGCGACGTCTTCGTCTTCCCGAGCCGCACCGACACCTTCGGCCTGGTGCTGCTCGAGGCGCTCGCCTCCGGCCTGCCGGTCGCGGCCTATCCGGTGCCGGGGCCGCTCGACGTGATCGGCGATTCCGGCACCGGCGCGCTCGACGAGGATCTGGAGAAGGCTTGTCACGCAGCGCTTGCCATTCCGGGCGATCATTGCCGCGCTTATGCGCTGCAGTTCTCTTGGGCGGCCTGCGCGCGGCAGTTCCTGGGCAATCTATACCGCACCAACGGCGACGCGATGAAGGAAAGCTGGGCGCCCGAGAGGTAAGTTGGTGCCGCGAGCCGGACTTGAACCGGCAGTCACGGATTACAAATCCGTTGGTTTACCAATTAACCGATCGCGGCATCGCAAGTTCCGGGCGGCGGCTCTCCGGACGAAGATAAGCCCTGAGGAAGGGCCGCGCCAGCGCGCCCGGTGCCTAACGGTCGCGGCGGCGGGAGCGCAGATGCCGGCCTTACGCGCCCCGACCTCGCGCATATTCGTAAAGCGCGATCGCGGCGGCGGCGGCGACGTTCAAGCCGGCGGCGCCCTCCGGCGCCATCGGTATCCGCAGCAAGATGTCGCAGGTCTCGCGCGTCAGGCGGCGCAGCCCTTCTCCTTCCGCGCCCAGCACGAGCGCGGTGCGGCCCGCGAGCTTGGCCTCGGCGAGGCTTTGCGGCGCATCGGCATCGAGGCCGGCGCACCAGAAGTCGGCTCCCTTGAGGTCCTCCATGGCGCGGACGAGATTGGTCACACGGACGAGCGGCACCTTTTCGAGCGCGCCCGAGGCGGCCTTGGCGAGCGAGGCGGTCGCGGCGGGGGCATGGCGCTCGGTCACGATCACCGCCAGCGCGCCGAATCCGGCGGCGGCGCGCAGCACGGCGCCGACATTCTGCGGATCCGTCACCTGATCGAGCAGCAGCAGCAGCGCGCGCTCTTGGCCCGCCACGCCGCGGCAGATCTCGTCGAGCTCGACATCCGGCAGGGGCCCGGCCTCGAGCGCGATCCCTTGATGCACGGTCGCGGGCGGCAAAAGCCGGTCGATGTCGCCGCGCGCAACGATCTCGCGCGCCATCTGCGCCCGATTGCCGGCGACAAGCGCCGCGCCGAGACGGTGGCCCAACGCGCGCGCCACCTCCTCCGTCAGCAGGAGGCGCCGACAGGGCCGCGTGGGATTGGCGAGCGCCGCCAGGACGGGATGGACGCCGAAAAGCCAGATGACGTCCGGATGACGCTCACGCGCGGGTTTGCGTCGGCGCGGACGCCGCGCGGGCCGCGGATTTTCAGGCCCGGGATATGCTGGACCAGGCGGCGCCGCGCCGGAGGGGGGCGGGAGCGGGTTACTGCGGTTTTGCCTGCGCGGAGCGTAGCTGCCGCCGATGCGGCCGGGCTTGCGTTTTGCCATGACCCTGTCCTATTATTCGCCTCAGACACGGTTCGCAACGACCCTCCTGCCGCGGTGCTTATCCGGGAGCAAGCGGTGGGGCGGGTGTTTTGTCGTGTTTGGACATTGACTTTCGAGGATGAATCCACTTACTTGCGTCTTCCGTCGCGGGCCCCTCGGGAGCCCGAGGAGGGGTGCCCGAGTGGCTAAAGGGGACGGGCTGTAAACCCGTTGGCGTACGCCTACGTAGGTTCGAATCCTACCCCCTCCACCAGCCCCTTCGGGAGCGGCGCGCGGAGGCCCAATCGCTGCGGGTGTAGCTCAATGGTAGAGCTCCAGCCTTCCAAGCTGGCGGTGTGGGTTCGATTCCCATCACCCGCTCCATGGTCGGAGCCGGCCGCATAGGAGTGTAGCTCAATTGGCTAGAGCACCGGTCTCCAAAACCGGGGGTTGGGGGTTCGAGTCCCTCCACTCCTGCCAGTCCGGCTCATCCGGCTTGTCGCCTGGCTTCGAGTGGTCGCAAAGAAACGAATGGTTCGCGAACAAATGATCAATCCAGGCGAATTTATCCAACAAGTGCGCCAAGAGGTGTCGAAGGTCACCTGGCCCAGCCGCAAGGAGACCCTTGTGACCACGGGCATGGTGTTCCTCATGGTTTTCCTGGCCGCCATGTTCTTCTTCGTCGTCGATCAGGTGCTGGCGCTCGGCGTGCGCACGATCCTCGGGCTGGGAAGCTGACCATGGCCGCACGGTGGTACGTGCTGCACGTCTATTCCGGCTTCGAGAAGAAGGTCGCGCAATCGATCCGCGACCAGGCGGCGCAGAAGGGCGTGGCCGACAAGATCGAGCAAGTCATGGTGCCGGTCGAGGAAGTGGTCGAGATGCGCCGCGGCGCCAAGGTGCAGACCGAGCGGAAGTTCTTCCCCGGCTATGTGCTGATCAAGATGGAGATGGACGACGAGACCTGGCATCTCGTGAAGAACACGCCGAAGGTGACCGGCTTCCTGGGCGACAAGGGCAAGCCGATCGCCATCAGCGAGCGCGAGGCCGCCCATATCCTGCATCAGATGCAAGAGGGCGTGGAGCGGCCGAAGCCCTCGATCACCTTCGAGATCGGCGAGCAGGTGAGGGTCTGCGACGGCCCCTTCACCTCCTTCAACGGCCTCGTCGAGGAGATCGACGAGGAGCGCGCGCGGCTCAAGGTGTCGGTCTCGATCTTCGGGCGCTCGACCCCGGTCGAGCTGGAATATTCGCAAGTCGAGAAGGTGTGAAGGACGGCGCCGGCGCGTCCCGGTTCCGCTCGAGGCTGAAAATTCGCGGCAGGCCCGCCACGGCCGTACCGCGGCCCCGTCACCAGAGAGGGTGAGGAAGAGAAATGGCGAAGAAGATCGATGGCTATATCAAGCTGCAGGTGCCGGCGGGCGCGGCCAATCCCTCGCCGCCGATCGGCCCTGCTTTGGGCCAGCGCGGGCTCAATATCATGGAGTTCTGCAAGTCGTTCAATGCCGCGACCCAGAACCTCGAGAAGGGCATGCCCATCCCCGTGGTGATCACGGTCTTCTCCGACCGCTCCTTCACCTTCCAGACCAAATCGCCGCCGGCGAGCTATTTCCTCAAGCGCGCCGCCGGCATCGAGAAAGGCAGCCCGACGGCGGGCCGCGATCCCGTCGGCCGCGTCAGCATGACGCAGATCCGCGAGATCGCCGGCCAGAAGATGAAGGATCTGAACGCCAACGACGTCGAGGCGGCCGCCAGGATGCTGGCCGGCACCGCGCGCTCGATGGGCCTCGAAGTGGTGGAGTAGACCCATGGCAACGCATGGCAAGCGCCTCCGCGGCGCCTACGAGAAGATCGACCGGGCCCGCTTCTACCCCCTCCGGGAGGCAGTCAAGCTATTGAAGGAATTCGCTAAACTGAAGTTCGACGAGACCGTCGAGATCGCCATGAACCTGGGCATCGACCCGCGCCATTCGGATCAGCAGGTGCGCGGCGTCGTCTCGCTGCCGCACGGCACGGGCAAGAGCGTACGGGTCGCCGTCTTCGCCAAGGGCGACAAGGCGAAGGACGCCCAGGCCGCCGGCGCCGACATCGTTGGCGCCGAGGATCTTGCGGAAAGGGTCCAGCAGGGCCAAATAGACTTCGATCGTGTGATCGCAGCCCCCGACATGATGGCGGTGGTGGGCCGGCTCGGAAAAATTCTGGGGCCGCGCGGCCTCATGCCGAACCCGAAGCTGGGTACCGTGACCGCCGACGTGGCCAAGGCGGTGAAGGAGGCCAAGGCGGGCCAGGTGCAGTACCGCGCCGAGAAGGCCGGAATTCTGCATGCCGGCATCGGCAAGACCAGCTTCTCCGAGGATGCGATCATGGAGAATGTGCGCGCCTTCTACGACGCCGTGGCCAAGGCGAAGCCCAGCGGCGTGAAGGGTACTTTCGTCAAGAAGGTCTCGCTGAGTTCGACCATGGGGCCGGGCATGAAGCTCGATCTGGGCTCGCTCGGCGGCAGCGCCGGCGCGGCCTGAGGCGTTTCGAGATTGGCCGCTCTCGGGCATTCGCCCGCAGGGCGGCCGCGGGCTTTGAGATCTGCCGCTTCCGGGCCCTGCCCGGCTGCGGCAAGGAGGGGCCGGCCTTGGCCGGTCCCGACCTGTCCAAGACTGCAGGTGCCGCGGCCGAGCGCCAAGGCATAAAGGGCGACCGCCTGCATAGACGGGAGTTGGACCCGGACTTCCGGAGAGCGCCCGCGAGGGCGCCTCTCCGAGGACGGGCTTGAACTTCTGGGACAGGGTGAGCCGGACCTCCGGTTCGACCCGGGGGTCCAGAGCGCAACCGACCCCGAAGACCCCGCGAGAGGGGCCGTTCGGGGCAGAGGAAGCGGAGAAGACGGTGCAACGCACGGAGAAACAGGAGCTGGTCTCCTCGCTCAAAAGCACCTTCCAGGAGGCCGCGATGGTGGTCGTCACCCACCAGAACGGGCTCACCGTGGCCGAGATTACGGAGCTGCGGCGGAAGATGCGGCAGGCGGGTGGCCGCTTCAAGGTGACCAAGAACCGTCTCGCGCGCCTCGCCTTGCAGGGCACGCCATATGAAGGGCTCGCGCATCTCTTTACCGGTCCCACCGCGATCGCCATCTCGAGCGATCCGGTGGCGGCGGCGAAGACGGCGGTCGACTTCTCGAAGACTCACGAGAAGCTACGGATCACCGGCGGTGCGTTGGGCCAGCGCGTGCTCGATGCCGAGGGCGTCAAGTCGCTCGCCACGCTGCCGTCCTTGGACGTGTTGCGCGGCAGGCTGCTTGGCCTCATCGCCACGCCGGCGACGCGAATCGCCAGCCTGCTCAAGGCGCCCGCAGGACAGCTCGCGCGCGTCCTGCAGGCCCATGCCACCAAAGGCGAGGCGGCATAGACCCCCGAAGTAACCCGAAGTTCAAGCTCAAGGAGAGACTTAAATGGCCGATCTAGCGCATCTCGTGAACGAGCTCTCGAAGCTCACCGTCATCGAGGCAGCCGAGCTCAGCAAGCTCTTGGAAGAGAAGTGGGGCGTCTCCGCCGCCGCGCAGGTCGCGGTCGCGGCGGCACCGGCCGCTGCCGCCGCGCCCGCCGCCGAGGAGCAGACCGAGTTCAGCGTCATCCTGGCGGCGAGCGGCGAGAAGAAGATCAACGTGATCAAGGAGGTCCGCGCCATCACCGGGCTCGGCCTCAAGGAAGCCAAGGATCTGGTCGAGGGCGCGCCCAAGGCGGTCAAGGAAGGCGTCAGCAAGGACGAGGCTGCCAAGCTCAGGAAGCAGCTCGAGGACGCCGGCGCCACGGTCGAGGTGAAGTAGGCGGGTCGCGGCCCCCACCCGGCTAGCTGCGCTCGCCACCCTCTCCCTCGGCGGGGGAGAGGGTTTGCGCAGTGCCGCGCTGAGCCCTCTCCCCTCGAGGAAGAGGGCGGACGGGCGCCGGAAGGCGCCGGGCGGGCGAGGGGTACCGGCGCTTCAAGCGTTGGTCTTGCCGTCTCGATTTCGAGCCGGCGCATGGTTTAGGTACGAGGAGCGGAACGAGCAATGGCGAAAACGTTCACGGGTCGCAAGCGCATTCGCAAGAGCTTCGGGCGGATCTCCGAGATCGCGCCGATGCCGAACCTGATCGAGGTGCAGAAGAACTCCTACGATCAGTTTCTGCAGCGGAACCTCTCGCCCGAGGCGCGGCAGACGCTTGGGCTGCAGGAGGTCTTCCGCTCCGTCTTCCCGATCCGGGACTTCTCCGAGCGCGCCCAGCTCGAATTCCTCAAATACGAGCTCGAGGAGCCGAAATACGACGTCGAGGAATGCCAGCAACGCGGCATGACCTTCGCCGCCCCCCTCAAAGTCACCCTGCGCCTCGTGGTGTGGGACGTGGACGAGGAGACCGGCGCACGCTCGATCCGCGACATCAAGGAGCAGGACGTCTATATGGGCGACATGCCGCTCATGACGGCGAACGGCACCTTCATCATCAACGGCACCGAGCGCGTCATCGTCTCCCAGATGCACCGCTCGCCGGGCGTGTTCTTCGATCACGACAAGGGCAAGACGCATTCCTCGGGCAAGTATCTCTTCGCCGCCCGCGTCATCCCCTATCGCGGCTCCTGGCTCGATTTCGAGTTCGACGCCAAGGACCTCGTCTATGTCCGCATCGACCGCCGCCGCAAGCTACCGGTCACCACGCTCTTCATGTGCCTCGACAGCAAGGCGACGGCGGAGCTGCGCCGGCGCCGCGAGGCCGAGGAGAAGCCCCTCGAGCCGCACGAGATCCAGGGCATGTCGGCCGAGGAGATCCTGAGCTACTTCTACGACCGGGTAACCTTCACCAACACCGCGCAAGGCTGGCAGATGCCTTTCGACGCCCAGCGCATGCGCGGGGTCAAGCTCAACTCCGACCTCATCGACGCCAAGACCGGCAACGTGGTCGCCGAGGCTGGCGCCAAGATGACGGCGCGGCTCGGCCGCAAGCTCGCCGACGAGGGCGTTACCAAGGTGCTGGTGCCGGTCGAGGAGCTCTATGGCCGCTACCTCGCCGAGGACATCATCGACGAGAAGACCGGGCTCGTGCTCGCCGAGGCCGCCGAGGAGGTCACCGACGAGACGCTCAAGACGCTCGAGAAGCACAACATCACGACCTTGCCGACGCTCGCCATCGACCATATCAATATCGGGCCGTTCATCCGCAACACCCTTGCCGCCGACAAGAACTCGACGCGCGAGGAGGCGCTCATCGACATCTACCGCGTGATGCGCCCGGGCGAGCCGCCCACCTTGGAGACGGCGGAGACCCTGTTCCAGAGCCTGTTCTTCGATTCCGAGCGCTACGATCTCTCGGCCGTGGGCCGGGTCAAGATGAACATGCGCCTCGGGCTCGACTGCCCCGACACGGTGCGCGTGCTGCGCAAGGACGACATCCTCGCCATCATCAAGGTGCTGGTCGACCTCAAGGACGGCCGCGGCGAGATCGACGACATCGACCATCTCGGCAACCGGCGCGTGCGCTCGGTGGGCGAGCTGATGGAGAACCAGTACCGCGTGGGGCTGCTGCGCATGGAGCGCGCCATCCGCGAGCGGATGTCGACGGTCGAGATCGACACCGTCATGCCGCACGACCTGATCAACGCCAAGCCGGCGGCGGCGGCGGTGCGCGAGTTCTTCGGCTCCTCGCAGCTCTCGCAGTTCATGGACCAGACCAACCCGCTCTCCGAAATCACCCACAAGCGCCGGCTCTCGGCGCTCGGGCCGGGCGGGCTCACGCGCGAGCGCGCCGGCTTCGAGGTGCGCGACGTGCATCCGACGCATTACGGCCGCATCTGCCCCATCGAGACGCCGGAGGGGCCCAATATCGGCCTCATCAACTCGCTCGCCACCTACGCGCGCGTCAATCAGTACGGCTTCATCGAAAGCCCCTACCGGCGCGTCTCCAAGGGCAAGGTGGGCGACGAGGTGGTCTATCTCTCTGCCATGGAGGAGGGCAAATACACGGTCGCCCAGGCCAATGCCGAGGTCGATCAGGACAAGCGCTTCAAATCCGACCTGGTGAGCTGCCGGCGCGGCGGCGATTTCGTGCTCGCCAAGCCCGAGGACATCGATTTCATCGACGTCTCGCCCAAGCAGCTCGTCTCGGTGGCGGCGGCGCTCATCCCCTTCCTCGAGAACGACGACGCCAACCGCGCTCTCATGGGCTCCAACATGCAGCGCCAGGCGGTGCCGCTGATCCGCACCGAGGCGCCGCTCGTCGGCACCGGCATGGAGGGCATCGTGGCGCGCGATTCGGGCGTCGCCATCGTGGCGCGGCGTGCCGGCATCATCCAGCAGGTGGACGCCACCCGCATCGTCGTGCGCGCGACCGACGAGGCCGCGCACGACGCCTCGGGCGTGGACATCTACCGCATGCTCAAGTTCCAGCGCTCGAACCAGAACACCTGCATCACGCAACGCCCACTGGTGAAGGTGGGCGACCGGGTCGAGCAGGGCGACATCATCGCCGACGGCCCCTCCACGGATTTGGGCGAGCTGGCGCTCGGCCACAACGTGCTGGTCGCCTTCATGCCCTGGCACGGCTACAACTTCGAGGATTCGATCCTCATCTCCGAGCGCATCGTGCGCGACGACATCTTCACCTCGATCCATATCGAGGAATTCGAGGTGATGGCGCGCGACACCAAGCTCGGCCAGGAGGAGATCACGCGCGACATCCCGAACGTCGGCGAGGAAGCGCTCAAAAACCTCGACGAGGCCGGCATCGTCTATATCGGCGCCGAGGTGAAGCCGAGCGACATCCTGGTCGGCAAAGTGACGCCCAAGGGCGAATCGCCGATGACGCCGGAGGAGAAGCTGCTGCGCGCCATCTTCGGCGAGAAGGCGTCGGACGTGCGCGACACCTCGCTGCGCGTGCCGCCGGGCGTGCAGGGTACGGTCGTCGAGGTGCGCGTCTTCTCCCGCCGCGGCGTCGACAAGGACGAGCGCGCCCTTGCCATCGAGAGGGCCGAAATCGAGCAGCTGGCGAAGGACCGCGACGACGAGCGCACCATCCTCGAGCGCAGCTTCTACGAGCGCCTCAAGAGCCTGTTGATAAACCGCACCATCGTGCGCGGTCCCAAGGGCGTCAAAGGCGCCGCCAAGGTGACCGAAGGGCTGTTGGCCGAGGTGGCGCCCGGATTGTGGCGCCAGATCGTGGTCAAGAACGAGGACGTGATGACCTCGATCGAGCAGCTCAGCCACCAGTTCGACCAGTCGATCCAGGCGCTCCAGCGGCGCTTCGAGGACAAGGTCGAGAAGCTGCAGCGCGGCGACGAGCTGCCGCCCGGCGTCATGAAGATGGTCAAGGTCTTCGTCGCGGTGAAGCGCAAGCTGCAGCCGGGCGACAAGATGGCCGGCCGCCACGGCAACAAGGGCGTGATCTCCAAGATCGTTCCGGTCGAGGACATGCCTTACCTCGAGGACGGCACGCAGGTGGACATCCTGCTCAATCCCCTCGGCGTGCCCTCGCGTATGAATGTGGGGCAGATCCTCGAGACCCATCTCGGCTGGGCCTGCCACAGCTTGGGCCGCCAGGTGGCCGAGCTCCTCGACAAGGTGCAGGCGAGCGGGCGCAACGCCGAGCTGCGGAAATGGATCGAGAAGCTCTACGGCAAGCGCTACCGACAGGAGCTCGGCGAGCTGGCCGACGGCGAGCTGCTCGAGCTCGCAGACAACCTGCGGTCGGGTCTGCCCGTCGCCTCGCCGGTTTTCGACGGGGCGCGCGAGGAGGACATCCTCGAGCTCCTGGAGAGCGCCGGGCTCGACAGCTCGGGCCAGGTGACGCTCACCGACGGGCGCACGGGCGAGACCTTCGAGCGCAAGGTGACGGTCGGCTACATCTACATGCTGAAGCTGCATCACCTGGTCGACGACAAGATCCACGCCCGCTCGATCGGCCCCTACAGCCTCGTCACCCAGCAGCCGCTGGGCGGCAAGGCGCAGTTCGGCGGCCAGCGCTTCGGCGAGATGGAGGTGTGGGCGCTCGAGGCCTACGGCGCCGCCTACACGCTGCAGGAGATGCTTACGGTCAAGTCCGACGACGTGGCCGGCCGCACGCGCGTCTACGAGGCGATCGTGCGCGGCGACGACAATTTCGAGGCCGGCATTCCGGAATCCTTCAACGTGCTGGTGAAGGAGCTCCGCTCGCTCGGCCTCAACGTCGAGCTGACGCAATCGAGCTGAGACGGCCGGGCGAGCCGCCGAGGCCAAAGGAAGTGACGCGCGCCGCACCCGCGAGGGACGGCGCGCCGGATAGCCGGAACGAGGCGAGAGGAGAGATCGCATGAACGAGTTGATGAAGATTTTCGGCCAGGTCACGAGTCCGCAGAACTTCGACCAGATCAAGATCTCGATCGCGGCGCCGGAGCGCATCCGCTCCTGGTCCTACGGCGAGATCAAGAAGCCGGAAACCATCAACTACCGGACCTTCAAGCCCGAGCGCGACGGCCTGTTCTGCGCCCGGATCTTCGGTCCGATCAAGGATTACGAGTGCTTGTGCGGCAAGTACAAGCGCATGAAGTACCGCGGCATCATCTGCGAGAAATGCGGCGTCGAGGTGACCTTGTCCAAGGTCCGGCGCGAGCGCATGGGGCATATCGAGCTCGCCTCGCCGGTCGCCCATATCTGGTTCCTGAAGTCGCTGCCGAGCCGCATCGGGCTCCTCGTCGACATGACCCTGCGCGATCTGGAGCGCGTCCTCTATTTCGAGACCCATGTGGTGGTCGAGCCGGGCCTCACCCCCTTGAAGCGCCATCAGATCCTGACCGAGGACCAGTACCAGGCGGCGGTCGAGGAACATGGCGAGGGCTCGTTCGAGGCCATGATCGGGGCCGAGGCGATCAAGGAGATGCTGAGCCGCATCGACCTCGAGCGCGAATGCGAGACGCTGCGCGTCGATCTGCGCGAGACGGCGTCCGAGGCCAAGCGCAAGAAATACGTCAAGCGCCTCAAGCTGGTCGAGGCCTTCGTCGAGTTGGGCAGCCGGCCGGAGTGGATGATCCTCGACGTGATCCCGGTGATCCCGCCGGAGCTGCGCCCGCTCGTCCCGCTCGACGGCGGCCGCTTCGCCACCTCGGACCTGAACGACCTCTACCGCCGCGTCATCAACCGCAACAACCGCCTGAAGCGGCTGATCGAGCTGCGCGCGCCCGAGATCATCGTGCGCAACGAGAAGCGCATGCTGCAGGAGGCGGTCGACGCCCTCTTCGACAACGGCCGGCGCGGCCGCGTCATCACCGGCGCCAACAAGCGCCCGCTCAAGTCGCTCTCCGACATGCTCAAGGGCAAGCAGGGCCGCTTCCGGCAGAACCTGCTCGGCAAGCGCGTCGACTATTCGGGCCGCTCGGTCATCGTGGTCGGACCCGAGCTGCGGCTCCACCAATGCGGCCTGCCCAAGAAGATGGCGCTCGAGCTCTTCAAGCCCTTCATCTACTCGAAGCTCGAGCTCTACGGCCATGCCTCGACCATCAAGGCGGCCAAGCGCATGGTGGAGAAGGAGCGGCCCGAGGTGTGGGACATCCTCGAGCAGGTGATCCGCGAGCATCCCGTGCTGCTCAACCGCGCGCCCACGCTCCACCGCCTCGGCATTCAGGCCTTCGAGCCGGTGCTGATCGAGGGCAAGGCCATCCAGCTGCATCCGCTGGTCTGCACGGCCTTCAACGCCGACTTCGACGGCGACCAGATGGCCGTGCATGTGCCGCTCTCCCTCGAGGCGCAGCTCGAGGCGCGCGTGCTCATGATGTCGACCAACAACATCCTCTCGCCCGCCAACGGCAAGCCCATCATCGTGCCGTCGCAGGACATCGTGCTCGGGCTCTACTACATCACCATGGAGCGCGACAACGATCCCGGCGAGGGCATGGTGTTCGCGAGCGTGGGCGAGCTGCAGCAGGCGATCGACGCCGGCGCGATCACGCTGCACAGCAAGATCACCTGCCGCTACCGCACCATCGACAAGCAGGGCAAGCCGATCACCCTGCGCGTCAAGACGACGGCGGGACGGATGATGCTGTCCGAGCTCCTGCCGCGCCATCTCGAGGTGCCGTTCGACCTCATCAACCGCCTCCTCACCAAGAAGGAGATCTCGAACGTCATCGACGCGGTCTATCGCCATTGCGGCCAGAAGGAGACGGTCATCTTCGCCGACCGGCTGATGCAGCTCGGCTACTCCTACGCGACGCGCGCCGGCATCTCGTTCGGCAAGGACGACCTCATCATCCCGGCCGCCAAGGGCCGGCTCGTCGCCGAGACCCAGGACAAGGTCAAGGAGTTCGAGCAGCAGTACCAGGATGGCCTCATCACCCAGGGCGAGAAGTACAACAAGGTGGTGGATGCCTGGTCGCGCTGCACGGATCTCGTGGCCGACGAGATGATGAAGGAGATGTCCACCCTCCAGAAGGGCGCGCCCATCAACTCGGTCTGGATGATGGCTCATTCAGGCGCGCGCGGCTCGGCGGCGCAGATCAAGCAGCTCGCCGGCATGCGCGGCCTCATGGCCAAGCCCTCGGGCGAGATCATCGAGACGCCGATCATCTCGAACTTCAAGGAAGGCTTGACCGTGCTGGAGTATTTCAACTCCACCCACGGCGCGCGCAAGGGCCTGGCCGACACGGCGCTCAAGACCGCGAACTCGGGCTACCTCACCCGCCGCCTCGTCGACGTGGCGCAGGACGCCATCATCACCGAGGACGATTGCGGCACCGAGGGCGGCCTCACGGTGAAGTCGGTGGTCGAGGGCGGCGAGGTCATCTCGCCTCTCGCCGAGCGCATCCTGGGCCGCGTCGCGGCGGAGGACGTGACCGATCCCTTGACCGGCAAGACGCTGGTCAAGGACGGCAACATCATCGAGGAGCGCGAGGTCGACGTGATCGACAAGGCGGGCCTCCAGTCGGTGCGCATCCGCTCGGTGCTGACCTGCGAATCGAAGGACGGCGTCTGCGCCAAATGCTACGGGCGCGACCTGGCGCGCGGCACCATCGTCAATGTCGGCGAGGCGGTCGGCGTCATCGCCGCCCAGTCGATCGGCGAGCCGGGCACCCAGCTCACCATGCGCACCTTCCATATCGGCGGCGCCGTCCAGCATGGCGGCGAGCAGTCGAGCGTGGAGGCCGCCTATGACGGCAAGCTCAGCATCAAGAACCGCGGCGTGGTCATGAACAGCGAGGGCCGCCTCGTGGTCATGAACCGCAACACGGAGATCGTGCTGACCGACCCCAGCGGACGGGAGCGCGCGCGCCACCGCCTGCCCTACGGCGCCAAGCTGTTCGTCGACGAAGGCACCAAGGTGACCAAGGGGCAGAAGCTCGCCGAGTGGGACCCCTACACCATGCCGATCATCACCGAGAAGGAGGGCGTGGCGCATTACGTCGACCTGGTCGAGGGCCTCTCCATGCGCGAGGTGACCGACGAGGCGACCGGCATCTCCAACAAGGTGGTGATCGACTGGAAGCAGCAGCCGCGCGGCGCCGACCTGAAGCCGCGCATCACGCTGCGCAACGACAAGGGCAACATCATCAAGCTGCCCAACGGCCTCGAGGCGCGCTACTTCATGTCGGTCGACGCCATCCTCTCGGTCGAGAACGGCGCCAAGGTGCGGGCCGGCGACGTGCTGGCGCGCATCCCGCGCGAGAGCTCGAAGACGCGCGACATCACGGGCGGCCTGCCGCGCGTGGCCGAGCTCTTCGAGGCGCGCAAGCCCAAGGACTTCGCCATCATCAGCGAGATGCCGGGCCGCGTCGAGTTCGGCAAGGACTACAAGACCAAGCGCCGCATCCTGGTGGTGCCGGAGGAGGAGGGTGCGGAGCCCGTCGAGTATCTCATCCCCAAGGGCAAGCATATCAGCGTGCAGGAAGGCGATTTCGTCCAGCGCGGCGACCTTCTGATGGACGGCAATCCCGTGCCGCACGACATCCTGCGCATCCTCGGCGTGGAAGCGCTGGCGAGCTACCTGATCAACGAGATCCAGGAGGTCTACCGGCTGCAGGGCGTGAAGATCAACGACAAGCATATCGAGGTGATCGTCCGCCAGATGCTGCAGAAGGTCGAGATCGAGGATGCGGGCGACACCACCTTCCTGGTGGGCGAGCAGGCCGACAAGGGCGACTTCCAGGAGGCGAACGAGAAGGTGCTGGCGCGGAAGGAGCGCCCGGCCGTGGCCAAGCCCGTGCTCCAGGGCATCACCAAGGCGAGCCTCCTGACCCGCTCCTTCATCTCGGCGGCCTCCTTCCAGGAGACGACGAGGGTGCTGACCGAGGCGGCCGTCTCGGGCAAGGTCGATTCGCTCTCCGGCCTCAAGGAGAACGTCATCGTCGGCCGCCTCATCCCGGCCGGCACCGGTGCCGTGGTCAGCAAGATGCGCGCGATCGCGGCCGAGCGCGACCGCGTGCAGCAGGAGCTCCAGGCCAAGGCGGCGGCCGAGAGTGCCGCCCTCGCCGACCAGGCCCAGCCCAACGTCGCGTAAGCCGCCAGTTGCGTCGCACGAGCTAGCCCAACCCTCTCTCCTCCTTCGCCGGGGAGAGGGCGGGTGGGGCCAGGCGACTTCCGGTGAGGGGCTCTTGCGGACTGCGGCCTCCGTGACGGGGCGGGTCCGAGCCCCGATCTATCCTCGCCGCGGCGCTTCCTCCCCGCGCGCCCGTCGCGACCGGAAAAGGGCGAAATTCCTCATACCGGCGCTTGACGGCGCCTTGAGCGGGACATAGTATGCGGCGCCTTTGGTTGGGGGTTGGCGGTAGGCGATCCGCCTAGACGCAACTCCCGGGTTCAGAAAGCCCGAACACAATTCGATTTACGCCTTTCGCGGGTTGGCGAAGAGAACCCGCGCGGAGCGGGGCTCGCGCCACCGCTCGTGTTTTGTTTGCACGGACGATGCGCCGCCCCGGGGCGGCGGATAGGGCAGAGGATAGGACGGAATGCCGACGATCAACCAGCTGGTGCGCCATCCGCGCCGGCCGCAGCCGGCGAAGAACAAGGTGCCGGCGCTGCAGGAATGCCCGCAGAAGCGCGGCGTCTGCACGCGCGTCTACACCACCACGCCGAAGAAGCCGAACTCGGCCTTGCGCAAGGTGGCGCGCGTGCGGCTCACCAACGGCTTCGAGGTCACCAGCTACATCCCCGGCGAGGGTCATAATCTGCAGGAGCATTCCGTGGTGCTGATCCGCGGCGGCCGCGTCAAGGACCTGCCGGGCGTGCGCTACCACATCATCCGCGGCACCCTCGACACGCAGGGCGTGAACGACCGCCGCCAGCGCCGGTCGAAATACGGCGCCAAGCGGCCGAAGTAACGGAGCGGGAAAGCAATGTCGCGTCGTCGTCGTGCCGAGAAGCGCGAGGTTTTGCCGGATCCCAAGTACGGCGACCACGTGCTCAACAAGTTCATGAACAGCCTGATGGTCACCGGCAAGAAGTCGGTCGCCGAGGGCGTGGTCTACAGCGCGCTGGAGACGATCGAGAAGCGCACCAGCCAGGACCCCATCAAGGTGTTCCGCGACGCGCTCGACAACGTCCGCCCGGCGATCGAGGTGCGCTCGCGCCGCGTCGGCGGCGCCACTTTCCAGGTCCCCGTCGAGGTGCGCCACGAGCGCAGCCAGGCGCTCGCCATCCGCTGGCTCATCACCGCCGCGCGCGCCCGCTCCGAATACACCATGATCGAGCGCCTCTCCAACGAGCTGCTCGACGCCGCGAACAACCGCGGCTCCGCCGTCAAGAAGCGCGAAGACACGCACAAGATGGCCGAGGCCAACCGCGCCTTCTCCCATTACCGCTGGTAGCCGCGAGAGCCCGATCATGTCCCGCACCACTCCCCTCGAGCGCTACCGCAATATCGGCATCATGGCCCACATCGATGCCGGCAAGACCACCACGACCGAGCGCGTCCTCTATTACACCGGCCGCTCCTACAAGCTCGGCGAGGTGCATGAGGGCACAGCCACCATGGACTGGATGGAGCAGGAGCAGGAGCGCGGCATCACCATCACCTCGGCCGCCACCACCTGCTTCTGGCGCGAGCACCGCATCAACATCATCGACACGCCGGGCCATGTCGACTTCACGATCGAGGTCGAGCGCTCCTTGCGCGTGCTCGACGGCGCGGTCGCCGTGTTCGACGCGGTGGGCGGCGTCGAGCCCCAGTCGGAGACGGTGTGGCGCCAGGCCGACAAATACGGCGTGCCGCGCATCTGCTTCGTCAACAAGATGGACCGCGTCGGCGCCGACTATCCCCGCTGCATCGAGATGATCAAGGACCGGCTCGGCGCCAAGCCGATCGTGCTCCAGCTCCCCATCGGCGAGGAGGCGAATTTCGCCGGCGTGGTCGATCTCGTGCGCATGCGCGCCATCATCTGGAAGGACGAGACCCTCGGCGCGGAGTACGAGACGGCCGATATCCCCGCGGCCCTCAAGGACAAAGTCAAGCAATATCGCGACGAGCTGCTCGATCTCGCCGTCGAGCAGGACGACGCGGCCATGGAAGCCTTTCTCGAGGGCAATGTGCCCGACGCGGACACGCTCATCCGCTGCATCCGCAAGGGCACCGTCGCCGGCAAGCTCGTGCCCATCGTCTGCGGCTCGGCCTTCAAGAACAAGGGCGTGCAGCCGCTGCTCGACGCGGTGGTGGACTTCCTCCCCTCGCCCGTCGACATCCCGCCGGTCAAGGGCCACAAGCCCGGCAGCAACGAGGAAGTGACGCGCAGGGCGTCGGACGACGAGCCCTTCTCCGCGCTCGCCTTCAAGATCATGACCGACCCCTTCGTGGGCTCGCTCACCTTCGCGCGCATCTATTCCGGTCGGCTGCAAAGCGGCACCGCGGTGCTCAACTCGACCAAGGACAATCGCGAGCGCATCGGGCGAATGCTGGCGATGCATGCCAACCATCGCGAGGACATCAAGGAGGCCTTCGCGGGCGACATCGTGGCCCTCGCCGGCCTCAAGAGCACCACCACGGGCGACACGCTGTGCGACGCGCAGAAGCCGGTGGTGCTCGAGCGCATGGAGTTCCCCGAGCCGGTCATCGAGGTCGCCGTCGAGCCCAAGACCAAGGGCGACCAGGAGAAGATGGGCGTAGCCCTCATGCGGCTCGCCGACGAGGACCCTTCCTTCCGCGTCTCCTCCGATCCCGAGAGCGGCCAGACCGTGATCAAGGGCATGGGCGAGCTGCATCTCGAGATCATCGTCGACCGCATGCGGCGCGAGTTCAAGGTCGAGGCCAATGTCGGCGCGCCGCAGGTGGCCTATCGCGAGACCATCACGCGCATGGTCGAGCAGGACTACACCCACAAGAAGCAGTCGGGCGGCTCGGGCCAGTACGCGCGCGTCAAGATCCGCTTCGAGCCGCTGCCGGCGGGCTCGGGCTTCGAGTTCGAGAACGAGGTCGTCGGCGGCTCCGTGCCCAGGGAATACGTCCCCGGCGTCGAGAAGGGGCTCAAGGCGGCGCGCGAATCGGGCGTGCTGGCCGGCTTCCCCATGGTCGACTTCAAGGCGACGCTCTTCGACGGCGCCTACCACGACGTCGATTCCTCGGCGCTCGCCTTCGAGATCGCCGCGCGGGCCTGCTACCGCGAGGGCATCGAGAAGGCGCGGCCGGTGCTGCTCGAGCCGATCATGCGGGTCGAGGTGGTGACGCCCGAGGAGTACATGGGCGACGTCATCGGCGACCTCAACAGCCGCCGCGGGCAGATCCAGGGTATGGACAGCCGCGGCAACGCGCGGGTGGTGAACGCGATGGTGCCGCTCGCCAACATGTTCGGCTACGTCAACAATCTGCGCTCGATGACCCAGGGCCGCGCCACCTACACGATGCAGTTCGACCACTATGCCCAGGTCCCGCAGGCGGTAGCCGACGAGGTCCGGGCCAAGATGGCGTAACCGCCGTCGATAAAGCGACGTCATCTCGCGGAATGGAGAGACCAAAATGGCAAAGGCGAAATTCGAGCGCAACAAGCCGCACTGCAACGTCGGCACCATCGGCCATGTCGATCATGGCAAGACCACGCTGACGGCGGCCATCACCAAGGTGCTGGCGAAGACGGGCGGGGCCGAGTTCATGGCCTACGACCAGATCGACAAGGCGCCGGAGGAGCGCGCGCGGGGTATCACCATCGCGACGGCGCATGTCGAGTACTCGACCGCCAAGCGCCATTACGCGCATGTCGACTGCCCGGGCCATGCCGACTATGTGAAGAACATGATCACCGGCGCGGCGCAGATGGACGGCGCCATCCTGGTGGTCTCGGCCGCGGACGGCCCGATGCCGCAGACGCGCGAGCACATCCTTCTCGCCCGCCAGGTCGGCGTGCCGGCCATCGTCGTCTATCTCAACAAGGTGGACATGGTGGACGACCCCGAGCTGCATCGAGCTGGTCGAGCTCGAGGTGCGCGAGCTGCTGCTCGAAATACAACTTCCCGGGCGACGACATCCCGATCATCCGCGGCTCCGCGCTCTGCGCCATGGAGGACCGCAATCCCGAGCTGGGCGAGCAGTCGATCCACAAGCTCATGGACGCGGTGGACGCCAATATCCCGCAGCCCGTACGGCCCAAGGACAAGCCCTTCCTGATGCCGATCGAGGACGTGTTCTCGATCTCCGGCCGCGGCACCGTGGTGACGGGGCGCGTCGAGCGCGGCATCGTCAAGGTGGGCGACGAGGTCGAGATCGTGGGCCTCCATCCCACCACGCGCACGGTGGCGACCGGGGTGGAGATGTTCCGCAAGCTGCTCGATCAGGGCGAGGCCGGCGACAATATCGGCGTGCTGCTGCGCGGCACCAAGCGCGAGGAGGTCGAGCGCGGCCAGGTGCTGGCCGCACCCGGCTCGATCACGCCGCACACCAAGTTCCATGCCGAGGCCTATATCCTCACCAAGGAAGAGGGCGGCCGTCACACGCCGTTCTTCTCGAACTACCGGCCGCAATTCTATTTCCGCACCACCGACGTGACCGGCTCGGTCAAGCTGCCGGACGGGGTGGAGATGGTGATGCCGGGCGACAATGTGTCGATGGAGGTCGAGCTGATCGCGCCGATCGCCATGGACGAGGGGCTGCGCTTCGCCATCCGCGAGGGCGGCCGCACCGTCGGCGCCGGCGTCGTCGCCAAGATCATTCAATAAACAGGCTGATAGGAGAGCCCGGGCGCGCGACCCGGGCGGAAGGCGACGAACATGGCGATGGACAATCAGAACATCCGGATCCGCCTCAAGGCGTTCGACCACCGCGTGCTCGACCAGTCGACGAGCGAGATCGTCAATACGGCGAAGCGCACGGGCGCGCGCGTGCGGGGGCCGATTCCGCTGCCGACGCGGATCGAGAAATTCACGGTGAACCGCTCGCCCCACGTCGACAAGAAGTCGCGCGAGCAGTTCGAGATCCGCACCCACAAGCGGCTGCTCGACATCGTCGACCCGACGCCCCAGACGGTGGACGCGCTGATGAAGCTCGACCTCGCCGCCGGCGTCGATGTCGAGATCAAGCTCTAGGGGATGACGGCAATGCGTACCGGGCTCGTCGCGCGCAAGGTCGGCATGACCCGCCTCTTCCGGGAGAGCGGCGAGCATGTGCCCGTCACCGTGCTTCAGGTCGAGGCCTGCCAGGTGGTGGCCCAGCGCACCCGGGAGACGGACGGCTATACCGCCCTCCAGCTCGGCGTCGGCAAAGCCAAGGTCAAGGCGCTCACCAAGGGCGAGCGCGGCCATTTCGCCAAGGCCAAGGTCGAGCCCAAGCGCAAGCTGGTCGAGTTCCGCGTCAGCCCCGACGCTCTCATCGAGGTGGGCGCCGAGCTCTCGGTCGAGCATTTCCTGCCCGGCCAATTCGTCGACGTGACCGGCACCACCATCGGCAAGGGTTTCGCCGGCGCCATCAAGCGCCATCATTTCGGCGGTCTGCGCGCGAGCCACGGCGTCTCGATCTCCCATCGCAGCCACGGCTCGACCGGCCACCGCCAGGATCCGGGCAAGACCTTCAAGGGCAAGAAGATGGCCGGCCATCTGGGCGACTGCCGGCGCACCACGCAGAACGTCAAGGTGGCGGCGACCGACGCTGCGCGCGGCCTCATCATGATCGAGGGCGCGGTGCCGGGCGCGGCCGGGGGCTATGTGCTGGTGCGCGACGCGGTCAAGCGGCCGGCGCCCAAGGATCTCCCCTTCCCCGGCGCCGTGGTGAAGGCGCCGTCGACCGCGGCACCCGAGGCCGCCGCCGGGACGAGCGAGGCATGAGCGCCATGAAGGCCAAGATCATCAATCTCGACAACAAGTCGGTCGGCGAGCTCGAGCTCGAGGAGGCCGTGTTCGGCGTGGCGCTGCGCAAGGACATCCTCGCGCGCATGGTCAATTGGCAACTCGCCAAGCGCCGCCAAGGCACGCACAAGACCAAGGGCATCAGCGACATCAGCGGCACGACCAAGAAGCCCTACAAGCAGAAGGGCACCGGCCGTGCGCGGCAGGGCAGCCTGCGCTCGCCCCAGTTCCGCGGCGGCGCCGTGATCTTCGGCCCGGTGGTGCGCAGCCACGCCTTCGACCTGCAGAAGAAGGTGCGGAAGCTCGCCTTGCGCACGGCCCTCTCGGCCAAGCAGGCCGAGGGCAAGCTCGTCGTCATCGACGAGGCGCGCATCGCCGAGGCCAAGACAGGCGCGCTCGCCAAGCGCCTCGGCAAGCTCGGCTGGGCGTCGGTGCTGATCATCGACGGGCCGGAGCTCGACGCCAATTTCGCGCGCGCCGCGCGCAACCTGCCCGGGGTGGACCTGCTGCCCCAGCAGGGCGCCAACGTCTACGACATCCTGCGCCGTGACACCCTCGTGCTCACCCGCGCGGCGGTCGAGAAGCTGCAGGAGCGCCTGCGATGACCAAGCGCCATTCCGGCAAGGCCGTAGTGAGCCAGGAGCGCATGTACGAGATCGTGCGCGCGCCGTTGGTGACGGAGAAGTCGACGCGCGGCTCGGAGCACAACCAGGTGACATTCCGCGTGCCGCTCGACGCTACCAAGCCCGAGATCAAGGCGGCGATCGAGGGCCTCTTCAAGGTCAAGGTGAAGGCGATCAACACTATCCGCCTCGCCGGCAAGACGAAGCGCTTCCGCGGCCGGATGGGGCGGCGCTCGGACATCAAGAAGGCGATCGTGTCGCTCGTCGAAGGCCAGACCATCGACGTGACCACGGGTATCTGAGGGAGCGGCGGCAAACCATGGCGCTCAAGACATTCAAGCCGGCCACCCCGAGCCTGCGCGGCCTCGTGATGGTCGACCGCTCGGAGTTGTGGAAGGGCAATCCCGTCAAGGCGCTCACCGAGGGCAAGCATTCCACCGGCGGGCGCAACAACCATGGCCATATCACGACCTGGCAGAAGGGCGGCGGGCACAAGCGCCGCTACCGCCTCGTCGATTTCGTGCGCCGCGCCAAATGGGGCATGCCGGCGGTGGTCGAGCGGCTGGAATACGACCCCAACCGCACCGCCTTCATCGCCCTCATCAAGTACGAGGACGGCGAGCTTGCCTACATTCTGGCCCCGCAGCGCCTCAAGGCGGGCGATACGGTGGTGGCGGGCGAGAAGGAGGACATCAAGCCGGGCAACGCCATGCCGCTCGCCAACATCCCCGTCGGCACCATCGTGCATAACGTCGAGATGAAGGTGGGCAAGGGCGGGCAGCTCGCGCGCGCCGCGGGCGGCTACGTGCAGCTCGTCGGGCGCGATGCCGGCTATGCGCTCGTCAAGCTCGGCTCGGGCGAGGTGCGCATGGTGCGCGCCGAATGCATGGCGACGATCGGCGCCGTGTCGAATCCCGACCACGGCAACATCAAGATCGGCAAGGCCGGCCGCTCGCGCTGGCTCGGGCGCCGGCCGGTCGTGCGCGGGGTCGCCATGAACCCCATCGACCATCCCCATGGCGGCGGCGAGGGCCGCACCAAGGGCGGGCGCCATCCGGTGACGCCCTGGGGCATCGGCACCAAGGGCAAGCGCACGCGCAAGAACAAGGCGACGGGCAAGTACATCTTGCGCCGCCGCTTCCAGAAGTAGAGGAGCGTCATCGTGTCTCGTTCGGTCTGGAAGGGTCCCTTCGTCGACGGCTTTCTCCTGAAGAAGGCCGAGAAGTCGCGCGAGTCGGGGCGCAAGGACGTGATCAGGACCTGGTCGCGCCGCTCGACCATCCTGCCCCAGTTCGTCGGCATCACCTTCGGCGTCCATAACGGGCACAAGTTCATCCCCGTGCTGGTGACGGAGAACATGGTGGGCCACAAGTTCGGCGAGTTCGCGCCGACCCGCACCTTCCACGGCCACGCCGCGGACAAGAAGGTGAAGAGGGCCTGATGGGCAAGCAAGCAAGCGAGCGACGCCTGGCCGATAACGAGGCCATGGCCTTCGCCAGCAGCATCCGCACCAGCGCGCGCAAGCTCAACCTCGTGGCCGAGAGCATCCGCGGGCTCACGGCGGAGAAGGCGCTCGCCGAGCTCGCCTTCTCGCGCCGCCGCATCGCGGTCGAGGTCAAGAAGGTGCTCGCCGCTGCGATCGCCAATGCCGAGAACAACCACCAGCTCGACGTGGACCGCCTCGTCGTCGCCGAGGCGACCGTCGGGCGCGCGCTGGTCATGAAGCGCTTCCATGCGCGGGCGCGCGGGCGCGGCGCGCGCGTCGAGAAGCCGTTCAGCAACCTCCGCATCGTCGTGCGCGAGCGGAGCGAGGCGAAAGCCGAGGAGAGAGCCTGATGGGCCATAAAGTCAATCCGACCGGATTTCGACTCGGCGTGAACCGCACCTGGGATTCGCGCTGGTTCGCCGACGACGGCTACGCCGCGCTCCTGCACGAGGATCTGAAGCTGCGCCAGTATCTCTACGAGCGGCTGGCGCAAGCCGGCGTCGCGCGCGTGGTAATCGAGCGGCCGGCGAAGAAGGCGCGCATCACCATCCATACGGCGCGCCCCGGCGTCGTCATCGGCAAGAAGGGCGCCGACATCGAGAAGCTGCGCCAGGACATCGCCAAGATGACGAGCAGCGAGGTGCATCTCAACATCGTGGAGATCCGCAAGCCCGAGCTGGAAGCGCGGCTCGTGGCCGAGAACATCGCCCAGCAGCTCGAGCGCCGCGTCGCCTTCCGCCGCGCCATGAAGCGGGCGGTGCAGTCGGCCATGCGGCTCGGCGCCCAGGGCATCCGCATCCAATGCGGCGGCCGGCTGGGCGGGGCCGAGATCGCGCGCGTCGAATGGTATCGCGAGGGGCGCGTGCCGCTCCATACGCTGCGCGCCGACATCGATTACGGCACGGCGACCGCCAAGACCACCTACGGCACCTGCGGCGTGAAGGTCTGGGTGTTCAAGGGCGAGATCATGGCGCATGACCCCATGGCCCAGGACAAGCGGCTCGCCGAGCAGCAGGTCGCGCGCTGAGCGCATGAGGACGAGCAGCAGGTCGCGCGCTGAGCGCATAGAGGAAGAGAGAGATGCTTCAGCCGAAGCGGACGAAATACCGCAAGCAACACAAGGGCCGCGTCAAGGGCGTCGCCTGGTCGGGCACGGCGCTCAATTTCGGCGCCTACGGCCTGAAGGCGATCGAGCCGGGCCGGGTCACCGCGCGCCAGATCGAGGCGGCGCGGCGCGCGCTCACGCGCCACATCAAGCGTGTGGGGCGCGTCTGGATCCGCATCTTCCCCGACGTGCCGGTGTCGAAGAAGCCGGCCGAGGTGCGCATGGGGTCGGGCAAGGGCGCGCCGGAGTTCTGGTGCTGCCGCGTCCATCCCGGGCGCATCATGTTCGAGATGGACGGTGTGCCGCGGACGATCGCGGTCCAGGCCATGGAGCTCGCGGCGGCGAAGCTGCCGATCCGCACCAAGTTCGTGGCCCGTCTCGGCGAGGAGCACTGAGCCATGAGCGAAGCCGAGGACCTGCGCGCCAAGACCATGGACGAGCTCAAGGACCAGCTCTACGGCCTGCGCAAGGAGGCGTTCAACCTGCGCTTCCGGCGCGCCAGCGGCCAGCTCGAGAATACCGCCGAGGTGCGGCGCGTGCGGCGCGACATCGCGCGCCTCAAGACGGTGCTGGGCGAGCGCCGCCGGCAGGCCAAGTAGGAGAGGAGAGAATGCCCAGGCGCGAATTGCATGGCGTGGTGGTGAGCGACAAGGCCGACAAGACCGTCGTGGTGCGCGTCGACCGGCGCGTGCAGCACCCCGTCTACAAGAAGTTCGTGGTGCGCTCGAAGAAATTCATGGCGCATGACGAAGCCAACCGCTTCAAGGTCGGCGACGCGGTGCGCATCCGCGAATGCCGGCCCTTGTCGGCGCGCAAGCGCTGGGAAGTGGTCGCGAGCGGCGCCGACGCGTCGCCCGACAGTACCGCGAGCTGACGGCCGCGGACGATTAGAGAGAAGAGGCCAACAAGATGATCCAGATGCAGACCAGCCTGGAGGTCGCCGACAATTCGGGCGCGCGCCGGGTGCAGTGCATCAAGGTGCTGGGCGGGTCCAAGCGAAAGTTCGCTTCCGTGGGCGACGTCATCGTCGTCTCGGTCAAGGACGCGATCCCGCGCGGCCGCGTCAAGAAGGGCGACGTCCACCGCGCCGTGATCGTGCGCACGGCCAAGGCGATCCGCCGCGCCGACGGCAGCTCGATCCGCTTCGACCGCAACGCGGCCGTGCTGATCAACGCCCAGGGCGAGCCCATCGGCACCCGCATCTTCGGGCCGGTGACGCGCGAGCTGCGCGCGCGCAAGTACATGAAGATCATCTCCCTCGCGCCGGAGGTGCTGTGATGGCGTCAAGGATCAAGAAGGGCGACCGCGTCGCCGTGCTAAGCGGGCGCGACAAGGGCAAGCAAGGCGAGGTGCTCAAGGTGCTGCGCGCGGCCGACCGCGTCCTCGTCCAGGGCATCAACATCGTGAAGCGCCATACGCGCCAGTCGGCGAAGAGTTCGGGCGGCATCATCGAGCAGGAGGCGCCCATCCACGTCTCCAACCTCGCGCATCTCGACCCCAAGGACAACAAGCCGACGCGCGTCGGCTTCAAGCTCATCGATGGCGGCCGCAAGGTGCGCTACGCCAAGCGCTCCGGCGAGATCATCGACAGGTAAGGACAATGGCAGCCAGGCTACGCGAGCATTACGACACGGTCGTCAAGCCGGATCTGATGAAGCAGTTCCAGTACCGCAACCCCATGCAGGTGCCGAAGCTGGAGAAGATCGTCATCAATATGGGCGTGGGCGAGACGGTCGGCGACAGCAAGCGGATCAACGCCGCGACGGAGGAGCTTGCCCGCATCTCGGGCCAGCGCCCCCTCGTCACCACCGCGCGCGTCGCGATCGCCAATTTCAAGCTGCGCAAGGGCATGAAGATCGGCTGCAAGGTCACCTTGCGGCGGGACCGCATGTACGAGTTCCTCGACCGCCTGGTCACCATCGCGCTCCCGCGCGTGCGCGACTTCCGCGGCCTCTCGGACCGCAGCTTCGACGGGCGCGGCAACTACACCTTCGGCCTCAAGGAGCAGATCGTGTTCCCCGAGATCGACTACGACCAGGTCGATGCCATCCGCGGCATGGACATCACCATCGTGACGACGGCGAAGACCAACGACGAGGCGCTGGCGCTTCTCAAGGCCTTCTCCATGCCGTTCGCGAGCTGATTCAAGGAGGGCCGGATCATGGCCAAGAAGAGCTCCATCGAGAAGAACAACCGCCGCGCGCGCCTCGCCAAGCAGTATGCCGGCCGCCGCGCCGCGCTCAAGGCGATCGCGGCCGATCGCCAGATCGCACCCGAGGAGCGCTTCGCCGCGCGCCTCAAGCTGGCCGAGCTGCCGCGCAACAGCGCGCTGGTGCGCGTGCGCAATCGCTGCGCCATCTCGGGCCGCGCGCGCAGCTATTACCGCAAGTTCAAGCTCTCGCGCATCGCGCTCAGGGATCTCGCCGCCACCGGGCAGATTCCGGGCATGGTCAAGTCGAGCTGGTAGAGGAGGAGATCGGCTGATGTCGATGAGCGATCCCATTGGGGATATGCTGACCCGCATCCGGAACGGCCAGCGCGCCCACAAGGCGACGGTCGTCACGCCGCATTCGCGGCTGCGCACCTTCGTGCTCGATGTGCTTAAGCGGGAAGGCTATATCCGCGGCTACAGCGAGCGCGAGGAGCGGCCGGGCGTGGTGGCGCTCGAGATCGAGCTTAAATATCACGAGGGCGAGCCGGTGATCCGCGAGATCCAGCGCGTCTCCAAACCGGGCCGGCGGGTCTATTCGAAGATCAAGGACCTCAACCGCGTGCATGGCGGGCTCGGCATCGCCATCCTCTCCACCCCCCGCGGGGTGATGTCGGATTCGGACGCGCGCGCCGCCAATGTCGGCGGCGAGATCCTCTGCCAGGTGTTCTAGGAGCGGCCATGTCGCGCGTAGGGAAATATCCGGTCGCCGTGCCTTCGGGCGTCGAGGTGCAGATCGCCGATGGCACCGTCAGCGTCAAGGGCAAGCTCGGCCAGCTCAAACTCGCGCTGGCCGACGATGTGGCCGCGCGCGTCGAGGACGGCAAGGTCTGGGTCGAGCCGCGCGGCGAGACCAAGCGCGCGCGCATGCTGTGGGGCACCTATCGCAGCCTGATCAACAATCTGGTGACCGGCGTCTCCAAGGGCTTCACCGTCAATCTCGAGATCGTCGGCGTCGGCTACCGCGCGGCGACGCAGGGCAAGAACCTGCAGCTCCAGCTCGGCTACAGCCACGACGTGCTCTATCCGATCCCCGAAGGAATCGCCATCAAGTGCGAGAAGCCCACGTCGATCTCGATCAGCGGCGCCGACCGGCAGCGCGTCGGCCAGGTCGCCGCCGAGATCCGCGCCATGCGCGGCCCCGAGCCCTACAAGGGCAAGGGCATCAAGTACGAGGGCGAGTACATCCTGCGCAAGGAAGGCAAGAAGAAGTAGGGACGAGCCATGAAGTCCGCCAAACATTTCGAGCGCCGCTCGCGGCGTGTGCGTACCAGGCTGCAGCGGAAGGCGCGCGGGCGCGTGCGCCTCTCCGTGCACCGCTCGAGCAAGAACATCTATGCCCAGGTGATCGACGACGCCAAGGGCGTCACCCTGGCCGCGGCCTCGAGCCTCGACAAGACGCTCAAGGAATACCACGCCAAGGGCTCGGACATCGAGGCCGCCAAGGCGGTCGGCAAGCTGATCGCGGAGCGCGCGATCGCCGCCGGCGTCAAGGAGGTGGTGTTCGACCGCGGCGGCTATCTCTATCATGGCCGGGTCAAGGCCCTGGCCGACGCCGCCCGCGAAGGCGGCCTGTCGTTCTAGGAGAACGGAGCAGATGGCAAGAAACACGGGCCAGCGCGAGTCGCGCGAGGACGGCGAGCTCGTCGAAAAGCTGGTCAGCATCAATCGCGTCGCCAAGGTAGTGAAGGGCGGCCGGCGTTTCGGCTTCGCCGCGATCGTCGTGGTGGGCGACGGCAAGGGCCGCGTCGGCCACGGCTCGGGCAAGGCGCGTGAGGTGCCCGAGGCGATCCGCAAGGCGACGGAGCAGGCCAAGCGCTCGCTCGTCCGCGTCCCCTTGCGCGAGGGCCGCACCCTCCATCACGACGTGCTCGGCCAGTATGGCGCCGGACGGGTGGTGGTGCGCTCGGCGCCCGCCGGCACCGGCATCATCGCGGGCGGCCCCATGCGCGCCATCTTCGAGTGCCTGGGCGTGCAGGACGTGGTCGCCAAGTCGATCGGCTCGACCAACCCGCACAACATGATCAAGGCGACCTTCTCGGCCCTCGATTCGGCCGTCGCACCGCGCCAGATCGCCGCCAAGCGCAACAAGAAGGTGAGCGAGATCATCGGCCGGCGCGGCGCCGAGGCCAAGGAGCAGGGGGCCAAGGAGCAGCCGGCCAGGGAGCAATCGGCATGAGCGAGGGCTCGCCCAAGAAGAGGATCAAGATCACCCAGATCGGCAGTCCGATCGGGCGCGAGCGCTATCAGCGCGCGACGCTCAAGGGCCTCGGCCTCAACAAGATGCACCGCACCGTCGAGCTCGAGGACACGCCCTCCGTGCGCGGCATGATCGACCGCGTCCATCACCTCGTGCGCGTCGTGGGCGAAGGCTGAACCCCGCAAAGCCAGGACCGACAACATGAAGCTCAACCAGATTTCCGACAATCCTGGCGCCCATAAGCGGACGAAGCGGCTCGGCCGCGGCATCGGCTCGGGCAAGGGCAAGACCTCGGCGCGCGGCGGCAAGGGCCAGACCGCGCGCAGCGGCGTCTCGCTCCTCGGCTTCGAGGGCGGCCAGATGCCGCTCTACCGCCGCCTGCCCAAGCGCGGCTTCCGCAATCCCTTCCGCAAGGATTTCGCCGAGGTCAATCTCGGCCGCCTGCAGGAGGCGATCGCCGCCGGCCGGCTCGACGCGGCCCGGCCGATCGACGAGAAGGCGCTCCTCGCCGCCGGCCTCGCGCGGAAGTCCCGCGACGGGGTGCGACTGCTTGCAAAGGGCAAGATCAAGGCCAAGATAGAGATCACGGTGGCGGGCGCCTCCAAGGCGGCGCTCGACGCGGTCGCCAAGGCCGGCGGCCAGGTCACCGTGACGACGCCGCCCAAGGCCGCGGCGCCGGCCCCCGCCGAGGCCTGAGCCAGGCCCCCTTCCGGAGAGATCCATGGCGTCCGCCGCCGAACAGCTAGCCGCCAGCCTCAATTTCGGCGCCTTCGCGAAGGCGACCGAGCTCAAGAAGCGCATCTGGTTCACCCTGGGCGCCATGGTGATCTATCGCCTCGGCACTTATATCCCCGTGCCGGGCATCGACCCGACCGCGCTCGCCGACGTCTTCAGCCAGAACTCGCACGGCATCCTCGGCATGTTCGACATGTTCGCGGGCGGCGCGTTGCGCCGCTTCAGCATGTTCGCCCTCAACGTGATGCCCTACATCTCCTCGGCCATCATCATGCAGCTGCTGACGTCGATCGTGCCCTCGCTCGAGGCGCTGAAGAAGGAGGGCGAGCAAGGCCGCAAGAGGATCAACCAATATACCCGCTACGGCACGGTCCTCCTGGCGGCGTTCCAGTCCTACGGCCTCGCCATCGGGCTCGAGGGGATGAGCGGCAGCCACGGGCCTGCGGTGGTGGACCCCGGCATCTTCTTCCGCATCGAGACCGTGCTCACGCTGACCGGCGGCACCCTCTTCCTCATGTGGCTCGGGGAGCAGGTAACGGCGCGCGGGGTGGGCAACGGTGTCTCGCTCATCATCTTCTCGGGCATCGTCGCCAACTTGCCGAACGCGGTGGCCCAGACCCTCGAGCTCGGCCGCACCGGCGCGATCTCGCCCGTCACCATCATGGCCCTCATCGTCATGGCGGTGGTCGTCATCGGCGTGATCGTCTTCGTCGAGCGCGCCCAGCGCCGCATCATCGTGCAATACCCCAAGCGGCAACAGGGCAGCCGCGTCTTCGGGGGCGAGAGCTCGCATCTGCCGCTCAAGCTCAACGCCTCGGGCGTCATCCCGCCGATCTTCGCGAGTTCGCTGCTGCTGCTGCCCGTCACCGTGGCCGGCTTCTCCGGCAGCCAGGGCCCCGATTGGCTCCAAGCCATCACCGCCTATATGGGCCATGGCAGGCCGCTCTACATGGTGGGCTATGTCGCGCTCATCGTCTTCTTCTGCTTCTTCTATTCCTCAATCGTGTTCAATCCGACCGATACGGCCGAGAACTTGAAGAAATACGGCGGCTTTATCCCGGGCATCAGGCCGGGCAAGAATACCGCCGACTATCTGCATTACATCCTGACGCGCTTGACGGTGATCGGTGCCATCTACCTCTCGGTGATCTGCCTCTTGCCGGAAATCCTGATCTCGCAATATTCCGTGCCGTTCTATTTCGGCGGCACCAGCCTCCTGATCGCCGTCTCGGTCACCATGGACACGGTCGCCCAGATCCAGGCCCACCTGCTGGCGCATCAATATGAGGGGCTGATCAAGAAGTCCAAGCTGCGGGGCAGGCGCGGATGAATCTTCTGGTCTTGGGGCCGCCGGGCTCGGGCAAGGGCACCCAGTCGAAGCGCCTCCAGGACCGGCTGGGCCTGATCCAGATCTCGACCGGCGACATGCTGCGCGCGGCCGCCAAGGCCGGCACGGAGATCGGCAGGCAGGCCAAGGCCATCATGGACAAGGGCGGGCTGGTGCCCGACGACATCGTCATCGGCCTCATCGCCGACCGCATCCTCGAGCCCGATGCTCGCAGCGGCTTCGTCCTCGACGGCTTCCCGCGCACGGCGGCGCAGGCCGAGGCCCTCGACCGCATGCTCGCCGCCAAGAATCTGCGGCTCGACCATGTGATCGAGCTCAAGGTGGACGAGGACGCGCTGGTGCGCCGCATCGCCGGACGCTATGCCTGCGCCAAATGCGGGGCAGGCTACCATGACGATTTTCAGCGGCCCGAACGGCCCGGCGTCTGCGACGTTTGCGGCTCGACCGAGTTCGTCCGTCGCGCCGACGACAATGCCGAGACGGTCAAGCGGCGCCTCGCCACCTACCGGGCCCAGACCGCGCCCGTGCTGCCCTATTACGAGCATAAGGGCATCCTCGCGCGGGTGGACGGCATGGCCCCCATCGACGAGGTCACGCGGCAGATCCAGAGCGTCCTCGGTCGCGCCAAGCCCTTGAGGGCGGCCAGCGCGGGCGAGGGCGCGCATCATTCATGACGAAGTCGTGCCGGGCGGGCGTCGGCGCCCGCCGTCCATATGTGGCAGGCAGCTATGCTGCCACGGGCGCGGCGCCCGCCGTCCATATGTGGCAGGCAGCTATGCGGCCTGCGCGGAGATAACCCTGTTGACGCGGCGGCTTTCCGGCCTATAATTCGTGTCCCCTCGGCCGGGCGGCCGTCTAGGGGCGTCTTGTCGTGGCTTAAGGCCTTTCCCGGCTGGTTTCCAAGGAGTTTAGGGCGTGGCGCGTATCGCGGGCGTGAATATTCCGACCCAGAAGCGGGTCGAGGTCGCCTTGACCTACATCTATGGGATCGGCCCGACCAAGGCGAAGGAGATCTGCACCAAGGTCGGCATTCCCGAGGCGCGGCGGGTGAGCGAGCTCACCGAGCAGGAGGTCATCCGCATCCGCGAGACGATCGACCGGGAATATCAGGTCGAGGGCGATCTCCGGCGCGAGGTGGCGATGAACATCAAGCGCCTGCTCGACCTCGGCTGCTATCGCGGGCTGCGCCATCGCCGCGGGCTGCCGGTGCGGGGCCAGCGCACCCATACCAACGCCCGCACGCGCAAGGGCAAAGCGCGGCCGATCGCCGGCAAGAAGAAGGCCATCTGACGCGCGCGAGATTTTTGACGGTTGGAGACCAGGCATATGGCGAAGGCAGCAGCTCCGCGGCGGCGCCGCGAGCGCAAGAACATCACGTCGGGCACGGCGCATGTGAATGCGACGTTCAACAACACCGTGATCACGATCACCGACGCACAGGGCAACGCGATCGCCTGGTCGTCGGCCGGCTCGCAGGGCTTCAAGGGCTCGCGCAAATCCACCCCCTACGCCGCCCAGATGGCGGCCGAGGACGCCGGGCGCAAGGCCATGGAGCACGGCATGAAGACGCTCGAGATCTATGTGAAGGGGCCGGGCGCGGGGCGCGAATTGGCCTTGCGCGCGCTGCAGAACGTGGGTTTCACGATCACCGCGATTCGCGACGTGACGCCCATTCCGCACAACGGCTGCCGGCCGCCCAAGCGCCGGCGGGTATAGCGCCCGAAGCGGCCCCGCGCGGGCCGGAATGAGAGGCCGGACGCCCCGAGGCGCTCGGCCGCTTTTGGATAACGGATTTGGCGCGGACCCCGGGGTCCGCCATAGCACGGAGAGAGTCCCGTGATTTACAAGAATTGGCTGGAATTGATCAAGCCCTCCAAGCTCGACATTCAGGCGGGTCCGCGGGCCGACCGCACGGCGGCCGTCGTCGCCGAGCCGCTCGAGCGCGGCTTCGGGCTTACCCTCGGCAACGCGCTGCGCCGGGTGCTGCTGTCCTCGCTCCAGGGTGCTGCCGTCACCTCGATCCAGATCGAGGGCGTGCTGCATGAATTCTCCTCGATCCCCGGCGTGCTCGAGGACGTGACCGACATCGTCCTCAACATCAAGTCGATGTCGCTGCGCATGCATGGCGAGGGGCCGAAGCGCATCGCGCTGCGCGCCACCGGCCCGGGCGAGGTCACCGCGCGCCAGATCGACACCGGCCACGACATCGAGGTCATGGATCCCGACCACGTGATCTGCACGCTCGACCAGGGTGCCAAGATCGTCATGGAGATGACCGTCGAATCGGGCAAGGGCTACGTGCCCGCCGGCGCGGGCCGCACCGCCGACGCGCCGATCGGCCTCATTCCCGTCGACGCCATCTTCAGTCCGGTGCGCAAGGTCTCCTACAAGGTCGAGAACACCCGCGTGGGCCAGGTCACCGACTACGACAAGCTCTCGATGACGGTCGAGACCAACGGCGCGATCAAGCCCGAGGACGCCGTGGCGCTCGCCGCCCGCATCCTGCAGGAGCAGCTCAAGCTCTTCATCAATTTCGAGGAGCCCGTCTCCGCGCGCGAGGAGGACCGGCCGACCGAGCTGCCCTTCAACAAGAACCTGCTGCGCAAGGTGGACGAGCTCGAGCTCTCGGTGCGCTCGGCCAACTGCCTGAAGAACGACAACATCATCTATATCGGCGATCTCGTGCAGAAGACCGAGGCGGAGATGCTGCGCACGCCGAACTTCGGCCGCAAGTCCTTGAACGAGATCAAGGAGGTGCTGGCGCAGATGGGGCTCCATCTCGGCATGGAGATTCCCGGCTGGCCGCCGGAGAACATCGAGGAGCTGGCGAAGCGCCTCGAGGAGCCGTACTGAGAAACCGGGGCGGGGCGGCCTTCGCGGCCCGCGGCCGATCTAGGGAATTGGGAGCCGAACCATGCGACACGGCGTGAGCGGGCGGAAGCTCAATCGCACCAGCAGCCACCGCAAGGCGCTTTTCGCCAACATGGCGGCGGCGCTCATCAAGCATGAGCAGATCAAGACGACCTTGCCCAAGGCCAAGGACCTGCGGCCGATCGTCGAGAAGCTGATCACGCTGGGCAAGCGCGGCGGGCTGCATGCCAGGCGACAGGCGCTCGCCTTCATTCCCGACAAGGCCATCGCCGACAAGCTGCTCGGCCCGCTGGCCAAGCGCTATGCGGGCCGCGCGGGCGGCTACATCCGCGTGATGCGCGCGGGCTTCCGCTACGGCGAACTCGGCACCCATGGCGATCATCGAGCTCATCGACCGCGACAAGGCCGCCCATGGCCAGGATTCGGGACCCAAGCCCGAGACCGGCGAGAAGAGCGAGGCCGCCTGACCGGCGCGAGGATTGGCGAGCGCGCGAAGGGCAGCCGTTCGGCTGCCCTTTTTGTTCCGAATTGCTACATTGGAACGGGACGCGATCGAGTTGGGACACCCCGCTCGTCACCCCCGCGCAAGCGGGGGCCAGGGCCACTGGATTCCCGCTTCCGCGGGAGAGACGACGCGATGTTTGCCTCGATTCGATTGAATCCGGCTCTAAAGAGCGGGTCTGCAGGAAACGAGTTGGCGCCGACGGAGGATGGTGTGACGCGGCAAGGCGAGAGACAGGGGAGACGCGGCATCGGGCTCACCCTCGGCGGCGCCTTCTGCCTCGTTCTCACCCTCGCGGGCCTGATCGGCGCCGCTTCGCCCGCTGCCGCCAAGACGGTGCCGCTGAGCCGCGAGCAGGTCACCTTCAGCTTCGCACCGGTGGTGAAGCGCGTCGCGCCCGCCGTGGTCAATATCTATACCCGCACCGTCGTCGAGCAGCCGAAATCGGCGCTCTTCTCCGATCCCTTCTTCCGTCGCTTCTTCGGCGACGACGGCGGCGGCGGCACGCCGCAGCGGCGGATCGAGCAGGCGTTGGGCTCGGGCGTGGTGGTGGGCGCCAACGGCACCATCGTCACCAACTTCCATGTCATCAAGGGGGCCGACCAGATCACCGTCGTGCTGGCCGACCGGCGCGAGTTCCCCGCCAAGGTCCTCGGCACGGACGAGCGGGCGGACTTGGCGGTGCTCAAGATCGATGCGGGGGCCGGCAAGCTGCCTTTGCTCGAGCTCGGCGATTCCGACGCCATCGAGGTGGGCGATCTCGTGCTGGCCATCGGCAATCCCTTCGGCGTCGGGCAGACGGTGACGAGCGGCATCATCTCCGCCCTCGCCCGCACCGCCGTGGGCGCCGCCAACTACGACTTCTTCATCCAGACCGACGCCGCCATCAATCCGGGCAATTCGGGCGGCGCCTTGGTGACGATGGACGGCAAGCTCATCGGCGTGAACGCGGCGATCTATTCGAGCTCGGGCGGCTCGGTCGGGATCGGCTTCGCCATCCCCGCGAACATGGTGCGCAGCGTCGTCGCCAACATCCTCTCCGGCGGCAAGCTGGCGCGCCCTTGGCTGGGCGCCAACGGACAGAGCGTCACCGCCGACGTCGCCGCCTCGCTCGGGCTCGACCGGCCCTCGGGCGTGCTGGTCACCGCGCTCTACAAGGGCGGGCCGGCGGCCGCGGCCGGGCTCCATGCGGGCGACGTCATCGTCAAGATGGACGGCCGCGCGATCGATGACGCCGAGGCGCTGCGCTACCGCATCGCCACGCGCGCGGTCGGCAGTGCCACCGCCCTCACCTTGTACCGGCATGGCCGCATCATAACGCTGAGCGTGGCGCTCGCGCCGCCGCCGGAGACCGTGCCGCGCGAAGAGACCAAGATCGGCGGCGACGCGCCCTTCACCGGGGCGACGGTTGCCAACCTCTCGCCCGCCCTCGCCGAGGAGATCGGGGCCGACAGCTTCGCCGAGGGCGTCATCGTCACCAAGGTCGAGCCTAGCAGCCCCGCGGCCAAGCTCGGCTTCAAGCCCGGCGATATCCTGCTGCGCCTCAACGGCGTCGAGATCGGCAAGGTCGATGGGCTCAAGGAGCTGATCGCGGGTCGGCCGAGCAGTTGGAAGCTGTCGCTTCGCCGCGGCGACCAGGTGCTGAACGTGGTGATCGGCAGTTGAGCGGACTGTTCGAAGCGGCGGCGCCGCGTCCGCTCGCCGACCGGCTGCGTCCCAAGACGCTCGGCGAGGTGGTCGGCCAGGACCATCTCCTGGGCCCGGAAGGGCCGATCGGCCGCATGGTCGCGGCGCACCGCCTCGCCTCGATCATCCTGTGGGGGCCGCCCGGCAGCGGCAAGACAACGATCGCGCGCCTCCTCGCGCAGGTCACCGACCAGCATTTCGAGCTGCTCTCGGCCGTGTTCTCGGGCGTGGCCGACCTGCGCAAGATTTTCGAGGCCGCCAGGAAGCGGCGCACCATGGGGCAAGGCACGCTCCTCTTCATCGACGAGATCCATCGCTTCAACCGCGCCCAGCAGGACGGCTTCCTGCCCTATGTCGAGGACGGCACGGTGACCTTGGTAGGCGCCACCACGGAGAACCCCTCCTTCGAGCTCAATGCGGCGCTGCTCTCGCGCTGCCAGGTGCTGGTGCTGCGGCGGCTCGACGATCAGGCGCTCGAGACGCTGCTCGCCCGCGCCGAGGCGGCCGAGGGGCGCAAGCTGCCGCTCGACGCCGACGCGCGCGCCGCCCTGCGCGCCATGGCGGACGGCGACGGCCGTTTCGTGCTCAACCTCGCCGAGGAGCTGTTCGCCCTCGGCTCGACGACGCCGCTCGACACCGCCGCCCTCGCCCGCACCGTGCAGCGCCGCGCGCCCCTCTACGACAAGGCGCAGGAGGGCCATTACAACCTCATCTCGGCGCTGCATAAATGCCTGCGCGGCTCGGATACCGACGCCGGGCTCTATTGGCTCGCGCGCATGCTCGCGGGAGGCGAGGATCCGCGCTACATCGCGCGCCGGTTGACGCGCTTCGCCGTCGAGGATATCGGCCTCGCCGACCCCGACGCTGTCCATCAGGCGCTCGCGGCCTGGGAGGTCTATGAGCGGCTCGGCTCGCCCGAGGGGGAGATCGCCCTCGCCCAGCTCGTCATCTATCTCGCGACCGCGCCCAAATCGAACGCCGCCTACCTCGCCCTCGGCGCCGCCCAGCGCGCGGCGCGCGAGACGGGGTCGCTCATGCCGCCCATGCATATCCTCAACGCCCCCACGCGCCTCATGAAGCAGCTCGGTTACGGCAAGGGCTATCAATACGACCACAATACCGAGGAGGGCTTCTCCGGCCAGAACTACTTCCCCGACGGCATGGCGCGCCAGCAATTCTACCGGCCGGTCGAGCGCGGCTTCGAGCGCGAGATCAAGAAACGGCTGGATTATTGGGCGAAGCTGCGCGAGCGCAAGGCCGCGGGCGGCGAAGCCGAGGAGCAGGAGCCGTGAGCGAGGCCCTGCGGGCCCTGATCGTGTCCGAGGACGAAAGCGAGCTGCGCCTCGACCGCTGGTTCAAGCGTCATTTCCCCACGCTTTCCCATGGCCGGCTCGAGCGGCTCATCCGGACGGGCCAGGTACGCGTCGACGGCCGCCGCGCCAAATCCGGACTCAGGCTCGCCCCCGGCCAATCGGTGCGCGTGCCGCAGCTCGGGGAAAGCGGGCCGCAGGCCGAGGGCGCCGGCGCACGGCCGCGGCTGCCGCCGACGCTGAGCGACGCCGACAGGCAATTCGCGCGGGCACTCGTGCTTTATCGCGATGACGACGTGATCGCGCTCAACAAGCCGCCCGGTCTAGCGGTGCAGGGCGGCACCGGCCTGGCGCGTCATCTCGACGGGCTGCTCGATGCGCTGCGCTTCGACGCGCCCGAGCGGCCGCGCCTCGTGCATCGCCTCGACAAGGATACGAGCGGCGTGCTGCTCCTGGGACGCAACGCCAAGGCAGCGGCGCGGCTCGCCGCCGCCTTCCGCGATCGCGCCACGCGCAAGATCTACTGGGCGCTCACGGCGGGCGTGCCGCGCCCCTTCCGCGGGCGCATCGATCTGGCGCTCGCCAAGCAAGGCGAAGGCGCCGAACGCATGACGCTGGACGAGGAGGATGGCAAGCGCGCCGTCACCTACTACGCGGTCGTCGAGCATATGGGCCGCAAGGCGGCGTGGCTCGCCCTCTGGCCGGTGACCGGACGCACGCATCAGCTCCGCGTCCATCTTGCCGCCATCGGCACGCCCATTCTGGGCGACGGGAAATACGGCGCGGCCCAGGCCTTCGCGATTCCCGGCCTCTCGGGCAAGCTGCATCTCCACGCCCGCGCCATCGCCATCCCCCATCCGTCGAGCGGCAAGCCGCTCACGCTGATGGCACCCCTTCCCCCTCACATGCTGGAGAGCTGGCGCTACTTCGGCTTCGATCCGGAGATGACGGGGGATCCCTTCGCCGAGCTCGAGACCAAATGACCACGCTCCCCGTGCCGCCCGGGACATCCATAGAAGCCGCACAATTCGGCGATATACGGTAGGGCATGGCCAGACAAAAGCCGGATTGTGCACCCCTCGCCGAACCGGAAGCCGCCTTTCGGGCGCAGACGATTGAGCATCCGGATCGTCCAGCTGGATTTGTCGGGCTGGCGCGCGAGGCGATGCGTCAGCGCGCCTGGAGCGTCGCGCTCGAGCGCTGGCAGGTTTGCTTCGAGCGCTTTGCGGCGCAGGCGCGGCCGGAATGGCAGGTCGGACTTGGCCGCGCGCTTCTCGCGCTCGGGCGTCTCGACGAGGCCGAGGTGGCCTTTCAAGCGCTGGCGGTGCGGCAAACGGATCGTCCGGCAGGATTTGTCGGGCTGGCGCGTGTGGCGACGCGCCGGTGCGCCTGGGACATCGCGCTCGAGCGCTGGCAGGTTTGCTTCGAGCGCTTTGCGGCGCAGGCGCGGCCGCAATGGTACGAGGCCCGCGCGAGCGCGCTTCTCGAGCTCGGGCGTCTCGACGAGGCGGCGGCGCTCTACCGGCAGATGATCGAGCGAGCGGCCGACGATTCGATGGCGCTGCAGGGCCTCGCGGTCGTCGCCGCGCGGATGGAGCAGGCGGAGGATGCCGCCCAATTGCTCGCCGTGCCTATCGAGGCGTTGGAACGTTCATTGGAGCTCGCGCCCGACGACCGGAATGCTCGGCTGAGCTTAGGCTTCATGCTTCAGTGCCTGGGCCGGCTTGACGCCGCTGTCGCCCAATATGCCGAGACGATCAGGCGCTGGCAATCGGCGCGCATCGCTCCGTCTCCCCAATGGTCGCGGCCCCGCGCCGCGCGGCGGATCGCCGGAGAGGTCCACTTGGTGAGTAACTTTGCCGTGCATGGCGGCGGCGAATGGAGGTGCATCGAGCTGTTCAAGGCTCTGGAGAAACACTGCCGACCAAGCCTCTGGAGCCCCTTGAAGCCGCTGCCGCTATTTGCGCAACGCTATCCGGTGCAAGTCATCGACACCGCGGCGGGGCGCTACCCGAAAGGGGGCACGATCGCGATTTTCGGCGCTCAGAAAATCCGCGAGTGGATACGCTTGGCGCAGCCGGAGCGCCTGATCCTCATCTACAACTATCTGACGCCGCGCGGCCTGATGCGCGCCCTTGAAAACCTCGATCGCTGGGGCGTCTCCGGCCCGGAGCTCGTCTATGCCTCCGAGCTCATGCGGCGGGCCACCTCTCTGCCTGGGATCGTGGAACCTTCGCTTATCGACATCTCGCGTTTTACGCCGCGAGCGCGGCGCCGGCACGAGCCGGACAGGTTCGCGGTCGGTCGCATGAGCCGCGATACCCCTGCAAAGCATCATCCGCGGGATCCCGGGCTTTATCGTCGGATGATCGATGCGGGATGCCACATCCGCCTGATGGGGGCGACCGTCCTTGAGCCTCGGCTCGGCGGCCTCGCCGGAATTGAGATAATGCCGATCGAGGCCGAAGACGTGGCCGCTTTCCTTCAAGGCCTTGATTGCTTCTTCTATCGCACGTCATACGAGTTCGTGGAGACCAACGGCCGCGTGGTGCACGAGGCGATGGCCTGCGGCTTGCCGGTGGTTTGCCATCGCAACGGCGGATATCGCGAGGTGATCGACGATGGCCGGAATGGCTTTCTATTCGAGAGCGATGCCGAAGCGTTTGCCATCATCCTGCGCCTGAAAGCCGAGCCGGAGCTCCGCCGCAGGATCGGCGAGGCCGCGCGGAGGACCGCGGAGGCCATCCATGGACCGGCTGCCCGTCGCGATTTGATCGATTTCTACCTGGCGCCACGCGGCACCCTGTAGCCTACGGCGGTTCTACCCGAATGCAATCAGCGGGGCCAGCCTGTTCCGATCTCTCGGCGGCTCACGCTCGCGCGCCATAAAGGGTGCCGTCGCAAGGCGCTCTTTCCTTTGCCCCGGTCTTGCGCCACATATGGCGCCATGAAGGAAGAGCGCGCCTTGCGGCTTGCCGTTTTCGATTGCGACGGCACGTTGGTCGACAGCCAGCACGGCATCTTCGCCGCCGTGAGCGCGGCCTTCGAATCCTGCGGCCTGGTCCCGCCCCTCCCGGCGCTCTCGCGGCGGGTCATCGGCTTGCCGCTGGCCCAAGCCCTCGCCGCCTTGATCCCGGCGGAGGCCGCGCTCGATCCCGAGCTGCTCGCCCAACGTTACCGCGACGCCTTCCACGAAGTCAGGCGCCGGCCCGAGCTCGACGAGCCTCTTTTCGCGGGCGCCCTCGAAGCGCTCGACGCGCTCGCGGCCGACGGCTTTCTACTTGGCGTCGCCACCGGCAAGGGGCGGCGCGGACTCGAGGCGACGCTCGGGCGCCATGACGTGCTCCACCGATTCGCCACCTTGCAGACCAGCGAGACGGGTCCCGGCAAGCCGCATCCGGAAATGCTGCTGCGCGCCATGGCGGAGGTCGGGGCCGAGCCCGCGGCCACGGTGATGATCGGCGACACGAGCTTCGACATGCAGATGGCGCGCGCGGCGTCGGTCAAGGCGCTCGGGGTCGGCTGGGGCTATCACGCGCCCGAGGAGCTCAGTGCAGCCGGCGCCCACGCCCTCGTGCCGGGGTTCTCGGAGCTACCCGCGGCCGTGCGCGCGCTGCTGCCGCTCGGCCATCCGCCATGATGCGAGCCTCGCGCAAGCGCGCCTATGTCGATGTCGCGGTCATGGAAGAGCCGGAGGGTTTCGTTCTGACGCTCGACGGCAAGCCCCTGCTCAGCGCGGCCAAGCGCCCGCTGCGCCTGCCGAGCCGGGCGCTCGCTGAGGCGATCGCCGGCGAATGGGCCGCGCAAGGCCAAGAGCTCGATCCGCGCAGCATGCCCTTGACCCGTCTCGCTTATGCGGCCATCGACGTCGTGGCGCCGGGTCGCACCGAGATCGCGCGCCGCACGGCGGAGTTCGCCGGCACCGACCTTCTATGCTATCGCGCGAGCGAGCCCGAGGAGTTGGCGCTGCGCCAGCAGACGCTATGGCAGCCGCTGCTCGACTGGGCGGCGGCGCGCTATGGCGCGTATCTGGCCGTCGCGCAGGGGGTGATGGCTGTGGCACAGCCGGCCGATGCTCTCGCCGCCCTCGGCGACGAAGTCGCGGCGCTCGACGATATGCGGCTCGCGGCCTTGGCGACGGCGACCGGAGCGCTCGGCTCGCTTGTCCTGGGCCTTGCGCTTGTCGAGGGCCGGCTCGACGCCGAGGCCGCCTTCGCCCTCTCCCAGCTCGACGAGAGCTTCCAGAGCCAGCGTTGGGGCGAGGACGAGGAGGCCGCCGCCCAGCGCGCACGGCTCAAGGAGGATGTCGCGGCGGCCGCGCGCTTTCTCGCGCTGCTGAGGGAGTGAGGCGCGGTCCGCGCGGGTGCGAATTGTCTCTAGGCCAATTCGGCAAGCAAGCGCGTCGCTTCCGCGAATTCCGGAAGCTCCATGCTTTTATCGAAGCCCGCGAGCGCAGGGGCGAGCAGGGAGCGCGCGGCCTCGTCGCGATTCGTCCTGTGATAGAGCCGTGCGAGCGACAGCGATGCACGCAGCTCGAATGTCAGCGTCTTCTGGCCGCGGGCGATCTCGATCGCGCGACCGAAGGCGGCCTCGGCTGCGGCGATATCGGGCCGCGCGGCGCGAAGCAGAATGTCGCCGCGAACGCGATAAAGGTCCGCCTCATCCCAACGCTGCCCCGTTCGCTCGCTTACGGGAAAGGGCGTCATCGAGCGTCGCGAGCGCGGATTCGACATGGCCCATCTGCGCTTCTATCTCGGCAAGACATGCTTCTAACAACGGCAGGAAGAAGGCGACCCCTTGCTCTCTTAACATCCCCATGCCCAGGCGCATTGCCGCTTCTCCGACCTCCCGCTCGCCCGCTCGCCAGCGCGCATAGCCGAGGTCGAAAGTGCCAAGGGCATCCCAAACCGGCAGCCCGAGTTCGCGGCTCATGCCGACGAGCGATTCGGCATGCGGCAGGAGCCGCCCTGTGTCGCGGGCGAGCAGCTCGACTTCGCAAATAAGGCCCAGCGCATAGGCGACGGTCGCGAGATGCCCTGTGCTTGGCGCATAGGCGAGCGCTTCGCTCGGCAAGGCGGCGGGCGCGCGCAAGCTCGCCGCGCCCCCAGAGCGTGAAGGCAAGATACACCATGCAAGAGACGCCGCTGTCGGCGCCGTAGCGGACGGCGAGGGGACGGTGCCGCTCTGCGTCGTAGAGCGCAAGACCCTGCTCGAGATGCTCCTGAGCGCCAATATAATCGCCCGCATACCAAAGGCTGGTGCCGACGAGACGATGCCCCACCATGAGTTCGGGCGAGTCGGGCTCGCGCTCGGCGTCGCGCAGGAAGGCCGCCGACAGCTCCCGCATGGGCGCGGGCTCGCCGCGGACATAGCTGCCGGTCCATAGGCCGTAACGCGCCGAGAAACGCTCGGCCGAATTTTCGATGCCGACCGCGAGCTCGGCGGCGCGCGCAAAGGCGGCCGTCGTCTCCGGCGCGCCATGTCCGCGCGATAGGAGCAACGCCTGGCCATAGGCGATTTGCAGCCGCAGCCGGAGCAGGCGCTCAGCGGGACCGTCGGCCAGACCCTCCGCCAGGCCGATCGCCTTGCCGAGATGGTCGGCGGCCTCGACATAGGCCGCGCGGCGAAGCGCGCCATCGCCGGCGCGTTGCCAGGCGGCGATGGCGGCTTCGGTCTCGCCCGCCTCGGTCAGGTGATAGGCGAGCAGTTCCGGCTGCGCCTCTCCGATCTCCTTGAATTCATCGGTCAAGGCCCGCGCCGCCGCGCGATGCAGCTCGCGGCGGCGGCTTTTCAGCAAGGTCCCATAGGCGGCGTCCTGCACCAGTGCATGCTTGAAGCGGTAGATGGCATCCGGCGGCAGGCCCTGGGCATGGATGAGGTCCGCCTCGGCCAGCCGTTCCAGGGCCACTGTAAGAATAGCGTCGCCCAATCCGGCGACCGCCCGGATCAGCGGATAGGTGAACTCGCGCCCAAGCACCGCGGCGATCTGCGCCGCTTCCTTGGCCGATCCCAGACGGTCGAGCCGCGCCGTCAGCGAGGCCTGCAAGGTCAAGGGTATGGCTTGCGTCCCGCCATGCCCGTCGCCTTCGAGCAGCAAGCGGGTCACTTCCTCGATGAAGAGCGGCACGCCGCCGGTGCGCGTCACCAGCGCCTCCAGCACCTCGCCGCTGAGGGCATGGCGCGCCGCCACCTCATCCACCATGCGCAGCACCTCGCGCCGCTCCAACGGCGCCAGCGCGATCACGGTGTGATGGGAGCGGTGCGGCCAGGGCGCGCGGAACTCGGGCCGGCTCGTGATGAGGAGCATCAGCGCTACAGTGGCACCCTGCTCGGCCAGCACCCGCAACAGATCGAGCGTCGAGGGATCGGCCCAATGGACATCCTCGACCAGCAGAAGGATGGCTTGCGTGCGCGCCCCGCCCGTCAACCAGCAGGCCAAGGTCGCGATCAGCCGCCGCCGCCGCTCCTCGGGCGCCGAGGGCGGCGGCGGATAATCCGCCGGCACCGGCAGCTCCAAGAGCGGCGCCACCAGCGGCACGGATTGCGCGGGGTCGAGCCCCACCGCGCGATGCCAGGCGGCAAGCGCCGCGACACGACCCTCCGGCGTCGGGTCCTGCTCCTCCAAGCGCCGCCGGGCGAACTCGATGAAGGGGTGGAAGGGCGTGTTCTGCAAAAGCTGCGAGCAGGCGAATTCCGTCCAGGTATGGGGCGTATCCGCGAGCCGGCTCTGGAACTCCTCCGTCAGCCGGGATTTGCCCAAGCCCGCTTCGCCCACCAGCAGCACCAGCTGCCCCTGGCCCGCTCGCGCCCGACCCCAGCGGCTCTCGACCTGGCGCAATTCCTCCTCGCGCCCGATCAGCGGCGTCGGCGCACGGCCCGCGGCGCGCCGCCGGCCGGCGCCGCTGGCCCGCATCACCTGATAGAGGCCAACCGGCTGGGCCACGCCTTTCAGGGTCTGCGCTCCCCGCTCGCTCACTACGAACAGCCCGGACACCAGCCGGTGAACGTCGCCGGTGATCAGCACCGTGCCGGGCTCGGCCGCCGCCTGAACGCGGGCCGCGATGTTCGGCACCTCGCCGAAGACCTCGGCGTCCTCGCCGATCACCACCGGCCCGGCATGGATGCCGACGCGCACCGCCAGCTTGGGCCCGCCGCGCGCCGCCAAGGCGCCGGCTCTGCGCGGCGATCACCTCGATGATCGCCAGACCGGCGCGCACCGCCCGCTCGGCGTCGTTCTCCTGTGCTTGCGGATAGCCGAAATAGACCAGCGCCCCGTCGCCGAGATTCTTGGCGACATGACCGCCGAAGCGGTCGACCGCCTCGGCGACGGCGCGATGATAATCGGCGACGATGTCGCGCCATTCCTCGGCGTCGAGGCGACCGGCGATCGCGGTCGAGCCGACCAGATCGCAGAACATCACCATGAGATGGCGCCGCTCGCCGCTCGAAGGCGCCGCCGCAACGGCAGGGCTCGCTTTCGGCGGCGGACTTGGCGCGGGAGCAGCCGGGCTTGACGCGCCGGATTCGAGCGCTGCGATGGCATCGAGCAGCTTGCGCCGATGGCCGACCTGCACGACGCCGATATCCTTCAGATCTTCGCTCGTCAGCCGCGGCAATATTGCGCCGTCGATCGCGTTGTCGCGAAAGGCCGGCGCGTACTGCTCCAATCCCAGGCCGCGTAACCAAGCCGCAACGTCCATCCGCCCCCGTACCATTCCGGACGCGAAATCGTGCCCACTGTCCGCCAGAGCGCTTGCACGTCAAGTGAAAAAGCCCGCGCTGGCCTTGGCCATCGCCTTCGTGCTATTTGCAATCTGCCCTCCGACGGTCATTTTCCGGCAAGCCATGGCAGGCGAGGTTCCCATGCAGGAGATTTTGCGACAGCTCGAGGAGAAGCGCGCGGCGGCGCGCGCCGGCGGCGGCGAGCGCCGGGTCAAGGCGCAGCACGCCAAGGGCAAGCTCAGCGCGCGCGAGCGCGTCGAACTCCTGCTCGATCCCGGCTCCTTCGAGGAGTGGGACATGTTCGTCGAGCATCGCTGCAACGATTTCGGCATGGAGCGGCAGAAGATCCCCGGCGACGGCGTGGTGACCGGCTGGGGCACCGTGAACGGCCGCCTCGTCTTCGTCTTCAGCCAGGATTTCACCGTCTTCGGCGGCGCGCTCTCCGAGGCCCATGCCGAGAAGATCTGCAAGATCATGGACCAGGCGATTCAGGCGGGCGCGCCTGTGATCGGCATCAACGATTCGGGCGGCGCGCGCATCCAGGAGGGCGTGGCCTCGCTCGCCGGCTATGCCGAGGTGTTCCAGCGCAACGTGCTGGCCTCGGGCGTGGTGCCGCAAATCTCGCTCGTCATGGGCCCTTGCGCGGGCGGGGCTGTCTACTCCCCCGCCATGACGGACTTCATCTTCATGGTCAAGGACAGCTCCTACATGTTCGTGACCGGCCCCGACGTGGTGAAGACGGTGACGCACGAGACGGTGACCCAGGAGGAGCTGGGCGGCGCCGTCACCCACACCACGCGCTCGGGCGTCGCCGACGGCGCCTTCGAGAACGACGTGGAGGCGCTGCTCGGCTTGCGCCGTTTCGTCGATTTCCTGCCCGCGAGCAACCGCGGTCGCGCGCCGTCGCGCCCCACCGACGATGCCGCCGACCGCGTCGAGCCCTCGCTCGACACGCTGGTGCCGGCCAACCCGAACAAGCCCTACGAGATGAAGGAGCTCATCGCCAAGGTGGTGGACGAGGGCGACTTCTTCGAGCTGCAGCCCAATTATGCGCGCAACATCATCACGGGCTTCGGCCGCATGGAGGGCTCGACCGTCGGCATCGTCGCCAACCAGCCCATGGTGCTGGCCGGCTGCCTCGACATCGACAGCTCGCGCAAGGCGGCGCGCTTCGTGCGCTTCTGCGACTGCTTCAACATCCCGATCGTCACCTTCGTCGACGTACCGGGCTTTCTCCCGGGCACGGCGCAGGAATTCGGCGCCATCATCAAGCACGGTGCCAAGCTGCTCTTCGCCTACGCCGAGGCCACCGTGCCGAAGGTGACCGTGATCACGCGCAAGGCCTATGGCGGGGCCTACGACGTCATGAGCTCCAAGCATCTGCGCGGCGACGTGAACTACGCCTGGCCTACCGCCGAGATCGCCGTGATGGGGCCCAAGGGCGCGGTCGAGATCATCTTCCGCCAGGACATCGGCGATCCCGAGAAGATCGCGCGGCGCACCGAGGAATATCGCCAGAAGTTCGCCAATCCCTTCGTCGCCGGCCATCGCGGCTTCATCGACGACGTCATCATGCCGCGCTCGACGCGCCGGCGCATCTGCCGCTCGCTCGCCATGCTGCGCGAGAAGCGGCTCGAGAACCCCTGGAAGAAGCACGACAATATTCCGCTTTAGGGGCGGGTCGCGATGGAATCCGGCCAGCGACGCCTGCGCGCCTTTCGCCTGCATCTCTTGGGCTATGCCGTCGTCGCGGCGGCGCTCGTGGCGCTCAACCTCGCGCTCGATCCCGCGCGCGTCTGGTTCGTCTGGCCGATGGTGGGCTGGGGTGGCATCCTCGCCGTCCATGTTGCCTATGTGATGGGACTTTTCGGGCGCGGAGGGAGAAGCGAGCCATGAGCAAGGAGGTCGCGCTGTTGTCGGCCGTCGAGCTGGCGGCGCTTTATCGCCGCAAGAAGCTGTCGCCCGTCGAGGCAACCAAGGCCGCGCTCGCGCGCCTGGACGCGCTCAACGGCCGGCTCAACGCCTTCCGCCTGGTGGATGCCAAGGCCGCTCTCGCCGCCGCGCGGCGCTCGGAGCGGCGCTGGCATAAAGGCGAGGCGCTCGGCCCCGTCGACGGCGTGCCGGTCTCGGTCAAGGATCTGCTCCTCACCAAGGGCTGGTCCACCTTGCGCGGCTCCGAGACGATCGATCCCGACCAGCCTTGGCTCGAGGACGCGCCCTCGGTCGCGCGGCTCAGGGAAGACGGCGCGGTCCTCCTCGGCAAGACCACGACGCCCGAGTTCGGCTGGAAGGGCGTCACCGACAGTCCGCTTACCGGCATCTCGCGCAACCCCTGGAACCAAGCGAAGACGCCGGGCGGTTCGAGCGGGGGAGCGGCCATCGCGGCGGCGACCGGCATGGGGGCGCTCCATCTCGGCACCGACGGCGGCGGCTCGATCCGCATTCCCTCGGGCTTTTGCGGCATTTTCGGCTTCAAGCCGAGCTACGGGCTGGTACCCGCCTATCCGGCGAGTCCCTTTGCCGCGGTCGCCCATGTCGGGCCCATGACGCGCACGGTCGAGGACGCGGCGCTCATGCTGAATGTGATCGCCCGGCCCGACGCCCGCGACTTCTACGCCGCACCCTATCGCGGCATCGACTATCGCAAAACTCTCAATGCGGGCATCAAGGGCTTGCGGGTCGGCTATGCGCCGACGCTCTCGGGCAACCCCGTCGATCCCGAGGTGGCGGCGATCGTGGAGCGCGCCGCGCGTGGCTTCAAGGCGCTCGGCGCCACAATCGAGGAGACGGCGCCCGAGCTCGGCCTCTACGGCCCCGTCTTCGCCACCCATTGGTACGCCTCCGCGGCGAGCCTTCTCTCGGGCTTCACGCCCGAGCAGCGTCTGCTGATCGATCCCGGGCTCATCGAGATTGCCGCGCAAGGCGCGCGGATCCCGCTGCTCGACTATTTTGCCGCCATCAAGGCGCGCGAGGCCATGGGCGCGGTCATGCGCGTCTTCCACGAGCGCTACGACCTCCTGCTGCTGCCGACCCTTCCGATCGCCGCCTTCGAGGCCGGCCGCAATACGCCGCGTACGGGCAGCGGCAACGAATGGGTGGACTGGACGCCCTTCACCTATCCCTTCAATCTGACGAAGCAGCCGGCGGCCACCGTGCCTTGCGGCCTTACCGAGGCAGGGCTGCCGGTCGGACTGCAGATCGTAGGACCCCTTTACCAGGATTTGCGGGTCCTCCAGGCGGCCCGTGCCTTCGAGCGGGCGCATCCCTTCGCCATGCCCGATATCTGAGCCAAAAAGATGGTTGGCGGCGCGCTAATATTAACGATTGCTTTACTTATGCCGGATAGGCTCGGGGTCGGTTGGAGCTCTCGGACCTCCCCGGTTCGATCCAACCTTCGTTGACGCCTCCCTGTTCAACTTGAGCCGCGCTTGCGCGGCTCTTTTTTTCGCCCGCGCGGCGCATCCCACCCAGGTCTCGAAAAGATGGGCTTTTGCCCATTTTCGCGCCAGGCGATCATCCGAAAGTCGCTGAAATTGAAAGATTTAATCTGCCATTCCCGATCTGTTCACCCGATGCCGCTTGACTGCGACAGATGGCCGCATCTACTCTACGGCGACGGTGAGTTGAATAGGGACGGGCGTCGCGAAAAAGGCAGGCTGCCGGTTCAGTGCAGCATCCAAGCTCGAGAGGGCCGCCATTGGCGGCCCTTTCTTTTCGCGCATCCCCGGGCTTTTTGCGTATCATTCCATTGACGGACAGTCAGCAGCCTCCATCGAGCCGCTTCCGGCAGGCGAACGCGCGATTGCCGGGAGACGGGGAGCGGCCATGATCGATCCCAAGCACTTCAAATTCGACACCCTCGCGCTCCATGCCGGCCAGCGACCCGATCCGGCGACGGGCGCCCGCGCCGTGCCCATCTACCAGACCACCTCCTTCGTCTTCGAGGATGTCGACCAGGCGGCCGCGCTCTTCAACCTCGAGCGCGCCGGCCATATCTACAGCCGCATCTCGAATCCGACGGTCGCCGTGCTCGAGGAGCGCATCGCGGCACTCGAAGGCGGCGTCGGCGCCGTCGCCACGGCAAGCGGCCAGGCGGCGCTCCATCTCGGCATCGCCACGCTCATGGGCCAGGGCGGGCATATCGTCTCCTCGGCCTCGCTCTATGGCGGCAGCCACAATCTCCTCCACCACACCTTGCCGCGCTTCGGCATCGTCGCGAGCTTCGTCGATCCGCGCGACCCCGCCGCCTTCAAGGCGGCGATAAGGCCCGAGACGCGCCTCCTCTACGGCGAGACGCTCGGCAATCCCGGGCTCGAGGTAATGGACATCACGGCCGTCGCCCAGGTCGCCCACGAGGCCGGCTTGCCGCTCATGATCGACAATACCTTCGCCACGCCCTATCTCTGCCGCCCCTTCGAGCTGGGCGCCGACATCGTCACCCATTCGGTGACCAAATTCCTCGGCGGCCACGGCGTCGCCATCGGCGGCATCCTCGTCGAACTCCGGACGCTTCGACTGGGAGAAGTCGGGCAAGTTCCCCACCTTGAGCGAGCCCTACGCGGCCTATCACGGCATCGATTTCGCCGAGGAGTTCGGCCCCATGGCCTACCTCATGCGGGCGCGCTCCGAGGGCCTGCGCGATTTCGGCGCCTCGATGAGCCCGCAAAACGCCTTCTACCTCATCCAGGGGGTGGAGACCTTGCCGCTGCGGATGGCGCGTCATGTCGAGAACGCGCTTGCCGTTGCGCGCTACCTGGCGGGCGCCAGGAACGTGCTTTGGGTCAAATATCCCGGCCTCGAGAGCCATCCCGACTATGAGCGCGCGAAGAAGCTGCTGCCGCGCGGCGCGGGCGCGATTCTGAGCTTCGGCGTCAAGGGCGGCAGGGAAGGTGGCCGTTGCTTCATCGAGTCGCTGCGGCTCTTCTCCCATCTCGCCAATGTGGGCGACGCGAAATCCTTGGTGATACATCCCGCCAGCACCACGCATCAGCAGATGGATAGCGCGGCATTGGCGGCCGCCGGCATCGAGGAGGGGCTCGTCCGGCTCTCCGTCGGCCTCGAGGATCCGGCCGACCTCATCGACGATCTCAAGCAGGCGCTGAGCGCCGTCGGCCTGGGCTGAGCCATGGAGCTGACGGTCGATGGCCGCAAGGTTTTCGCCGCGACCGGCGGGAAGCCCTTCGACCCGGCGCTTCCCACGGTCCTCCTCCTCCACGGCGCCGGCATGGATCATACCGTCTGGCAGCTGCAGAGCCGCTATCTCGCCCATCACGGGCGATCGGTGCTGGCGGTCGATCTGCCCGGCCATGGCCGCTCGGCGGGTCCGGCATTGCCGGCGATCGCGGATTGCGCCGATTGGCTCGCGAGGTTGATCGCGGCGGCGGGGCTCGCGCGCGCAGCCCTCGTCGGCCATAGCATGGGCGCGCTCGTCGCCCTCGAGACGGCCGCGCGCGCGCCGTCGCGGGTCTCGGCGCTCGCTCTCCTCGGCGTGGCGGCGGCGACGCCGGTGCATCCCGAGCTTCTCTCGGCCGCCGCGCACGGCGAGGCGCTGGCGGCGGACCTCATCACCGCCTGGGGCTTCGGCAAGCCCGCGCATCTGGGCGGCCATCGCGCACCGGGCATTTGGATGCTGGGCGGCGCCAAGCGGCTGCTCGAGCAGACGGGCGCACTTGCGCGCGACCTCCAGGCTTGCGATGGCTACAAGGGCGCGCTCGCGGCCGCCGCGCGCGTCGCTTGTCCCGCGCTTCTCATCCTCGGCGCCCTCGACCGCATGACGCCGCTCGAGGCCGGGCGCGAGCTCGCCGCCGCCATTCCCGGCGCGCGCTGCTTGGTGCTGCCGGACTGCGGTCATATGATGATGATGGAGCGGTCCGACGCGACGCTCGACGCGTTGCGCGATTTTCTTTCCCACGCCGCCGCGGCCACGGCCGGCTAGCGGCGGTCCCTGCCGTTACAAGCCCTCAATCAAGGATGAGCGTTCCATGGATTACGTGAATCTCGGCACGACCGGCCTCAAGATATCCCGTCTCTGCCTCGGCTGCATGACCTTCGGCTCGAAAAAATGGCGCGAATGGGTGCTCGACTACGAGGAGGGGCTGCCGATCATCAAGCGGGCGCTCGAGCTCGGCATCAATTTCTTCGACACGGCCGACGCCTATTCCCTCGGCGCCAGCGAGGAGATCCTGGGCCGCGCGCTCAAGGCGCTGGGCGCGGAGCGCGACAGGATCGTCGTCGCGACCAAGGTCTTCAATCCGATGGGGCCGGATCCCAATCGGCGCGGCCTCTCGCGCAAGCATATCATGCATTCGATCGACAATTCGCTCGGCCGGCTGGGCCTCGATTACGTCGATCTCTACCAGAATCCACCGCTTCGATCCGACGACGCCGATCGCCGAGACGCTGGAGGCGCTGACCGACGTGGTGAAGGCGGGCAAGGCGCTTTATATCGGCGCCTCCTCTATGTTCGCCTGGCAGTTCGCCAAGATGCTTGCGACATCGGAGCGGCTCGGCCTCAGCCGCTTCGTCGCCATGCAAAACCATTACAACCTGGTCTACCGCGAGGAGGAGCGCGAAATGATCCCGCTCTGCCGCGCGGAGGGCGTGGGCCTCATCCCGTGGAGTCCGCTCGCGCGCGGCTTCCTCGCCGGCAACCGCCGCCGTCAGGATTTCGGCGAGACCTTGCGCGCCCGGACCGATGAGTTCGCCCACAAGCTCTACTATCAGGATTCGGATTTCGCGGTGGTGGACCGGGTGAGCGAGATCGCGCGGAAGCGCGGCGTGGCGAACATGCAAGTGGCGCTCGCCTGGCTGCTCCATAAGCCGGGGGTGAGCGCGCCCATCATCGGGGCGAGCAAGCTTCCCCATCTCGAGGAGGCGGTCAAGGCGCTCGAGCTCAAGCTCGATGCGGAAGAGATCGCGGCGCTCGAAGCGCCCTACAAGCCGCATCCCGTGCTCGGGCACGGGTGACGGCTTGAACGAGAAGAACCGGCCGACGGCATCGCCGCCGGCCGGTATTCGATCGAGTGGTCTCGTGGATAGCGAGGACTGGCCTCGTTAGGCCGCCTTCTGCTCGCTCTGGCGCTCGACCTTGCCTTCGATCGTGCGCGAGCCGGCGTTGATGGCGATGGTGCGGGGCTTCTGCTCGTCGGGCACCTCGCGCACCAGCTCGACATGGAGTAGGCCGTTCTCGAGCGACGCGCCCGCGACCTTGATATGGTCGGCGAGCTCGAAGCGGCGCTGGAAGGCGCGGCGACCGATACCGCGATGGAGATACTCGGTCTCCTGCGCGGCCTCCTGGCCCTTGCCCGAGATCACCAAGCTGTTCTCCTGGCTGACGATGCCGAGGTCGTCGAGACCGAAGCCTGCAACGGCCATGGTGATGCGGTATTTATCCTGCCCCGTCTTCTCGATGTTGTAGGGCGGGTAGGAGACTTGCGAATCGTCGACGCGGGTCGCCGCATCCAAGAGGTCGTACATGCGGTCGAAGCCGACGGTGGAACGAAAGAGCGGGCTGAGATCGAAAGTGCGCATGGCTACATATCCTCCATTTGAGCAACATGTAGAATTGGGGTTCACCCGAAGGTCGAACCCCGATTCCGTTTCAGCGCCGAATCCGCTGCGGCATCCGGCGCATTATTGAAATTGGGAGGCCGCGAGCGCTGTTTCAAGAGGTGGGAAGTCGCGGAAAATGGGCGGGGCCGCAGGCGATTCCCACGGCAATTCAAGCAGCGAGATTAAGCATGATTCGCTCGCCTCGGACTGTTAGGCTTCGCCCATGCGCTCCGGATTTTTCCAAGGCCCGACGCGGTAGGGTAGCGCCCATGTTCGCCACCAGCGCCTTCTTCGAGCGCACCTATGGCGAGGCCTGGACGCTTCTGCGGGAGGCGCGCGACTATCTCGCTCTTTGCGAGGCGCGCGGGCTCAAGGGCATCGCCCTCATGGACCGGCTTCGCTTCAGCCGCGAATCGACCAGGCTCACGGCGCGGCTCACCGCCATCATGGCCTGGCTGCTGATGCAAAAGGCGGTCGCTGCGGGCGAGCTGGAGCCTCACGAGGTGGTCTCCGCGCGCCATCGTCTGCTGCGCCGCTCCGTCTGCCTCGACGACGATGGGCGCAACGAAGGCGCCTTGCCGGGAGGGCTGGCGAGCCTCATGACACGCAGCCACGGGCTTTATCTGCGTATCGCGCGGTTCGACGAGCTGATGGCGCGCGACGCCTTGCCCTAGGCGGCTTGCGCCGTTCGCGCCTAACCGTGTTTACCCAGAAACTTCTCGACGATCGTCGCCAGATAGACCGGCACCTCCTGCATGGGGTAATGGCCCGAATTGGGCATCACCTCGAGCTCGGCACGGGGTAGCCAGGCAAGATAGGTGGCGCGCATGATCTCGGCCGTCAGCCCTGCGTCATGCTCGCCGGGCAGCACCAGCATCGGCGTCGCGTTGCCCTGGATCTCGGCCACGAAATTGGTGCGCGACCAGGCCGCGAAATAGTCGGCGAAGGCCTGTTGCGTCGTCGTCTTGCGCGAGTTGGCCACCATCCAATCGAGCCAGGAGCCGGAAAGCCGGCTGCCTGTCGAGAAATCGACGATGGCGCGACGGTTAGCGTCGTGCTCGGCGGCGCCCGCGAACAAGGCGAGCTGCTCGCCCTCCAGCGGCACGCCCGAGGCCGGCACCGGGGTGAGGGCGACGGCGCTCTTCACGCGCCCGGCGGCGTCGAGAATGATGCGCTGGATCGCCATGCCGCCCATCGAATGGCCAACAAGATGAAAGCGCCGCCAGCCCAGATGGTCAGCCAGCGCGATCGCATCGGCGGCGAGCTCGACCATATCGTGGTTGCCGGCGATGTCGCGCGACTTGCCGTAGCCGCGATAATCGACGAAGGCGTAGCTGAAGCGCGCCGCGTCGAGATAAGGCAGCATCGGCGCGAAGACCGTGTGATCGCCGAGCCAGCCATGCATGACGATGACGCACTCGCCGCCGCCGCCTACGAGCGTATGGCCGATAGGCATCGATTTGCTCCCTGTCGGCGCGGCCATCGCCGCCGCGCTCTATTCTCTTTCGGCGATCTTAGACGGAGCCAGCGAAGCGGATCAATCGCCCGGCGTGAGGACGCGAAGAAGCTTGTCCAAACATCCTTATGGTTCGAGACGCGCAGGCCTTGGGCCCGCGCTTCTCACCAGGGATGATGTTTGAATTCCGCAAGTTACCTCGCCCCGGGGAGGTGGCGCAGCCGTCGTCTCGAAGGGTGGGGGCATCGCCGCATCCAGGGCGAGTCGGTAGCCGCCGGGCACGGATTCGAGCAAACTCGCCAACCCGGGCGCGGGCTCGAGCTTGCGGCGCAGGCGATAGACATGCGTCTCGATGGTATGGCTTACCGCCTCGCTGCTATAGCCCCACACCTGCCGCATCAGGCTGTCTCGGCTCACCGCGCGCCCGCCATTGGCCTGGAAATAGCGCAGCATTGCCGCCTCCTTGGCGGTGAGCCTGATCTTGCGCCCGCTCGCGCGCTCGACGAGCTGCCGCGTGGCGGGATGGAATAGATAGGGCCCCATCGCCTGGACGGCGCCTCCCGGCTGGCCGCGATGGCGGAGCTGCGCGCGCAGCCGCGCGATCAGCACCGAGGGCTGGAACGGCCGCGCGATATAGTCGTCGGCGCCCGCATCGAGGCCCGCGATGACCTCGGCCTCGGCCTGCGTCGCGCCGAGCATGATGATCGGCGCGACGAAGCCCGCGCGGCGCAAGCGCCGGCAAAGCTCGCTGCCGGCCATGTCGGGGAGGCAGGCATCGAGCAACACCGCATCCGTCTCGCCGCCGCTTGCCAGGCGAAGCGCCTCCAGCCCGAGGCCGGTCGCAAGCACGCGAAATTCGCCTTCATAGGGGCGGAACCGGGCCTGGAGCGCCTCGCGCGCCGCGACCGCGCCGTCCGCCAGCAGCAGCCGCAGCGGGGTACCGCTCGACCCTCCGCCCGGCGCGCCGATCGAAGCCTGCCGCCACATGGCCCTGTCCTCCCGAAAACCGTTCCCAGGGATAAGACGCCAGGCGCCCCGCCATGTTACAGCGGCGAAATAAAAAATCGGCCGACGTCAGGGTCAATGCCGGTCAAGGACCCGTGCCGGGAGGAAGCAAGCCGCGCATGAGCTGCTCGACGAGGCCGGCCGGAGCCGGCGCCGCGCTTGCCTCGCCGAGGCGCCCGAGCGTCGCGATCACGAGGCGGAGCTGAGCGAGATAGCGCCGGCACATGTCGCAGACGAGGAGATGCGCTTCGACCCGGCGGCGCTGCCACCAGCCGAGCTCCCCGTCCAGATAGGCGCTCGCGCGCGCCTCGACTTGCCGGCAATTGAGCATCGTCATTCCTTCTGCTGCCGCTCGACGGCGAACCACAGCGCGCGCCGTCCGCGATGCAGCAGCACCCTGACATGAGACGAAGCGAGATCGAGAATGTTACAGACCTGCGCGAGCTCCAGCCCCTCCATGTCGCGCAAGGCGACGACGGCGCGTTGCAAGGGCGGCAGTGCGGCGAAGGCCCGCTCGAGCGCCGCCGCCAGCTCCTTCGCCGCCAAGAGGCTCTCCGGCGTCTCGGCCCTCCAGGGCTGCGGCGGCTCGCGCCAATGGCCATCGGGGAGAAACCATCCGGCGATCTCGACCTCGCCGGCATCGCCGCTCGCGACCATGCGCGCCTCGACGCGCAGGCGGCTGATCGCATGGTTGCGCAGGATGCTGAGCAGCCAGACCTTGAGGCCCGAGCGGCCCTCGAACGTCTTGAGTCCCCCGATCGCCTTGAGCCACGCCTCCTGCACCACCTCTTCGGCGATGGCGTCGCCCACGATCGCGCGGGCGAGCCGCATCATGGCGCCATGATGGGTCAGCACGAGGCGGCGGAAGGAAGGCGCGTCGCCCGCCAGCAGCTTGGCGATGAGTTTGCCGTCCTCGGTATCCATGCACGGGGCCAAGGCGAAGCCGGGACAAGGCAGCGGAGGCCATCTTGGCGGCTCGCGCCCAAGCTGGCCAGCGCCATTCGGCGCAATCACGCGCCTTTTGACGATTTCGTGAGTTCAATTGATGACGACGCGCCCCGCTTCGGCGCTAGATTGCGGCCCTCGACCGACGCGTCGAGCCGCAACGCGCCCGCGCGGCGGCAAGCGCGCCGGAGCCGAGGGTCAACAACAGGAGGCTTACATGAGAACATCGCTGCTCATCGCGTCCGCCGTCGCCGCCACCGTCGCCTTGCCGATACTGGCCCACGCCGCCCCTGCCATGGCGCCCGAATACAAGTTCGAGAAGTGCTACGGCGTTGCCGCCGCCGGGAAGAACGACTGCGCGGCCGCGGGCGGCCATTCTTGCGCCGGCATGGCGACGAAGGCCAACGATCCGGCGTCCTGGATCTTCGTGCCGGCCGGCACCTGCGGGAAAATCCAAGGCGGCAGCATGGCGCCGAAGGCCTGATCGAAATATCGGCCCCGCAAGGCGGACGGGCGCCGCGGCAAACGCCGCCCGTCCCTTCTTGCGGGCCGCGAGTCCGTTGGGGAGAGGGCGCGCTCATGACGATGCCGATGAGCGATATCGCGCGCGGCGCCGGCTGGCGCGGGCGGCTCGCGGCGCTGCTCCAAAGCCTCGAGCGCCTGCCGCTCGCCTTCTTTCAAGCCCTCTTCCGCCTTTGTGTCGCGGCCGTGTTCTGGAATTCCGGCATGGCGAAGATCGCCAGCTGGCAGAGCACCGTCGCCTTGTTTAGAGACGAGTATAAAGTCCCTATAATACCTCCGGATATTGCCGCCACCCTCGCCGCCACGGTTGAGCTCACCTGCCCCGTTCTGCTCGTGCTCGGGCTCGGCGCCCGTCTTGCCACATTGCCGATGCTGGGGATGACCTGCGTCATCCAATTCCTCGTCTATCCCGAGGATTGGCTACAGCATCTGACCTGGGCGGCGATGCTGCTCTTCATACTGACGCGCGGCCCCGGCCTGCTCTCGCTCGATCACATCATTGCCACAAAATGGCTCGCGGCGCGCCGCGCCTAAATCGCCTGACGTGATTGCATCGGCGATGCGCGCCCGCCATGATGACGGCAAATCTCGACACCCGACAATCGGAGGTCATCATGATGCGGAGAGCGCTCGTTGGAATTGCCGTAGCGGCCGCGATCACCCTGGCTGCCGGCCTCGTCATTGCCCAGCCCGCGTGGCCGCCCGACGAGGCTGCCTTCATCAGGGCGGCGCAGGACGGCCGCATGGCCTTCCAGACCGCTCATACCGATCTCGCGAAGGGCAATGCGCGCGGCGAGCGCAATCAGGAAATCTGTCGCATCATTCAGCCGAGCCAGGGGATCGTCGGCAACTGGGTGGGGCAGATCACCACCTTCGCGCCCGCCAATAACGGTGCCTTCGTGCTCGGAATCACCATCGCCGAACATGTCTCGGTGGGGACTTGGCCCAATCCCTTGTCCGACCTGCAGGACCACACGCTCATCGCACAGGGGACGCCCGTCTATGCCATGCTCCAGTCGGTGAAGCTCGGCGACGTCGTGCTCTTCTCGGGCCAGTTCGCGCCGGAGCCGCGCAACAAGGAATGCGCCCGCGACATGAACGTCACCTTCGCGGACAAGATGCTGGAGCCGGCATTCAATATCCAATTCACCGCGGTCACCAAGCCATAGGCTGGCGATCGCGCCTGGCGGCGCGATGCCCGCCGGTCGATCTTTTCACGGGCAAGGACGCCCCACGGGCTTCGCTGCAGCGCGGCGAAGCGCCAAGATACTTGCCGTGCCATGGGGATCCGAGCCGAGGCGGCGACGGTTAACCAACGCTGCCTACGTTGTCCGCAAGGAAGAGCGGGGCCCTGTCGTGAGAAATGCGACTACAACCGTCGGGCGATCCGGAGCGGGAAACGGCCGACGGCCCCACTCCGGCGATATGAATTGCCAATCGATTGATTGATTGGCGCGCCCGGAGAGACTCGAACTCCCAGCCTTCTGATCCGTAGTCAGACGCTCTATCCAATTGAGCTACGGGCGCAACGGCGCCCTGCCTTTGGCCGTGGGCAGAGGCGGGCAAACCGAAGGGGTCGGACACTAGTGAAACGGGCAGGGAAAGGCAAGGTAAACAATGTCTCGGTGCCGTGTCTTCCGCGCCACAAAAGCAGAAAGAACACATGATGCCCGTTGCAAAGGGTGGGCGTTGCTGGCATGTTACCTGGCAAAGTGGGGGTTGGCGACAAGAAGGTATAATCACCCAAGCCACAGGGAAATAATGGCTTCGTGGAAGTTTGCCCTTTTCGGCCTTGTCGTCGCGGTGGGCGGTTGCTCATTCGCGAGCGATAACTTGTTGCCGACATTGACGGGGGAGGAGCCCTCCGGCAAGAAGCCGGTCGGGGTCAACACGGCCGCCAATACGCCCGCGCAGACGGCGCCCGCCGCCGGCCCGGTCACCATCCAGCCGGCGCCGCCGCCGGTGATGAGTACCGGCGTCTATCAGCCCGTGCCGATCGAGACGGGCAAGCCGACCGGCACGGCCGTTGGCCAGAAGGTCGAGGAGTTGCGCCGGCAGCTGGACCAGCTCGAGCGCGGCGTTTCCCAGCACGCCAACCAGCTCCATGCCGCTCGCGTCGAGACCATCCGTGTCAGCGAGCAGTATTACAAGCTCGTCGGCGAGATCGACGCGCGCCTCCAGGTCGGCACGACCCCCGGCAACCCGATTTTGGTCGGCGAGTGGACCCAGGCCCAGACGGCGCTCGAAAAGATCGACGCCAACATCTCCGCGCTCAATTCGCTATCGACGGGTGTGGCGAACGATTCCTCGGTCGCCGCCTATCTGCTGGAATCGACCCGCGCGGCCTACGGGCTCACCGGCGCCGTCGACGAGGATCATCGGCAGCTCGCCGTGCTCGAAGACGAAGTCAACAAGACCGTCGTCGGCATTGATCGTCAGCTCAACGAACTGAGCGAGGACATCAGCCGCCAAAGCATCTATATCGCGCGCGAGCGCGCCAACCTGAACACGCTGTCCGTCGCCGTCAAGAACGGCGAGTTGCTCGGCACCAGCCTCACCAACCGCGCTTACAGCCCGATCGGGCCGCTCGCCATGGCGAGCCAGCCCTCGGCAACAACCGCGCTTCTCGGCGGCCGCCGCCCCCTCGTGGTGATCCGCTTCGACCGGCCGCAGGTGGATTACGAGCAGGCGCTCTATACCGCGGTGAGCCGGGCGCTCGAGCGCAAGCCTGCGGCGGATTTCGATCTCGTCGCCGTGGCGCCCAGCGCGGGCTCGACGGCGCAGGTGGCGCTGGCCACCAACCAGTCCAAGCGCAACGCGGATGCCGTGATGCGCTCGCTCATCAATATGGGGCTTCCGGCCAATCGCATGACGCTTTCGGCCACGACCAGCGCCTCGACCGACACGAACGAGGTTCTGGTTTACGCGCGGTGAAGCCGGAATCCGGGGCCTGAGGATTCTTCCGGGCTCCCGCCTGCTTATGCGGCGCTTCCGGCGGCCGTCTCGATTTGCCCTCATCCCGCGAGGGATCCCGTGATCCAGCCGCCGCCATTCGCGAAATCCTTTCCCGTCTCCTGGCAGGAGCTGCATCGGGACGCCAAGGCGCTCGCCTGGCGGCTCGTCGAGATCGGCCCCTGGACGGGCGTCGTGGCGATCGCGCGCGGCGGCCTGGTGCCCGCGGTGATCGTGGCGCGCGAGCTCGATCTGCGCCTTATCGATACCGTCTGCGTGGCGAGCTACGAGCACCAGACGCAAAACGAGGTCCAGGTGCTCAAGGCCCCGCCGGGCGACGGCGCCGGCTGGGTCGTGGTCGACGATCTGGTGGATACCGGCGCCACCGCGCGCGTCGTGCGCCAGCTCCTGCCGCGCGCCCACATGGCGACGGTCTATGCCAAGCCTGCCGGCCGGCCCCTTATCGATACCTACATTACCGAGGTGAGCCAGGATACTTGGATCCACTTCCCCTGGGATACGGAGCTGCAATTCGTCCAGCCGATCGCCGGGACGAGCCGCCCGCGCTGATCCTTTGAGCATGCTTTCCCGAACCGGGCCGCCGCCGGCGCTTCCCCGTCTTGGCTGGGTGCTGCTCGCCGTGCTCGCGGTGAGCTGGGGCTTCAACTGGACGGCGCTCAAGATCAGCTTGCGCGAGATCCCCGTCTGGCAGCTGCGCGCCTCAAGCTGCCTCGTCGCCGGCGTCGGGCTCCTGATCCTGGCGCGGCTCGGCGGCCAGCGCATCGCCGTGCCGCGCGCGCTTTGGCGGCTGCTCGCCTTGGGCGCGCTCCTCAACGTCACGAGCTGGAACGTGTTGAGCGCCTACGGCGTCCGCCTCATCGCCTCGGGCGAGGCTGCCCTTCTCGCCTATACCATGCCGATCTGGGCAACCATTCTGGGCGTGCTTTTGCTCGGCGAGCGCCTGACCTGGCGCATCGTCGCCGCGCTCCTTCTCGGCATGGTGGGCATCTTGCTTCTGCTGTCGGGCGGGTTCGGCGAGATCGGCCGCGCGCCTTGGGGCGTGCTCGCCATGGTCGGGGCGGCCTTGTCCTGGGCCATCGGCACGATTTACCAGAAACGTATCGTCTGGCCCTTGCCGGTGATCGTGCTGGCCGCCTGGCAGCTTGTCCTCGGCGCGCTCCCGATCGCGCTGGTCGCGGCCTCGACCGAAACGCTCCTCATTCCGCAGGCGAGCGCCGCGGCCCTTGCCGCGATGGCCTACATTACCTTCATCGGCATGATCCTGGGCTATTACGCCTGGTTCAAGATCGTGAGCCTGTTCCCGGCAGGGATCGCCGCGATCGGCTCGGTGGCCGTGCCGATCATGGGCAGCTTGTCGGGCGCACTCGTCCTGGGGGAGCCGTTCGGCTGGCGCCAGCTCGCAGCACTCCTCGCCGTCGTGGCATCGCTGTGCCTCATTCTCATGGGGGCCGGTTTCCGGCGCCGATAGCGTCGCCCTCGCACGACCGCTTCCTCGCTCCCTCGGCCTCTGTCCCTTGGCCTCCGCCCTCTGATATCCTGGCTCGTCCATGTCCGCCGCCCCCGAGATTCGCCTGCAGCCCGGCTGGCAGAAGCGCCTGCGCCAGGGCCATCCTTGGATCTATTCCAACGAGATCGCCCTCGATGCGGCGGCGAAATCCTTGGAGCCGGGCAGCCTCGTCGCGATTCTCGCGGCCGATGGCGAGCGGCTCGGCATCGGATTCTTCAATCCGCGCAGCCTGGTGGCGATCCGCCTGCTCTCGCGCGATCCGACGGCGGCGATCGACGAGGCCTTCTTCGCCGCGCGGCTCGGACTGCGCGCTGGCCCTACGCGAGACGCTCTATCGCGAGCCCTATTACCGTCTCTGCCATGCCGAGGCGGACGGTCTGCCCGGCCTCGCCATCGACCGCTACGGCAATTCTCTGGTCCTGCAAGTGAACGCCGCGGGGATGGAGCGCCTGACGGCGCCGCTCCTCGGCGCGCTCGAGAGCCTGCTTGCCCCGCGCGTCGTCTTGCTGCGCAACGACAGCCCCGTGCGCGCGCTCGAAGGCCTGGCGAGCGAGGTGCGCTTCGCCAAGGGCGAGCTCGCCGAGCCGGTCGAGCTCCGCGAGGGCGGCGCCCGCTTTCTCGCCGATCTCGCGGGCGGCCAGAAGACCGGCTGGTTCTTCGACCAGCGCTGCAACCGCGCCTTCATGGCGGCTCTCTCGGCGGGTCGGCGCGTGATCGATCTTTATTGCCATAGCGGCGGCTTCGCCATCGCGGCGGCGCTGGGCGGCGCGCGCGAGGTGATCGCGATCGACCGTTCGGAGCCGGCGCTCGACCTTGCGCGGCGCGCGGCCGCGCTCAATGCGGTCGAGGACGGCTGCCGCTTCGAGCGCGGCCAGGCCTTTGGCGCGATGGAGCGCCTCGTCGCGCAGGGCGAGCGTTTCGAGGTGGTGATCTGCGATCCGCCGGCCTTCGTTAAATCGCGCAAGGATCTCGCCGCCGGCGCCAAGGGCTACCGCAAGATGTCGCGGCTGGCGGCCGAGCTCGCCGCGCCCGGCGGCTTCTTGTTCCTCGCCTCCTGCTCCCATAACATGCCCGCCGAGCGGTTTGCCGAGGAGGTGCGGCGCGGCCTCGCCCAAGCCGGCCGCACGGGCCGCATCCTCATGAGCGCGGGCGCGGCGCCCGACCATCCCGTTCATCCCGCGCTGCCGGAATCCGCCTATCTCAAAGCCCAGGCGATCCAGGTGGATTGATGATCCGAACTCGCTGATGACAGGGGCAAGCCAACCAAGCGAGGCGTCACGATGCGTCGCATGACGAGCGGCCTCGCGATCATCGCCGCGGGCCTCCTGGCACTTCTCCTTGAGGCGCAGCCGGCGCTCGCCGGGGAGGAGCTCGTTCGGCTCGCGACGCGGCCCGGCGTGACGCAGCCCTTCTGGCTGCTCCAACCGCAGGCCGCCCCCGTCGCCGGCCTCGTTCTCTTTCCCGGCGGAGAAGGTGTGCTCGACAGCGACCGCGGTGGAGGACCGGCCGGCAGCAACTTCCTCGTCCGCGTACGCGACCGCTTCGCCGCGCAAGGTTTTCTTATCGCGCTCTTGGACGTGCCGTCCGACCATCGCTCGGGGCTCGGCTCCTTCCGCTCGAGCGGCGAGCATGCCGCCGACGTGGCCGCGGTCATCGCCTACCTGCGAGCCAAGGCAGCCGTTCCCGTCTGGCTCGTGGGCACGAGCCGCGGCACGATCTCGGCCGCCAACGCGGCCGCGCGGCTTGCCAGCGGAGGCCCTGACGGGCTGGTGCTGACCTCCAGCATCATCTCGCCCTCGCGCCGGAATTCGGCCATCATCGGCAGCGTCGAGGTCGGAAAGATCGCCGTTCCGACGCTCTTCGTGCACAACAAGGAGGATGCCTGCCGGTTTTGCTCCTTCGCCGGCGTCGGGCGGCTGATGGAGGCCTTCGCCAAGGCGCCGCGACGCGAGCTCATCGCCGTAAGCGGCGGCTTGCCGCCCCAAGGCGATCCTTGCGAGCCCATGTCGCGCCATGGCTATCTCGGCATCGAGGACGAGGTGGTGACCGCGATCGCGCGCTGGATCAAGGGCGGCGCGTAAGGACCTAGCGCCCCGCCAGCAGCGCCAGCGCTTCCGCATGGACGCGGGGGTCGCCGGCGGCGATCACCCGCCCGTCGGAGGCGAGCCCGAGCGGCCGGCCCTGCCAATCCGTGACGATGCCGCCTGCGTTCTCGATCACCGCGACGGGGCCGCAGAAGTCATAGACGCCGAGCCCGGCCTCGATCACCAGATCCACCGTGCCGTTCGCCAAGAGCCCATAGGCATAGCAATCGGCGCCGAAGAGGGCGAGCTTGACGGAGCGACGCACCAGTTCGTAGGCGGCGCTATCCTGCGCGGCCTCGAACATATAGGGCGAGGTGGAGTAGAGCGCGGCCTTGGCCAGGCCCTCGCAGCGTCGAGCGGTTACCGGCCGGCCGTTGAAGCGCGTGCCGCGGTCGCGCGCGCCGAGCCAGCGCTCGCCGAGCGCCGGCATGTCGATCACGCCGACGAGCACCCGTTCCTCGGCGACAAGACCGATGAGGGTGCCGAAAAGCGGCTTGCCGGTGATGAAGGACTTGGTGCCATCGATGGGATCGAGCACCCAGACATAGGCGGCGTCGGCGCGCTCGGCGCCATATTCCTCGCCGACGATGCCATGGTCGGGATAATGCTCGGCGATGAGGCGGCGCATAGCCGCCTCGGCCTCGCGGTCGGCGATGGTGACGGGGGTAAGGTCGGCCTTGTCGTCGACCGCGAGCGCGGTGCGGAAATGGCGCCGGATGATGGCGCCGCTCGCCTCGGCGAGCCGCTCGGCCAGGCGGACCAGATCATCGAGTGCGGGCGCGGTCATGGCCGGCGGAGTGTGGCGGGAAGCGCGCCTCTTGCCAAGCCGAACGGAGCGCGCGCCTAGGCGGCTTCGGCCGCCTGGCGCTTGAAGCTGATGGCGCCGAGCAGGCTTTCGAAGCGGCCTTCGCTGTCGGCGAGCGGCATGTAGACCGAGCGGTAGAGCATGTCCGTGTCGCGCGTCTCGTGCAGCCAGCCGCAATCGGCCAGCGGCTTCCTGATCTTGAACGCCGTCCCGATCACGGCCTGCGCGCGCTCGCGCAGCAGCCTCGGCAAGCTGTCGCCGATGGCGCGGCCGGCGGGATCGCTCCGGCAAAGCTTGGCAAGCTCCTCGCCGGCGGTGGAGACCCTATAGTCATCCGCGCGATCGTCGGGCGTCAGGATGAAGAGATGCGGCGCCAGCTCGGGTCGCGGCGCATGCGCGAGCTGGTATCGCGCGGGACAATCGCGGGCGCCGCGCAGCCCGTACCAGTATCGCAAGGCAATTCCCGTCACCCGCCGCTCACTGGGCAAAGGCGCGGGTTTCTCCAATGACGTCGCTGTTTTGGAAAGCATTCCCACCCCCTTAGATGAGATGAAATTAGGGGCAAGGCGTAAAGACTTGGTGAACTGCTCGGGATCACCTGAATTATTTCGACTATGTTTCGCCACACGCTCCAGTTGTAGGGCGGGTTACTTGGGCAAGGGCGCGGGATTGTCGGAGAGGCTACGCAAATAGGCGACCACCGCCGCGCGTTCCTTTACGTCCTTGATGCCGGCGAAGATCATCTTCGTGCCGGGAGCGAACTTCCGCGGGTCCTCGAGCCATTGGTTCAGGCGGTCGTAGGTCCAATTGCCGCCCAGCGCCTTCAGCGCGTCGGAATAATTATAGTCCGTGTCCTTGATCACCGGGGCATCGACGACGCCCCAGAGGTCCGGTCCGACCTTCGCGGCCCCGCCCTTGGTGAAATTGTGGCAGAGCTGACAGGGACGGGTCTGGTTCTTGCCTTCATCGGGATTGGCCGCGGCCACGAGCTTGACGAAATCGGAAGCGCCGCCTGCCGCGGTTGCGGCGGCTGCCGGCTGAGCGGGCGCCGGGGCGGCCGGCTGGGCGGGCGTTTGCGTCGCCGGCGCGGCCTTGGGCGCTTGAGCCGTCTGCTGGCTGGGCGCGGGGTGCGCCGCGGGGGTGGTCGCCGCCGGCCCGGAAGCCATGGGAGCGGTCCCCGGCTTCGCGGCCGCCTGGGCCGGCGCGGCAGCCTGGCCGGCCGGTGCCGCCGCCGCGGCGGGCGGCGCCTTCGGCAGGGGCTGCGGGTTGTCGCTCAGCGTATTGAGATAGGCCACCACGTCCGCCCGGTCCTGCTCGTTGTCGAGGCCGGGAAAGGTCATCTTGGTGCCGGGCAGAAAAGCTTGCGGCTTGGTGAGGAATTGATTGAGCTCGTCGAAGTTCCAGCTGCCGCCCAGCGCCTTCATGGCATCGGAATAGGCGAAGCCCGCCTCATGGGCGCGCGGGGCACCGATGATGCCCCAGAGGTTGGGGCCGATACGGGCCGGCTGACCCTTCTGGAGGGTGTGGCAGGCCAGGCATTTCCCGGCGACGGACTTGCCGTTGCCGATATTCGCCTTGGCGAGATAGACGCTGAAGGGCTCCGCCTTGGCGGGCGCCGCCGCCGCGCCCGGCGCGGCCTCGCCGGCGCCGCCCGGGATGGCGATCGCCGGCTTCTCGATCTCGGAGCTCGGCAGCAGGATCCCGCCCAGATGGCCGATCACGGTGACGATCAGGATGCTCATCAGCACCGCGCCGACGATCTTGTTCACCTCGAACGTATCCATGCGATCCCCTTGGATGGCCAACAAGTCGCGCGAGCGGCGCGGAGCCCTTGCGGCGGGCGCCCGCGCAAGCCCCTCCCCCGGCGTCGATAAATCGATTCCGCTCCGCGGGCAACGGTTATATGGTCCTGGCGGCCCGGCGTCATCCTGGATTCCGCCCGCGCCGAGCCAGGAAGCGCGGCAAAATGTCGCAAGAAATCCGCGTTTTTGGCCCAGACCCCCGCTTTTGCCGATGGAATGAGCAAGCCCGCCAATCCCATCATCGTCATCCCCGCGCGCCTGGGCGCAAGCCGGCTACCGGGAAAGCCGCTCGCCGATATCGCGGGCGAGCCCATGATCCTTCATGTCTGGCGCCGCGCGCGCGCGGCCGATGTCGGGCCGGTCGTGGTGGCGGCCGCCGAGCCCGAGATCGCGCGCGTCATCGAGGATGCCGGCGGCCGCGCGCTGCTCACGCGCGCCGACCACGCGACGGGCTCCGACCGGGTCTTCGAGGCCGTCGAGCAGCTCGACCCCAGGGGCGCGCATGATGTCGTGATCAACCTGCAGGGCGATCTGCCGACGATCGAGCCCGCGACCATCCGCGCGGTCCTGGAGCCGCTCGCCGAGCCCGCGGTCGACATCGCGACCCTGGCCGCGCTCATCACGCGCGCCGAAGAGCGCAGCGACCCCAACGTGGTGAAGCCGGTCATCGCATTCTTCCCCGGCGGGCGAATCGGCCGCGCGCTCTATTTCAGCCGCGCCAGCGTACCCGCGGGCGAAGGGCCGCTCTACCACCATATCGGGCTCTATGCCTATCGCCGCGCGGCGCTCGCGCGCTTCGTCCGATTGCCGCGCGGCACGCTCGAGGCGCGCGAGCGGCTGGAGCAGCTCCGCGCGCTCGAGGCCGGCATGCGCATCGACTTGGCGCTCGTTGACATGGTTCCACTCGGCGTCGATACTCCGGCCGACCTCGCGCGGGCGCGCCGGATGCTCGCACAAGGATGACGGGCGAGGTCGTCGCGCGCGGGGCGGGGACGCGGCCGCGTCGGGAAAGGCGCCTTGTGGAATCGCAAGCTGCATCGAGAGCCAAGCGAGAGCCGGCGGCGGCGAAAGGCGACCCCGACCGCCTCATCGCCTTTCAGGGCGCGCCCGGCGCCAATTCCGACATGGCCTGCCGCGCCGTCTTCCCCGAGCTCGGCAGCCTGGCTTGCGAGAGCTTCGAAGACACCTTCGCCGCAGTGCGCGAGGGGCGCGCGCGCTACGCCATGATCCCGATCGAGAACTCGGTGGCGGGGCGCGTCGCCGACATCCACCATCTGCTGCCGGATTCGGGCCTCCATATCATCGCCGAGCATTTCCAGCGGGTGAACCATTATTTGCTGGCGCCCAAGGACGCGCGGCTCGAGGACATCAAGGCCGTGCACAGCCATGTCCATGCGCTCAATCAATGCCGCAACCTGATCGCGCGCTACGGGCTCAAGGCGGTTGCGCATCTCGACACCGCGGGCGCGGCGCGCGACATCGCCGCGGCGGGCGACAAGACGCAAGCCGCGATCGCCTCGCCGCTCGCGGGCGAGATCTATGGCCTCGCTACCCTCCTTCCCAATGTCGAGGACGCGCAGCACAACACCACGCGCTTCATCGTCATGGCGCGTGAGCCGGTCGATCCCAATCCGGCGCGCGGGCCCGTGGTCACCAGCTTCGTCTTCAACGTGCGCAACGTCCCGGCCGCGCTCTACAAGGCGCTCGGCGGCTTCGCCACCAACAATGTCAACATGACCAAGCTCGAGAGCTACATGCTCGGCGGCCGCTTCACGGCGACGCAGTTCTACGCCGACGTCGAAGGCCATCCGAGCGAGCGTCGCCTGGCATTGGCACTCGAGGAGCTGCGCTTCTTCAGCACGAGCTTCAGCATCCTCGGCGTCTATCCCGCGCATCCCTACCGCTTCCAGTCGGAGCTGCAGGCGGCGAAATAGGCGCGCGTCACTCCCTTCCGAGCCAGCTTTCGATCAGCCGCCGCGCGATGGCGACCCTGGGCGGCAGGCGGAATGCGTCGTCCTCCGTGCTCGCAATCAGCCCGGCGCGATCGAACCAGCGCGCGTCCTCAAGCTCGTCGCGGTTCACCTTAAGCTCGGTCGTGGCGGCCTCGGCATGGAAGCCGAGCATGAGCGAGCCGGGGAAGGGCCAGGGCTGCGAGGAGTGGTAGCGCACCTCGCGGACGCGGACGCCCGTCTCTTCGAAGACCTCGCGCGCAACGGCCTCCTCAAGGCTCTCGCCCGGCTCGACAAAGCCGGCGAGCGCGGAATGAAAGCCGCGCGGCCATGCCGCCTGGCGGCCGAGCAGGCAGCGCTCGCCGTCGCTCACCAGCATGATCACCACCGGGTCGGTGCGCGGGAAGGCCACCGCGCCGCAGGTCGGATCGCCGCAGCGGCGCTGATGGCCCGCCTCGAAGCTCTTCGTGGGGGCGCCGCAGACCCCGCAAAAACGATGGCGCGCATGCCAATACATCAGGCCGCGCGCGTAAGCGAGGATTGCCGCCTCGCGGCGGCCGAGAAGGGGTCCCTGGCGCCTCAGATCAGCGAATTCGCCGCCGCCGAAGAGCCCGCTCGCCTGGCTCGGATCCGCGATGGCCGAAAGATCGACGGCGAAATAGGCGGCATCCTCCTCGAGCCCGAGGAAAGCCACCGCGGCGCCGATCGCGTCCTTCCCATTGCGCAGCAGCGCCGTCACCGGCCGGCCGAGCTCGGCCACCGACGGCAGCGCCGGAAGCAACGGCTCGCCCGGCGCGCTGGGCGCCACGAACAGATTATGGTCACGCCAAAGCGCGACCACGCGGCTTCGCGGATCGCCGAGTCGCGCCGCGATCCAGGCCTCGTCCGCGCGCAGATGGCTCACCCGGTCGAGGCCGCTGCCGGCGTAGAAATTGACGCGCGCGCCCATCGGCCCGACCCTGGCATGAGAGGCGTCGGCGCGCAATCGCCCGGCGGCTTCTCGCCGCGGCGGCCTATGGCTTGCGACTTTTCTTGCGCGTCCGCGCGGCAAAGCTGATATAGTGATACACGGGAGGTTGGCGGTGGACGGGTCTCTCGCCAACCCGGTCAGGTCCGGAAGGAAGCAGCCGTAACGAGTTGGGCCCGGGCACGTTCTGGATATTTGCGTGGCGGATATCCAGGGCATTTACGGTGATCTGGAGACCGAGCTTGCGCGCGCCAAAGGATTCGTGGGGAGCAGCCAAGGCCGTGCCCAGGCTATGCGTGACGTTCAATCCGTTTGGTTTCCAGCAGAAGGATTTCGCCGAGAAGACGGTCAAGCAAATTCAACAGGAGTTTGCGGATGGCGCGGTAGCGGTGAAAATCTGGAAGAACATTGGAATGGAACTGAAAACGCCCGATGGCCGGTACGTGATGCCCGACGATCCAGCGTTCCAGCCCATCTATCGCGAAATCGCGGCGGAGAATAAAACGCTAGTCGCGCACGTTGCCGAGCCGTCATCGTGCTGGCAGCCGCCCAACCCCGCTAGTCCCGACTACGAATACTACAAAGAAAATCCCGAGTGGTAATGTTACGGCATCCCGATCATCCGCGCAAGGAAGTGATCTTGGCGGCCCGCGATCATCTGCTCGCTGAAAATCCAAAACTAAGAGTTGTGGGCGCGCATCTGGGAAGCATGGAAACCGATGTGGACCTGATTGCGAAACGATTCGATCGCTATCCCAATTTGGGTGGATACGCGGCGCGAATGGGATATGTTCTAATGATTCAGCCGCGAGAGAAAGTGCGGAAATTCCTCATCAAATATCAGGATCGAGTGTTGTAGCCACCGACCTGGAATTCCTGAGCGACGAGCCCACCGACGACGCTCTAAAGGAGTGGCAAGAGACCTACGCCCGAGATTGGAAGTTTTTGGCGTACCGGGGAAACGCTGCAGTACAAAAGCCGGCGAATCGAGGGGCTGAATCTGCCAGAGCGAGTGGTGCGCCGCATTTTTCACGATAATGCGGTCCGATGGATTCCGGCATCGTGCCTGTGGCGCAGGTGACGTTTGGGGCGTTGTGGCAGACCGCCATCTGCAGCGCCATCCCTACGTTCAAGCTCTCGGAAGCCGCACCTCCGGACAGGTGATGCCGGCAGCTCTAGTCATTAGAATGTTATCGGAAAGATTGGCTGGGAGGCCTGGACTCGAACCAGGATAATCAGATCCAGATCTGATGTACTGCCAATTGTACGACCTCCCAACTGAACCGAGGACTTTGCTCTGGGCACGGTCGTACCCATCTGGTTTGGTTCTAGCGCTGTCCCGTTTGACTTGATCTACTTTAAACACGAAGCGAATATTCGTCAACCTCGCGATCGCCCATGTCTTGATACAATTCTCACGCACTTAGGTTTTGATGTTCCGCCTGGGGGCGCCGCATTGCGACGCACGCCGGTCGTCAAACACTTCACGTTCGCGCGAAGGGATCTTTTGTGACCCAGAACTCAGCTTCTCCCCGGCCGCCGGCCGCCCGCACCATGAAGGTCGCCCTAGTTGGCTTCGGCACTGTGGGCCGGTCGGTCGCCAAGATTCTTTGCGCGGATCCGGCGGGTCCGCTGCGCCTGATCTCGATTTGTAATCGCAACGTGCAGAAGAAGAAGTCCCATGATCTGCCCGCGGACATCCGCTGGACCGACAGCTTTGACGAAGTGCTGGCATCCGACGCCGACATCGTGGTCGAGCTCATCGGAGGCCTCGAGCCTGCCGGTACGCTGATTCGCCGCGCGCTGGGCGCCGGCAAATCCGTGGTGACCGCCAACAAGCTGCTGATCGCCGAATCCGGGCCCGAGCTGATCGAGCTCGCGGCCGCGTCAGGCCAACGAATTGAGTTTGGCGCATCCGTCGCCGGCGGCATTCCCGCGATCATGGGCATCGAGCAGGGGCTGGCGGGCGACCGCCTGTTTCAGATTCAGGGAATTCTCAACGGCACCTGCAACTACATCCTCACGCAGATGGAAGCGCACGGAGCGAGCTTCGCCACCGCGCTGGCCGAAGCCCAGAAGCTGGGCTTCGCCGAGGCCGACCCATCGAGCGACATCGACGGCATCGACGCGCGGGCAAAATTGGTGATCCTTACTCAGGCCGGCCTGCACATACGCGTCCGCGCCGAGCAAATTCCCTGCCGGCCCATTTCCACCATCGAAGCGGTGGACTTCGCCTACGCGCACGACCTGAGCTGCACCATTCGCCAAATCTCGTCTGCGAAGAAAGTTTCTTCCACCACGGGCGAACGCGGCAAACTTTTTGCCGCGGTCCAGCCCGCGCTGGTGCCGCTGACCTCGTTGATTGCCCACGTGGAAGGTGGCCGAAACCTGGTGGCGTCCACCGGCGAATTTTCTGGTCAGATGGTTTTCTCCGGCTTCGGCGCCGGCGGAGATCCCACCGCGGTCGCCGTGGTCTCCGATCTCATCGCGATTGCCAACAACAGCGGCGCTGCTGCGCCGCGGGTGCCTGCAGTCATCGAAATTCCCGAAGCCGTCAGCGGAGACTTCACCGTGCGCCACTACCTGCGCCTGGTAATCAACGATCGCCCCGGAATTATCGCCGCGCTGGCCACGGTTCTTTCGCGCCACGGCATTAGCATCGACGCGGTCCTGCAAAAGCCCGGCTACCCGCACTCGGCGCTTCCCTTCGTAATCACCATCGAGCCATGCAGCACGTCGTTGCTAGCTGGCGCGCTGGAGGAAATCGCGCGCATGGATTTTCACGTGCAGCCGCCGCTGCACCTGCCCATCTTCGGATTCAGCTCCGTGTCGAAGCCGGGGTAGCGGAAAGGCGGAAGCGTCGAAGCTAACGGTGAAGCAAACCGTAAGGCTGAGGTCAGACTGATCAATGGCAAGGTAAAACGAACGCGCGATCTTGTGCCTTGCTACTTTGATGCGTTCCAGCAGCACACGGGCCAAGAACGTATTCCGCCGGGCAGAGATGCCCAGGACTAGCAGGATGGCGACCAGCCCGGTGCAGGGGTGAAAAACATCACCGCCCAGCGATGAGCAGCACGAAGCCGGAAACGATTCTTAGATATCGCTTGGTCTGTTGCAGCGTTCTGTTCCACATGACGTACGATCCCTGGTTCGCGCTCGCCGGAAACACTTCCGGCGCTACTTCCGCAGCGACTTCCGGTTCGGATTGGGGGACTTCCCTCTCCACGTCGACGCAATCGGTTCCGCTGACCACCGAACACCCCTCAATGCCGCAAGACTTTCAAACTTGGCAACGGTTGCTACACTCCACTTCATTATTACGCAACGGGTATGACAAATGCTTCAACGTTGTGTGTAAAATCTGGGTCAACTGCGCGTCTCAATTCTTTTTCGGGATTCGGCTGCACTTCTGCATTTATCCTAGCACGCGCGTTTCCAAGCCAGCGGGCCGCTTGCCGTAGTCGCCAACACTGCCGATAATAGGCTTCGCTGCGAACTGCCAACCGCCCTGCTGGCTACGGCGGATTGCGGCGAGCTGCTGCAATTATCGTTGGGAAAAATTCCCAGGATTGGGGAGTAGACATGGATTTGCAAACGGTACGAATGGAAATTCCCGAAGGCGCCAACCTGATTCTAGGGCACGCCCACTTTATTAAGACCGCGGAAGATCTCTACGAGGTGATGGTCAATACCGTGCCCGGCGCAAAGTTCGCCGTGGCCTTCAACGAAGCGTCCGGTCCCTGCCTCACGCGCATCGAAGCCAACGACGACGATCTTCGCCGCGCCGCCACCGCCAACGCCCGAGCGATCGGCGCCGGACACATCTTCGTGCTACTGATCCGCCAAGCTTATCCGATCAACGTGCTGGGCCGGGTCCGCGATTGCTTCGAGGTGTGCACCATTCACTGCGCCACGGCGAACCCAGTGGAAGTGATCGTCGCGCAGACCGCGCAAGGCCGCGGGATCGTCGGGGTAATCGACGGCTCGTCTCCCGCCGGGGTAGAAGGTCCCGAAGACGCGAAGCTGCGCCACGAATTCGTACGCAAGATTGGCTACAAACTGTAGGGGCGACGCGACCCGCCATCCGGAGGCGCTATGCGCCAGTCCCGTACGCTGGAAGCCGGTGGAAATTGGTCCGAGATTTAACGTTTCGTTTTGGGGCACCGGTTGGCGTTGACATCGGCTGAGACACTTTAGCTGTCGCGTTAAGAACGGGTTAGAGGAGACGCCTGACCCACAACTGGCTTCACAAATTTTGTCAGTAGACCAATGATCGGTTACGCGCTGGGACATCAAAGAGTAACGAATCTCCCCAGAATTCCCAGGAACGGAACAGCTCACTTTGGGTTACAGTTGCGGGTGGTAGTTCTGCCTCTAATTTTCTCTCCATGCGGTGGGGTCATGATTTTCAACAGGGCATCGTTTGTACTTGCTGTTTTGGTTTCGTGCATTTTCATGGGCTGCTCGGTGGCTCAACGGTGACTCATTCCGTGACTGCCTCGATCACACCCGCGAGCGCTGATATCCTCACCGGTGGAACCGTCCAGTTCACCGCCAATATTTCGACGAGCCCAAAGACCGTCAACTGGTATGTAAATGGCATTGCCGGTGGTAACGCGACCGTGGGAACCATAGACGCCACAGGAACTTACACCGCGCCGATATCGCAGCCCACCGCGCCTTTCACGATCGCTGCCTCGAGCCCCGCGCTGCCAGAGATTGCCGCGGTCGCCTCGGTTACGGTTGTCGCTCCTGGGGAGGTCACGAGCACCGCCAATGCCCAGGTGGCTCTCTACACCATCGCTCCACCTGTGCCTGCCCAGGTAACCATCCACTTCGGCCCGGACATCACTTACGGCCTCGCCACCTGGACCCAAACAGCCGCAGGCGGCGCGGTGCCCCTTGGCACCCTGGTGGCTGGAATCAAAGCCAACTCCGTGTACCACATGCGCGCGGTGCTGCAGATGCCCGACGGCTCAACGCTCAACGACCTCGATCAGATCTTCACCACCGGGGCGCTCATCGGCAACACGAATCAGCCTACCGTGACGATTCCAAATGGCATGACCCCACAACCGGGTGTGGAGATGGTCGACCTCACCGACGGCGCCGGACCGTCAGTGATCGTAGCTGATTTGTCCGGCAACGTTTTATGGTCGTATCTGCCGCCGGACATACAAGGTTCCTCGAGTATCCAGCCGATAAAGCCGATGTCCAATGGCCACTTTGCGGTGGTGTACTCCCCATATCCACAGCCGTGCCCAGTGCGCTACCGGCAAACACACCCGACGTCGCAAGGGAAATCGACCTCACCGGAGCGACCATCCGTGAAATCACAATGGCGACTCTCAACAGCCGATTGGCCGCTGCGGGATTCAACTACACCGCGCAATTCATGCACCACGATATGGCCGTTTTGCCGAACGGCCATTGGATACTCATCGTCAACTCAGTCCGTCCAGAAATCGAAAATGGAACCACGGTCGACGTTCTGGGAGACGCACTGATCGACCTCGATACCAATCTGAATCCAGTTTGGGTTTGGGACACTTTCGATCACCTGGACGTGAATCGTCATCCTGTCTCCGTTCTGGATTGGACCCATTCCAACGCCATTCTGTACTCCGCCACGGACGGCAATCTCCTTTTGTCGATGCGCCACCAGAATTGGATTATCAAGATCGATTACAACAATGGCAAGGGAGCCGGCGATATCCTCTGGCACCTGGGATACCAGGGCGACTTTGCTTTGGTGGGCGGCATCGATCCTACCGACTGGTTCAGTGGACAGCACGGTCCTTCGTTCACCACGGCGAACACCGCCGGCACTTTCGGACTGGCGTTGATGGACAATGGCGACTTTCGGACCTACCCCGCCGGGGTGACTTGTGCGGACACTGGCGCGCCCAGCTGCCCTTACAGCACGGCGCAAGTCCTGAACATCGACGAAACAGCGAAGACGGCTACATTCGCGTTTCACAACACGACGCCTATTTACTCGTTCTTCGGGGGAAACGCGGAAGTTTTCGGGGAACAAGGACGTCGAATTCGACTTGGCGGGGACATCCACGACCGTGCCACTCTCCGCCGCGGTGTACGAGGTAACGCCCACGGCTCCGGCGCAAACCGTCTGGCAAATGAACCTTGTAAATACCTACGCCTATCGCGCTTTTCGCCTTCCGAGCCTCTATCCGGGGGTGCAATGGTAGACGCATTGGGCGACAAACGGCGCGTAGCGGAATCGCTGTCTACCCGCCGCAAATAGAAAATAAAAAAATGCGCGAAACGGGGTCCGGCTGCTGCCGTGTTCCCGTTTCGCGCTTACCTTCCCCGTTCCCAAAATAGCTGCGGTGCGAAATCCGGGCGCTACCGCATTAGACCGTTGTAATCCCTACGCCTTCTGCGCTTGCCGGCGCAGGAACGTGGGGACATCCAGATCGTCGGCGAATCTTGTGAATCATTTCATCGATGCCGCGCGGAGCGTCCATGGCAGCGGGCTGTGGCTCGCGGGCTGCCTTCCACGTCTTGGGTAGATACGACGGACGCGGCTGATTCTTGCGAATCGCCAGGCCTCGCGGAACCCCGCCGCAATGACGGTGATCTTCACCGATTCCTTCATCGCATCGTCCTGCACCGCGCCGAAAATAATGTTGGCGTCTTCGTGCGCGGCCTTCTGAATGATCGACGACGCCTCATGCACCTCGTGCAGGCTCAGCGTGGACGATCCGGTAATGTTGATCAGAATTCCCTGCGCGCCCTGGATGCAATTGTCTTCCAGCAGCGGGCTGTTGATGGCCCGGTTGGCCGCGTCGACAGCGCGGTTCGGACCGCTCGCTACCGCCGTGCCCATCACCGCGTAGCCTTGCCCGGACATGATGGTTTTCACGTCCGCGAAGTCGCGGTTGATGATCCCTGGAATCGTGATGATGTCGCTGATGCCCTGCACCGCTTGGCGCAGAATATCGTCGGCGATGCGAAACGCTTCGAAGAAGCTGGTCCCGTGCTCGACCGTTTCCATCAAGCGCTCGTTGGGAATCACCACCACGGTATCGACGCAGCCGATCAGCTCGGCCAGCGATTGCTCGGCCTGCTGCAAGCGCCGCTTGCCCTCGAACGCGAACGGCTTGGTAACCACCGCCACGGTGCACCGCGCACGAGCTCGCTGGCCAGGTTGGCCACCACCGGCGCCGCGCCGCTTCCCGTTCCTCCACCCAGTCCGGCGGTGACGAACACCATGTCCGCGCCGTCCAGCGCTTCTAGAATTTTCTCGGTGTCCTCGAGCGCGGCCTTCCGCCCGACCTCGGGGTTGGCGCCCGCGCCCAAGCCTTTGCTGAGCTTCGCGCCCAGTTGCAGCTTGACCGGCGCCTGCGACAACTTCAGCGCCTGCAAATCGGTGTTGGCGGCAATGAACTCAACGCCTTCCACCTTCGCCCGAATCATGCGATTCACCGCGTTCGAACCGCCACCGCCCACTCCGATGACCTTGATCCGAGCGCCGTTGGTAACATCCTCACTAAATGAAACCCGCAGCCCTGCATCTCTCGACATAATCCCTCCCCTCGAGGATTCCTCATGACTGTCCTGCAAATAATGCTTTGAACTTGCCGGTCCATCCGGTCGCCCGCTGCCCCGCCATGCGGCGCGCGCGCGTCCCGTACAACACCAGCCCTACCGACGTCGAATATTCCGGTTGTGATACCTCTTCACTCATGCCTGCCAACCCGCGCGGCGACGCGATACGCGCCGGCATAGCCAGCATGCGCTCGGCGAGTTCCGTCAGACCGTGGAGGCGCGCTCCACCACCGGTGAACACCAGGCCCGCGCGGAATCTGCCAATCCAGGCCGGCGTGGCGAAGGTCGTCGCGCACCAGGGTGATCAATTCCTGGCTGCGCGCTTCCGCAATTTCACACAACATGCGCGAGTAAATCGTTCGCGGCGGACGGTCGCCCACACTGGCGATCTCGATGGCTGCGTCCTGGGCCATCGTCTCCGCGGCAAGCGGTGGCGTGCTTCTTCTTGATCGCCTCCGCTTCCGGAATAGGCGTGCGCAGCCCCACGGCCAAGTCGTTCGTAAAATGGTCGCCACCCACCGGTACCGCGCCGGTGTGACGCACCACCCCGCCGCTGTAGACGATCACTTCCGTAGTGCCACCGCCGATATCCAGCAGGCATACGCCCAGTTCGCGCTCATCTTGGGTCAGGCACGCATCCGCCGAAGCCAGCGCTTCGAGCACCGTGTCGGTCACTCGCACCCCGGCGCGATTCACCGCGGTTACCACGTTCTGCGCGGCGGCGGCCGAAGCCGGTGGCAGATGTGCACGTTCGCTTCCAGGCGCTGCCCCAGCATCCCCGCGGGATCGCGGATGTTGTCCTGCGCATCCAGAAGAACTCTTGCGGCAATACGTGCAATACTTCGCGGTCCGCCGGCAGTGAAATGTTGCGCGCTGCGTCCACCGCGCGCCGCACGTCGTCGCGATCCACGTCCCGCGATTTCTGCCCCAGGGTAATTCCTCCGCGGCTATTCACCCCACGAACGTGCCCGCCGGCCACCCCAATCAGCGCGGACTCCACCGGAAAACCCACCAGCTGCTCGGCTTCCTCGACGGCGCGCCGGATCGAGCTGACCGCCAAATCCAGATTCACGATCTGGCCCTTGCGCCAGCCTTTCGATTCGGCGGCTCCCAAGCCGAGAAACCTCACATGACCGTCGTCATCGATCTCGCCGATCAACGCACAGGTTTTCGTGCTCCCGATATCGAGCCCGGACCACTTGTCTGTCTCTTTTTTCCCAAGTCCCCTGCTCCTTCGTTGCTTCAGACGCTGGCCCCTCCAGCGCTGACATGAATCTCAATCCCTCCGAGTGCTGGAACTCAGTGGTCGTGCCCCTTATTCGCGGCCGGCTTGGAACTGGACGCCTTGGCGACGTGCGCGGACACGGGTTTTGCCGTTGGCGTCGCGCCGTGCCCCGTCCCGATGTGTCCTGCGGTCCCAGTGGCTGAAACCGCCGCCGCTGCGGACGCCATGCGCGCCGCAGGGGCAGATGCTCTTCAGGGTTCACCACCACTTCGCGGTCGAATCGCAGATCGACTGACTCGACACGGCCCGCCGTTGCTCGCCACTGACCCAGGTTATCGAGCAGGGTCTGATACCTGGCCTGGAAATCCCGGTCACCAAAATGGACGAACAACGGCCCGTCCGCTTCGGTCCACGCGGGGTTTGGTCCGGCCAGCTTGCCGCCCGCCGGAGGAAGTCCCTGGAGCGTGGCCTTCAAGTCGGTCACGTCCTGCACTTCCACTTCGCTCACCATCTCGCTGGCGCCGCCGCGCGCCGCGTCGATCCCGTGCAGAAAGGCCGAATACATTTGCATCCGCCGGTCCCGCGCATCGGCGGGCATCGCCGCATTGATTCCAGTCACCACCGGAAAATGGAAATCGCCTTCTAGCGGACGGTCCAGAATCACCCCATGGGCGTCCGCCAGGGCCAGCTCGCTTCCTTGCCGCAGGAACGCTACTGGCACCCGCTCAACCAATTCCACCTCGATACGATTCGGCAGCGCGCGGCGCACCGCCGCTTGCTCCACCCACGGCAGCGTTTCCAGTTGGTGGCGCCTCTCCTGGATAGGAATTAGCAGCACGCTTCGTCCGCGATCGCCGGAAAAAATCTCCAGCACCGCGGCGCGCGACACATACTTATTCCCCACCAGTTCCACTTGGCCCGGATGGACCAGCGACATGCTCGGCGAGGTGAGCAGGAAATGGCTGGCCAGATACACCCCAACCACCGCGGCCACTGCCGCCACAGCGATCGCCGGCCACCGCAGATAACCCTTCCATGCTTTCTTCCCGAACTTCCGCCGCTTGATTTCCAGCGGCTTGTGCCGCCGCAAATATCGCGGTTCCTGTTCGGCGAGTACTTCCTGGGGATAAGCTTCCGCTTCCATAGTTTTGGCTCTTCTCAGTTATTCCACACGATCACTTCGTTTTCGAGATCCACTCGAAACGCTGAGCGCACGCGTTTCCGTACGTCGTCGATCAATCCCGGCGTGTAGTCGGAGGACTCGATTCGCCGGCGTTGACGAAAAAATTGGCGTGGCGATCGCTGACCATCGCTCCCCCGCGCCGGTATCCCTTCAACTGCAGCGTCGTCGATCATTCGCCCCGCCGACCCGCCCGGCGGGTTCTTAAATATGCAGGCGGCGCTTTTCTGATTGAGTGGCTGGCTGTTGCGCCGTTTTTCGTTGCATATTTTTATGCCCGCCACGATTTATTGTAGGGCTTCGACGGCAGACTCCAGTTCCACCCGTAACATCACGTCGTCCGGCGCAAACGAGGTGTGCCGGTAATCAAAGTGGATGTCCTCGCCACGCAGGGTTTCAATTCTCCCGCTCGCTCCGCGATACAGCTCCACCACGCGGACGTAGGTTCCAATCTGCGTTCCGTAGGCCCCGGCATTCATGCGCAACGCCCCGCCAATGCTGCCCGGCACCCCGATCAACCCTTCCATGCCCCGGCCCAATTCTTTTTTGCGCAGTAGCGTCACCGTGCCACCCAAGTCCGCCGCCGCGTCGATGTATGCGCGGTTCCCTCCGATTTTCGCCGTTGACGGCGCCGAAGGCAGTTGCAACATCACCCACGGCAATTCTCCGTCGACCACCAGCACATTCGTCCCGCCGCCCAGAAACCGGTAAGGGAT
>CAWJFP010000029.1:0-3889 GCA_963842155.1 uncultured Pseudomonadota bacterium
GTCGCGCTCGAGCTTGATGAGAACGCCCCGGTTGACCTGGAGCACGATGGGTTCGCCAGTGGTCGGAATGACCTGCTGGGCGAGCGCCGTCCTTGCTGACGCGCCGCCGGCGAGCGCGCCGATGGCAAGCGCCAGCACGAGGATGAGAGACCGAGACCGGGTCATTTGGTTTCTCCCGTGTTTCCGGAAGTCGTTCCGGCATTGGCGCCAGCATTGGCATCGGAACCCTCCGCGCCGGCCGCAGCGCGGCCGTTCGGGGTGCGGGCAGCGACACTCTCGGTGTCGCCACCGCCACGCAGCACGGTCAGCGCGGGAGCCGCGGGCCCGGACGGCTTCTTCGCGCCGGGACGGGGCGGCGGGGGCAGCAGCTTGCTTACGTCGCTGTCCCAGGTGAAGGTCGTGATGGCGTCTGCGGCGGTGGTATCCGCTTCATGCCCGAGGCTGCGCAGGCTCAGGGAAAGCTTGCCGAGATCGCTGGCGACCTCGATCATCTCGACCTGCTTGGGCGTCACTTCGAAGGTGATGTTCTTCGCCAATACGGGCTTGCCGTTCTGATCGTCCGTCGTCTGGTCGATGGCGAGCACGCGCAAATCATGCACGACGGTCTCGCTGGCAAGCCGGGGTTGGCCCCCATTAGCCGGCTCGTTGGTGTACTTGATGGCGTGCGACAGCACGAGGTCCACGCGGTCGCCCGGGAAGACGAGGCCGGCGATGCCGGAAGTGGCCGTTACCGACACCGACACCGCGCGCATGCCGGGCGTCAGCACGGCGGCGAGGAAGCCGCGGTCGCCGGGCTTGACGACGCGGCCGAGCGACAGCGGCTCGCCGGCGGCGACACGTGTGCGCACGACGGAGCCGACGAGCGCCTGCTCCGTATTCTTGTCCTTATCATTGCCCTTCAGTATGTAGCTGTCGGAGATCTGACCCTCCGGCCAGGCGGTCCAGCTCATGTCCTCCGGACGGACGAAACTGCCCGTCGGCAGGTCCCGGCTCGCGACGAGAACGAAGGTCGAGGCCTTCTCGACCTTCTTCGAGGCCTCGAGCTCGGCCCGCTGGCCGGCAAGCCAGCTGCGGGCGAGCTGCGCCGTGCCGAATGCGATGACGATCGCAATGACGGCAAAGAGTATGGCGCGCAATCTCATCGCTCGGGCTCCTTCTTCAGGTTCCGATCAAGAGCTGGAGGCCGACATAGGCGCCCCCCACGGCGATCGCGACGCCGTAGGGCACCAGCTCGGTGGAGGAGGTCGTCGCATCGGCGGGCACCGCGGACGCGAGGCAGTCGGTGTTGCCGCCGGCCAGACGCAAACGCAGCCGCCGGGCATGGCGCGCGACCAGGACGACGATGGCGAGCGCACCGCCCGTAAATCCCATGACGATGAAGAACGCCGGCAGATGAGCGGGTCCCACCCACAACGCGGTCGCGCTGAGCAGCTTGACGTCGCCGCCGCCGGCGATGCCGCGGGCGAAGATGCCGACGCCGAGCGCGAAGAGAATTCCTGCGCCAAGGATGCCGCCGAGCCAGTTCACCCGCTCGGGGGCCGAAAGCATGTGCGCCGGGTAGAGGATCAGAAGGGAAAGGGTGATCGAATTCGGGATTATGTAGTGGAGCGCGTCAGACAACGCGGCCCAGCTCATCAACCCGATGAACAGCAACAGGACGATCTGGTGGTACAGGATCGCTGAGGACATAGATCGTCATGCCTTCCACGTCGGTCGCATAGCGGCGGCGGCTCACAGCCGGGCCGGAAATCGCGAGGCGGCCAAGAAGTCGCCCCGCGATTTGTCCGATGCTCCGTCCGGCAGGGGCTTTGTCTCGCCCCGCCCACGCGGCCTACAGGTTGCCTGCGACGTTGTTGAACAGTTTGCCGAGGTTGCTGCCCAAGGTCGTCATGGCGCCAACGGCGGCGACGGCGATGAGGGCGGCGATGAGGCCATATTCGATGGCCGTGGCGCCGAACTCGTCGTTGATCAGCTTGCGAATGGTCCTAAACATAGTGTCCGCTCCTTACGAGGATGTGTCGTGACCAGGTCATTTGACCGCATATGCGTTAAAATTGGCTTAATGGGCCGTCGCCGAATTCACTTTGTTGAATTTTGCGACGGCCTGCCGTGGCGCGAGGGCCGCCCGGCCACGCGCGCTCACTCGCCCGCGACCGCGGGCGCCGCAGCCGGCGCGCTCGCCTCGAGCATCAACTCGAGCCTCGCGGTGACCCATATGGCGGCCAGCGCGGCCGCCGCGCCGCCGATCACGTCCACGAGGTAGTGACCGCCTTCGATCGGCACGGCCAGGATCATCGCCGCGTTGAGAGCCGCCGCGGCCATGAAGAGCCCGCGCCGCCCGCGCAGCACGTAAACGAAGAGAACGCCGAGCGTCGTGTGGAAGGAGGGAAAAGTGATCAATCCCTCGAGTCGCATCAGGTCGACGAAGTGAAGCCGTCCCTCGCGCAATGCCATGAAGTCCGGCAGATGGACAGGTTGGACGAAGCGCGTCGCATCGTAATAGGCGAGCGCTCCGACCGCCGGGAGCAAGGCCGAGACGATCACGACCGCGAGGATCGACGACAGCATCGTCCAGACGAACTCGGCGTTGCGTTCCGGTTGTCCGGAGAGCGACAGATAGATCGTTATGGCGACGATCTGCGGCATGGCGCTGAAATAGGCGACATGCAGCAGATCGCGCAGTGCCGGATGACGCCATACCCAACCGAGCCAGGTCGGCCAATCGAAGCCGAGCAGCCGATCGGCACGGATCAGCCCGTCATCGACGAGGGGCAGCGACGTCGTCGTGAGGAGATAACTGAAGAGGCCGCCGACTGCGAAGAGGGCAATGACCTGCGCCGCGCAATGGATGAGGTCGAGAATGCGCTCGTCGCGCCGGCGGCGGGCGTAGAAGATCGCGAGGCCGGCAAGAAGCGCCAGGACCGCCGACACGCGCGCCAGGCCCGAAAGCCCGAGCACGATCCCGGCGCGCCACAGGCCCACGGCGTCGATCGCGGCCACCGCCGCAATGACGAGCCATCGGGCGCGCTCGCTTCGTGACAAGGACAATTCTCCTGCGGCAACTACCGGCTACGCCGAATTTGCCGCAGGGACGGTTTATATCCAGTTAAAGAACCGAGGCGGCCCGCCCTGAGCGCATCCCTCCGATGCGGCCGTCGAGAGCGCGCGGACCCGCGTCAATAGGTCCAAAGCAGGCCGAAGATCACCTGCGTGTTGTTATATTTGAAGTTGATCAGTTCCGAGTAGACGAGCTGCCGCATCAGTTGCACGTTCGCGGCGAGGCTCTTGGTCAGCCCGAGCTGCGCCGTCAGCATGTAGCGCCATTCCTGGGTGACTTCCGTCTGGATGGGGCTCACCGCGGGGTCGGGCGCGCCATAGACCGTATAGATCCTGTAGATGGCCGGCACGATGACCAGCGGCCCCGGCGGAAATTCGTACGGCAGCTGGAAGCTGTGGGCATAGCTGCCGAAGAACTCCAGCACCTGATTGGAATTGAATTTGGCGCGCGCATTCTCGTCGGCGACGCTGGTGCCGAAAGTCGCCACGCCATTGTCGAAAACATGATAGGCGAGGAGAAGCGACAGCGAATTGAGGGAACTCGAGAGCAGGCTGGCGGTGGGATAGTAGTTCGAGTTCGAAAAGCGCTTCAGGCGGAACTCGTAGTCCAATCCCGCCTGCAGCTGGGAGGTAATGGTGCGATCGATCTCCAATCCGCCGCCGACCGTCCAGAAGTACTGATTGTCGCCGAGCACGACGTCGTTCGCCAGCACATAGGGCCGCATGGCGAAGAACGTCTGGTCACCGTTGCCGATGTCGAAGCGCGGCCCTGAATTGATTTCGAAATAATCGAGATCGACTTGGCTCACCACGAACTGCTTGGAAGCATAGG
>CAWJFP010000030.1:0-61788 GCA_963842155.1 uncultured Pseudomonadota bacterium
TTTGTGCTTGGCGCCTTGGGCTTTGCTGCCACTGCACCGCACGACCCAGGCAAGCCCTTCGCTATCCGACTCAAGTCCGTGCTAGGTCGCCGAACTCGATCCACCTGCATACACGCCATTCCGGATTCCGAACAACCCGCGTCGCATTCCCATCAAGCCACTTGCAAAGATTGCTGCAATCAACGCCAACGTTGTTCCACGCGCAGAGAACGACGGCGCAATAGTGCCGTATGTCGGACTACCCGAGTGCGACTTGAACGACGTGCGGGAAGTGGCCACCCGGACCTTTGCAAAAGTCAAAGGACGCTCCATCGCTCGCGTCGGCGATATTTTGTTCGCGCGCATTGAGCCGAGCGTCTTCAACAAGAAGTACATCTTCGTCGAACATCTAGATGGCCACGATTATGCATACATATCCAGCGAATTCTATGCGGTCCGTGCCCACGGCGATGACTTCGACCAGCTGTACCTGTACGCGATGTTCCAATCCGCGTTTGTGTTTGACCAAGTGCGCGGCAAGACTACCGGATCATCCGGGCGTCGCCGCCTCGACCCGGAGATTTTCGCCTCACTCTTGATTCCCTGGCCCGCCCCTGACATTCGCAAGAAGATCGCAGCCGAAGTCGTCCGACGCCGCGAACAGGCGAGCGATCTGCACGACCAGGCGCGCATCCTTTGGGATAAAGCCAAGCGGCGCTTCGAGCAAGAACTACTCGGGCCAGAACCCAGCGAGCTAGAGTCAAAAGCGCGCGACGCCAATAGACGGCGCGGGACATGAGCAAGCTGCCCTATCTCGTTGGCGAGATCAACGCCGCGCTAGAGGTCTACCTCTCCGGCCGTACCGGCCAGCAATTTAACCGCACGGCATTCATTCTATGTGATGATTGCGCGGAATTGGCCAGCAAGCTCTTTCTCATCACCGATAGGCCGACGTGGAGTGATAAAAAGGCTAAAGGTGGCTTCAAGCGGTTCAAGGAATTCACAGCCGACGTACGGACGGTCTTTCACTCGAAAAGGCCAGCAGACTACCCCACCGCAGACGCGTTGCTAAAGAGGATCGAGGAGCGACGTGACCGTCGAAACGATTTCTTCCATTCCACTCAATTGCTCGATTTGACTCTTCAGGCCAACGACTGTGTGGAAGCCTTTTGCGATCTGCTCGATTACGGCAAGCTGTTGTTTCCACCGGACGCCGCCACACCTGATTCCGGTTGGGAAGCTAATGTGGAAGCAACCAGGAACATGGAGACCTGCGAGGCGCTCCTTCGTTTGGACAAGAAGGCGTATGGCGATCCCAGCGTCACACCCAAAATCAATACAATTCTCAAACGGCAGCCGCGACAAGGCGAGCGCGCGACGGGCAAAGGCTGCGAAGTCGTTCATCATCCGGAAGATCATCATCTACGCCTATGCATCCGCAATGGTGGGAAGGCGCTCCGTGACAAGCTACGGGCTTTGCTGTGAGTCCATGGGGGGGTTGAATGGCAATCTGGTTGGTTCGCGCCGGTTCTCACGGCGAATACGAGCAGAAATTCATCCAAGAAAGCCGCGTGTATGTGACCTGGAAAGGTCTAGACGTAAACCTTGCCAAGCTCGTCGCACGTTCGGAACTGGCGGCCGCGATGACGCAACGTTATCCCGACACCAAGGTTAAGACAATCTTGAATTGGGTAAGCCAGTTGTGGCCGTTCGCGCATGAAATGAAGAGAGGCGATCTGGTTGTTTTGCCGCTCAAGTCGCAGCGCGCCATCCAAATTGGCGAGATCACGGGCGACTACCATTTTGAACCTACCGGCCCAAACCCGTACTTTCACTGGCGAGACGTGAAATGGATTGCAGAGGCCGTGCCACGCGCCAACTTCGGCCAAGACCTGCTCTATTCCTTTGGCGCCGCAATGACGATCTGCCGGATACAGCGCAATAATGCCGAGCAGCGCATCGCGGCGATGCGGGCGAACGGCTGGCAGGCGGAAACCATCGCGGGGGCGACCATGACCACCGCGCCAATAACGGATGAAGAGGCCGAAGCCCCTGACCTCGAAGAGCTCGCACGCGACCAGATTGCCCAACTCATCTTCGCGCGTTTCAGTGGCCACAATTTGACTCGACTGGTGGAGGCCATCCTCAAGGCTCAGGGTTACACGACCTATCGCAGTCCAGAAGGCGCAGATGGCGGCGTGGATATCCTCGCCGGTTCCGGGCCGCTTGGCTTCGGGACGCCTCGACTTTGTATCGAAGTTAAGTCGGAGCGTGGCCCCATTGACCGTCCGACCGTAGATAAACTACTGGGAGCTGTCTCAAAATTCGGCGCGGAGGAGGGCTTGTTCGTTTCTTGGGGTGGCTTCAAGAGCAACGTGCAGAAGGAACTCGCGGCGAGTTTCTTCCGAGTGCGTCTTTGGACGCAGAAGGAATTGTTGGAGCAACTGTTCGCACACTACGATGACCTCGACGAGGACTTGAAGGCTGAGTTGCCCCTGAAACGCATCTGGACCGTAGCGGCGCAGGACGAAGAGTAAGGTTGCCACAAGGGAGTAGGAGATCATATCTCACACCACCCGGGCGAGGGTGAGGCCGAACCAGGCTTTCGCGTCGCTCCAGCGCGCGACGGGCGCGAAACCGTGCCGGATGAGCTCGGCGCCCACCTCGTCGAGATCGAACTTGCGCGAGATCTCGGTGCGCATCCGCTCGCCCGCTTGGAAACGCGCTTCGAGGCCGAGGGCCGCGAGCGAGACGCGCTGTTCCATCCGGCTTTCTAGCTGCATCTCGATCTGGCGCCGCGCGCGGTCGTAGAAGGCGCGATGGGCGAACTGGGGAAGCGCGAAATCGCCGCGGAAGCGGCGGTTGAGATGGCGCAGCATATTGAGGTTGAACGCGGCGGTGACGCCTTGCGCGTCGTTATAGGCGGCCTCGATGATGCGCGGGTCCTTGTCGAGGTCGGTGCCGACGAGGAAATAATCGCCCGGGCGCGAATGGACGCGCAGCCGCGCGAGGAAGAGGCTGGTCTCCTCCGGCGTGAGGTTGCCGATGGTGCTGCCGAGAAAGAGGATGAGCCGCGGCGGCGCTTGGTCGGGCGCCTCGGGCTCGGGCGCCTCGGGGCCGGGCGGCGCCGCCGCGGGCAAGGGCTCGGACAGGGCCGCGAGCGCCTCCTCGTAGCGTCCCACGACGGCGCCGAACTCGAGCCGGGGATAGTCGGCGAGCAGCCGCTCCGCCGCTCCCTCGAGGCTCGCGCGGCTCACGTCGATGGCGACGTAGCGCAAGGCGCCGCCGAGCGCCTCATAGGCGTCGAGCAGGAGCCGCGTCTTCTCGGCGCTGCCGCTGCCGAGCTCGACGAGCGTCGCCTGCCCGGTCGCCCGCGCGATCGCGGGCGCGCAATCGGCGAGGAGCCTTCGCTCGGTGCGCGTCGGGTAATATTCCGGGAGCGCGGAGATGCGCTCGAAGAGCAGCGAGCCATGCTCGTCGTAGAAGAAGCGGCAGGGCAGATGCTTGGGCGTGGCCGCGAGGCCACGCGCGAGCTCGGCGCGATCCTCCTCGTCCTCGCCTGCGCTCTCGAGATCGAGCCAGGCAAGGCGCGGCTCGGCGCCCGAGCGAGCGGGCGCCAACGCGGCTCTAGGCTTCTTCGACATAGCGGCACCCCGCGAAAATCTGGCGCATGCCCGGCTCGTACCAATTGCGGAAGCTCGGCCGCAACAAGGGCGCGGCGCTGGCCCAGCTGCCGCCCTTGAGCACCCGATGCCGGCCGTCGAAATAGGCGGCCGAATAGCCCTCATAAGGATAGGGCGCGAAGCCCGGATAGGGCGCGAAGGCGGTGGCCGTCCATTGCCACACCTCGCCGAGCCGCACCAGCGCGGGATGGCGGCGCGCCGCATATTCCCATTCCGCCTCGCTCGGCAGGCGCGCGCCGAGATATCGGCAACAAGCCTCGGCCTCGTAAGCCGAGATGCCGAAGACCGCCTCGTCCTCTCCCTCGCAGCCGTAAAGCGGCCCCTCGACCTCGCTCGCCCGGCGCCAGGCCCAGCCTTCGGCCGACCAGAAGCGCGCCTCGCCATAGCCGCCCGCCGCGATGAATTCGCGATAGCGGCGCTTCGTCAGCGGACGGCGCGAGATGCGGAAGGGTGCCACCGCCACGCGCCGCGAGGGGCGCTCATTGTCGAGCGCCTCGACGCCGTCATGGCCCATCTGGAAGAAGCCGCCGGCGATCCCGATCATCTCGTCGCCGTCATCCGCGGGGCTTTCATCGCGCCGCGCCGCCGCGCCCGCATCGAGGCCGAGCAGCCGGCGCAGCACGGCGATGGTCTCGGCATGCTGCGCCTCATGCTGCAGGATGAAATGCCAAAGCCGCGCTCGGTCCCCGAGCGGCCCGCCCGCGAGCCGCGCCAGGCTTCGCGCGCGCACCTCAGCGAGATAGGCGAGCAGCGCCTCGCGCGGCGGCAAGGCGGCGCGCGCGGCCTTGGGCAACCCGTCCTGGCGGAAGAGCAGGCCCCATTCGGCGCGCGGATCCTCGCCGCCATTGAGCCACAGCGCCTCGCTGTAGGCGATATGCCCGAGATGCCAGCCGATCGGGCTGAAGGCGGGATCGGGCATCGCCGCGAGCGCCGCGTCGTCGAGCTCGATCACGCGCGCGAGCGTGGCCTCGCGGCATGACGTCATCGCGGCGCCGAGCTCGGACTCCATCCCCCCGCCGCTCGCGAGAAGGGGCTTGGGATCGAAGACAGTTTGGCGTTGCGGCAGCGCGCTCATGGCTCGTCTCCCGCGCCGGTCCCGCGCGCCGGCAGGAAATCCTCCATATAGCCGCGAATGATCGCGTCGATGTCTGGCTCGCTTGTCAGCCCCAGCGCCGCGGCGCGCGCCCAACCCGTGGCGCTCGGCCAGCCCGCGACGATGCGCTCGATCGCGGGGTCCGGCGCCAGCTCGATGGGGCCGAGCTTGCGGCCCGCGGCCACGCGCCGGAGCGCTTCGATCATCTCGGCGAGGCTGACCGAAAGGCTCGGGAAATTCACCGCACGGTCGGCGCCGAGCGCCTCGCCCGGCACGTCATGCAGGCGGATCAGGTTCTCCGTCGCCGCGCGATGTCCGAGCACCGGCAGGCGCGCCTCGAGCGCCACCGGCAGCCGGCAAGCCTCGCCGTTGAGCGGCTCGCGAATGACGCCGCTCACGAAGCCCGAAGCCGCTTTGTTCGGCCGTCCTGGCCGCACGATGATCGTGGGAAGCCGCGCGGCGCGGCCGTCGATGAAGCCTTTGCGGGTATAGTCATTGACAAGGAGCTCGCCGATCGCCTTGGTCGTACCGTATGTGGTTTGCGGCAGGAGCTTGGTCAAGTCGTCGCAGCGCTCGGGCATGGCGGGCCCGCCGAAGGCCGCGACCGAGCTCGCGAAGACGAGCCGCGGCCTGCCAGAGCGCCGCCGGCAGGCCTCGAGCAGATGGCGCGCGCCGTCGAGATTGACGCGCATGGCCAGATCGAAATCCTGCTCGGCCCCCGCGCTCACCACCGAAGCCAGATGGAAGACGGCGATATCGTCGCGGTCGATGAGCGAGGCGACCTGGTCGCGCTCGGCCATGTCGCCCGCGACGAAGCGGGCGCGCGACAGCTTGTGCTCGGGCGGCGGCGGTGCCGCGTCGAACAGCAGGAGATCGTCCAAGGGCTCGAGCGCGCCCGAAGGGCCGACGAGACGGCCGCGCGCGAGAAGCAGGCCCGCGAGTTGGCGCCCGATGAAGCCCGCGCCGCCGGTGATCACGACCTTCATGGCCGGCTAAGTCCCGCCCGCGGTCTTGCCCCCGGCAGCGGCCTCGGCGGCGGAATCGCCCTGCGCCGCCGCATCGCTCGCGGCGAGAGCGCGCTCGGGCGGCAGGCGGATGGTGATCTTGGTGCCGGCGCCCGGCGCGCTCTCGATCTCGAATTTGCCGCCGTGAAGCTCGACCAAACGCTTGGCGAGCGGCAGGCCGAGCCCGGCGCCTTCCGCGCGCATCCCCGGCCGGCTGTCGAGCTGCACGAAAGGGGTGAGGGCGCGGGGGATATCCTCGGCCCGCATGCCGACGCCGCTGTCGGCGACCGATATCACCGTGGCGCCCGTCGCGTCGCTCGCGGCCGAGATCCGTATGCGGCCGCCGGGCGCGGTGAACTTGATGGCGTTCGAAAGAAGATTGAGCAGCACCTGGCGCAAGCGGCCCGCATCGCCCCGGATGGCGGGCAGCCCCGGCGACACCGCGCGCTCGAGCGCGAGGCCCGCGGCCTTCGCCTGCTCGCTCACCATGCGCACGCTCATATCGATCACGCCATCGAGGTCGACCACGTCCTCCTCGATCAGCAGCGCGCCCGCCTCCGCCTTCAGCATGTCGAGCACGCGCTTCACCACCTCGAGGAGATGCTGGGCGGCCTCGTTGATGTAGCGGCCATGGTCGAGATATTCGGGGCTCGGCATGGGGCCGTAGCGCTCGCTCGTGAACATGTCGGAGAAGCCGATGATGGCGTTGAGCGGCGTGCGCAGCTCATGGCTGAGATGGGCGAGAAATTCCGACTTCGCGCGCGATTCCGTCTCGGCCGCGTCGCGGCCCGCGGCGAGCTCGCGGACGAGCGCCGCCTTCTCGGCCTTGAGACGGAAGGTCTCGGTGAGCGCGCGGTTCAAGTCGCGCCCGACCACGGCGAGCACCACGATGATGACGACCGTCGCGAGCGCCATGCCGATCGAGACGGTCGTGCCGCGCCAAAGCAAGGCTGCGATCGCGGGCAGCACCGCAGGCAGCGCCAAGGCGCTGAAGGTCGGCAGATGCACCGAATAGGCGGCGATGACGACGGCCGTCATTATCATGACGGCGAGCCCGACGTCGACGTAGTAGGCGGGATCATCGACGAGGAAGACGAGCGAGGCGGCGAGCCCCCAGAGGCAGCCCGCGACGAGCGCGCCGAGGGCATAGCGCCGGAGCCAGCGTTCGGCGCTCTCGGTCGGATGCGGCGCGCGGCGATAGGCGCGCCAGCCGAGGAAACGCACGCCCGTGACCAGGTAGAAGGCGAGGAGCCAGGCCGCGAGCAGCCAAGCCGGGTAGAAGCTCCCCACCAGCATGACGACGGCCGGCGCCGCGACGAGATTGATCATCATGGCGACGGGCGAGCGGTAGAGCATATCCGCCTGCTCGGCTCGCACGCCCTGCATGATCGCGGCCTTGGCCGATGCGTCGCGCGACAGCACTGCGCCCGGCGCACGCCCTCCGGCCGAGCTGACCGACGAGTCGATCACGCGCATCCCCCCAAATGGCGGCAAGATGCGGCGCGGCCAATCGCGCCGCGCCCGCTCCCGCCGCGGATACCAAGATGCGCCCACGATGCCGACCCCTTATGCCGACTGGGATCGTTGAAGATTCGCCCGACTCGCGACGCGACCCTTTGCTACGATGGCGCCATGCCGCCCGCCGATCCAAGCCGGCCCCGACTGTCGTGAGCCGACGCTATCCCGAGCGTCCCTTCGTCGGGATCGGCGCCGTCGTCTTCCGCGCCGACCGGGTGCTGCTGGTGAAGCGCGCCAAGGCCCCGCGCGAAGGGGAATGGAGCATTCCAGGCGGCATCCAGCATCTGGGCGAGACGGTTCATGAGGCGCTGCGTCGCGAGGTGCTCGAGGAGACGGGTCTCGGCGTCGAGGTGGTCGACGTCGTCGCTGTTGTCGACGCGATATTCCGCGATGAGGCCGGGCGTGTAAAGTACCACTACACCCTGATCGACCTGCTGGCGGAATGGCGCTCGGGCGAGGCCCGGCCCGGCGACGACGCGACCGAGTGCGCCTGGGCGCCGCTCGACCGGCTCGACGGCTATGGGCTCTGGGGGGAGACCGCGCGGGTCATAGGGCTCGCGGCCAAGCGGCGCGGGCCCGGCTGAGGCCGCGCGGCGAGAGCGGCCGGTCGCGCATGCGGGAAGCGGCGGCGTTGCTGCCCGCCACCTGTCATCACAATTCCGTGAATACTACTTTTGCGTGTGAAGAACGGAAGCCTCGGCCGCGCGGACCAGCTCCGCGCCTCGCTTAGCGGCAGCCGCCGCGCATCGGCTGCGCCATGTCGAGCACCCAGTAGGTCGGGAGCACGCCCTGCGCCTGGCCCGGGTCGAGCGCCACGAACCCCACCCCGGCCTGGCAGACGACCGGATTGAAGAGGTTGCGCGCATGCTCGGGGCTGTTCTCCCAGAGCTGCACGATATATTCGGCCGCTTGAAGGCCGCCCGCCACGTTCTCCACCGCGCGGCTATAGACATAGCCGTGCCGGTCGAGACGCGTGCCGAGATAGGCGCCGGAGCTGTCCACATGGGAGATCTCGTGGCGCGAGGCGAGATCGGCGGCCAAGTCCTGGGCGGTGCGCATCAGCGCGGGCTCGAGGCGCACCGGCGGCAGGCCGCGCTCGGCCCGCACCTGATTGACGGCGGCGACCATGCGCTGGGCGAATTGGAGCATATCGGCGTCGCGGTCGGGAGCCGCGCCTGCGGGCGGAGGCACGAGCGCGGCGCGGATCATCTCCTCGGCGGCGGTGGCGGCGGTGGCCGGATCGGTGATCGCCTCGGCGGCAAGGCATTGGCCGGCCGCATAGCCCAAGACGAGCGTCAGGCCTAGAATGCCAAGCAAGCGACGGGCCATCGCCCCCCCTTTCCGTACCCGGCGGATCCGGCTCTGTTGCCGGCCTGGACCCTTCGGGCACCCCACAGCCGCGATTCTAACCTTGAACAATTCCTGCGTCATCAAAAGAGTGTGCGCTTCACAGGTTTACGGAGGCTTAAAGCGCAGGGGCGGAAGCGGCGGCAAATTACCGGCGCAGGGCGGCCTGCCGCCTGGACGGACGGGTGCCTGGGCGCCTGAAACGGGGTTGTTCACATTCGTTAGGGCCTGACGGCGCACCGCGCGCCTGAATCCTGACATAGTCTCGTATTAGAAAGTCAGCGGCGCGGTATTGAGGCGATCCAGCCTCCGCCATATGGCGGATCGAGCTGCTTGCGGAGGAGATGATGCATATTTCTCGAGTTCTGCGTTCGACGCTGGCGGGGCTGGCGCTCGCGGGCCTGCTCGCCTCGGGAGTTGCGGCCGCCGAGGCCGCCACCTCGCCGCAGGCCGCGCGGCACTTCATGCAGGATATCGCCGACCGCGCGATCGCCTTGCTCAAGGGCGCCAAGTCGGCCGATCCCAACAAGACCAGGGTCGAGTTCCAGTCGATCCTGCGCGAGGGCCTGGACCTCGACATCATCGGCCGCTTCGTCCTGGGCAACAGCTGGCGCAGCGCGACGCCGCGCCAGCAGGCGACCTTCATCGACCTGTTCTCGGTCTATGTGCTCGACGCCTATTCGCGCCGCCTCGGGACCTACAGCGACGAGACCATCAAGCTCACCGGCGCCGGCCCCATCGCCGAGACGGACGCGCTCATCGACAGCGAGGTCGACCGTCCGGACGGGCCGCCGGTCAAAGTGGGCTGGCGCGTGCGCGACGTCGACGGCCATATGAAGATCATCGACGTGATCGTCGAGGGTTTGAGCATGGCGCTGACCCAGCGCCAGGAGTTCGCCGCCGTCATCCAGCATTCGGGGCTGGACGGGCTGGTCGAGGAGCTACGCCAGCGCGTGCAGAAACTGCACGAGGCCAAAGCCGATTGAGCGGCCGCGCGACAGATCCCGCTAGAAAGGCGCTTCGAGGGCTTGCTATCATCGCCGCCCGATAGCCAGCGAAGGCGCGCGCGCCGGAGGAATTCATGAAAGCGGTGGTGCTGGGCGCGGGCGTGATCGGCGTCACGACCGCCTACTACCTTGCCCGCGACGGCCATCAAGTGACGGTGGTCGAGCGGCAGCCCGAGGCGGCGGGCGAGACGAGCCACGCCAATGCCGGGCTCATCACCCCCGGCCATTCCTTCACCTGGAACTCGCCGCGCGCGCCGCAGCAGCTTTGGCAGTCGCTGTGGCGGGGCGACACGGCCTACCGCATGCATTTCAGCCTCGATCCGCGCTTCTGGATCTGGGGCCTCAAATTCCTGCGCGAATGCACGCGCGAGCGCTCGACCTACTGCACGCTGGTGAAATATCGCCTCAACGTCTTCAGCCAGGCGCGCATCGAGGAGATCGCCGCCGCCGAGGGGATCGAGTTCCATCAGCGGAAGAACGGCGTCATCGTCTTCTACCGCAGCCCCGAGCAATTCGCCGAGGGCATCGGCAGCATGAAGCTGATGCAGCAGGCGGGCCACGCGGTCGAGTTCATCGACGCCGCCCGCGCCGTCGAGATCGAGCCCGCCTTGCGCCCGATCGAGGGGCAGATCGCGGGCGCCGTCTATTGCCCGACGGATGCGAGCGGGGATTGCCGGCTCTTCACCCTCGGCCTCACCGAGGTCTGCCGGCGCCTCGGCGTCGAGTTCCGCTTCTCGACCGGCATCGAGCGGCTCGAGAGCCGGGGCGGCCGCGTGACCGCGGTCGCGACCGACAAAGGGAAGATTTCGGGCGACGCCTATGTGCTGGCGGCGGGCAGCTACAGCCCGCTCCTCGCCCGCGCGCTCGGCCTCGACATCCCCGTCTACCCCGTCAAGGGCTTCTCGCTCACCTTGCCCTTCACCGATCCCTCGGTCGCACCGCGGATCGGGGGCGTCGACGACGGCTCGCTCGTCGCCTATTGCGGCATGGGCGACCGGCTGCGCCTTACCGCCTCGGCCGACTTCTCGGGCTACGACAACAGCCATCGGCCGGAGGATTTCGCCACCATGCTGACGGTGGCGCGGGAGATGTTCCCGCGCGGGGTGGATTTCTCGCGGCCCTTCTACTGGGCCTGCCTCAGGCCCATGACGCCGGACGGGCCGCCCATCATCGGCCCCTCGCCGGTGCCGAACCTCTGGCTCAATACCGGCCAGGGCCATATGGGCTGGACGATGTCGGCGGGCTCGAGCCGTATCCTGGCCGATCTCATGGCGGGCCGCGCGCCCGCCCATTCGACCGAATCGCTGACCTTCGAGCGCTACAGCCGGAAGAGCCGCCCGAACCCCGCCACCGCCCCTTCATAGCCGGCGAGGCGCAAGGCATGCCAGGCCATGGCATGGTTGCTCGAGGTCACGGGCTTGCCGATCAGCGCCTCCATCGCCGCCACGCGCTCCGCCACGCGCAGGCTGGTGCAGGCGACGAAGACGGCGTCGACCTCGGGCCGCAGGCCGAGCTCCTGGACCGCCGCGGCGATCGAGGTGGGCTTGATGCGCGCGACCTCGTTGTCGTTCTCGTGGTTGAAGGAGCCCATGACGGGGACCTCGAGGCCGCGCTCCTCGATGAAGCGGCGCATCATGCGGTTGATGCGGTCGATATAGGGGGTGAGGAGGGCGATGCGCCGCGCGCCGAGCGCTTGGAGCCCCGCCACGGCGGCGGTGATCGGCGTGGTGCAGGCGATGCCGGGCCGCGCCTCGCGGATGCGGGCGAAGACCCCTTCCTCGCCGATCACCATGGTGGCCGAGGTGCAGCCGAACGCCACCACGTCGAGCCGCTCGCCCGGGCGGATCAGCCCTACGGCGCCGGCGAGGCCCGCCTCCATCGCGGCGAGCGTCTCGGGCGTGATGGTGCTCGAGTTGAAGATGCGGCTCTCGTAAAAGGCGACGCCCTCGATGCCGAGCATCTTGCGCCATTCATGCTCGATCGTGTGGTCGGTCGCCAGCACGACGAGGCCGATCGCGGCGCGCGAGGCGATCCCCGCATCGAGCTCGAAGGGAATATGCATGCGGTTGAGGGCAAGCCCTTCCTCCGCTTTGGCCTCGAGGATCGCCTGGCTCATGCTCGCCTCCTTCGTCTTCCGCGCGTCCCATAATGACTTAAACGGCGGGCTTCGAGAAGCCGCCGCCCGCCCGGCGCCCGATGTCGCAATCGGGGCGCCTTGGGAAAAAAATGGCGCCGGGGCAAATTTTTTATTGCAATTCGGGGAAACTTGCCTCATATCCGCTGCCACTCGTGCTTACCGAGACATCTTCTGGTTTGGGAGAGGGCCATGGTCAAGACCACTGCTCGGCTCAAATTGGGGATGGACTTGGGGCTCGCGCAGCGCACGGCGCCAGCGGTTATGCCCGACCTGTCCAGAACCGCCGCCGGTGCGACCCCGGCAATATGCGAAGACGAAGCCGCGCCGAAGGATTTCTTCGTCAAGCGCAACGGCAAGCTGTTTGCCGGCACGCATCTCATCGTCGATCTTCGCGGTGCCAAGCATCTCGACGACGTCGACTATATCGAGCGCGCGTTGATCGACGCGGTGGAGGCGGCGAACGCCACCCTCCTCCATATCCATCTTCATCATTTCACGCCCAACGGGGGCGTCTCCGGCGTGGCGGTGCTGGCCGAATCGCATATCTCGATCCATACCTGGCCCGAGAACGGCTATGCTGCGCTCGACATCTTCATGTGCGGCCGGGCCGATCCGCACAAGTCCGTGCCGCTGCTCGAGCGCGCCTTCAAGCCTGCCTCGATCAGCGTGCAGGAGCTCTGCCGCGGCGAGGTCGAAGAGGCGATCTAGCCGGACGCGTACCTCGGCGCGCGCGGCAGCCGCGCTCTCAAAACATCGTCTCGAGCACGCGATCGGGCGGCGTATGGCCGTCGACGAAGGTCTTGATGTTGATGATGACCTTCTCGCCCATGTCGACGCGCCCCTCGATGGTGGCCGAGCCCATATGGGGGATGGGGACGACATTCTGCAGCTCGAGGAGCTTGGGGCTGATCGCGGGCTCATGCTCGAAGACGTCGAGCCCGGCACCCGCGATCTCGCGGTTCGCCAGCATGCGCGCGAGCGCGTTCTCGTCGATCACCTCGCCGCGCGAGGTATTGACCACGAGGGCGTGCGGCCGCAGGAGCTTGAGCCGTCGCGCTGACAGGAGATGGTAGGTCGCCGGCGTGTGGGGGCAATTGGTCGAGACGATATCGACATGGGCGAGCATCTGGTCGAGGCTTTCCCAGTAGGTCGCCTCGAGATCGCTCTCGATCTCGGGATGCACGCGGCGGCGGTTGTGATAATGGATCGAGAGGCCGAAGCCGCGGGCGCGGCGGGCGAGCGCCGAGCCGATGCGCCCCATGCCGATGATGCCCAGCCGCTTGCCCCCGATGCGGTGGCCGAGCATGAAGGTCGGGCCCCAACCCTCCCATTTGCCCGAGCGCAGCAGCCGCTCGCCCTCGGTCAGCCGCCGCGCCACGACGAGGATGAGCGCCATGGTCATGTCCGCGGTGTCCTCGGTGAGGACGCCGGGCGTATTGGTGACCGTGATGCCGCGCTGGCGCGCGGACGCGATGTCGATATGGTCGACGCCGGTGCCGAAATTGGCGATCAGCTTGAGGTTGGCGCCGGCATGGGCGAGGACGGCCTTGTCGATGCGGTCGGTGACGGTGGGCACCAGCACGTCCGCGGCCTTGACCGCCTCGATGAGCTCGGCCTGGCCCATCGGCTTGTCGTCGCGGTTGAGCCGGGCCTCGAACAGCTCCATCATCCGCGTCTCGATCACGTCGGGCAGCTTCCGCGTGATGAAGACGAGCGGCTTCCGCTTTACCATGAAATTCCCCTAACGCTCCGGCCGGCGGGCTTGCCATAGCAACCCACCGGGGTCTTGTCCAGCGGGCGCGGCGCCGGTAAAGAGGAGGGCGGAGCAATTCATTCGGAGCCCGGCCCTTCCGCCCCATGCGTCATCGCCTCACCTTGCCCGGCCGCGCGCTCCGCCTCCCGCTGCTCCTCCTCGGGCTCGTGGCGCTCGGCCTCGCCTCGCTCGCGCGCCCGTCGCCGGCGGCCGATTCCGCATCGGATCTGCCGGTGCCGCGCTTCGTCACCTTGCGCTCGGACAAGGTGAATGTGCGCTCGGGCCCCGGCGCGCGCTATTCCATCGAATGGGTGTTCGAGCGGCGCGGCATGCCCGTCGAGGTCGTGGCCGAGTACGAGCTCTGGCGCAAGGTGCGCGACATCGAGGGCACCGAGGGCTGGGTCCATCAGAACCTGCTCTCCTCGCGCCGCGGAGTTATTGTCGTAGGCCAGGTGCGCGCCCTCAAGAGCGACGCGCGCGAGGACGCGCCGGAGGTCGCCCGCGTCGAGCCCGAGGTGATCGGCCAGCTTCTCGAATGCCAGGGCCCCTGGTGCCGCGTCGATATCGACGGCTATCGCGGCTGGCTCAAGCGCGGCGAGATCTGGGGCCTGCTGCCGGACGACAACGGGCAATAGGCCGCTTGCGCAGAGCCTTCGCTGGGGCGAGGCCGTCTAATCGAAATCCTTGGCGAGCTCGTCGCGCACTTCGTCGGACAGGATGGCGATATGGCCGTAGTTGGGGTGGTCGAGCCCGAGGGTGGCTTGCGTACCCGGCTTCCTGAAGAGGGCGATCCCTTCGGGCGTGAAGGGGAAATGCACGAACTGCACCGAGGAGGCCTTGCCGTCGGGCGTGGTGCGCTCGGCGTCCTCCTCGGCCTGCCCACGGATGCGGTGCGCGCCGCAGGCGATGAAGGTCGAGCGCTCGATGCCGCCGAGCCGCGCCAGCTCGCGCTGGCGGCGGACGGGATCGTCGATCTCGATCATGAGGGTCGCGACCAGCTCGTTCCCCTTGGGGATGAGCGGGTTGTAGGCCGCGATCTCGTCCGGCGCCATCTCGGGCCCGCCCTTCTCGATCAGGATCATCTCATGGACTTGGAGCCACATGGTCTCGTAGCACTCGAAATAGAAGGTCACGAGCGGCCCGACCTCGACCCGCCGGCGGCGTTTGATGTCGAGCACGCGCCGGCGCTCCGCGCGCCGACGCTTGGAATATTCCGCCATCGGCATGATGTCGGCGGGAACGAGCTCGTGCTTGTTGGCCATGGCGGTCTTCCTCGCGAGCTGCGCCGCGCTCAAGGCAAGAGCCCGTAGGCGCGGGCGATCAGCATGATGGGATGGGTGACGAGCCGAGGCGGCGTGCGCGCTCCGTCGAGCCGCTCCATGCCTTGGGCGATATGGCGGCCGGCGAGCGGGCATTCCGAGGCGAGGAAGGCCTTGCCGCTTTCCAGCGCCTGGCGCGCGACCGGCTTGCCGGTCTTGAGCGCCACCTCGAAATTGCCCTTCTTGAAGCCCCAGGCGCCGCCATGGCCGGAGCAGCGCTCGATCACCTGCACTTCGGTGTCGGGCAGGAGCCGCAGCATGTCGGCCGCCTTGCGCCCGACGTTCTGGGCGCGCGCATGGCAGGCCATATGGGCGGCGACGCCGCCCGGAAGCGGGGCGAGGCCCGGCGCGAGGCCCTCCTTGCAGGCGATGTCGACGATATATTCGCTCACGTCGAAGACGGCCTCGGCAAGCCGTTTCACCTCTTTGTCCTCGGGCAGGATGAGCGGCCATTCGAATTTCAGCATGAGGGCGCAGGAGGGCACGAGCGCGATCACGTCATAGCCCTTGTCGAGCCAAGGCTCGAGGCCGGTCGCGACGACGCGCGCGGCCTCGGCCACGCGATCGATGCGGCCCTGCTCGAGGAGCGGCATGCCGCAGCAGCGCGGATAGGCGACCTCGGTCTCGACCCCGTTGCGGGCAAGCACGGCGCGCGTCGCGAGGCCGAGCTCGGGCTCGTTATAGTTCGCGAAGCAGGTGGCGTAGAGCACCGCCTTGCGCCCGAAGGCCGGCGCCTCGCGGTTGAGGGCGGGCGGCTCGGCCGCGGCGCGGGCGAGAAAGGTCTTGCCGTTGAACTTGGGCAGCGCCGCCTTGCGGTCGAGCCCCGCCGCCGCCTCCAGCAGAGGACGCGTCAGCTTGTTCGAGACGTCGCTCGCCCAGTTGGCGAGCGGCGCCACCGGTGCCGCGAGCTTGCCGTTGCGGTCGGTCTTGGCCAGCTCGCGGTCGGCGAGCGCCAGCTTGCCCTGCCGCGCTTCGACCGCGCGGTAGCGCAGCATCAGATGGGGGAAGTCGATGTTGAAGGGATGCGGCGGTACATAGGGGCATTTCGTCATGTAGCACATGTCGCAGAGCGTGCAGGCCTCCACGACGCTTTCGAGATCGCTCGACGGCACCGCGCTGAGCTCGCCCGTCTTCGATTCGTCGATCAGGTCGAAGAGGCGGGGAAAGGAATCGCACAGATTGAAGCAGCGCCGGCAGCCGTGGCAGATCTCGAACACCCGGCGCATCTCGGCGTCGAGCTTCGCCGGATCGTAGAAATCCGGATCGCGCCAGGCGAGAGGGTGGCGCGTCGGCGCCTCGAGGCTGCCTTCCTTCATCCCCTTTCCCTTTCACGAAGAGGAGCGCCGGCGACGGGGCCGCCGCCCTGGCCCGTGCCTCGCGATGCGGCGGGCCCGCGTCGCGCATGGAGCGCAACGCGGGCCCGTGCCAACTAAGACGGCGCAGCGTTATTTGAGCTCGTCGAGCGCCTTCTGGAAGCGACCGGCATGAGAGCGCTCGGCCTTGGCGAGCGTCTCGAACCAGTCGGCGATCTCCTCGAAGCCCTCGCCGCGCGCGGTCCGCGCCATGCCCGGATACATGTCGGTATATTCGTGCGTCTCGCCCGCTATCGCCGCCGCGAGATTGTCCGTGGTCTTGCCGATCGGCTTGCCGGTGGCCGGGTCGCCGACCTCCTCGAGATATTCGAGATGGCCGTGGGCATGGCCCGTCTCGCCCTCGGCGGTCGAGCGGAAGACGGCGGCTACGTCGTTGTAGCCCTCGACATCCGCTTTCTGCGCGAAATAGAGATAGCGCCGGTTCGCCTGCAATTCGCCGGCGAAGGCGTCCTTGAGGTTCTTCTCGGTCTTGCTATTTTTGAGCGTAGCCATCGCACTCTCCAGTCTCTCGCGTAACGTCAATCCCAATCGCCAGGCAGCCGCCCGGCCCAGGTCGAATGTAACATAGCGACGGGAGCTGTCAACAGTTTAGATTTATTCCAGTAAATTCAGCAAATTGCTGAAATAGAACAATAAGATCAAGGCGCTCGACGCAACCGAACGATCACGTCGACTCGCGAGACGACGGTCCCCTCGGGGGGGTGGGGCAGCGAGGCCACATGCACGTCCGTGCCGGGAATATCCTGCAGCCGGCCGCTATGCTCGTCGAAGAAATGGTGATGGTCGTTGACGTTCGTGTCGAAATAGGAGCGCCCCGGCTCGACCACGACCTCGCGCAGGAGGCCCGCGTCGGTGAATTGATGCAGCGTATTGTAGACCGTCGCCAGCGACACGCGGATGCCGGCTTGCGTCGCATCGGCATGCAGCATCTCGGCGGAGACATGGCGGTCCCGACCGTCGAACAGCAGACGCGCCAAGGCAAGCCGTTGGCGCGTCGGCCTGAGGCGCGCGAGCTGCAAACGCTCGAGCATGGGGGCGTACTGGCGAGGCGACGTCATGGGCGACAAATGGGGACGAAACCCTCCTCGATCAATCTTCGAGTTCGAACAATAGCTTGTTGCGCTTCCTGGAGCCAGTCAAATGTGAATGGTTTCACATTGCCTGCTTGTCCCTTTCGCGAAACCCGGCCCATTGGCGATCTGCACATTTTCCCGGTCCGCGGCGCCAGAGGGCTTAGTAGCCCGTGATCAGCCGATCGACGAGCTGACGGACGGTCGGGATGAAGCCGCCGGAATAAAAGGGGTCTTGCGCGAAACGGTAGGCGTTGTGGCCGGCGAACATGAGCTGCGTCTGCACATCGCCGCCATGGCTGATATGCTGGAGCGTCTTCTGGATGCAGAAGGAGCGCACATCCGCCTTGCGCCCCGTGCTGTAGGGCTCGTGCTGGGACCAGTTCGAGAACAGGCAGGCCGAGAGACAGCCCATGCAATTGATCTGGTCGGTGCGGATCTCGCGCGCCTTCTCCGGCGTCACCAGGATGATGGTCGAATCGGGGGTCTTGAGCGCGTCGGTGAAGCCCTGCGCCACCCAGCCCTCGACCCGCGCCTTGTCCACCGCCGTGAGATAGACGACGCGGCCGCGCGGACCGATGGCGAAGGGCGTGTCGTGCTCGCCCACCGTCTCGCTCGTGAAGGCCACTTGGCGCGCCGAGCGCTCGTAAAGCTCCTGCAGGAACTCGTTCTTGACCGCCGAGGAATAGAAGCCCGTCGGGCTGAAGCGGTGCAGCAGCACGTCGCCGGGCTTGAGCTCGAGCAGCCTCCGCTTCCAGGCGTCGGAAATCGGGCTCTCCTGGGTGAGGAGCGGCCGGGTGCCGAACTGGAAGCAGATGGGTCCGAGCTCCTTGTTGTCGAGCCAGTCCTCCCATTCGTTGAGGCACCAGACGCCGCCGGCCATCACGATGGGCGTCGTCTCGAGGCCGCATTCGTTCATCAGCTCGCGCAACATGCGCACGCGCGGGAAGGGCGGCTCCGGCCGCGTCGGGTCCTCGGCGTTGCTGAGCCCGTTATGGCCGCCGGCGAGCCAGGGATCCTCGTACACCACCCCGCCGAGCAGATCGCGGAACTTGTGGTAGGCGCGCTTCCACAAGGCGCGGAAGGCGCGCGCGGAGGAGACGATGGGATAGTAGTGCACGCCGTACTTGGCGCAGATCTCGGCGATGCGGTAGGGCATGCCGGCGCCGCAGGTGACGCCGTTGATGATGCCCTTGGCGCGCTCGAGCACGCCGTTCAGGATGGTTTCGGCCGCCGCCATCTCCCACAGGATGTTCATATGGATGCGGCCTTGGCCGTAGGCGGTGTCGTAGGCCATGCGCGCCTGGTGCAGCGCGCCCTTGATGGCATAGGCGATCAGCTCGTCATGGCGCTCATGGCGGGTGCGGCCGTAATAGACCTGCGAGATGAGGTTGCCGTTGTCGTCGCGCGAATCCGCGTTGACGCCGGAGAAAGTGCCGACCCCGCCGGAGGCCGCCCAGGCGCCGGAGCTTTCGCCGTTCGAGACGGAGATGCCCTTGCCGCCTTCGATGAGGGGCAATACCTCGCGCCCGGAAACCAAGACCGGATTAAGCAGCTTCACGCCGTAGGTCCTTCTGGCCGATCGCGCCGATCGCCCGCTCCTCAATGCCCAGGCGCTTGATCGCCGTCGGTCCGGGCCACGCAGGGCGAGGCGCTCCCCCGATATAGTGCCGTTCGGGCAAATAATGAAGGCAAATCATCATATGGTTAACCGGGGTCCCGTCGCGGGGTCGGGGCCGGCAGCGAGGCGAGCAGCCGATCGGGTGCGTCGCTGATCACCGCATCGACGCCGAAGGCGTAGAGCGCCTTGGCTCGCGCCGGCTCGTTGACCGTATAGACGGCGAGCGGATAGCCCGCCGCCTTGATCGCGCCTGCGCGCGCGCCGTCCAGCCGGCGATGGTCGCAGATCACCGCCGCGGCGCCGAGCCTCCGCGCCTCGGCGAGCCAGCGCGCGGGCAAGGCGCCGACGAGATAGCCCCGCGCGACCCGGGGTGCCGCCTCCGCGAAGGCGGCGAGGGCCGCCGCATCGAAGCTGCTCACGATGGGCGGAGCGGCACCGGCGGGCCAGGCTTGCGCGAGCGCGGCCGCCACGGCCTCGGCCAGCGCTTGCGCGCGTCCCGGCTCGGCCTTCATTTCGAGATCGAAGGAGAGGCCGAGCTCGAAGAGGAGCGCGAGGGCCTCGGCGAGGCTCGGGATCGGCTCGCCCTTGAAGGCGGCGCCGAACCAGGCGCCGGCGTCGCGCTTCCTGAGCTCGGCGAAGGCGATGCGGCCCACCGCGCCTCGGCCGTCGCTCGTGCGGCCCAGCCGGTCGTCGTGGAAGAGGATCGGCACGCCGTCGGCGCTCAGCCGCACGTCGAACTCGACGCATTCGACGCCGAGCGCCGCGGCCTTGCGGAAGCCGGCGAGGCTGTTCTCGGGCGCGCGCGCCGCGGCGCCGCGATGGCCGATGACGCGCGGCAGCAGCGCCATGGCCGGACGCTATTCCGCGCCGCCGGCCTCGCGCTGCTCGCCCTCTGGCTTGCCTTCGCCGGCCGGGCGGGGAGGCAGCTCCTTGCCGGTCTGCTGGTCGACCGCCTTCATGGAGAGCCGCACTTTGCCGCGCTCGTCGATGCCGAGCACCTTGACATAGACCTGGTCGCCCACCTTGCACACGTCGGAGGGCTGCTTCACCCGGTAGGGCGCCATCTCCGAGACATGGACGAGCCCGTCCCGGCTGCCCAGGAAGTTCACGAAGGCGCCGAAATCGACCAGCTTCACCACCTTGCCGCGATAGATCACGCCGACCTCGGGCTCGGCTACGATATTGCGGATCCAATCGACCGCGGCCTGGCTCGCCCGCTCGTCGACCGCCGCCACCTTGACCGTGCCGTCGTCCTCGATGTCGATCTTGGCGCCGGTGACTTCGACGATCTCGCGGATCACCTTGCCGCCGGTGCCGATCACCTCGCGGATCTTGTCCTTGGGGATGACGAAGGTGGTGATGCGCGGCGCATGGCGGCTGACCGCCTCGCGCGAGCCGGCGATGGCGCGCTCCATCTCGGCCAGGATATGCAGCCTGCCGTCGCGCGCCTGGGCGAGCGCGGTCTGCATGATCTCCTCGGTGATGCTGGTGATCTTGATGTCCATCTGCAGCGAGGTGATGCCCTGATCGGTGCCGGCGACCTTGAAGTCCATGTCGCCGAGATGGTCCTCGTCGCCCAGGATGTCGGAAAGCACGGCGACGCCCTTCTGCTCCTTGATGAGGCCCATAGCGATGCCGGCGACGGGGCGCTTCAGGGGCACGCCCGCGTCCATGAGCGCGAGCGAGGAGCCGCAGACGCTCGCCATCGAGGAGGAGCCGTTCAATTCGGTGATCTCCGAGACCACGCGGATCGTATAAGGAAAGGCTTCCTTGCTCGGCAGCAGCGGCCGGATCGCCCGCCAGGCGAGCTTGCCATGGCCGATCTCGCGGCGGCCCGGCGCGCGCAGGAAGCTCGCCTCGCCCACCGAGTAGGGCGGAAAATTGTAGTGCAGCATGAAATGCTCGCGGTATTCGCCCTCGAGCGCGTCGATGATCTGCTCGTCCTGGCCCGTGCCGAGCGTGGTGGTGACGAGGGCCTGCGTCTCGCCGCGGGTGAAGAGCGCGCTGCCATGGGCGCGCGGCAGCACGCCCACCTCCGATTGGATCGGCCGCACGGTCTTGGTGTCGCGGCCGTCGATGCGCCGTCCCGTCTCGAGGATGTTGCCGCGCACGATCTCCTTCTCCTGCGACTTCATCAGCGAGGCCACGAGCTCGGGCTCGAAGCCCTCGGCCACCATCTGGGCGAGCGCCGCCGCCTTGGCCTCGGCGATGCGCTCGACGCGACTCTGCTTCACGGTCTCGCCGTAGGCCGCGCGCAGCGGCCCCTCGGCCAGCTCGCGGAAGCGCGTCTTGGCGCGCTCCTTCTCGGGATGCGAAGGCGCCACCGCCCAAGGCTCGTTGGCGCAGTCCTCGGCGAGGGCGATGATGGCGCGGATCGCCGGCTGGTAGGACTGATGGCCGAACATCACGGCCTTCAGCATGACCTCCTCGCTCAGCTCCTTGGCTTCGGATTCGACCATCAGCACGCCTTCGGCCGTGCCGGCGACGATGAGGTCGAGGTCGGAATTCACCAGCTCGTCGAGACGCGGGTTGAGCACGAACTCGCCGTCGACGCGCCCCACCCGGCAGGCGGCGATCGGGCCCATGAAGGGAATGCCCGAGATGGTGAGAGCGGCCGACGCCCCGATCAGCGCCACGATGTCGGGATCGTTCTCGAGATCGTGCGAGAGCGTGGTGCAGATGACCTGCGTCTCGTTGTTGAAGCCGGGCGCGAAGAGCGGCCGGATCGGCCGGTCGATGAGGCGGGAGGTCAGCGTCTCCTTCTCGCTCGGGCGCCCTTCCCGCTTGAAGAAGCCGCCGGGGATCTTGCCGGCGGCGAAGGTCTTTTCCTGGTAGTTGACGGTGAGGGGGAAGAAATCGACCCCGGGCTTCACCGTCTTCTGCGCGACCGCGGTGGCGAGAACCGTGGTCTCGCCGTAGGTCGCCATTACCGCGCCGTCGGCCTGACGCGCGATCTTTCCCGTCTCGAGGACGAGCTTGCGCCCGCCCCAATCCAGCTCCTTGCGATAGATCTTGAACATCTTTCCATATCCTTCCACCAAACCTGCCGCACGCCGGCCCCTGCCGGATCGTCCAGTCGTCGAGTTTCCGTCTTGCCTTGGATCGCAAGCGGGCCCGCGATCACAAATGGACCTCGGCCCGCCTTCCGCCTCGCGCCGGGCACCCGCTCCGCTTCGGAGCGGTGCCCTTCCGGTCTCCGCGGGCGAGCGCGCGCCTGAGCGCGCCTCCGCCTCAGCGGCGCAGGCCGAGACGCTTGATCAGCTGCTCGTAGCGCTCGTTGTTCCTGCGTTTGAGATAGTCGAGCAGCCGCCGCCGCTGGCCCACCATCATGAGGAGGCCGCGGCGGGAATGAAAATCCTTGTTATGACTGCCGAGATGGTCGGTCAGGTTCTTGATCCGCTCCGAGAGGATCGCGACCTGGACCTCGGGAGAGCCCGTGTCCCCCTCGCCTTGAGCATATTCGCCAATGAGCTCGCGCTTGCGCTCCGCGCTGATCGACATCGCTTTTCTCCCAAAGCAAAGAGTTAAAGGTTGAGCACCCGCACCGGATGAAGCTGAATGACGGGGCCGCCGCGGCCGAGCCGCGTGAGAGCCACCGGCCTGCCGTCGGCCATGGCGCAAACCACGTCGCCTTCGGCTAGCCCGTCGATGCGTTCCCGATCAGTGGTGCGGAGCACTTGGATGGGCCGCCCGCTGCGCAGGAGGTGCGCCTCGATCTCGGTCAGGGCGAGCGCCGGGATGTCGGCCAGCGCTGTCTCGACCGGTAGTAGGTACTCGAGTGCGGGCGCACTATGCCCCAGCGCCTCGAGTTTATCCAGGGAAATCGCATGATCGAGGGCAAAGCGCCCGACCTTGAGCCGGCGCAGCACGGCGACATGGCCGAGCGTACCCAGCATGAGCGCCAGATCGCGCACCAGCCCGCGCATATAGGCGCCCTTGCCGCAATCGACCTCGATCACCGCATGATCGGCGTCGGGACAGGCGACAAGCTCCATCCGGTCGATGCGCACCGCGCGGGCCTCGAGCGCGGGCTCGGCGCCCTCGCGGGCCAGGTCGTAGGCGCGGCGGCCCTCGAGCTTGACGGCCGAAAAGGCCGGGGGCACCTGCGCGATCTCGCCGAGGAAGCAAGGCAGGACCGCGCGGATCGCGGCCTCGCCGGGACGCGTCTCGGTGCTGGCCAGGAGCTCGCCCTCGGCGTCCTCGGTGGCGCGGCGCTCGCCCCAGCGGATGGTGAAGCGGTAGGTCTTGCTCCCCGCCATGGCGAAGGAGACGGTCTTGGTCGCCTCGCCGAGCGCCACCGGCAAGACGCCGGTCGCGATCGGGTCGAGCGTGCCGGCATGCCCCGCCTTGGCGGCGTCGAGCAGCCGGCGGACGCGGTTGACCACGGTCGTGGAGGTGATGCCGCCCGGCTTGTCGATGACGAGCCAGCCGTCGATCTTCTGGCCGCGCTTCCTACGAGCCATGATCGTCCCCGTCCGCCTCATCCTCGCCCCGCGAGGGATGGCCCGGGTCCAAATCGCGTGGACCCAAATCGCGCGCCACGTCCGGACGATGGAGCAGGCGATCGAGTGCCGCGGCGCGGTCGAAGCTCGCGTCGGCCTCGAAGACGAGCGTCGGCATGTAGCGCAGGCGCAGCTCCCGGGCGAGAAGCCCGCGCAGATAGGGTGCGGCGCGGCCGAGCGCGGTCGCGAGCTTGGCCGCATCGCCGCCCCCGAAGGGCAGCACGAAGCAGAGCGCATGGCGCAGGTCGGGGCTCACCCGCACCTCGGTCACGGTAATGACCACGCCCAGAAGATCGGGGTCGCGCAAGGGCGCGCGCTCGAGGAGCCGCGCGAGCGCATGGCGCAGCTCCTCGCCCACGCGAAGTTGACGTTGGCTTGGCGGCCTCGCGGGTTGTCTGGTCATGGCGTCGGCTGGAGGAGTTCTGGGCGGCGGGCGCCGTCTCGGCGGCGCGCGTCAAAGCTCGCGCGCCACTTCCTCCACCTCGTAGCACTCGATGACGTCGCCCTTCTGGATGTCCTGATAGTTCTCGAAGGCTATGCCGCATTCATAGCCTTCCTTGACCTCGCGGACCTCCTCCTTGAAGCGGCGCAGGCTGCCGAGCTTGCCGTCATGGACGACCACCTCGTCGCGCAGGAGGCGCGCGCGCGCGCCGCGCCGGATCGTCCCGTCGGTGACCATGCAGCCGGCGACCTTGCCCGCGCGCGAGACGGTGAAGACCTCGCGGATCTCGGCATGGCCGAGGAGGCGCTCGCGCTGGGTCGGCGAGAGCAGGCCCGAGAGCATCTTCCGCACGTCGTCGACCACGTCGTAGATGATCGAGTAGTAGCGGATCTCGAGCCCGTCGCGCTTGGCGAGCTCGCGCGCCTGGGGATTGGCGCGCACGTTGAAGCCGACGATGAGTGCCTGCGAGGCGGCCGCCAGCGCGATATCGGATTCGTCGATGCCGCCTACGCCGCCATGCAGCACGCGCACCGCGACCTCGTCGGTCGAGAGGCGCTGGATAGCGTTGACGATGGCCTCGACCGAGCCTTGCACGTCGGCCTTGACGACGATGGGCAGCTCCTTCGCCTCGCCCGCCGCGATCTTGGAGAACATCTGCTCGACCGTGCCGCGCGCCCCGCGCGCCACCCGCACGTCGCGCAGCTTGCGCTGCCGGAACTCGGTCACCTCGCGCGCCCGCGCGTCGCTTTCGACCACGCCGAAGGAATCGCCCGCCTGCGGCGAGCCGTTGAGGCCGAGCACCTCGACCGGGGTGGAGGGGCCGGCGAGCTCGATCGGCCGCCCGCGATCGTCGAGCAGCGCCCGCACGCGACCCCATTCGGTGCCGGCGATCACGATGTCGCCGACCCTGAGCGTGCCGCGCTGGACGAGCACCGTCGCGACGGGACCGCGGCCGCGCTCGAGCTTGGCCTCGATCACCGTGCCTTGCGCGGGACGGTCCGGATTGGCCTTGAGGTCGAGCACCTCGGCCTGCAGGAGGATGGTCTCCTCGAGCTTGTCGAGGTTGGTCTTCTTGGTCGCCGAGACCTCGACCGAGAGCACCTCGCCGCCCAGCTTCTCGAGCACGACGCCATGCTGGAGGAGCTCGCTGCGCACGCGGTCGGGGTTGGCGTCCGCCTTGTCGATCTTGTTGATGGCGACGATCATCGGCACCGCCGCGGCCTTGGCGTGATTGATCGCCTCGACCGTCTGCGGCTGCACGCCGTCGTCCGCCGCCACCACCAGCACGACGATGTCGGTGACCTTCGCGCCGCGCGCGCGCATGGCGGTGAAGGCCTCGTGGCCGGGCGTGTCGAGGAAGGTGATGCGCTGGCCCGAGCCGAGCGCGATCTGATAGGCGCCGATATGCTGGGTGATGCCGCCCGCCTCGTGCCCCGCCACGTCGGTCGCGCGCAGCGCGTCGAGCAGCGAGGTCTTGCCGTGGTCGACATGGCCCATGATGGTGACGACGGGCGGCCGCGGCACCAGATGCTCGGCCACGTCGTCCCGGCCCTCGAGGCCGATCTCCACGTCGGATTCGGCGACGCGCCTGATCTTGTGGCCGAATTCGGCCACCACCAGCTCCGCCGTGTCGGCGTCGATCGCCTGGTTGATGGTGGCCATGACGCCGAGCTTCATCAGCGCCTTGACCACGTCGGCGCCGCGCTCGGCCATGCGATTGGCAAGCTCCTGCACCGTGATCGTCTCGGGCACCACCACGTCGCGCACGATCTTGACCGCGGCCTCGGTCGCCATCTGGCGGGCGCGCTGCTTCTCGCGCTCGCGCGCGCGGCGCACGGAAGCGAGCGAGCGGACGCGGCCCTCGCCGCTGTCGTCGAGCGCCTGGACGATGGTGAGCTTGCCGACGCGCCGGCGCGGCTCGACCCGCTTCGGCGCCAAGGCCGGACGCGCCTTGCCGGCGGTGCGCTTGGACGCGCGCTCGCCCTCCTCCTCCTCGACGGCGACGGGCACCGGATGGGCGGCCGCCACGAGGCGTGCGGGCGCTGCTTGCGGCGTGGCGGGCTCGGGGGGAGCCGCCTCGAGGACGGGCTCGGACGCGACCGGCTCGAGCGCGGCGGCGCCCTTCGCGGGCGCCTTCCTGCGCCCCTTGGTCTCGGTCTTGAGCCGCGCCTCTTCCTCGAGCTTGTGGCGCGCCTCCTCCTCGGCCTTCTGGGCCGCTTCCGCCTCTGCCTTGCGGCGATCCTCGACGTGGCGCTGCGTCTCCTCGCGCTCCTGGCGCCGCCGCGCGTCGGCGTCGGCCAGCGCCGCGCTCTTGAGGGCGCGCACGCGCGCGGCCTTCTCCTCGTCGGTGAGGGCGCGGGCGATATGGGCGGGCTCCTCCGCCGTCACCTCGCTCGGGCCGAACAGCTGCTCATGCGCCGCGCTCTTGACCTCCTGCAGATGGCCGCCCGCATCCTGCGCGTAGGTGCGCTTGCGCTTGACCTCGACCATGACCGATTTGGAGCGGCCATGGGGGAAGCTCTGCCGGACCTGGCCGGTCTCGACCGTCTTCTTGAGCTCGAGGCGGCCCGGGCGCGACGTCAGCCCGAGCGGCTTCTTGCGGTCATCTTCTCGCGATTCGGTCATATCCGTCCGTTCTTCCCTCATTCCGGTCGGGCCTCGTCAGCGCGCGGCATGACGACCCGGCCGCCGGCCCTGAAGCCGGCAAGACGCAGCGCCTCGCTCAAGAATCGCCGGGCGAGCGCCCCGCGCCCCAACGCGACATGCACCGCATGATCGCGGCCGAGCGCGCGGCCCAGCGCCTCGGCGGTCAAAAGCTCGACTATGGGCAAACCCGCCGCCAGCCCCATCGGCCTGACCCGCCCGCTCTCGGCGCCGTCCGTGGCCTCGGCCAACAGCGCCGCGCGACCCTCGCGCAGCCAGGACCTGACTTTCTCGTAGCCCGCCGCGGCCTGGCCGGCGCGGCGCGCGAGGCCCAGCGCATCGAGGCAGCGCCGCTCGAGCAAGGCCTCGACCTGATCGGCCAGCCCGTCCGGCACCCGCACCGCCTTGCGCGCGGCCTTGGCGAAGCTGCCCGCTTTGCAGGCCGTTTCTACTACATCCCGCCGCGCCTGCAACCATATTCCCCGCCCGGGCAGGCGCCCGTCGATGTCGGGGACCACCACATCGTCGGGCGAGAGCACGAAGCGCACCAGGCGCTCCTTGGGCAGCACCGCGCGCGTGACGATGCAGCGGCGGAGCGGGCCTTGCGGCTCGCCTGCCTCCTCGCTTTTCACCCGCGCCTGGGGCGCGGGCGGGTTGCGGGTGAGCTCCGCCATCATGCGCGTGGCCTAGTCTCCCTTGCCGTCTTCGGCGGCGGCGCCCTCGCCCTCCGCCGGCTTGCTCTCGGGCTGGTCGCTGCCCGACTGCTCGCCCTGGGCCTGCTCGCTCTCCGGGAACCAATGCTTGCGCGCGGCCATGATGATGGCGTTGGCGCGCTCGGCATCGAGGCCGTAGCTGCGGAGGATGCCGTCCTCCTTGTCGATGAGCTCGACGGTCGAGAGATCGGCCAGATCGTCGAGCGTCTTGATGCCGGCCTCGCCGAGCGTCACCAGCATGGGCGGGGTGAGCCCTTCGATGGCGGTAAGCTCGTCGGACACGCCGAGCTCGCGCCGGCGGGTGTCGGCGACCTTGTCCTGCTCCTCGAGGAAGGCGCGGGCGCGGGCCGAAAGCTCGGCGGCAAGGTTCTCGTCGAAGCCCTCGATGCCGGTGAGGTCCTCGAGCGGCACGTAGGCCACCTCCTCGATCGTCGAGAAGCCCTCGGTCACCAGCAGATGGGCGATCACGTCGTCCACGTCGAGCGCGTCGATGAAGAGCTGCGAGCGGGTGCGGAACTCCTCCTGGCGGCGCTGCGATTCCTCGTCCTCGGTGAGGATGTCGATATCCCAGCCGGTGAGCTGGGAGGCGAGGCGGACGTTCTGCCCGCGCCGGCCGATGGCAAGGCTGAGCTGCTCGTCCGGCACGATCACCTCGATGCGGCGCTGCTCCTCGTCGAGCACCACCTTGGCGACCTCGGCGGGGGCGAGGGCGTTGACCACGAAGGTGGCGGGCTCGGGCGACCAGGGGATGATGTCGATCTTCTCGCCCTGCAGCTCGCTCACCACCGCCTGCACGCGGCTGCCGCGCATGCCGACGCAGGCGCCCACCGGATCGATGCTCGAATCGTTGGAGAGCACGGCGATCTTGGCGCGGCTGCCGGGATCGCGCGCCACCGCCTTGATCTCGATGATGCCGTCGTAGATTTCCGGCACCTCTTGCGCGAAGAGCCGCTCCATGAATTGCGGTCGCGTGCGCGAGAGGAAGATCTGGGGCCCGCGCGGCTCCTCGCGCACGTCGTAGATATAGGCGCGCACCCGGTCGCCCTGGCGGAAGGTCTCGCGCGGGATCATCTCCTCGCGGCGCAGGATCGCCTCGGCCCGGCCGAGATCGACGATGACGTTGCCGAACTCGACGCGCTTGACGAGGCCGTTGACGATCTCGCCGACCCGGTCCTTGTACTCGCGATATTGGCGCTGGCGCTCGGCCTCGCGCACGCGCTGCACGATGACCTGCTTCGCCGTCTGCGCGGCGATGCGGCCGAAATCGATCGGCGGCAGGGGGTCGGTGATGAAATCGCCGACCTTGAGCTCGGGGTCGATCTTATGCGCTTCCTCGAGGCCGATCTGGGTGATCTCGTTCTCGATCGGGTCGGCCACCTGGCGGAAGCGCATCAGCTCGATCTGGCCGGTCTTGCGGTCGATCGTCGCGCGGATATCGTGCTCGAGCCCGTATTTGGAGCGGCCGGCCTTCTGGATGGCCTGCTCCATCGCCTCCAGCACCTCGTCGCGGTCGATCCCCTTCTCGCGCGCCACCGCGTCGGCCACCTGGAGCAGCTCGATGCGCGGGGAGCTTGTGCTTGCGGGCATTTGCGCTGTCGTCGCCATCGCTCACCTTTATCTCGATTCCTGGTATCTCGATCTTCTCAATCCTGGACTTGCAGCTCGATCCTCGGTCTCTCGCCCCGCGCACGACAGCGCGAAGCCTCAATCGGCGCCGCGCCGGGAGGCGGCGGCCAGCAGCGCGTCGGTCAGGACGAGCCGCGCCTTCTGGATCGCCTCGAGCGGTAGAAGCGCCTCGCCCTCCGCCGTCGCCAGCTTGACGCTCTCGCCCTCGACGCCGAGCAGCTTGCCGCGGAAGCGGCGCCGCCCGCCGGCCGGGCCGCCTTGCGGCTCGCCCGTCTCGATGCGCACGTCATGGCCGGCGAAGCGCTCGAAGTCCTTGCGCCGCACCAGCGGCCGGTCGATGCCCGGCGAGCTGACCTCGAGCGTGTAGGAGCCGGCCATCGGATCCTCCACGTCGAGCAAGGGCGAGGCGGCCCGGCTCACCGCGACGCAGTCCTCGACCTTGAGCGCCTTGCCGTCCTGCCGCTCCACCATGACCTGCAAGGTCGGGCTGCGTCCGCCGGAGAGCTGCACGCGCACGATCTCATAGCCCATCGCCTCGAGCGACGGCGCGAGGATGCGCTCGATTCGGCTCGGCAGTTCAGCTCCTGCCACCGAGAACTCCCTTGCAACGCGGACCGGCTTGCACGCTGATCGTGGCTCGCTGGCCCCGATCCCAAATTCCTAGCCCGACGCCGAATGCGAGCCGCCAGGTAAAATAAAAGAGTGGGCCAGGGACCCACTCTCGTTTCGGTCTGACGGTCGATCAGTCCTACCGGGTGCCCCGAATATAGCGATTGCCCGGCCCGCTTCAAGGCAATTATGGGGGTCGGGGTAGTGGTACAGTTTGAAATTTACGGCGTAGCGCCGAGGCGCTTCAGGCCGTCCTTCGCCTCTTTCATGTCAGGACTTCTGTTTCAGTGCCGCGCGGTAATCGGCGATAGCCTTGTCGCGCTGGCCTAGCTTCTCGTATATCTCCGCCCTGGTTTCGATATTGTCGGCGATGGGCGATAGCACCACAGCCTTCTGGGCGTCGGGCAGCCCTTTTGTATCTTCGCCTTTCAAATGATAAGCCCAGGCGCGACTATTGTAGTAATTGTCAAAATTGGGTTCGAGCGCGATTGCCTGGGTGTAATCGGCGATGGCCCGGTCGTAGAGGTGCTTTTTCTCGTAGGCATCGCCGCGCTGGGCATAGTCGGAGGAAATCTCGAACGTATTCTCCGGACCCGAAGGAGACCGGCCCGACTTGATTAAATCGGTGCAGCCGGCAATAACGAGATCGGGCGAAGCGTTCGAGTACCAGCACGGGCCGCGATCCTGCGCCCAGGCGTGTTGGGGCGGCAGCGCGATCAGGGCCAAGGCCAATCCGATCAAAAGTCTCCACATGATTATCGTCCCCCACTATTTCCGCGTCCTGCCCAATTGGTTCGGATTGGACGGGCGACTAGTATAGCTCAAATCGCCGCCAAATTAACGCTTGGGCGCTTCAAGCTTTCCCTGTTTCCAATTGTCAATCATCTTCACAACGTCCGTCATGTCCCACAGCTTGTCGGCCACGCCAGCCGCCATAGCCGGCGTCACGCGATGCGTTGTACCACTACCGCGGTCGGGGCGCGGGCCGGCGAAGCCTCCCTGCCGGCGCCGAACCCCGGGTCGGCAAAGTCGCCGACGCCTTAGCCGGCGCGCCCTCAGACCCTTGACGCGATTGTGATTGTCTGCGTGATCGCGCCGCCGGTAGAGTCCCTCCGCGTCGCGGGAGATATCGCTCTCGCGACGCCCGCCGTGATCCTCGCGAGGGTTGCCGATGACGAGCCAGGCCGCGCCTTCCATCAAGACCCTCGATCCGGCCAAGTTCCAAGACCCGGACTGGACCGCGAAGGGCGAGCCGCGCGCCGCCGTGGCGCTCAAGGCGCTCGTGACCTTGTGGTTCAATACGGGCACGCTCTGCAACCTTACCTGCCGCAACTGCTATATCGAATCGAGCCCGAAGAACGACCGGCTCACCTATCTCGAGCTCGCCGAGGTCGTCGCATATCTCGACGAGATCGCGCGGACCGGCCTGCCGACGCGCGAGATCGGCTTCACCGGCGGCGAGCCCTTCATGAACCCGGCCTTGATCGCGATGCTCGAGACCACGCTTGCGCGCAGCTTCCACGCCCTCGTGCTCACCAACGCCATGCGGCCGATGATGAAATCTGCGGCGGCGCTGCTCGATCTGCGCGCGCGCTTCGGCGAGCGCCTGGCCTTGCGCGTCTCGATCGACCATCACACGCGCGCGCTGCACGAGATCGAGCGCGGCAGGGACAGCTGGAAGCCGGCGATCGACGGCCTCGTCTGGCTGGCGCGCCAGGGCTTCCGCCCGAGGGTCGCCGGCCGCACGGTCTGGGGCGAGCCCGAGGCGCGGCTGCGCGAGGGCTATGCGCGGCTCTTCGCCGAGCTCGGCCTCGCCATCGACGCGCATGATCCGGCCCAGCTCGTGCTCTTCCCCGAGATGGACGCGACGCTCGACGTGCCCGAGATCACCGCCGCCTGCTGGGGCATCCTTCATGTCGATCCCGAGCGCATGATGTGCGCGAGCTCGCGCATGGTGGTGAAGCGCAAGGGCGCCGCGGCACCCGTGGTCATGCCCTGCACGCTCATCCCTTACGACGAGCGCTTCGTGATGGGCGGGAGCCTCGCCGAGGCCGCGGCCTCGGTGAAGCTCAACCATCCGCATTGCGCGCGCTTCTGCGTGCTCGGCGGCGGCTCCTGCAGCCCCGGAGGCTGAGGCGGATGGCCGAGCCCGGTGCCTTGCGCGATCTCGGCGTCGTGGACGGGCCCCTGCTGCTCTTCGGCGGGCCCTACGGCAATCTCGAGGCGATGCAGGCCTTGCTCGAGGAAGCGGCGCGGCGCGGCATCCCGGCGAGCCGCATCATCTGCACCGGCGACATCGCCGCCTATTGCGCCAAGCCGCAGGCTTGCGTCGACCTCCTCCGCGCCAACGCCATCGCCACGGTGATGGGGAATTGCGAGGAGCAGCTCGCTGCCGATGAGGAGGATTGCGGCTGCGGCTTCGCCGAGGGCACGGCCTGCGCCGCCCTTTCCCTCGATTGGTACGGCTATTGCCGCCAGGCGCTCGACGCCGAGGCCAAAAGCTGGATGGGCAGCCTGCCGCGCCGCATCGCCTTCCGCCTCGGGGGCAAGAGCTTCGTCGCCGCCCACGGCGGCTTCTCCGCCATCAATCGCTTCCTCTTCGCCTCCAGCCCCGAGGACGAGATTGCCGCCGAATTCGAGGCGGCCGCGGCCGAGGGCCTGGCGCCGGACGGCGTGATCGGCGGCCATTGCGGCCTGCCCTTCACGAAGCTCCTCGGCGACAAGCTGTGGCACAATGCCGGTGCCATCGGCCTGCCCGCCAACGACGGCACGGCCCGCGTCTGGTTCTCGCTGCTCTTGCCCTTGCCGCAAGGGCTGCGAATCGAGCGCCTTCCCCTCGCCTACGATCACGCCGCGGCAGCGCGCAAGATGCGCGCTCATGGCCTCCCCGAATCCTATGCCACGGCACTCGAGAGCGGGCTCTGGCCGAGCCTGGATGTGCTGCCGCCGGCGGAGCGCCGGGCGCGCGGCAGGCCGCTTTCGCCCGAGGCCTCGCTTTGGCCGAGCCTGGACAAAGCTCCGGCAGGGCCTAGAATTGGCCGGCCCGGAATTGCCGTGCCTGGATTTGCCGGAGCGAGCAATTCCTGAACCGAGCGGCGAGTCGGCCGCGAGCTTCCGCATTCGCTCACGGAAACCCGGCCGGCCGAAGGACCGAGTGCATGGACGAACGCCGAGCGACCAGCCAGCCGAAGACAGCTCCTCCTCCGGGCTATGAGGAGACCACGCGCTCGATCAAGGTCACCGTCGAGCCCTTCTTCCTCGATGACCAGTCGAACCCGGCCGAGAACCATTTCGTCTGGGCCTACCGCGTGCGCATCGCCAATCTTGGCGATGCCACCGTGCAGCTCCGCAACCGCTATTGGCATATCGCCGACGGCTATGGCCGCGTGCAGGAGGTTAGCGGCGCGGGCGTGGTGGGCGAGCAGCCGGTGCTGGCGCCGGGCGAGAGCTTCGAATATACCAGCGGCACGCCCTTGCCGACGCCGTCGGGCATCATGAAGGGCCATTACGAGATGGAGAGCAAGGACGGCGAGCGCTTCCGCATCGTCATCCCCGCCTTCTCCCTCGACAGCCCCTACGACAAGGCGGGTGTCCATTGAGCTTCGCCGACGCGCGACGGCCTTGCCCATTCGCCGGCGCCACGCTTGACTTGGGCGCGGACGAGCCCAGTTTCCCCCCTGCCCTAGGCCGCCGATAGGAGCCTTCGCGATGGCGACGAAGCCGGTTTCCCTGCCCACGCAGCTTGCCGCGTCCGAGCAGCCGACGCGCGAGGAGGCCGAGCGCGCCGTGCGCACGCTGATCCGCTGGGCGGGCGACGATCCCGAACGCGAGGGGCTGCACGACACCCCCGCCCGCGTCGCGCGCGCCTTCAAGGAATGGTTCTCCGGCTATGAGGAGGATCCCTACCTCTATCTCAAGGCCACCTTCGAGGAGACCGACGGCTACGACGAGATGGTGGTGCTGCGCGACATCAGGTTCGAATCGCATTGCGAGCATCACCTGGCGCCCATCATCGGCAAGGTGCATATCGCCTATCTGCCGCGGCGCAGGGTGGTCGGCATCAGCAAGCTGGCGCGCCTGATCGAGGTCTATTCGCGCCGCCTGCAGATCCAGGAGAAGCTCACCGCGCAGATCGCCAACACCATCAACGAGGTGCTCGAGCCGCTCGGCGTCGCCGTGGTGATCGAGGCGACGCATCAATGCATGACGACGCGCGGGGTGCATAAGCCGGGCGTCAGCATGGTGACGAGCCGCATGCTCGGCAGCTTCCGCAGCGACGCCACGACGCGGCGCGAGTTTCTTTCCATGCTCGGCAATCCGCGCACCACGACCATGGCCGACAATTGAGAGGCTGAAACAACCGAGAGGCCCGCGATGAGCCCGCTCGCTTATCTTCGCCGCTCCCGCGCGCTCGCTTTTCTGCTGCTGATCTTCGCCAGCCAAGCGGCGCTCGGCGCCGAGGCCGGGCATGTGACCAGGCTGCGCGGCGCGGCGAGCGCCGAGACGGACGGCGTGCGGCATAAGCTGAGCCAGGACGCAGTGCTGCTCGAGGGCGACCGGATCACCACGGGCCATGATTCGCGGCTCGAGATCACGCTCGCCGACGGCACGATCGTCACCCTCGGCGACGACAGCGACCTCAAGATCGATCAATTCGTCTACGATCCCGCCGCCAACAAGGGCAGCGGCGCGCTCAAGCTCACCGCCGGCGTGTTCCGCGCCGTGACGGGCGGGCTCGCGAAGCTGCCGGGCGAGCCGCTGCATGTCTCGACCCCCATCGCCACCATCGGCATCAGGGGCACCGATTTCTGGGGCGAGCAGCGCGCCGATCACCTGCTGCTGGCGCTGCTCGGCGGGCGCGCGGTGATCGTCGAGACCAAGACCGGGCGGGTGGAGATCACGCGGCAGAACTTCGCCACGCGCGTCGCCGCACCGGGTGCCGCACCCTCGGAGCCCTTCGAGCTCAAGCCCGCGGAGCTCAGCGCGGCACTCGCCACCGTGGCCTGGTAGAGCCGCCGGCCGCTTACTCCGCCGCCGACGTCCTCATGACCGGCGCGCCCTTCGCGAGATCGTGACCGCTGAACGACCGCGTTTCGGGGGGCGGCAGGCCTTCCGCCGCGAACCGCCCGTTGAGCTCCTCTTTGCGCGCCAGCATGCGAGCGCCAAGCTCGTCCATGTCGAGCCCGGCCGCGCGCGCCTGGGCGAACATCCCTTCCGAGCGCTTCTCTTCTTCCTTGACGTGGTGCTTGATCTGCTCGGACAGCACCTTAACCTTGGCGTGGAAGAATTCGTCCTCGGGAGCGCTCGCCTCGATTTCGGCGATCAGCACCTTGGCGCCGTCATGCTCGACATAGGCTTCGCTGACCGTGTCGTCCTCGATCTCGCCCTTGCATGCGGGATAGAAGATTTCCTCTTCGATGGTCGTATGCACGGTGAGCTCGGTGCAGATCTGCTTCGCCAACTTCAGCCTCTTGTCGGGCGTGCCGGCGGCTTCGAATTTCTCGAACAGGTCTTCGACTTTGCGATGATCGGCCTTCAGAAGCGCGATCGCGTCAATCGGGTCGCTTGCCATGAAGATTCTCCATCGAACGAGGGTTATTGCGACGTCCCGTTATCCGAGGTCATGAAGACCCGGGCGGGTGGAGATCACGCGGCAGAACTTCGCCACGCGCGTCGCGGCACCGGGTGCCGCGCCCTCCGAGCCCTTCGAGCTCAAGCCCGCGGAGCTCAGCGCGGCACTCGCCACCGTGGCGTGGTAGGGCCGTCGGCCGTCTATTCCGCCGCCGAGATCCTCCCGGCCGGCTGACTGTTTCGAAGCGCCGACAGAAAAGCCTCGCGCCAGGTGGCGACGGTATTTTTCCGGAGCACCGCGATCATGTCGGACCAGCGCGCGCGCCGCTCTTCGAGCGACATCTCCAGGCCGCGATGAAGCGCAGACGCGATCTCTTCGACGTCGAGCGGATTGATCAGCAGGGCCGCCTTCAGCTCTTGAGCCGCCCCGGCAAAGCGCGAGACAACGAGAACGCCGGGGTTCTCCGGGTCCTGCGCCGCGACGAACTCCTTCGCCACGAGATTCATTCCGTCTCTGAACGGCGTGACGAGCCCCACCCGCGCGAGCCGGTAGAAGGCGGCGAGGGCCTGTCGCGAGAAGCTCTTGTTGAGATAGCGGATCGGCGACCAGTCGAACTCCGCGAACTTGCCGTTGATCCGCCCGGCGGCGGATTCCAGCTCGCGGCGCAGCAACCGGTACTGCGCCACCTCGGCGCGCGAATGCGGCGTGATCTGGAGATAGTTGAACTGGCGGCGATGCTCGGGATACGCGGTCAGCAGGGGGTCGATCGCTTCAAAGCGGTTCAGTATCCCCTTGGTGTAGTCGAGGCGGTCGACGCCGATGATGAGTTTCCGATCCCCGAGACTCTCCCGCAGGCGAAGCGCGTCGGACGAGGTTGCGGCGCGCTGCGATAGCCTCTCGAAGCCCTCGGTATCGATGCCGATCGGGAAGGCGGCGGCGAGCGAGCGCCGTCCGAACGCCACGAGGGAGCCGTCGGCCGCCGGCTTTGCGTCGGCGAGCGATTCGACGCAGCTCATGAAGGCGCGGACCGACTCCTCGGTTTGAAAGCCGATGAGATCGTAGGAGCAGAGCGCCTTCAGCAGCACCTCATGATGCGGCAAGGCCATCAGGATCTCGATCGGCGGGAACGGAGTGTGAAGGAAGAACCCGATGGCATTGCGGACGCCGAGCTTGCGCAGCTCGGTTCCGAGCGGAATGAGGTGGTAGTCATGCACCCAGATCAGGTCGTTCGGGCGCAACAAGGGAAGCAGCAGACGAGCCAGATATGCGTTGACCTCGAGATAGCCTTTGAATGCGCGCGATTCGTACTCGACCAGCCCGAGGCGGAAATGGAAGAGCGGCCACAGCGTTCCGTTCGAGTAACCGGTATAGTAACTGTCGTGCTGCGCCTTGGTGAGGCTCACCGTGGCATAGATGACGTTGCGGGCCGTCACGACACTGGGCGCTTCGGATGGATGCTCGGCGATCTCGCCGCTCCAGCCGAACCAGACGCCGCCATATTGCCGGAGTGCCTCGCGAACGCCGACGGCGAGCCCGCCGGCGCGCGTGCTCCTTGCGCCGGGCTCGCTGACGCGGTTTGAGACGATTACAAGTCGCTGCGGAATACCTCCCTCCAACTCTTGCTGAGCCGCATGGCCGACAGGATCAAGCCGACCATTGAGTAGGTCTGTGGATAGTTGCCCCACAATTCCCCGCTAACGGGGTCGATATCTTCCGATAGAAGTCCGAGATGATTGCGATGCGCGACCAAATCCTCGAAGTGTTCACGGGCCTCCTCACGCCGGCCGACGGCTATCAGCGCGTCGATATACCAGAATGCGCACACGGTAAATCCCGTCGTCGGGGCGCCAAAATCGTCGCTCGCCACGTAGCGGAAGACCCGCCGCCCGCGCAGCAACTGCCGCTCGATCGCGCCGAGGGTCGCGACGAATCGGGGATCGGAGGGTAGAATGAAGCCGATTTCATGCAAAACAAGCAGGCTCGCGTCGAGTTGATCGCCATCGAAGCTCTCAACGAGGCTATTCAGAGCCGGATTCCAGGACCGTTCCAGAATACGGTCGCGTATTTGGCTTGCCTGCCCGCGCCAATGGCTCGAACGCTCGGCGAGACCGAGCACTTGGCCAATTTTGGCGAGGCGGTCGCAGGCTGCCCAGCACATGACGCTCGAGTAGGTATGGACGCGAGTCCGCCCGCGATATTCCCAGAGTCCGGCATCGGGCTCGAAGGCGGCTTGAGCCGCCCGCTCGCCGAGATGTTCGAGGCGATGATACAGGTTGAGATCGCCTGGGTTCGGAAGCCTTCGATCGAAGAACATCTGGGCTGCGGCGAGCACGACGCTGCCATAGCCGTCATTTTGGGTCTGCAATTCGGCGAGGTTGCCGATCCGGACGGGGCCCATGTCGCGGTAGCCCGAAAGGGCAGGCGCGACGCGCTCCGGCATGGGAACTCCCGGCACAATGCCGTAAACCGGCTTCAGGGGACTATGGGGTTCCAAGGCCGCGACATTGCTGATGTAGCGGATGTAGTCTTCCATCGTGCGGGTGGCGCCGAGCCGGTTGAGGGCGTACACCGCGTAATAGGCGTCGCGCAGCCAGCAATACCGATAGTCCCAGTTTCGTCCGCTGTTCGGCGCTTCCGGGATGGACGTGGTCATCGCCGCGATGATGCCGCCGGTTTCCTCGAAGCTGCATAATTTCAGCGTGATCGCCGCGCGGATCACCACATCCTGCCATTCGAAGGGCACGGAGAGATAGCGGGCCCATTCGACCCAATAGTCCTTGGTGCGCTCGTAGAACGATTGACCGAGCCTTGACGGTGAGGAGGTTACCCTCTCGTCGGGACCAAGGATGAGCGTCAGCGGCTTGTCGAGGATGAACCAGCGTTCCTCCGCAACATGGGAGATCGGAGCGTCCGTCGTCACACGGACGGCGCTGCTTTGGGACACATATCGAATGTGATTGCTGCCCGTCGTGACGGATGGAGCCATGCCGCCGTAGTCGAAGAGCGGCCGGATGCGGATGCGTACCTGACAGGCGCCGGATTGCGGCTCGATGCGACGAACGAGCATCTGCGGCCGGAACACGCGCTCGTATTGCTTGAAGCGCGGTGCGAAATCGATGATCCGAATGGTCTGCCCTTCGGAATCGGTGAGCGCCGTCTCCAGGATCGCGGTGTTGCGGACGTACCTCTGCTCGCTGTCGCCGTGCCCGCGAATCTCGACATCGAGGAAGCCGGCGGCGTCGGGCCCGCGATTAGCCGTCATCAGGCTGCAGAAGATCGGATCGCCGTCGAATCTGGGATAGCAGCACCAGACGATACGCGCACGGCGATTGATCAGCGCGCCCAGTACGCAATTGCCGATCACGCCGAGGTTCAGATCCTCAACATTTTCCGTGGCCTCGGTCATGTCGCTCCAAGCTCGATGGCGGATGCCCGCAACCACTCGCGGACCTCATCCGGCGTGCCGATGCGCCAGGATGCGGCCGTCTTTTCGGACAAGCCGACCTTGATGGCGTACCCTTTGAGCCGCTTGACGGCCTCGAAGGCGTCCTCATCGGTACGATCGTCGCCGATGAAGACCGCGATGCGGCCGAGAAACGGCGCGCGGCCCATGAACCATTCGAGCGCGACCTGCTTATCGACCGAGCGCGGTTTGATATCCCAGGCCCCGCGCGCCGGCAAAAGCTCCATCCGACGGCGGCCCTTCTCGACGAGATCGAGCGCGATGCGACGAGCCTCGTCCGCGTATTCTGGCGCACCGCGATAATGTATAGCAAGGCTTGCGCCCTTGTCCTCGATCAAAATTCCGGGCCGCTCGGCTGCGAAAATCCGCAGGCGGTCCAGCATCGCTGCGATGGCGGGATCGCGCGCCACGCGGGTAACGGCGTCGTCGCCCTCGAGGCGGAGCTCGGCACCGTGCTGTCCGGCGGCGGAGAGGAGCAGCGGTGCAAAGAGCCTGTCCAAATCGGCAAGCGGACGGCCGCTGATCAACGCGACGGCCCTGCCGAGCGCAACGCGCAGCGCGCGCAGCAGCTCGCACATGTCGGGCGGCACCTCGACGGCGTCGGGCGTGGCGGCGATATCCAGAAGCGTTCCATCGACATCGAGGAACAGCGCCGAGTTGCGGTTCAATTTCGGAAGCGTTTGCGGCACCGCTTGCTCCGGCGAGGTGAGATAGAGCGTCTCCACATCGAGTGGAAACGCGAAGAAACCGAGGCACCGCGTTTGCGGTGCCTCCATTTGTATTGCGAATTGTATTCCGAACAAAAGTGCGGGCCTTTTGCCCGCTGGCGCTCGCGCGGCCGGAGTCTATAGAAGCTAGAGCGATTCCGCCTGCGCGGATATCGCTCAGGTTCAGAAAAATAGCGGACTTCTGAGCTTTCCAGCCTTGAAATTAGCGGAGGCGTCAGGAGCGCAAGTGTGAACTCACGCTGCGTGTCCGGGCGGGACACCCCTGACGCCTCCTGGAGCCGAAGCTCCGCGGCATTGGAATGGGGCCCGGCCTCAGGCGGCCAAGCGGCGGGTCGCTTCCCGGTGAAAGGATCGCCCTTCCGCTCGCCGCCGCACCCCTCTTGCGAGGGGCCGCCCACGGCAGCTCCGTCGTCCCGGCGCCGGCTTCTTTCGTCGCGTCGGCCACCTCCGAGAAGGCGGCTCTCGCGCACATGGCCGGCCCCCGAAGGGATCCGGCCCCGGGCAAATGGCCGCCGCGCCCGAAGACGAGGCACCCTATGCCCGGGAAAGAGGCCGGCCGCATGAGGCGGCGCAGCTCCCGTCCGCCGAAGCGCTGCCCGAAGGACGCGTCCGGCAGGGCCGGGCGTTGCCGTCCCCGAAGGGGCCGCAGCGCCCCGAAGCTTTCGCCCCCTTGCCGGCCGGTCGGTCTCCCGAAGGAAAGCGGCCCGTCGCCACTGAGCCTACTCGCTTCGACATTCTATCTTGCCAACTAAACTGTCGCGCCTCTTAAATAAGCGATCAATAAAAATATCAAAGCCGGTCTAAAATTTCTGTGCATAAATCGGCCATTTCTCCACAAAGGCCGCACAGATTTTCCACCGACTTATCCACATATCGCGGAACCTTGCCAGAACCTTGACGAAAGCCGCGGAGGAATAAAGCACCGCGCTGCGATTGTTTTTTGAAGCGCGATCCCGGTCGGGCACTCAATGCAGGGAGCGGCCGCCTGAGTGGTCCGAGCCGCCCGAGTGGTCCGAATTGTAGCTTGGATATCCGCCCCAACTCCCGGCGCCGCGCGAGCGGTTATCCGACCAGCCCGGATAAGGGCCGACCGTGTAGCCATATTCCTCGCCCGGCCCGTTATAATTCATGTCGTTTTTGAGTGGATTGCAGGGCGGCACTTTTTCGGCGTCATCTCGCAGTTTTTGCGCCTCCGCTATTTTCGCTTCGGCTTCAGCCGTCGGGTAGTCGCCGCTGTTGGCGCCATTCTTTATCAATTTAATGTACTCGGCCACTTTGGCGATGTAGGCGTCATGATCGTTGTCGTCCTTGAAGCATGCGGGCAAAGGCGGCGGGTCCGGTACGGTTTTTTTGACCGGCGGCGGCGCCGATCCGGCGCCGGGCGTATTGCCGGGCGTCTGGGGCTGGTTGCCCGCCGGCGGCTGGTTACCGGTTGCTGGCGTCTCGCCGCAATGGTGTTCTTTCTCGCACGCGGCCAAGGCGGCCGCCTGGGCCTCGACATCGCTCAAGAGGTCCGCGAATTGCCCTTGCAAGCCGCCGGTCCCGCCGGGCGTCCCTGGGTCGTCCTTCGGATGATCCTTCTTGAATTTTCCCTCGGCCGCTTTTCGCTTCGCTGCGGCCGCCGCCTTTGCTGCCTTGGCCTTCGACTCCTTTTCCTTGGTTTCCTTGGTGGCCTTCTTGCCCTCGGCATCGAGCGCCGCCTTTGCCGCGTCATAGGCTTTGTCCGCGGTAGCCTGGTCCTGCCGCGCATCGTATAGCGCCATGAAGTCGGGATTGTCGGCGACGAACTTGTCCAGCTTGTCCACCGCCTCGTTGAACTTGTCCAGGCGGTGCTGACAGTCCGGACATGTCTTGTGGCCGCGTTGGAAGCTCTTCGCGACATCGGAGCCGTATTTGGCGAGCGCGGCCGACTCCCCGCCATAGGCGAGGTTGCCGAGCCCGGGCCACGAGATCGAGATAAGGACGCAAGCCAATAGGAAGGCCGGAAGGAGGCTGATGAAATTGTGCCGGCTTGGCTTCGACTGCATTTGACCGCCCTTTGCGGCAAGTCGCGCAATCGGAAATCGCTCGTCCGCTTGGAAGGCAAGCGGGCGCCTCTCCGGAATAGTCGCGTAAGAAATATCGAAAGTCAAGAAAGGCGGCGTGGCAAACGATTTCGCGCAGCAGCTTCGCGACGGCTGCGCCTGCGGCGCCCGAACGTTGACTTGGACCCGGGCGCGTCCTAAAACCCATCGCATCGCAACATGGCATTTCCCGCCCGGGCAGCTGGCCCCTCTCGCTCCGTGCAGGCGCTCATATGACCACACGCGACAGGCCGCTTTCACCTCATTTGCAGGTCTATCGCCCGCAATTGACCATGATGCTGTCGATCACCCATCGCGCAACCGGCATAGCGCTCTCGCTCGGACTGCTGGTCATCGTCTGGCTGGTGGCGGCCATCCATCGCGGCTATGCCGCCTATTGGTTCTTCCAGGGCTTCATGGGCTCCTTGGGGGGGCGCCTCTTGTTGATCGGCTGGACCTGGGCGATCCTCTACCATCTGCTGAACGGCATTCGCCACCTCGCCTGGGATGCCGGCTGGGGCTTGGAGCTGAAGGCGGTCTACGCCTCGGGCTGGGCCGTCCTCATCGGCTCGGTCCTGCTCACCCTCGCCGTCTGGATCGCCGGCTGCGGCCATCTCGGAGCCTTGCCATGAGCGGGCTTCGCACCCCGCTCGCGCGCGTGCGCGGCCTGGGCTCGGCCAAAGAGGGCGTGCAGCATTGGTGGATGCAGCGGCTGACCGCGATCGCGCTGGTGCCGCTCTCGCTCTGGTTCATCGTCTCGATGGTGAGCATGACCGGTGTCGAATACCGCGTATTCCGCGACTGGATGGGGCACACCTATCACGCGCTGCTGCTCATGCTGCTGGTGGCGGTGGGCTTTCATCACGCGCAGCTCGGGCTGCAGGTGGTGATCGAGGATTATGTCCATCACGAGGGCGCCAAAATTGCGAGCCTGATCGCGATCAAGTTCCTGGCGTTCCTGCTCGCCGTCGGCACCATCTACGGCATTCTCAGAATCGGCATTGGAGGGCAATAGCAGATGGGCCGGCCCTACGAGATCATCGACCACGCTTATGACGTGGTGGTGGTCGGCGCGGGCGGCGCGGGCCTGCGCGCGACCTTGGGCATCGCCGAGGCGGGCCTCAAGACCGCCTGCATCACCAAGGTCTTCCCCACCCGCAGCCATACCGTCGCCGCGCAAGGCGGGATCAGCGCGGCGCTCGGCAATATGGGCGAGGACGACTGGCGCTGGCACATGTACGACACGGTCAAGGGCTCGGACTGGCTCGGCGATCAGGACGCCATCGAATATATGTGCCGCGAGGCGGTGCCGGCGGTGATCGAGCTCGAGCATTACGGCGTGCCCTTCTCGCGCACGCCCGCGGGCAAGATCTACCAGCGCCCCTTCGGCGGCATGACCACGCATTTCGGCGAGGGCACGGCCCAGCGCACCGCCGCCGCCGCCGACCGCACCGGCCACGCCATCCTCCATACGCTCTACGGCCAGGCGCTCAAGCGGCACGCCGAGTTCTACATCGAATATTTCGCCCTCGACCTCATCATGGACGAGGACGGCGCCTGCGGCGGCGTGATCGCGTGGAATCTCGACGATGGCACCATCCACCGCTTCCGCGCGCCCCTTACCATCCTCGCCACCGGCGGCTACGGCCGCATTTATTTCTCCTGCACCTCCGCCCATAGCTGCACCGGCGACGGCAACGCCATGGTGCTGCGCGCGGGGCTTCCGCTGCAGGACATGGAGTTCGTGCAGTTCCATCCCACCGGCATCTACGGCGCCGGCTGCCTGATCACCGAGGGCGCGCGCGGCGAGGGCGGCTATCTCACCAACTCGGAAGGCGAGCGCTTCATGGAGCGCTACGCGCCTCACGCCAAGGACCTGGCCTCGCGCGACGTGGTGAGCCGCGCCGCTACCATCGAGATCCGCGAGGGACGCGGCTGCGGGCCGAAGAAGGACCATGTGCTGCTCCATCTCGAGCATCTCGATCCGCACGTGCTGCATGAGCGCCTGCCCGGCATCTCGGAGACCGCCAAGATCTTCGCCGGCGTCGACGTGACCAAGCAGCCGATCCCGGTGCTGCCGACCTGCCACTACAACATGGGCGGCGTGCCGACGAACTATCACGGCGAGGTGATGACGCGGGTGGACGGCGATCCCAACCGTCCCGTGACGGGGCTGATGGCGATCGGCGAGGCGGCTTGCGTCTCGGTCCATGGCGCGAACCGGCTGGGCTCGAACTCGCTGCTCGACCTCGTGGTGTTCGGACGCGCGGCCGCCAATCGCGCGGTCGAGCTGGTCAAGCCCGGCGAGCGCCCCAAGCCGCTGGCGAAGGATGCGGGCGACGCGGCGCTGGCCCGGCTCGACCGGCTGCGCCATGCCGACGGGGCCATGCCGACGGCCGCGCTGCGCCTGGAGATGCAGCATGTGATGCAAAGCAACTGCGCCGTCTTCCGCACCGGCCCGGTGCTGGCCGAGGGCAGCAAGCTCCTCGAGGGCTGCTGGGCGAAGCTGCCCGACCTCAAGGTGAGCGACCGCTCCATGGTGTGGAACAGCGACCTCATGGAGACGCTCGAGCTCGAGAACCTGCTGGCGCAGGCGATCTGCACCGTCGCCTCGGCGATCAACCGCACCGAGAGCCGCGGCGCGCAGGCGCGCGAGGATTACCCCGAGCGCGACGACAAGAATTGGCTGAAGCACAGCCTGGTCTGGCTCGACGGCGAGGGCCGCGCGCGCCTCTCCGACCGGCCGGTCAACCTCCGGCCCCTCACCAACGAGGTGCAGTCCTTCCCGCCCAAGGCCCGCGTCTACTAAGGCGCGCTCGCGCCTGTTGAGGAACGCCCGCGTCTATCGAGGAACGAAGGAATGGTCGAATTCGCGCTGCCCAGGAACTCCAAGATCCGCCCCGGCAGGACGCATCCCGCGCCGAGCGCGCCGAAGCGGCCGAAGGGGTTCAAGATCTACCGCTGGTCGCCGCCCGCAGGCGAGGAGAAGGCGGAGAACCCGCGCCTCGATAGCTACACGGTCGATCTCGCCGATTGCGCGCCCATGGTGCTCGACGCCCTCATCAAGCTCAAGAACGAGGTCGACAGCACGCTGACCTTCCGCCGCTCCTGCCGCGAGGGCGTTTGCGGCTCCTGCGCCATGAACATCGACGGCACCAACACGCTGGCCTGCACCAAGCCGATCGACGAGGTGAAGGGCGAGGTGCGCATCTACCCCCTCCCCCATATGCCGGTGGTGAAGGACCTGGTGCCCGACCTGACGGAGTTCTATGCCCAGCACGCCTCGATCGAGCCGTGGCTCAAGACGGAGACGAGGCCGCCCGACCGCGAGCGGCTGCAGACGCCGGAGGACCGCGCCAAGCTCGACGGGCTCTATGAATGCATCCTCTGCGCCTGCTGCTCGACCGCCTGCCCGAGCTATTGGTGGAACAGCGAGCGCTATCTCGGCCCCGCCGTCCTCCTCCAAGCCCATCGCTGGATCAAGGACAGCCGCGACGAGGAGACGGGCGAGCGGCTCGACCAGCTCGAGGATCCCTTCCGCCTCTATCGTTGCCACACCATCATGAACTGCACCAAGACCTGTCCCAAGCATCTCAACCCGGCCAAGGCGATCTCCGAGATCAAGCAGCTCATCCTCGCGCGGCGCTGACGCCCGCTCGCTCAGCCGAGCCTGATCTCGCCATCGACCTCATGGACGAGCCCGATGCTGTCGATGGTGAGCCGCATCTTGGCCTTGAGCGGGCCCTTGCCGGCGAGCTTGCCGCCGGCGGCCGCCTTATGCACGGCCTCCTCGATCGCGCGCTGGCTGGTCACGCCGACCTGCTTCAGGAATTTGCGCATCTCCATGTTGAAATGCTCTTCGTTCATGGCTCGCTCCCGGATTTCTGTGGATCGCAGCCAAGATAGTGCGGGCGCGCAAGCCGCACCAGCTTGGCACCGGCTTTTGGCACTTCCACTTCGCGTGAAAGCGCTTTAGCGTCGCGCTCATGAGCGGGACCCTCGTCATCACGGGCGGCAGCCGCGGCATCGGCGCCGCCACGGCGCGCCTCGCGGCCGCCGAAGGCTACGACGTCGCGGTCAATTACCGCGACCAGGCGACAGCCGCCGAGGCCGTCGTGCGCGAGATCGAGGGCGCGGGCCGCCGCGCCATCGCCGTCAAGGGCGACGTGGCGCGCGAGGCGGACGTGCTGCGTCTCTTCGAGGAGAGCGAGCGTGCCCTCGGCCGCATCACCGGTCTCGTCAACAATGCCGGCATCATCGGCGCGGGCGGCCGCGTCGTCGATCTCGATGGCGAGGCGCTCCGCCGCATGCTCGACGTCAACGTGACCGGCGCCTTTCTTTGCGCGCGCGAGGCGGTCAAGCGCTTGTCGACGGCGCGCGGGGGCAAGGGCGGCGCCATCGTGAACCTCTCCTCGATGGCCGCCTTCCTCGGCAGCCCCGGCGAGTTCGTGCATTACGCCGCCTCCAAGGGCGCCATCGAGTCCATGACCATCGGGCTCGCGCGCGAGGTGGCCGCCGAGGGCATCAGGGTGAACGCCGTGGCGCCGGGCCTGATCGATACCGAGATCCACGCCTCCTCGGGCATCCCGGACCGGGTCGGGCGGCTCGCGCCCAGCGTGCCGATGCGCCGCGGCGGAACGGCCGAGGAGGTGGCGGAAGCCATCATCTGGCTGCTCTCCGACAAGGCCTCCTACGTCACCGGCACCAGCATCCGGGTATCGGGCGGGCGCTAAGCGCGTTTAAGGGGAGAAGATATCGTGGCGCTCAAGACCCCGCTCACCGAAATTCTCGGCATCCGCCATCCCATCCTGCTCGCCCCGATGGGCGCCATCGCCGGCGGAGCGCTGGCCGCGGCGGTGACGCGCGCGGGCGGGCTCGGCATCATCGGCGCGGGCTACGGCGAGCGGGCCTGGATCGAGCGCGAGATGGCCGCCGCCGGAAACGAGCGGTTCGGCGTCGGCTTCATCACCTGGAGCCTCGCCAAGCAGCCCGAGCTGCTGACGCTCGCGCTCGACCGCAAGCCGGCGCTCCTCTTCCTCTCCTTCGGCGACGCCAAGCCCTTCATCGAGCCCATCAAGGCGAGCGGCGCCAAGCTCATCCTCCAGGTCCAGGACCTCAGAGGCGCGCACGAGGCCCAGGCGCTCGGCCCGGACTTCATCGTCGCGCAAGGCACCGAGGCGGGCGGCCACGGCACCGGGCATCGCGCCCTCTTCCCGCTGCTGCCGGCGGTGGTGGACGCGGTCCATCCGATCCCCGTGCTGGCGGCTGGCGGCGTTTCGGACGGCAGGCAGCTCGCCGCGGCGCTGCTGCTCGGCGCCGCGGGCGTGCTGGTCGGCACGCGCCTCTACGCCGCCGACGAATCGCTCGGCCATGCCAAGGCGAAAGCGCACATCCGCGATGCCAGCGGCGACGATACGCTGCGCACGCGCGTCTTCGACATGGTCCGCGGCTATGAATGGCCCGCGCCCTATAGCGGCCGCGCCATCGCCAACAAGACGACCGAGCGCTGGCATGGCAGCGAGGCCGAGCTCGCGAAGCAGCTTCCCGAGGCCCAAGCGGCCTTTCGGGCCGCCGCCGAGGCGGGCGACGTCGACCGGGCGCTGGTCTTCGCTGGCGAGGGGCTCGATCTCGTGCGCGACGTCAAATCGGCCGACAAGATCGTCTCGACCATGGCGGCCGAGGCCGAGCTGCGGCTCGCCCGCGCCATCGACCTGATCGCGCCGAGCCAGTGACTTCCTCGCCTCCGCTAAGCGGCCCGGGCAAGCCCGTGGGCCCGCTCGCGGCCTATCGCGCCTTGCGCCAAAGCGGTCAGCTCACGGCGGACCCTGCCCAGGCGCTGGCAGCCGAGAAGCTGCAGAGCCTGGCGCACGCCCTTGCCGGTTACCGGCCGAGCGGGGCCGCCGAGGCGGGCTGGAAGGCGCGGCTCGGCCTCGCCCGCCGGCGCGAGACGCCGCCGCAGGGGCTTTATCTCTTCGGCGCCGCCGGCCGCGGCAAATCCATGCTGATGGATTTGTTCTTCGCCCATGCCGCCATCGAGAAGAAGCGCCGCGTCCATTTCCACGCCTTCATGCTCGAGGTGCATCGGCGCATCCATCGCCGGCGCCAGGCGATGGCGGGCGACCCCATCGCGCCCCTGGGCCGCGTCATCGCCGAGGAGAGCTGGCTCATCTGCCTCGACGAGTTCCAAGTGACCGACATCGCGGACGCCATGATCCTGGGCCGGCTTTTCCAGGCGCTCCTCGCCGCGGGGGCCGTGGTGGTGACGACCTCGAACTTCGCGCCCGACGAGCTCTATCGCGACGGGCTGCAACGCGAGCTCTTCCTGCCCTTCGTCGCCCTCATCGAGGAGAAGCTCGACCTCCTGCATCTCGACGGCGGCGTCGATTGGCGCCGCCAACGCCGGCGGACGCTGCCGACCTATCACACCCCGCTCGGGCCCGAGGCGAGCGCGGCGCTCGAGGCGGCCTTCGTCGCCTTGACCGAGGGTGCCGAGCCCGCGCCCGAGATATTGCATCTGCAGGGCCGCGCGTTGCGCATCGCGCGCGCGGCCAAGGGCGTCGCCTGGTTCGCCTTCGGCGAGCTTTGCCAGGCGCCGCTCGGCCCCGCCGATTTCCTCGCCATCGCGACCCATTGCGATGCCATCATCATCGACGGCATCCCGCGCCTCGGCCCCGAGCGGCGCAACGAGGCGCGGCGGCTGGTCAATCTCGTCGACGAGCTTTACGAGCATCGCGTCCATCTCATCGCCGCCGCCGAGGCGCCGCCCGACGAGCTTTGCCCGGCGGGCCCGGTGGCGGAGCTCTTCCGCCGGACCGCCTCGCGCTTGATCGAAATGCAGTCGGCCGACTATCTGGAGCAGCTGCATCTGACATGAGACGGCCGTGAAAGCCTACCGGCTCAACGCGCCCTTCGGCCTCGAGGCGCTGGAGGAGATCGAGATGCCGCGGCCCGAGCCGGGACCCGGCGAGGCGTTGGTGCGCGTCCGCGCCCTCTCGCTCAATTATCGCGACCTCCTCATGGTGAAGGGCGAGTACAACCCCAAGCTCGCGCTGCCGATGACGCCGCTCTCCGACGGGGCGGGCGAGGTGGCCGCCGTCGGGCCCGGCGTCACGCGCGTCGCGCCCGGCGAGCGCGTGGTGGCGAGCTTCTTCCAGCATTGGCTCGACGGCCCCATCGACGACGCCTACCGCAAATCCGCGCTCGGCGGCGGCGGCCGGGGCATGGCGGCCGAATATGTGGCGCTCGGCGAGCAGGGGCTGCTGCCCATTCCGGCGCATCTTTCGTTCGAGGAAGCCGCGACCTTGCCTTGCGCCGGCGTGACGGCCTGGGCGGCGCTCGAGGCCTGCGAGCCGCTCCGCGCGGGCGAGAGCGTGCTGGTGCTGGGCTCGGGCGGCGTCTCGGTCTTCGCGCTCCAGTTCGCCAAGCTGCGCGGCGCCCGCGTGATCGCCACTTCGGGCCATGAGGAGAAGCGCGCGCGCCTCGCCGCCCTCGGCGCCGACGCGACGATCAACTACCGCGAGACGCCGGACTGGGAGCGCGTTGTGCTCGAGCTCACCCAAGGCAAGGGCGTCCATCGCGTCATAGAGGTGGGAGGCGCGGGCAGCCTGGCGCGCTCGATCCGCGCCACGCGCGCGGGCGGCATCATCGCGCTCATCGGCATCGTCGCCGGCAAGGGCAGCATCGACCCGCTGCCCATCTTCATGCGGACCTTGCGTATCCACGGCATCAGCGTCGGCCCGCGCGCCATGTTCGAGGCGATGAACCGCAAGATCGCGGAGAGCGAGATGCGTCCGGTGATCGACCGCGTCTTTCCCTTCGATCGGCTAGGCGATGCGCTGCGCCATATGGAAGCCGCGGCGCATTTCGGGAAGATCTGCGTGGCGGTGTGAGAAGTCGCCGCCCGAGCGGGTTTCCGTGCCGCATGCCGCAGGCGCGCCTATAAGCCGCTGGAAACGAGGATCATCGAACGGCATGGCGTCAATCCGTGCCGGCGCGGGCATCCGCGCGCACCCCGCGCCGCGCCGTGCGCTCGCGCAGCCACTGGAACACCACGTAGAGCATGGGGATCACGAAAACTCCGAAGAGCGCCGCCGCGATCATGCCGCCGAACACCGGCGTCCCCACCGCCCGCCGGCTGGCCGCGCCGGCGCCCGCCGCGATGACCAGCGGCAGGACGCCGAGAATGAAGGCGAAGCTGGTCATCATCACCGGCCGGAAGCGCAGGCGCGCGCCTTCGACCGCGGACTCCAGGATCGTCTTGCCCTCGCGCCGCTGCGCGACGGCAAACTCGACGATCAAGATGCCGTTCTTGGCCGCCAGTGCCACGAGAACCACCAGGCCGATCTGCGCATAGACGTCGAAGGCGAGACCCGACCATGCCACGAAGGCGATCGCGCCCAGTACGCCGACGCTGACCGAGAGCAGGACCGGCACCGGAATGCTCCAGCTTTCGTAGAGAGCGACGAGGAAGAGATAGGCGAACAGCACAGCAAGGCCGAGCACGATGCCGGTCTGGCCGCCGGCCGCCTTTTCCTGCAATGCCGTTGCGGTCCACTCGAAACTGTATCCGGCCGGTATGGTCGTCGCCGAGAGCCGTTCCATCGCCGCCAGCGCCTGGCCGGAACTGAAGCCGGGCTTGGGCGCGCCGTTGATGACCGCAGCCCGGAATCCGTTATAGCGGATCACCGCCTGCGGCCCCTGGACGAGCCGCGCCTGCGCCAGCGCCCGGATCGGCACCATGGCCCCGGCGCCGCTCCGCACATAGACCCGATAGATGTCCTCGATCGCGTCGCGGAAGCGCGAATCGGCCTGGACATTGACCTGCCAGGTGCGACCGAACAGGTTGAAGTCGTTGACATAAAAACCGCCGAGCGCGGACTGCAGCGCGTTGAAGATGTCGCTGATCTTCACGCCCAGCACCTGCGCCTTGTCGCGGTCGATGTCGAGATAGACCTGCGGCGTCTCGGCGGCGAAGGTGCTGAAGACACCGGCGAGCTCGGGCTGCTGGTTGGCCGACACCAATAAGCCGCGCATCACCGCCGCAAGCTCGGTAGGTTTCTGGCCCTGCAGCGCCTCGAGCGCATATTGGAACCCGCCCGTGTTGCCGAGGCCGAGGATGGGCGGCAGGTTGAATGGAAACACGATGGCTCCCTGGATCGCGGCCAGCCGAGGCCGCAGCGTTGCGATGATGGCCTCGACGCTCTGCGAGGCCGCGCTGCGCTCTTCGTAGGGCTTCAGGCGAACGACGAAGAAAGCCTGGTTCGAGGCGGCGACGTAATCGATGAAGTTGAGGCCGACCACCGACAGGATGCCCTGCACGCCAGGGATCGGGCGGACGATGTTCTCGACCTGGGCGACCAGCTCCTCCGTCCGGTTCACCGACGCGCCTTCCGGCAGCCGCATCGCGGCGAAGAACGCGCCCTGATCCTCCGCCGGCAGGAAGCCCTGCGGGGTGATCCGGAACAGCCCGAGCGCGGCCGCGGCGGCGACGCCCACCGCCACCAGTCCGATCACCGCGACGCGCACCAGGCGGCGTACGAGAAACACGTAGCCGTCGCGGACGCCGTCGATCGCGTCCAGCACATAATGCATGGGGCCGCGCCGGGCCTGACGGCGCTTCAGCAGCACCGAGCACAAGGCCGGGCTGAGCGTAAGCGCGTTGATCGCGGAGATGACCATCGAGGTCGACACGGCGACCGCGAACTGGCGGAACAGCTGGCCGCTGATGCCCGGGATAAAGGCCACCGGGACGAACACCGAGAGGAGAACGAGCGTGATGGCGATGATCGGCCCGGTGATTTCCGCCATCGCCTTCTTGGTCGCCTCGGGGATCGACAGCTCGGGCTGCTCCTCGATGACGCGCTCGACGTTCTCGATGACGACGATCGCATCGTCCACCACGATGCCGATCGCGAGCACGAGCGCGAGCAGCGACACCGTATTGGCCGAGTAGCCGATGGCCAGCATGACCGCGAAGGTGCCGATGATCGAGACCGGCACCGCGATGAGCGGGATCACGGTCGTGCGCAACTTGCCGAGGAACAGAAAGACGACGATCGCGACGAGCACGAATGCGATGACGAGCGTACGGATCACCTCCGCCACGGTGGAGGTGACGAAGACTGTGGTATCGAAGAACACGTCGTAGGCCAGGTCGTCGGGGAAGCGCTGCTTTAGCTGATCCATGGTTTGGCGCACATGGCGCGCCACCTCGACGGCGTTGGCGCCCGGCGTCTGATAGATGCCGATGGCCGCCAACGGCGCGCCGTTGTAGCGGCTGTGGCGCTCCTCGGTTTTGGCGCCCAGGTCGGCCCGCGCCACGTCCTTCACCCGCACCACCGAGCCGTCGGGATTGGCGCGCACGATGACGTTCTCGAACTCCTCGATCCGCGTGAGGCGCCCCTCGGTCTTGATGGTGAGCTGGAGCTGCTGTTGCTGCGGCGTGGGCGCGGCACCGATGCGGCCGAGGGCCGCCTGGACGTTCTGGCTTTGCACGGCCGCGACCACGTCGGCCGGCGTCAGGTCGAAAGCGGTCAGGCGGTCGGGATCGAGCCAAATCCGCAGCGAATAGTCGAGCGGCCCAAATAGGGTCGCCTGACCCACGCCGCGGAGCCGCGAGAGCGGATCGATGACGTTGATCGTGGCGTAGTTGTTGAGGAACAACGCGTCGTGCGTGTTCTTCGGCGAATAGACGTTGATGATCTGGAGGAGGGCCGCCGACTTCTTGCGGATGACGAGGCCTTGGCGCTGCACCTCGTCCGGCAGCAGCGGGGTCGCCAGCTGGGCGCGGTTCTGCACGTTGACCGTATCGATGTCCGGGTCGGTGCCGAGCGCGAAGGTGGCGGTCAGCGAGTAGCTGCCGTCGGCGCCGCTGGCGGATTGGTAGTAGAGCGCATTGTCGACCCCGTTGATCTGCTCCTCGATCGGCTGCGCCACCGTCGTCTCCACCGTCTCGGCATCGGCGCCCGGATAGAGCGTCGTCAGCGAGACTTGCGGCGGCACGATGTCCGGGAATTGGGCGACGGGGATTTCCGTCATCGCGATGACGCCGGCCAGCGAGATGACGATCGAGACGACGAACGCGAGTCGCGGCCGGTCGATGAAGATGTCGGAGATCATTCAGTCCCCGCCGCGGGGGGCAGCACCGTTTCCTGCACGAGCTGGCCGGGCCGCACCTTCTGGATGCCGTCGACGATCACGTTCTCGCCTTCGCGCAGGCCCGAGGTGATCACCACCTCGGTGCCGCGGTTCGGCCCGGTCTCGATGCGGCGCTGCACGACCTTATGCTCGCCGTCGACGACGAGGGCGTAGTAGCCGGACTGGTCGACCAGCAAGGCCGACTGCGGAATCACCAGACGCAGCTCCTCCCGCCGCTCGCGGATGATGGCGGTCGCGAACTGGCCGTCCACCAGCAGCCTGTCGGGGTTCGGGATCGTCGCCCGCATGATCAAGGTGTCCGTCTGCTGGTTGACTTGCGGATCGGTCAGGTTCCACAGGCCGCGCTGCGGATAGTCCTGGCCGTCGGACAGGCGGACGCGGACCTCGATCTTGGCGAGATTGCCGTCCGCTTCGCGCCGCGCCGCGCGGATGATCTCGAGATCGCGCACGCTCACCGGAAACAGCACGTAGATCGGGTCCTGGCTGACGATCGTCGCCAACACGCCGCTGGCGGGGTTGACGAGGTTGCCGACGGTATAGGCGGTGCGGCCGATACGGCCGTCGATCGGCGAGCGGATATCGGTGTAGCCGAGATTCACCTCGGCCAGCGTGAGCGCCGCGCGCGTCTGCATGACCTTGGCCCGGCTGCTGTCGAGGGCGGCCTTGGTCCGGTCGACGATGGCTTGCGGGCTGAAGTCCTTCTTGGACAGCTCGAGGTTACGCCCATATTGCAGCTGGGCGTTCGTGGTCTCGGCCTCGGCCGCGGCCAGGTTCGCCTTCGCCTGGTCCACCAGCGCCTGAAACTGCACCTTCTCGATCTGATAGAGCAGGTCGCCGGCCTTGACGTCCTGGCCCTCGCGAAACAGGACTTTCTCGAGGAAGCCCTCGACGCGCGCACGAAGGTCCACCGTGTTGACGGCCTTGATCCGCCCGACGAACTCGAAGGACTGGCTGACGCCCTTCATGGCCGCCGGGCGCACGCCCACCGCGGGCTTCGGCGCAGGCGCCGCGGCCTGCTTGGGCTCGTCGATGCCCGCCAACAACGGCAAAACGAGGCAGAGGGCCGCCAGCGGGCGCAGGCGGGCGCGGAATTCCGTCACCATGCGAAACCTCGTCAAGAGCGTGTCGATCGACATCCCCGAACGATCAAGGCCCGGCGCGAACAATAGCATTCGACTGGGCTACGCGGGAGGCAAAAGGCGGCGTCGGCGAGGACGAGCGTTGCCCGTCTGGCGCGAAGTTGCTAGCGTCACCGATCGCCAGGAACGATGGGAGCGCACGCCATGCACAGCACGCGTCGGGGACTGGTCGTTCTCGCGTCCCTCGCCGGCCTTGCCGCCGCGGCACTCGCCGGCGCCGGCAGTCCTGCCCAGGCCGGCATTCTCGATGAGCTCAAATCCGGCCAGCGCACGCTCGTGGTGGGCACCGACGCAACCTTCCCGCCCTTCGAGCTGACCTCGACGGCGGGAGACAAATCCGGCTTCGATATCGACCTCGTGACGGCGATCGCGGCGAAGATCGGCATTCCCAAGGTCGAGTTCCGCCAGGTGCCGTTCAGCCAGCTCATCCCCGGGCTGCAGGCCAACCATATCGATATGGCCGCCTCCGCCATCTACATCACCGACGAGCGGGCCAAGGTTGTGAATTTTTCCAAGCCCTATTTCACCGGCGGGCTCGCCGTGATGCTGAAGCCGGACGAGACGCGCATCGCCAAGCCCGAGGATCTCGACGGCAAGAAGCTCTCGGTGCAGATCGGCACCAAGTCGGTCGATTTTCTCAAGCAGCATTTCCCGCATGCCGAGGTGGTGGTCGCCCAGACCAACGACCAGATGTTCCAGGCGCTGCCAAGCGGGCGGGCGGACGCCGTGATCACCGGCTATCCCGCCGCGCGCTACTACATCAAGCAGCATGGCGGGGCGAAGCTCGCCGATTTCCTCCTCACGCACGAGGCCTATGGCTACGCCTTCCGCAAGGAGGACGCCGACCTGCTGAAGGCCGTCGACGACGCGCTCGACGCGCTCGAGAAGGACGGCACGATCAAGCGGCTGCAGAGCGAATGGTTCGGCGCGTGACCGGCTGAGGACAGGCCCGCAATGACGGCGCTGGGGCTCGAGACGGTCGTCAAGTCCCTGCCCTTCCTGCTGGAAGGGGCGCTGAAGACCATCGAGATCGTCCTGTTGGCCCTTATCCTCGGCGTGCTCTGCGGCCTCGTGGGCGGCTTCTGCAAGCTCTCGCGCAACCGCATCCTGCGCGGCGGCGCCACGGTCTATGTCTCGGTCATCCGCGGCACGCCTTTCGTGGTGCAGCTCTTCTTCGTCTATTACGCCTTCCCGCAGCTCGGCATCGAGGTGCCGGCCTTCGCGGCCGCCGTCGGCACACTCGCCTTCTACAGCGGCTCGTATCAGACGGAGATCGTGCGCGGCGCCATCCAGTCGATCGACAGGTTCCAGAGCGAGGCGGCGCTCGCCCTCGGCCTCACGCGCCGCCAGGCGCTCTGGCTCGTCGTGCTGCCGCAGGCCTTCTTGCGCATGTTGCCGCCGCTCGGCAACGAGTTCGTCGCGCTGACCAAGAACTCGGCACTCGTCTCGCTGGTGACGGTGCAGGAGCTGTTCCTCTCGGCGCAGATGGTGATCAGCTCGACTTTCCAGAACTTCGCCATCTTCCTCACCATCGGCGTCATGTATTACGTCATGACGAGCGTGGTAAGCACGTTCACGCAGCTCCTCGAGCGCCGGCTCAGGAAATATACTTAAGGGAAGTCAGCCGCGTTTTTCACTAGGCGATTGTGGGGATAGCTCATCCGCTCGGCCGATAGAATGATAGAATGATCGACAGATACTCGCGGAGGCCGCCATGTCCAGGATCGAGATCATCGGAATTCCGCGCTCGACCTATGTGCGCGTCGTGCGCATGGCCTGCGAGGAGAAGGGCGTCCCCTATGATCTCACGCCTGCGGCCCCGCATTCGCCCGAGGTCGACGCCATCCATCCTTTCGGCAAGATACCGGTGATGCGGCACGGCGATCTCGAGCTTTGCGAATCGAAGGCGATCGCCACCTATCTCGACCGCGTCTTTCCCGGACCGCCGCTCATGCCGTCCGAGCCGCGCCTCATCGCGCTCGCCGAGCAATGGGTCTCGCTCGTCAACACCGTGATCGACACGACGTTGATCCGCACCTACCTGTTCAGTTACGTCTTTCCCAAGACCGCCGACGGCAAGCCTGACCGCAAGGCGATCGATGCCGTCCTGCCTGCCCTGCAAAGCCAGTTCGCCATCCTCGACAAGGCCGTCGCCAAGACCGGCCAACTCGCCGGCGAGCAATTCACTTTCGCCGACATAAACCTCATGCCCATTTTGTTCTATGTCCGGCAGCTTCCCGAGGGAGCGGCCGCCATGACGGCCGCGAAAAATCTCGCCGCCTATTACGAGCGCAACGCCGCGCGGCCGAGCTTCAAGAACACCACGCCGCCGCCCCCTCCTCAGGCGCAACAAGCGAGGGCGAGCTAGGCGCGCATTCGCGCGGGGTCCATTTCCGTCAAGCGGGGTCTAGGCACGCTAACCAGACTAATCATTCCAGAATGGCTCCCACCCCCCCTTTCGCAACGAATCCGTCATCGGGCCTTTCTCTTGCACTGCGGCATGATTCGGGGTACGAACCCCGGGTCGGCAGGGCTGGCGCGGGGAAGCTCGGGCAATCTCCCACGCGCAAGCACCGACGCGCGGTTCTAGCGGGGAAGAACATGGCTCGACACAGGATTGCCCTGGTGGGCGCCGGCCAGATCGGCGGCACGCTCGCCCTCCTCGCCGGGCTCAAGGAGCTCGGCGATATCGTCCTCGTCGATATCCCCCAGACCGAGGGCATGCCCAAGGGCAAGGCCCTCGACATCGCCCAGGCCTCGCCCATCGAGGGCTTCGACGCCGCCTATGCGGGCGCGACGGACTACGCCGCGGTGGCGGGTGCCGACGTGGTGATCGTCACCGCCGGCGTGCCGCGCAAGCCCGGCATGAGCCGCGACGACCTCATCGGCATCAATGCCGGCGTCATGCAGACGGTGGGCGCCGCGATCAAGAAACATTGCCCCAACGCCTTCGTCATCGTCATCACCAACCCGCTCGACGCCATGGTGTGGGTGCTGCGCGAGGTGAGCGGCCTGCCGGCGAGCCGCATCGTCGGCATGGCCGGTGTCTTCGATTCGGCGCGCTTCCGCTATTTCCTCGCCGAGGAGTTCAAGGTTTCGGTCGAGGACGTGACGGCCTTCGTGCTCGGCGGCCATGGCGACAGCATGGTGCCGCTGGTGCGCTATTCGACCGTCGCCGGCATCCCGCTGCCCGACCTCGTGAAGATGGGCTGGACCACGCAGGAGCGGCTCGACAAGATCGTCCAGCGCACGCGCGACGGCGGTGCCGAGATCGTCGGCCTGCTCAAGACCGGCTCGGCCTTCTACGCGCCCGCCGCCTCGGCCATCCTGATGGCGGAATCCTACCTCAAGGACAAGAAGCGCCTGCTGCCCTGCGCGGCGCTGCTCAATGGCGAATACGGGGTGAAGGGCCTCTTCATCGGCGTGCCGGCGGTGATCGGCGCGGGCGGCGTCGAGCGCATCGTCGAGATCGAGCTCGCACCCGCCGAGCGCGCCATGTTCGACCGTTCGGTCGCCGCCGTGCGCGGCCTGGTGGAAGCGGCCAAGGGGCTGTTGAAGGCGCACGCCTGACCGGCGCCTCGGGGCACCCGCGCGCCGCGATCTCCAAGGAAGGCCCGCATGAACAGAACTCGCCCATGAACATCCATGAATATCAGGCCAAGGCGCTGCTCAAGCGCTACGGCGTGGCCGTGCCGAAGGGCGGGGTCGCCTATACCGCCGTCGAGGCCGAGCAGGTCGCCAAGGACCTCGGCGGGCCCGTCTGGGTGGTGAAGGCGCAGATCCATGCCGGCGGGCGGGGCAAGGGCGGCGGCGTCAAGCTCGTCAGGTCGGTCGAGGAGGTGAAGGAGACCGCCCAGCGCATGATCGGCATGAAGCTGGTCACCCACCAGACCGGGCCCGAGGGGCGCGAGGTCAAGCGCGTCTATGTCGAGGAGGGCTGCGACATCAAGCGCGAGCTCTATCTCGGCATGCTGATCGACCGCGCGAGCGGCCGCGTCACCTTGATCGCCTCGACCGAGGGCGGGGTCGAGATCGAGGAGGTCGCGGCGAAATCGCCCGAGAAGATCCTGCGCGAGGCGATCGACCCGGCGACGGGCCTGCAGGCCTTCCATGCCCGCAAGCTCGCCTACGGGCTCGGCCTCGAGGGCAAGCAGGTCGCCTCGGCCGCCAGGTTCGTGGCGGCGCTCCACCATGCCTTCATGGACCTCGACGCCAGCCTCGCCGAGATCAACCCCCTCGTCGTCACCGGCGAGGGCGAGGTGGTGGCGCTCGACGCCAAGATGAATTTCGACGACAACGCCCTCTTCCGCCATCGCGACATCCAGGAGCTGCGCGACGAGGACGAGGAGGACCCGACCGAGCGCGAGGCGGCGCGGCACGACCTCAACTACGTCAAGCTCGCGGGCAATATCGGCTGCATGGTGAACGGCGCCGGCCTCGCCATGGCGACGATGGACATCATCAAGCTCTATGGCGGCGAGCCGGCCAATTTCCTCGACGTGGGCGGCGGCGCCACCAAGGAGCGCGTCACCACCGCCTTCAAGCTCATCCTCTCCGACCGCCATGTCGAGGGCATCCTGGTCAATATCTTCGGCGGCATCATGCGCTGCGACGTGATCGCCGAGGGCGTGGTGGCCGCGGCGCGCGAGGTCTCGCTCCATGTGCCGCTGGTGGTGCGGCTCGAGGGCACCAACGTCGAGCTCGGCAAGAAGATCCTCAGCCAGTCGGGCCTTCCCATCATCTCGGCCGACAATCTCGCCGACGCGGCCGAGAAGGTGGTCACCGCCGTGAAGGAGGCGCCCTAGTGGCAAGAATTAGCGATCGGCGACACACCCCCCACCCTAACCCTCCCCCTCAAGGGGGGAGGGAACTGACTTGTCACGACACTTACTTCCCCCTCCTCCTCGAAGGAGGAGGGAGGGGTGGGGGTGGCCTAGTCTTCAATGATGGCGGGCTTTAGCATGGCCGTCCTCGTCAGCGCGCGGACCAAGGTGATCTGCCAGGGCTTCACCGGCGCGCAGGGCACCTTCCATTCCGAGCAGGCCATCGCCTACGGCACGCAGATGGTGGGCGGCGTCACGCCGGGCAAAGGCGGGGCGAAGCATCTCGATCTGCCGGTCTTCGACACGGTCGCCGAGGCGGTGGCCGGCACGCGCGCCGACGCCTCGGTGATCTTCGTGCCCCCGCCTTTCGCGGCGGACGCCATCCTGGAAGCGGTGGACGCCGGCATGGCCCTCATCGTCTGCATCACCGAAGGCATCCCCGTGCTCGACATGGTGCGGGTGAAGCGCGCGCTGGCGGGCTCCGCCTCGCGCCTCGTCGGGCCCAACTGCCCCGGCGTCATCACCCCCGACGAATGCAAGATCGGCATCATGCCGGGCCATATCCACAAGCGCGGCAAGATCGGCATCGTCTCGCGCTCGGGCACGCTCACCTACGAGGCGGTGGCGCAGACGACGGCCGCCGGCCTCGGCCAGTCGACCTGCATCGGCATCGGCGGCGATCCCGTCAACGGCACCAATTTCATCGATTGCCTGGAGCTCTTCCTGGCCGACCCGGAGACGCAGGGCATCGTCATGATCGGCGAGATCGGCGGCTCGGCCGAGGAGGACGCGGCCGAATTCATCAAGCGCAGCAAGGTGAAGAAGCCCGTGGTGGGCTTCATCGCCGGCGTGACCGCGCCGCCGGGCCGGCGCATGGGCCATGCCGGCGCCATCATCGCGGGCGGCAAGGGCCGCGCCGTGGACAAGATCGAGGCCATGCGCGCGGCCGGCATCATGGTCGCGGATTCGCCGGCGGCGCTGGGCAGCAGCATGCGCAAGGCGCTTATGAGCTGAGCGCCTGGCGGCAAGGCCGCCGAGCGCCTATTTCCGGAAGCGAAAGCGAGAACGAGCCACATGAACCGCCTTGAAGAGGAACGACGCTCCTTCCTGTCCGGCAGCAATGCCGGCTTCATCGCCGAGCTCTACGCCCGCTATCTCGACAATCCGGCGAGCGTGGACCCGAGCTGGGTGGAGTTCTTCCGCGGCCTCAACGACGAGGCGAACGCCGTGCGCACGGAGGTGTTCGGCCCGAGCTGGGCGCCGCGCCTGCCGCCCCTCGACGGGCTGGAGCCGCCGGACGGCGCGGGCGACAAGCGGAACGGCAACGGCGCGCTCGCGCCCGCGGCCTCCGCCGAGGAGATCAGGCGCGCGACGCTCGATTCGCTGCGCGCCATCATGCTGATCCGCGTCTATCGCGTGCGCGGGCACCTGCTGGCGCAGCTCGATCCCCTCGGCCTCAACAAGCGCGAATATCATCCCGAGCTCGACTACCGCACCTACGGCTTCACCGACGACGATCTCGACCGCCCGATCTTCATCAACAACGTGCTCGGCCTCGAGATCGCCACCTTGCGCCAGATCATGGAGCGCGTGCGCGCGACCTATTGCGGCGTGATCGGCGTCGAGTACATGCATATCCAGGACCCCGACCAGAAGGCCTGGATCCAGGAGCGCATCGAGCAGGCCCATAACCGCACCGATTTCACCAGCAAGGGCAAGCACGCCATCCTCGAGCGGCTCACCGTCGCCGAGGTGTTCGAGCGTTTCCTCGACAAGAAATATACCGGCACCAAGCGCTTCGGGCTGGAAGGCGCGGAATCGCTCATCCCCGGGCTCGAGCAGGTGATCAAGGTGGGCGGCAAGCTCGGCGTCGAGGAGATCGTCATCGGCATGCCCCATCGCGGCCGGCTCAACGTGCTGGCGAACGTGATGGGCAAGCCCTTCGCCGCCATCTTCGCGGAGTTCGAGGGCAACGCGCCGGGGCCCGAGGAGGTGCAGGGCTCGGGCGACGTCAAATACCATCTCGGCACCTCGTCGGACCGCGAGTTCGACGGCAACAACGTGCATCTCTCGCTCACCGCCAACCCCTCCCATCTCGAGGCGGTCGATCCGGTCGTGCTGGGCAAGGCGCGCGCCAAGCAGCGACTGCGCGGCGACAAGGAGCGCGGCAAGGTGATGTCGCTGCTCATGCATGGCGACGCCGCCTTCGCGGGCCAGGGGCTGGTGGCGGAGACCTTCGAGCTCTCCGAGCTTTACAGCTATCGCGTCGGCGGCACGCTGCATTTCGTGGTGAACAACCAGATCGGCTTCACCACCAGCCCGGTGAGCGCGCGCACCGGGCCCTATTGCTCGGAATTCGGCAAGATCGTCCAGGCGCCGATCTTCCACGTCAACGGCGACGACCCCGAGGCGGTGGTGCATGTCTCGCGCATCGCCACGGAGTTCCGCCAGCGCTTCAAGCGCGACGTGGTCATCGACATGTTCTGCTATCGCCGCCACGGCCATAACGAGGCGGACGAGCCGGCCTTCACCCAGCCGCGCATGTACCGCGAGATCGCCAAGCATCCGACGACGCGGCAGATCTACGCCGAGCGGCTGGTCAAGGAGGGCGAGGTCGCGCCCGACGAGCCCGACCATATCGTGGCGCAATTCCAAGCCCGTCTCGAGCAGGATTTCGAATCGGCGAAGAGCTACCGGCTCAACAAGGCCGATTGGCTGGAGGGCGCCTGGTCGGGCCTCGATATCGCGCGCGGCGAGGCGCGGCGCGGCGAGACGGCGGTGGAGCTCGAGCGGCTGCGCGAGATCGGCCTCAAGTTCTGCTCTTATCCCAAGGATTTCAACATCAACCGCAAGCTCGTGCGAATCTTCGAGCAGCGGCGCAAGACGATCGAGGCGGGCGCCGGCATCGACTGGTCGACGGCCGAGGCGCTCGCCTTCGGCTCGCTTCTCGTCGAGGGCACGCCGGTGCGGCTCTCGGGCCAGGATTCGGGCCGCGGCACCTTCTCGCAGCGTCATGCCGTGCTGGTCGATCAGGAGAACGAGGCGAAATACGTCCCGCTCGACAATCTGGCCGAGGACCAGGCGCATTTCGAGGTGATCGACAGCCCGCTCTCGGAAGCCTCCGTGCTCGGCTTCGAATACGGCTTCTCGCTCGCCGATCCGCGCACGCTCGTGGCCTGGGAGGCACAGTTCGGCGACTTCGCCAACGGCGCGCAGGTCATCATCGACCAGTTCATCAGCTCGGGCGAAAGCAAATGGCTGCGCATGTCGGGCCTCGTGATGCTGCTGCCGCATGGCTACGAAGGCCAGGGGCCGGAGCACAGCTCGGCCAGGCTCGAGCGCTATCTGCAGCTCTGCGCCGAGGACAACATGCAGGTGGTGAACTGCACCGCGCCCTCGCAATA
>CAWJFP010000031.1:0-52116 GCA_963842155.1 uncultured Pseudomonadota bacterium
GTGCGAAAGGCGATCTCCTCGCAACGCGGGTCGCTCGCATGGGCGGCCCAGGCATGGTTGAACGCTTCGCGGAAAATATCCTGCGCATGCGCCGGAAGATGGCCTCTCACGGAGGCCGGAAGTTGCTCGTTGGTGGTATAAGGCATCGCCGCCCCAATCCTCGGGAACCCGCCGCATCGCATCCTGCCGGGGGTGCGGGCGCATTGATCCATCGCAATGCAGTCCGCCGCAGCCGACCCTATTGTCGCCGTGAGCTTGTAAGGGGACAAAGATGCGTGGCGACAAAGCGATGGCGAAAGAGCCGGCCCGCAACGGCAAACGAGGGCTGATCGCACGCCAGCGAGCTGCTCGGACTCGCGCGCCGCTGAGGCCATCCCGTCCGCCGCTCGCGCCGCGCCAGGCTTTTCCCGCCTTTGACCCCTTCAGCGCCCTGTTCCACCCGCAAGCCTGGACCGAGGCATGGCGCACGCCCGGCTTCGCGGCGGCGGCCGGAGACGAGAGCGAGGCGCCCAAAAGCCTCGACCGTCTCGTCCATGCGGCGCTGGGACGGGCAACCTTCGCCGTCTCGCCGGTGAGCCTCGGGCTCGCTTATGCCGATTGGGCGCTCCAGCTCGCAAGCTCGCCCGGCAAGCAGCAGGCGCTCGTCGCGAAAGCGGCGCGCAAGGCCACGCGCTTCTCCGTCAACGCGGCGCGCACCCTCGCCGAGCCCGGCACGGCGCCGTGCATCGAGCCGCTGCCGCAGGATCATCGCTTCACCGATCCCGCTTGGCGCGAGCTGCCCTTTCGCTTCATCTACGAGTCCTTCCTGCTGACGCAGCAATGGTGGCACAACGCCACGACCAACGTGCATGGCGTCTCGCACCATCACCAGCAGGTGGTTTCCTTCGTCGCGCGCCAGCTCCTCGACATGATTTCGCCGTCGAACTTCATCGTCAGCAACCCCCAACTCCTGCGCAAGACGATCGAGACGGGCGGTCAAAACCTGGTGCAGGGCGCCATCAACGCGGTCGAGGATTGGGAGCGCGCCGTCGCCGGCCGCCCGCCCGTGGGGAGCGAGGCCTTCCGGCCGGGCGAGACGGTCGCGGTAACGCCCGGCCAAGTGGTCTACCGCAACCGCCTCATCGAGCTCATCCAATATGCACCCGCCACGGCCGAGGTCCATGCCGAGCCGATGCTGATCCTGCCGGCCTGGATCATGAAATATTACATCCTCGACCTCTCGCCGCAGAATTCGCTGGTCAAGTATCTCGTCGAGCGCGGGCATACGGTCTTCATGGTTTCCTGGCGCAATCCGGGCACCGAGGACCGCGATCTCGCCATGGACGATTATCTCCGCCTCGGCTTGCTCGAAGCCGTGAAGGCGGTCCAGGCCATCCTGCCCGGGCGGCGTATCAACGCGGCGGGCTATTGCCTCGGCGGGACGCTGCTCGCGATAGGGGCGGCCTATCTCGCGCGTCAAGGAATGACCCCGCTCAACAGCGTGACGACCCTCGCGGCCCAGACCGATTTCACCGACGCGGGCGAGCTCACCCTCTTCATCGACGAAAGCCAGATCGCCTATCTCGAAGACCTGATGTGGGACCAGGGCTATCTCGATTCCAAGCAGATGTCGGGAGCCTTTCAGCTCCTGCATTCGGCCGATCTCGTCTGGTCGCGCCTCGTCCGCGACTATCTCATGGGCGAGCGCGAGGAGATGACCGACCTCATGGCCTGGAACGCCGACGCGACGCGTATGCCCTATCGCATGCATAGCGAATATCTGCGCCGGCTTTTCCTCAACAACGACCTGGCGGAGGGGCGCTTCGAGGCGCTCGACCGGCCGGTCGCCCTCAGCGACATCCGCATTCCCCTCTTCGCCGTCTCGACCGAGACGGATCATGTCGCGCCTTGGCGCTCGGTCTACAAGATCCAGCTTCTGACCGATACCGACGTGACCTTCCTTCTGACTAGCGGCGGGCACAACGCCGGCATCATCAGCGAGCCCGGCCATCTCGCGCGGCATTACCGGATCTCCACCCGCAAGATGGGCGAGCCCTATCGGGACGCCGATGACTGGTATGCCGCGACGCCTGAGAGCGCCGGCTCCTGGTGGCCGGTCTGGGCCGAATGGGTCGAGAGCCGCATGAGCGGCAAGGCGCCTCCCCCCGCGCTCGGCGCGACGGAGGCGGGCTATCCGCCGCTCGCGGCCGCGCCCGGCACCTATGTGCTGCAGGATTAACGCAGCGAGCGCGGCGGCATAAGAGCGGCGCGGCATAGAGGGGGTGCCAGTGTGAAAACGATACTCGTTCCGGTCGGCGGCACCGATGCCGACCGGCTCGTCTTCGAGACCGCCCTCGCCGCCGCGCGGCTCTTTGGCGCGCATTTGGAGTTCCTGCACGTCCATATCGATTCGGGCCACGCGGCGGCACGGACGCCGCATGCTGACTTTGCGCGCGGCGACGCGTTGACCTCGCTCTTCGCCGAGCTCGATACGAAAGCCGAACTGCGCGAGTCCGCGGCGACGCGTGCCTTCGACGAATTCCGCGTGCGCCACTCCATCGCAAGCGCCGCGACGCCGTCCGGCGCGCCGCAGCTCACGGCACATTGGCGGGCGGAAAGCGGTGACGGCTTGCCGCAGCTGATCTACTATGCGCGCCGGCACGACCTCGTCGTGCTCGGCCGCCCGACCGCCCCGAACGGACTGCCTTTCGACTTCCTCGAGCGCCTCCTTATGGAGTCGGGCCGCCCCTTGCTGATCGCCGGCGCGCGGGCGCCGCGCAATCTCGCCGGAACGATCATGGTTTGTTGGAAGGAAAGCGCCCAAGCGGCGCGCGCGCTTGGCGCGGCCATGCCCCTCCTTGCAAAGGCGGACCGCATCATCATCGTCGGCGTGGCGGAGAACGGCGACGTCGCGTCCGGAGCGCTGAAGGGTCTCGCGGACCAGCTTGCCTGGCATGGCATCGCCGCCCGCACCGGAATAGTAACCGGTGACCCGTCGGTGCCCGCGGCCCTCTTCGCGGCGGCCAAGTCGTCGCAGGCCGACCTTTTGGTGATGGGCGGCTATGGTCGCAGCCGGATGAGCGAGGTCGTCTTCGGCGGCGTCACACAGGCCGTGCTGGACGGGGCCGAACTGCCGGTATTTCTGCTGCATTGAGCCGTCGATCGCATCGCGATCGGCTTACCTGCGCCGCCGATCCTTCTTGGCGGCTCATTGACTCACGTCAACGCCCCTCCGCGCGCGAGCCGCTAGGTTTCTCTCGAGATCATGCGGCGATGCCGAGGAGAAACCTTATGAAAGCTCTCGTCTATGGGGGGCCGGGAAAGAAGGCGTTGGAAAGCCGGCCGATGCCGCAGATCGCGACGGCGACCGACGCGATCGTGAAGATCGTAAAGACGACGATCTGCGGCACCGACCTGCATATCTTGAAGGGCGACGTGCCGAGCTGCGCGCCGGGCCGCATTCTCGGTCACGAGGGCGTCGGCCTGGTCGAGGAGACTGGCGCCGCCGTCGCATCCTTCCGCCCCGGCGACCGGGTCATCGTCTCGTGCATCTCGGCCTGCGGCAAATGCGAATATTGTCGCAAGGGCATGTACTCCCACTGCACAACGGGGGGCTGGATCCTGGGCAATCGCATCGACGGCACGCAAGCGGAATATGTGCGAATTCCGCATGCCGACATGAGCCTCTACCATATTCCCGAGGGAACGGACGAGGAGGCGTTGGTAATGTTGAGCGACATCCTGCCGACGGGCTTCGAATGCGGCGTGCTCAACGGCAAGGTCCAGCCGGGCGATAGCGTCGCCATCGTGGGCGCGGGTCCGATCGGCCTTGCGGCCCTGCTAACGGCGCAATTCTACTCCCCGGCCCAGATCATCATGATCGACCTCGACGACAACCGCCTCGAGCTCGCCAGGCGTTTCGGCGCGACGGCGGCGATCAACAGCGGCGACGGCAAGGCCGCCGAGGAAATCAGGCGTTTGACCGGCGGGCGCGGCGTCGACAGCGCGATCGAGGCCGTGGGAGTGCCGGCGAGCTTCTTGCTGTGCGAGGAGATCGTGGCGCCCGGCGGCGTCATCGCGAATATCGGTGTGCATGGACAGAAGGTGGAGCTGCATCTCGAGCGGCTCTGGGATCGCAACATCACCATCACCACGCGCCTGGTCGATACGTCCGCGACGCCCATGCTGCTCAAGACCGTGCAATCCAAGAAGATCGATCCAACGCGCCTGATCACCCATCATTTCAAGCTCGATCAGATTCTCGCCGCCTACGACGTTTTCGGACATGCGGCCGGCACGCAGGCTCTCAAGGTGATCATCGAGGCATGACCGCGCCGAGCCCAGGTCCGACGGGGCATCGAAGTCCCGCAAGGCGAGACCAATCGAAGAGGCGGATATTGCGCGGGGCGGCGGCGTTCGTTGCCGCCGCGCTCCTGCCTTCGGTGGGCCTTGCCGCGCAGGATTCGGGCAACAGGCGGGCGTCGCTCGCGACCACGGCGCGGCAATCCGCAGCGATTCAGATCGCCGCGGAGTCGGGTGCGGCCGGGGCGCCGCTGTCGCTCGACCTGGCCGAGCTCGAGCGCAAGCGAGCGACGCTCGTCGGCAGACTGGTCAGCACCAGCGGCCGCCTCGCCATCATGGGCGTGATGGGGCTGCTTGCGACCGGCGATATGGATAGTGACGCGCTCTTTGTCGAGTTGAGCGGTCTACCGCCGGAAGCGCAGCAGCGGCTGCGGAGCTGCGGGCCGCGCGGCTGCCGCGTGACGGTCAGCGGGCGCATCGCCGATTTCGGCAGGTACGGCGTCGGGCTCAAGGTCGATGAGCTCGTCGGCCCTTAGAGGGCGCTCGCGTCAGCTTGGCCCTCCCTTGCTTACCGCTTGCCTTCAGCCGCCGGCTGCGCATCGTCCTGCGGTGATCCCATAACCCAGCCGGACATCGGCTCGATCCAGCAAAGATGGTCCTTGACCGCCTTGACGCCCGGCACATTCTCGGCGGCAACGCGGAACGCCCGGCGCGCGCGCTCGTCCAGGATGGTGCCCCACAGCTCCACCACGCCATTGCGGACAGTGACGCCGACGCCGTTCTGCGGCGCCCAGCTCTCCTTCTCGAGCTCGGCGAGGATATGCTCGCGAAGCGCGGCGTCGTCGACCGTCATCGGGGGCACCTCCGCCAGAAGCCCGGACAAGGCGCGAAGCAGATCGGCCCGGCTCACGATCCCGACGATCTTGCCGTCGCGGACGATGGGGACGCGCTTGATACGGCGATGCTCCATGAGCTGGACGATCTCGTCCACCGGTCTGTCTTCGGTGACGCTCACCACGTCCGAGGTCATGACCTCCTCGACCTTGCGAGTGTGCGTGCGGACATAGTCGTTGGCGAGCCGACCTGGCCCCAGCAGGAATTCGAGCCAGCTCGGACGACGCAATTCTGTCCCGGTCTCGGCGCGACGCAGGAAGTCGCCTTCGGTGACCATGCCGACAAGCCCACTTGCCGAATCCACCACCGGCAGGCCGCTGATGCGGTGGCCGAGCATCAACCGCACCGCATTGGCGATCGGCGCGTCGGCCTCGATCGTCCAGACATGGCGCGTCATCACGTCCGCTGCTTTCATGTTTCGTCTCCTGTCGGCCCGGCGCGCGATCGGTCCGATACCTACTTGAGAACCTCTTGAACCGTGCGTCGCACCGCGAGGGGCGATACCGGCTTCCGTAGCGAGGCACTGGGACGAGTTGCCGCCAGGTCCGCGTCGTCGTCGGAATTCCCGGCCAGGACGATGATCGGCGTCGACCACAGCGCCGGATTGGATCGCAGCCATGCGATGGCCTCGCGGCCGGGAACGTCGCGAAGCTGCAAATCCATGAGGATCAGGTCGGGGAGCCCTTTTCGCGCGGCGACCAACGCGGCTATGCCGGAATCCACCGCGTCGACCACAAAGCCCAAGCTCTCGAGCACGTCACGACATAGCCGCTGCGTTTCCGGATCCGCTTCCATGACGAGTGCGCGCCGCGCCGATCGTCCGGGCGATGTCGCCGCCGCGCATAATTCGACGCTCGCCGCTTCTCGGTGCCTGGCGGCCATGCGCGGGCGGGAGCGGGGGCGGGGCCGCGCCATCTGCATATCCCTTGGCCTCTTCGGAGATCGTTCAGAAGCCGCTGTCGGTCTCGCCGGCGGCCAGCTCTTCGAGCTGGTCGCGGTTGCGAATCTCGATTCGGGCAGGCGTCGGGAGCGCGATAAGCCCGTCTTGCTTCAGCCTGGTCAAGGTGCGCGAAACCGTTTCGATCGTCAGTCCGAGATAGTCTGCGATGTCGCTTCGCGTCATCGGGATATCCACCTCGCCTACGCCATCGTCGGAGAGCCGCTCGGCCATCAGGAGGAGGAAGCTTGCGACCTTCTCGGTCGCCGACTTGCGTCCGAGCAGGAGCATCTGATCCTGGGCCGCGCGCAGTTCGTGGGATGTCACGGTCAGCAGGCGCTTCGCGAAGCCGGGCACCTCGTCGATGAGACGCTCGAACGCCGTCCGCTTGTAGCGGCAGAGGGTGACCTCGGTGACCGCCTCCGCCGTGTAGACGCAGACGCCTTCCAGAGCGAGGCCGAGGAGATTGCCGGCGGAGAGGAAGCCGGTGATCAGCCGCCGCCCGTCGGGAAGAAGCTTGTAGAGCCGCAACATGCCGCGCACCACCTCGTAGATGTTGTCCGCCTCGTCGCCCTCGACGAACAAGGTCTCTCCGGGAGCCTTGTGTTGGAGGGTGCTGATCGCCATGAGATGACCGGTGGCTTGGCGCCCGAGGCCACGACAAACGGCAGAGTCTGCTCGATCGATCCTGACGGCGGCATTCGATACGGCTTGGACATGCATGACTTTGTCTCCTCATCGTGACGGGTCAAAATCGGTCCGGCGAAGATGAGTTTTAGGGGAGCCATGTCACCGGTTGATGCCGGACGCCGTGGCGCTTAACATCGAAACGAGGCGAAATGTGACCGTTTGTGACAGGTTCGATATGACGGGGTTCTTCCAGGAGGGCGGCATAACCTCGAATGAATGAGCCGCTGCATGTCCTAGTCGTCGATGACGAGCCGCGCATCCGCACCATGCTGCGACGCTACCTCGAGGGCGAAGGCTTCAAGGTGAGCGAGGCTGCCGATGGCGCCGCGATGCGCGCCATGCTCGAGCGCGGGGCGATCGATCTCGTGCTGCTCGACCTGATGATGCCGGGTGAGGACGGGCTTGCGCTGGCCCGCCATATCCGCCAGCGCTGCGAAATCCCGATCATCATGCTGACAGGAAGGGGCGATCTGATCGATCGTGTCGTCGGACTCGAGGCCGGCGCCGACGACTACATCACGAAGCCCTTCGAACTGCGAGAGGTGCTCGCGCGCATCCGGACCGTCATGCGCAGGGCCGGTCCGCGCGCGGCGCCAACGGTACCCGAGCGGTCCCCTGCCGCCGAAGGGGATGCCCGCGAGATCCTTGTCTTTCAAGATTGGCGGCTTGATCTGGTCAGGCGGGAGCTCAAAAGGCCGACTGGCGACCTGGTGTCCCTCACCGCCGGAGATTTCGAGCTGCTGCGCGTCTTGGCGCTCCACCCCAATCGCGTCCTCAGCCGCGATCAGTTGATGGATTTGGTCAAGGGCCGCGAATGGGCGGCCCACGATCGCGCCGTCGACACTCAGATAGCACGGTTGCGCAAGAAGCTCGAGCCCGATCCGAGCAATCCGACGCTGATCAAGACGGTTCGGGGCGGCGGCTATATTTTCGCCACGTCTGTAAAGCGCCGGCTGAGCGCCCGTGGCGCTCAGCGATCCAGCAGCTCGCGCAGCTTGGCCTGGAGTTCGTGCATCTTGTGCGGCTTGCCGAGCCAGCGCGCATTCGTCGTCAGCAGGCCGCCTTTGATCACCGCCGGTTCGGCGTAGCCGGAGGTGAATAGGATCTTGAGCTCGGGTCGGCGGCGGCGGGCCTCGCGCGCGAGATCGATTCCCGTCATGCCTCCGGACATCACGATGTCGGTGAAGAGCAGGTCGATAGCGGCGCCGCCGATCGATCAGCTCGAGTGCGGCAGGCCCGCTCTCCGCCTCCAGCACGGCATATCCAAGCTCTTTCAATCTGAGGACCGAAACGCGACGAACGCGCGGATCGTCCTCCACGACGAGGACGGTCTCTCCCAATGCGGCCCGCGCGACGCGAGGCCGCGGCGTCCTGCTCCGCGGCTCCCCGCTCGTCGTCTTGCGCCGGCAAATGGAGCCGCACCGTCGTCCCCTGCCCAAGCTCGCTGTCGAGCTGGACATGGCCGCCAGATTGTTTCACGAAGCCATAGACCATGCTCAAGCCGAGCCCGCTGCCCGCGCCGGGCCCCTTGGTCGTGTAGAAGGGGTCGAAGGCGCGCTCGCGGACCTCGGGCGTCATGCCGGTGCCCGTGTCCGTCACTGAGAGCGTGACGTAGCGGCCGGGCACGAGATCGGCATAGGCGGCGGCATAATCGCGATCGATTTCCGTCGAAGCTGTCTCGACGACGAGCCGTCCGCCCTGCGGCATGGCATCGCGCGCGTTGACCGCCAAGTTCAGGAGCGCGTTCTCGACCTGGCCGGGATCGACCATGATCATCGGCAGCCCTTCCCCGAGGCGGGTATCGATCTCGACCATCGCGCCAAGGCTGCGCCGGAGCAGCTCGATTATGCTTCCAACAAGCGCATTGAGATGGATCCGCTTCGGCTGGAGCGATTGCCGCCGCCCAAACGCGAGCAGCCGTTTGGCGAGGTCGGCGCCGAGCTGAGACGCCTCCTGGGCTTCCTTGAGGATTTCGCGGTCCTCCGCAGCGACGAGGCGCCGCTCCAACATCTCGAGATTGCCGGAGATCACGGTGAGAAGGTTGTTGAAATCGTGCGCGACGCCGCCGGTGAGCTGGCCGACGGCCTCCATCTTCTGCGCCTGGCGGAGGTCTTCCTCCATCTTGACGCGCGCCGTGAGGTCTCGGATGAAGCCGGTGAAGATGTGCGTCTCGCCAAGCTTCACCTCGCCGACCGCGAGCTCCATCGGAAAGATCATGCCGTCTTTGCGCTGGGCCTCCACCACCCGGCCGATGCCGATGATGCGCTTTTCGCCGGTACGCAGGTATCGAGCCAGATAGCCGTCATGGTTCTCGCGATGGGGCGCCGGCATCAGCATCTTCACGTTATGCCCGATCACCTCGCCGGCTGCGTAACCGAATAGTTTCTCCGCCGCGTCGCTAAAGGATTGGATGATGCCATGCTCGTCGATCGTGATGACCGCATCGGGCGCCGTCTCGAGGATGGAGCGCAGCCGAGCCTCGCGCTCCGCAACCATGGCTTGGGCGCGTTTCGCCTCCGTCAGGTCCCAATCCAATGTCAGCACCGATATCGGGTTGCCGTCGCCGTCCCGGTGCAGGGCCCATTGGCTTGCCACGACGATGCGCCGGCCATTGCGGTGGGTATGGACGAGTTCGCCTTGCCATTCTCCCGTATCCAGCAGCTCGGCCAGGATTTCCGACAACGGGATCGGAAACTCGGTCGCGAGCAACTCATGGGAGATGCGTCCGACGGCCTCGGCCGCAGTCCAGCCATAAAGCGCCTCGAGGCCACCGCCCCAGAGTAGGATTTCGCCGTCGAGCGCCCGCACCATGGCCGGCGCCATGTCGAGGACATGCGCGAATTCCTGCAGTTGCTCCGACTTGACCTTCAGTTGCGCTTCCGCGCTCTTTTGGGCGGTTAGGTCATGGACAATCTTCGAGGCGCCGACGATCCGTCCGCTCTCGTCACGGATCGGCGATATGGTGAGCGAGATCGGAACGATGCGGCCATCCTTTCGCCGTCGCTCCGTCTCGTAATGCTCGATGCGCTCGCCGCGACGAACGCGGGCCAGGATCTCGGCCATCTCCTTGGGGCGGGTCGGCGCCGCGATGATCTCGATCGGCTTGCCGATCATTTCGGACGCGGTATAGCCGAAAATCCGTTCGGCGCTCCTGTTCCAACTCGTCACAATCCCGTCCAGCGTCTTGCCGATGATCGCCGCGTCCGATGACTGGACAATTGCGGCCAGCACGCGCGTCGCGTCCTCATCGAGCCTGCGTGCGTCAATGTTCGGAGATGGCAAGCCAACGGCTTTCTTTTTGCCGGACGCCGGTTTCCGCGGCACTTTTGCGGTTCTCGGCTTGGCGTTCGGCTTGATGCGGCGACGACCGGGTTTGTCTTTGTGCTTCATCCTGCTGGCGGTCCCCGTTCCACCGTCCCTCGACCACGAGAGGAGGCTGCCCGTCAGTTAATCACGCCGACGGCGCGGCCGGAAGACGCGAGCTTGATCGAGCCCATGACAACGGCTCGCGCGCCGATGGGCGGCTGCGTCAGCTGCGGGCCTGCACGGGATCGATCTTCTTCCAGAACAGGCCGGCCTCGGACACCAGTGCCAGACTGCGCAAACGGGAGGCCAATCCTGCCTGATCCTTGTGCAGGCGGATCTGAACGCCTGCGCAGCCGAGCTCGAGCGCCCGCGTCTCCGCGGCGTCGAGCAGCGCCTGCACCGTCCGCGGCGAATCCACCAGATCGACCGCCGTGAGCAACTCGACGGCAAGGATGGGGCCCGCCCGCAAATCCCGGTCGCGCCGATAGACAAGGACGCCGCATATGTAGCCCCCCTGGTCGCGCAGCGCGAGGACCCCCGACCCCATCGTTGCCAGGTGATCGTTGAAGAACTCGACGAAGCTCAGCCAGGAGGCCAGGTCGGCACCCGGCCATGTTGCCTGAATGAGCGGAAATGCCAGCGGAACCTGCTCGCCGGACAAGGGACCGACATGGAAGGACAAGCTCATGGTTCAAGATTGCGACCCCTTGGTTACGCCGTCCTTGACCTAAATCATTTGAAGGAGGGAAGGTTAAGCGCCGTCAGCCCGCTCCAGTGCCGCGAATCCTCCATTGCAACCAATAGGCTCATCCTGCCTGCGACGTGACCGAGCGGAAGCGCCACAAAGCGAGGCCGAAGAAGAATCCGCCGATGAGAGCGACCGCAAGGAACTCCGGCCATACCACCGTCAAACCAGCGCCGCGATAGAGGATGGCCTGAGCGAAGGAGACGAAATGGGTCGAGGGCGAGGCCTGCATGACGGTGCTCAGCCAGACCGGCATGCTTTCGAGCGGCGTGTTGCTCCCCGAGAGGATATTCATCGGCATCGCGATCAGCATGTAGAGCAGGCCGAGCTGCGGCATCGAGCGCGCCACCGTGCCGAGAAATATCCCGATCGCGGTCGCGAAGAAGAGATAGATCACGACGCCGCCCATGAAGAGCAGGATCGATCCCGCCACCGGAATGCCGAGCATGAAGCGCACGACGACCGAGAGCGAGAGCCCGACAGCAAGCGTGATCACGAGCCCATTCGCCCATACTTTCGACATGGCGATCTCGAAGGGCGTCACCGGCATGACGAGCAGATGATCCATCGTGCCGTGCTCGCGCTCGCGGATGATGGCGGCGCCGGCGAGGATGATCGCCAACATGGTGACGTTGTTGATGATCGCCATCACGCTGGTGAACCAGGCGGTGGTAACGTTGGGATTGAAACCGACGCGAACCGCGAGAGTGACCGGAGAGACGGGAACCCCTTGGGAGCGCGAAAGGAAGCGGCCCTCGTTGCGCGAGACGAAGTTGGCCACCTCGGTGGCGATGATCTGCTGCGAATAACCCGAGCCGAGGCCCGCCTGCACCATGGCCGTCGCGTCGATATCGACCTGCAAGGTCGGCTGCCGCCCGCCCAGCACGTCGCGCTGGAAGTTCGGCGGAATATCGAGGACGAAGGTATATCGCCCGATATCCATCAGGCGATCGACGTCGGTCTCGGCGATGGTCTGCGGCGACTTGAAATAGGGCGGCAGGAAGGCCGAGACGATCTGCCGCGAGAGATCCGAGTGGTCCTCGTCGACGACGGCGAGCGAGGCGTTGTGCAGCTCCTGCGCATTGCTTTGCGCCTGGGTGTAGACGGCGAAGGAGAAGGCCCAGATGACGAGCGCCACCAGCACATAGTCGTGGAAGAAGCTCTGCAGCTCTTTGGTGCCGAGCCAGAAGATGTTCTCGAGGGAGTGCATCGCTCCCTCACGGCTCCTGTTTGCGGAGGAAAAGCAGGCTCAGCAGCGTCAGAATCGGGATGAAGATCAGAAGCGAGAGCATGCTGCCGGCGAGATCGTGGAAGCCGAGCCCTTTGGTGAAGGCGCCGACGCTGACGCGGAGGAAATAGGTCATGGGGAAGCCGCGGCCCATCAGCGCGGGCGCGCCGCTGAGCGAGGAAACCGGCGTCATCAGGCCGCTGAACTGGGTCGCAGGCACGACCGTCAGGATCGCCGTGCCGAAGAGGGCCGCGATCTGCGTCCGCGTGAAGGAGGAGATCAGCATGCCGTATCCCGTCGTCGTCGCGACATAGATCAGCGCGCCAAGTGCGAGCGCCACGAAGCTGCCCTTGAGGGGGACCTGGAAGAAGAAGATCGCCATGGCGAAGAGGATCAGGAAATTGACCATCGAGATGGCGATATAGGGGAGCTGCTTGCCGAGCAGGAACTCGATGCGCGTGACGGGCGTGACGTAGAGATTGGTGATCGAGCCGAGCTCCTTCTCGCGCACGATGGCAAGCGCCATGAGGATGGCGGGAATGAGCGCGAGTAGCAGCGCGATGGTGCCGGGCACCATGGCATAGATGCTGTCGAAGTCCTGGTTGTAGCGGAAGCGGAGCTCGATAGCGGCGGGCGCGTTGGGCGCAGCGTTGCCGCTCGTCTGCATCAGGCGATCGGCCAGGTACTGCGCGTGCATGCCTTGCAGATAGCCGCGAATGGTCTCTGCCCGGAACGGCATGGCGCCGTCGACCCAGGCGCCCACCTCGGTCGGGAGGCCCTTCCTCACGTCCCTGCCGAAATGCGGCGGGATCTCGATCACCGCCCGCACCGCGCCGCTTCGCAGGCGATTCTCCATTTCGTCGTAGCTCTCGACGGGCGGCTTCTCGATGAAATAGGAAGACCCCCTCAGTTCCTCGACATAGGCGCGGCTGTCGGGCGTCCGGTCATGGTCGAGCACGGCGAAGGAGAGATTGTCCACATCGGTCGATATGCCGGCACCGAAGATCAGCATCAGAAAGGCCGTGCCGAAAAGCGCGAAGCCCATGCGGATCGGATCGCGCAGGAGCTCGAGCGTCTCGCGGATCGTATAGGCGAACAACCGGCGGAGACTGAACGCCGCGGCTGGGCGGATTTTAGCAGGGGCGCCTTCCGCGGCGACGGCCGGCGGGAGCTCGCCCGGCATAACGCGGTGCGAGTCCGCGGCCTCCAGATAACTGATGAAGGCCTCTTCGAGGGTTGCCGCGCCGCGCGCCGCGATGAGCGCCGTTGGACGGTCGGTCGCCAGCACGCGACCGGCATCCATGAGCGAGATGCGGTCGCAGCGCGCCGCCTCGTTCATGAAATGCGTCGAGACGAAGATCGTGACGCCCTGATTGCGCGAGAGGTCGATCAGCAGCTCCCAGAAGCGGTCGCGCGCGAGCGGGTCGACACCCGAGGTGGGCTCGTCGAGGATGAGCATCTCGGGCTCGTGCACGATGGCCACGGCCAACGAGAGGCGTTGGCGGATGCCGAGCGGCAGGTCCGCACTGCGCTGGTCCATATGCTCGCCGAGGCCGAAATCGCGCGCGAGCATCGCAATGCGCGCCTTCGCCTTCTCGCGCGGCAGATGGAAAAGCCGCGCGTGAAGATCGAGATTCTGTCGCACGGTGAGCTCGGCATAGAGCGAGAAGGACTGCGACATGTAGCCCACGCGCGTGCGCGCGCTCAAATCGCCCGCGGCGACGGGCTTGCCGAACAGCAGAGCCTCGCCCGAGCTTGCCGGCAGCAGGCCAGTGAGCATCTTCATGGTTGTGGTCTTGCCGCTGCCGTTCGAGCCGACGAAGCCGAAGATCTCGCCACGCTCGATGGTGAAACTCACATGGTCGACGGCGGTGAAATCGCCGAAGCGCCGCGTCAAATCGCGGGCGACGATCACCGGCTCGCCTCGGGCCGGCGGCCGCGGCGGGATCGTCAGGGCTTTATGCGCGGCGCCGCGCGCCTCGGGCAGGAGGGCTATGAAGGCCTCTTCGAGCGAGCTCGCGCCGGTCCTCGCCTTGATGTCGTCGGGCGTGCCGGTCGCCAGGAGCCGTCCGCCGTCCATGGCCACAAGCCAGTCGAAGCGCTCCGCTTCCTCCATATAGGCCGTCGCGACCACGACGCTCATGCCCGGCCGCCGTGCGCGCATGCGCTCGATCAGGTCCCAGAATTGCCGACGCGAGAGCGGATCGACGCCCGTCGTGGGCTCGTCGAGGATGAGCAGGTCCGGGTCATGGATGAGCGCGCAGCAGAGCCCGAGCTTCTGCCGCATGCCGCCGGAGAGCTTCTTGGTCGGACGCTCGGTGAACGGCGCGAGCCCCGTGCTCTCGACCAGCTCGGCGACGCGCCGCTCGCGGTCGGCACGAGACCGGCCGAACAGCCGCCCGAAAAACTCGATATTTTCCCGGACGCTGAGATCGGGATAGAGGTTCCTACCCAGCCCTTGCGGCATGAAGGCGATACGGGGACAAATGGCCGCGCGGTGGCCGGTATCGCGCATATCGCCGCCGAGCACCTCGACGCGACCCGACTGGATGCGTCGCGCCCCGGCCACGATGCCGAGCGCCGAGGATTTCCCCACGCCGTCCGGCCCGATGAAGCCCGTCATGCGCCGCGCCGGCAGCTCGAAGGAGACGCTGTCGAGCGCCGTGACGGGCCCATAGCGATGCGTCACGTCCCGGAGCCGTGCGACCGCTGCCTCCGGCGCGCTCATTTTGCGGCCGGCCCGCGCAGCCGTTCGGGCCAAGCGAGATGCGGATCGAGTAGAACATAAGCGACGCCCGGCAAGCCGGAGGTCACATCCGCCGCATGGCGCTGCAGAAGCTCGGGATCGATGCGCACCCGCACGCGGAACATGAGCTTGTCGCGCTCGCTCCTCGTCTCGACGGCCTTGGGCGTGAACTGCGCCTGCGATGCCAGGAAGGAAACCTTGGCCGGAATGGCGAAGGCGGGATAGGCATCGAGAATGACGCGCGCGCCCGCGCCCAGCTTGACGCGCCCCGCCTCCGCGGTCGGCAAATAAAGGTCCATATAGACATAGGAGATGTCGAGCATGGTGAAGACCTTGCCGCCGGCCGGCAGCACCTCGCCGATGTTCGACACGCGATATTGGATGCGGCCGTCTTTTGGCGCGACGAGGGTGTTGTCCGCGATATTGACCTTGTCGAGCTCCACGTCATGCTCCGCCGCCTCGAGCGCGTGCTCCGTCTCGCCGACCTTGGCGGTGGCGGCGACGAGCCCGGCGTTGGCGCCGTCCCATTGCTGCTGGCGCTGATCGAACAGCTCCTTGGTGGCATAACCCTTCTCCAGCAGGAAACGTACGCGATCGAGCTCCTGCTTGGCGAACTTGACCTGCGTCTTCTGCTGGATGACGTTGGCGGCAGCTTCGTCGCGCGACCGGATGGCCTGCTGCACCTCCGCCTCGTCTTTCTTGAGCGTCGCCTCGATGTCCCTAGTGTCCATGCGTGCGACGATCTGGCCGGCCTTCACCATGTCGCCCTCGTCGGCGAAGAGGGACAGCACGCGGCCTGGAAACTTCGTGTCGATGTCGATCTCGTCGGCCTCGAGCCGCCCATTGCCCCAGGCGATACCCGCAGGCAGCCGCTCCTGCTGCTGCTGCCACCAATACCAGCCGCCCGTGCCCGCCGCGCCGAGCAGGACTAGTCCGGCGAGGACGACTCTTGCCCGTCGCGTCATTTCGGCGGAGCTGCGTCGGTCGGCGCGGATGCTGGCGCAAGCGCGGACGCCTCGCTGGGCCTACGGTCTTCGCTTTCGGTAGCGGCGGCGATCTTTTCGGCTTTGCGGGAGCTGTCCGGGCTCGGCGAAATCGAATCGACGCCGCCGATCATGTTCGAGGGACTCCTGCACTGCGGCGGCACCATGGCGTAGCTCTCCATAGATCGTCCATGCTCCAGCGATTTGCCGGCAAGATTGCCCTCGCCTCGAGGGAGGCGCGTTGAGCCAAGTCAACCGGGCCAGACGGCGCGGGTTGAAACGGGACTCAAGAATAGCTGTATGTCGGGCTTACAGCGACAGGTTCGCCCCGCCTGCCGCTCATCGGTGCCCGCCGGCGCGATCGACCCGCCGAGGCGCTCGGCGCCCTGGACGTGCTCTTGCGCCCGGAAGATTTCGCCGCGATCGAGCGCGCGGTGCCAAAAGGCGCGGCGGCGGGCTCTCGTTATCCAAGCGCGGCCATGGCCGATCTCGACAGCGAGAAGGGATGATGGATGGGCAGTGTCTCGGTTTGAAGGCTGTAACGGATAGAAAGCGGACGAGGCCCGTTAACGATTGAGAAACCATCCGCGTGCCAATCTGCTGGCCAAGACGGCCTGGAACGCTGGGCGAAATGGTACAGCGTCGGGACGATCCTTGAGTCAGGAGCGGAAGCGACATGCTACGGCCGCGGCTCACGATCGGGATATTGTGCGTAGTCGCCGGCGTCGCGCTGGCGGGAAGCTCGCTCGTGAAAGAGGAGTTGGACGGCCGCTTTGGGCTTTCCACCGATCAGATCGTGACGAGCAAGGAATTGAAAGACCATCCGGCGCCTGACCCGACGCCGCGGACGACCGCGGTCGGTCAGGCAGTCCAGCTGCGATGCGACGACCCTCGTCAATCCGGCTTCGCCATGGACCACGACTGCCTGAAGCGCGCCATGGCCGCGCCGGAGACGTCGGCAGACCCCCCGCCCCGCGACCAGGCATTGGCCGATCTCGCTCCAAGGCTCGTGCTATCCGCGGCTGACGAGGCCCCGCCGCCAGCTGCCGCCCCCGCAGCCACCATGGCACCCAAGGCCGCTCCGAACCTGGCCACATCCACGCCGCTCACGAATCCCTGCATCGCGGCCGCTGCCTCGGCCTATGGGCTCGCCGAGCCCGCCTTGCAGATGATTCTGAGGGTGGAGGACGGCCGGGTCGGGAGCTGCACCGCGGGGGAGAACAACATGCATGATTGCGGGCCCGCTCAGGTCAACTCGGAAATATGGGTGCCGCAATTCGCGCAGCTGCTCGATCGCCCGCCACAGGACGTCTTCGACGCGATTCGCGACAATGGCTGCTTCAACATCCACGCCGCCGCCTACATCCTGCGGCAGAAGATAGAGGAGGCGGGCGGCGATCTTTGGGACGCCCTCGGACGCTACAACAACGCCGAGCCGTCGAGGAAACGCGCCTATCAGTTGAAGCTGATCCAGGCCTACAAGGAGCTATATGAGAATCGCGGAGCCGGCACGCCGCCAGCACTAGCCGATGCGCGCCCGCCGAGTCACGTCCCGCGCTGGACCCCTCCCAAGAAAAGCGCGAAGGTCACGGTCATATACGGCGACCCGGTCACCCAATGAGATGTTGCGGCCGGGGCGCCAATCTCGGCAGCTGTTTGAGGGGGTAGACGCAGTCGATCACCGGGCGCAAGCCGCTCTCCGCGATCTTGCCGTTCATGCCTCGAACATCGCCTGCGGGGCGGGGCAATGTTAATTTTCTTCGTCGCGCTTATGAGAGTTCTCAATGAGTTGATCTACAATCCTTTTGGCCTGCGCGGTCAGGTCGTGTTTCAAGTCACGGTTTTCAGTGTTGAGTATTTCGTCATGCATAAACGCTGATCCAGAGGGCCAGATCAAAACCCTCCACCCCGAGCCGTATGGCTCGACAACGAGCCTGTAGCCCTTATACCTGATTTCTTCGACGCTCATTTATGACCTCCCATTTTTCGCGAGAGGCTTCGCCTCCACGGGATCCTGTGGGTTGACGTCGGGCACGGCAGCGGCGCCTGCACAGCTTCCGATGATGGGACTCATTCTCGACAGCAAGGACACGGTCTTGCTGAAGGCTTATACGTCAGCCTCCCGCCGGTCTTGATTGTGGGCGCGTTGCGGGGGTGTTGTCGGTAATGTACATTACCGATTCGGCGGGGCTCGTCTTTTTACTCGTATGTTTTGGGTAGGTGAAAAGAGATGCGCGCCCGCACCAACTGATAACATTCACAAGATGCCTGCGCGAGGCCTTGCCGATCGAGTATCGTGACTTGCCGTCGGCCGCGCGCGATCAAACCGGCGAGTTCCAACTCCCGGGCCGCATTCGTGATGGTTGGCCTCTGGACACCCAGCATTTCGGCGAGCAGGGCCTGCGTGATCTGCAGTGCGTCGTCGTCACCGCGGTCGCGCATCATGAGCAGCCAACGCGCCAGCCGTTCCTTGAGGCTGTGCGCACCGTTGCACGCTACTGACACAAGAACCTGCTCGAGAAAGGCTTGTACGTAGGCGTACATGAGACTTCGGAAGGACGGCATCGACCCCATCGCCCGTGTGAACGCTGCGCGCGACATCTTTGCTGCGCCCCCCGGAATTTGGACGAGAAGCCGGACGGAGGAACTCTTGGCACCTAAGATGGCTTGCACAGCCGTGCAACCTTCCCTGCCGATCGTCGCCATCTCGATGACGCTGCCGTCCGCATAGACCGCCACCACCGAGACGACACCGCTGTCGGGGAAGAATACGTGGTCGAGCGAACTATCGGCGTCCATGAGGACCTGCTCGCGTTGGCAGCGAATCTGTTCGAGCTTCGGCAAAAGCTGCTTGAGATTGGAGGAGGGCAGGGCGAGCAAGAGCCGATTGCGCGGCCAAATCGATGGAGCACTCATGCGCTCAACCTCATCGTGACGCCATTCAATGGTTCGCCTCGTCGGCGCCGAGGCCCTGGACTGTGTCGGACGGATGCGCCGACGATCGGCACCGCGGCCTAGGGGCGCCCTTACAGCTTCACGCAATATCTTTCTGAAATGCGCTGCCACTTCCATATGGCGCAGTGCGTCAAGCAGCCCGTCGCAAGCACCTCGCGGCCACTCTCGCTCCTGCGGAGCCCGAAAGGCTGCCGAATTGACCCAAGCCGCCGTCAACCAAGCCGGCAGCAAGCCCGAGGGTTATCTAATGAATCCCGCCCATGCTTCCGAGGCCACCCAAGAGCCAAAGCACCAGGAGGATGACCACGACCGTGCCAAGAACACCGCCTAGCCCAGCGCCGCCGTAGCGGCCGTGAGCGTAGTACCCACCGCCACCGCCGAGCAGGAGGACTAGCACTATGATGATCAGAATTGTGCTCATAACCCACCTTCCCCGTAGATCTCGATCGCTCCTGCGGAGTGAGGAGCATTCATTATTTTTTCAACGCGTCCCATACAGCGTCTTTCACGACGCCGATGGCGTTCTGGACCTTGCCTTCGACCTTGTCCGCCCTGCCGTCGGCCTGCAACTTGGCGTCGCCTGTCGCCTTGCCGATGGCTTCCTTTACCGCGCCCTTAGCCTCTTTCGCGGAGCCTGCAATTCTGTCTTTATCCATGGCCAGGTTCTCCTGAAGTTCACGTCGCAACATGCGACAAGTTTCGAAATTTCACGCCTTCGAGATCAACGTTAAGAATATCGTGGACTGCCTCTGTTACAACAGGGTCGGAAAATACCTACCCGTCTTCACGGTGACACGGTTGCCTGCGACGGGACATTGGTGGCGTTCGCCCAACTCATGCCGTTTTCGGCCCATTCGAGAACCTTCCGGGTAAATTGGCTGGTCTCCAAGGCTCGCTACGCCGTCGCCCTGCAGGAACATGTTCGCGTTCGTCTCGGTGCGAGCCGGGAAGGCCACGGCCACAACACACCAAAGCTCCAATTGGGATCGTCCCGTGTCGGCGCATGAGCGTGATTGCCACGAATCCGGTTTCGGGTTGTTGACGGACGGGCATCTGGCCGCGTGAGACTTCGCAGCTTGACCTATTTCGGTCATCCTTGACGCAATTCAATCCTTCCCGAAATTGCAACGGCCGGCAGCAGCGCCGGCCGTTGCAACTTCGGATGGCCGTGAAGCTTATTGAATGCCGATGTTAACGAACGGCACGCTTATCACTAGGCCAGGGCCGTAAACCACCGGCGGGGAAGAATAGTTTGGGGAGCCATAATATGACGGGCCATATGGCGAACCGTAAACCACTGGTGGGGTGGCATAATAACCGCCATTCCCGGTGTTGCGATATTCACGATCATAGCCGTACGGCTGGGCGTCAGGCGGTATCGGCTGGGCGTTGGCGGGTACGGCGAAAGCCCCGAGGCCGAGCACTGCGAAGATCGCAAGCTCTGCCGCGAGCTTCGCCGACAGACGGCGTTTCGATTTGATGTCGATGATCCGGGTCATAGCGACCCTCCTTTAATGAGCGGCTGTCACGATCGCGGAAAGCGATTGTTAGCCCTGCTAGCTACGAGGCCGATGGACCGCTCAAAACCAGACGTCTAGTCCCGTGGCTCATGAGCATCAGCCGCTGCAATTACCCAAGCCAAAATGCGAAATACCGCTCTGGTCTTGGCTGCTTACTGGGTCTTGGTAGTGGTCGAACTGGTCGTTCCGCCGGAATAGTCCGGCTGCACGGTCGTCGTCGTGGTCGAGCTGCTGGACGGAGCCGGCATCATCGCGGGTCCCGTCGTCGTGCTGCTGGTGGCGGAGCTGCCGTCCGGATTTACGGTCGTGTTGGTCGTGGTGCTCTGTTGTGCGAACGCGATCGGCGCGGTAGCGAGGCCGATGGCAAGGGCCAGAGCATAGGCAAGCCCGGTGCGGTTAATGCCGGATCTATTCATATCGATCTCCTGATTCTGAGTTAAAGCAATGCTTACTCCGGGCGGATGCCTGGAAGCGTCCCGTCATAACGCGCCTTGCCAAGCGGCAGCGGTAGCCTCGGAAACTACTCATTTTTTTTCGCCTCGAAGGTACAGGATCATCACTCGTCCAATATGTCCCTGGCCTGAGCCCCTAAAACTCCTCCAGATTTGAGTAGAGTCCGACCGTTGAAGAGGGAGGTCGGACGATGAAGCGGTCACGGTTCAGCGAGGAGCAGATCATCGGGATCCTGCGGGTGCAAGAGGCCGGGGCGAAGACGGCGGATGTCTGCCGCAAGCACGGCATCAGCCCGACGACGTTCTTTAAATGGAAGGCGAAGTTCGGCCGGTAGGATGTTTCGGACGCGCGCCGGCTGAAGGCGCTCGAGGACGAGAACTGGCGGCTGAAGAAGCTCTTGGCCGAGGCGATGCTCGACAACGCCATGTTGAAGGACATCGCGTCAAAAAATGGTGACGCCCGTCGTCTGACGAGAAGCTGCGGTTCATCTCTTCCAGAGCTACAGGGTGAGCCGCGGCGGGCGTGCAGGGCCCTCGGGGCCGATCGCAGCTCGATGCGCTACCGCAGTGACTCTGCCAGGTGGCCGATAGCTCGCTCTCCGGCCAGCGCGTGGCGCACGAGCTGGACGCATCGCCGCCCGCCGCGGCCTGCCTGCCATGTGCGTTTCCGACAACGGCACCGAGCTCACCAGCATGGCGATCCTGCGCTGGTTGCAAGAGACCCGGGTCGCATGGCACTACATCGCGCCCGGCAAGCCGCAACAGAACGCCTTCGCCGAATCCTTCATCGGTCGCCTGCACGACGAATGCCTGAACGAGACGCTGTTCACCTCACTCACCCATGCCCGGGCGACCCTCGCAGCCTGGAAGGACGACTACAACAGCATCAGACCGCATAGCGCGCTCGGCAATCTGCCGCCAGCCGCCTATGCCACGCTCAGCGCACCCGCGATGCAATGGGATGGGACGCTGCGCTCGATCGGGGCTTCGCGCCCCATCCCGTTGCATCACCGAGCCGGACAGGTTCAAATGATGAAGGGGACTCCACTTATCCCTGGATGAAACTTGGGGCTCAGGTCACTTACCCTGAGCTCGACCAATTCAATGACGCTTGGAGCCGCATTGGCGAAGCAATGACGGCGGTGGAAACAACCAAAAAAAGGGTGGCCCAGGTGCGCCAACAGCACTCCGAATTGATGAAAGTGGTCACATTAGGTTCTGAAGGTGAACGCCGCATTCCGGATGTTGTCGGTCTAACCCCGGACCGAGAGACCTGACCTGCTCCCCTTCGGTCCCTCATTGATAATGAGAGTCCTGGGTTTCATACAGCCTCCGCCTGCGCGATGGTAGCGGGCGATCGGCGGAGCTGGTCGGGGTTGCGCAGCCGATCGCCCGCGGCTTGGATGCGCACGGCCTCGGGAGTGAGGCCACCGTGGGCCGAATGCGGCCGCACCTGGTTGTAATCTTGACGCCAGCGCTCGATGACGGCCCGGGCCTCGGCAAGGCCGGCGAAGACCTCCTCGTTGAGACATTCGTCGCGGAAGCGGCCGTTGAAGCTTTCGACGAAAGCGTTCTGCACCGGCTTTCCCGGCGCGATGTAGTGCCAGTCGATGCCGGTGCGGTTACTCCATTCGAGGACGGCGCGCGAGGTCAGCTCGGTGCCGTTGTCCGAGACGATCGTTGCAGGACGCCCACGCCGGGCGATGAGGGTGTCGAGCTCACGCACCACCCGCAGGCCGCCGATCGAGGTGTCGACGACGAGAGCCAGTGCCTCGCGGGTGAAGTCGTCGACTACCGCCAAAACTCTGATGCGGCGCCCCCAGCCGAGCATGTCGGCGACGAAGTCGAGCGACCAGCGCTGGTTGGGACCCTGGGGAAGGGCCAGCGGCGCCCGCGTGCCGGTAGCCCGCTTGCGGCCGCGCCTGCGGCGCACGCTAAGCCCTTCCTCCCGGTAGAGCCGCAGCAGCGTTCTTATGGTTCATGACCATCCCCTCCCGCGCCAGCAGAATGCCGAGCCGGCGATAGCCGAAGCGGCGCCGCTCCCCAGCCAGCTCACGCAGCCGCCGCCGGATCTCCGCCAAGTCGGCCCGCCGCTGCCGCCGCACCGTCTTGGGATCAACCGGGATCGGCCTGCAGGCGCGACGTTGCGAGAGGCCATGCTCCACCACCAGGCGAAGGGCGGCCTCTCGCCGCGCCGCAGGCGATCTCAGTTTTTTCCCAAGAGCCCCTTCAAAGGCAGAGACGTCGAGCATTGCCTCCCCCAGCAGCTTCTTTAGCCGGTGGTTCTCATCCTCGAGCGTCTTCAGGCGGTGCGCCTCCGACTGCCCAAGGCCGCCGTACTTCGCCTTCCACCGGTAGAACGTCTGCTCGCTCACCCCGTGCCGACGGCACACCTCCACCGTCGCCGCTCCCGCCTCCTGCTCACGCAGCACGCCCATGATCTTCTCCTCGCTGAACCTGCTCTTCCTCATCGTCCGCCTCCTTGTGGCGAACTCTCATATCAACTGCGGGAGCCCGAGGGGAGCAGGTCATGATCAAATGGTCGAGGCATTCGCGGCGGATCGAGCCGCAGAGCCTCTCGACGTGACCATTCTGCCATGGGATCGCGGCGCAATCGGCCGATCTCGAATGCCCATCGGCCGATTGCGCCGCTTGAATGCCTCACCGTATGAGCGGTACGCAGGGGGGGAATCCTACGGGACTGCCTCCGAGATTCTGCTGCGCGAGCCACTCTGCCGTTGGGTGATGTTACGGCAAATGATACGATCTGGCGGCAGGCGTGCCGCGGTAATGACAAGGCCCAATAGCAGCTTGGACGTGATCGCCGGTACCATAAGCAGATCGATCGCTACAGTTCCATCGGCGTGGTTTCCGAAGAACGGTCGCCAGGTCTGCCCCGATGGGTGCCTACCTTTCGGCATGTACTTGGATACTGGTCGATTGCGCAACCTCGACGCCAAGCTTCAAGAGCTCGCCGTGGATTCGTGGCGCACCCCAGAGGGGACTGGCTAGAGCGATCTCGTGAACCAGCTCGCGGACATCCTTCTCGATCTTCGGACGCCCGGGCATGCCGCGTGACTTCCAGCGCCGATGGGTCCGCTAGCCTTCGCAATGCCAGCGAATGACCGTGTCCGCCCTCAATATCGCGACTGAATGCAAGACCCCGGGCATAGCCTATAGAGCCAAACCAACGATAGCCGCTCGCTCCCGGTCGTGCGCATTAGGCTTGGCGCAGCGCGGCGAAGGATTTCGAGTTGATGCCGAAGGACCAGGATTTCGATTTCAAGCCGAGATCGAGACCGGAAGCGCGTCAGGAACGCTGCGAACAGGAATGATTGCGGCCATCGCTGTCGATGGTTACGCGATCCGGCAGTTTTTGTGCAATCCCCTTCGCGGATGAGTTTTTCGGAAGCGATAGGGCCGTTAGGGGCCGTCGGGGTCGAGGCATTCGACCGATATGCGCCTCGATCGGCGCGCGCCTTCGCTCAGCCTCGCTGTGCCCGCCTGCGGGGGGTACGCTCGCGGAGCGCCAAGGCCCACGGCCGCTGACGACGATCTTCAGCATGGTGGAAATGGTGATCGAGCGAAACGTGGCGAGGGTGTGCTCGTCGATCTCGTTCGAGCACAACACGCAACGCGCGACCCGACATCGGTAACCGGGCGCGGATCGTCGGCGCTCGACCCGTCGGTCTCGATCGGCTCGAACAGCTCGATCACGTCCATCAGCGTCAGCCGCTTTGGATTGCCGGCGAAGCGATAGCCGCCTCCGACGCCGCGGGCGGACTCGACGACGCCGGCACGCGCGAGATCGCGCAGCACCTTCGCCAAATGATGCAGCGAGATCCCGTACTTTTCCGCGATTTCCGCGGCGGCGAGTTGGCGCGTCGGATCCGCCGCCAGCTCGAGCACGGCAAAGAGCGCGAAGCAGGTGGCTTTCTGTAGCTTCATGTCGCTCCGGCGGTGGCTCGGGCGTCGATGCGTTCAGGCGCCATCAGTCGAGCGTAGTTTCCAGTTCGATGAAAGGGCCCGCCATCATGCCTTGGCTGCGGAAGAAGGAGAGGATTGTGGTGTCGTCGCGCGCCAGCATCGTGCGTACGTTGATGACGCCAACATTGCGGAAGCAATCGCAGATCGCATTGAAGAGCTGGGTTCCCACGCCCTTGAGGCGGCCCCTCGGACGGACCTGGATGGCGAAGATCCAGCCGCAGGGCGGCGAACCGAATTCCCAGGCGCGGGTTTCGCCGATGATGAAGCCGTGGAGGCCATCTTGTCGCTCCGCCACGAGAAAGAAGCGCTCCTTGCGCGCCGCGGTGCCAAAGCGCTCGAAAATGTCGCGCCAATAGTCCGCCTTGGCGAGGCCGGTGACTTCATCGTCGAGCGCGATCACTGCCGGAACATCGGTCGCCAACGCGGGCCTGACGCGCAATGCCGCGCCCGCCCCTGCTGTGGTCGCCGAGTTGATTCGCTGCCCTCCGCTTCGAGACTTCGCGCATCATCGCCGCGCCAATCCGTCGCAGCTTTCGGGCCCCCGGATCGAGCGGCGCCCCTCTTGGGGCCTCGGCCGCTCCCGCGCATGCGCCCCGGCGCCGCAAACCGCTTGACAAGGTGGGCCATTCGGGACTGAATGTAAATAAGTAAATTGGTACCGCTATAGATCATTTGAGATGTCGCGGGTTCCGGCATCGGCTCGCCATTTCCGTGGGCGCTGGAGAGGGCACATGCGGGACAATACCGTCATCGCCGATCGGACCGTGCAGCCGACCGCGCTTCGCTTCGCCCGCCGCTTCAACGTCGCCGTCCCCTTCGTCGATCGTCATCTCGAGGAAGGTCGCGGCGGCCGGGTCGCCATCCGCGGCGTCGCCGGGGACGTCACCTATGCCGCGCTCGCCGAAAGGGTCGCGCGTTGCGGCAACGTGCTGCGGCGCTCGGGCCTGGCGCCGGGTGCACGCCTCCTGATGGTGGTCAAGGACTGCCCGGAATTCTTTTATCTCTTCTGGGGCGCGATAAAGGCCGGCATCATTCCGGTGCCGCTCAACACACTGCTGCGCGCCGACGACTACAAATACATGATCGAGGATTCCGCTTGCGGCGCCGTCGCCTACTCGCCGGAATACGCAGGCGAAGTCGAGGCCGCGGTCGCCCATGCGGTCCACAAGCCCGCGCAGCTGATCCGGGTGGAGGGCGAGGGGCCGAGCTTGCATGCTCTGCTCGGCGAAGCGCCTGATACCCTCTCCGCCGCGCCAGCGAGCGCCGACGACGACTGCTTCTGGCTCTATTCCTCCGGCTCGACCGGGCGCCCCAAAGGCGCGGTCCATAGCCAGCGCGACATGGCGGTGACGAGCCAGCTTTACGGCGTCGACGTGCTCGGCATCCGCGCCGACGACGTCTGCTTCTCCGCGGCCAAGCTGTTCTTCGCCTACGGGCTCGGGAACGCCCTGACCTTTCCCCTTTGGGTCGGCGCGACCAGCCTGTTGCTGCCGGAGCGGCCCACGCCGCAATCGACCTTCGCGATGATCGAGCGCTTCCGGCCGTCGCTCTATTTCGGCGTGCCGACGCTCTATGCCGCGCAAATACAGGCGCTTGAGACGGCGAAAGCCGATCTCTCCTCCATTCGCCTCTGCGTCTCGGCCGGCGAGGCACTGCCCGCCCATATCTTCCACAAATGGCGTGCGCTCACCGGAGCCGTGATTCTCGACGGGATCGGCTCGACCGAGGCGCTCCACATCTTCATCTCGAACCGCGCCGACGACGTGAAGCCCGGCACGAGCGGACGCGTCGTTCCCGGCTATGACGCCAAGATCCTGGACGAGAACGGCGCGCCCGCGCGCCAAGGCGAAAGCGGGCAGCTCGTCATCCGCGGCGGCTCCACCGCGAAATATTATTGGAACAACCCCGAGCGCACCCGACGCACGATGGTCGATGGCTGGCTCAATACCGGCGATACCTATCTCCAGGATGCCGAAGGCTATTACGTCTATTGCGGGCGCAACGACGACATGCTCAAGGTGGGCGGCATCTGGTGCTCGCCTTTCGAGATCGAGGCGAAGCTCGGCGAGCATCCCGGCGTGCTCGAGGCCGCGGTGGTGGGGCGCGCCGACGCCGACGGACTCGTCAAGCCCGAAGCCTGGATCGTGCTGAAGGGGGAATGCACCGACCCCGTCGGGATCGAGCGCGAGCTCGTGCAGCATTGCAAGGCGAAGCTCGCCGCCTACAAATATCCGCGCTGGTTCCATTTCGTCGCCGAGCTGCCGAAGACGGCCACCGGCAAGATCCAGCGCTTCAAGCTTCGCGACCTCGCCGAGGAAGCCGCAGCCGACCACGACGCGCGCGCCGCACGCGGCTAACACCATTGCCTGACGAGCCGGCCCGCCTCGCGCGCGCCGGCGAACGCAGCGACAGAAGAGCACGATGATGCCGAAGCAATATAGCGACCCCGCAAAGCTTTCGCCGCAGGGAGCCGAGAGGATACGCCCGCTCGCGGTCGGCGATCTCGACGCCCTCGTGGCGATGGACAAGGCGGTATCCGGACGGCCGCGCCGCGGCTTCTTCGAAAGGCGCTTGGCGCATCTCGACCGCGAGCCCTCGGCCTTCGTGGCACTTGCCGCAGAGCGGCAGGGCCGGCTCGTCGGCTTCGTCTTCGCTCGCCTCTATGAAGGCGAGTTCGGCGGCAAGGTTCCGCAGGCGGCGCTCGACACCATCGGCGTCGCCACAGAGGCGCGGCATAAGGGCGTGGGACGCCAGCTGATCGAGAGCATGGCGGCGGCAATGCAGGCCCATGGCATCAAGGAAATCGCGACTCAAGCCGATTGGACCGATACGGATCTGACTGCGTTTTTCGCCGCCATGAGATTCTCGCTCGCGCCACGGCTCGTGCTCGACCAACGCCGGTTGATGGAGAGCGGCGGAGCTCCGTCGCCGGCGAGGACAAAGCCGTGGCCCGCGCACGCCGCTTCCGCCGAGACCGACTACAGCGGCCCGAGCGGCGACGATTTCCAGGCGCTCTCGCATGATCGCCTGCCCGTCCGGTCGATGGCCAAGAAAGATCTAGGCGACATCCTGCGCATCGACAAGCTTATCACCGGCCGCGACCGCACCGCTTATTTCGAACGGAAATTCGCCGAGGCCATGGAGGAATCGGGCGTGCGCGTCTCGCTGGTCGCCGAGATCGGCGGGCAGGTCAGCGGCTTCATCATGGCGCGGGTCGATTTCGGCGAATTCGGCAGCCTCGAGCCGGAGGCCGTCATCGACACGATCGGCGTCGATGCGCGCAACGGTCACAAGGGCGTGGGCAGCGCGCTGATATCGCAGCTCATGACCAATCTCGTCGGGCTGCGGGTCGAGCGCGTGCGCACCGAGGTCGATTGGAACCAGTTCGGGCTGCTGAGCTTCCTAGACCGCATGGGCTTCCGCCCGCATCGCCGCCTGGCGCTCCACCGTGGCGTCGGCGTCTAGACTGGCAGCGAAAATCGCCGTTAACGGGAGGAAGCAGCTGCCATCAGCCGTGCAGCTGGTCGTACTTGGCGAGCAGCTCCTCGCGCGATTCGCGGAAATCCGGATGGGGCAGGATGCAGTCGGCCGGACAGACCAGCTTGCATTGCGGCTCGTCCTCGGCGCCGACGCATTCGGTGCAGCGCAGCGGATCGATCAGGTAGATGCCGTCGCCGACGCTGATCGCCTCGTTCGGGCAGACCGGACGGCAGGCGTCGCAATTGGTGCAGGTGTCGATGATGGTGAGCGCCATGATGATCCTCCTTCTCACCGTTCCCCAGGTCAGGAAGCCTTGGCGAGCTCGCCCAGCCGCGCCAGCTTCTCGTGACGGAACGCTCCCCACAGCGCCGCGCCGATCGCGCCGGCATAGATCGAGTTCGGGATGGCAGCGCACGGGATAAGTCACTTTCTCCTTGGCCATCGCCTCCTGCATGGCCGCGACGAGACCCTCGTCGAGCGCAAGGCCGCCGGTCATCAGCACGACGCCCTCGATCGTGCCGATCGTCTTCAGCAGCTTGGCCAGCCGATCGGCCATCGACGAATGGATGCCCTTCAGGATGTTGGGGGCCGTGATGCCGCGCGAAACCATGTTGATGACGTCGGTCTCGGCGAGGACGGCGCAGATGCCGCTCACCTTCTCCGGGTTGTCGGCCTGCTTGGAGAGCATGCCGATCTCGTCATGGGCGATGCCGAGATAGCGGGCGATGTTCTCCAGAAACTGGCCGGAGCCAGACGCGCATTGGCTCGTCATCTTGTAGCTCATCACCTTGCCCCTGGCGTCGAGGCGAATGGCGCGGCCGTGCAAGGCGCCGACGTCGAGGGCGGCGCGCGCCTCGGGGTCGAGGTAGATGGCGCCGCGCCCGTGCGTCGTCATCGAATAGAAATGTCCGGTGTGGAAGGTCAGCGCCTCGCCTTCGCCCGTGGTGGCGACATAGGCCACGTCGCCGCGCGCGAGTCCGGCTTCTTCGAGGATGCCGTCATAGATCTGCTCGGCGAGCTTGAAGGGGTCGCGCTGGCGCACGCGCTCGGTACGACGTACCAGCCAGCGCGTCTCGTGGCCCTCGGCCTCGAACAACACGGCTTTGATGGCGCCGGTGCCGACATCGATGCCTGCGGTTACGACCATGGCTTCGCTCTCCGTCAGTTGTCGACCGCGCGGCGCGCGAAGGCGGCAGCGCCCAGCGCACCGGTGTAGATCGAATCGGGATTGATGTTGATGACGACCTCGCCGTAGTTCTCGCGGATGAGCTGGCGCAATTCCTTCACCGCCGCCTCGTTCTTGGCGACGCCGCCGGTAAAGGTGAACTGGTCCCGCACGCCACCCGAGCGCGAGATGATCGACATGGCGCGCAGGACGATCGAGCGGTGGAGGCCGGCCATGATGTCCTCGCGCTTCTCGCCCAGCGCCAGCCGGTCGCGCAGCTCGGCGCCGGCGAAGACCGTGCAGGTCGAGTTGATCCGCACCGTGCGCGTGGCCTTCATCGCCATAGGGCCGAGCTCGTGCAGCCCCATGTTCATCTCGTCGGCGATGTAGCCGAGATAGCGGCCGCAGCCGGCGGCGCAACGGTCGTTCATCTGAAAGTTCTCGACGATACCGGTGGGGTCGACCTGGATGGCCTTGGTGTCCTGGCCGCCGATGTCGAGCACGCTGCGCGTCAGCGGGTACATCATGTGCGCGCCCAGGCCGTGGCAGAGAATCTCCGAGCGGATATGCTCCTTGGAGAAAGGAAGGGTCACCCGTCCGTAGCCGGTGCCGACGAGATAGGTCTCCTCGAGCGGAATATCGAGCACCTGCCGCACCACGCCGTCGATCCGGCCGACCAGGCCGGCGGTTTCCGGCGCCGCGCCGGCGACGCGCTCGAGGGCCTTTAGGTACTTGTCGTTCATCTCATCGCGGGGCGGCCGGTTCTCGACGTCGATGATCGCCTTGTCGTAGACATTGAGCAGCAGCTCGTAGGGCAGACGGCTGAGCCCGGCGATCTCTTGGGCCACCGCCAGGAAGCGCGAGCCGGCGATGTCGCGGAAGAAGTCGGATTTGCGTTTGGCGTCGCGGGCGAAGAGCGCGGGTGCTTCCTCGCACAGCCGCGTGAACACGGCATGGAGCGCCTCGATGACGGCGCGCTCCCTGCCCTTAAAGCGGTCGCCTTTCACGTTCTCGACGCAGGTGTTCTCGAGATCCGCGAGCTGGTGGAGGAACTGCTCGAGGCGGAAGTTTCGCTCGAGCTCGCCCAGGAACCGATCGAGGTTGCCGCCGAGGTCGGGCAATCCGGAGAGCGCCCGATGGAACAGGGTGAAGCGCGCGCTGATGAGCGCCTCGTGCTTGGCGACCCGCGTGGCGGTGTCGTAATTGGAACGCGAATTGGTGATGCCGCGGCCGAGCACCTCGAGCTGCTCGTCCATCAGGACGGCCTTCGTGGTGGTGGAACCAAGATCGACGCCGATGAAGCAGCGCATGGCAATCTCCTCCCGCTCACTCGGCCGCGGCGGGGGGCGACGCGGCGCCCTGCCGCTTCTGCTCGATCATCTGGAGATAGCTCTCCAGCCGGTTCTTCACGTTCGCCGGCGAGAAGTAGCGCGGGTCGACCAGGTCGGTCTCGATGAAGGCGGCTGGCTTGCCCGTGCGCCGCTCGATCTCGCGCAGCACCAGGAGCTGCCCGGCGGAGAAGCTGTTGCAGCTTTTGATCGAATTGATGAGCAGCCCGTCGGCTTCGTATTCGTTGACGTATTTCTCGATGAGGTCGATGCGCGAGGGCAGGTTGCGGTTGGTGTAGCAGCCGAGGCAATACTCCGCGAGCAATTCCAAGGGACGCTCGGGGTCATGGCGGAATCCGAGATCGTAGACGCCCCCCACCTTGGTGTAGGTGCTGGCGACGACGACGGCGCCCTCGTCGTAGAACATCTTCCAGAAATCGCGAAAGCTGGTCCAGTTGGGCGGGCCTTCGACCACCAGGCGGTAGTGCTCTTCGTGCATCTCGCCATCGGGAGTGATCGGCCCGAGCTTGTCGGCGAGACGCTGCTCGATCTCGGCGCGCAGCAGCCGGTAGTACGCGGTGGCGTCCGCCGTGCCGCGGAAGGCCGTGAAGATCGGGCCGATGTAGTAGACGCCGCCGAAATAGGCGTCGATCGGCGACGGCTTGTGCTTGGCCGACTCGAGCACCCAGACGAAATCCTGCTCGGCCTTGGCCGATTCCTTGAGATATTGCCGCAACCGGTCGATGTCGAACTTGACGCCGCTCGCCCGCTCGAGCTTGGGAATAACCTCTTCTTTGAGCTGCTTGACCACATAGTCCCGCATGTTCTTGGAGGCGTGCCCATCGCCCTCGTAGGGCACATGCAGCATCGCCGTCTCGCATTTATATTGTTGGCGGAGCAGCTCGAACCATTTCATGAAGGTGAAGCAGCCCGTATAGGACAGCAGCAGCAAGTCCGGGTCCGGCAGCGGCCGGCCGTCGGGGCCGAGATTACCCTTGGCGATCATGCCGAGGTCGGTCTTGACATAGGTGCAGACGTCCTCGGAATGGCCGCGCTTCTCCGCCTCCATGATGTAGCCGCCGCTCTTCTTGCGCATGCCGCTCTGGATGGCGTTGATCTCCGGCAGGTTGTTGACCATGTCGAAGCACATGATCAGCTCGTTGAGATTGCCCGGAACGAAAGTCGATACAACCTTGCGCCCGGCCTCGCGCGCGGTCGCGAGCAGCTCGTAGTTCCCCGCGATCATCTGCTTCTGCTTCAGCATCGATTGTTCTTTGACCGCCTCGGCAACGGGCATGGCGCTCATCGGTCGCTCCACAGCTTGATGGAATTGGAAAAGGTGCCGGCCTGCTCGCGGATCGGCTGCATCTGCCCCGAATTCTCGGCGTATTTGAAGGCGATATAGGGAACGCCATGCGCGGCCAGCACGCTTTGCAGCATCGGGCGCTCGAGCAGCGCCGGATCGCAAAAGCTGGGCGCGGCGAAAATCACGCCCTCGGCGCCGCTGCGCTTGACGGCCTCGACCAGGTAAAGACCCTTCTTCTTCTGGTCCGGCTCGTACTTGGCCGAGGTGTCGCCCGAGTCGTGGAGATAGGCGAGCGCCAGACTCCAGAGCGGATCGCCCTCGACCGGCACGTCCGAGTGCTCCCAGCGGTTCACCAGCATGAAGTCGTCGTCGACGATGTAGCAGCCGGCGAGCTCGATCGACCTGATGAGGTTGAGCGGCGGCTGCTCGCAAAAGACGCCGGTGACGACGACGCGCGAATTGTCGCGACGCGGGCGATCCTCCAGGGCGGCGGCGGCGAGATACTCCGCGAGCAGACGGTTATGCTCCTCGACCGCCAAGATCATCCCGGCGCGCATCAGCAGGTAGACCTCGGCGGAGGGGGCCTTCCAGGGCTGCTTGGCGCGGAAGGCGTATACCTCGCGCACGAGGCGGCGGTTCTCGTTGTAGAGCGCGATCGAGGCGCGGATCGCGTCGTCGCCGACCACTTGTCCCGTCGTCTCGGCGAGCATTTCGCGGAGCTCCTTGAGCTCGTTGACGTAAAACTCGCCGCCGATGTCGTTGCGAAAGTTCTGCGGCACGTCGAAATAGCGGCTCTTCACCTTCGGGAACATGATCTTCCACATGCCCGACAGGTTGCGGATCACGTCGCAGATGCTGGGAAACAGCATGCCGTCGACGAAATCGAGCCGCCCGGTCACGCCGAGCTCCACGGTCGAGCGCGGGATGCGGCAGATATAGCTTTGGTAATAGGCGTCGCCATGGATCACTTCGAGCTGGTCGCCGCCGCCGAGCACGCCCAAAGGAAGAGCCCCGGCCGCATGGATGAGCTCGCGCGGGACGTAAAACGGCATGTAGCCCACGACCTTGCGGCCGGGAACAGCAGCCTTCCATTCCCGCGCATAAGTGAAATGGAGGTCGTCGAACAAACTCTGGCAGCGCGAGACGATGTCGGCAGTCGGGGTCATGGCTAGCGGTGCTCCCATCTGGGCGGCCGTTTGGCGAGGAAAGCCTCGAGGCCTTCCACCGCGTCGCGGGTCGCCATGAGATCGTCGAGATAAAGCGTCTCGACGCGGAGGAGTTTGGCGCGCACGCGATCGACCAGATCGAGACGCGAGGCGCGCATGGCATGGCGCAGCGCGACGCCGCTCTTGCCGGCGAGGTGCTGCTTGAACCAGGCCAACGCCGCCGCCTCCGGATCCTCGGCGACCGCGGTAGCGAGGCCGATCTCTTGCGCCTCGGCGCCGCCGAGGCTGCGTCCGGAGAGCAGCAAGTCGTCGGCGGCGGCGCGGCCGATGCGTTCCGGCAGCAGGCAGGATGCCGCCGGCGCTATGACGCCGAGCTTGATCTCGGGTTGGCCAAGCTTGGCGTCCGGCGATACGAACAGAAGCGTGCCGGCCAGCGCCAGTTCGAGCCCGCCGCCGAGGCATTGCCCACGCACGGCAACCAGCACCGGAACGGGACTGGCCACCAGCCGCAGGAGAACGGCGTGGAGGCTCTTCACCATGGCGGCGCAATGAGCGGGAAGATGCTCTTCGACGCTGGCTCCGAAGCTGAAATTCGGCCCCTCCGCGTCGATCAGCAGGCCGAGCAGGTCCTGTTGGCCCAGATGCGTCTCCAAGGCGACGCCGAGCACCGCGATCATGGCGGCGTCGATCACATTCGCCTTGGGCCGCGCCAGACGAAGCCGCAAGAGCGCCCCGCCTTCCTCGAGCCAGACGCGCAAAGGCGAGGGGACGAGGAGGTTCACCGCTCGCCTCCGGCCTTCGGGATGAGGCTTTCGATGAGGTCCTCGCTCCATGGCGCGCCGCTGGCGAGCGATTGGCGCAAGGCGACGAAATCGATCTCTCGGCGATCCTTCGGCCCTTCGTTGAAGGCGCGGAAGCCGGTCCGCGCTTCGGCCAGCATGTTGAGGGCGAGCCAAGCGCGGGAATTTTCCTTGTTGCGGTTCCAGGCGTCCAGCTTGGGCTTGCGCAGCTCTTCGAAGCTCTTGGTCAGGCACTCCGGGAAGGTCAACAGCAGCTTGGCGCAGAGCTGATCGACCTTCTCGTCGAGGAGAGAGAGATCGAGCGTGCCGCGCGTCAGCATGCTCTTGCCCTCGGCCAGCGCGGCATCGGTCTTGGGCTCGCCATGGATGATGCGGCCATACTCGTCGAGGTAGCGGTCGGTCACGACCAGCGGATTGGCGACGAACGCGCCGTCGAGCTTGAGCGCGGGCGCGAGGTCGGAGATCAGCCCGAGACGGTAGGCCTTGTGCGCCGACCAGTGCTCGCAGAGCGCGCCCGACTCGATCGCTCGCTCCATGCCGATCATCAGGGGCAAGAAATCCGTCGCGCCGCCGATGGCGGCCGAGCCGTGCTTGGGGCCCGCCTGTCCGAAGCGCGCCAGGTCCTGCGCGATCGAGAAGTCGCAGGCCATGCCGATCTCCTGGCCGCCGCCGATGCGCATGCCGTTGACGCGGCAGATCACCGGCTTGTCGCAGCCCAGGATGGCGGAGACCATGTCGTTGAAGAGACGCATATATTGACGGTATTCCTGCGGATTGCCGGCGTAGTATTCGGCATATTCCTTGGTGTTGCCGCCGGTGCAGAAGGCCTTGTCGCCCGCGCCGGTGAAGACGACGGCGACGACGTCGCGCGCCGCGCTCGCCGCGCGAAAGGCCATGATCGCGCCTTTGACCATGTCGGTGGTGTAGGAATTGAACTGAGCGGGGTTGTCGAGGACGATCCAGGCGTTATAGAGCCCGGGCACGATGGCGCCGTCGAGCGTCTTGGCGGGGCGCTTCTCGAAGCGGATGCCGGAGACCGAATATTCCGGCACCAAATTGTGGTCCTTGAGCGCGGCGGGCCTGGTTTTTGCGGCGATGGAAAGCGTCGAAGCGGCCATGGCGATCACCCTCTCTGTCGTTTGCATCACGCGCCGGGGACGAGAACGACGCGACGCTTCAGCTCGTGCCGATGCACGGCGTCGAAGACGGCATTAATGTCGGCGAGCGGGCGCTGCTCGACGAAGGGTTTGATCTGCACCTTGCCGTCGAGCACCAGTTCGAGTGCGGCGGGATAGAGCTCCGGCGGGCAGCCCCAATTGCCGAGCGCGCGCGCATCGAAGGCCATCAGGTTGGAAAGCCGCAGCTCGACCTTGTCGAGCGTGAAGCCGACGACGGAAAGCGTGGCGCCATGGACGAGCAGCCCATAGGCGGTAAGTTGTCCAGCCGCCGTCCCGGAGCATTCGAATATGAACCACTCGGTCGCGGGCAGGTGCTGCGCCTGGGCGAAAGCCTGGATCGCGCCCTTGAGGGCGCGGCTGTCCATCTCGCGCGGGTTGAGGGTGAGAGCGGCACCACAACGGGCGATGCCGGCGAGCTTCTCGGCATCGACGTCGATGCCGACCACGGTCGCGCCGAAGGCCCGGGCGATCTGCACGGCGTATCCGCCGACGCCGCCCACGCCGACGACGATGGCGAGCGAGCCCGGCCCGACGCCTGCGCGCTTCACCGCTTGGTAAGGCGTGGTGAGCGCGTCGGCCACGACCGAGACATCGGCGAGGCTCAATCCGACGGCGGCGAGACGAGCTTCGTCGACCGGACAGAGACCGCGCGCGGGAACGACGATGTGGCTCGCGAAGCCGCCTTGGATATCGTTGCCCGGCATTTTCTGGTTGCGGCAGATGGTGCCGCGGCCGCGGCGGCAAAGATCGCACTCGCCGCAGGGCAGCACCGCGGGCACGATCACGCTTCTACCGAGCCAGCTCTCGGCGCCCGCGCCCGCGGCGGCGACCTTGCCGCTGACTTCGTGGCCAAGGGCCAGAGGCAGCGCGTGGTTGAGTCGCACGCCGTCGTAGTAATAGCCGAGATCGGTGTGGCAAACGCCGCAGCCGGCCACTTCGACCGCCACTTCTCCGGCGGCCAAAGCGAACGGATCGAACGTCGAGCGCATCAGCGGCGTTTTGACCGCGGTCATCATCCAGCGATAGGCAGGTGGCTGCATGGCTCGATTTCCTTCCTTGCCCGGTTCGGTCTTCGCGACCACGGCGTTCGAGATTGGTATTTTCGTTATTCTGGTATTACAGTACCAGTTTACCAATAGCGACGCAACCATGCCGATCGACTGCAATGGACGATATGCCGATTTGCGGTCGGCGGAGTTGATCCAGATCAACTCACCGCCGCCGCGGCGCATCGATAGTGGCATCGACAATGGAGGAGCGAATGACGAGCAAGGCGGCTGGGCGCAGGACCACCGCGTCGGTTTCTATTGCCATGACGGGCAGCGGCGGCACGGGGGTGATGACCGCCGGCAACATGCTGCTGGAGGCCGCGGCGCTGGCTGGCTGCTACGGCTTGATGAGCCGGTCGAGTGGGCCGCAGATCCGCGGCGGCGAAGCTGCGGCGCTGCTCCGCGTTGCCGGCGAGCCCATAGAAGGCCATGACGATCGCTTCGACCTCCTGATTTCCGTCGACTGGCTCAACCTCGAGTACTTCGCCGCGGAGATCCCCCTCGATGAGCGGAGCATCGTCATCGGCGACCCAAGCCAGGGTGAGCCGCCGGATGCCATCGTGAGTTCCGGCGCAAAGCTGTTGGCCTTGCCGATGAAGGAGATCGCCAAGAAGATACCGGGCGGGCGGGCGAACATGATCGCGCTCGGCTACGTCGCGAGCCTCATCGGGTTGCCCGAAGAGGTTGTGGCGAAAGCCGTCCGCCGTACGCTCGGCGCGGCCAGCGACAGGGTGACCACGAGCCTGGCCGCGGTCGAGGCCGGGCGGCTTGCCGCCGCTGCGGTGGATTTCGCCGATAAGCTGACGCCGACCTCTGCCCCCCGAAATGAGCGTTGGCTGATCACGGGCAACGAGGGCGCCGGCTATGGCGCGCTCAATGGCGGCGTGCGCTTCGTCGCCGCCTACCCCATCACGCCTGCGACCGAAATGCTGGAATGGATGTCGCCCGCATTGGCCAAGCTGGGGGGCGTGCTGCTCCAGGCCGAGGACGAGCTGGCGTCGATCAACATGGCGATCGGCGCATCCTACGGCGGCACCCCGTCGCTGACCGCGACTTCCGGTCCGGGCTTCTCGCTCATGACTGAATCGCTCGGGCTCGCCGTTTCCGCGGAGGTGCCGATCGTGGTAGTCGACGTCATGCGGAGCGGGCCATCGACCGGCATTCCCACCAAAGCGGAGCAAAGCGACCTCAACATCGCGCTTTATGGCCTGCACGGCGATGCGCCGCACGTGGTGCTGGCACCTAATTCGGTGGCGGACTGCCTGGCGACGACCGAGTGGGCGGTCCATCTCGCCGAGGCGATGCAGGTCCCGGTCGTGGTGTTGTCCGACCAGTCGATGGGGCAGACGCGCATGGTGATCGATCCGCCGCCGGACGGCGGTTTCGTCGGCAAGCGCGCGCTCGCCGCCCCCAACGGGCACGACTATCGGCGCTACGCGCTGACGGACTCGGGTATTTCACCCATGGCGATTCCCGGTATGGCTGGCCTCACCTATACGGCCGACGGGCTCGAGCACAACGAGCGCGGCACGCCGTCGAGCCAGGGAAAGGACCATCTGGCGCAGCTCGATAAGCGGCAACGCAAGCTCCGAGCCTTGGAGTTCGGTCCGCATTGGGCCGAGATCGAGGGGGATGGCGAGATCGCCGTCGTTACTTGGGGCTCCTGCACCGGGCCCGTGCGCGAGGCCATCGCCCGCGCCCGCGACGACGGCATCCCGGTCAGGCTCGTCTCGCTGCGGCTCCTCTCGCCGCCTCAACCCGATCTCCTGTCGGCGGCGCTTAGGGGCGTAAAACGCGTTCTGGTCGTCGAGCAGACGCACAGCGGTCAATTCCATCGCTATCTCCGCGCCGAGCACGGATTGGAGGGCGAGGTGCGAGCAATTCACCGTCCCGGCGCAATGCCGATGCGGCCCGGCGACATCCATCGAGAGCTCGTCGATCGAAGTCACCCATGAACGCGCCAGCGGCGATGCCGCGTGCGGCGAAAGACTTCAAATCGGACACCAAGCCAGTATGGTGCCCGGGCTGCGGCGACTACTCGGTCCTCACGTCGCTCACCCGCGCGCTCGCCGATCTCGACCGTCGTCCCGAGGACGTTGCCGTCGTCTCCGGCATTGGCTGCTCCTCGCGGATACCGGCTTACACGAGTTGCTACGGCTTCCACGGCGTGCATGGCCGGGCGCTTGCGGTAGCCACCGGCCTCAAGGTGTCGCGCCCCGACCTTACCGTGATCGTCACCGGCGGCGACGGCGACGGCTACTCGATCGGGGGCAATCACTTTCTCCACGCCTGCCGGCGCAATGTCGACCTCACCTACATCGTCATGGACAATCATGTCTACGGCATGACGAAGGGGCAGTCATCGCCCACCACCGAGCCCGATTGGGACAACGCCCTGACGCCGGGCGGCACGGGCTTGCGGCCGTTCCAGCCCTTGGTTATCGCGCTCGCCTCCGGCGCCAATTTCGTTGCGCGCGCCTTCGCGGGCGACATCTTGGGCACCGCCGACATCATCGCCAAGGCGGTCAAATCGCCAGGCTTCTCCTTCGTCGAGGTGCTAAGCCCCTGCATCACCTTTCGTCCGGAGCAGCGGGGCTGGAAAGCTCTGGCGCGGCCCTCGCCGCTGCCCTCGACCGACGATCCGGCACAGGCGGCGCGGCGCATCTTGACCGACGACGGATTCAACATAGGCGTGCTCTATGCCGGCGACCGCAAGCCTTACCAACCGGAGATCGGGCGGGCGAAAGCCTCGCCCAAGGACTTGGCACGGGAATTCGCGCTATGAGCACGGCTGCCATCGGCGACGAAGCCGGACCGGATACACCGGCCATCGCCACCGTCGATGATCTCCTTGCGCGCGCCTATGCCATGGAGCTGGAGGCGATGGAGCGCTATGAGGAGTTCGCGGCGCAGCTGGAGCTGCACAGCAATCGCGATGTCGCCGGCCTGTTTCGCAAGCTCGCCGGCGCCGAGCGAAAGCACGCGGAGGAGATGGCGCGCTCCCTCGCCGCGCGCGGCATCGCCGTCGCGGCGGGAGCGGCCCTCGCCGTGCCGGGCGGCGAAGGGCTCGAGACCGCTCTCGGCGACGCTCTCCATTATCTCATGACGCCCCATCATGCGCTCGAGATCGCGCTGCGGAACGAGCTGAGCGCGTTCGCTTTCTTTGCCAATCTTGCGCATAGCGAGGCGCCCGACGAGATCCGCCGCCTCGCCGGCGAGTTCGCGCAAGAGGAAAAACTGCATATCGAGCTCGTGCGCGAGTGGCTCGCGCACGTGCCCAAGCCCGCGGAGGATTGGGCCTACGATCCCGACGAACCGCGCACGCCGGACTGAGGCAGACGATGACCGTGCTGCTGCCGCAGGGCTGGAAACCCCCGATCGGCTACGCGAACGGGATCGCCGTCGAGCCGGGGCGCCTTATCTTCGTCGCCGGCCAGGTCGGCTGGGATGCAGCCCAACTCTTCAACTCGCCCGCGCTCGTGCCGCAATTCGAGCAGGCGCTCGAAAACGTGCTCGCCGTGCTCGCTGAAGCTCGCGCGCGGCCGGAGCATATCTGCCGCATGACCGTCTATTGCACCGATAAGCCCGCCTATCTCGCGGCGCGGGCCGAGCTCGGCCGCGTCTGGCGACGCCTGATGGGGCGGCATTTCCCGGCGATGAGCCTGATCTTCGTCGCCGATTTGCTCGACAGTCCGGGGAAGGTGGAGATCGAGGCGACGGCGGTCGTTCCCCTGGGGCAATAACAGATTGCCACGCCGATTTCGTCCGCAATGAGTCGCCGGGCTGTCGATTGATCCAGATCAAATACAGCGCGGCCGAAGCCGTGCAAACTTGGCTAAATTGGTATTCGAGTACCGAATAACAGATGGAGGGGGCGCCGATGAGGCCGAGCTTGGCGCCAGGGCTCATCTTTGAGCGGCGACTGGTTGTTGATGAATCCCGCACCATCGGCTTCATGGGAGAGGCCGGCCGGGTCTATGCGACGCCGGCCCTGCTGCGGGATATCGAGCAGACCTGCCGAGACGGTCTTCTCAAGCATCTGGACCCCGGCGAGGATTCGGTGGGCACACGGGTCGAGCTCGACCATCTTGCGCCGACGGTCCTCGGCATGGCCGTCGACATCCGCGCGACGGTGGCCGAGGTGAAAGGCCGAACTCGTTACCTTCGACGTCACGGCGCGTGACTTGGTGGACCAGATTGCGCGCTGCAAGCACGTCCGCTTTGTCGCCGACGTTCAGAAGACGATCGAGCGCGTCAACGCCAAAGCCGCGAAAGCGAAAGCGGCGGGAGAGGCGGCATCATGACCGCGGCGCCCGCAGCCATGGCAAAGCAGGTACCGACCTATTGCTACCAATGTGTTGCCGGCCCCGATCTTTTGACCGTGCGGGTCGAGGATGGCGTCGCGCTTGGGATCGAGCCGAATTTCTGCGCGGCCGGCGTTCATCCCGGCGCGGGTCGCGTCTGCGTCAAGGCATATGGCCTGGTGCAGAAGACCTACAATCCGCATCGCATTCTCTCGCCGATGAAGCGCACCAATCCGAACAAGGGGCGCGACGAGGAGCCCGGCTTCGTAGCGATCTCGTGGGATGAGGCGCTCGGCTTGATCGCCGAGAAGCTCAACGCAGTGCGCGCCAGCGGCCTGCTCGACGCCTCGGGCTATCCCAAGGTGGCGGCAAGCTTCGGCGGCGGCGGCACGCCTCAATCCTATATGGGAACCTTTCCCGCCTTTCTGGCCGCCTGGGGGCCAGTCGATATGGGATTCGGCAGCGGTCAGGGCGTCAAATGCTTTCACTCGGAGCATCTCTACGGCGAGCTATGGCATCGCGCCTTTACCGTCTCGCCCGATACGCCGTCCTGTCGCTACATCATCTCGCTCGGCAGCAACACCGAGGCGTCGGGAGGGGTCGTCGGCGTCAAGCGTCATGCGGACGCGCGCGCCAGGGGCCTCAAACGCGTGCAGGTGGAGCCGCATCTTTCGGTGACCGGAGCCTGCTCCGCCGAATGGGTCCCGATCCGGCCCAAGACCGACGCGGCTTTTCTCTATGCCGTCATTCACGTCCTCCTTCACGAGCGGAAGCGCACGGAGCTCGATTTGGCGTTTCTGGCCGAGCGCACGGCGTCACCCTATCTGGTCGGCCCAAACGGCTACTATTTGCGCGATGCAGCCAACGGCAAGCCGCTCGTCTGGGATCTGAAGCGCAACGCCGTGGTCGCTTACGACACGCCAGGCATAGAGTCGGCGCTCGAGGGCAAGTTCCTCGCGCAGGCGAAGGAAACGGGCGCCGACGGCAAGCTGCTCGCGCAGGGAGATCTCGTCGGCGAAACCGGCTTGAGCAAGCTCGTCGCCCACATGGAAGCCTATACGCCCGAGTGGGCTTCTGCGATCTGCGATGTGCCGGCGGCGACCATACGCCGCATCGCTCGCGAGTTCATCGAGCAGGCCTGCGTCGGCCAGACCGTCGAGATCGAGGGTATGGATCTGCCGTTTCGTCCGGTCGCCATAACGCTCGGCAAGACCGTGAACAATGGCTGGGGCGGTTACGAATGCTGCTGGGCGCGCACCGTGGCGGTAGCGCTCGTCGGCGCCCTCGAGGTCCCCGGTGGCACGCTCGGCACGACGGTGCGTCTCAATCGCCCGATGTCCGACCGCATCGGCAGCGTCAAGCCGGGCGTCGATGGGTTCATGGACTATCCCTTCAATACGACTGCCCGGGAGGGCTGGTCGCCGCGGCCGAATATCCGCAACGCCTATCGCACGCTGGTGCCCCTCGCGGCCGACGGGCCGTGGAGCCAGGCTTTGGGGCCCACCCATCTTGCCTGGATGTTCCTGGACGGGACGCCCAAGGGGTTGCCCGAGGTGACGTTTCCGGAAATCTGGTTTCTCTACCGTACCAACCCCGCCATCTCGTTCTGGGATACCGCCGCGCTCGTCGACAAGATGTCGCGCTTCCCCTTCATCGTGGCCTTCGCCTACACGCGCGATGAATCCAATCACATGGCCGACATCCTGCTGCCGGAATGCACGGATCTCGAGGGCCTGCAGCTCATCCGCATCGGCGGTACGAAATATGTCGAGCAATTCTGGGACGAGGAGGGATTTGCGCTTCGCCAGCCCGTCGTCGCGGCGCGCGGGGCGGCGCGCGACTTCACCGACATCGCCACCGAGCTTGCGCGGCTGACAGGCCTGCTCGAAGCCTACAACACGGCCATCAATCGCGGCGCGGCAGGCGTGCCGCTCAAGACGCAACACTATGATTTCAGCATCGATGTCGCCACGCCCCATGGCGGCGACGAAATCTGGGACGCGGCGTGCCGCGCCGCCAGCGCCGAGCTCACGGACGGCGCCGCGAATGACGGGCTCGATTGGTACAAGACGCACGGCTTCCGCACGCGCCCGTTCCCCAAGACCGATTGGTATCTTTATCCCGCGTTGGCGCGCCAAGGCTTGCGCTTCGAGCTGCCCTATCAGGAGCGGCTTTATCGCATCGGACAGGAGCTCGGTTGTCGGCTGCATGAGCACGGCATGACCTGGTGGGACGACCAACTCGCGGAGTACCAGGCCCTCCCCGTCTGGAAGGATTTTCCGGGCCTTTGGACGAAGGCGGTCGTTCAGATGGGATGCAAAGCGGATGACTTCCCGTTTTGGCTCGTTACCGCTCGCAGCATGCAATATGCCTGGGGCGCCAATGTCGGCATCCAGATGATCCAGGAGGTGGCGGCCAACGTCGCCGGACACGGCGGGGTCATCGTCAATGCCGGCGCGGCGGCGCGGCTCGGCATCGCCGATGGCGATCTTGTCGAAATCCGTACGCCGCGGCACGCCACCCATGGTCGCGCCGTTCTGCGGCAAGGTATTCGTCCCGATACGCTCCTCATGGTCGGTCAGTTCGACCATTGGGTCACGCCCTTCGCGCGCGATTTCGGCGTACCCAGCATGAACGCGTTGGTGCCGTTGTCGCTTGCGCTCACCGACGCGACGGGCTCGGGCGCCGATCTCGTGCGCGTCAGCCTTGCGCGCATGGAGGCGCGGTCATGACCCGCTGGGCGATGGCCGTCGATCTCCGCCGCTGCGTAGGCTGCCAGACTTGCACCGCCGCTTGCAAACATGCGAACGCCACGCCGCCCGGCGTGCAATGGCGACGCGTCCTCGACATGGAATCGGGGGAGTACCCCGATGTGCGGCGCACCTTCGTGCCGGTGGGCTGCATGCATTGCGACGACCCGCCTTGCATGACGGTGTGCCCGTCGACTGCGACGCGTCAGCGCGACGACGGCATCGTTACCATCGATTACGATCTCTGCATTGGATGCGGCTATTGCGCCGTCGCCTGTCCTTATCAAGCGCGTTTCAAGACTGACCGCGCGACCTTCGCCTATGCCAACAAGCCCAGCCGGGCGGAAGCGATGCGCTTTGACGAAAAGCGGTTGGCAGTGGCGACGAAATGCACCTTCTGCGTCGACCGCATCGATGCCGGCACGGCCAAGGGATTGACGCCGGGCGTCGATCCCGCGGCTACGCCCGCCTGCGTCAATTCCTGCATCGCCGGCGCTCTCCACTTCGGCGACATCGAGAACCCGTCGAGCAACCTGTCGCGGCTGCTTACCGAGAACGAGCATTTTCGCATGCATGAAGAGCTCGGGACGGGTCCCGGCATTTATTACCTTTGGGGTTAGGCCATGGACCGGATCGCCCCCTGGCGGCAAACCAATTGGGACCGGCGCGCCGTGGCCAATTTCATCGGCGGGGGCACGGGCTCGGGTCTCGCCATCTGCGCTGCCTTGAGCGAGCTCGCGACCGGCGGGCGGCAATGGCCGGCCTACGGCTTGGCGGCGCTGCTCATTGTCACCGGCCTTGGCTTCGTGTGGCTCGAAATTGGGCGCCCCTGGCGCTTCCTTCACGTCTTTCTCAATCCGAAGACCTCTTGGATGACGCGCGAGGCGCTGGTGGCGCCGCCCCTCATCGTCGCGCTCGCCGCCGCCGCTTGGCGGGGCGGCACGGTGCTTGCCGTCATCGTTGCGCTCCTCGGGCTGACCTTCCTCTATTGCCAGGCGCAAATCCTTCGCGCGGCGAAGGGCATACCCGCATGGCGCGAGCCTTTTATCCTGCCGTTGATCCTCGCGACCGCCCTTGCGGAGGGCGCGGGCGCGTTCATCGTGCTGACCGTCCTCTCGGGCGCCGGCCTTTCCGCCCGCGTCGCGTTTTTCCTCGCTCTCGCCTCGATCGTCGCGCGATGGACGGCTTGCTGGATCTACCGCAGGCGGCTCGAACGGCGAGGCGCGCCTATTGGGACAACCAAGGCGCTCCAAGCCGTCGCTTGGCAGATTCTGGCGCTGGGCACGCTCGCCCCTTTGGTCCTCATCGGTGCTGCGCTCGCGCTCCCCGACCTCGCCGCGCCTGCCGCGCTGCTGGGCGGCGTGCTGACGGTTGCAGGGGGTTGGTTGATCAAGGACAGGATCGTCACGCGCGCCGCCTTCAATCAGGGATTTGCCTTGCGGCATCTGCCCAGGCTTGGCGTTGCACGCGGCGATTGCAGCACGCGGCCGGGATGGAGCTGAGACATGGCGATGCACGCGTCGCATATCGGGAGCGCCAGCCGGCAGTCCGCTCTATTCTCGCCGGATATCGAGACGATGCCGAGAAAGCAGCTTCAGCGGCTGCAATTCGATCGCCTGCGCAAGACCCTGCACTACGCATATGCCAACGTCCCCCATTACCGCCGCCGCTTCGACGCCGCCGGAGTTGAGCCCTTCGAGGTTCGCGGTCTTGCCGATCTCCGTCGCTTCCCCTTCACCTCGAAGGCGGATTTGCGCGACAATTATCCTTTCGGCATGCTCGCCGTCCCGCGCGAGAGACTCAATCGCCTCCACGCCTCTTCGGGCACAACGGGGAAACCGACGGTGGTCGGCTATACCGCTGCCGATCTCGCGAACTGGGCCTTGCTCATGGCGCGATCGATGGTCTGTGCCGGCGTCGGGCCCACGGACATCGTGCACAATGCTTACGGTTACGGGCTTTTCACCGGCGGGCTGGGCGCGCACGATGGCGCGCAACGGCTCGGATGCACGGTCGTGCCGATCTCCGGCGGCGGCACCGAGCGACAGGTGACCCTGATCAACGACTTCGGCGCGACGGTATTGTGCGCCACGCCGTCCTACGCGCTCAACATCGCCGAAGTCGCGGACGGCATGGGCGTCAACTTGCGCGAGGGGACGCTGCGGGTGGGGTTGTTCGGCGCCGAGCCCTGGAGCGACGCTCTGCGGAGCGCGCTGGAACAGCGGTTGGGCCTGACGGCGATCGACGTCTACGGCCTGTCCGAAATCATGGGCCCCGGCGTCGCCGTCGAATGCCACGAGGCTCGCGCCGGATTGCACGGCTGGGAAGACCATTTCCTTTTCGAAGTGATCGATCCCGAGACGGGCGAATCGCTCGACATCGGCGAGACGGGAGAACTGGTTATCACCACGCTGACCAAGGAAGCGCTGCCGATGATTCGGTATCGCACGCGCGATATCACGCGGCTCAGCGACGAGCCGTGCCGGTGCGGCCGCACGCATTTGCGCATCCGGCGCATCACCGGCCGCAGCGACGACATGTTGATCGTGCGCGGCGTCAACGTCTATCCCTCGCAACTCGAAGCGGTGCTCCTCGGCTTGCCGCGCATTTCGCCCCACTATCAGCTCGTCGTGGAGCGCAAGGGACCGCTCGACCGGGTGACGCTCGAAATCGAGGCGGCTCCAGCGGCGGCGACCGATGAGGCGACGTTCCAGTCGATCGCGCGGACCGTCACCCACCACTTGAAATCGCTCCTGGGGATTTCCTGCGACGTGGTGGTTAAGCGCCCGGGCGAAGTGCCGCGCTCCCAAGGCAAGGCGATACGCATTCGCGACCTCAGGCCGAAGCTGTGACCGCAAGAGTGCCTCCGCTTGGCCGATAGCGATGCAGCGACGGGATGGCCGGCGCTGTTGAAGAGTGAATGGAGGCAATCGCCATGGAAATGCGCCGGCATATTTCGCGCGCTCTCCACGAGGATCACCTGGCGACGATCGCGATCCTCGATGGGCTCGAAGCGCTGCTCGGGCGCCATGGCAGGAGCCAGCCGCCCCAACATCCCAACGCCGACAACGCGCAATTATTGCAAAGGCTGATTCGCGCCGTCGAAGTCGAAATAGGCCCACATTTCGCCTTCGAGGAAGACAGCGTGTTTCCCTTGCTCGCCGAGGTAGGCCGCCAGGAGATGGGCGCATTTCTCATCGACGAGCATCATGCCATTCTACTGCTCGCGCGCCGCCTGTTGGATATCGCCAAGAGCGCGCGCGACATCGGATTTGCCGTGGAAGACTGGACCAAATTCCACGACGTCGGCGGCGAGCTCATCGAGCGCCTCCTTTCGCATATCCAAAAGGAGGAGATGGGATTATTGCCTGCGCTCGACGATCTCCTGGACGAGGAAGCCGATGGACGGCTCGCGATTGAATTCGCGGCTCGTCGTTGATTATCAGCTTGCCGATCTCGGTCAGACTGCGACGAACCTTTGGGAGGTTCATCGGCGGCAAGCGGCGGGTTCTGCTCGCGCTCTGACTATTGTGGCGGATCGAGCCGAACATCCTCTCGACGTTACCGTTCTGCCATGGGGATTGCGGTCCAGTCGGCCCTTGGGAATGAGAAAGGCACGACCCCAAAGGGCCCGGAAATCGGCGGCAAAAGTCCCTACGGCAAACCCTTTCCGAGATGAGGCCGAAATTCGAGGACCGGCTGGCGGAGGGCGCAGTCAGCGGCGAACCCGTCTCCGCGGGCTGGGGAGCCGCAACGTCACGGCTAGCGCATGACCTCGCTAATGTGCTCTTCGTCCTCGACGATCGTCTCTTCCTGGCCGAAGAAGTCGCGCCGCGACACGATGCCGACGAGACGACCATCCTTGAGCACCGGAAGATGGCGGAAGCGCCCCTCATGCATCGCGCGCAGTGCGTCGATGGCGAGAGTGTCCGGTGTCACGGTCTGCGGTTGTCGCGTCATGACCTCGGACAGCTTCGTTTTCGCCGGATCGAGCATTTCCGCGGCGACGCGTTTCACCATGTCGCCGGCCGTAAAGATCCCCAAGAGGCCCTGCTTTCCGGCCACGACCACGGAAGCGCAGTTCTCGTGCTTCATACGGCATGCCGCCTCATAGGCCGAAGCCGTCGGGGGCAGTGTATGGACGTTCCTCTTCATCATTTTCGAGACAGGGCGCAACATTGGGGAATCTCCTTTTCTAAGAAGGCGCCGCACGTCGCCTAAAATCGCTCCTTCATGCACCCTTCCCCGAACCGCGGCTTTGATCTCTCTCAATATCCTTTCCGGCCCCGGGCTGCGATGCGCTCGGCTTCAGCGCAGCAACGGCCGCGCGAATGGCGTCGGCGACGCGCTGCTGACCGGCGCGCCCTACATGATCGAGCGCCAGGTCCGCCGGGTCGATTGGATCTCCGAAGCAGACCGTAATCCTCCGTAGACGTGGATACCGCTTGTCGAGGGGGAAGGCTTCGTCGCTTCCGCCGATGTAGGCAGGCACCACCGGTACCGGCCTTTGTTCCAGCACGGCACCGACACCAGGCAAGAAAATTTGCAACGAACCGTCCGGACTGAGCCCGCCTTCGGGAAACCAGACAAGAGTCCGACCGCGCGACAGAACCAAGGCGCCGAGCGCGACGCTCAAGGCCGCGGCGCGATCGGGATCGACCGGAATGACCTGTGCGGCGCGGCTGAAGAAGCGGCGCAGCCGAGAATTGAAGAGCACCCCCGTCCACCCCGCCCAATAAGCATGCCGAAGTTGGCGATGGGGAAGAGCTGCGCCAACCGCGAAAGGATCGAGGTAGCTGACATGATTGGGGCAGAGCAGGAAGGGAGGCTCGGGCAGCTTGCTGCGTCCCTCGACACGAAGGCGGAAGAAGCAACGCATCACCGCACGCAGCAACATTTCGCCGACGGCGCGAACGACAAGAACGGGAAAGCCCAGGGGCTCGAGCCAGACCTTGCCCTGCTCCAAAACCGCGGGGGCGCCTTCTGTCGATTGCGCCGCGGCGATCACCTCGCCAAGCAGGTCACGCAGCGTGATGATCCGAGCAATTCGCGCCTCGGTGAGGACGATGCCGAACTCATGCTGAAGAGCGAGCGTCAAATCGATCCAACCAAGCGAGTCGATACCAAGGTCGAGCTGGGGGCTCGTTTCGAGATCGATGGGTCGCTCTGGATAGCGCCTGATAAGCCAGCGCCACACCGGCTGGGCAACGGGATTCTCCAGCAGCGCGCTGTCCGCTGCCGTAACGTGAATTTCTTCCGTTCGCTTTTCGATCGCGCGGGCATTGGCATAGAGCGTGGGCAAGAGGTGGCGGCGGATCTTGCCCAGCTGCGTTCGCGGCAGAGGCGCCCGTAAGAGCGCAAAGCCGGTGAGGCGGAGATAGCTTGGCAGAGTCCGCGCGCGCATTTCCAAAGCGTCGCGGACCAGCCCGTCCAATCGTATCGCACCGATCTCGCGAACGACCTCGGCGTTGGGGACGATCAACGCTACAAGACCGTTCGCGCCGCGCATGACGGCGATTTCTCGGATCACCGGACAATCCGCATATGCCGCCTCGAGGGGCTCGGGGTAAAGCTTTTTGCCGTTGGGCAGGACGATCGTCTCGGTCGCGCGCGCAATGATGAACAGAGAGCCGTCCGCGTCGAGGCGACCGACGTCGCCGGTTTGGAACCAGCCGTCGGCGGTGAAGGCGGCTCCCGTAGCCACGGGATCGTTCCGGTAACCCGCGAAAACGCTACTTCCTTGCGCTTGGACTTCGCCGACACCTTCTTGGTCGGCGTTCGCGATCCGCAGCTTGACCCCTGGAAGCGCCTGCCCGGCCGCGCCGATGCGCGATCGGCCGGGCCGGTTGAAAGCCAGGATCGGCGATGTTTCGGTGAGGCCGTAGCCGGTCAGCACTTGCCAGCCCAACCCTTCGAGAGTCTCCTCGACCTCGCAAGGAATCGCAGCTCCGCCGCAAACCATGAGTCGGAGCTCGACGCCCAATTGCATGCGAAGGCCACGAAATAGCCATCCGCCGATCGATATGCGCAGATGGCGCCGAATCAGCCGTGACAAGAGCAGGAGCGTGGCGAACATGCGCGCCGAAATATCCGATCTGGCGGCCGCTGTTGCGCGGATATTTGCGACCAACGCGGTATAGAGGCGCGGTACGCCAAGGAGCACGGTTGCGCGGCCCTGCCGCATCGCTTCCACCAATTGGGGACCGCTGATTCCGGAGGGAAGTATGATGGTTGCGCCGCCGGCAAGCGCGGTCAGCATGCCGACCGTGAGGGGATAGGTGTGATGCAGCGCCAGCGGCAGCAACACGCGGTCAACTGGCGCAATGATGCGCTCAGCCAAGAGCGCCCGAACGTTCGATAGCAAATTCGCGTGCGTAAGCGGCACGGGCTTTGCCACGCCTGTGGTACCGGAGGTGAAAACCAGGATCGCGACTTCGTCGGGCCGGGGCGGCTCCCATTCGGGTTCTGGCGCCGCTGGTGACCCCTCAGATCGCGACATCGAGTCCGCCGCGACGGCGTCGAGGTCGATAGCCGCACAGAGGGGCCTGGCGGCGCGCAACCGGTCTCGCTGGCCGCTTCCAGCAATAACGAGCTGGCAGTCGCCGATGTCGAGCATGCGTGCCAGTTCTTCCTCGCCGATCTGGAGGTCGATCGGCATCGCGACCAAACCGGCGGCGACTATGCCCCAAAAGGCTTCGATCCAAGCCAAACCATTGGGCCCGATCAGCCCGACCGTGGCGCCACGCGCCAAACGGCGCCGAGCGAGGTTCATTGCAACCTTGCGAGCGCTGGCCACAAGCTCGGCAAAACGGATCGAGCTCGCCCGGCCCTCGTTGATTGATACCACGGCCGGCGCGTCGGCGTAGTCCCGCAGTCGCAGTAGCAAGTCGTGAAGGGTCCGCGGATCGGACATGCGCGGGCTCCGCCGCCACGAGGTTTGCCGGTACAGCACCTCCAGTGCCGTCCTACGGATTTCTGCCCAGCACCGCCGCTGCGAAACGGAGAGGCCAGGATCGGCGACGATAATGGCCGCACAAGCGAGCTTTGTGGATTTGCGATAGCAATAATCGCACCCGATGAGATCACATTGACCTGGATCAAGGTTGAGGGTCGATGACGCGTGCGGCAACCCGATCTTCCCTGTGACGAGCAACCGGCTTGACCTGCGTCAAGGCGGAGCCCGGTCGCGGAAGCGATGCTCCATATGATGGCGGCGCGAGATTTTCTGCGCAGGGGAGTTGTCCGAACGAAGGTGCGAAATGACGTCTGTAGCGGCCAAAGCGGTTTCCGAGCCGTTGCCCGAGACAATGTCGGCTCGAGCACTCCTCATTGGGGAGCAACTCGATACGCGCGGGCTCGAACGCCGAGACTCACTTGCGACGGCGCCGCTCACCCTGCGCCTCTCGGAAGGCGGGTTCGCCGTGCTTTTTCGTTATGGCGTCGTCGTGCTCTTCGATGCACCACCCGCCGCTGAGGAGACTTTGCTTCGCAAGCTTGCACCTTTTGTCGTCGGCCCATTCGGCCTGCGCGAGGCGGAGGACGTACGCGTGCAGATCGGCGGTGTCTCCGATGAGAAGGTCGACGTTGCCGGGACGATTTTCCTCAAGCAGGCGAGCACGGATCGATTCCAGCTGGTCGCCGACGCACTGGCCAAGAGTCTCATCCTGGCGCATTACGAGACGGCCATCGCCGGCATATTCGACCGCATCGAGCCGCTCGCCGCAACCTTGCGGGAAAAAGGTCGCGCCGGTGCGGCCGGGGCGGATTTGCTGCGGCATATCGGTAATGTCCTGCTGATCCAGCACAAGATGGTGGGACGCGTGGAAACGGGCGAGAAGCCGGAGCTGCTGTGGGACCATCCCGAGCTGGAACAGCTCTATCTCCGCCTCGCCGAGGAATATGAGCTGCGCGAGCGTAGCCGTGCGCTCGACCGCAAACTTGACGTGATCTCGCGAACGGTGGAGACGCTCCTGGGTCTGGTACAGAACCGCAGCAGTTTGCGCGTCGAATGGTACATCCTCGCCCTAATCGTGGCGGAGCTCGTCCTGACCATTTATCCGCTGCTTCGTCCAAGGTAGGGGACGATGTGCATCAAGAACGCAAGATGCATCGAGAAGACGAATGCAACGCGTGAGCCGATTCCGGATTTCGCCGAGGATCGACCAGCGAGAGGCGTTGGTCAGATTTTCTACGAGGCTCAGCATTTTCTCGCGTCGCACGAAGCCGTTGTCGCTAAGTGCGTGCCCGTGCAGAAAGGGCTCAGCCCTTTAGGAGGTGGCCCAATCCCAATCCGCACGCCTTCGGGGGATGACCATGCCCACCCATAACCCCGATGTCGCGCAGGCGCTTGACGATCTCGCGGACCTGCTCGAGCTCGAGGAGTCGAACCCCTTCCGCGTGCGCGCCTATCGCAACGCCGCTCGCGTGGTCCGGGGCCTCGGGACCGAGGTTGCCGTCATGCTGGAGCGGGGCGGCAATCTCACCGACCTCGCCGGCATCGGCGAGGACCTCGCGGGCAAGATCCGCACGCTGGCCGAGACCGGCCATCTGCCACTGCTTGACCGCCTTCGCAAAGCCACGCCGGCCGTCGCCACCGAGCTGTTGAAACTGCCGGGGCTGGGGCCAAAACGCGTCAAGACCCTGTGCCACGAGCTCGACATCCACAATATCGAGCAGCTGCACCGCGCTTTGCTCGATGGACGGGTACGCGCTCTGCCGGGTTTCGGGGCGACCATCGAGAGCAAATTGCGCCAGGCGCTCGAAGCTCGCGCCGGCACGCCAGCGCGTCTCAAGCTGGCGCTGGCCGAAAGCTATGTCGAGCCGCTGCTTGCCTGGCTCCGCGGCGCGCCCGACGCGGAAGCGGTTG
>CAWJFP010000032.1:0-11240 GCA_963842155.1 uncultured Pseudomonadota bacterium
GACGAAGATCGCCGACATCACATGTTTGCCGCCGCCGAGATCGAGAGTGACCTGGGCCATCACGGCGCCTTTCTTGATCTCGATGATCTTGCCCTTGAGGGCGTTGCGTGCGCTGATCTTCATTCTGCGTCTCCCTGGTTCGTGGATGGCGAGGGTGCTTAGTCCATTGCGGGCGCGAGCAGCCGGTCGAGCTGCGCATCGGTGAGCTCGATCCCGTAGAAGCGCCGATAGAAGCCGCGCGCGGTCTCCTTCATGTCGGCGGGCGGGGCGCCGCTCGCGAGGATGCCGGCGAGCCAATGGAGGCCGAGCAGCCGGTTGACGCTTGGCGGCTCGTCGATCCAGCCGAAAGGCGCGTCGGGGGCGAGATAGACCCGATGGGCGCGCACGGCGACCACCGCTTGCCATGCCGGCTGCGTCAGTACGGCTTGCCGCGCCTCGGGGGCGGACAGCAGCAGCATATCCGGCGCCCAGCCGGCGATCTGCTCGATCGTGACGGTAGAGCCGCCTTTGCCTGGGTCGGGCAGGACGTTCGCTGCGCCGGAAACCTCCAGCGCCTCGGCGAGGATCGAGCCGGGCGGGGCGGTCTGGAGAGCGTCCGGCCCGCGGCCGTAAAAAACGCGCGGCCGCCTTTCGGACAGCGCGGCCTTCGCCGCGGCCGCTTCGGCAAGCAAACGCGCGGCCTCGCGCGCAAGCTCCTCGCCGCGCTCGGCTTGACCGAGAAGCGGTCCCAGCATCCGGTAGCTCTCCGGCGCGCGCAGGAGAGTTCCGTCGAGAAGAAGATAGGGAATGCCGGTCGCCTGCTGAATCCGGTCGGCGAGCGCGGCATAGCGCTCATCGATCGTGCCGACATCGACGATGAGGTCGGGATGGAGCGCCGCCACGGCCTCGGGCCCGATCGCTGCATGGCGGCTCGTCAAGCTGCCGACCACGGGGAGGGCCGCAACCTTAGGCGGCAGCAAAGCCAGGGCCTCGGCGCGGAGCTTCACCGGCCAGCCCAGGAGAGCATCCGGCGCGAGGGTGTAGAGCAGCACGGCAGCGGGCGGGCCCGCCGCCATGACATGCGCGACGCTCGCCGGCAGCGTCACCTTCCGTCCGGCCGAATCCACGACCAAGCGCTGTTGCGCGTCCGCGCCGGCGTTTCCGGCAAATGCCAGCAACGCCGCGGCGAGCGACGCGCCCAGGACGAGCCGCGTCACGCGCTCCCAGGAAGAGACAAGACGCTTCAAGCGATGTTTCCCGGCGAAGCCTGTTGCGCTATATTTCGCAATATACATCCTTTTGCCGGCCAGGAGGAGAAGGAAAAAATGATGGGCGGCTTCACGCGACGCTTTCGCTCGATGCGACTGGGAGGATTTCTTGCCGCCATGGTCATTGCCTCGGCTCTGGGCCGGGCGCCCATGCCGGCCGCGGCCGAGGGGCATGATCTGCTGGTGTTCGCCGCCGCCAGCCTCAAGAACGCGCTCGATGCCGCCGCCGCGCAATATCAGGCGGACACCGGCAAGCATGTCGCCGTCTCCTATGCGGCAAGCTCAGCTCTCGCCAAGCAGATCGAGGCCGGCGCGCCCGCCGATATTTTCATCTCGGCCGATCTCGATTGGATGGACTATCTGGCCAAGCGCAATCTCATCAAGCCCGAGACGCGGAAGAACCTTCTGGGAAACGAGCTGGTGCTGATCGCGCCGCAAGGCAGCATGGTACAGGTCAAGATCGCGCCCGGCTTCCCGCTGGCGAATTTGCTCGCGGGCGGCCACTTGGCGATGGCGGACACCGCCGCCGTCCCGGCGGGCAAATATGGCCGCGCGGCGTTGGAGAAGCTCGGCGTCTGGCAAGCGGTCGAGGGCCGGGTCGCCCAGGCCGAGAACGTGCGCGCGGCCTTGGCGCTGGTGGCGCGCAACGAGGCGCCGCTCGGCATCGTCTACCGCACCGACGCGGCGGCGGAGTCCTCGGTCAAGATCGTCGGCGTCTTCCCGGAGGACTCGCATCCCCCGATCATCTATCCTGCCGCGCTGCTCGCCGCCTCGAGCAACGCCGATGCGGCTTCCTTCCTCGCTTATCTCGAGTTGCCGAAGGCACAGCCCTTTTTCGAGAAGCAGGGCTTCATCCTCCTGAAATAGGCGGCGCGGGAGGCGGCGCTCCATTAGGTCGGAGAGGGGCTTTGGAACTGTCCTCGCTGCTCGATTTCACGCCCGCCGAGCTGGTCGCGATCCGCTTGAGCCTCAGGGTGGCGGCCTGCGCGGTCGCGGCCAGCCTGCCGCTCGGCATCCTGGCGGCAATGCTCCTGGCGCGCGGGCGCTTCTGGGGCCGCGAGCTGCTCAATATCCTCGTCCACCTGCCGCTGATCATGCCGCCCGTGGTGACGGGCTATCTGCTGCTGCTGCTGTTCGGACGCCATGGCCCGCTGGGCGAGCTCCTCGAGCGCAGCATCGGCCTTGTCTTTGCCTTCCGCTGGACGGGAGCGGCGCTGGCGGCGGCGGTGATGGCCTTCCCGCTGATGGTGCGCGCCATCCGGCTCTCGGTCGAGGCGGTCGATCGCCGTCTCGAGGAGGCGGCGGGCACGCTCGGCGCCGGCGCGCCTTGGGTCTTCGCCACGGTGACCCTGCCGCTCATCCTGCCCGGCATCATCGCGGGCACCATCCTCGCCTTCGCGCGCAGCCTGGGGGAGTTCGGCGCCACCATCACTTTCGTGTCCAACATTCCGGGCGAGACGCAGACCCTGCCGACGGCGATCTACACCTATACGCAAGTCCCGGGCGGCGACGCCGCCGCCTTGCGGCTCACCCTCGTCTCGATCGCGATCTCGGCGGCCGCCTTGCTGGCGTCCGAGCTGATCTCGCGCCGCGCCGCGCGTCGGGTCTTCGGGCTATGAGCCTGGAGGTCGAGGTTCATCACCGGCTGGGCGATTTCACGCTCGAAGCGAGTTTCGCGACCGACGGCCGGCTGACCGCGCTGTTCGGCCGCTCGGGCAGCGGCAAGACCATGCTGGTCAATATCATCGCGGGCCTCATCAGGCCCGAGCGGGCGCGCATCGCCATCGACGGACGGCTGCTGGTCGATAGCGCGCAAGGCATCTATCTGCCGAGGCATCGCCGGCGGATCGGCTATGTCTTCCAAGAGAGCCGCCTCTTCCCCCATTTAAGCGTGCGCGCCAACCTGCTCTATGGACGTTGGTTCACCCCTGCGGGCGAGCGGCGCGAGGAGCTCGACCGGGTGGTGGAGCTGCTCGGGATCGGCGCCTTGCTCGACCGGCGGCCGGGACGCTTGTCGGGCGGGGAGACCCAGCGTGTCGCGATCGGCCGCGCCTTGCTGGCGAGCCCGCGCCTCCTGCTGATGGACGAGCCGCTCGCCTCGCTCGACGAGGCGCGCAAGAGCGAGATCCTGCCCTACATCGAGCGGCTCCGCGACGAAACGCGCGTGCCGATCGTCTATGTCAGCCATTCGGTTCGGGAGGTGGCGCGCCTCGCGACGACCCTCGTGCTGCTCTCCCAAGGAAGGGTGGCGGCCGTCGGCGCGGCTGCCGAGATCATGGCGCGGCTCGACCTCTTCCCTATCACCGGGCGCTACGAGGCCGGCGCCATCCTGGAGACCCAGGTTCTCGGGCATGACGCGCCCTATGGGCTTACGCGCCTCGGCTCCGCGGCGGGCGAGCTTCGGGTGCCGCAACTCGACCTCGCGCCCGGCACGCCCGTGCGCGTGCGAATCCGCGCGCGCGACGTGATGATCGCCGAGCGCGCGCCCGAGGGGCTCAGCGCCCTCAACGTGCTGCCGGGAACGATCGTCGAGATCGGCGAGCAAGGGGGGCCGATCGTCGAACTCGGGCTCGATGTCGGCGGGCAGCGTCTCCTCGCCCGCGTGACGCGAAAATCCGTGGATAATCTGCGTCTCGCGCCGGGACGCCAGGTCCATGCCGTGATCAAGAGCATAGCCTTCGACCGCCAAAGCCTGGCGGCGCACGGCCCCGGCCTCGATTCCTCGCTCGAGGAAAGCGGCGAGGTCTAGCCCCCGCCGCCCACCCGCATTCCTACTGGAACAGTTTCAACGCGTTCGTCAGCGTCTCGATAACGCCCCAGGCCAAGGGAATGCCGACAAATCCCCAGGCCAGAACTAGCTTGAGGCCGTTGCCGGAAGCGGCGGTGCTGCTGGCCATGCTGGTTTCCTCCCTTAGATCTCTGCCTCTTGCAATGCCATGTGATGCTTCTCATGCACCGCCTTGATGAAGAAGTTGCAGATGAAGCCGACGATCAGCAGCACGGCCATAACATACATGGTGACGTTGTAGGCCTGGGCCTTGGCCACGCCATGCGTGATGTTGTACTCGCGGATGTAGTTCACCAGCACCGGGCCGAAGATGCCGGCCATCGACCAGGCGGTGATCAGCATCCCATGAATGGCGCCGACATAGCGGGTGCCGAACATGTCCCTGAGATAGGCCGGCACCGTCGCGAAGCCGCCGCCATACATGCTGAAGATGACGCCATAGCCCAGCACGAAAAGCGTGATGCTGCCGATCGCGCCGAAATAGGGCACCAGCGAATAGAGAAGGGCGCCGAGAGCGAAAAAGATAAAATAGGTGTTCTTGCGCCCCAGCAGGTCGGACATCGAGGCCCAGAAGAAGCGCCCGCCCATGTTAAAGAGGCTCATCAGACCCACGAAACCCGCCGCAGCGACGGCAGTGACCCGGCCGGGGAACATCTCCTGGCTCATGGCGGAGGCTTGGCCGAGCACGCCGATGCCGGCCGTGACGTTGAGGCAGAGCACCCACCAGATCAGCCAGAATTGCGGCGTCTTGAGCGCCTGGTACACATAGACATGCTGCGTCGTGACGAGCTTCTTCGGCTGCGCGGGTGCCACCCAACCCGCGGGCTTCCAGCCGGGTGCCGGAAGGCGCACGATGATCGAGCCGACCATCATGAAGCAGAAATAGATCAAGCCCATGACGATGAAAGTCTCGGCGACGCCGACGTGAGTCGGTGTCGCGAATTGCCGCATGAGCCAGACCGATAGAGGAGAGGCGATGAAGGCGCCGCCGCCGAAGCCCATGATCGCCATGCCGGTCGCCATGCCCGGCCTGTCGGGGAACCATTTGATGAGGGTCGAGACCGGCGAGATGTAGCCGATGCCGAGCCCGAAGCCACCGAGGATACCGTAGCCGAAATACACTATCCAGATGTTATGAAGATAAACGCCGACCGCGGAGACAAGGAATCCGCCGCCGAAACAGAGCGCGGCGGCGAACATCGCACGGCGCGGACCGCCCTCCTCGACCCAGCGCCCCAATAGCGCCGCCGATGCTCCCAGGAAGAAAATGCCCAGGCTGAAGATCCAGCCAAGCTCGGGGATGCTCCAATCCTCGGGCGCCGACTTGGTTATGCCAATGAGCTTTGTCATCGGGAGATTGAATACGCTGAATGCATAGGCTTGGCCGATGCAAAGATGGACGCAAAGCGCCGCCGGCGGCACCAGCCAGCGCGAATAGCCGGGTGGGGCGATCGTGTGCTCCCGGTCGAGAAAGGAAAAGAGGCCCATTTGATTTTCTCCCTACCCTGGTTTAAGTCGGCGCGTCTACGGCGCCTTTGGCTTCGGCATCAGTCGGCGACATCAGCCATCGAATACTTCGCATTAGCGCCGGCCGCAACTACTTACCCGAGGAGTCTCTTGCGGTTTGTTAAGCCGCCGAGCGACCGCAGGGTCGCAAATTAATAACAGAAATTGTCAGTCTTCCGCAAGGCCGTGTCGCGCGATCATTGATGAAGGTCGGGGCGCGCGCAATAAACAGCGCGCAATAGATAGGATGCCATATTGGCGGCTGCGGGACCGCCATCGGCTTCAATGGAGGGTGGCGCAGCGCCGCATCAGTTCGGGCGTCGCCTCGACCTCCGAGAGCGCTTGCGCGATCTCGCGCCTCGTCTTGGGCGACAGCGCGAAGGAAACCTCGAAGCGATCGGGCGTGGCGAGGCTGAGGATGAGCGATACGCCATCGTCCGCAAGCTGCAGCTTCCAATCGCCCGCCGGATAGACCATGCGCAGGCTGGGGTCGCGATAGCTCCGCCGCAGCGACTGTTCGATGAGTCCGGGCAAGGTCATCAGGAGAGGCGAGAGGCATTCGGCGCGCAGGGTCAGCGAGACGGCACGCTCCTGCCCATCGCGCAGCTCGAGGCGGACGGTCGCGCCGTCCTCCGCGAGCTCGAAGGACGATAACCGCAAGGCCTCGGTTTTCGAAGGAGGCTTGCCCGACATCGCTTAACGATATATCCATAAGAATATAACGACAAGCCGAAAATCGGGCCCCAGCGGCGCTCAACGCCGCCGCCGCACCACCACCCGCTCCGGTGCCGGAATGGCGAGCTTGCCCTGAAGATCCCGCAGGCGCGCGGCCACGGCCGCCTCGGCTTCGCTCTCCATCGCGCGGTAATGGGCGACGACGGCTTCGCCGAGTGCGGTGAGCGTGGCGCCGCCGCCGCTACGCCCGCCGAGCTGGGTGGCGACGACGGGCTCGCGGAAGCAACGATTGAGATTATCGATCAGCAGCCAGGCGCGACGGTAAGACATGCCCATCGCCCGGCCGGCTGCCGAGATCGAGCCCGTGTCCCTGATCAGCTCGAGCAGCCTCGCTTTGCCGGGCCCGATCGCCCGCTCCGGTCCGAACTCGACGCGCAAGGTGAGCTTCGCCATATGCGGATACTACCATCATCCCTCGGATTTCACCCTGACATATGACCCGGGAGCATCCTCGATGGGCTTCAGCTTGCCCTTGCCGGGGACACGGGCCGCCACCTTGGCGCCGCCGAATTTCGCGATCCATTTGCCCCATTCCGGCCACCAGGAGCCTGGATTCTGCTTGGCATGGGCCAGCCATTCCTCGGGCGTCGGCGCCTTCTTGGCGGCGGTCCAATAGCAGTATTTCTTGGCCTCCGGCGGATTGACCACGCCGGCGATATGGCCCGAGGCGGAGAGGCAGAACTGCACCGGTCCGCCATAGAGCCCCGTCGCGGCGAAGGTCGACTTCCAAGGCGCGATATGATCCTCGCGCGACGCGAGGATGAAGACGGGAAGCGTGATTCGGCTCAAGTCGATCGGCACGCCGTTGAGCTCGATGCCGCCGGGCACCACGAGCTTGTTCTCCTGGTACATCTTGCGCAGATAGAAGCTGTGCATGGCTGCGGGCATGCGGGTCGCGTCGGCGTTCCAGTAGAGCAGATCGAAGGGGAAGGGGTCCTTGCCGAGCAGGTAGTTGTTCACGACGAACGACCAGATCAGGTCGTTGGCCCGCAGCATGTTGAAGGTGGTCGCCATGGCGGAGCCTTCGAGATAGCCCTTCTCGCGCATCATGGCCTCGAGCGAGGCGAGTTGCTCCTCGTCGATGAAGACGCCGAGCTCGCCCGCCTCCTTGAAGTCCACCATGGTGGCGAAGAAGGTGGCGCTCTTGAAGCGCTTGTCGCCGGTCGCCGCCATATAGGCGAGCGTCGCGGCGAGCAGCGTCCCGCCGAGACAATAGCCGATGACGTTGGCCTCGCTCTCGCCGGTCGCGGCCTTGATCGCGTCGAGCGCGGCGAGCGGGCCCTCGATCATGTAGTCCTCGAAGGTCTTCTTGGCGAGCCGCTCGTCCGGATTGACCCAGGACACCATGAACACCGTGTGGCCCTCGGCGACCGCCCATTTGATGAAGGAGTTCGAGGGGCGCAGATCGAGGATGTAGAACTTGTTGATCCAGGGCGGCATGATGAGAAGCGGCCGCTTATGGACCTTCTCCGTCGCGGGCTCATATTGGATGAGCTGGATGAGGTCGTTCTGATAGATGACCTTGCCGGGCGTTACGGCGATGTTCTGGCCGAGCCGGAACGCCTCCATGTCGGTCATCTTGATATGGAGCTTGCCTTTGCCGCGCTCCAGATCGCTCGAGCAGGTTCGAAAGGCCCTTGACGAGGTTCTCGCCGCCGGATTCGACCGTCGCGCGGATAACTTCCGGATTGGTCATGACGAAATTGCTCGGTGCCAGCGCGTCGACGAATTGACGGGTATAGAAATCGACCTTCTTCGCCGTCTTCTCGTCGAGCCCGTCGACCTCGCGGACCGTATTGGTGATCCAACGCGCGGAGAGCAGGTAAGACTGCTTGATGAAGTCGAATATCTGGTTCTCGTCCCAGGCGGCGTCCTTGAAGCGGCGGTCCTCTGGGCTCGGCGTAGCGACCGGCTCGATCTCTTCGCCGAGCCAGCGGCGCGTGGTGTTCTGCCAAAGCGTCATGTAGTCGCGCCAGAGATTGACCTGGGCCTCGACGATCTTTGCCGGGTTGGCGATGAGCCGCGTCGTCATCTCGAGGAAGGCGCTGCCGATATTGAGCGGGTCGGCCATGCCGACATGCCCGTCGCCCGACTGGCGGGTGAGAAACTCCGAGACGAGCCCCTGGCTGCGCTCCGCGATCTTCGCGAGAGTGCGCGACAGTTCGACGGGGTCGAGGAGCTTGATCTCGGGGCCGTCGTGCCCGCCGGGTTGATTCGACATCGAGCGTTCCTCTATGGTGCCGGCCCGGCGGACCGGGCGTGGCATCGAGGCCCGCCCTTCGGATCGTTGCGCCGTGCGTGGCAGTCTACTACACGATAAGATTGGCCAAGGCAAAGCCGCGGGGCCTCTTGAAGGTCTGGCGCGCAAGCGACGCCGGGAAGGAGTCCGTCGCCCATGGCGGAGAAGCGGAGCAAGGGCTCGGGCCTGTGTGCATGGGCTTGCTTTCGCTTGGCGGCCATGCTCGCGCTGTCCTGGCCGCTTGCAGCCTGCGATACGCTCAAATCGCTCGATTTTCGCGATGCGCTTTTCCCCCATTCGGGACAGCCGGTCCCGGGATCGACGCAGCCCTACCCCAATTTGGCCACGGTGCCGGCCGCGGCTCCGCCCTCGACGGACAAGGAGACGCGCCAGAAGATCGCGGAGCATCTCGCCGCCGAGACCAAGGGGAACCAGACATCCTCCCTCGATGACGGCGGCAGCAGGGTTGCCGTGCCCCGGCCGCCCGCGCCCTTGCCGCAGGATTTCGTGACGGCATCCCAGCCGGTCGAGTTGGCGGACGGCGCCGGCGCGGGCAACGTCGCCGCGCCTCCGCCGGGCGCGACGAAGCGGCTCGCGGGGACCGGCGCCAAAGCGCAACCGGCCCGCGTCGCGCCGGGCGCGCATCGCGAGGTGGCGATCGTGCTGTTCGACGAGGACTTGGCCGAGATCGATCCCGATCAGGCCGACAAGCTCAAGCCCGTGGTCGACATGGCCCTGCGGACGAACGGCAGCAGGCTGCAGCTCGTCGGCTATGCGTCGCTCGATCCGCATGCGCCCGACCAGGCCGCCGCCAAGCTGGCGGCCTTCGATCTCTCGCTAGACCGCGCGGACGCCGTCGCCCAGCTTCTCATCCGGCTCGGGGCGCCGCCCGCGGCGCTCGTCTTGAGCGCTCACGCGCCGATCGGTCGGGGCGCGCATGCTTCCGGCTATGCCGCCGAGCCGCGCGTGGAGATATACCTCGAGCCTTGAATAGCTTGCTATGAGAATATTGCTGTAGACGTGCCACTATCGGCGGCTTCGTTATCGACAGCGGAAACCTAGGATACAGCGAGACGGGGCGGGGAGTCGTTCCCGCCCCGTTGTTTTTTTGGCAGGATCACGCCAGCCGCGCGGCGGGCCCTTATGGTAGCTCGGAAATCAGCTTGAGATATTCTGGCTCGGCCCAGGCTCTGGCGGTGCGCGTCCGCACGTTGCCCAGCGCACCGATTGCGAGCGCGAATTTGGCGATGTTGTCTCCGTTCTGAGTATCGACGATGAGGACAATATCGCTCTCGCCAGAGGTCAGATAAGACTGTTTGATCTCGACGCCCAATTTCTTCGCCATTTCACGCGCGGCCTTGACGCGTTTGGGAACGTCCTTGATGGTCCGGATCCCTTGATCGGTGAAGCTGACTGACAAGATGAACGTGAGCATGCGCGTCTCCTCCATAAACCCCATTGCAGTAGGTTTCTAAGATACATCGAACACGGGGCGGCTGTCATGGCGGCCTCTTGGAGACGGCGATCCAAGGCCGGGTGCGAATCCGGCCCCGTTGTGCTATGAACGAGCTATGCGCTCGCTGTTGTTCATGGCTTTTGCTGGCTTGTTCGGGGTGCGTCGCCGTCTGGGGAAAACCGTATAAGGTCGAATTTGCCGACTCGTCATCGATCACGATCAGCTTTGATCCAGCGTTGACGAGTATGGACTATATCCAAAATGTCGCTCAAACGCATTGCGACAGATTCGGGAAAGACGCCATTGCGCAGAACTCTCACGACAGCGTGGGGGGACACAGAACCGAATCGTTTATCTGCAAAAAACGGGAATAGCGGCAATCATGTCTTCGGCGAAAAGGCGTTTCCGGCGGCGCTTCGAAGGCCCCGAGTTCGGCATCCGGAAAGAGCGCGAGCGGGCGGCGGCGGTGATCGAACGCGGCCCGCGTGCAATCGGCCGCGCCACGGTGCCGGCCCCGCCGCTGGGCTCCCGGACAAGTGCCTGTCTCCGGGCGCTTTTTCGGTCATCTTTCGGATGGACGGCGTCGTTCGGGAGCCAGCCCTCAGAAATCTCTCGAAAATTCCCCGCCCTGGGGATAAAAAAGCGCACCGGGCGGCAGCCGGCCGGCAAGCGCCGGATCGCGGATCCGGCCATCCTCGCGAGCGTCAGGCCATGGACCAGGAGTTCTATCGCATCAAGCGGCTTCCGCCCTACGTGTTCGCGGAAGTCAACGCCATGAAGGCGCGGGCGCGCGCGAGCGGACGCGACATCGTCGATCTCGGGATGGGCAATCCCGACGGTGCGACGCCGCGCCATATCGTGGAGAAGCTTGTCGAGACGGTGCGCGACCCGAAGACGCATCGCTATTCCGCCTCGCGCGGAATACCGGGCCTGCGCCGCGCCAACGCCGCCTATTACGGCCGTCGCTTCGGCGTCGATGTCGATCCCGAGAGCGAGACCATCGTCACGATCGGCTCGAAGGAGGGGCTGGTCAATCTCGCCCAAGCCATGACGGGACCGGGCGACGTGGTGCTGGTGCCCAACCCGAGCTACCCGATCCATTCCTATGCCTTCATGCTGGCGGGGGCCGCGATCCGGCATCTGCCCTTCACGCCCGAGCATGACTATATGACCGAGCTGAAGCGCGCCTTGCGCCATTCGGTGCCGAAGCCGCTCGCGGTCGTGGTGAATTATCCCTCCAATCCGACGGCGCGCGTGGCGACGCTCGAT
>CAWJFP010000033.1:0-10220 GCA_963842155.1 uncultured Pseudomonadota bacterium
CTCCCGTCCGACAGTCATTTAAGCATTCCAAAACAATTAATTGTTGTATTAAAGACTTTGTTAAGATTTACGCAGCATCATCACTCAAGGTTAACAAGTCGATCTGTGGCGAAGGGCTGGAACAACCATGCGTGTGCTGCTCATCGAGGACGATTCGTCGACCGCCCGGAACATCGAGCTGATGCTCAAGTCCGAGGGGTATATTTGCGATACGACCGACCTCGGTGAAGACGGTCTCGAGATCGGCAAGCTCTACGACTACGACATCATCATCCTCGACCTGCTGTTGCCGGACATCGACGGCTACGAGGTGTTGCGGCGCCTGCGCGCGGCGCGCGTGAGCACGCCGATCCTGATCCTCTCGGGCCTCGGCGAGCTCGACAACAAGCTCAAGGGCCTGGGCTTCGGAGCCGACGACTATCTCACCAAGCCTTTCGACAAGCGCGAGTTGATCGCGCGCGTCCAGGCCATCGTCCGGCGCTCGAAAGGCCATTCCGACTCAGTCATCAAGACCGGCCGGCTGACGGTCAATCTCGACGCCCGTACCGTGGAGGTCGACAGCCAGCCGCTGCATCTCACCGGCAAGGAATACGGCATCATCGAGCTTCTCTCATTGCGCAAGGGCACGACGCTGACCAAGGAGATGTTCCTCAACCACCTCTACGGCGGGATGGACGAGCCCGAGCTCAAGATCATCGACGTCTTCGTCTGCAAGCTGCGCAAGAAGCTCTCCGTCGCCACCGGCGGAGACAACTACATCGAGACCGTATGGGGCCGCGGCTACGTGCTGCGCGACCCGCAAGGCGCCGACGAAGCGGCGCCGAAACGCGCGGGCGCCTCCGCGCACTGATCCTCCCCTCTACCGGCCCGGTCTCGCGCCGCGCCCAGGATGCTGGACGCGGCGTTGGTCGTTCCGCATGCCGCGGGTTTGGCGACGAACAATCGGGAAGCCTGGAAAGGCCGAAGCGATTCCGCGCGGGCGGACGTCGCTCTAGGTCCAATCGACATTCATTTCATCGTCATTCCGGAAGCTTAGGCGAGCCCGGAAAAGCGCGCGCTTTTCCGGCTTGCGAGCCTTGCTATCCAGAATCCATGGCGATACCGGCGCCGACCTAACCATGGATTCCGGATCGCGCAAATCCTTGTTGCACTGGGATTTGCTTGTCCGGAATGACGCACCGAAAAATGAATGTCGATTTGTCCTAGCGAACGACGGTCGAGGCGGGCTGCACGGGCGCGCCCTGGGCCGCGCGAGCGGGCCGGGCCGCGCAGGGCGCGGTCGGGCGGTAGACGCCCCGCTCTCCCGTCACCAGCTTGAAGCGGTCGCTGATGCCGAGCACGGTCTCGGCCCCGCCCAGGCAGAGGAAGCCGTCATCCAGCGTCGCGGCGCGCACGCGCTCGAGCACGCGGGCCTTGGTCGTATGGTCGAAATAGATGAGCACGTTGCGGCAGAAGACGACGTCGAACTTGCCCAACGCCCGCGGGTCGGAGAGCAGGTTGAACTCGCGGAAGTCGATCATGCCGCGGAGCGCCGCGTCGATGCGCCAGCGCTCGCCCTCCTGCTTGAAATGCCGGACGAGCATTTGGATGGGCAATCCGCGCTGCACCTCGAAATGGGAGTAGACCCCGGCCTTCGCCTTGGCCAGCACCTCGCGCGAGAGATCGGTGGCGACGACCTCGCAGCGCCAGCCGGCCAAATGCGCGGCCTGCTCGCGCAGCAGCATCGCGATCGAATAAGGCTCCTGCCCGCTCGCGCAAGCCGCGCTCCAGATGCGGATGGTCTTGGTCTCGGCGCGCGTCTTGAGCAGGTAGGGCAGCATGATCTTGGTGAACTGGTCGAAGGGCCGCCGGTCGCGGAAGAAGAAGGATTCGTTCGTCGTCATCGCCTCGATGACGTCCTGCTCGAGCTGCAGGCTGCCGGGGCCGCGCATGCGCGCGACCAGCTCGGGAAGGCCGCTCATGCCGTGGCGCCGCGCCACCGGCACGAGCCGGTTCTCCAGCAGGTACTCCTTCTCCACCCCGATCGTAAGACCGGAGCGCTCCTTGAGCATGCGGGTGAGATATTGGAAATCGTCGACGGTCATGCCGCACTCCCGGAGGCCGGCAGAAACCGGTTGACGTAGGGCGCTATCTCCCCGAGCGGCAGCAGCGCGGCGCAGAGTCCCGCGGCCGCCACCGCGCCGGGCATGCCCCAGACGACGCTCGTCGCCGCGTCCTGCGCGACGATGGTGCCGCCTGCCTCGACGAGCACGCGCGCGCCCCGGAGGCCGTCCTGCCCCATCCCGGTCAGCACGAGCGCGAGCGCGCGTCCATCGTAGGCGCGCGCCAGCGAGCGCAGCATCGGATCGGCCGCCGGCCGGCAGAAATTCTCCGGCGGCCCGTCGTCGAGCCGTATCGCGCGGCGGTTGGCCTGCCATTGGACCAGCATGTGCGTGTCGCCGGGCGCGATATAGGTATGACCCGGCAGCACCGGCTCGCGGTCGACCGCCTCGCGGCAAGGGCGCCCGCTGGCCTTCGCCAGACGCTCGGCCAGAATGCTGGTGAAGGTCGGCGGCATATGCTGCGTGACGAAGATCGGCAAGGCGAATTTAGGGCCCAACGCGGCCAGCACCGCCATCAGCGCCTGCGGTCCGCCGGTCGAGCTCGCGATGGCGAGCGCCTCGGGACGCCGCACGCCGGGCCGGCGAAAGGTGATCGGCGTGGAGGCAAGGAGACGGGTGCGCGCGCCCAACGGCAGCTCGGCCGCCAGTCGCGCCGAGACGCGCCCCTCGCCGCCGCGGCGGGCGGCGCCCAACGCCTTCACCTTGTCCACGAGTTCGCGCTGGAAATCGCGCGCCGAGACGAGGTGCCGCGTCGTGCTGGGCTTCAGCACGTAGTCGGCCGCCCCCTCCGAGAGCGCGCGCAAGCAGAGGCTCGCGTTGCGCTTGGTCGGCGAGGACACCATGATGACCTTGATGTCCGGGTCCGCCTTGCACAGCAGGGGAAGTGCGGCCATGCCGTCGAGCTTCGGCATCTCGATGTCGAGCACGACGACCTCGACCTTGTAGCGCGAGAGCGCGCCGACGGCCTGCTCGCCGTTCGAATTGGAGGAGACGACCTCGACCTCGGAATCGCTCTCCAGCGCGCGCGCGATCAGGCCGCGCGCGACGACGGAATCGTCGACCACCATGACGCGATAGGGGCCGGGGAGGTAATCGAGAGCTGCTCGCCCGGCGCCTGGATTGACGGCCTCCATCAAATCAGTCCCACCTGCTCGAATTTTGCTTCGATGATCTGGCTGTCGAACGGCTTCATGATGTACTCGTCGGCACCCGCTGTGAGCGCCTCCTGGATATGCGCGAGGTCGTTCTCGGTGGTGCAGAACACGACGATCGGCTGATTGCCGCCGGCGCTCGCCCGCAGCTTGCGCAGGAAATCGATGCCGTTCATGCCCGGCATGTTCCAGTCGAGCAGGATCGCGTCGGGCATCGCGGCCTGGCAGGCGACCATGGCGGCCTCGCCGTCCGCGGCCTCGCGGATCTCGAAATGAAGCTCCTCGAGGATGCGCCGGGCTACCAGCCGCACGACCTTGGAATCGTCGACGATGAGGCAGCTCTTCATTCCTCGGTTCCCTTCCGCGCCTTGCCCGATGTCGGACGCGAACCAAGCGCGCTCATGCCGCTTCCGCCTTCGTGGATTCCAGCAGGCGATCGACGTCGAGCATCAGCAGGAGGCGGTCCTCCAAGCGGTAAATGCCGGTGCACAGCTCGCGCCAGCGGGCATTCATCGTCGGCGGATTGCGCTCGAAGCGCTCGGGCGGCATGGTGACCACCTCCGCCACCTGGTCGACGATGAGGCTGTAGAGCTCGCCGCCGCGCTCGAACACGACGCTCATGCCTGGGATCGAAGAAGGTGCCGGCGCAAGGCCGAGGCAGCGGCGTACGTCGATGGCGGTGACGATGCGACCGCGCAGGTTGATCGCGCCCGCGACCGCCGGCCCGGCAAGCGGGATGCGCGCGATGCGCTGCGGCCCCAGCACGTCGCGCACCGCGAGCACGGGGACGCCGAAGAGCTGGTCCGCGATCGTCAACGTCACGAGCTCGCAGGGCTCGACCGCCTCGTCCATCGGCGCGGGCGCGGCTGCCGTGGTCGCGCGCGCAAGCTGGTCGCTCGGCATTTTCATGCAGCACCCTGGGCGAGCGATCCCGAGCGGGTCCGGCGCGGCGCGTCGGGATCGAACTTGGTGACGTTGCCGCCGATTTCCAGCGCCAGCTCCGGCTCGGCGTCGCTCGAACCGTCGGACGCCTGCCAGGCCGAGCGCGCCTTGGCGATGTAGTAGCGATGATCGATGATCTCGGTCGCGCGGCCGACGACGACGGCGCTGCCGACGACGCCGGGGCGCGCGCCGTCGAGCTCGATATTGAGCCGTTCCTCGACGATATCGACGATGTCATCGACGGCGAGGCCGACATGCATCCTGCCCTCGCCAAGGACGATGACGGGCTGGTGGCCGCTCTCCTTCAGCTTCTGCGCCCCATGGAGCGTGACAAGCGGCATGAGCCGGCCGCGATATTGCACGACCGGCCAACCGCCCGAGCGTTCGATGCTCTCGACGGCGAACTCCTCGAGCCGCGCCACATGGGAGAGCGGCACCGCCTTGGGCGTCCGGTCGGCGGCGCGGAACAGCAGCAAGGTGCGGCGATCGTCGCGCGCGCCCTGCTCGGTCGCCTCGACGGCCTTGAGCGGGCGCTCGACGATCAGCTCGCCGGCGGCGTTGGCGATGCCGTTCGGGTCGAGAATCATGACGACGCTGCCATCGCCCAGGATGGTATTGCCCGAATAGACCTGGATGTCGCGCAGGATGGGCGGCATCGGCTTGACGACGATCTCCTCGGTATCGAACAGCTCGTCGACCATGATGCCGAAGACGGTGGCGCCCACCTGCGTCACGACGATGAAGGCGTCCTCGCGCGTGCTCTCCTGCGCTATGCCGAGCAGGCCGGCGAGCGAAACGAGCGGCAAGAGGCGGTCGCGCAGGCGCAGCACGGGCGTATTGTCGATGCGCTCGATGCGGCGGTCGCTGTCGGGGAAGGCATGCACCAGCTCGCTCACGTTGATCTGCGGGATGGCGAAGCGCTCGCCCGCGGCCTCCACGAGCAGTGCCGGCACGATCGCGAGCGTGAGGGGAATGCGGATGGTGAAGGCGGTGCCGCCGCCGGCGATCGACTTCGTCTCGATGGTGCCGCCGATCCGCTCGATATTGGAGCGTACCACGTCCATGCCCACGCCGCGCCCCGAGACGCTCGTGACCGCCTCGGCGGTGGTGAAGCCCGGCCTGAAGATGAGCTGCATCGCCTGCTGCTCGGACATGCCGGCGAGTTCCGCCTCGGGGAGCAGGCCGAGCGCGGCCGCCTTGGCCTTGATCTTGTCGATCGGGATGCCGCGCCCGTCGTCGGACACGGCGATGACGATGTGGCCGCCCTCGTGATAGGCGCGGAGCCGGATCGTGCCGGTCTCGGCCTTGCCCGCCGCCGTGCGCTCCTTGGGCGTCTCGAGGCCGTGATCGGCCGAGTTCCGCACCATATGGGTCAGCGGATCCTTGATGATCTCCAGCACCTGCCGGTCGAGCTCGGTCTCCGCCCCCGTCATCTCGAGACGGATCTTCTTGCCCAGCTCGCGCGCCAGATCGCGCACCAGCCGCGGCAGCTTCGTCCAGGCATTGCCGATCGGCTGCAAACGGGCGCGCATGACGCCCTCTTGCAGCTCGGCCGTGACGTGGTTGAGCCGCTGCAGCGGCGTGGCGAAAGGCGAGCCCTCCTCGGTGCGCAGGATCCTGAGCAATTGATTGCGCGTGAGCACGAGCTCGCTCACCGTCGTCATGAGGGTCTCGAGCAACTCGACATTGACCCGGATGGTATGGGCGGCGAGCGCCGGTTCAGCGTGCGCCGGGTGAGCGGGGTCGGAATGGGCGTCGGCTTCCGCCTGATGCGTCTCGGCGGCCTCGGCAGAGAGCCTGGGAAGCGCCGGCGGCGGCGCTGAGGGGCCGGCGCGCCGGCGGTCCGCGCGTATCAGGCTCACGATGCGGCCGATCACCCGTCGCGGCACGTCGACCGTCTTGAGCGCGTGGCGCAAATGCTCGATGGCGACATCGAGGGCGGCCTCGTCGTGCCCGCGTGCCGCCAGGAAGCCGAACAGGCTTTGCGGCGGGTCGCCCGCCGCCGGGCCGCCCAGCAGTGCGGCGAAGTAGACGCGCACGCCGCCCTGAAGCCGATCAAGGTCGACTTTCTTGAATGCCTCGGAGAATCGCGCGTCGGCGGCGAGCCGTTCGATCAGCAGCTCGACGGCGGCATCGAGCACGCCGAGCCCTCCCATCTGGGCGAAGAGGCTGTCGCCCGAGGCCGCAGCCGGCTGCGCCGCAGGTTTCGCGCCGCTTGCCGCACCATTGAAGCGTTGGATAAGGTCCGAATCGTCGCCTTCCGGCTCGACCCCCTTCGCCTCGAGCGCGGTCAGCAGCTTCTTGATGCGATCCATGCATTCGAGAATGAGGCTGACCGTGTCGGCCGAGATGGCGAGTTCGCCGTCGCGGCATTTGCCAAGCACGTCCTCGGCCGCGTGGGCGATGGCCTCGAGCCGCGGCAGGCCGAGAAAGCCGCAAGTTCCCTTGATGGTATGGACCTGGCGAAAAATATTGGCGACGCGCTTGGGCTCACCCGGATTCTGCTCGAGCCCGACCAGCTCGGCGTCGAGCGTTTCCAGGCTTTCCGTCGCCTCGGTCAGGAATTCCTTGAGCAGATCATCCATCGCGCCCGTCCCGTCGCCCACAAGCGGCATCGCGGAGGCCAGCGGGCAAGGCCGCTGCCGACCTCCGGCGCCGGCATTCCAGGCTGCCAGGGATGGGTTAAAAACCTATGAAGCCCGAGCGGATTGCCGCCCGCGCGGGCGAAGCGGCCGCCCGCGGAAAACCGCCGATAACCGGCGTCAAGCCACGGTAGGCAGGCTGAGTTTCAAGGCAACCCGGCCGGGCTCCTCGGTCACGGCCACCTCGAGGCGGAGATCGGCGGCCAATCTGCCGGCGAAATAGGCATGGGCCGTGCGCGGCGTCAGGCTTTCGAGGCCCGCTTCGCCGGCAAAGGCGCTGCGGGTCAGCTCGCTCAAGCCGGCCGGCTCGCCTTCCGCCAGCAGAAACACGTCCACGCGCTCTCCGTCGGGCGTGATGGCGAGCTCTACCTTGCCGCCGCGCGGCAGGGCTTCCGCCGCGATCAAGGTCAGATTGAGCAGAAGCTTGAGGCTCGACTTGCCCAGCCGGCGCGCGCCCTCCGGACCGGCATGGGGCCATTCGAAACTCAAGCGATGGCTGGCCAGCACATCGCGTACCAGCTCTCCCGCTTGCGCGAGGCTCATCTCCGAGGCCACGCCGGAGGCCTGGCCATAAGCGATGCGATAAAATTGGAGGCGCTGCCCGGCGGTCTTGGCGCTCTGGCTGATCAGGCCCAGCGCCTCCTTATCCATGCCCCCGCCGATCTCGCTCAGAAGCTCGACCCCGTTCGAGACGGCGCCGATCGGATTGACCAACTCGTGGCACAGGCGCGAGCAGATCAGCTCCACCAACCGGATATCCTCCATGGTTTCCCAACCGCCCCTTTTTCCAAAGCCGTCCGAGCGCTGCGAGCGCGCCGCCGCGAGCGCCCTTTATAGGAGGGACGCCCCACTTGCAAATTCCGGCTGCAAAAAGGCTGCAGTCCCTCGGTGCGGCCGCTTGCCTTTCGCCGCGATTGCGACGATGAAGGCGCAATGAGCGAGCCAGTTCCCGTCGGCCGGCCGCCTTTCGCGGCGGCGCCGACACCGCTTCCCGGCGCCGTGCTCTACGCGCCGAACAGCTCGAAAAGCCAGGCCCTGCTGGCTTTCGCGCGCGACCTCGCGCGGCGCGGCTGGCGGGTCGGCGGCGTCGTCATCGACACGCTCTTCGGCCCCGACGAACAGAAGAGCGGCCTCGATTTCATCGACCTCGCCAGCGCTGCGCGCCATCCGCTGGCGCGGCCGGAGTCGAGCGGGATCGAGATCGGACGCTGGGTGCTCGATCCGGCGGCCTTGGCGGCGGCCGACGCCGCGATCCGGCACGCCGTCGCCACGCGCGCGGACCTCGTCATCGTCGACAAGTTCGGCCCGCTCGAGAGCAAGGGCGGCGCCTTCGCCCCGGCGCTTCGCCTGGCGCTCGACTCCGGCCTGCCTCTCCTCGCCGCGGTGCGCAGCGAATTCCTCGACGGCTGGGACGAATTCGCCGGGCGCCCGACCACGGCATTGCGTCCGAGCTTGGAGGCGCTGTGGCGCTGGTGGAGTCCCTATCGGCTTTACGATGAGCTGGTACGCGGCGTGCCCGATGCCGCGGCCGGCCGCGTCGTGGTCGGCGCCAACTGGACCTTGGTCGAAGGGCCCGCGGGCTGCGGCCTCGCCTTCAGCCCGCCGCGCGATGCGCCCGGCTGCCGCCCCTTGGGCGAGGCCGGCGCCTACGCGGGCCGCCCGCTTCGCGCCCTCGCCGCACTTCTCCGCTCGTGGAACCCGGCCGAGGCCGCAATCGGCCTCGCCGCCCTCAACGCCCACTATAACCGCCGCGATCTCGCGGGCCAGCCGGTCGACGGGCTCGAGCGCTTCGCCGCCTATCCCGGCCGCAAGATGGTGATCGGGCGCTTCCCCGAGCTCGCGCGCAAGCTCCCCGATGCCGTCGTGATCGAGCGGCTGCCCGGCCCCGACGACCTGCCCGACAACGCGGCCGACTGGGTGCTGCCGGGTGCCGACGCGGTCGCCGTCACCGCCTCCGCCCTCGGCAACCTCTCGCTCCCCCGCCTCATCGAGGTCAGCCGCGGCGCGCGCATCGCCCTCATCGGGCCAGGCACGCCGCTCACGCCGCGCCTTCATGCCTACGGCATCGATCTGCTCTCGGGCTTCGTCATCGAGGATGTCGAGCGGGCCGCGCGGATCGTGGCGGAGGGCGGCGCCGTCAAGGCCTTGAAGCCTTTCGGCCGGCGGGTGACCCTGGCGGCCGAGGCCGCCGCGCACGCCGAGGGGGAGCGGGCGCGCTCCATCGGCTAGGAGCACGGCCGGGCCCGATGCTGAGAGCCTTGCAGGCTTGCTCGTCTCGCCTTTCGCCGCGGGAAGTGCTACCAATTCCCGCCATTTAACTCCGGTCCCGGTCCGTTCCGGGCAGATCCCGACGACGGCGAGTTTTCGACCCATGAAGCTGAGCGAGATCGCGACCGCGCTCCAGGCCCGCCTGATCGGCGACGGCAGCATCGAGATCGACCGGCCGGTCCATCCGGCCGACGCCGAAATCGGCGCGCGATCTGGCGCTCGCCATGGAGCCCTCGGCGCTCGCCGCGCTGGCGGAGAGCCGGGCGCGCGCAGCCCTCGTGGTCGAGGGGGCGAAGGTGCCCGACGGCAGGCTCGACGGCCAGATCGTCGTGCTGCGGCCGCGCTACGCCATGGCCAATCTGCTCGAGCTCTTCGAGCGCCCGCCGCATGCCGAGCGCGGCATCCATCCCACGGCGTCGATCGCCAAGGATGTCGTGCTGGGAGCGGAGGTCTCGGTCGGCCCCTTCGTCTATATCGGCCCCCGGGCGCGCATCGGCAAAGGGACGCGCATCCTCGCCCATGTGACCGTGGGCGCGGACGCCGCGGTGGGCGAGCGCTGCCTCTTCCATCCCGGCGTGCGCGTCGGCGAGCGCGTCGTCATCGGCAATCGGGTCATCCTGCACAACAACGCCAGCATCGGCGCCGACGGCTTCAGCTACGCCACGCCCGAGCGCAGCAGCGTGGAGGCGGTGAAGCAGACGGGCTCGGTGGCGGCGACCAACCGCGAGCTCACGCGCATCAACTCGATCGGCACGGTGATCCTGGCCGACGACGTCGAGGTCGGCGCCTGCAGCACCATCGATCGCGGCACGGTGAGCGCGACGCGGGTCGGTCGCAATACCAAGATCGACGATCTCGTCATGGTCGGACATAACTGTGTCATCGGCGAGAATTGTATGTTATGCGGTCAGTCGGGTTTGGCCGGGAGCTGCCGGGTCGGCGATCGCGTCGTGCTCGGCCGTGTCTCGCCACCTTCATAGCCACGCTCTTTGATCTCTCGAAACAACACGGTCGCCGGAAGGCGGTCAGGCAGCGCGGCCTTCATCCGATCCACAATGTAACTTTTGAACGCATCAAGCTTCTCCGCCCGTTCGGCCAGGCTTACGCTTGGCCAC
>CAWJFP010000034.1:0-179699 GCA_963842155.1 uncultured Pseudomonadota bacterium
TAGATAGCAAAATACGTCTCGGAGGGGCACACCGAGCCCTGGCTCTGGAGAGAACGAAATGACGCTGGTCGATGATCGCCTGGACGCCACCTTTACGGCCTTGGCTGATCCGACTCGAAGGGCCATCGTGGCCCGTCTCGCCACAGGGGACGCCACGGTGAACGAGCTGGCGCAGCCCTTCGACATGTCGCTCCCGGGAATCTCCAAACACCTCAAGGTGCTGGAACGGTGCGGGCTCATCTCGCGCACGGGACGTCGCCCAGTTCCGACCCTGCCACCTCGACCGCGAGTCGCTCGACGCCGCCATCGACTGGATCGAGGAGAACCGACGCGCCTGGATGGAGCGGTTCGACAAGCTCGACGCCTACTTGTACGACATCCAACGGCGACCTTCGCCAACTGACGGAAGGAGGCGACAATGAATGCCCAGGGATCAGACTCAGGCGAGCTCACCTATACGCGGATCTTTGACGCTCCGAGAGCCCTCGTCTTTCGTTGCATGATCGAGCCGACCCATCTCACCCATTTCTGGGGACCGATCGGCGTGAGCACTCCGCTCGAGGAAATCCAGGTCGACGCCAGACAAGGTGGGGTCTTCGAGACCGTCATGGTCAACGATTCCGATGGCACCCGGTACTCGATGCGTGCCCTCTTCGTCGAGATCATTGAGCCGGAGAGACTCGTATGGACCGACCCAGATACCGGGGTCACCACGATCTCGGCCTTTTTCGATCTTGGCGATGCACGCACCGAAATCTGCATCCGTCAGACCAATGGAGGATGTCCCGACCGGCGTGGAATTTGGGTGACGACCCCCGATGTGTCGGCTACGCGGCCACCTCCTTCCTCGAATCGTAGCGATCGGGTGTAACGCTGGCGACGTGGGCCTCGAGCGCGGCGCGCAAGGTCTTCAGATGCAGGTGGCCGTTTACGCGTCGGAACTGCTCCTTCGCCTCCACCATGCCGGCCGCGCACCAGCGCAACGCCATCTGTCCGCCGTTCCACCGCTTCACGTTCGCCGAGTGGTCGCGGCAGATCTCGATCATCGACTCGATGGGGTTGGTGGAGCGCAGCGTCCGCGCCAGGGTGGGCGGCACGCCGAGGCGGGCCACGGTGAAAGTCTCGACCAGGCCCTCGCGAAGCGACCCAGCGGCACCGGGGTGCTTGCGGTCGAGCTCCTTGGCGAGCGCCTCGAGAGCCCCTTGGCCGGCGAGGGGGTCGGGGTTGCGGTAGGCGGCGCGCATGCGGGGCTCGACCACGGTGGCGACGTCCTTGGGCAGATGGCCCTTCACGTTTCGGATCTTGTGCTCCTCATGCGGATATCCGCATGAGGAGCATTATGCCGAGGACCGAATTATGCCGACTTGGCAACGAACGCCGGGGTGGGACGGGTGGTGTGGGCTGAAGTGCTCGGCATAATCAGAGCTCCTCGAGGAACGCGAGAAGCTTGTCGGGGGGACGGTATCGCCCTGGGGCGGTGTGAGCGGGTGTGGTCCGAGCAAGGGCTCGTTCTTTGATCCCAAGGTCGGCATGAAGGTAGATGTTCGTCGATTCGATCTGTTCGTGACCGAGCCACAATGCGATCACGGTGACATCGGTTCCGACGGCCAGAAGCTGCATGGCACAGGTGTGACGAAGAACGTGAGGCGACACCGTCTTTGCAGCCAACGTCGGGCAGCTTCTCCGAGCCGCTGAGGCATGTTTGGAGACGAGTAGCGCAACGGCGTCACGGCTGAGCGCGCCCCGCGGCGGCTGGGGAACAACGGCTCAGTGGGCGCTCCGGCTCTTTCGGCCAACCAGACGTGTAGTGCTTGCGTCGTCTGGGCGGTGAGTGGCGTGGCCCGTTCCTTTCTGCCCTTGCCCGTGCAGCGGACGTGGGCGCCGGTGGCCAATGTCACGTCCCCACAGGTGAGGGCAGTGAGCTCAGAAACGCGTAGGCCGGTCTGGACGGCGACGAGCAGCAGAGTGCGGTCGCGCCGACCGATCCATGTGTCGGGGTCGGGAGCCGACACCAAAGCGTCGATCTCGGCGGACGTGAGGAAGCTGACCAGTTCCCGGTCGACCCGTTTGTTGGGGATGGCGAGGACCCGATGAATCAAGCCGGCGTGATCGGGGTGTTGGAGCGCGGCGTATCGGAACAGGGAGTGCACGGCAGCGAGCCGGTTGTTGCGGGTGCGGACGCTGTTGTTACGGTCGTGTTCGAGGTGCTCGAGGAACGCTCCGATCAGCGGCGCGTCGAGATCCTCTATCAGCAGCTTGCCGGGCGGCCTGCCGGTGCGGGCTTGGGCGAAGCCGAGCAAGAGCCGAAACGTATCCCGATAGGAAGCGACCGTGTTCGAACTGGCTTGGCGTTGCGTGGCGAGCCGTTCCGTGAAGAAGGCCTGCAGGGTCGGAGCGAGGATGGTCATGGCTTTGCTCCTTGGGCGGCATCGAGCCGGCGGGCGGTCAAGCTGAGCAGCTCGGGTGCGGCGGACAAGTACCAATAGGTGCTGCCTGGATTGGTGTGCCCGAGATAGGTCGACAGCAAGGGAAGGCGGGCTTGGACGTCGACGCCGTCGCGATACCAGCCGATCAGAGTGTTGACAGCAAAGCGGTGCCGAAGATCATGGGGGCGCGGGCGACACCTTGCAGAGATGCGCTCAAGCCCGGCGCGTCGGACCAACTGCAACCAGGCCTCGTGCAGATTGCAGTAGTGCAGCCGGGTGCCGGCGGTGGACACGAAGAAGCTCGGGTCCCTCGGACGAGCGCAGAGCTGGTCACGTCGACGGTTGTAGGCAGCGAGCGCATCGACCGTGGTCGGGTGCAGGGGGACCAGGCGGCTCTTGCCGAACTTGGTGTCGGTGATGAGGACCAGCCCGTTGTCCCAGTCGATGTCGCTGCGGTCGAGCCCGATTGCTTCTCCGACCCGCATGCCGGTGGTTGCCAGCAGTCCGACGAGGGTCTCGAAGGTGCAGACCCGCAGGGGGGAGCGGAACGACCCGGCGGCTGTCATCAGGGCCTCGATGTCGGCGGCTGAGTAGGGATAGGGGGTCGCTCGCCGGCTCCTCCCGACGATCAGGTCAGTCGGCGGGACCTCGTGGGCGGGGTCGATGGCGTGGAGGTGACGTGCGAACCCACGCACTACTCCGAGGCGCTGAGCCCACCAGGCCGCGGCACCACCCGGCGGCAGCGTGGCCCAGCTGAACGCCAGCTCGGTCGTGATGATGTCGGCACCACCACGTTCGGCGTAGTCGACGAAATCAGCCAGCAGGAGGCCGGTTCGCACGAGTTTGAAGCCGAGTGAACGGCGGATCGTCAGGTAATTCTCGAGGCTCTGGCGTAGATCACTCATGCCGCACCCCGCGGCCAGGTCTGGGCGATGGTCCGCAAGGAGTCGACGTCGACTTTGGCATAGACGGCGGTGGTCAGTTGGCTGCGGTGACGAAGGACCTGGCCCACCTCACCCAGTCCGGCGCCAGCGCGCAACATCTCGGTGGCGGCGGTGTGGCGTAGCCGGTGCGCGGTCACTGCCGGGTCCACACCCGCACGCTTCGACGCTGCCAGCACGACGTGGGTCACCGCCCCTGGAGACATCGCTCCCAGAGGGGCGTGGACGCGGGTGAACACATTCGGACACGAACATGACGGTCGGCCGCGCTGCAACCATCCGGCCATTGCTTCACCGACATCGACCGTGAGAGGCAGCCGTTCCTGGCGTCGACCCTTGCCGCGGACAACGAGCTCACCGGCCCGCCAGTCGATGTCGTCGAGGCGAAGAGCGGCGACTTCACCCCGGCGCAGGCCGAGCCGCGCCAACAGGTTCAAGATGGCGAAGTCCCGTCGGCCGGTCCTGGTCCGCCGATCGCAACTCTTGAGCAGCTTCGACACCGTGGCGGCATCGACCGAGCGTGGAAGCCACGTCGTCCGCCACCCCGGTGCCTTCGGCACCGCCTGGACCAGATCTCGAGCAGACCGGCCGTCGACGTAGAGAAAGCGCAGCAGCGAACGAAGGCCACAGACCACGTAGGCGATCGACCCAACGCTGCGCTCTCGGCACTCGCGCACCACGAACTCGGTGATCTCGGCCGCATTGAGGTCCAACAGATCAAGCCCGGGCGGGTTCGGTCGTTGCGATAAGAACAGCCGACCAACGTCGACGTAGCTGCGCACCGTGGGCATCGCCAGGCCCTTCTCGGTCACCAGGTAGGAGCGAAAGAACTCCAGTAGTTCGTCCACCGCCGTGAGAGGCACCGGAACCGACGCTGGTGCCACGCCCAGTTCTCGAAGGTGGTCCATGAGCGGCATCACCGCCAGCGGCGAGAGCAGCTGGGTGTAACCCTCGGCGCGCCTCGCCCCGAGGAACTCGTCGATCCGGCTCTCTGTCAGATCACCTGAGTTCAGCCCCTTGGCCGAAAGCCATCGGCTCACGTGGCCCATCAACCGAAGCTGACCGTTCACGGTCAGCGATTTGTATCCCTGCTCGGTGAGCATCACGGCAAAGCCGGTGGCAAAGTCCGCCAACGGTCCGGTGACCCTCGGTGTGCGTTGTTCCATCGTCGTCTCCTCTCCGAATCTGTCTCCAGAGAGGAAGTTTCGACCGATCAGTGACCCCGAATTATGCCGAGCACTTCAGCCCACACCACCCGTCCCACCCCGGCGTTCGTTGCCAAGTCGGCATAATTCGGTCCTCGGCATAATGCTCCTGGCACCGCGCCAGCACCGGGTGGTCGAACACGGTGGGGATCGCCGCGGGCAGCGCCTTGGCGCCGTCTGTGACGAACAGCGTGGGCTTGGTCACGTCCAGCCCCCGCTCGCGCAGCCCGACGAGCAGGCCCTTCACGACGGTGGCGTTCTCGGTGTCGCCTTCGACGAGGGCGAGGGGGTGCTTGGTCCCGTCGATGTCGATCCCGAGCGCCACGACGCACAGATGCTGGGCGAAATGGACCCCGTCGACCATGATCGCCACCAGGTCGAGCTCCGAGAGGTCGGCCGACATGAGTTCGGCCAGCGCGGACTCCGTCGCCGCCACGAAGCGGCGCGACACCGCCGACTTGGACACAGAGCGGCTCCTCGCGGTCACCGCCTCACCCACCGGTTCGAGCCCCACCGCGTAGCGCCGGGTGGAGAGCTTGGCGAGCATCCGCGCCATGGTCTCGCGGCCGAGCAGTTCGGTGGACGACGCCGATTGGTAGGTAGGCAGCTGCACCTCAGCGGCCTTGTCGACCGTGCGCAGCCGAGGCCTGCGGATGGACACCTGGCGGGCGCCCAGGGTCACGAGCCCGGCGTCACTCCCATGACGCACCGCCGTGCGGTCCGGGTCGTGCCGGCCGCGGGCGCCGGCGAGGGCGGTGGCCTCGTCCTCGAGGATCACGTCGAGCACCTTCAGGCCAGTGCCCACCACGAAGGCGAGCAGCCCTTCCTCGAGCTCCCCGGCGAGCTCGGCGATGGCGACGGTGACGGTGGCGGGCAACGCCACGGCCGCCTCGTGGGCCGTCCGAGCTGCGTCGGGCCTGGCCTTCTTCGGCGTGGTGCGCCCATTGCACGCGCGGCCAGTCGTGGTCTGATAGTTCTTCTTCACGGCGGTCCCCTTCTTGATCGGATGTCTTTGGCGGACGCCCGAGACCTACCACCAGGCAGGCATTAGGCGGGGGACCGCCACCTCAAACTTCCACGCTCAGCGGGACAACCTCGACCAATGTGCCCGAAGCATTTCGTAGTCCTGAAGCGCAAGCCGGCTTCAAGACCTCCCTCGACCGTCTGGCGACCTACCTCGTCGCTGTCTCAAGCAATACCACCTCATGACCAGGTCGCCTGTGCCTGAAGCCACCGTCAAAAACGGGTTAGCAGAACAAGTGCGCTAGACGCATTCGAATGAGATTCGAATGAGAGGAATGTAGTGACATGAACAATGTGCTCGACATGAAGACAGTCAGCTCAGCTGACGGAACGAGGATCGCCTATGGCGAAAGGGGCGGAGGTCCCTCCCTCGTCGTGGTCGACGGCGCCCTGAGCACCTATTCGTCCGGCTCTCAGCCGGGGCTGGCCGACCTCCTGGCGCCCCACCTCAGGGTGTACAGCTATGACCGTCGAGGAAGAGGCGAAAGCGGTGACACGTCGCCCTACGCCGTGCAGCGCGGGAGATCGAGGACATCGATGCCCTGATCGGGGAGGCGGGAGGGGCTGCCTCCCTATACGGTCACTCATCCGGTGCGTCCCTCGCACTGGAAGCCGCCACCGCCCTCGGCGAACGCGTCACAAAGCTCGCCCTGTACGAGGCACCCTACAACGACGACCCCCGCGGCCCAGCGAGCTTGGGCCAGTACATCGAGCAACTAACCGCAGCCTTGGCCACCGGTCGTCGAGGCGATGCCGTGGCCCTGTTCATGAGCTATGTCGGGATCCCAGCAGCCCAGATCGATGGGATGCGACAGGCCAATTTGGTCAGGCCTCGAGGCGGTCGCACCCACACTTGCTTACGACCACACCTACATCCTCGGACCCGATGCTTCGGTACCCGTCGACGCGCGGCACGCATTTCGGCCTCGACTCTGGTGATGTACGGAGGCGCCGGCCTTCCCTTCATGGCTCAGACCGCGCACACGCTGAGTCATGCCATAGCGGGAGCCCAACTTCGTATACTGGAGGGCCAAACGCACCAGGTGGACTCAGCTGTCCTGGCCCCTGTACTGATCGATTTCTTTGCCCAATCTTGAGCTAACGCCTCGAGGTCAGAGCCAACCAAAGCTGCAGGCGACAGCGTCGTTTGCGGCGAGCCTGGCTGAGCGCTAGGGCGCAACGGGCACCCGGCGCCCGAAAACGGCGCTCTCGACCATGTACGACGCGGCGATTGCTGCAAAGAGGACCACGCTCACGGTCGGCTTCCACAACGCCAGGAGGGTAGCTGCCAGATAGATCCACGGCCCAGGCAGATAGCTGCCGCGTAATGCCCGAGACAATCCGAGGATCGGCGTCACTCCTGAGCAACCGTCGTCGCCTAGCTGCGTAGAACCAGAGGAGGTTGTACAGCACAGCCGTGGCAGTGAGCGTGAATCCGTAGGCCAAGGCTGCCACCTCGAGACTTGGGTCATGGAGATAGTCGGCCACGAGGACTGTGGGGAATGGCACGAAAGCGACCGCCATGAGGAAGAAGACATTGATCATGAGGAAGGTCCGGTCGACCTTGTCGATCTGGGCGAAGACGCCGTGGTGGTTGACCCACATGATGCCGATGGTGACGAAGCTCACGGCGTAAGCGGCATAGCTTGGCCAAACCCGGGCCAGCGCCCGGCCCAGGTGGGGACCATTGGCGTGCACATTCAGGATGAGCAGGGTCGCGGCGATGGCAAACACGCCGTCGCTGAAGGCTTCGAGCCGGGAGGTTGTCATGCGGCGGAGGATACCGGCAACCCCTCGGTGCACGTACCGAATCGATGGCGTTCCGATCGGCATTGCCCGATCGCCACCTGACCCCGACGCCCCGCCTCGAGCCTTCCCACATAGACCGCAGCTTCTGGAGCAGGCCCGGCATTCTCCTTGATGAGCTCGCACGGATCGCGACCGAGGGCGCCGACCGACTGGCCACAAGCGGCGAATGAGTTTATATCGGTAGGGCCCTTAGCCCGCTGATTGCTAGCCGGCAGCCCCATTGGGATCCGAACGGTCACCGCTCAGATCCATCTTTACGTTGTTACACAGCTCGTTCAGGAGTTGCGCAACCTTCTCAAATGCTTCACGCGCGTCAGGGTGACCGCCGATGACACTGTCAGCCCATGCGAGTTCAGCCAGAGCATGAAACGTCTGGACGGCCTCGTCATGTGGGTCGAAGGAGCCTCCGAGCTGCCTCAAGACTCCCCCGTTATACGCCTCGCCATGCTCGGCGAACTGGGCAGCCAGCAATCGGTCCTGCTCCCCGACTGTTAGGTAGCTCCCCATCAGAGCGATATCGGCTCGACATCGGTTGTGCTTGAGTAGTCCCATTGACCTGGGGGCGAACCGCGTTATTCGTCCCTTGCGTACCTACGCCAGTTTCCCGTGGACTGCTTCAAGATCAATCGGTCATTCATCACCAGCGTCACGGAGAGTGCCGAAATCGGGGGCACTCATCCACACCCTCGTGGAAATGGGGAGAGCTCTGGGTCTAGAAGGCACTGCTGAGGGACATCGAGACGTGCGCAGCTGACCTATCTCCAACGCGAGGGCTGCGACATGAGTCAGGGGTCTTGTTCTCACGTCCCGCGAAGTTGCCGATGCCCCGAACTTCTTCGCTCACGGTCGGATCTTGACCGGGACGTACACCTATTGAGAGAGGTGGAGACGGACATATCCCCGAAGCTCGGCGAAGGACTGGACAGCGTGACACCCTGTTGGACTGACACGACCATAGGTTCGTGTGTCCGGGTCAGGACCCCTATCCGGACGGGATCAGGATCTCGGCCGATCGGATAAGCTGGCTCGGCCCGAAAGGGTGCCCGGCCCCATCGTCTAGTGGCCAAGGACACCACCCTCTCAAGGTGGAGACACGGGTTCGAATCCCGTTGGGGCTGCGATAAACCTGCAGGTAAACGCCTTGAAATCCCATCGGGCGGGTAGGAAACGGGCCGATCTGCTACTCGAATTGCTACTGCCGCACAGCGGACCACTACCGTCTGGGCAGATCACCAACCGGTAGGTAGGCGCAGTGCAAGGTCACGTCCGCCAACACGGCGAGAACAGCTGGGAGCTCCGGGTCTACGTCGGACGCGGACGCGACTACGAAGCGGGCGCGGTACAAGACGCGGACCTTCAAGGGCTCCAAGCGCGACGCCGACCGGGCCATCCGCGCCTTCCTGGCCGAGGTGGACCGAGGAGTCATCAGCGAGGGCACCTTCGGGGAGCTGCTCGAGCGCTGGTTCGAGGTGGCGTGGACGACGCGGGACTGGTCGCCCAAGGGCATCGCCGAGACGAGGCGGATCATCGACACCAGGCTCGGCGTCCTGTCGCCGATCACGCTCGACAAGCTCCGGACGCCGATCATCGACCGTTACTACGCGCAGCTGCGGACGCACGGTGGCGCCTGCGGACACCGGCCCCGTCAGTCGCACGACGGTGACCTGTGCGAGGTCGGCCACCCGCTCTCGACCGCCACCGTCCGTCGCATACACGCCGTGATTCACTCGGTGCTCGAGCAGGCGGTCGCCTGGGACATGCTGATGTTCAATCCGGCGTCCAAGGCCTCGCCCGGGCGGATCGACTCTCCCGAGATCACGTCACCTGAGGTCGATGAAGTGCTCAAGCTGATTGCCGCGGCCCGGGAGACCGACCCGGATTTTCGCGGTTTATCTGGTTGTCTCGGCCGTGACCGGGGCGCGCCGGGGGAGATCTGCGCGCTCCGGTGGACCGACTTCGACAGCAGCAATGCGACGGTGCGTTTCGCCCGGGCCATCTCGATCGGGACGGAGGGTCCGGTGGAACGACAGAAGCCGAAGACCCGTTCCTCGGTTCGTACCGTGGCCCTCGATGCCGCCACCACATCCATCCTGGACGCGCACCGGGCGCGCTGTGCCGAACGGGCACTCGCCTGCGGTGTCCCATTGCCGAAGTCGGCCTTCGTGTTCTCCGACGAAGCCGACGGGTCGGCTCCGTGGCGGCCGGATTCGACTACCCGACGATTCGCGACTCTGCGCAAACGTTGCGGACTCGACAAGAGCATCCACCTCCACAGCCTCCGGCATTTCGTGGTGACGACCTTGCTGAACGCGGGTGTCGAGCTTCCGGAGGTCGCCGGCCGAGTCGGCCACGGCGGAGGAGGAAGGACCACGCTCACCGTCTACTCCCACTTCAAACCGGCGAGGGACCGCCATGCGGCCGATTACCTCGGTCAGCTACTCGCTGTTCCCGACGGCGACAACGTCTAAGGGCCCTCGAATTCCGATAGGCGTGCAGCGAGCTCTCGATCGGGGCTGCCAAGGCGCTTGTAGAGAGGCCCGCATGGCGTCTCGCTCAAACGCAACGAGAGCATCAGAAGCGGCTGTTCGGGGGAATCGTCTCGGTACACCTGGCCGAGGTAACCGAACTCATTCATGACTCCCACCACACTGCGGTTAGCAGTCTTGGCCAGCCGCCATTCGCCCATTCCGGTCAACTCGGCGGCTATGAGGCTGGACTAGCTCAGTCCGCGTGCCAACACTTCTCCGAGGACTCTGAGAAGCGGGCAATGACAGTGGTCGCCGGAGCCAACGGGATGAGGATGGAAACAAGGTCGACTCGTTGACGAACAGGGCAACCTGGGGACGCCAGAAGAGGAAGTGGCGTACCAGTCGCCCAGGGCCGTGGTCGACCTCTCTTCAGTCTGATGAGGCTCGGTCTTGAGGCGATCGAGCAGTCGCTTCGTGCCGTGGACGATCAGCATCTGGCTTAGGGGCCGCCGGCTCACCGACTAGCCCGGCTCGGAGTCGTCGACAGAGGTCAGCGGGTGAGATCTCGCGCTGATCGGCTACGGCGCGGATCCATGCGATGGCCGCCAAGGCCGGCGGCATGGCCCGCGGCGATGACCTCGGCCATGGAGTGGCCGGACATGGAACTGAGGGTGAAGATCGTGCCTGCCTTTCCTGCCGCTCGCACGCCGGCGACGTCCCCGAGTGGATCCATCATCCGTGTGAATCCGACCGGGCTGAGGAGGACGGGCATCTCGAGCTTGCAGCCGAGGACAGAGGTTGCGAGATCGGGCGCCGGCACGCCCTTGGTGACTCCCATGCGGGGACGGAACTCGACGGCCTCGATCGACCTCCGGTTCGCCCGGATCGTGGACTCGGAGCCGGCGCCGCCGTCGATGTAGTCGAAGACCGCCCGTGGTAGTCGCCGCATCGCGAGACGGCGTGCGTCGCTCACCGTCGCGATCCGCCGCCGCCACCCGAGTTTGCACGAGGTCTGTATAACGATCCCATCGTGACGCCATCATCCGGCCAACAGTACGCCGGGGCCTGACCTCGACAGGCGCTCCCAGTTTCGGTTGCGCATTTCTTGAGTGGGTGAAAATCGTTTGCATGGAACGGTTCAGTTTGGTAGAGTTTCGGTTGAACCGATAGTCCCGGCTCCGGCCGGGCTCCTTCGGAGGAGGTTTCCTTGAGCGCCGAGATGATCGCCTTCGACTCCAAGAGCGACATGCTCGCCAAGTCGAAGGAGTTCTGGAACCCGGACAAGACCCAGTTCTGGATCGACTCCGGTGTTCCGCTCGTCATCGACCGGCGGGAGGAGTACTTCATCTACGACGTCTCGGGCAAGCGCCTCATCGACGTCCACCTGAACGGCGGGACCTACAACCTCGGCCACCGCAATCCGGAGGTGGTGCAAGCCGTGACTGCGGCCATGCAGCGCTTCGACATCGGGAACCATCACTTCCCGTCCCTCGCGCGGACCGCGCTCGCCGAGGCGCTCGTCGAAACGGCTCCGGCCAACATCACCAAGGTCATCTACGGCAGCGGGGGAGGTGAGGCGATCGACATCGCACTCAAGACCGCCCGGCACACCACCCAGAAGCGCAAGATCGTCTCGATCGTGAAGGCCTACCACGGCCACACAGGACTTGCGGTGGCGACCGGCGACGACCGGTTCGCGGCGCTGTTCCTGGCAGACCGGCCCGAGGAGTTCCCACACGTCCCCTTCAACGACCTGCCGGCGATGGACGAGGCCCTTCGTGGCCGCGACGTGGCGGCCGTGATCATGGAGACGATCCCCGCGACCTACGGTTTCCCTCTCCCCGACCCGGGCTATCTCGAGGGTGTCAAGCGGCTCTGCGAGCGTCACGGTGCGCTCTACATCGCCGACGAGGTGCAGACGGGCCTGATGCGCACGGGCGAGCTCTGGGCGATCAGCAAGCACGGCATCGAGCCCGACATCCTGGTGACCGGCAAAGGGATCTCGGGTGGGCTCTACCCGATCTCCGCCGTCCTTGTCAGCGAGGCCGCCGCGGGCTGGCTGAGCGAGGACGGCTTCGGTCACATATCCACCTTCGGCGGGGCCGAGCTCGGGTGCGTGGCAGCCCTGAAGACCTTGGAGATCACCTGCCGCCCCGAGACGCGCTCGATGGTCCACTACGTCTCCGACCTGATCGGCCGGGGCCTTCGCGCGATCCAGGACGTATATCCCGACTGGTTGGTCGGCATCCGCCAGAACGGTCTCGTGATGGGGCTCGAGTTCGCCCACCCCGAGGGCGCGAAGTACGTGATGAAGCACCTCTACGAAAACGGCGTATGGGCCATCTTCTCGACCCTGGACCCCCGGGTGCTGCAGTTCAAGCCCGGCATTCTCATGACCCCCGAGCTCTCCGAGGAGCTGCTCGGCCGCACCGAGGTCGCGATCGGCCAGGCCTGGCAGGATGTCCGCAGAGGCGGAAAGGTCGGGACATGACCGAGGTCGTGGTCGATCTCATGACCGAGCCCGCCGGCGTCCCCCGGGCGCGCGCCATGCTGGAGAGGGCCCAGTGGGCCGCGCTCGCGTTCTCCCGCTACGACAAGGGCACTGTCGACCGCATCGTCTCGGCTGCCGCTCGAGCGGGAGCCGCCAAGGCCCGGGAGTACGCGGAATGGGCGGTGCGGGAGACCGGTTACGGCGTGGTCGAGCACAAGGTGCTGAAGAACCTCTCTTGCAGCACCGGGCTTGTCGAGGCCTACCGGGACCATGACTACGTGTCGCCGCGCTTTGATCCGATGGCGAAGATCCTCGAGATTCCACGGCCGGCGGGCGTCGTCCTGGCGCTCACTCCTTCGACGAACCCGGTAGCGACCGTGTTCTTCAAGGCGCTGCTCTGCCTGATGACCCGCAGCGTCGTCATCGTGAGCCCCCATCCGAAGGCCAAGGGCGTCTGCGCCGACGCGGCCCGCACCTTGGCGGAGGCCGCGGTCGAAGCCGGGGCGCCCGACGGGGCGATACAGGTCGTCGACGAACCTTCGGTGCCGTTGATCAACGCCCTCATGACCGACGACCGCACCGACGTCATCGTCGCCACCGGCGGCACGGCCGTGGTCCGGAGTGCCTACAGCTCGGGCACACCCGCTATGGGGGTCGGGCCCGGCAACGTTCCCGTGCTGGTCGACCAGACCGCGGATCTTGCCCTGGCGGCAAAGCGAATCGTGGACTCGAAGAGCTTCGACAACTCGATCCTGTGCACGAACGAGTCGGTGCTCATCTGCGAGCAGCCCGCCCTCGACAACCTCGTGCGGCACCTGCACCGAGAAGGCGCCTACATGCTCGCCGACGAGGAGCGGGACCGAGTACGCCAGCTTCTCTTCCCCAACGGGTCCTTCGACTTGCGCTTCATCGGCAAGGATGCCGCCTCGATCGCCGCCGAGGCCGGCGTCCGCGTCGGCGGCAATACTCGAATCCTCGTTGCGCCCTTCGATCTCGTCGTTCCCGAAGAGCCATTGGCACACGAGAAGCTGTGCCCGGTCCTCGGTCTCGTCGCCGTACCGAGCATCGACCGCGGGATAGAGGCCGCCCGGGCGGTGCTGCGCATCTCCGGCCCCGGGCACTCGGCGGCCATCCACAGCACGAATCCGAGGACGATCATGGACTATGGCGCAGCGGTGAGGGTGCTCCGGGTCGTGGTGAACGCCGGCAACAGCCTCGGAAGCTCGGGGATCGAGACGAACCTTGCGCTGACGATGACGGTCGGGACGGGTTACTTCGGGCGGTCCTCCATGGCCGAGAACCTGCAACCCAAGCATCTGACCCAGATGACCCAAGTGGCCTACAACGCAAGCGCGGATGAGCCCTTCGGCAACTTCGCCGGCCTCACGCCCTGGGAGCAGCCACACGGACACGTGCCGCCGTACCCGTACGCGTCGAACCTGGTGCCGGCGGACGCGGGCCGGATGCCGGCGCGTTCGGCCGCGCAGGTCGGCGCAAACGCGCCGCCCGCGCAGGAACAGGTGACGGCCGAGGTGGCTCTGCTCCGCGAGGAGATCCGACGGATGGTTCTCGAAGAGCTCAGCCTGATCGCGAAGCGGTAGCGATGGCCGAGCTCCGATCGTTCATCTTTCTCGACCGGCTGCAACCGCAGACGATGTGCTATCTGGGCACCTGGATCCGCGGCAGCCTGCCCCGGAGCGACGTCGCCGCCCAGATCATCGAGATCGCGCCCGGGCTCGACATCGAGCCGCTCACCGACGTCGCGCTCAAGCACGCGGAGGTACGAGCCGGCATCCTCGTCGTCGAGCGACAGTTCGGCTACCTCGAGATCCACGGGAGCACCGACGAGGTGCGCGCGGCCGCGGCGGCGGTTCTCGAAGCGCTCGGAGCCACCGCACGCGAGGCCACGAGCCCCGAGATCCTCGCATCGAGGATCATCACGATGCTCGATCCCCAGCACGCGTTTCTCATCAACCGCAACAAGATCGGCTCGATGGCGCTCCCGGGTGAGTCGCTCTTCGTTCTCGAGGTGCAGCCGGCGTCCTACGCCATCCTTGCGGCGAACGAGGCGGAGAAAGCCGCTCAGGTCAAGGTCGTCGACTACCGGATGATCGGCGCGACCGGGCGCGTGTACCTGTCGGGTCGAGAGTCCGACGTGCGTCAGGCCGCGACCGCCGCCGAGACAGCCCTTGGGAGTCGGCGATGAGCGAGCCGTCTCAGACCCTCGACGACCTCCGGGCCCTCGTCCGCGAGGCTCTCGGCGAGGCGTTGCCCGAGCTGTGGAAGTCGGTGCCCGAGCCGCGGGGGCTGGCCCCCCGGTTCCCCTCGCAGGCGGCTGCGGCCGGCGAGGTCGAGACGGTCATGCTTCGCACCGACGCCGACCTGGCCTTGTTCGTGAGCCGTTTGCTGCATCTGTTCGAGAACCCGAAGCAGCGTGAGGACCTGCGGACCGGTCGGCTGCGCTTCGGTTTCGCACCGGTTGCCGCGCCGGGCTCGTTCCAGCCCGTGCACCGCATTGAGAAGGGCGCGGTCACCGAGGCGACGGTCCGCGAAGCGGCCAGGTCTGGCGCGAAGATCGTTCTCGGTCCGAATGCCGTCCTCACGCCGCTCGGCCGCGACCGCGCCCGGGCCGAGGGCGTCCAAGTGGAGAAGGAGCACTGATGGTTACCGCGACCGTCGTCGGCAACGTCTGGTCCACCCGCCGGCTGAAGGAGATCCCAAACGGCGCCTTCCTCGAGGTCCAGCTCGAAGGCACCGGCAGCCGCCTTGTCGCATTCGACGTCCTCGGAAGCGGGATCGGAGAACGGGTGCTCGTCGCCCAGGGGTCGGTCGCCGCGGCCTGGTTCCCGGGCAAAGCGCCGCCCATCGACGCCTTGATCGTCGGATCCATCGACGTGGCCGCCGACCAGCCCCCGCGCCGCGCCCCAGCCCAGAAGCGAGGAGCCTGACCCTCTCGTTCGACAGCGCAGCCGAGCGAGCCCCGATCCCCACTGCTGGAGGCAGCGGGCATTCCAACCAGAGATACGACCTCAAGACAGGAGAAAGACATGGCCAGCAACGCGATCGGCATGATCGAGACCAAGGGTTACGTCGCCACGCTCGCGGCGGCCGACGCCATGGTGAAGGCGGCGAACGTGACCATCGTGAGCCGGGACGAGGTGGGCGACGGTCTCGTCGCCGTCACCATTGTCGGCGACGTTGGTGCCGTGAAGGCTGCCACCGAGGCGGGCGCCGGAGACGGCCGGGAGCGTCGGTCAGCTCATTTCAGTGCACGTCATTCCGCGCCCGCATCCGGAGCTGAGCAAGCACTTCAAGGCCAGCGGGAGCGAATGAACGTGGCGGCGTCGGCTGCGTCGCCTCCACCGAGCCCGGAGCTTCGGGTCTATCTGCTCGTCCGTGACCTGCAGCGTCGGTTCGCGGCCTACATGGCGACGCCCACCCGGCACACGGCTACCCGCCGTTCGAGGGCGATGACACGCGCTCATCGTCGAGGTCGCGCCCGGTCTCGCCATCGAACGGGTCACGGACCTGGCCCTTCGCGCCGTGCCAGAGCGTCGAGCCGGGAATCTTGTTCGTCGAAAGGCAATTCGGTGTGCTCGAGATCCACGGGTCGGTTCTCGCGGACGTGGAACACGCCGGACAGGCGATCCTGCGACGGCCTGCACCGGACGCGGCAGACCAGCTGCGGCCGCGCACGCTCTACTCCGACGTGATCGAGGACGTCACTGACCAGCACGCCGTCATCATCAACAGGAACCGTCAAGCTCAGATGGTGCTGCCCGGCGAGACCCTGCTCGTCCACGAGGTGACGCCGGCGCTGTTCGCCGCCGTGGCAGCGAACGAGGCCGAGCGCGCCGCACCCGACGTCGCACTCGTGGACGTGTCGATGATCGGCGTAGCGGGTCGCATCTACTTGAGCGGGCAGACTCAGGACGTGCTTGTGGCCCAGGAGCAGATCGCGGCCGTGCTCGGCTCGGTGGAGGGACGAGAACACTGAGCCACGAAGAGTCTGCGCCGGTTCATGACCTGTCCGCGGAGGGCGACGTCCTCGAGCGGGTCGACATCGGTCGCCCGGCTCGCCGTCGGGCGCTTCGACATCCACCCTGACTCGACCGTCGAGTTGCTGAACGTCTCGGAGAATGCCACCTACCGCGTCGAGGACCCTCGAGAGGGCCCGAAGGCCCTGCCGCGTTCACCGGCTCGGTTACCACACCCGAGAGGAGATCGCTTCTGAGCTCGCCTGGATGGACGCGCTTCGGGCCGAGGCCGGGGTCCGGACCCCACGGGTCGTGGTCGCCTCCAACGGCGACAGAGTCGTCGCCTTGACCGACGCCAGTAGTGGCGAGGAGCGTTATTGCGTGATGTTCGAGTTTCTTCCTGGTGTCGAACCGCTCGAACAGGACGTCGGGAGCTTCGAGGCACTCGGCGAGCTGACCGCGCGCATGCACCTGCACTCTCGGGGCTGGAACCGCCCGAGCGGCTTTCGCCCGGTTCCACTGGCACTACGAAGCAGCCTTTGGCGCCGAGAGCGCGTTGGGGACGGTGGCAGAAGGGCGTCGCCGTGGGAACCGAGGAGCGCGAAGTGCTCGGTCGGCTCGACGAGACCCTGAAGCGGCGGCTTCGAGCCTACGGTGCCGGCCCCGAGCGTTACGGCCTCGTGCATGCCGACACGCGCCTTGCGAACCTGCTTGTCGACGACGGGGCGGTCAGCGTCATCGACTTCGACGACTGTGGCTTCAGCTGGTACCTCTACGATCTCGGGACGACTGTGAGCTTCTTCGAGCACCGGCCGCAGGTACCCGAGCTGGTGGACAGCTGGCTGCGCGGTTACCGGAGGTTGGCGGAGGTATCGCCCGAGGACGAAGCCGAGATCTGGACCTTCATCATGTTCCGGCGGCTCCTCCTCGTTGCCTGGATCGGCTCGCACAGCGCCGTCGAGATCGCACGCGAGCTCGGAGCGGGCTACACCCTCGACGAGCTGCGACCTCGCCGAGAGCTACTTGAGCCGGTTCGGCTGACGAGTCACCACCACGGGCCGGCAGGCCCGAGGCCGCAGCAAGGAGGCAAGTGTGTTCAAACCACTCGACGGACGAAGCGTCGTCGTGACCGGCGCGCACCCGCGGCATAGGGAAGGGAATCGCCCGGGTCTTCACGCGCGCCGGTACCCGGGTGCTCCTCGTCGGGCGAGACGAGCAGGCGGCCCGACGGCGCTGTGGAGGAGCTGTCGGTCGAGGGCGAGGTCTCCTACGTGCTGGCTGACGTCGCTCACCGTGCGGACTGTGAACGCATCGCCGCGACGGCGATCGAGCGTCACGGTGGCATCGACGTGCTCTGCGCGAACGCAGGGATCTTCCCCGCCCAGCGCCTGGCGGAGATGACCGAGGAAGGGATCGACGAGGTGCTCGGCACCAACCTGAAGGGCTGCATCCTGTCGGTGCAGGCATGCGTTCCGGCCCTCGCAGCGCTCCGGACACGGCCGGGTGATCCTCACGTCCTCGATCACCGGCCCGATCACCGGCTTCCCCGGCTGGGCGCACTACGGTGCCACCAAGGCCGGCCAGCTCGGGTTCATGCGAACGGCGGCGATCGAGCTCGCCAGGAGCGGCATCACGGTCAACGCCCTCATGCCGGGCAACGTCGTCAGCGAAGGCCTCGATCGAGCTCGGCGAGGCCTACGCGGCCTCGATGAAGGCGTCGATCCCGCTCGGAAGGCTCGGCACGGTCGACGAGGTCGGCTACACGGCGCTGTTCCTCGCCACCGACGAGGCCGCCTACATCACGGGACAGGCGATCGTCGTCGACGGCGGACAGGTGCTGCCCGAGTCGCTGGCAGCGCTCGGAGGTCTGAGCGCGTCGGAAGCGCCGTGAACCTTCGGCGCGAGCGCCCGCCGAGGGTCACGCCGTGCTCTGCCTCGTGTCCCGGCATCGACGCGGGCGACCTGCGACCGGGCGAGCGGCTCGGGTCAGAGCGCGATCTCGCTGAGTCCCTCGGTGTGAGCCGGTCGACGTTGCGTCAGGCCCTCGGAGCGCTGAACGACGAGGGGGTCGTCCGGCGAGTCCCGGGCAGAGGCGGCGGCACCTTCGTCAGCCAGTCGAAGATCGAGCGGGACCTGTCCCGCATCGTCGGGCTGCCCACGATGCTGCGTTCGCAGGGCGTCACGGCAGGGACGAGGGTCGTCAAGGCCGGCCTGACGGCAGCCGACGAGGCGGTTGCCAAAGAGCTCGGCCTGCGGGTCGGTGCGCTCGTCGTGAGCCTCGTCAGGATCAGGCTGGCCGACGGGAGCCCCATCTCGGTCGAGCACGCCACGCTACCTGCGGACAGGTTCCCGGGCCTGCTCGAGCTCCCGCTCGGAGGGTCGGTGTACGAGCTGCTCGAGGACCACTACGGGACTCGGCCGGGCGAGGCCGTCGAGCGCATCGAAGTGGTTCCCGCGTCGTCTGAGGAGAGTGCGATTCTCGGCGTCGCGCCGGGAGTGCCGCTGCTTTCGATAACAAGGACCACAGTTGACGAAGACGGCAGCCCGATCGAATACTCACATGACCTCTTCCGGGCCGAGCGCACCCGTATCGTCGTGCGCAGCCCGGGCGGCTCGATCACCCGGGCAGGCCTGAACGCCGGGGCGGGTGGTCGAGCACAAGAGGACGAAAGGGACGAAACAGGAGGTGCACAGATGACGTTCGATCGCCAAGGCGTGCCGCTGACTGGGACCGAAGAAGCCGTCGGCCATTTCGACGCCGCGGTCTCCGCGCTGTTGTACTTCCGCCCCGAAGTCGGGGTCGAGACGGCCCGAGCGCTCGAGGTCGAGCCCGACCTCCCGATGGGGCGCGCCCTCGGGGGATATCTCGGAGTGCTCGGGACAGAGCCGGACGATGTGGCGTCGGCACGCGAGAGCCTCGGTGCGTGGCTGGGCAATGTGGACCGGTCCGGCTTTCACGACCGGGAACTGCGCCACCTCGCGGCCGTGACGGCTTGGCTCGGGGGTGACATGCTCGGCTGTGGCCAGCTGCTGCAGGAGGTCTCGGATCTGTATCCCCGTGACGTCCTCGCACTTGCCGTCGGTCATCAGATCGACTTCTTCACGGGGAACGCGACGAGCCTGCGAGACCGCGTCGCCGGCGTGCTCACGGCGTGGTCGCCCGAAGACGAGCACTACTCGCTCGTGATGGGGATGTTCGCGTTCGGTCTCGAAGAGGCCGGTCACTACGACCGGAGCGAGGACGTCGGGCGGGAGGCGGTCGAACGCAACAGCGAAGGACGTCTGGGGGATCCATGCGGTCGTTCACACTTTCGAGATGCAGGGCCGTTTCGGCGAGGGACTCCGCTACTTCGACGAGCGTGTCGGCGACTGGTCGACGGGCAACTTCTTCAACGTCCACAATTGGTGGCACTACTGCATCTACTCGCTGGAGGCGGGACGTCCCGACGTCGCGATGCGCATCTTCGACAGCGTTCTGCACAAGGACGACTCAGATGGTCTCGTGATGGAGATGCTCGACGCGTCGTCGCTGCTGTGGCGGCTCTACCTCGACGGGGCAGACGAGTCGGCGAGGTGGGCCAGCCTCGCCGACGGTTGGGATCCGAAGATGAAGACGGCCCATTACGCCTTCAACGACATGCACGCCGTGATGACATACGTGGGTGCCGGCCAGAATCGACAAAGCAGACGCGCTGATCGCCGACCGCTGCGCCTATCTCGATTCTGCGCAAGGCATTGAGAGCAATTTCATGTTCACCCGCGAGGTCGGCATGCCGGTCTGCCGGGCGATCGTGTCATTCGGGAAGGGCCGCTATGGCGAGGTGATGGATCTGCTGCTCCCGATCCGAAAGCGGATCAATCTCTTCGGGGGCAGTCACGCGCAGCGCGACACGGTGCAACGCACCCTCGTCGAGGCGCGCCCTGCGCGCCCAGCGGAGCGGGGTCGCCCGTGTTCTGCTGAGCGAGCGGATCGGCTTGAAGCCGACAAGCCCTTACAACTGGCTTACCGAAGCCAGGCTTCTCGACCAGCTCGGAGCCTCCGCCGCGGCTGCCGCCGCCATCGAGCGGGCAACCGAGCTGCGAGCCGGGGCGGACGCCCGCTTTGCCGCCGTCTAGGTGCCAACTGACGACCGCGGCCGGGCTCGGCGTCAACGCCTGTGCAACCATGAAGCCCGTGAGCGGAAGCGGGTCCGGGACCGAGCGCACTATCGAACCGGTGGAGCACGCTCCTGTCTACGGGCTCGTCGTCGAGCACATCAGACGGGCCATTCACATCGGGAGCTTCGTTGCAGGCGACAAGCTTCCGCCGGAACGGGAGCTCGCCAAGCAGCTCAACGTTTCGAGGACCACCGTCCGGGAAGCCATACGCGTGCTCGAGGGCGAGGGCTATCTGGAGACCCGTCGAGGAGCGACTGGCGGTGTGCTCGTGCTCGACCGCGGGCAGGCCGAAGAGCGTCTCGCCCCGCTTATCCGGGCCCGGCTCGGTGAGCTCGAGCAGATCATCGACTTTCGTTTGGCGGTCGAGTGCAGCGCCACGCGACTCGCAGCGATCCGCCGCAGCGATGAGGATCTCGAGCAGCTCCAAGGCGCGTATCGGACGATGGAACAAGGTTGGGAGACGCGGCGGTTCCGAGCTGCTGACTCCGCCTTCCATCTGGGGATCGCCGAAGCGGCCGGAAACGAGTGGATGCGGAAGGGGATCGAGAACGCACACGTTGCGATCTGGGTTCCGGTCGACGTCATTACCGACAACGTGTTCCGGACGGCCCAGCTGCACCATGCCCAGATCCTCTCTGCAATCCGCGATCGGGACACGGACGCGGCCGAACAAGCGGTCGCGGCACACATCGAGACGACCCGCGCCGACCTTTACAAGATCGCCGCCGCGACCACCTGAGCGTCGCTTGACAGTCGAGGCGATCGGTCCAAGAATCGGACCATCGGCACGGATCCGCAGGTCGAAGCCCTCCTGAACGAGCTTGTTGCGGCGGCTCGGCCGTCGAGCATGACACTTCCCCTTCTCGAGGGCCGCGAGAACTTCAGGGAACTTTTCGTCTCGATGGCGGAGCCGAATGCCTGGGGGACCAGCGAGGACCGCACGATCCCGGGCCCGAGCGGCCCGATCCCGGTGCGCGTGTTCCGGGCTCCCGACTCCGCTGTCCGGCCTCTCGTCGCGTTCTTCCACGGCGGCGGTTGGGTATTCGGCGACCTCGACTCATATGACTCGATGTGCCGGAGCCTTGCACGCGGCGCCGAGGCGATCGTGGTCTCGGTCGACTACCGGCTCGCGCCCGAGCACCCGTTCCCTGCCGGGTTCGAGGACTGTTACTCCGTGACGCGCTGGCTGGCCTCGAATGGGCAGGAGATCGGAGGCGATCCGTCCCGTGTCGCGGTGGCCGGCGACAGCGCGGGTGGGAACCTCGCAGCTGCGGTGGCGCTGCGAGCCCGCGACTCCGGGGATGTCAGTCTCCGCTTTCAGCTGTTGATGTACCCGGCGCTCGACCCGCGTATGACCTCGCCGTCTTACAAGGAGCATGGAGATGACCCTTTTCTGTCCAAGGCCGAGATGGAGTGGTCCTGGCCCCGGTATCTGGGCGACGGCGGGGGCGAGCCCGACCCTTATGCAGCCCCGGCATACGCCCATGACCTGTCCGGGTTGGCTCCTGCCCTCGTCATCGTCGCGGGCCAGGATCCTCTCCGTGACGAGGGCCTGATCTACGCAAATCGGCTCGAGCAGGCCGGCGTTCCGGTCGAGCTCAGCCGTTATGACGACATGGTGCACGGATTCTTCTCTTTTACCCGGGCGCTCGCTGTCGCAAGACGCGGTCTCGAGGAGGCTGGCGAACGCCTCGGCCGATCCCTCGCCTCGGCCGATCGCTCGTCTAATTGAGTGCTCGCCGATGCGAAAGGTGAAGACATGACCGACGACGGCCGTCTGCACGGCAAGGTGGCGATAGTCACCGGAGCCGCTTCGGGGATCGGGCAGGCGATCGCGAACCGGTTTCTCGACGAAGGCGCGTTCGTCGTCGCGGCCGATCGTGACGAGGCGGGCCTGGCCAGGAGCAATCTCGCTGCCAACCCTCTGGCAAGAACCACGGTCGCCGAAGTGACCAACCCCGAGCACGCCGAGGCGACGGTCGCGTTCGCGACCGGCGAGTTCGGTTCGCTCGACATCCTCGTCAACAGCGCCGGGATCGTCCGCTACTCGGAGCTGTTCGATCTCTCCCTCGAGGAGTGGGATGAGGTTCAGCGGGTGAACGTGACCGGGACCTTCCTCTTCAGCCAGGCGGCGGCTCGGGTGATGATCGCTCGTCCGTCGCCGGCCGGAGCCACCCGGAGCGTGATCAATCTCGCCTCCATCGAGGCGATCGCCGTGCTCGCGAGCTCCGGTCACCCGCAGGTCCACTACAACGCGTCCAAGGGTGCCGTGCGGATGCTGACCAAAGCGCTCGCGGTCGAGCTCGGCCGCCATGCGATTCGCGTGAACTCCATCTGCCCCGGGGTCACCGAGACGCCGTTGACGGCAGCCGGGCTGAGCGACCCTGCCCGGCGCGGGTGGTTCATCAACCAGATACCGCTGGGTCGCCTGGGCCGGCCCGAGGACATCGCCGGCGCCGCGTTGTTCCTCGCCTCGGACGACTCGGCCTGGGTGACCGGTGCTGACTTGGTCGTGGACGGCGGTTATCTCACTCAATAGGAAGGTGACCGAAAGCGATGAGAACGGTCCCTGAGAACTTCGGTCATCACGGAGGCGACCTCGACACGATCTTCAGCGCCTACCGGGAGCTCCGCGCGACCTGCCCGGTCGGGAAGAGCCAGCGTTACGGGGGTTTCTGGTTCCTCACGAGGTACGAGGACATCTGGAGCGCGGAGCAGAATCCCGATGTTTTCTCCGTCGCGCAGGGCATGCTCCTGCCGTCGCTCGGCAACGAGCGGCCGTTGATACCGCTCGATATCGACCCCCCCGCACTCCAGCACTACCGCCGGATGCTGCTTCCCGCGTTTGCGCCCGCCCGGATCGCCCGGCTCGAGCCGTTCGTACACGGTGTGGCCGAGAGCCTGGCCGATGCCTTCGCCGCGGACGAGGTGTTCGATGCCAGCCTGTCCTACGCACGCATCTTGCCGATGATCGTGTTCGCCGAGATGGCCGGCCTGCCGAAAGAGGACTACGACCGTTTCCAGAACTGGGTCGAGCGCATGCTCTACGGTCGCACCGAGGACCCGGCGGATGCCGTCGAAGCCGCAAAGGAGGTGGATGCCTACTTCCGGGATCTGAGGCGCAAGCGCCTCGATGAGCCCGAGCGAGACGATCTCCTCGGAAATCTTCTTGCCGGGCGCGTCGAAGGTCGGCCGCTCAGTGAGGATGAGTTCGCGGATTACTGTTTGTTGTTGCTGGTGGCGGGCTTGGAGACCTCGGCGTGGTCGATCCGCTCGGCCCTCTGGTATCTCGCGCAGCATCCCGAGGACCGGCGCCGGCTCGTGTCACAACCCGACCTGATGGTCGCGGCGACCGAGGAGTTCCTTCGTTGTCTCGCACCGGTCCAGGGAATGGCGAGAACCTTGACTCACGACGTGGCCCTGCGAGGCCAAGCCCTCCGTACCGGCGACAGGGTGCTGCTGCTGTTGGGCTCCGGCAACCGCGACGAGGAGGTTTTCACCGATGCTGACGAGGTGATAATCGACCGGGTCGACAATCCCCACCTCGCCTTCGGGATAGGGGCGCATCGATGCCTCGGTTCGAACCTCGGCCGCCGAGAGGTGCGGGTCGGCCTCGAGGTCCTGCTCCGGCGCGTCCCGCAGTTCGAGCTTGTCGACCCCGATGTGCCGTGGTGGGGCCTCGGGCCCCTGCCGCTGCGGCGGTGTGATGCGTCGCCAGCCTTACGGGCTACCGGGGCCTCGACTCGGCCGGCGCCTCGTGCCTAGGGAGACCTGAGATGAAGGTCACGGTCGATCCTGAGCGCTGCCAGGGCCACAATCGTTGTCACGTGCTGGTGCCCGAGATCTTCGACGTCGACGAGCTCGGCTATGCCGTCGTCACGATCCCCGAGGTGCCCGAGCACCTTGTCTCCCGAGTTCTCGAGGCGGCGCGTAACTGCCCGGAGCGGGCGATCGCAACAGATCAGCCCTGATTGGGGTGCGCCGGGCGGCCGGCGGGTGTTTCGAATTTCGCTCAAACTTGCCTCGGCAAAACATTGCAGTCGCAATATTTTCCAGAGGGTGCGTCACGAACACTGAAGGAGGAGTTCGTTTCATGGCCCGGAGGTTCCCGGACTGCCCCTTCGAGCGCTACGCCGACGATGCTGTCGTGCACTGTGTGAACAGGCACCAGGCCGAAGAGGTGCTTTCGGCCATCGCCGAGCGGATGGGAGAGGTGGGCTTAAAGCTGCACCCGGACAAGACGCGGATCGTCTACTGCAAAGACGGTGCGCGCCGTGGGCACAACGAGCACACCTCGTTCACCTTCCTTGGTTACACCTTTCGGACACGGGAGGCGGTCAACCCCGGGAACGGGGTGCACTTCACCGGTTTCCTGCCTGCGATGAGCACCGAGGCGCTCAAGGCCAAAGGGGCAGAGCTGCGTGCCATGCGGATACACCGGCACACTGGCTCGTCCCTAGATGACCTCGCCCAATGGCTGAACCCCATAGTCAGGGGATGGATGACCTACTACGGCCGGTTCTACCGGTCGGCGATGGCTCCCCTCCTGCAGCGTGTCAATTCCTACCTGAGGCGCTGGGCCGGGAAGAAGTATCGGCGACTGCAGACCTACAGGAGCTTCAAGCGGTGGTGGACCGGACTGGTCGATCGACAGCCCGGTCTGTTCGCCCAGTGGCGCTGGGTCCGTGCGGTCTGACTTGCAGACCGATGAGAAGAGCCCGGTGACGGGAGACTGTCACGCCGGGATCTGTGGGAGCCGGGGGCTGAGATGCCCCCGGCCACCCGACCAAGTGCGGGCGCGGGCGTTTTTTTAAAGTTGGCAACGGTGCTGGGGGCCATTCAACAGGGCCGCCGTAAACCACAAGCATCGCCTAAGGGCCGGCGAGAGCCAGCTCCTCGACGAACCTGGCGACAACGGCGTTGAACCTGCCGGCCTGCTCGTAGAACGGGCAATGGCTCGAAGCCTCGATGACCTCGAATCTTGAGCCGGGTATCTGGTCGCTGATCCACTTTCCGGCGGCGGGGCTGTTGAGCTTCGGGTCCTCGCCGAAGATGACGAGCGTCGGGAGCCTCAAGCTCGAGATCGTGGCTCTGTCGTCGCGAAGCGTCTGGTCGAGCAGGATCGAACCAGCGATTGCCGGCGGGCACTTGAGCATCTCCTCGACCATCCACGTGCGCGTCGTCTCGTCGGGCTCGTGCAACATCAGGTCTACGAACTCGGCCGCCAGCACGGCCGGGTTGGTCTGCAGCTGCTTGTTGCCGTGGGCGAGATCCTCGGCTGTGAACACGCCGTCTGGATAGTCAGGCCACTTGAAGTCGGATGGCCCTTGGTCGACGACCACGAGCCCGGCGACATGGCTCTCACCCACCAGCTTCAGGTACTCATAGGCGACCATCGCGCCCATGGACCAGCCGATCAATGTCGGGCGCTGTAGGCCCAGAGCCGCCGCCAGCTTGCGGACATCGTCGGCGTACTGCTCGACGGTGTGTCCGCTGAGCACGTTCTCGGATTCGCCATGACCGCGGTAGTCCGGGACGACCACCCGATAGGCGGATGAGAGCGGCTCGAGCTGGCGCTGGAAGAACCGGCCGCTCATAGACCACCCGTGCAGCAGCAGGAGCGGCTGTCCGGTCCCGAGATCGGAATAACTGATCTCGGCGCCGTTTATCGTCATTCGAGGCATGGAAGTTCCGATCGTTGGTCCGCGTCGGCGCGGCCGAGTCGCTCAGCGGGTGAGCCGTACCTTGACTCGTAGCTCGCGACGGCGTTGGTGAAACACTCGATCGGCGCTCTCACGATTCCGGCTCCGATCTGCCCACCGTCGCGTCCCGCCAGCCCGACGTCGAGTGCGGGAGTGATACCGGTACGAGCGACGCGGAAGACGTCGATCGCTGTCGGCGTGCCTCGGTACTGGAAAAAGGGGATCCGGTAATCACTGTGCTCCCCGACTGTGATCTCGTACATTGCAAGGTTCATCTCCACCATCGCCTGCGGCGACCCGCCCTGGTAGTTCTGCAGGGGGAACGCCGCCGCCTGGGCGAATCCGCCGAGGCCGACGGTCTCGTTGATGATCGACTCGCCACCGATCCAGTCGATGTCCTCGGTGGTGAATCCCTCGAACATCCTCGCGTGAACCTGCGGGTACGGGCCGAGCTCCCACCGCTCACCGAGGCCGCTCACCCGGATCGCGACACCCCGGCAATAGAGGGCCATCGATGTCACGACGCTGGACCGGTCGATGCCGTGAGCCGGGTCGGCGGTCGCTTTACTGCTCGCCATAGAGAGTCGGAGGAAGAAATAGTCGCTTCCCGCCAGGTAGTCGAGGGTCTGCTCCACGCGCCGGCGGTCGGTCTCGGCGACGTGGAGGAGATGAGGATAAAGGTCGCGTTGGAACAGGAGCGTGGCTGCCGAGTTCCGGCTGTGGAGCTCGTCGCCCATGTGCAACGCCCGGATCATGAGGGGCTTCAGCGAGATGCCTCCGGACCGTCTTATGGCCTCGCGCAGCGTCGGCGCGACGACATCCGCGATGAAGAGCAGCTGATCGCGAACCCCTTCGTCGTACGCTCCGTAATTGAGCCGCCTCCGGGACTCCCCTTCATAGAAGTTGCAGAACGCCACGTTCCCAAACGCCCGGTTCTCGACCGCGAATACCGGCATCGAAGCGGTGTAGATGCCGGCCACAGAGCCGATACAGCCGTGATCTTGGCAAGCCTCGACACGGATCTGGCCGTTGGCAATCTTGCGCTCGGCATCCTCGACGTCTGATGCGAGACCCTCGAAGAGCGCGCCGTAGATGATCGCCCTTCGCTGGCCTCCGAGGTAGTCCTCCCCACGCGAGGCGAGGTCCCGAGGCGAGGATCATGTCGTCCGCCATTCCTGGCACCACTTCGCGGGCGGGCTGGACGTCGACCAGCACCGGATCGGCCCGGCACATGCGCTCGAAGGCCTCGCGGTTGGCCGCTTCCCGACCTTCGCTCACCATGCCCACAGCCCTCCGTCCACCCGGACCACCGAGCCAGTGACATACGAGGCGCGCTCGGAGAGGAGGAACTCGACGACCTGTGCGACCTCGTCGACCTCTCCGAGCCTGCCAAGGGGGACCTGGTCCGAAAGCGCGTCTTCGCCTCCGGACATGGCGGCCCACACGGGTGCCATCGGGACGCGGATGTAGCCGGGCGCCACGGCGTTCACCCGGATCCGTCGCGGGGCGAGCTCGCAGGCGAGGACGCGGGTAAGGCCCTCGAGCCCCGCCTTGCTTGCCGAGTACATCGCGGTGCCCGCGAAGCGACCGATCGTCCCGACGATGCTCGATATGTTGACGACCGCCGAACCCGCGCCGAGATGGTCGAGCGCGGCGCGCGTGACCCGACCCGCTCCCATCACGTTGACCGCCCACATGGCGTTGGCCTCTACCTCCGTCATCGCATCGGCACACGCCTCGCGCAGCACGCCTGCACAGTTGACGATCCCGGTGAGAATGCCCATTCGGTCTGCGGCCTGGACGGCTGCCTCCACGCTCTCATCCGAGCAGACATCCATCGGGTACCCCAACACGTCGCCCGGTTCGGCCGCCGAGATCGCGCCTGGCCGGCCGGTCACAGTGACGTCTCCGGCAAGCACGCTATAGCCGGCCTCGCAGAGACGGGCACATATCGCGCGCCCTATTCCTCCCGTGCCGCCTGTCACGAGCGCGACGTTTGTCATGTCAGTGGCCTCCTTCCTCCTATGTCTGCCGCTGGCGTGTCCGACGCCCGGAGCCTGCAACCGCGACGATGCCCTCAGCTCCGTCTACTCCCCACGGTCAGACGAACGGGAGGTAGCGCCGCACCTCCCAGTCGGTCACCGCCGAGCGGAACTGCTCGAGCTCCCAACGTCGGGTGGCCGCGAAGAAACGCACGAACTCGGCACCCAGGTACTCGACCGCGACCTCGCTTGTCTCGAAGGCCCGGATCGCCTGCTCGAGCGAGGTTGGCAGCACCTCGATAGACGAATCGTGGTAGGCGTTGTGCTCGATCGGGTCGGTCGCCTTGATCTTGTTCTCGAGTCCGTACAGCCCGCCGGCGATGCAGCCTGCCATCGCCAGATACGGGTTGACGTCGCCGCCCGGCACACGATTCTCCACGCGAGCTGATTCCTCGTTCTCATTGATCACCCTGATGGAGCAGGACCGGTTCTCGAATCCCCATGAGGCTGTCGTGCCGGCGCCGAGGTCGGGCTGGAGCCGTTTGTAGGAGTTGAGCGTGGGCGCGAACAACAGTGTCATCTCGCGCAGCGTCGCAACCTGTCCGCCGACGTAATCGAGAGTCAGGTCCGAGATGTGACCGGGTGCATCGGCTTGCCAGCAGAGGTTCCTTCCCTCCGACCAAAGCGACTGGTGGATGTGACAGCTCGAACCGAACCCTGGAAGCGTCTTGGCCATGAACGTTGCCATGAGGTCTTGGCTCGCGGCGATCTCCTTCACCGCGTGCTTGAAGAGGAAGGCCCGGTCCGCCGCCTCGAGCAGGTCGCAGTAGAGCAGGTTCACCTCCTGTTGGCCCGCTCCGCCTTCGGGATTCCAGTACTCGATGGGGATGCCGTAGGTCTCCATGTAGCTTGTAAGAGGGCGGATGATGTGCTCGTCGGTCGTGCCCCGAAAGATGCTGTAGGCGCCGAGGCGGAGATTCATGGGCTTCAAGGCGGCCGGCCGGTAGCCGCTTTGCTCCAGACTCTCTTCGCTCTCCTTGAAGAGAAAGAACTCCAGTTCGGCCGCGAACTTCGGCTCGAGCCCGCGCGCGGACGCCCGCTCGACAAGGCGCCGCAGCACACGGCGCGGCGCGATCTCCACCGATGAGCCGTCGTGGAAGAAGTGCTCGCAGAGCACGACCGCGGTGCGGTCGAGCCAGGGCAGCGACGCGAAGCGTTGCAAGATCGGGGATCGGGAGCACGTCGGCAAAACCGAGATCCCACGACGGCCACCAGCCTGGGTAGCCAGGCTGCGCGCGTCATGACGAGCTCCTCGGTGTCCATTGGGCCTGCGGCTGGCCTTCGCGGGCCCCCAGGCGACGGTCGCGGAATGCCTCGCCGCGCGTCGCGTGCTCTATGAGCGCTTTTGGAGGCCCGTCGCGGTAGCGGCCCTGAATACCGCAGCCGAGGAGGGCGCGGCGCGGCTGCTCTGGGCCGTGGTGGCGGAAACCTTCGGCCGGGGCGGCAGTGCCGTGCGACCCTGCGTGGCGCGCGACGGGCTCTCGTCGAGCTTCGTCGATCCCGCCTTGCGGCGGCTGGCCGAACGCGGCGTCGAGCTCGGCTTCAACCGCCGCCTGCGCGCGCTCGCGGTGGCGGAGAAGCGCGTCGCGGCCCTCGACTTCGGCGAAGAGACTATCGCGCTCGGCGCCGAGGATGCGGTCATCCTGGCCTTGCCGCCTGCGCGGATCGACGAGCTCCTGCCCGGCTCGGTCGTGCCGCTCGAGACGCGGGCGATCGTGAACGGCCATTTCCGGCTCGACCGGGTGCCCGATTTCCCCGGCGGTTTTCCCTTCCTCGGCCTGATCGGCGGGACGGCGGAATGGCTCTTCCGCCGCGGCGACGTGGTGTCGGTCACGGTGAGCGCCGCCGACGCCCTCGCCGAGCACAGCAACGAAGCCATCGCCGAACGGCTCTGGGCCGACATCGCGCGCGCACTCGGCCTGCCGCTCTCGCAGCGGACCCGAGTGCGGATCGTCAAGGAGAAGCGCGCCACCTTCGCCCAGACCCCCGCGGCGCTGCCCAAGCGCGCGCCCGTCCGCACCCAGCTCGCCAACCTCTATCTGGCGGGTGACTGGACCGATACGGGCCTCCCCGCCACCATCGAGAGCGCCGTGCGTTCCGGGCATGCGGCGGCGGCGGCGGCGGCGTAGCCCCAGGCCGTCGCGGCCTTTGCCTTTGGCCCGCTCGCCCATTAGAGTGCCGGCCGCGCCCGCGGTCCTTCGACTGGAGTTCTCGATGCCGATCAAGTCCCGCATCCGCACCATCCCGGATTATCCCAAGCCGGGCATCATGTTCCGGGACATCACCACCTTGCTCCAGGATCCCGTGGGCTTCCGCGTGACGATGGAGCGGCTGATCAAGCCCTTCGAGGGGCTGCGGATCGACAAGGTGGCGGGCATCGAGGCGCGCGGCTTCATCCTCGGCGGCGCGGTCGCCCATGCGCTGGGCGCGGGTTTCATTCCCGTGCGCAAGAAGGGGAAGCTGCCCTGGCAAACCATCGGCCAGGACTACATCCTCGAATATGGCAGCGACCGCATCGAGATCCACAGCGACGCCATCCTGGAGGGCGAGCGCATCCTTCTCGTGGACGATCTCGTCGCGACCGGCGGGACGGCGACCGCCGCGATCACGCTGCTGCGCCAGGCGGGTGCTGAAATCGTCGGCGCCGCCTTCGTCATCGATCTGCCCGAGCTGGGCGGCCGCGCGCGCATCGAAGCGATGGGCGTCGAGGCGACCGTGCTCTGCGCCTTCGAGGGGCATTGAGGAGGAGGGTCATGCCGGAGGGTCAGGCTTCCATTGCGGACGCGCGCCTCGACAAGGCGATCGCGGAGGCGGCGGCGGCGCTCAAGGCGCTGCAGAAGGCCGACGGCCATTGGGTGTTCGAGCTCGAGGCCGACGCCACGATTCCGGCCGAATATGTCATGCTCGGCCATTATCTCGGCGAGATCGATGCCGCGACGTACGCCAAGATCGCCGTCTATCTGCGCGACAATCAAGCCGGGCACGGCGGCTGGGCGCTCTACCATGGCGGCAACTTCAATCTTTCGACCTCGGTCAAGGCCTATTACGCCCTCAAGCTGTGCGGCGACAGCCCCGAGGCCCCGCATATGCGTCGCGCGCGCGAGGCGATTCATGCCGCGGGCGGTGCCGCGCGCTGCAACGTCTTTACGCGCTTCACCCTCGCGCTCTTCGAGCAGATTCCCTGGCGCGGCGTGCCCGTCATGCCGGTCGAGATCATGCTGCTGCCGCGCTGGTTCCCCTTCCATCTCGAGAAGGTGAGCTACTGGTCGCGCACGGTGATCGTGCCGCTCTTGCTGCTCTCCGTCCTCAAGCCCAAGGCCAAGAACCCGCGCGGCGTCGACATCAAGGAGCTTTTCCTCCAGCCGCCCGAAGAGGTGCAGGACTACCAGACCAATCCCACGGGCGCCGCCATGGGCGAGTTCTTCCTGGCGCTCGACAAGCTTTTGCGTATCGCCGAGCCCTTCTTCCCCAAAGGGCGGCGGCGCCAGGCGATGGGTCGCGCCGTCGATTGGATCACCAAGCGCCTCAACGGCGAGGACGGGCTCGGCGGCATCTATCCGGCCATGGCGAACACCGTGATGGCCTTCGAGGCGCTGGGATATCCCAAGGACCATCCCGACCTCCTTATCGCCAAGCGCTCGGTGAGGAAACTGTTCGTGCCGGGGGAAAGCTTCGCCTACTCGCAGCCTTGCCTCTCGCCGGTGTGGGACACGGGGCTCGCCGCCTTGACGCTCATGGAGGTGGAGCCGCCGCATGACGGCTCCGACACCGCGCGCGCCATGGCTTGGCTCGTCGAGCGCCAGATTCTCGACGTAAGGGGCGATTGGGCGGACCGGCGGCCGGAGCTGCGACCGGGCGGCTGGGCCTTCCAATATCGCAACGACCATTACCCCGACGTCGACGACACGGCCGTGGTCGGCATCGCCCTCGACCGCATGGCCGACCCGCGCTACCGCGCCTCGATCGACCGCGCGGCGGAATGGATCGTCGGCATGCAATGCGAGAACGGCGGCTGGGCCTCCTTCGATGCCGAAAACACCTGCTTCTACCTCAACCACATCCCCTTCGCCGATCACGGCGCGCTCCTCGACCCGCCGAGCGCCGACGTGACCGCACGCTGCCTGGGCTTCCTCGCGCAGATCGGTTATCGCCGCGACAATCCCATCGTCGCGCGCGGCATCGACTATCTGAAGCGCGAGCAGGAGGCGGACGGTTCCTGGTTCGGCCGTTGGGGCACGAACTACATCTACGGCACATGGTCGGTGCTCTCCGCCCTCAACGCGACCGGCGAGGATGCCCAAGCGCCTTATATCCGCAAGGCGGTCGAATGGCTGAAGGCGCGCCAGCGCGAGGATGACGGCTGGGGCGAGGACGGCGCCAGCTACTGGCCGGGCCGGAAGGCCGAGGTCAAGGAGAGCACGGCCTCGCAGACGGCTTGGGCGCTGCTCGCCCTCATGGCGGCGGGCGAGGCCGAGAGCGAGGCCGTCAAGCGCGGCATCGCCTTCCTGCTCGACGCGCCGCGCGAGGGTTGCGAATGGGCCGAGCGCTGGTACACGGCGGTCGGCTTCCCGCGCGTCTTCTATCTGCGCTACCACGGCTATCGCCGCTATTTCCCGCTTTGGGCGCTGGCGCGCTACCGCAACATCAAGCGCGGCAACGACAAGACCGTCGCCTACGGATTGTGAGCCGGATCGGCATCGTCGTCGGCATGCAGGCCGAGGCCGCGCGGGTTTCGGCGGCAAGCGCCGGCCTTGACGCGGCAGACCGGCCGCTCGTCGCCGTGACCGGCGGCTCGGCCCGCCGCGCCGAGGAAGCGGCGCTCGCGCTCGCCGCGCAAGACGTCTCGGGCCTGCTGAGCTTCGGGCTTTGCGGCGGGCTCGATCCTTCGCTCCGCACGGGCGATGTCGTGCTTGCGGACGAGGTGGTCGGCGCCCGACGGGCGGCGCAGCGCCACGGACGAGGACTGGCGCGTGCGCATGGCGGCGAGGCTCGAACGCCGCGGCCTCCTGGTCGCGGGCGCCATCGCCGGACGCGACGAGATCCTGGCGCGGCCGGCCGCGAAGGAGAGGGTACGTCACGCCACGGGCGCCGTCGCCGTCGATATGGAAAGCCACGGCGTCGCGCGCGCCGCCGCCGGCCGCAAGCTGCCCTTCCTGGCGCTTCGTCTCGTCCTCGATCCGGCGAGCCTTGCCCTGCCCTGGTCGGCCGAGGCGGGGTTGGCGCCCGATGGGCGCGCGCGGCTCTGGCCGGTGCTGGGCCGTCTTGCGCTCAGGCCTTGGGAGCTGCCGGCGCTGCTCGCGCTCGGCCGCGCCAACGATGCGGCGCTCGAGGCGCTAGGCCGCCTGGCTGGCGAGCTTGCGCCGCTCGGCTTCCTCATGTAGCTCGCGGAGCGCCTTCTGCACGTTTGTCTCGAAGACATATTCGGCCGGACGCTGCCCGTCGAGCGGGATATCCGCGACCATCGGGCCATCCGTGCGCGGGCCGCGGAGCGCAACCTTGAGAGCCTTCCAGGGATGGCGAATGGAATCGTCGGCGGCGGTCGGCTCATAGCCGCAATGGACCATGCAGTTCGCGCATTTCTCGTAGTTGCCGGTGCCGTACTTCTCCCATTCCGTCTCTTCCATCAGCGCGGCGAAACTCTCGGCATAGCCCTCGCCCAGGAGATAGCAGGGCCGCTGCCAGCCGAACACGTTGCGCGTCGGGTTGCCCCACGGCGTGCAGTGATATTGCTGATTGCCCGCGAGATAATCGAGGAAGAGCGAGGACTGGCTGAGGCGCCATTTGCGGCCGCGGCCGCGGCGGAAGACCTCGCGGAACAGCTCCTTGGTCTTCTCGCGCTTGAGGAAGTGGGCCTGATCGGGCGCGCGCTCGTAGGCATAGCCCGGCGAGATGGTGATGGCGTCGACCTTGAGCTCGAAGCTCGCATAATCGAGGAACTTGGCGATGCGGTCGGGATCGAGCCCGTCGAAGATGGTCGAGTTGACGCTGATGCGGAAGCCCTTGGCCTGGGCCGCGCGGATGGCAGAGACGGCGCGCTCGAACACGCCGTCCTGGCTCACGGCGCGGTCATGTTCCTCCTTGAGCCCGTCGAGATGGACCGAGAAGGTGAGGTAGGGCGAGGGCTTGAAGAGGTCGAGCTTCTTCTCCAGCAGCAGCGCGTTGGTGCAGAGATAGACGAACTTCTTGCGCGCCACGATGCCGTCCACGATGCGGCCGATGTCCTTGTGGAGCAGCGGCTCGCCGCCGGGGATCGAGACGATGGGCGCGCCGCATTCGTCCACCGCCGCGAGGCATTCCTCGACCGACAGGCGCTTGTTCAGGATCTCGTCGGGATAGTCGATCTTGCCGCAGCCGGCGCAGGCCAGATTGCAGCGGAACAGCGGCTCCAGCATGAGCACGAGCGGATAGCGCTCGCGGCGCATCATGCGCTGCTTGACGATATATCCGCCGACGCGGATCTGCTGGATGAGAGGTACGCTCAAGGCTCTGCTCCGTCTTGCCTCTGCTCGGTACGCGCTTTGCCGCGCGCTTCCTTAAACTACCGCCTCAAACCACTGCCTCGTCGCGCAGCTCGGCGGGAAGCTTGAACTGCACGTTCTCGCGGATGCCGTCGAGCACGCTGACCTCGACGTCGTTGAAGTCGCGCAGCCGCGCGATCAGCTCCTGCACCAGGTCTTCCGGCGCCGAGGCTCCTGCGGTGATGCCGACCGCTTCGGCCCCTTTGAGCCAGCGCGGGTCGAGCTGCGCCGCGTCGTCGATGAGATAGCTCGCCACGCCCATCTCGGTGCCGATCTCGCGCAGCCGGTTCGAATTCGAGCTGTTGCGCGCGCCCACCACCAGGATGACGTCGACCTCGCGCGCCAGCTCGCGCACGGCGGCCTGGCGGTTCTGCGTGGCGTAGCAGATGTCCTTGACGTCCGGCCCCAATATGTGGGGGAAGCGGCGCTTCAAGGCCTCGATCACCTCGCGGGTGTCGTCGACCGAGAGCGTCGTCTGGGTGACGTAGGAAAGCTTGCCCGGGTCGGCGACCTGGAGCTTCTCCACGTCGGCCGGCTTGGAGACGAGATGCACCTTGCCCGGAATGCGGCCCATGGTGCCCTCGACCTCGGGATGGCCCTGATGGCCGATCAGCACGACCTCGAAGCCGCCCTCGGCGTAGCGCTGGCCCTCCTTATGGACCTTGGCGACGAGCGGGCAGGTGGCGTCGATCACCGGCAGGCGCCGCAGATCGGCCTCGTCCTCCACCTGCTGCGCCACGCCATGGGCGCTGAAGACCGTGATGGCGCCCTCGGGCACCTCGTCGAGCTCCTCGACGAAGATGGCGCCCTTGGTCTTGAGATCCTCGACCACGCGCTTGTTATGCACGATCTCGTGGCGGACATAGACGGGCGGGCCATAACGCTTCAGCGCGCGCTCGACGATCTCGATCGCCCGCTCCACGCCCGCGCAGAAGCCTCTCGGTTGGGCAAGCACGACCCGCATGCTATTCCTCGTAATATGCAACACCACGCTCGCGGAACGCGCGACGCTCCACGCCGATAGACGAATCCGTGATGATGTAGCATGCCGACCCGCGCAAGGGAAGACGAAGGCCAGGCGGCCTGCGGTCGCGGGCCCGCCAGCCGGCTGACAAGCCTTTGTTTTCGTTCACTCCGCCGGGCCCCGCCGCAATTTGGTCATGAGGCCTTGCGGCGGGCGAGATAGCCGTTCTCGCGGAACCAGGCCACGGCGTCGGCGATGGCCTCGACCGCCGGGCGCGGCGCGTAGCCGAGCGCCCGCCGCGCCTTGTCGATCTTGAAATACATGTGCTTCTTGGCAAGTCGCACCCCGTCCACTGTGGCGACCGGCTCGGGCCCGCCGAAAAGCCGCGCCACCGTCTCGGCGACATAGGCGATCGGCAGCACGGCGCTGTGCGGTATGCGCCAGCGCGGCGGCTTGCCGCCGGTGATCAGCGCCACCTCCTCGAGAATGGCCCGCAACGACATGTTCTCGGCGCCGAGAATATAGCGCTCGCCCACCGCGCCGCGCTCGAAGGCGAGCCAATGGCCTTCGGCCACGTCGTCGACATGGACGATGTTGAGCCCGGTATCGACATAGCCCGGCATCCTGCCCGCGGCGGCCTCGAGGATCATCCGCCCGGTCGGCGTGGGCTTGATGTCGCGCGGGCCCACGGGCGCGGAGGGATTCACGATCACGGCCGGCAGGCCGCGTGCCCGCACCAGCCGGCGCACCTCCTCCTCGGCCATGAACTTGGATCGCTTGTAGTGGCCCACCATGTCGTCGAGCGAGGACGGCGTCTCTTCGTCGGCGGGCGAGCCGTCTTCATGGAGGCCCAAGGTCGCCACGCTGCTGGTATAGACGATACGCGCGACGTTGGCCTCGAGCGCCGCGAGCATGAGATTGCGCGTGCCTTCGACGTTGGCGCGATAGAGCGGAGCCGGGTCGGGTACCCAGAGCCGATAATCCGCTGCGACATGGAAGAGCGCGTCGCAGCCCTTGGCGGCGGCCTTGAGCGAGGCGAGGTCAATCAAATCGCCCGTCGCGATTTCGCAATCGAGGCCCGCGACGTTGCGTCGATCGCTGGTGGGCCGCACGAGCGCGCGCGTCTCGATCCCTTGCGCGACGAGGCGGCGCAGCACGGCCGAGCCCACGAAGCCTGCGGCGCCGGTGACGAGCGCCTTCATGGCTGCAGCCTAGCGGCGCCGAGCAGCGGCCTCGCCGGCGGCCGCCCGCCGGAGACGCTGCTCGCGCCACATCAGAAGAGCCGGCAGCACGATAAGCGTGCAAGCCAGCGCCAAGGTCAGGCAGATGCCGAGCAGATAGCCCGTGCCGGCGGTGCCGCGATGATACGACACCATCAGGCTCGAGAAGGACACCATGGTGGTGAGCGCCGAAAACAGCACGGCGCGCGGCGTGCTGGTGCGCAGGAGCGCGATCACGCTTCCCGTCTCGCGCAGCCGCAGGATGAGATAGATGCCGAACGCGACGCCCAGGCTGAAGAGCAGCGGCAAGGCGATGATGTTGGCGAAGTTGAAGGCGAGGCCGAACAGCACCGTGACGGCGATGGTGAGCAGGCCGGCGAGCGCCAAGGGCAGCAGGACGAGCAGCCAATCGCGGAAGCTGCGCAGGATCAGTACCAGCAGCAGCCCGATGGCGATGAAGGCGATGATTCCCGCCTGCTCGAACGCGCCCACGACGATCTTACCGCCCTCGAGCAGCAGCACCGGCGTGTCGGTGGCGTCCGGCGCGACCGCCTTCACCCTGTCGACGAAGCGCGTCAGCACCGCCTTGTCAATGCGGCGCGCCGTCGGGAAGACCTCGACGCGCGCGCGCCCGTCGGCGGCGAGATAGCGCGAGCGCAGATTCTCGGGCAGGCTCCGCAGCGTCACCGGTTCGGCCGTCATCAGCTCCTTGAGCCCCGCGAGGCGGCCCGGGAAATTCGCGATCAGCGCATCCTCGAGGCCGGCATAGGCGGCGGGATTCTGCCCGCGCTCCGCATCGAAGCGGGCGAGCAGCTCGGCCAGGCGCCGCGCAGGACCGGCCGCGGCGTCCGCCTTGGGCGAGGCGGCGAGCTTCTCGAGCTTCTGCCGCAGCCCGTCGCTCGCCTGCCGCCGCTCGGCGTCGCTCGGCGGCGGCTTGGGCGTGGCGGCGGCGAGAACCGGCGTCATGAAGGTCGCCATCTGGTCGATAAGACGCAGCTTGGCCGGCTGATCCTCGGGCACGAAGGAGCTCAGCGTCACCGTGTTGTCGACCTCGGGCAGCCGCTCCAACCGCTTGGCGAGCGCGTCGGCCGCGGCCAGATCGGGCGCCACGATGTTGATCGAGTAGGGCGAGGTGGAGCTGCCCGTGGTGAGCTCGCCATAGGCCTTCACCGATTCCGTCGTCGGATCCTTGAGATTGATCGGATCGATATCGAACCGCGCGTAGGGCAAGGCGAACAGCGAGGCTATGCCGAGCGCAAGCGCGCCGAGACAAATGGTCCGCGCATGGCGCGCGAAGAAGGTGCCAGCCGCCTTGCCGTTGCGCGCGTCGCTGCGCCGCGGGCTCGGACGGATCGGCATGACGGCGAACAGCGCGGGCAGCAGCGTCATGGTGGCGAAGAAACCGATGAACATGCCGACACCGGCGATGATGCCGAGCTCGCGCAAGCCCACATATTCGGTCGGGATGAAGGAGAGGAAGCCGATCGCCGCGCAAAGCGCCGCTAGGCCGACGGCGATCCCGGTGCCGCCCGCGGCCGCGTCGAGCGCCTCGCGCAGGCTGGCGCCGCCGTCGATCGCCTCCTTGTAGCGCATGCCGAATTGGATGCTGAAATCGACCGCGAGGCCGATGAAGAGGACAGCGAAGGCGACCGAGATCAAGTTCAGATGGCCGATGGCGAGCGTGGCGAAGGCGGCGGTCCAGATCAAGCTCAACACCAGGCTGACGATGGTCGCCAGAACGAGTTTGAGCGAGCGCAGGCCAATGATCACGAGGACGCTGACGAGGAGCAGGGAGAGAAGGCTGGCGAGGCCGACGCCCTTTCGCACGCTGTCCAGCTCGTCCTGGTCGAGCGCCGGGCTTCCGGTCAGCATGACTTGCACGCCGTGGGCCGGGTCGAGATGGAGCTCCGCCGCCGTGTCGTGGATGAAATCCGTCGCCGCCTGCGCGGGATCGAGCGAGCGGTAGTCGAGCTTCGGCCGCACCAGGATAATCTGGCGGCGGTCGGCCGGCTTGTCCGGAAGCCCGGTCATGAGGTCGCGCCAGGAGAGCCGCGCGGGCTTGCCCTCGAGGCGTCGCTCGACCGCATCGCCGATCTTGGAGAGGGGGCGGACGAGAAGTCCGGCATCGACCTCGCCCATCGCGATGCCGTCCGCGGCTTGTCCCAGCACGTGGAAAAGGCCGCGTAGGCTGGGGTCGCTGACGAGCGTGCCGAGCAGCGGCTGCGCTTGCGCGAGCCGGTCGGAAAGCTCGCCGAGCTCCCTGCTGTCGAGAAAGAGCAGGCCCTCGCGCCGGAAGAAGCTATCGCCGCCGGGGAAGAAAAAGCCGGAAAAGAGATCGGTCTTCGGCCGCAGCCGCGCGGCAAGAAGATTGGCCGCGTCCTCGGCGCGATCGGGACTGTCGCCCTCGATCAGCACGACGAGGCTATCCTCCAGGCTCGGAAAGGCTTGCTCGAAGGCTTTAAAAGTCTGCCAATAAGGCAGCTTCTGGTTGAGCAGCGCGCCGGTATCGGTGTGGATGCCGAGGTGGGTCACGGTGTACCAGCCACCGGCGGCCGTGAGGATGACGGAGCCGACGATGATCGGCCAGGCGAGACGGCGCACCCACTCGACCCACCACACGAAGGCGCGCGATATGCGCGGCGCGGCACCGCCGCCCTCCGGCGGCTCGGTCAGCCGCTCCTGCCATCTCGGCTCTTCCGATGGCTCAACGTGAAGGCGTTGGAGGCTCATAGGCAGAGGAAATCCGGCTGGTTGGGAAATTTGCCGCGGATCGCGGCCGCCTACGGCTGCCCGCCATCGACCGAGCATATAAAGGCGTAATACCTTAGGAACAAGTGTTAACTTGCTTCCAATGCTCGAATATAAACGGCCTGCGACCACGGGTCGCGGCCCAATTTGGCGATTCCCGCCTCTTTGACGCAATGGGGGCGCGTCACCATCCCAGGAGCATCGAATGGCGATGGGCGCGGCGCGGCGCGCGGGAACCGCCGCCCTCGCGCGGAGGTTCTCATTCGGCTTATTCTCCCCGCCGCTTCGGGGTTATGATAGAAAATCCAGCCCGGCCTGCCCGCCGCAAGCCGCGTCGAGCCGCGGATTCGCCTGTCCCCCCAAGTCCCCTTGGCTCAATTAAGGTATGTCATCATGCTGCACCGTCTGAAGGCTCTTGTGGCGGCGTTGCTGCTTACCGGTCTCTTGCCGGCCTTCGCCGACGCGGCGGTCGAGGACGCCAAGCAGGTCGTCCAGAGCTATTATTCGACCCTGCTCGGCGTCATGCACAAGGGCAAGGAGCTCGGCTACAAGGGCCGCTACGACACGCTCAAGCCCGCGGTCGACAAGAGCTTCGATCTCGCCCTCATGGCGCAGACCACGGTGGGCGGCTTCTGGGACAGCATGTCGCCGGAGCAGCGGACCCAGCTGGTCGAGGCCTTCGAGGACTTCACGGTGGCGAACTACGCTCATAATTTCGACGATTACGGCGGCGAGAAATTCGAGACCTACCAGGCGCAGGAGACGCCGCGCAAGGACGTGGTGGTCGACAGCGCGATCGTGAAGTCCGACGGCGACAAGGTGAAGCTCGACTATCTGCTGCGGGCGGAAGGGGACGGCTACAAGATCATCGACGTCTTCGTCGACGGCGCCATCTCCGAGCTCGCCACGCGCCGCTCCGAATATACCTCCGTGATCCGCCGGGACGGGGTCGACGCGCTCATCAAGCTCATCCGCGAGAAGGCGGGCGAGTTGGCCGCGAAATCGTGATGGCGGCGCGAGGGCGGCGCATCCTGGCATCGCTGAGCTGCGCGCTCGCGGTCACTTGTTTGGGCGCGCGGAGCGCCGCAGCCGACGTGGTGGTGCGTATCTATCTTCTGGCGCCCGCGGGCCTGGGCGAGACGATCGGCACAGTGCATCTGAGCGACGCCAAGGGAGGCCTGCGCTTGGCCGCGCGGCTCAAGGATTTGAGCGCCGGCCCGCACGGCTTCCATTTGCGCGCGACGGGCGCATGCGGCGCGGCGTCGGCGAGCGCGGCGAAGACCGCCGCCCATGGCGCCGCGACGGCGGCGATGGCCGAGCGCGATCTGCCGCCGCTCGTCGTCGGCGGTGACGGCGTCGCGCGCGGCACGGTGCTTGCGCAAGGCCTCAAGCTCGCCGATATCCACGGTGGCATGCTGGTCATCGACGGCGCCGATGAGCATGCCCGGCCCGGCGCAGGCGCGAGCGCAGCGGCCTGCGGCGTGATCCCGCAATGAAGTTCTGGGCGGCGCGGGCTGGCGATTGCGCGTCAGGGAGGGCGATCCGATGAGCAAAGTGACCCATGACGAGCTGCTGGCGATCCTCGGCCGGATCGACGACGTGAAGCTGGCCGAGGTGATGGCGCTCGATCCCACGCGCGACGAAGTCATCCAAGCCAAGCTCTGGCTTGCCCACGCCGACCTGCATGAGGCGGGCGCGGTGGCCGGCGGCCAGACCGCGAAGGCGACCCGCATCTACCAGATGCTGCGCGTCGACGCGCCGGCGGAATGGGGCGAGGAATAGAGCCTCAGCGCTCCTCGGACGGCTGCAGTCTCGTTTCCGGCTCGCTCTCGAGGATCTCGCGCAGGAAGCCGAGATGGCGCGCGAAGGCCTGGCGCCCGGACCTCGTCGCGCGCAGCCGCGTGCGCGGCTTGCGGCCGACGAAATCCTTCTCGATCGAGACATAGCCGGCCTTCTCGAGCGTATCGAGATGGGCGCCGAGATTGCCCGGCGTGGCGCCGACCAGGCGCTGCAGGCGGGTGAACTCGAGCGCTTCCCCCGCGGCGAGCGCGGTCAGGGCGGTCATGATCCGCAGCCTGGTCGTCTGATGGATGGTCTCGTTCGGCTCGGTCATGGATAGCGCGCAAGCCTGAGATAGACGCCGCCTCCGATCAAGGCGCCGCCACCCAGAAGCGCCATCCACAATAGGAAGGACGGGCCGGCGAAGAGCAGGCAGAGCGCCACGAGCGCGGTCACGATCAGCCCCGAGACGACAAAGAAGCGCCCGACCCAGAAGCCGGCGAGGATGTAGCCGAGCATGAAGACGGCGGGGACGAAAGCGTCGATCTGGCGGCCCTTGAGGCCGAGCAGGAACACCCACAGCACGGCGAAGCCGGCCAGGCTCGCCATGAAGCTGATAATCCGCCAATCGAGCCGCTGCAAGAGCGGCCGCGGCGCGGTCGCGTATTTGCGCCGGCAGCTGAGCCAGGGAATGAAGATCGAGCCGGCGAAGCCGATCAGGTCGAGCAGCAGCCAGATCGTCTGTTCATGGCCGACCCCTTCATATTCGACAAGATAGCCGATGAGCCAGATGACGCCCCAGAGGATGAGAATCCAGCTCGTGACATCGTAGATCACCGACTGGCGGACGCGCTGCGCGGTCTCATCGACCTCGCGGAGGGCGTCCGAGGCTTGATCGCGGGTGAGATTTATGGCGCCTCCTCGCCTGGGGATCCAGGCAGATGTGTTACTCTGTCACGCAGAGTACTCTGTGTCAAGCGCCTCATTGGGATTTCTGGCATGGCGTTTCGGCCGGCCCTATGATTTAGATTGAAGGCGGCGGCGAGCCGCGCGCCGGGCATCGCGTCAGACGGGTTTTGGCGACATGAGGACAGGAAGATCGCGCTCTACGGCTCTCGCGGCGTCGGCGCTCTTGCTGGCGGCTGTTGCGGCCGGCCCATGGCGCGCGGCCGCGGCGGCGGGCAAGGCCGATCCCGACGACACGGCGCAAGTGGCGCTCGGCCAAAAGGTCTATGACGCGAACTGCGCCTCCTGCCACGGCGCCCATCTCGAGGGCCAGGCCGATTGGCAGACGCGCAAGCCGGACGGCAAGCTGCCGGCGCCGCCCCATGACTGGCATGGCCATACTTGGCGCCATCCCGACAGCCAGCTTTTCGCCTTCGTCAAGAATGGCGTCGCGCCTTATTCCCCGCCCGGCTACAAGACCGACATGGCGGGCTTCGGCACGGTGCTCTCCGACGCCGAGATCTGGGCCGTGATCGCCTATATCAAGAGCGCCTGGCCGCCGGAGTTTCGCCGCTACCAGCAGGCTATCACCGACCGCGTCGATGGCGCGGGCCAATGAGTTGGAGGGGGCGGAATAAATTCCTTCCCGATGCAATAACCCGATCCCACGATCCGTCCATGATTGAACGCGGCGGGGATTTGCCGTATCTGTGTTGGCGGTAGTTGCGAGGGGCCGAAATGAAGCGTTCCGTTTTGATTGCCGCGGCGGTGGCGGCCGTGCTGGCGACGCCGGCGCTCGGCGCCGGCAATGATTGGGGTCAGGCGATCGAGGAGAAATGCTACGGCGTCGGCGCCAAGGACGTGTCGCTCTGCGGCGCCCAGGATTGCGCGAGCCAGACGAGCGGGCCGGCGGCGCACGCCAACGGCGCCGACCATGCCCAGAGCGCGGACAAGGGCATCACCCCCGATGGCCAAACCTTCGCCTTCGTGCCGCAGGGCACTTGCGTGAAGATGTATGGCGGCAGCCTAACGCCCAAGAATTCCTGAGCGGCCCACCCTCCCCGCGATTTCCTCAATAAAGCGCATCCAGCGCCGCGCCGTAACGCTCGCGAATGACATGGCGGCGGATTTTCAAAGACGGCGTCAACATGCCGTTCTCGATGGCGAAGGCCTCGGGCGCGAGGATGAAGCGGCGCACCCGCTCGATCGGCGATAGCCTGGCATTGACCCGCTCGACGGCCTCGCCCACGGCGTCGTGCAGTTCCTTGTCGGCGGTGAGCGCCGCAAGCTCGGCGGGCCTGCCGCGCGCGGCGGCCCATTCGGCGAGGAAATCGGGATTCGGCACCAGCACCGCCACGAGATAGGGCCTGCGGTCGCCCTGCACCATCGCCTGCGCGATCTCGGGCTCGAGAGTGAGGAAACCCTCCACCCGCTGCGGCGACAGATTGTCGCCGCCCGAGTTCACGATGATGTCCTTCTTGCGGTCGGTGATCTGGATATAGCCGTCCTCGTCGAGGCGGCCGATATCGCCGGTATGCAGCCAGCCGTCGCGCAAGGCCAGCGCGGTGCCGTCCGGATCGTTCCAATAGCCCTTCATGACCAGCTCGCCCCGCACCAGGATCTCGCCGTCCTCGGCGACGCTCACCTCGACGTCCTTGAGCGGCGGGCCGACGGTATGGAGCTTGATACGGTCCGGCGGGTTCACGCTGATCACCGGCGCCGCCTCCGTCTGGCCATAGCCTTGCAGCAAACGGAGACCGAGTGCTGTGAAGAAGACGCCGATCTCGGGATTGAGCGGCGCGCCGCCCGAGACGAGCGCCTTGAGCCTGCCGCCGAAGCGGCCCCGTACCTTGCGCCGCACCAGGAGATCGAGCAGGAGGTCGGCAAGGCGCTCGACCAAGCTCAGGCTCTTCGGGTCCTTGTAGCGCTTGGCGCCGAGCTCGAGCGCCTTCCAGAAAAGCGTCGCACGCAACCCGCCCTGGCGCTTGATGGCGCTAAGGATGCGGCCATGCAGCGTCTCGTAGAGCCGCGGCACCGCGGTCATGATGGTGGGCCGCGCTTCGAGCATGTTCACGGCGAGCGTCTCGGCGCCCTCGGCATAGTAGATCTCGGCGCCGACGGAGATGGGGAAGAACAGGCCGGCCGCATGCTCATAGGCATGGGAGAGCGGCAGGAAGGAAAGGAAGCGCTCATGCTCGAGGCCGAGCTGGCGCAGCACGATCTCGGCGCCCATGCAGTTGCAGATGATGGCGCCGTGGCTCAAGGTGACGCCGCGCGGAATGCCGCCGGTGCCCGAGGTGTGGATGACGCAGCAGCTGTCGCCGCGCTCGATGCCGGCGACGAGGGTCTGCATGTCGTCGGGCGCGAGCGCGCCCTTGACGAGCAGCGCCTCCCAGCCCAATACCTCGACGCCGGGAAACTGCGCGAGCCCGAGCGGCTCGATCGCCACCACGAACCGAAGGCTGGGTGCCTGACGCGCGGCGGCGAGCAGCGGACCCGCGAGCTTGCGGGTCGAGACGATCGCCGCCTTGGCCCCGGTGTTGGTCAGGATATGGCGGTGGTCGTCGATGGTATTGGTGATATAGCCCGGCACCGTGATCGCGCCCGCGGCCATGATGGCGAGATCGGCGATGACCCATTCGGGACGGTTCTCGGCGATGAGCGCCACCCGGTCGCCGCGCGCGATGCCTTGCGCGCGAAGTCCCCGCGAGAGCCGGCTCACCAGCTCCACCGCTTCGCGCCAGCTCATCGGGCGGTAGACGCCCTCCCGCTTCGCCCAGAGGAAGGGACGCTCGCCGCGCTCGGCCGCGCGATCGAGAAACATGCGGACGAGGTTGGGAACCGCCTTGTAGTCCATCGTTTCCTCAGGCGCCCCGCCCGGGCTTCTAAGGCCAGGCCGGGCCGGGGACGCCGCCGCTTTCTTGCCATGTCCCGGCGATGGACGGAAGCGCCAAGAGCTTGGCGCGCGGGCGAGATCCTGGTGGCGCGTATTCGCCGCGCTGGGTCGCCGCTCGCGCAATTTGCCGATGCGGCAAAGCCGTGGGTCGTCACCGGCGGGCGTGCAGAACCTGGTCACGCCACGGCGGGACGGCCCGGAAACGCTGCATGAGACTTGATTTTTGTAACCTGATACGTTATAGGTAACGTATATGATTTTGAGGTTTCGCCATAAGGGACTGCAACGGTTGTTCGCTAGCGGCGACAGAAGTGGGGTGAGCCCTCGGCAGGCTACGCGGCTGAGCCACATGCTCGCTACGCTGGCCGCGAGCACGGAGCCAAGCGGCATGAATATGCCAGGATTCCGGCTCCATCCCCTCAAGGGTAATCGCAAAGGACAATGGGCCGTGTCGGTATCCGGGAATTGGCGGCTGGTGTTCGAATTTGACGGCGAGAATGCCACCAATGTTGACTTGATCGACTATCACTGACGAAAGGAGAGGCGAACCATGAAGATGCACAATCCGCCGCACCCTGGGGCGATCATCCGGGAGGATTGCCTGGCTGCTCTGGGGTTGTCGGTCACCGACGCTGCCAAAGGGCTTGGCGTCACGCGAAAGGCACTATCCGAGCTGCTGAACGGCCATAGTGGCGTCTCGCCGGAGATGGCGATCCGGCTTGAAAAGGCCGGATGGAGCACGGCCGAGACGTGGCTGGGAATGCAATTGCAGCATGACCTGTGGCAGGCGCAGCGGAAAGCGAAAGGCATCAAGGTTTCACGGTTTAGACTGCCCACTGCGGCTTGAGCCAGAGAGGGTTCAGTCGAATCCCCGTAAACCGGCAAGTGACGGGAGGTAAAACCGGGGCGCTCATGGATACCCGCACCCAGCACCGCGACCGGGGACGAGCCGATGCGCGATATTGCCCCGCAATTACAGCGTTTCCCATAGTACGATTTCAAGGCTGACGGCATGAGCACCGGGTTGGTCGCCAGGCTGAATGCTCCGATGCGGTCATTTTTTCCTGACAGCAAGGTGCGATGAACCCACACCCCCATATTCCCGCCGATATGCGGGCCGCAATCGATAAATTCTCCAATAGAGCTGATGGCATAGTTAACGCATTTGCTCGTGAGTTGGGAGAGCGACCTCCGCCGCCTATCATCTATCACTATACAAATGATGCGGGATTAAGGGGAATTGTCGAGACGGGCAGACTTTGGTTCACCGATATTTTTAATCTCAACGATCCGACCGAATTGAAGCACGGCATCGGACCGGCCATAGAATTGTTAAACGCCGAATCCGACGATGCGCGGCCGGAGATCAAGCAATTTTGCAAGAACCTAGACGCGATTCTGCATGGCGGAAATGAGCAGACGGCCCATTATTTTATCTGCTCGTTCAGTAGCGCCGGGGATGATCTTGGACAATGGCGCGCTTACGCCGACAACGGGCGTGGCTATGCCATAGGCTTTGCAGCGGCCACGCTCGAACAGGCCTTTGCGATGGCGAGGCCAGGACCGGGCAATATGACCTTTCCCGTCAGTTATGGCGAAAATGAACTGCGCGGTATGCACAGGAGCATTCTCGCGGAGGTCATGCCGCTGATATCAATGCCGCGCGGTAGACGGGACCTAGAAAGCAAAGCACTGAACGACTATATGAGCGAATTGCTAGTCAGCTTATCCGTGCCGATTTTGCGGGCCGCATTATTTTTCAAACACAAGGCCTACAGCAACGAGCAGGAATATAGGTTTTTCCAATTGTTCGCGGCCGGACAGGAGATCCCGGATCTTAAATATCGGGGTCGGCCGTATTCGTTGACGCGGTATCGAGAATTTGATTGGCGTGCGGCAGCCCCAGAATCGCTGAAGCAAATTATCATTGGACCGGCCGCCGATAAAAAGCTCGCCTTCCAGTTCGCCAACGATTGCCTGCGCGCGTTTCACTCGACGCCGAGAATCGTCTCGATTAATCCGTCAACTATCCCCTACAGGGCACCGTGAGGCTTGCCTGCTACGCCATTTCGAGCTTGTTCGATGGCCGGCACAAGGCCGGGCATGACGATTGATGGTCGTATCGATAATCCTGTTGGACGGAAGCGCCAAGAGCTTGGCGCGGCGGCGCCGAAGCCCTATATCGCAGGGACTGCAAGGGAGCGATCATGGCCGACACGGGACGCAACGCTGCGGCGAGCAATCTGGGCCGCTTGCCCGAATGGGATCTGAGCGATCTTTATCCAGGGCCCGAATCGCCCGAGCTCAAGGCCGACCTCGAGCGCGCGGCCAAGGACGCGGCCACGTTCGCGAAACAATATCAGGGCCGGCTCGCCGCCCTCTCCGGCGCCGAGCTCGCCGAGGCCATCGCCCGCTATGAGCGCCTCTCCGAGACGCTCGGGCGCCTCTCGAGCTATGCCGAGCTGCGCCATGCCGCGGCGACGAGCGATCCCGTGATCTCGCGCCAGACCCAGGACATGCGCGAGCGGGTGACCGACATTTCGGCCGCGACGCTCTTCTTCACGCTCGAGCTCAACCGGCTCGAAGACGCGAAGCTCGAGCCGCTCTTCGCCGCGCCCGCGCTGGCGCGCTATCGCCCCTGGCTCAGGGATTTGCGCGCCTTCCGCCCGCACCAACTCTCCGACGAGGCCGAGCAGCTCTTGCATGACAAGTCGGTGGCCGGCCGCGCGTCCTGGGTGCGGCTCTTCGACGAGACCTTGGCCGATCTGCGCTATCCGATCGGGGGGAAGGAGCTCACCGGCTCCGAGGCGCTCAACCTGCTCTCGGACAAGGACCGCGCGTTGCGCCGCGACGCGGCGCAGTCGATCGCGAGCGTCCAGGCGCGCAATATCCGCCTCTTCGGCCTTATCACCAACACGCTCGCCAAGGACAAGGAGATCGAGGACCGCTGGCGCCATTTCCCGACGCCGATGGCCTCGCGCCATCTCGCCAATCATGTCGAGCCCGAGGTGGTGGAGGCGCTGGTGAGCGCGGTGAAAGCAGCCTATCCGCGCCTCTCGCACCGCTATTACCGCATCAAGGCGCGCTGGCTCGGGCTCGAGCGGTTGGAATATTACGACCGCAACGCGCCGCTGCCGGACGACGACGATCGCGAAATCCCCTGGGACGAGGCGCGGGCGACCGTGCTCGAGCGCCTATGGCGCCTTCGCGCCCGAGATGGCGGCGGAGGCCGGGCGCTTCTTCGAGCGGCCCTGGATCGACGCGCCGGTGCGGCCCGGCAAGGCCTCGGGCGCCTTCTCCCATCCCACCGTGCCGAGCGCGCATCCCTATGTTTTGCTCAACTATCAGGGCAAGACGCGCGACGTGATGACGCTCGCCCACGAGCTGGGCCATGGCGTGCACCAGCTCCTGGCCGGCCCGCAAGGCTATTTCCTCTCCGACACGCCGCTCACCCTTGCCGAGACGGCCAGCGTCTTCGGCGAGATGCTGACCTTCCAGGCCATACTGCGCGCGGAGAAGGACCCGCGTCGGCGGCGCGCCATGCTCGCCTCCAAGGTCGAGGACATGATCAACACGGCGGTGCGCCAGATCGCCTTCTACGAGTTCGAGCGCCAAGTCCATCTGGAGCGCCGCAAGGGCGAGCTCACGGCGGAGCGCCTCGGCGAGATCTGGCTCGGCGTGCAAGGTGAGAGCCTGGGCGACGGCATCCGCCTCGAGGACGAGTACAAGGTCTACTGGTCCTATATCCCGCATTTCATCCATTCGCCCTTCTATGTCTATGCCTATGCCTTCGGCGATTGCTTGGTGAACTCGCTCTACGCCGTCTATGAGCGGGCCGAGCCGGGTTTCCAGGCGAAATATCTCGACATGCTGCGGGCGGGCGGCACCTTGCACCACAAGGAGCTGTTGGCGCCCTTCGGCCTCGACGCCTCCGACCCCGCCTTCTGGGCGCGCGGGCTCGAACTCCTCGCGCGCTTCATCGACGAGCTCGAGGCGGGGTCCTAGGTGGCGCGCAAGGCCCCCGGGCAGCCACGCGCCGCGGTCGCGGCGGAGGCGCCGCGCGACGCCGAGCCGAGCACGCTCGGCGGGCGGGTCAGGCGCTATGCCCGCGTCGGGCGCGCGGTCGGCGGGCTCGCCGTGGAGCTCGCGGGCAAGCGCTATCTTGGGCTCAAGCTCGACCGCTCGCGCCATGCGGGCGAGCTCGCGGGCGCGCTCGGCGGGCTCAAAGGCCCGCTCATGAAGGTGGCCCAGCTCCTCTCCACCATCCCCGACGCGCTGCCGCGAGAATATGCGGCCGAGCTCGCAACCTTGCAGGCCAACGCGCCCGCCATGGGCTGGCCCTTCGTCAAGCGCCGCATGGCGGCCGAGCTGGGGCCCGACTGGCAGGCCAAGTTCGCGCGCTTCGAGCATGAGGCGGCCCGCGCCGCCTCGCTCGGCCAGGTCCATCGGGCGACGGCACGCGACGGCAGGCCGCTCGCCTGCAAGCTGCAATATCCCGACATGGCCTCGACCGTGGCGGCCGACTTGCGCCAGCTCAAGCTCGTCTTTGCCATCTATGAGCGCTACGACAAGGCGATCTCGACGCGTCAGATCCATGCCGAGATCGCCGAGCGGCTGGGCGAGGAGCTCGACTATGCGCGCGAGGCCAAGCATATGCGCCTCTATGGCGACATGCTGGCGCGCGAGCCGGGCGTGCATGTGCCCGAGGTGGTGCCTCCGCTCTCGACCCGCCGGCTCCTCACCATGACCTGGCTCGAGGGCGCGCCCTTCCTCGAGGCAAAGTCCTGGCCGCTCGCGAAGCGCAACCGCATCGCCTTCAACATGTTCCGCGCCTGGTACGTGCCGTTCTACGACTACGGCGTCATCCATGGCGACCCCCATCTCGGCAACTACACGGTGCGGCCGGACGGCTCGGTCAATCTGCTCGATTTCGGCTGCATCCGCGTCTTCCCCACCAAGTTCGTGCGTGGCGTGATCGACCTCTATTGGGCCTTGCGCGAGGAGGACGAGGCGCGCGCCGTCCATGCCTATGAGAGTTGGGGCTTCACGAAGCTGAGCCGGCCGGTGATCGACACGCTCAATCTCTGGGCGCGCTTCGTCTATGCGCCGCTGATGGAGGACCGCGAGCGGCGGATCGAGGAGACGAACTCGGGCAATTACGGCGCGCAGGTCGCCGAGAAGGTGCATGGCGAGCTGCGCCGGCTGGGCGGCGTCACGCCGCCGCGCGAGTTCGTGTTGATGGATCGCGCCGCCATCGGGCTCGGCTCGGTCTTCCTCCATCTTCAGGCCGCGATCAACTGGCATAGGCTTTTTCACGACCTGATCGACGGTTTCGACGAGAAGGCGCTGCAGCGCCGGCAGAAGGCGGCGCTCGAACGCGCCGGGCTGCCGGCACCGGCTTGATGCGGAATTCCGACCCAAATGGCCGCGCATGGCGCTAGACTTGGGTATGGAGCGGGAAGCCGTCGCGGCCAAAGTCTATGTCGTGAACGCCGAATGGGACGACGAAGCCCAGGTCTGGGTCGCGACCAGCGACGACGTGCCCGGACTGGTAGCCGAAGCCGACACGCTAGAGGCGCTCGACCGTGAGATTCGGGCGCTCGTGCCCGAGCTGCTCGTCCTTAACGGGGCGATCAAGGAAGACCGCGCGACAGTGCCGGTCGAGCTCGTCGCCCGAAAGCGCGAGCATGTCGTTATCTCGTAAGCTGTGAGCGGCTTTGCGGGTAATGTTCGGGATATATTGAAGGCTGCCGGTTGCGCAAAAAATCCGCGACGGCAAGGGGAGTCACGAAATTTGGCGAAGTCTCATAAGCGGACGGCATTTTCCCGTGCCCACGAAGATCAAATCGCGTCACACTGCTAACGAGATTCTAAAGCAGGCAGGCTTGCGCAAAAGATTTTAAATTTCTGAGGCGGTCGCCTATCTCCGTGATCGGCTCTTGACCGCCAACTAGCCCTTCACAAAGATCGCGGGAGCGGGCATTGTGGCGCCCGCTTCGAACCGCGCGGCCGAGCGTCGAGGGGATCGTCCCGCCATGAAGATCGCCATACCGAAGGAGCGCCGCGAGCATGAGCGGCGCGTCGCGGCCACGCCCGAGACGGTGCGCAAGTTCGCGGGTCTCGGACTGACCGTCGCCGTCGAGGCGGGCGCCGGCGCGGGCGCCTCGTTCGGTGACGAGGCCTACGCCGCTGCGGGGGCCGCGATCCTGGCCGACGAGGCGGCGCTGCTCGGCGATGCCGACATCGTCCTCAAGGTGCAGCGGCCCCTGACTGGGGCCGAGGGCGGGCCGGACGAGCTCGCCTTGCTGAAGCGCGGCGCCGTCCTTGTCGCTCAATTGGCGCCTTATCAGAGCCGCGAGCAGATCAAGGCCTACGCCGCTTCCGGCGTCTCCGCTTTCGCCATGGAGCTGATGCCGCGCATCTCGCGCGCGCAATCGATGGACGTGCTCTCCTCGCAGGCGAATCTCGCGGGTTACAAGGCCGTGCTCGATGCGGCGGTCGAGTTCGGCAAGGCCTTTCCCATGATGATGACGGCGGCGGGCACCGTGGCACCCGCGCGCGTGCTCGTGCTCGGCGTGGGCGTCGCCGGGCTGCAAGCGATCGCGACCGCGCGCCGGCTCGGCGCCATCGTCTCCGGCTATGACGTGCGTCCCGCCGTGAAGGAGCAGGTGCAGTCCCTCGGCGCCGCCTTCGTCGAGGTCGACGAGGCGGCGACCAAAGAGGCGGAGACGGCCGGCGGCTACGCCAAGGAGATGAGCGAGGAATACAAGCAGAAGCAGGCGCAGGTGTTGCGCGAGCATTTGAAGAAGCAGGACGTGGCAGTCGCCACCGCGCTTATCCCGGGCCGCCCGGCGCCCGTGCTGATCACCGAGGAGATGGTGAGGGAGATGAAGCCCGGCTCGGTGATCGTCGATCTCGCGGTCGAGGCCGGCGGCAACTGCCCGCTCTCCGAGCTCGGCAAGGTGGTGGTGAAGCATGGCGTCACCATCGTCGGCCACGCCAACTATCCGAGCCGGATCGCGGTCGACGCCAGCGCGCTCTATGCCCGCAATCTCTTCAACTTCCTTTCGCCCTTCGTCAAGGCGGGTGCCCTCGAGATCGCCTGGGACGACGAGCTGGTGAAGGGCACGCTGCTGACGCGCGACGGCGCCGTCGTCCATCCGAATTTCGTCTAGCGCGCAATCCTGCGCGAGGAGACTGCCATGGATCCGACCACCCTCCAGGACAATGCTTCGGCGCTCGCCACCCATGCGGAGCGGCTGGCGGAGGAGGCCGCGAGGCTCGCCAACCAGACGACGCAGCTCGTCATGCAGCAGGCGCCCGCCGGGACCGCCCTCGATCCCGCGGTGGTCGGGCTCACCGTCTTCGTGCTGGCGGTCTTCGTGGGCTATTACGTGGTATGGAAGGTGACGCCGGCGCTGCATTCGCCGCTGATGTCGGTCACCAACGCGATCTCCTCGGTCATCATCGTGGGCGCGCTGCTCGCCGCCGGCCCGGCCGGCTTCCATTTCTCCAAGATCATGGGCTTCGTCGCGGTGACCTTGGCCTCGGTCAACATCTTCGGCGGCTTCATCGTGACCCAGCGCATGCTGCAGATGTTCCGCAGGAAGAAATAGGCGGGAGAGCGAAGATGTCCGCCAACCTCGCCGCCATCCTCTATCTCGCCGCCTCGATCTGCTTCATCATGGCGCTGCGCGGGCTCGCCTCGCCCGACAGCGCGCGAGCGGGCAACCTTTTCGGCATCGTCGGCATGGTGATCGCGGTCGCCACCACCCTCGCCATGCCGGGGGTGGTGAGCTATTGGCTGATCCTCGCGGGCGTGGCGATCGGCGGCGGCATCGGCACGGCCATCTCGCTGCGCATCCAGATGACCGCGCTGCCGCAGCTCGTCGCCGCCTTCCATAGTCTCGTGGGTCTCGCCGCTGTCGCCGTCGCCACGGCCGCCTTCTACGATCCGCACGCCTTCGCCATCGCCGGCGAGCACGGCATCAAGCTCTCGAGCCTCATCGAGATGAGCATCGGCACCGCGATCGGCGCCGTCACCTTCACCGGCTCGGTCGTCGCTTTCGGCAAGCTGCAAGCGATCCTCTCGGGCAAGCCGCTCGTCTTCCCCGGCCAGCATCCGCTCAACGCAGCGCTGGGCATAGTCTTGGTGCTGCTCGTCGTCTGGTTCGCCGCCTCGGGGGCGCCGCTCGCCTTCTGGCTGATCGTGCTGCTCTCCCTGGCACTCGGCCTCTTGCTCATCCTGCCGATCGGTGGCGCCGACATGCCGGTCGTGATCTCGATGCTCAACTCCTATTCGGGCTGGGCGGCCTGCGGCATCGGCTTCACCCTCTCGAACAGCCTGCTCATCGTGACCGGGGCGCTGGTCGGCTCGTCGGGCGCCATCCTCAGCTACATCATGTGCAAGGGGATGAACCGCTCGATCTTCAACGTGATCCTGGGCGGCTTCGGCGGCGAGACCACGGCCGCGGCCGGGGCCACGGGCGACCGCAGCGTCAAGCAGGGCTCGGCCGACGACGCGGCCTTCATCCTCAAGAACGCGGGCTCGGTCATCATCGTGCCGGGCTACGGCATGGCGGTGGCGCAAGCGCAGCATGCGCTGCGCGAGATGGCGGACCAGCTCAAGAAGGCAGGCATCAAGGTGCGTTACGCCATCCATCCGGTGGCGGGGCGCATGCCGGGCCATATGAACGTGCTGCTCGCCGAGGCCAACGTGCCTTATGACGAGGTGCTCGAGCTCGAGGAGATCAACCGCGATTTCTCCACGACCGACGTGGCCTTCGTGATCGGCGCCAACGACGTGACCAATCCCGCCGCCAAGAACGACCCCTCGAGCCCGATCTACGGCATGCCGGTGCTCGACGTGGAGAACGCGCGCACGGTGCTCTTCGTCAAGCGCTCGCTCGCCTCGGGTTATGCCGGCATCGACAACACCCTGTTCTACCGCGACAACACGATGATGCTGTTCGGCGACGCCAAGAAGATGTGCGAGGACATCGTCAAGGCGCTCGAGCATTCGTGAGAGGCTCGTTCAGGCATCGTCATGGTTCGAGACGCGCTGCATAAGGGCGCGCTCCTCACCATGATGACGTTTTGTTTCAACGGGCTGTCTCACCCTGGAGGGCGCGGCGCAGCCGCCGTCTCGAAGGGTGAAGGCGACATCGTCGTTTGACTGCGGACGCTACCGCATGCGTCCGCGGAAAGCGCGCAAGGGCGAGGGGAATTTCTCCAGCGCCGAGGTTACCCTGCCCAAAAGCTTCGGCACGCGCATCACCTCGTCGAGGCGGCGGGCGAGGAAGCCCCAGGTCTCGGTATTTTCCGGCGACTGGTCGTTGAGCCAGTAGACGAGCGTCGCGCTATAGACGCCGGCGAGCAGCCCGCGCTTGGTATAGAAATTGAAGTCGGTCGCCTCGTCGCCCGCCGCGTACCAGATGGCGTCGACCGTGCGCCACAGCATGCGCGCGCCGAGCGGCAGGTTCTGCGGCAAAGCGAGAATGGGAAGCGAGCGCTGGATCGCCTCGCGGTAGGGCGCGCTGAGCTCGAGCCGCAGGCGGACGGCGAGCGCCACCCGCTCGCGGATCTTCAACGCTTTGAGATCCTGCTTCTCGAGCGCCGCCAGCATGTCGCGGTCGGCCCGCGCGGCAGCCGCCTCGATCACCTCGGTCGCGCCGCCGGGAAAGGCGTCGAGCGCCAGGGCCGGCTCGCAGCCCGCCGCGCGCGCGCCCTCCATCAGGCTCTTCTCGGTCCAGCCGTCGAACGGCACCTGGCGCAGGGTCTCCTCGAGGATGCGCCCGCGCATGGCCGCGAAATCGGCGTTTCCGCTCGTTTGACTTGCTCGCTTGCTCAAAGGGCCTCCTCCGCCAAGGGCGGGGCGAAGCGCCGCATCTCCTCGACGAAGCCGAAGCGGCGCAGATCCTCGATACGCATCGGATAGAGCATGCCGTCGAGATGGTCGCATTCATGCTGCACGACGCGGGCATGGAAGCCGGCGGCGACCCGCTCGATCGGCTTGCCGTCGAGCCCGAGCCCGCGGTAGCGGACGCGGGTCCAACGCGGCACGGCGCCCATCATGCCGGGGATCGAGAGGCAACCCTCCCAGCCGAGCGCGCGCTCATCGCCGAGCGGCTCGATCTCAGGGTTGACCAGCGCGGTCAAGGGCTGCGGCTCGTCGCCCTCGCCGCCGCCGGCCCGCTCCTGCGAGACCTTGAAGACCACGACGCGCAGCGGCACATGGACCTGCGGCGCCGCCAGCCCGGTGCCGGGAGCGTCATCCATGGTCTCGATCATGTCGCGCACCAGCTCATGGATTTCGGGCGCGGTCGGGTCGGCGACGGGATGAGCGGGCAGGCGGAGGACGGCATGGCCCATGCGGGCAATCTTGAGAATGGCCATGGGCCCACTATGCGTCGCCGCCCAGGCGCGGTAAAGGCCCGAACCATAAGGCTTCACAGCCCGCGGCGACTATGCTAGAACCCGCCCTCCAGCTCCGTGAAATTCAATCGTCTTTGCGGGAAGGAGAATTGGCCCTGGTCCAGGTGGTGGTGCGCGACAACAACGTCGATCAGGCGTTGCGCGCCCTTAAGAAGAAGATGCAGCGGGAGGGTATCTTCCGCGAGATGAAGCTGCGTCGCTCCTATGAGAAGCCGTCCGAGCGCAAGGCTCGGGAGCGGGCGGAGGCCGTGCGCCGCGCCCGCAAGCTCGCGCGCAAGCGGGCGGAGCGCGAAGGCTTGATGTAGCCGGGGCCCGCGGGCTCCGCTCACGCCATGGTGATCCGAAAATACCCGCCCTCGAGAGCCGGCGCGGCGGCGCTTCGCCATGTCCGGAGCCCGGCCTCGATCTCTGCGGCGTTCCCCGAAGGGCGCGAGGCGCATGCGCGCCGCGAAGTTGTCTTGCCCCCGAACGGCAATTACCGCACTCTAAGCCTGGGGTTGAGGAAGCTCGAATATGACGGCCGCGGGTCGCAATCGACTCGGGCTCGAAATCAATGCATGAAGCCATAGCATCGACGACGGCTTGCGCCGTCACAGGGAGCGCATCATGAATCCGACCCAACGTCGGGTCATCTTCTTCGTCCTGCTCGCCGCTTTCGCGGCGGGCTTCTGGATCGTCGCCTTCTACGGCAGAAATTGCTGCGCGCCCGGCAGTCCGGTGACCACCGCCGCGACGACGCAGGCGACCGCGCCCGCCGCGAGCCCGGTCAAGCCGGCCGCGAACGAGGCGGCGAGCCCTGCCAAGACCGCCAAGCCGGTGCCCTTCGCGCTCGACTATGTCGATCTCGACACCTCGCGCGAGACGGCGGAGGCTTGTCTCGTCTTCACCGAGGCGCTGCTCCAGGGGCCCGCCGCCCATTACGAGGATTATGTCGCGGTGCGCGACCATCCCGATCTCGCCGTGCAGGCGAAGGGCGCCAAGCTCTGCATCGGCGGCCTCGGCTTCGGCCGCGGCTACGAGGTCGAGCTGCGCGCGGGCCTGCCCGCCGCCTCGGGCGCCAAGCTGGCCGAGGCGCAGAGCGTGCCGGTGAGCTTCGCCGACAAGCTGCCCCTGGTGCGCTTCAGCTCGACGGGCAAGTTCATTCTTCCCCGTACGGGCAACGCCGGCGTGCCCGTCACCACGATCAATCTCGACGAGCTCGCGATCAAGGTCTACCGCGTCTCCGACCGCGCCCTCTTCGAGAAGCTCGAGCTCGGCGCCACCACTGCTTATTGGGAGCTGCAGGACTTCGCGGCCAAGACCGCGCTCGTCTGGCAAGGCACGATGAAGACGCCGGGCCGGCGCAACGAGGCCATGCTCACGGCCTTCCCCATCCGCGACGTGGTCAAGCCCTGGAAGCCCGGCGTCTATGTCGTGCTCGCCAGCGACAATCTCAAAGGCAAGAACGACGAGCGCCAGAGCTGGGCGACCCAGCTCGTCTACGACACCGATCTTGGCCTCACCGTCTTCCGCGGCCAGGACGGCCTCAACGCGGTGGTGCGCTCGATCGCGAGCGCGAAGCCGGTCGCGGGCGTCAAGCTCGCCCTCATCGCAAAGAGCAACGAGGAGCTGGGCATCGCCACGACCGACGCGACGGGCCGCGCGCAATTCGCGGCGGGGCTCATGCGCGGAACCGGCGGCAGCGAGCCGCAGATGCTCATGGCCTATGGCCCGAGCGAGGATTTCAGCGCCATCTCGCTTGCCTCTCCGGGCTTCGATCTGTCAGACCGCGGCGTCTCGGGGCGCGCGAGCCCCGGCGCGCTCGACGTCTTCGTCACCAGCGAGCGCGGCATCTATCGCCCCGGCGAGACGGTCAATCTCGTGACCCTGGTGCGCGACGCCTCGGCACTCGCCGTCGCGAAGGCACCGGTGACGCTGGTGCTGCTGCGGCCCGACGGGCTCGAGCAAAGGCGGTTCCTCCTCGAGGACAAGGGCGACGGCGGCAGCCATGTCGCCTTCGCCCTCAGCCCCACCGCCCAGCATGGGCTGTGGAACGCGCGCGTCGTGCTCGACGGCGACAATGCGCTGGGCGAGACCTCCTTCATGGTCGATGATTTCGTGCCGCAGCGCCTCAAGGTGACGCTCGCGAGCGATCAAGACGCGCTCGTCCCCGACGAGAAGATCGAGGTGATGGTCGAGGCGCGCTTTCTCTATGGCGCGCCGGCGACGGAGCTCGGCGGCGAAGCCAGCATCGAGCTCGCGCCGGACCCGGCGCCCTTTCCCAATTTCAGCCGCTTCCATTTCGGGCTCAAGGAGGAGAAGCTCGACCTGAAGCCCATTCCGCTCGAGATCGATGCGACCGACGCCTACGGCAAGACGGTCGCGACCGGCGAGCTCAAGGACCTGCCCAAGAGCACGCGTCCTCTCAAGGGGGAAATCCAGGTCTCGGTCAACGAGCCGGGGGGCCGGGCGACCAGCCAGAGCCTGACTTTGCCGGTACGCAGCCGGCCGCTGCTGCTCGGGCTGCGCGCGCTCTTCGACAACGTGGTCGAGGAGGGCAAGGATGCCGCCTTCGAGTTGGTGGCGCTCGACGCCAAGGGGACCCCCGTCGCACGTCAGCATCTCGCCTACCGCCTGACGCGCGACGACCGCACCTGGCAATGGTATCAGCGCCCGAACGGCCTTTGGGCCTACGAGCCGATCCATCATGAGCATCCGGTCGAGGAGGGCATGCTCGACGCGACGGCCGAGAAGCCGGCCACGCTTTCGATCGCCCAGCCGCGCTGGGGCGACTATCGCCTGACGGTGACCGACGAGGAAAGCGGCGCCATGACAAGCCTCGGCTTCCAGGTGGGCTGGTGGGAGGAGGGCGGCGAGGTCTCCGAGACCCCCGACAAGGTCGAGGTCGTCGCCGACCGCGCCAAATACAAGACGGGCGAGACGGCGCATATCACGGTCAAGGCGCCCTTCGAAGGCGAGGTGCTGGTGACCGTCGCCGGCAACCGCGTCTTCGAGAGCCACGAGCTTCATCTGCCCTCGACGGGCGCCAGCATCGACCTGCCGGTGTCGGATGGTTGGGGCAGCGGCGCTTATGTCATGGCGACGGCCTATCGCCCGCTCGGCGGCGGCAAGGGCCATGAGCCGGTGCGCGCGGTGGGCTTGAGCTGGATCGGCCTCGACGTCGCGGCCCGCACGCTCGAGGTCAAGCTCGATCTGCCCGACCGCGTGCGGCCGCGCGCCCGCCTCGAGATCCCGCTCACGGTCGCCGGCCTCGCCGCGGGCGAGACCGCCTTCGTCACGCTCGCGGCCGTCGACGAGGGCATCCTGCAACTCACCCGCTTCAAGACGCCCTCGCCGGCCGACTACTACTACGCCAAGCGCGCGCTCGGCGTAAGCCTGCGCGACGATTACGGCCGTCTCCTCGATGGACAGGGCGCGCCCGCGGGCGCCATCCGCGCGGGCGGCGACAGCTCGCTCGGCGGGGCGGCTCTGCCGGTGGTGCCGACGCGCACCGTGGCGCTCTTCTCCGGCATCGTCGAGACCGATGCCTCCGGCCATGCCAAGATCGCCTTCGACATTCCCGATTTCGAAGGCGAGCTGCGTTTCATGGCGCTTGCCTACGACAAGACGCAGCTCGGCAAGGGCGAGCGTCCCTTGACCGTGCGCGACGCGTTGGTGACCGACGTGACCTTGCCGCGCTTCTTGGCACCCGGTGACGAAAGCCGTCTCGCGCTCCTGATCCATAACGTGGAAGGAGCGGCCGGCACTTATCATGTCGCGCTGACGGCCTCGGGTACGGTCGTGCTCGACGGTGCGACCGAGCGGCAGCTCGATATGCCGGTCGGCAAGCGCGAGCTGCTGAGCTTTCCGATCACGGCGAACGATGTCGGCATCGGAAGCTTCACGCTCAAGGTCGAGGGGCCGGGCGGCTTCGCCGTCACGCGCGACTGGCAGATCGCGGTGCGCGCCCCGCAGCTGCCGGTGACGACCGACTTGGCCGTCCAGGTCAAGCCGGGCGAGAGCTTCACCGTCGATCCGCAGCTCGTCGCCGACTATCTGCCGGGCTCGACGCAGGTGGGGCTCACCCTCTCGACCTGGCACGGCTTCAATGTGCCGGCGCTCTTGGCCGCGCTCGACCGCTATCCGCAAGGCTGCCTCGAGCAGACCACGAGCCGCGCCTTTCCGCTGCTCTATTTCAACGACGTGGCGGCGAACGAGGGCGTGGCCACGGAAAAGGCGCTGCCCGAGCGCATCCAGGACGCCATCGACCGCATCACCGACATGCAGAGGGGCGCCGGCGATTTCGGGCTCTGGGGGCCCTATGACTCCGCCTATCCTTGGCTCTCGGTCTTCGCGCTCGATTTTCTCTATGAGGCGAATCAGGCGGGCTACAAGGTGCCGCCCATCGTCCTGCAGCGCGGCAGCGACTGGCTCCACGCCACCGCGCGCGGCCGCGCCCGCGACGAGGACGAGTCCGAGGATTCGGGCAAGGCCCTCAAGGGCTGGGAACAGGCCAATATCCGCGCCTATGCCTTTTATGTGCTGGCCAAGATGGGCGCGGCCAACATCGGCGAGCTGCGCTATTTCCACGACAACAAGCTGACCGCCATCGCGTCCGCCATCGGCTATGGCCAGCTCGGCGCGGCGCTCGCCATGACCGGCGACCGCACGCGGGCGAGCCATGTCTTCGACCTCGCCGGCCGCATGCTTCGCACCAGCTGGCGCGACGATTATTACGGCTCGCATCTGCGCGATCTCTCGGCGCTGGTGGCGGCGGAGAGCCAGGCGGGCGATCGCGAGCTGCTGCCAGCGCTCGTCGACCAGCTCGCGGTCTCCGACTACCGGCTCGGCTGGACCACGACGCAGGAGCAGGCCTGGATGCTGATCGCCGAGCATGCGCTGCTGAAGAGCCAGGGCGAGCTCGCGGTCTCGATCGCGGACGGGCCCGAGCGCCGCTCGAGCGAGCCCATAAGGCTCGTCCGGAGCGCCGGGCAGATCGCGCAAGGCTTCACAGTCAAGAATTTGGGCGACAAGCCGATCTGGAGCCTCGTCTCGGTGACCGGCGTGCCGCGCGAGCTGCTGCCGCCCACGGACAGGGGCTTCACCATCCGCCGCAGCTTCCACGACATGGGCGGCAAGATCATCGATCCGAGCCAGCTCAAGCAGAACGAGCGCTTCCTCGTGCTGCTCGAGGGCGCCGTCACCGACAATCTCGATCATGAGGCGGTGCTGGTGAATCTGCTGCCGGCGGGCTGGGAGATCGAGAGCGTGGTGAAGAGCGCCGGCGACGGCGGGACCGACTTCGATTGGCTCAAGCTCACCGAGGCACGCATGCGGCAGGCGCGCGACGACCAGTTCGTCGCCGCGCTCAGCTTCACCGGACGCAGCGTCAAGCAGGAGACGGACCACTACGCGCAGGCCTTCATCGTCCGCGTCGCCATACCGGGCAATTACGTTCTGCCGGCGGCGACCATCGCGGACATGTACCGGCCGGCCGTCACCGCGCGCACCGGAACGGGCTCCGTCACGGTCGAGCCGCGCGAGCCGACGCAATGAGCCGGCCGAAGCAGCGGCGCCGGCTCGGTCTCGCGGCGCTCGCGGGGGTCTTCGCGCTGCCGCTTCTCGCCCTTCTGCTGGACCGCCTCTTCCCGCCGCCGCTCGAGCGCTACGCCGCGAGCTCGACCCTCGTGCTCGACGAGCGCGGCGAGATCCTGCGCGCCTTCACGACAAGCGAGGGCGCCTGGCGGCTCAAATCCACCCCGGCCCAGGTCGATCCCTTCTTCCTCAAGCTGCTCGAGGCCTATGAGGACCGGCGCTTCGAGCATCATTGGGGCGTCGATCCGCTGGCGCTTGCGCGCGCGCTCGGACAATGGATCGCAACGGGCCACGTCGTGTCGGGCGCTTCGACCTTGACGATGCAGACGGCGCGGCTCCTGGCGCCGCATCCGCACTCGCTCGCCGGCAAGCTCGTGGAGATCATGCGCGCGCTGCAGCTCGAGGCGCATTTCTCCAAGGCCGAGATCCTGTCCTTCTATCTCACGCTGGCGCCCTATGGCGGCAATCTCGAAGGGGCGCGGGCGGCATCGCTCGCCTATTTCGGCAAGGAGCCGCGCCATCTCACCGCGAGCGAGGCGGCGCTCTTGGTGGCATTGCCGCAATCGCCCGAGCGCAATCGTCCCGATCTTCATCCCGAGGCGGCCCAACGCGCACGCGACAAGGTGCTGGCGCGGCTGGCGGCGCGCGGGATCCTCGCACAGCACCAGGCGCGAGAGGCCGCGAGCGAACCGCTTGCACTGCAACGCACCTCCTTGCCGATTCTCGCGCCGCATCTCGCCGCCGAGCTCGCCGCCGCTACCCCGCCGGGCAGCACTCTCCGCACCAGCTTGCAGGGCCATCTGCAAGCCAGGGTCGAGGCGCTGCTGCGCCGCGAGCCGCTGGAGGAGGGCGCCTCGATCGCGGCGCTCGTCGTCGAGAACGCCACCCGCCATATCATCGCCCATGTCGGTAGCGCGGATTATTTCGGCCCCTTCGGGCAGAACGACCTGACGCGCGCCAAGCGCTCGCCCGGCTCGACCTTGAAGCCCTTCATCTACGGCATGGGCTTCGACGCGCTGCTCGTCCATCCCGACACCGTCATCGAGGACGCGCCGCTGCGCTTCGGCGACTACGCGCCGCAGAATTTCGACCGCGATTTCCGCGGCCAGGTGACCGTGCGGCAGGCGCTGCAAATGTCGCTCAACCTGCCGGCGGTGGCGCTGCTCAACAGGGTCGGACCGCAGCGCTTCGTCAGCGCGTTGCGCGCGGCGGGGGCCGAGCTCGTGTTCGACGAGGCGATCGGCGCGCCCTCGCTCGCCGTGGCGCTGGGCGGAGTGGGCATCTCGTTGCGCGATCTCGTGATGCTTTATGCGGCGCTCGCCGACGGCGGCATGGCGCGGCCGCTCGTAGCGCAGCCGGACGAGCCGCCTGTAAATTCCACGCCGCTGCTCACCCCCGCCGCCGCCTGGTATGTCACCGACATATTGCGCGGCGTCACCATGCCCGAGCCCTTCGCGCAGCTTCCGGCGCTGGGCGGGCGGCGTGCCATCGCCTTCAAGACAGGAACTTCCTACGGCTTCCGCGACGCCTGGGCGATCGGCTCCTCCGGGCGCTACACGATCGGGGTCTGGGCGGGGCGGCCCGACGGCGCGCCGCGCCCGGGCCATTACGGCATCGCGGCGGCGGCGCCGGTGCTTTTCAAGCTGTTCGGCCTCTTGCCGGCGGAGGAGGAGGTGCGGCCCATGCCGGCGGAGGTCATCAGGCCGGCGAATGCGGCGGCCTTGCCCGTGGCGCTGCGCCGTTTCTCGGCGACGGGCAGGCCCTCGACACTCGAGGAGGGCTCGCCCTTGCGCATTCTCTTCCCGCCCCCCGACGCGGTGCTCGAGCTCGCAAGCGACGGCGGCCGGCCGGCGCCGATCGCGCTCAAGGCGATGGGCGGTGCCGCGCCCTTGCGCTGGGTGGTGAACGGTGAGCCCGTGGCCGCCGCGCCGACGGCCGCGGAGGCGAGCTTCTGGACCCCGGACGGCCCCGGCTTCGTGAATCTCTCGGTGATCGACGCGGCAGGCGGCAAGGTCAGCGCGGCGCTGCGCCTGGTGCCGCCGGAGTAGGCGGCGCTATAAATTCGCCGGCAATTTGCCGCGCGGATAGAGCCGCGTGACATGGCCCATCTTGCGTCCGGGCCTGATCTCGCTCTTGCCGTAAAGATGCAGCCGCGCGCTCGGATCGGCGAGCAGCGCGGGCCAGCTCAGGATCTCGTCGCCCAAAAGGTTCTTCATCACCGCGTCGGAATGGCGCTGGGTCGGGCCGAGCGGCAGCGCGCAGACCGCGCGCACGAGCTGCTCGAACTGGCTGGTGAGACAGGCATCGATGGTCCAATGGCCGGAATTATGCGGCCGCGGCGCAAGCTCGTTGACCAGCAGCTTGCCCTCGCGGGTCACGAACATCTCGACCGCGAGCAGGCCTACGAGGTCGAGCGCTTCGGCGATCCGGCTCGCGACGGCGGCTGCGGCGTCGCGCAGCGGCGGAGCGAGGCGCGCGGGCGCGATGGTGGTGTCGAGGATGTGATGGACATGGCGGTTCTCGACCGGGTCGTAGCAGGCGAGCGCACCCTCGGTGCCGCGCGCGACGATCACCGAGATCTCGCAGGCGAAATCGACATATGCTTCGAGGATGCCTTGCGCGGCGCCCATCGCCTTCCAGGCCTCGGCGGGATCGCTCGCGTCGCCGATGGCGACCTGGCCCTTGCCGTCATAGCCGAAGCGCGCGCTCTTGAGCACCGCGGGGCGGCCGACGGCGCCGAGCGCGGCCGCGAGCTCAGCGGCATCGTCGGCGCGGCGATAATCGGTGGTGGCGACCTCGATGCCGCGCAGGAAATCCTTTTCCCTCAAGCGATCCTGCGTGACGTGGAGGATCTCCGGTCTGGGCCTGACCGGCAGCCGCTCGGCGAGCCAGGCGAGGCTCGCCGCCGGCAGGTTCTCGAACTCGAAGGTCACCACATCGACGGCGCGGGCGAATTCATCGAGCGCGGTTTTGTCGTCGTAAGCGGCGACGCTGTGGGCGGCCGCGACCTGGAAAGCCGGCGAGTTGTGGTCCGGGCAGAAGACATGGCAGGAATAGCCGAGCCGCGCGGCGGCGAGCGCCGTCATGCGGCCGAGCTGGCCGCCGCCAAGTATGCCGATGGTGGCGCCGGGCGCGACGGGCGTCGCCATGGCCGCCGTCAGGCTTCCGTCGGGTGGTCTTTGACGGCGGCGGTCTGCGCCGCGCGGTAGGCGTCGAGCGCCTTGGCGAGCTTCGGGTCGGCGAGCGCGAGCACGGAGGCGGCGAGGATCGCGGCATTGATCGCGCCGGCCTTGCCGATAGCGAGCGTGCCGACCGGGACGCCCGCCGGCATCTGCACGATCGAGAGCAGGCTGTCGAGCCCCTTGAGCGATTTGCTCTCGATCGGCACGCCGAAGACGGGCAGCGAGGTGAGGGATGCCACCATGCCGGGGAGATGGGCGGCGCCGCCCGCGCCCGCGAGGATCACCTTGAGCCCGCGGCCGCGCGCGCCCTCGGCATAGGCGAAGAGCCGCTTGGGCGTGCGATGCGCCGAGACGATGCGCGTCTCGAAGGCGACGCCGAGCGTCTGCAAAAGCTCGGCGCCGTGGCGCATGGTCTCCCAGTCGGACTGGCTGCCCATGATGATGCCGACGACCGGCTCGCGCTTCCGCCTGACGCTCATTCGCCTCCGCCCTTCCGTCATTTACCTTTATTAACGCGATTTTAGGAGTTCGCCCCCAGACTGGCAAAAAACATATCCGGCATAAAGCCTTATATGGGAATGGGAGAAGTCACGATGCGCGAACTGCTCACTGCGATGGTATGGGACGATAGCGGTCTGGCGGAGATCGAGCGCCGGATCATCCGCGCCCTGCTCTTCTTGGCGGCGTTGGGGCTGATCATCGGCTATGGCTTCGGGATCGGCGGCATGACGGGCGGCATGGCGGACTTCTTCGGCTCGCGTTAGGCCGGGCCGATACGCGGCTCAAGCGATGATGTCGGGCAGAAGCTGGCTTTCCAGCTTCGCGATCTGATCCTTGAGCAGGAGCTTGCGCTTCTTGAGTCGCTGCAGGCGGATCTGATCGTAGCGTCCGGTCGCGACGACGCGCGCGATCACGTCGTCCAGATCCTGATGCTCGGCTTTGAGCGCCGCAAGCCTGGCCTGCAAGGCCGCGGTCTCCTCCTCGCTCCGCTCGCCGCCCGATGTCATCGCGCCTTGTCCCCCTTCGGGCGGCATTATAGCAAGTCGCCGAAGAGGTCGATCGGGAAAGGATCGCGCGCCCGGCGATTGAACGCGCCGCCGGCATGGGCCAAAGTCCCGGCAGCATCTCCGGCGGTGCGAGTTCTCATGGCCCGTTATCCCGATTGCGCGTTCTGGGACTTCTCGCTCGCCGCCTATGCGCGGCCGGGGGTGGCGCCGGCTTGCCTCGCCTTGCAGGAGCGCCGCGGCGCCGACGTCAATCTGCTGCTTTTCGCCTGCTGGCTCGGCGCAAGCGGGCGGGGCGCACTCGCGCCTTCATTGCTCGGTGAAGCGCAGAGCTGTGTGGGCGCCTGGCATCGGGAGGTGGTGCGCGCCTTGCGCGCGGCGCGCCGCCGCCTCAAGGAGAATCCCTCGCCGGCGCCTCCCGGGCTCGCCGCCCCCTTGCGCCGCAAGATCGCGGCCGTCGAGCTCGAGGCCGAGCATCTCGAGCAGCTCGCCTTGGCCGAACTCGCTCCGCCGGCCCCGGCCGAATTGCCCGACGAGCGGCGGCTGGAGCGGGACGCAGCCGAGGGCGCGCTCGCCTATCTCCGCGCGCTTGTCCATTCGAGTGACAGGGGCGCGGGCCCGGACGAGGCGGATCGCGCTAGCCTGCTCGCAGTCCTCTCCGGCTGCTTCCCGGAAGCCCAGCCGGCGCGGTTGGCGGCCGCTCTTGACGCGACCTGAATCGGTCGAGGAATATTTCCCCTCCCGCCCTTTGGATTGGTGCCCAGATGGACAAGATCAAGCCCCTCTTCACGGCGACGGCGACTGCCATCGGCGGTCGCAATGGCCATAGCGAGGCAAGCGACGGATCCGTCGCGGTCGATCTGTCCGTGCCGAAGGCGATGGGAGGTCCGGGCAAACCACACACCACCACGCCCGAGCATCTCTTTGCCACCGGATATGCCGCCTGTTTCGGCGGTGCGATCGACTTCGTCGCCAAGCAACGGAGACAGGACGCCGCGAAAGCGAAAATCACCTGCGCGGTCTCGATCGGTCCGCGCGAGGGCGGCGGCTTTGGCCTCTCCGTCAAGCTGCAAGTGGAAGATGGCGGCATTCCGCAAGCGGCCCTCGAGGCGCTGGTAAAGGAAGCCCACGAAAAGATTTGCCCCTATTCGCACGCGACGCGCGGCAATATCGAAGTGCAGCTCGAGGTGGTGGGCGCCTAGCGGCGGTCGGTATCTTTCCCATGGCTCGACGCCTGCGAGGGGCGCTTTCCGCAGCGGTCGCGCGCTGTTGACAGCCGTTGGCCGCTTCCATATGGTGCGCCCTTCGTTTTCGAGGATGCCGCGATGAAGATCGTCAACTCGCTCAAATCGGCCAAGCGCCGCGACAAGAACTGCCGCGTGGTGCGCCGGCGCGGCCGCGTCTATGTCATCAACAAGAAGAACCCGCGCATGAAGGCGCGCCAGGGCTAAGGGCCCCGACGCGGCCGAGGCCAGGTCCCTCGGCTTCGCTCGGGACGTGAATGAGCCATGAACCGCGCCCCTGGCGCGGTTTCGCTTTGCCGGGATAGCAATTGACCGGTCAAGGCCGCTTCACCATAGTTAATTCATGACGGGATTGGTGATGCCGGAGCCGGATGCGGCGGTCTTGGGCCGTCGCGCCGAGATCCTGCGCGCGCTCGGCGCGATACTGCCGGGCGAGGGCGTCATCGCGGCGCCCGACGAGCTGCGCGCCTATGAGAGCGACGGGCTCACCGCCTATCGCCAGGCGCCTTTTGCCGTCGTGCTGCCCGAGACGACGCAGCAGGTCTCCGCGCTGCTGCGCTACTGCCACGCCGAGCGCATCAAGGTGGTGCCGCGCGGCGCCGGCACCTCGCTCTCGGGGGGCGCGCTGCCGCTTGCCGACGGCGTGTTGCTCGGCCTCGGCAAGTTCAAGCGCATCCTCGAGATCGACTACGACAATCGTTGCGTCGTGGTGCAGCCCGGCGTCACCAACCTCGCCATCACCCAGGCGGTCCAGGGGCGCGGCTTCTATTACGCGCCCGATCCCTCGAGCCAGATCGCCTGCACCATCGGCGGCAACGTCGCCGAGAATTCGGGCGGCGTGCATTGCCTCAAATACGGCGTCACCACCAACAATCTGCTCGGGCTCGAGATGGTGCTGATGGACGGCGAGGTCATCCGGCTCGGCGGCAAGCAGCTCGACGCGCCGGGCTACGACCTGCTCGGCCTGCTCACCGGCTCCGAGGGGCTGCTCGGCGTGATCACCGAGGTGACGGTGCGCATCCTGCGCAAGCCCGCCAGCGCGCGCGCCGTGCTGATGGGCTTCCCCACCAGCGAGGCTGCGGGCGATTGCGTCGCCGCCATCATCTCGGCCGGTATCATCCCCGGCGGGCTCGAGATGATGGACAGGCCCGCCATCCATGCCGCCGAGGATTTCGTCAAGGCGGGCTATCCCCTCGACGTCGAGGCGCTGCTCATCTGCGAGCTGGACGGGCCGGAGCCCGAGGTCGACGAGCTTATCGCGCGCGTCGAGGCCATCGCGCAGGCCAACGGCGCCGCCAATATGCGGGTGAGCGTCAACGAGGCGGAGCGCGTGCGCTTCTGGGAGGGGCGCAAGGCCGCCTTTCCCGCGGTCGGCCGCATCTCGCCCGACTATTACTGCATGGACGGCACCATCCCGCGCAAGCAGGTCCACCATGTGCTGACCCGCATGCGCGAGCTCTCCGCGCAATACGGGCTCCGCGTCGCCAACGTGTTCCATGCCGGCGACGGCAATCTCCATCCGCTCATCCTCTACGACGCCAACAAGCCCGGCGAGCTCGATGCGGCGGAGAAGTTCGGCGCCGACATCCTCCGGCTCTGCGTCGAGGTAGGCGGCGTGCTCACCGGCGAGCATGGCGTGGGGGTGGAGAAGCGCGACCTCATGGGCGCGATGTTCAGCGAGATCGATCTCGCGCAGCAGCAGCGCGTGAAATGCGCCTTCGATCCGCATTCGCTGCTCAACCCGGGCAAGGTGTTCCCCAAGCTGCATCGCTGCGCCGAGCTCGGCCAAGTGCATATCCATCGCGGCCAGCTTCGCTTCCCCGACATTCCGCGATTCTAGGCCGCGGCGAATGACAACGACGGTGAAGCCGCGCGAGGCGGAGGAGGTGCGGGCCTTCATCGCCTGGGCCGCGGGCGAGGAGCAGCCGCTCGAGCTCGTCGGCGCCGGGACCAAGCGCGGCTGGGGGCGCCCCTTGCAGGCGAGCCACAGCCTCGATCTCTCCGGCCTCACAGGCGTGACGCTCTACGAGCCGGACGAGCTCGTGCTTTCGGCGCGCGCCGGCACGCCGCTCAAGGAGATCGAGACGCTGCTCGCGTCCAACCGCCAGTTGCTCGCTTTCGAGCCCGGCGATCTCGGGCCGCTCTACGGTGCCGCGGCCAAGGCCGGCACCATTGGCGGGGTGGTGGCCTGCAATCTTGCCGGGCCGCGCCGGATCAAGGCGGGCGCGGCACGCGATCATTTTCTCGGCGCGGGCTTCGTCAACGGGCGCGGCGAGCTCGTCAAAACGGGCGGCCGTGTGGTCAAGAACGTGACGGGCTACGATCTCTGCAAGTTGCTCGCCGGCTCGCACGGCACCTTGGCGGCGATGACCGAGGTCACCCTCAAGGTGCTGCCGGCGCCGGAGCGCACGCGAACCCTTCTGATCTTCGGCCTCGACGATGAGAAAGGCGTGCGCGCGCTCACCCGCGCGATGGCGAGCGAGCATGAGGTTTCGGGGGCGGCGCATCTCCCGGCCGCCATCACGGCGGGCTCCGCGATTCCCTATGTGAGCGGCGCCGCCGGCGCCGTGAGCGCGGTGAGAGTGGAGGGCTTCCCCGCCTCGGTCAGCCATCGCGCGGCGGGCTTGCGCGCGATCCTCGCCGAGTTCGGCCCGGTCGAGGAGCTGCATAGCCACAACTCGGTCGCGTTCTGGCGCGAGCTCAACGACGCCGCACCCTTCGCGCGCCGGCCCGAGCTCGAGGTCTGGCGCCTCTCTCTGCCGCCAGTCGCGGCGCCCGCCGTGGTCGCCCGCATCGCGCTAGAGCGCGAGGCGCTCGCTTGGTACGATTGGGCCGGCGGGCTCGTCTGGCTGGGCTTGGCGCCCGGCGCCGAAGCGCATGCCGGGCTGGTGCGGGGCGCCTTTCTCGGCGTCGGCGGCCATGCCACGCTGATGCGCGCGCCCGATGCGGTGCGCGCCGCGACCGCGGTGTTCGAGCCGCCCCCGGACGGGCTCGGCAGGCTCTCGGAGCGGGTCAAGGCCGCCTTCGATCCGCGCGGGGTGCTCAATCCCGGCCGCCTCTACGCCGGAAGCTGAGGCGGTCGCGGCCGATGCAAACCAATTTCACCCTCGCGCAGCTCGCCGACGCCGACATAAGCGAGGCGAACAAGATCCTGCGCGCTTGCGTCCATTGCGGCTTCTGCACCGCGACCTGCCCGACCTATGTCCTGCTCGGCGACGAGCTCGACGGGCCGCGCGGCCGCATCTATCTGATCAAGGACATGCTCGAGAGTGGCAAGCCCGCGACCGAGGCGGTGGCCAAGCATATCGACCGCTGTCTCTCTTGCCTCTCCTGCATGACGACCTGCCCGTCCGGCGTCCATTACATGCATCTCGTCGATCTCGCGCGCCAGCGCGTGGCGGAGACCTATCGCCGACCGCTGCCCGACCGGCTGCTGCGCGAGCTGCTCGGATTCGTCCTGCCGCGCCCCGCGCTCTTCCGACAGGCGCTGCGGCTCTCCTTCCTCGCCAGGCCTTTGGCGCCGCTCCTCCCTGCGCGGCTTCGTGCCATGCTGAGGCTGACGCCGCGCCGGATACCGCGCCGCTCGCCGGTCGACCGGCCGCAGATTTTCGCGGCCGAGGGCACGCGGCTCAAGCGCGTGGCGCTGCTCTCGGGTTGCGTGCAGACGGCGCTCGCGCCCGCGATCAACGAAGCCACCGTGCGGCTCCTCAGGCGCCATGGCTGCGAGGTGGTGGTGGCCGCGGGCGCCGGCTGCTGCGGCTCGCTCAGCCATCACGCGGGCCGCAAGTCGGAGGCGCATGAGCTGGTGCGTGCCAATGTCGCCGCCTGGAGCCGCGAGATCGAGGGCGAGGGGCTCGACGCCATCGTCGTCAACGCGTCCGGCTGCGGCACCACGATCAAGGATTACGGCTTCATGCTGCGCGAGGACGCGGAATGGGCCACGCGCGCCGCGCGGGTCTCGGCCCTCGCCAAGGACGTGACCGAGCTCATGGCCGAGCTCGGTTTGATCCCGCCGACCCGGACGACCGGGCAGGTCGTGGCCTATCATTCCGCCTGCTCGATGCAGCATGGCCAGAGGCTCGAGGGCCCGCCGCGCGCGCTTCTTGCCGCCGCGGGCTTCGAGCTGCGCAACCTGCCCGAGGGCCATCTCTGCTGCGGCTCGGCCGGAACCTATAATATTCTCCAGCCCACGCTGGCCGCGGCCTTGCGCGCGCGCAAGCTCGACAATATCGCCAGCCTGGCACCCGATCTCGTCGCCACGGGCAATATCGGCTGCATCACGCAGCTCTCGGGCGCGGGCAGCAAGGCGCCCGTGATCCATACGGTCGAGCTGCTCGATTGGGCGACGGGCGGCCCGCGCCCCCAGGCCCTGCCTTTATAATGCTGCTGCTCTTATGACGAATTCGTGAGCCGATGTGACTGTCTTGCCGGCCCACGGGCGCCTATATCTGGGCCGGGCGCGGCGGGAAGGAGATCGTCATGCTGATCAAGCGGACAAAGGGCTGGGCGATGGCGGAGTCGCAAGCGACGCCGGAGGCGCTCTATCTTTCGCGCAGGAGCCTGGTGAAGGCGCTGGCGGCCGGGCCCATCCTGGCGCCGGCCTTGGCCGCCTTGGGCGCGCTGCCGGCCTTCGCCGACAACGAGGAGGCGGATCCCTCCGCATCGCTTTATCCGGTGATGCGCAATCCGCGCTACACGCTCGACCGGCCCCTCTCGCCCGAGAAGCTCGTCACCACCTACAACAACTATTACGAGTTCGGCTCGCAGAAATCGATCTATGACGAGGCCCAAGCGCTGAAGATCAGGCCCTGGACGGTCAAGATCGACGGTCTGGTCGAGAAGCCGCAGGCGATAGACATCGATGCGCTGCTCAAGAAGATGCCGCTCGAGGAGCGGCTCTACCGCCATCGCTGCGTCGAGGCCTGGGCCATGGCGGTGCCGTGGAGCGGCTTCGCCCTCAAGGCGCTGGTCGATTTCGCCAAGCCGCTCGGCTCGGCCAAATATCTCGTCATGACGACCTTCCAGGATCCGTCCATGGCGCCGGGGCAGAAGCAGTTCTGGTATCCCTGGCCCTATGTCGAGGGTCTTACCATGGCCGAGGCGACCAATGAGCTCGCCTTCATTGCCACCGGCCTCTATGGCAAGCCGATACCCAGGCAGGACGGCGCGCCCTTGCGTCTCGCCACGCCGTGGAAATACGGCTTCAAGTCGGTCAAGTCGATCGTGCGTTTCGAATTCGCCGAGAAGCGCCCCGCGACCTTCTGGGAAACCATCGATTCGAGCGAATATGGCTTCTGGGCGAACGTCAATCCCGAGGTGCCGCATCCGCGCTGGAGCCAGGCGACCGAGCGGCTGCTCGGCAGCGAGGAGCGCGTGCCGACGCAGATCTTCAACGGCTACGGCCAATATGTCGCCGAGATCTACAAGGGGCTCGAGAAGGAGCGGCTCTTCGCCTGAGCGCGCTCAGCTAGGTTCTCGTTCGTCAAAAAGCTCGGCTTTCCGGGCTCGCCCAAGCTTTCGGAATGACGCCGAACTTGAATGATTGCGGGCTCTGCCGGAACCGACCAGACCGCCTCTTGGTTTGCCTTCACGATGCGACGCGAACCGCCCTTGCCCCTCGAGCTTGAAGGCGACGCCCCGGGCGCCGCCAGCTTGATCCCTCTGCATCCGACGTTGGACAATCTACGCAAGGCGGCGGCGGGATGCACCGCCTGTCCCCTCTATGCCAACGCGACCCAGACGGTCTTCGGCGAAGGGCCGGCCCATGCGCCGATCATGCTGGTGGGGGAGACGCCGGGCGATCGCGAGGATCTGACCGGGCGGCCCTTTGTCGGACCGGCGGGGAAGCTGCTCGACCGTTGCCTGCTCGAAGCCGGCATCGAGCGGAAGTCGGCCTATGTGAGCAACGCCGTCAAGCATTTCAAATGGGTGCCGCGCGGCAAGCGCCGTATCCATGCCAAGCCCAACGCGATGGAGATCCAAGCCTGCAAGCCCTGGATCGAGGCGGAGATCGCGGTCGTGCGGCCCAGGGTGCTGGTCTTGCTCGGCGCCACGGCGGCGCAGACGCTGCTGGGGCGCGGCTTCCGCGTGACGCGCGAGCGCGGCCGGCTCGTCGAATCCGCGCTCGCCCGCGCCGTGATCGCGACGGTGCATCCTTCGTCCCTGTTGCGCGGCGACGAGGAGAATCGCGAGGCCGAGATCGCGCGCTTCACCGCCGATCTGCGGGTGGCCAGGAAGGCGCTGGAGCGAGACTCCGCTTGACGGCGCGGGATGCTCGGCTAGACTAGAACATAACAGGAACATTCTATGCGCCTTCTTCAATGGAATCAATCCCTTACGCCGAGCTTCAGGTCACCAGCAATTTCACCTTTCTGCGCGGCGCCTCGCATCCCGCGGAGCTGGTGCTCCGCGCGCGCGAGCTCGGGCTTGCCGCCCTCGCCATCACCGACCGCAACAGCCTGGCCGGCATCGTGCGCGCCCATGCCGCGGCCAGAGAGGCGGGCTTGCGCCTCGTCGTGGGCGCGCGGCTCGACTTCGCCGACGCCGCGAGCCTGCTCGCCTTTCCGACCGACCGCGCCGCCTATGGCCGGCTCGCGCAGCTCCTCACGGACGGCAAAATTCGCGCCAAGAAGGGCGAATGCCGGCTGACCCTGGCCGATCTCTTCGCGCGCGGCGAGGGCCAGAGGCTGATCGCGCTCCCGCCCGACAGGCCCGGCGAGGCCTATGCGACGGAGCTGCGCGCGCTCGCCCAGCACTTCCCGGGGGCGGTCCATCTCGCCGCCCATCATCTCTATCGCGGCAACGATGCGCGGCGGATCGCGCGGCTCGCGGCGCTGGCGGAAGGCGCGGGCATAGGGCTTCTCGCGACCAATGACGTGCATGCCCATATCGCCGCGCGCCGGCCGCTGCAGGACGTGCTCACCTGCATCCGCGAGGGCTGCACCCTCGCTGAGGCCGGCTACCGGCTCCATGCCAATGCCGAGCGGCATCTCAAATCGCCCACCGAGATGGCGCGGCTTTTCCGCCAGCGTCCCGACGCCGTCGCGCGCACTATGGAGATCGTCGAGGCCTGCCGCTTCTCGCTCGACGAGCTGCATTACGAATATCCGCCCGAGCCGGTGCCCGACGGCCGCACCCCGCAGGAGGAGCTCGAGCGGCTCACCTGGCTGCATGCCGCCGAGCGCTATCCTTCCGGCTCCTCCGGAAAGCTCCGCGCGCTCCTCGAGAAGGAGCTCGCGCTCATCGCCGAGCTCGACTATGCGCGCTATTTCCTCACCGTCTACGATCTGGTGAAGTTCGCCAAGTCGCAGGACATCCTCTGCCAGGGCCGCGGCTCGGCCGCCAATTCCGCCGTCTGCTTCGTGCTCGGCATCACCGCCGTCGATCCCGAGAAGATCGATCTCCTCTTCGAGCGTTTCGTCTCCGCCGAGCGCAAGGAGCCGCCCGACATCGACATCGATTTCGAGCATGAGCGGCGCGAGGAGGTGATCCAGTACATCTACCGGAAATACGGCCGCGACCGCGCCGGCATCGTCGCCAGCGTCATCACCTACCGCTCGAAAAGCGCGCTGCGCGACGTGGGCAAGGCCTTCGGGCTCTCGCTCGACACCGTCAACGTCCTTTCCAAGGCGGTATGGGGCCGCGGCGCCGGCGACATCCGCGCCGAGCATATCAGGGAGGCGGGGCTCGATCCCGCCGACGCCAATCTCGCCCGCGCGCTCGCCCTCGCCGCCGAGCTCAGGGGCTTCCCGCGCCATCTCTCCCAGCATAGCGGCGGCTTCGTCATCACCAAGGGGAAGCTCTCCGAGGTCGTGCCGATCGAGAACGCGGCGATGGAGGACCGCACCGTCATCGAATGGGACAAGGACGATCTCGACGATCTCGGCATGCTGAAGATCGACGTCCTCGCCCTCGGCATGCTGACCTGCCTGCGCAAGGGGCTCGATCTCCTCGCCGCCCATTACGGCGTCGAGCGCCGGCTCTACGAGATCCCGCCCGACGATGGGGCCGTCTACGACATGCTGTGCCGCGCCGATTCGGTCGGCGTCTTCCAAGTCGAGAGCCGCGCGCAGATGACCATGCTGCCCCGGCTCAAGCCGCGGACCTTCTACGATCTCGTGATCGAGGTGGCGATCGTGCGCCCCGGCCCCATCCAGGGCGACATGGTGCATCCTTATCTGCGCCGCCGCGCGGGCAAGGAGGCGGCCGATCTGCCCAGCCCGGCACTCCGCGAGGTCTTGCAGAATACCTACGGCGTGCCGCTCTTCCAGGAGCAGGCGATGCGCATCGCCATCGTCGCCGCCGGCTTCAGCTCGGCCGAGGCCAATCATCTGCGCCGCGCCATGGCCACCTTCCGCCATGTCGGCACCATCGGCAAGCTCGAGAGCCGCTTCATCGAAGGCATGGTGGCGAACGGCTATGAGCGCGATTTCGCCGAGCGTTGCTTCCACCAGATCGAAGGCTTCGGCGAATACGGCTTTCCCGAGAGCCATGCCGCGAGCTTCGCGCTTCTGGTCTACGCCTCGGCCTGGCTCAAATGCCATTACCCGGCGGTCTTCGCCTGCGCCATCCTCAACAGCCAGCCCATGGGCTTCTACGCGCCGGCGCAGCTCGTGCGCGACGCGCGCGAGCATGGGGTCGAGGTCCGCCCCGTGGACGTGAACCATAGCTGCTGGGATTACAGCCTCGAGCCCGACGGCAAAGGCGGCTTCGCGCTCCGCATGGGCTTCCGCCAGATCAAAGGCTTTCGCGAGGCCGATGCGACGGCGCTGGTCGCGGCGCGCGAGGGCGGCGACTTCGCCACCATGCAGCGCCTATGGCGCGCAAGCGGGCTCGGCAAGCGCGCGCTCGAGACGCTCGCTCATGGCGACGCCTATGGCTCGCTCGGGCTCGGCCGGCGCGACACGCTGTGGCGGACGAAGGGGCTCGACGAGAAATCCCTGCCGCTCTTCGCCGCCGCCGAGAAAAGAGGCCGCGAGGCGGCGCCGGGAGGCGAGCCAGGGGGCGAAGTCGAGGCCGAGCCGGAGGTGACGCTTCCCGCCATGTCGCTCGGCGAGGAGGTGAGCGAGGATTACCGCCATCTGCATCTCTCGCTGAAAGCGCATCCGCTCGCCTTGCTGCGCCACAAGCTCGCGGCGCGGCGCATCATTCCCAACGCGCGCCTCAAAACATTGCGCGAGGGCAGCCGGGTCGCGCTCGCCGGTATCGTGCTCATCCGACAGCAGCCGGACACGGCGAGCGGCGTCATCTTCATGACCATCGAGGACGAGACGGGCGTGGCCAATGTCATCGTCTGGCCGCGCGTGTTCGAGCGCTTCCGTCGCGCCTTGCTCGGCAGCCGGCTCATCGGCGTCGCGGGCCCCATCCAGCGCGACGAGAGCGGCATGCCGTGATCCATGTCGTCGCCGAGCGGCTCACCGACCTGACGGGCTATCTCAGGGACATCGCCCTGCCGCCGGGGCTCTTCCAGGAGTCCCGCCCCGATCCGCGCGGGCTTGCCCCGCGCAACCTCCTGCCGCCCTCGCGCGATTTCAGGTGAGGGCGAAGCAGGAGACTTAACGCCTTTTCCATTTAAACAAAATCGCCGCCCCCCTCACCCAGCTTCGGGTAAGGCTCGGCTCTCGCCTCGCCAACCCTATGCAACCCTCTCTCCCGACCGGGGGAGAGGGAAGGGCGAGGGGGCGCATGCTTCAACTTCGGTGGTTACGCTTACAGCGAGCCTTCCCAGCTGGCGAGCTGACGCTCGGCATCGTCCTTGGCGATGCCGTAACGCTCCTGGATGCGGCCGAGAAGCTGGTCGCGCTTCCCGTTGATCGCGGTCAGGTCGTCATCGGTGAGCTTGCCCCACTTCTCCTTGATCTTGCCCTTGAACTGCTTCCAGTTGCCGGCGGCGGTGTCCCAATTCATGACGAACTCCATTGGTGATGATTCCTGTCATAACGGCGCGAGGCGCCTCTCAGTTCCGGAAAGGCCGCGCGAGGGAAGCCCGCCCGCCTCGCGGCCCGCGTCGGGAGCACAGCTTTGTCACGAGAGTTTTCCGCGCTGCGATCGCCCAAGAGGCGTCGAGCGGGCGCTAGATAATCCCCAGGACAAGCAAGATGATGACGATGACCGCGAGCGTGCCCAGCCCGCCCGAGGGGTAGTAGCCCCAGCCGCCGCTATAGGGCCAGGTCGGCAAGGCGCCGATCAGCAGAAGAATGAGGATGATCAGGAGGATAGTGCCAAGATTGATCTGCATTCTGCGGCTCCCCGGGGATGTCCCCTTTATCGCTGTCGTTGAACCTCGGTGGCCTCCCGGGCGTTGCGCCCATTGGCCTCGTCGCGCGATGGATCGATCGATCTAACGATGCCGGCGCGATTTGGTTCCGGTTCTCAAGGGAGAGCGGGAGATGCCGACCATATGGGGATGGGACGAGATCGCCCGAGCGCGGCACGAGGCCGCGCATCGCGCCATGGGGATGTTCGCGGACGCTTTCCCGTAGTCTGCCGCGCGCCGCTTTGCCGTTCTCAGCCGCTTTTCTTGTCGTCCTTGGCGCCGAGGCCCGCATTGTCGGCGGCTAGCTTGGCCAGCACCGACCAGTCATGCTCGCCATAGCCGCGCGCAATCGCCGTGATGGCGTGGTCGCGCAGCAGGCTCGCGATCGGCATGGGCGCGCCGGCCGCCTCCGCCGCGGCAAGGGCGAGCTTCACGTCCTTGAGGCCGAGCGGGAGGGCGAAGCCGGCGGGCTTGTATTTCTCGTCGGCGATGATCGTGCCGTAGGTCTTGTAGACCGGTGCAGCGAAGAGCGTGCTGGTCAGGATCTCGATATAGCGATGCGGATCGACGCCGTATTTCCGCACCAACGCCACGGCCTCGCCCAGGCTTTCGAGCACCGAAGCGATGAGGAAATTGCCCGAGAGCTTGACCACATTGGCGAGCCTGGGCTCGGCGCCGACAATGAAGGTCCGCTGCCCGATGGCGTCGAGGAGCGGCTGGCAGCGCTCGAGGTCCTTGGGCGCGCCGGCGGCGACGACGAAGAGCTTCCTGGCCGCCGCCGCCTCGGGCCGGCCGAACACGGGCGCCGCGACATAGGCTTGGCCCTTCTCCGCATGCGCGGCGGTGAGACGCTCGGAGAGCGCCACGCTGATCGTGCTGACCGAGACATGGAGCGCGCCCTTCGCCATCTTCGCGACGAGCTGGCCTTGGCCAAGCATCACCCCCTCGACCGCCCCGTCATCCGCCAGCATGGTGAAGACCACGTCGGCGGGCAGCGTGCCAGAGGGGCTGTCGGCGAGACGCGCGCCCTCGCGCCCCAGCGCCTCGCCGCGCGAGCGCGTGCGGTTGTAGACGGCGAGCTCGTGCCCGGCCTTGAGAAGGTTGCGCGCGATGGGCTCACCCATGTTGCCCAATCCGACGAAGGCGATTTTCATGACTTCGACTCCTTGGAATTCGCTTGGAAGGTTTGCGTGGGATGGTCGGTATCCTGCGTCGACGCGAACGGCCGCGCCGAGGTGCGTTCGAAAAGGCTGCAGCCATCCATTGTAACGCATGAAGGGAGAAAACCGACTCGACCTTATCGACCTTTGCGCGCCGCGGCGCTAGAAATGTCGAGCCATGAGCCGGCTCCGGATTGCCACCTTCAATCTCGAGAGCCTTGATGACCGGCCGGACCTCGTGCCGCGCCTCGCGGAGCGCATTGCCGTGCTCCGGCCGCAGCTCGTGCGCCTCGCCGCCGACATTCTGTGCCTGCAGGAAGTCAATGCCCAATCGACAGGGCGACATCGCCCGCGTCACCTCGTGGCCCTCGAGCGTCTATTGGCCGACACGCCCTACTCGCGCTATACGCGCGTCGTGTCCGCGGGCGCCGGTCGTGGCGGCTTGGTGGATCACCATAATCTGGTGTTGCTAAGCCGGCTTCCGATCGTCGCGAGCCGGGCCGTGCATCATGAACTGGTCCCACCCCTCGATTATCGGGCGCAAACCGCCTTGCCTCCGATCGCGCAACCTCTGGTCCTGAAGTGGGACCGACCGATTCTCTATGCGGCGGTCGCGTTGCCGACGGGCCGCCGGCTTCATCTCCTCAATCTTCACCTCAAGGCGCCGCTCGCCGTCCCGATACCGGGGCAAAAGGCCTCGGCCGAGCGATGTCGGTCGAGTCGCGGCTGGGCGGAGGGCTTCTTCCTTGCCGCCATGAAACGAGCCGGCCAGGCGTTGGAGGCTCGGCTCCTCATCGAGGGGCTGTTCGATGCCGAGCCCGATGCCCTCGTCGTCGCAGCCGGGGACTTCAATTCCGATCGCCAGGAGACCCCCGTCCGCATTGTCTTGGGCGATCGCAGCGACGGCGAGACCGAGATTGTCGCCGGTCGAAGGCTTGTGGCACTCGATCAGGCGATCCCGCCGGAGCGACGATATTCGATCCTCCATTGCGGCCGACCGGCGATGTTCGACCATCTTCTCGTCTCGCAGGCGCTGGCGGCCTTTCCTCACCGCATCGAAGTGCTCAACGAGGGCTTGCGTGACGAAGCGCTGGACCCGCTGATCGAGCATCCGTCCGCCGGCTCCTATCACGCTCCGCTCGTCGCAGAATTCACCATTCCGGATTGATGAAGGCGGCTGCTTCTGCGACAAGGCCGCCTCGCGCCACCCCGTGGTCTATCGCGCAGGCGCGGCGGCCAGTTTGACCTAACGCAATGAGGACTGGGGCTTCGTGTTCTAGATTTTGTGCGAGGGCCCGGACGGCCGGGAGCATGGAGTTGGGTATGAAGATTTCGCGTTCATCTCCCTCGAGCGCGTCGAAGTCTTGCGTCACGGCTCGAGGGCTCGCCAGCGAATGGTGCTGCCGCGTTCGGCTGAGCGATTGATGGGAGGAAGCCTCTTCGCCTGGGTCGCCGCCTTCTGCGGGCATGATCCGAGGCTTGCGGCGCTCGGCGCGCTCGGTTTCCCCGGTGCGCTGTTCCTGGTCGGGCTGATCGGCGGTACGGTCCATTGCACCGGCATGTGCGGCCCCTTCGTGCTGGCTCAGATGGCGGCCGACGGCGAGCGTTTGTCCGCGCGGGGCATGGGCGAATGGCGCCGGCTTCGTGGCGCCGCGTTGCTGCCCTACCAGCTCGGTCGCCTTACCAGCTATTCGCTTCTTGGCGGCCTGGCCGGCGGTCTCGGCGGCGCGGCGGCGGCGCTCAGCGGCCATCGCTGGCTGCTCGGAATTTTCCTCGCGCTCGCAGCCTTGCTGCTGTTGCGCCAGGGGCTCGCCGGAATCGGCTCATGGTGGAGCAAGGACGATGGGCATTCCCGCGGGCATCGAGGAGCGGCGACGATGCCGGTGCCGCGCGGCAGGTTCTCGCGCGCCCTTGCCTCGCTGACCCGGCCGCTTTTTGCCGACCCGCGCGGATTGCGAGGCTTCGGGCTCGGGGTGGCGCTCGGCTTTTTGCCTTGCGGCTTTCTATACGGTGCGCTCGCGGTGGCTGCAGGGACGGGAAGCGCTGTCATGGGCGCTCTGTCGATGGCTGCCTTCACCTTCGGCACCATGCCGAACCTGATTGCGGTCGGCTATGTCGGGCTTTTCTTCGGCCTAAGATCCGCCGGGCTGATGCGCTGGCTTGCAGGGCCGCTGATGCTCGCCAACGCGGCCTATATCGGTCTCCTGGCCGTGCAAGCTTTCGCGTAGCACCGCTTACTCGACGACATCCTTGTAGCAATGCCAGCTCGCATGGCCGATGAGCGGCAATGTGATGGCGAGTCCGACGAAGAAGGTCGCCAGGCCAAGCGCGGTGAAGAAGACGATCAGCGCGGCCCACAGCGCCATCGGCTTGCGGTTGTTGCGGACGGCGACCCAGCTCGTGGCGATCGCCGTGAAGACGCTCACCTCCCGATCGAGCAGCATCGGCACGGAGACGACGCTCATGGCGAAGACCAAAGCCGCCAGCACCGCGCCGATGAGCGCGCCGGTGACGAGAAAGGCGAGGCTCATCGGCGAAAAGAAGAGGACCTCCGATAGCTGCGGCAGGCTCGGATTGGGGCCGGTGAAGAAGAGCGGATAAAGCAGGGTGGCGACGCGCACCCAGACGAGATGGCAGAACATCAACAGGAGCCCGAAGGCAACGATTTGGCTCGGGTTGCGCCGCCAGGCGACGAGCGCGGCCGCGAGCGAAGGAATCTCGCCGCAGCCTAGTCTTCGGCTTGTCTCGTAAAACCCGACCGCGAGAACAGGCGCCAGGAGCATGAAGCCGGCGGCGAGCGGCAGCAGAAGATAGAACAGGTCGAAAAGCCAAAGGGCAAAGGCGAGGAGGAGGCTCAGCCCGACGAGCCCCGTCCCATAGGCGAGGCTCACCTTGGGCGCGCGAACGAGATCGCCCCAGCCCTTGGAGAGCCAGCTCCAGGGCCGATCGACCGCGACGCGCCGGATACGCGGCGTCGGCGTCTCGAAGACCGGAATGCCACCGCTCATGCCGCCCGCGCGCTCTCCGGATTCCATCGCGACAAGATGTTGCTTCGGAGCCAAAGCGGCCTTGATCCAGGTCAATGCCCACGCCGCAGGCCCGGCCCAACTATTCGCGAGGCCGCAAGCGCGCCGAGGCGTCGCGGCCGATGATTCTTTTGTACGGCCGAGGGGCGCGAAAAGCATGGCGACAGCGAGCACGGCAACGGCGGCGCCGCAATTCGAGGCTCCCCGCGTGGAGCCCTACGTCGACGACGTCATCCGCGCCTTCATGATCGCGACGATGTTCTGGGGCATCGCCGCCTTCCTCGTCGGCGTCTATATCGCGCTCCAGCTCGCCTATCCCTCCCTCAACATCCCGCCCTGGTTCAATTGGGCGCGGCTCAGGCCCGTCCACACCTCCGCCGGCATTTTCGCCTTCGGCGGCAGCGCGCTGATCGGCACCTCCTTCTATGTCGTGCAGCGCACCTGCCGCGCGCGGCTTTGGGGCGGGGGCGGGTTGGCTTGGTTCGTCTTCTGGGGCTATCAGCTATTCATCGTGCTCGCGGCGACGGGCTATCTCCTCGGCATCACCAAGGCGCGCGAATATGCCGAGCCGGAATGGTACACGGACATCTGGCTCACCGTCGTCTGGGTGCTCTATTTTCTCATCTTCATCGGCACGATCATGAAGCGGCGCGAGCCGCATATCTACGTCGCCAACTGGTTCTACCTCTCCTTCATCATCACCATCGCGATGCTGCATATCGTGAACAACCTCACTTTGCCGGTGAGCTGGTTCGGCACGAAGAGCTACTCGCTCTTCGCGGGCGTGCAGGATGCCATGGTGCAATGGTGGTATGGTCATAACGCCGTCGGCTTCTTCCTCACCGCCGGCTTCCTGGGCATGATGTATTATTTCGTGCCCAAGCGCGCCGAGCGGCCGATCTACTCCTACCGGCTCTCGATCGTGCATTTCTGGGCGCTGATCTTCCTCTATATCTGGGCCGGCCCGCACCATCTCCATTACACGGCCCTTCCCGATTGGGTGCAGACGCTCGGCATGATCTTCTCGGTCATGCTTTGGATGCCCTCCTGGGGCGGCATGATCAACGGCCTCATGACGCTCTCGGGCGCCTGGGACAAGCTGCGCACCGATCCGGTGCTGCGTTTCATGATCACCGCCGTCGGCTTCTACGGCATGGCCACTTTCGAGGGGCCGGTGATGTCGATCAAGCCCGTCAACGCCCTCAGCCACTATACCGATTGGGGCATCGGGCATGTCCATTCCGGCGTGCTGGGTTGGGTCGCCTTCATCGTATTCGGCGCTGTCTATCACCTGGTGCCGCTGCTGTGGAAACGGGCAGGCCTCTACTCGCTCCGCCTCGTCGCCTGGCATTACTGGATCGCGACGATGGGGATCGTGCTCTACATCACCTCGATGTGGGTGTCGGGCATCATGCAGGGCCTGATGTGGCGCGCCTACGACAATCTGGGCTTCCTGCAATATTCCTTCGTCGAGACGGTCGCCGCCGTGCATCCCTTCTACGTTATTCGCGCCGGCGGCGGCGTCCTCTTCCTCACCGGCGGCCTGATCATGGCCTACAACATCTGGCGGACGATCCGCGGCGACTATGCCGAGGAACGCGCGCCGGCGCCGCTCGCCGCGCCGGCGCCCGCGGCGGAGTGACGGTCATGAAATTCCGGCACGACTTCATCGAGAAGAACGTCACGCTGCTCGCCATCCTCACGCTCATCACCGTCTCGATCGGCGGGCTGGTGCAGATCGTACCGCTTTTCACCATCGAATCGACGATCGAGAAGGTGCAAGGCGTGCGGCCCTATTCGCCGCTCGAGCTGGCCGGGCGCGACATCTACGTGCGCGAGGGCTGCTATCTCTGCCACAGCCAGCAGATCCGCCCCTTCCGCGACGAGGTCGAGCGCTACGGCCATTACAGCCTTGCCGCCGAGAGCATGTACGATCACCCCTTCCAATGGGGCTCCAAGCGCAACGGCCCCGACCTCGCGCGCGTGGGCGGCAAATATACCGCCGCCTGGAATGTAGCTCATCTCGCGGATCCGCGCGCCGTGGTGCCCGAATCGATCATGCCGAGCTATGCATTCCTCGCCGAGCAGACGCTCGACTACAAGGACATCGCCGAGCACCTCAAGACGCTGCGCGCGGTCGGCGTGCCCTACACGGACGAGATGATCGCCGCCGCCGCGTCCGACCTCGCGGCGCAGGCCGATCCGAACGGCGACAAGAAAGGGCTGCTTGCGCGCTATCCCAAGGCGGTGGTCGGCTCGTCCACGGGCAATCCCAGCCGCATCACCGAGATGGACGCGCTCGTCGCCTATCTCCAGATGCTGGGCACCCTGGTCGATTTCAACGACTACACGACCCAGGATTTGCGGCAATAGGAGGATGACGGTGACCTTCACGCAGCTCGTCTCTCAAATCTACGACAATATTGCCGCGATCCTGTTGGTGATCCTGATCCTGATCTTCGCCGCGATCGGCACCTGGGCCTACTGGCCCACGCATAAGCGTCGCTTCGAAAAAGATGCGCAAATTCCGCTGCGCGACGACGAGTAGGGAGACCGGAGATGCCGACCAAGAAGGAGAAGGACGCCATCACCGGCATGGAGACGACCGGCCACGAATGGGACGGCATCAAGGAGCTCGATACCCCGCTGCCCAAATGGTGGGTGCTAACGTTCTACGTCACCATCGCCTTCGCGCTGATCTACTCGCTGCTCTACCCTTCATGGCCGGGAATTCATTCCTATTTCCATGGGCTGCTCGGCTACTCGCAACGCGCCGTCCTGGACACGCGCCTCAAGGAGGCGGTGGCGCAGCACGCGCCCATGGTGGCGCGGATCAAGGCTGCCTCGCTCAAGGATATCGAAGGCAATCCCGACCTGCTCAATTTCGCCCTCGCCGGCGGCCATGCCGCCTTCGCCGACAATTGCCAGCCCTGCCACGGTCCGGGCGGCGGCGGATCGAAGGGATTCCCCAATCTCACCGACGATGACTGGCTCTGGGGCGGCGATCTCGCCAACATCCATCAGACGATCGCCTTCGGTATTCGGAACAGCAATCCGAAGTCGCGGCAATCCGACATGCCGCGCTTCGGCGCCGACGGTCTGCTCAAGGCGGCCCAGATCGACGATGTCGCCGAGTTCGCGCTCTCGCTCACCGGCCGCGCGACGGACAAGGCGGCGGCCGCCCGCGGGGCCGCGCTCTTCGCCGACAATTGTGCGATCTGCCATGGCGACAAGGGCCAGGGCAATATCGAAGTCGGCGCCAAGCAGCTCAACAACGGCATCTGGCTCTATGGCGGGGACAAGGCGGCGATCGTCCAGACCATCACCTTCGCGCGCAACAGCAGCATGCCGGCCTGGTCCGAACGGCTGGACGACGCGACGATCAAGATGCTCGCCGTCTATGTCCATTCGCTCGGCGGCGGCAAATAGCGCGCCGGGGAGGACGCCGCAATGGGCGCAGCCCTGAAGATGGCCCCAACGGCGCCCGAGCAGCGGACCGAGCAGAGCGAGGAGATTCTCTCCGTCCGGGCACAGAGAGAAAGCGGCCCGCTTTATGCGAACCGTGTCAAGGTCTATCCCAAGCGCGTGCGCGGAACCTACCGCCGCATCAAATGGGCGGTGCTGATCCTCTGCCTCACCGTCTACTATGTCGCGCCCTGGCTGCGTTGGGATCGCGGCCCCGTTGCGCCGAGCCAGGCGCTGCTCATCGATCTGCCGGGCCGGCGCGCTTATTTCTTCGGCCTCGAAATCTGGCCCCAGGAAGTCTATTACCTGACCGGCCTGCTGATCCTGGCCGCCATCGGTCTTTTCCTCGTGACCAGCCTGTTCGGGCGGCTGTGGTGCGGCTATGCCTGCCCGCAGACCGTATGGACCGATCTTTTCATGTGGGTGGAGCGGCTTATCGAGGGCGACCGCAATGCGCGCATGCGGCTTGACCAGATGCCGCTGAGCCTGGGCAAGGCGGCGCGGAAGACGTTCAAGCACGGCGTCTGGCTCCTCATCGCGGCGGCGACGGGGGGGGCCTGGATTCTCTATTTCCAGGACGCGCCCACCGCCTTGCGCGCGATCTTCATCGGCCAGGCCTCGATCGAGAGCTATTTCTTCGTCGGGCTCTTCACCACGACGACCTATCTCCTCGCCGGCTGGGCGCGCGAGCAGGTTTGCACCTATATGTGTCCCTGGCCGCGCTTCCAGGCCGCGATGCTCGACGAAAGCTCGCTGGTCGTCACCTACCGTAAATGGCGCGGCGAGCCGCGCGCCAAGCACAAGCAAGGCGCCTCCTGGGAGGGGCGCGGCGATTGCATCGATTGTGGCCAATGCGTCGCCGCCTGCCCGACCGGCATCGACATCCGCGACGGGCAGCAGCTCGAATGCATCGGGTGCGGGCTGTGCATCGACGCCTGCGACAGCGTGATGGACAAGGTCGGCCGGCCGCGCCGACTCATCGCTTTCGCCACGTTGGCCAGCCAGAACGCGCGCGGGCGCGGGGAGAGCGCTCCCTATCGCCTGTTGCGGCCGCGCGTGGTGATCTATGCCGCCGTGCTCGCGGCCGTCGCGGGCGTGATGTCGTACGCGTTGCTCAGCCGAGCGACGCTCGGCATCAACGTTCTCCATGAGCGCACGCCGCTATATACCGCTCTCTCCGGCGGCGCGGTTCGCAACGGCTACACCGTCAAGATCATCAACAAGCAGCATGTGACGGTGGTCTACGCGCTGAGCCTGGAAGGCTTGCCCCAAGTCGCGATCACGGCGGTCGGGGTGGGCGCCGGCGGCGATGCGGCCCATCCGTTGGCGCTCAGGGTCGAGCCAGATTCGGTTGCGACCTACCGGCTCTACGTCACCCTTCCCGAGTGGGCGAGCAAGACCGCCGAGCAGCCCGTCACCTTTCTCCTGCGCAGCAACGCGACGGGTGAGCTGGCGCGGCATCAATCGATTTTCATCGGACCGGGAATGGAACCAAGCCATGGCAGTGACTGAGGGCGCGGCGAGACGGCGCTATGGCGCGCCGGCGCCGCGGCAAGGCGAGCTACGCTGGGTGCCCTGGCTGATCGTCGGCTGTTTTCTCGCGATTGCAGCGGCCAACGGGGCGCTGGTCTATTTCGCACTGTCGAGCTCGACGGGACTTGCTGTCGACGAAGCCTACGAGGAGGGCTTGGCCTATAACCGCATCATCGCGGAGAGCGAGAAACAGGCGCGGCTCGGTTGGCAAATCGAGATCGCCTTCGTCCCGGAGGGACAGGGCACGCGGCGCGGCGAGCTGGTCATCGAAGCCCGCGCGCCCGACGGCAAGCCGCTCGACGGGCTCGCGATCGAAGCGGAGCTGGTGCGGCCGGTCGAGCCTATTCCGCCGCTGCGCGTCGCCCCGCGCGCCGACGGCAATGGCCGCTATGCGGCTTTGGTCGCAGCACCACGGTCAGGCCAATGGGTGGTGCGGCTCTCGGCTATGCGAGGCGACGCGCATTACCAGACCGGTCGGCGCATCATGATCCCATGAGAAGCGCGAGCGCCCCCGTCGTCAATCTGGCCGAGCATCCCGCCTGGCGGGCCAGGCTCGAAAACAGAGCCACGGCACGCCATTGCGCCCATTGCGGCGTGACGCTGCCCGCCGGCTCGACAAGCGAGTTCTGCTGCTCCGGCTGCGCGGCGGCGCGCGAGATCATCGGGAGGCTCGGGCTCGAATCCTTTTACAGGCGCTTCGCGGCCGATCCCGCGGCGAGGCCGCTCAAGCCCGAGGCGATGCCGGAACCGATCGATTATGCCGGCCATGCCACGCGCGACAAGGCCGGGCACTGCACGCTTCATCTCATGGTCGAAGGGCTGCATTGCGCGGCCTGCGTCTGGCTCATCGAAGCGGTGCTGGCGCGCGACGCGCGCGTTCTGGAAGGCCGCGTCAATATGACGACGCGGCGGTTGCGCTTGCGTTGGCACGGTGCTGTCGGGGAAGCCGCCGATATCGTCGGACGGCTTTCGGCGCTCGGCTTTCGGCTAGTGCCCTACGACGCCAGGTTGCTTGCTTCGGCAAGCAGTCGCGAGGAACGCAATCTCCTGCGCGCCATGGCGGTCGCGGGCTTCGCGACCGGCAACGTCATGCTGCTCTCGCTTTCCGTATGGTCGGGCCCTGGAAGCATGGGGCTCGCTACCCGCGATCTCATGCATTGGCTCTCGGCGCTGATCGCTTTGCCGGCGATCGCTTATGCCGGGCCGACCCTTCTTCGCTTCCGCCCTCGCGGCCTTGCGCGCGGGTCGCGCTAACATGGACCTGCCGATCGCGGTCAGCGTCATCCTCACCGCCGCAATGAGCCTGTTCGAGACCATGCGCGGAAGCGAGCATGTCTATTTCGATTCCGCCGTGGCCCTGCTCTTTTTCTTGCTGATCGGCCGCTACCTCGATGCGCGGGCACGCGGCCATGCGCGTTCGGCCGCCGAGCAGCTCATGGGCCTGCGCGAATGCGACGTGCGCGTGGTGCGGCCCGACGGCAGGATCGAGACGCGCGCCGCCGGCAAGGTTCTGCCGGGGGAGGTCCTGCAAGTGGCGGCGGGCGAGCGGATTGGCGTCGACGGCAAGGTGCTGTTCGGCGCCTCCGAGCTCGATGCGAGCCTCGTCAGCGGCGAAAGCCTGCCGCTTCCGGTGCGACCGGGCAGCGCCGTATTCACCGGCATGGTCAATCTGAGCGCGCCGCTGCGCGTCGCCGCCACCGCGACGGGCGAGGCCACGCTCATCGCCGAGATTCTGCGGCTGATGGAGGCCGCCGAGCAGGGCCGCGCCCGCTATGTCCGTCTCGCCGACCGCGTGGCGCGCTACTACGCGCCCGTGGTCCATCTCGCGGCCGCCTTGAGCTTCGCGGCATGGTTTTTCTTCGTCGGCGTCATCTGGCAGCAGGCGCTGCTCATTGCTATCTCGGTGCTGATTGTCACCTGCCCTTGCGCGCTCGCGCTCGCCGTGCCGGCAGTCCAGGTGGTCGCGACCGCGCGGCTGCTGCGCCACGGTATCCTGCTCAAATCCACGACCGCGCTCGAGCGCCTGGCCGAGGTCGATCTCGTCGTTTTCGACAAGACCGGGACGCTCACTCTGGGCCGACCGGTGCTGATCGAGGCGGAGCGTCACGATCCCGCGGCGTTGCGCCTCGCCGCCGGCATCGCCGCGGCGAGCCGCCATCCGCTGTCGCTGGCGCTCTGCCGCGCCGTTCCCGATGTCCTGGCGGCGGCCGACGTGCGGGAGCTGCCCGGGCGCGGGTTGGTGCTCTCAACCGTAGACGGCGAGGTGAGGCTCGGCAGCCGCGAATTCTGCGACGCACAGGCTGTCGAGGGCGATGAGACGGGCGCGCCCGAGCTTTGGCTCGCGGCGCCGGGGCGCGCGCCGCAGCGTTTTCGCTTCGCCGATCCGTTGCGTGAGGACGCAGCCGCGACCGTCGTCGCGCTGCGCGGAAGGGGTCTCGATGTCGAGCTGCTTTCGGGCGATCGCGCGGCGGCGGTCGAAGCCACGGCGCGGGCGGTCGGCATCGACAACTGGCGCGCCGGCTTGGCGCCCGGCGAGAAATGCACCCGTCTCGCGGCGCTCGCCGCGCAAGGCCGCCATGTCGCCATGGTGGGCGACGGCCTCAACGACGCGCCGGCGCTGGCCGCCGCTTTTGTCTCGCTCTCTCCCGCGAGCGCGGCCGATGTCAGCCAGACGGCGGCCGATTTGGTCTTTCAAGGCGCGCGGCTCGCGCCGATCCTCGAGGCGATCGAGTTGGCGCGGCAAAGCGGCCGGCTGGTGCGGCAAAATCTCGCCTTCGCCCTCGGCTATAACCTGTTGGTCGTGCCGCTTGCCATCTTTGGTTTCGTGACCCCGCTCGTCGCCGCCGCGGCCATGTCGAGCTCCTCGCTCATTGTCGTCGCCAATGCCTTGCGGCTGGGTCGCGGCCAACGCCTCGCGGCTGGCACGACGGAGATGCGGGCAGGGGTTTCGCCATGACCAGCCTGCTGCTGCTGATCCCCGCGGCGCTCGCCCTCGGCTTGCTCGGGCTCGCCGCCTTCCTGTGGGCATTGCGCTCCGGCCAGTTCGAGGATCTCGAAGGGGCGGCGAGCCGCATTCTCTTCGACGACGAGGCGCCCGAGGTGCCGCGCCAGCCGGAAGAGGAACGCAAGCCCCAAACTCGATCTTGTGAAGGAGAAAGCAGCCATGCTCGATCGCAGCACGACCATCATGTCCATCGTCGCGGGCCTATGTAGCCTGCTCGGCCTGTTCCTCGCCTCGCGTGCCGTCGACACCGGCTTCGCCATTTTCGGCTGGCTGCTCGCGCTCTTCGGCCTCGTTTATATCTTCACGGCGATCCGCCGCGGCCGTAATCCGCGATCCTAACGGTAATATCGAGCAGCGGCGCAATCCGTACCACAGTCATTGTCGGCGACCAGGGCGTAGGCGGCGCCAGGGCCGAAAGATCGCTCGGGGCTCGTCGCCGGCAAAGTCGAGTAGTCGCTGCGCCCGGAACCGCGCCACATCAAGTGCCGGCTTCGAAAAGCGCTAATTGTCCTGGTGCCTGACCGTGTTGCGCGGTAAGAGGCAAATCAAACTGAGGCTCCGAACGAGCACAAGACCGCTGGCTGGGGATTCGGTGCCTGACGGGCAGGTGGGTTACCGCCCAATCCGGGGAGGAGAGAAGAATGGCAAGATCGGCTCACACGACGGCGCCGCCGGACGCGGCGGCGCGGCGCAGAGCGCCGGCAGTCATAGTTTATTCGGTCGAGCAATTGCCGCCGTTCGATGCAGCATTCTACAACGCAGCGCGCGACGAGGCGACGAAAGTCTCCGAGCTCATGGTTCCGCCGCGCGACGCAAGGGCATTCAATGTGCCCGCGGGACATTTCTTCCGCGTCGCCAGTGTCGAAGGTCCCCAGGTCGGTGATCTCAATCTGTGGAATGCGCAGGATCTGTCGGAGCGGTTTTTCAGCGGCAAGACGCGGGCGCTGCACGCGACGCATGTCAGCACCGGCGACCGGCTATGGAGTACTTTGCCGAGCCTGCGTCCGATGGCGACCATCACTCGCGACACGCTCGACTGGTATGGATGGGACGAGGATGGCGCAGGTGTGCACGACGTAATCGGTACGCGGTGCGATCCCTACACCAACCTGTTGCTGAAGGGCACCGAGTACCATCACTGCTGCCACTCGAATTTGACGCGAGCCCTCGCGGCGATGCGGAACATACCGCTGTCTCAAGCCGAGCTCCATGTCCACGACGTGCTTAACGTCTTCATGTGCACCGGCTACAGGCGCGACACGCACCAATACTTCATGAAAGCAAGTCCGGTGCGGCCCGGCGATTTCATCGAGTTCTTCGCCGAGATCGATCTGTTGGCCGCATTGTCGGCATGTCCAGGGGGCGATTGCGGCGCAAGCCACTCCGACGACGTCGCCCGGTGCTATCCCTTGAAGGTCGAGATCTATCGCCCAAGAGACGGCGCGCTCGCCGGGTGGCGGTCACCGCCGCCGAGCGGGTATTCGCGGACCCATGGGATGGGGTGAGGCGGCGACCAACTTCTTGCCCGGCCCGATGATCGGCGCCAGCGGGGGTCAAGTGCGCCCGATCGCCGCGCGCGCCTCTTCGGCGCAAGGCCGAAGGTCGTGCCGCCACTCGGGCAGTCGCGTCGCCGCGGGCGAGCAGTCGCTCCCTGTCGCACCGCCGTCAACTCGGCAAATGTCGATCGGTGCCCCTGTCGGCGATCTTCTCACCTTCCCGCGCGAGAGCCGGACGTCGATTCCGTAGGTGGCAACGTCCCCGCCAAACCGGCTCGCGAAGTGCAACCTGTGACCAAATGGTGGCGGCATCGTATGGCCGCCGGGGAAATTCCATATCTGGAATCAGTCCCATCACCGGAAATGAGGAGTTTGAGCCATGTGCAGCCGTCTGGTTCGCATCTCGCTCTTCGCGTTAACCGCCGCCGCGATCGTGACGGCAGTTCCCGTGCCCTTCCATGCAGGGGCCATCGAGCCCTCGGTCACGAATTCGAAAGAATGGGCGGTTACGCCGCAGGAGCCTGTCACCATTCGCGTGGCCGTGCCCCGCGATCTGGCGAAGTCGATGATCGAGCTTCAGGTAACAGCGATAGAGCCGAGTGACGCAAAGCCGAAGATTAGTTTGTTTGCCGGTGCCGGTGTGCCGGCAAATGGCCCTAAGTCGGGGAAGTACATTGCGTCATTTGAAACGAACCAAGGCGGCACCGGCACCTATCGTTTCGTTGCCGATTTGACCGACGCGCTTAGCCAGTCCCAACTCGGCGGCACGGTCGACGTCACGGTCGTGGTCCTACCGACGACGACAAGCGCCCGACGCAGCGACGTGAGCGTGACGATCGCCAATCTGGATATCCAGGACGCGACGCATAAATAGCTCCCGGTTTCATTGCCGGTTGGCGCCCAATACCAGCCCGCATTGATCGGAGCTTATGGGCTCGGTGGCGTCATCGCATGAGCTGAAGCGCCTCGCGCAGCTTGTCGGCAGCGGGGTTGGCGAAGCGGCACTCAAAGATGATGCTGCGCGGCGTGGCGTTGGCTCCGTAAAGCTGGCCGTCGAAGTCGTCGCGCTTGACGATCACCGCGCCGTCGAGCGAGGCGCCCAGGAATAGACCTTGGTTGCGCGTGAAGGTCACCATGTCGGCTCCCGCCGCCGTCGTGGTGTCGCCTTGCACGCCTTGCCCTGCCGGCCCGACCGCGGCGCTCAGATCGTACGCCGAGCTTGACCTGGTTGTCGACGATGGCCGCGGGCCCGCGCTCGCTCATGATCGCCAGCACCGCCTCCGAATTCTGGACACCGATCTGCAAGCCGACGCTGCCCGTGCCGATGATGAAGAAGGCCGGGTAGCCCCAGACGCCTTTCGCGTTCTTGGCGAGCAGCACCCCGGTGGACGCCTGATGCGTGCGTCGATGACGGTCGATCCGTCGCCCGCGCAGGCCCTCGGCGCTGCGCGCGCTTCGCGCGCCGGCACAGCGCCGCGCGAGTAAAAGCCGGGCGTGAAGGCCCGGTGATTCGAGCAAAAAAAACCGGGCCCGAAGGCCCGGTGAGTTGAACAGGGAGGCTTCACGTCTGGGAGACGTAGGGTCCAAAGACCCCTTCCAGGCCTTGCACCTGGAACCCTCAAGGAGCGAACAGGCTCCTAAATCACTCAACCAATCCGCGATCACAATCGCCCCCGCTGCAACGCAGCGAAGGCCGTACCCATAGATAAGCCCTGCAAATTAGAAAGCCAACAATAATTAATCAATGGGGCTATGCATATTATGCATAGCAAATCGAGGCTTGCTCAAGCCTCAGAACTGCGATTCGGCAATGCGCTTGATGAGGAACTCGCGGAACACGGCGATCCGCTTCGAATGGCGCAGCACCTCGGGATAGACGAAATAGGCGTCGATGCCGGGCCCCTCAAGGGTCGGCAGCACGCGCACCAGCTCCTTGTCCTCGCGCACCATGTAGTCGGGGAGCGAGGCGATGCCGATGCCGCTCTTCACCGCGCGGTAGATGCCGTAGATGTTGTTGACCCGCAGGACCGAGCGTGGGCTGCGCGCTTGCGCGCGGACGAGCTCGAGCAGCCAATTGACGCTGGTCGCGGGCAGGCGCGGCGCCTCCTCGCCGAAGATGATGAGCCGGTGCTTCTCCAGCTCGTCGGGCGTGGCGGGCGTGCCGTATTCGTCGAGATAGCCGCGCAGCGCGAAGAGATGCACATGGACGCGCATGAGCTGGCGCTGGATCAGGTCGGGCTGGCGCGGCGGGGCCATGCGGATGGCCACGTCGGCCTGGCGCATGGAGAGATCGAGCTCGCCGTCGTCGAGGATGAGCGTCATCTCGATCTCGGGATAGAGATCGAGGAACTCGCGGATGCGCGGCGTGAGCCAGGTCGAGCCGAAGGCGACGGTGGTCGTGACCTTGAGCGGCCCCTTGGGCCGCTCCTTGCTCTCGGTCAGCATTGCCTCGGTCATGGCGAGCTTGCCGAACACCTCCTTCACCGTCTGGTTCAAGAGCTCGCCCTGCTCGGTCAGGATGAGCCCGCGCGCATGGCGATGGAAGAGGGTGGTGTTGAGGCTCTCCTCGAGCCCGCTGATCTGCCGGCTCACGGCCGATTGGCTGAGCTTCAGCACCTCGCCCGCATGGGTGAAGCTGCCTGCCTCGGCGACGGCGTGAAAGACCCGGAGCTTATCCCAGTCCATGCGCGCTCACGGAACGGCGGCCGCGCCGCATCACTCGGCCGCGTCCAGCGCGGCATTCGCCTCGTGCTCGGCGAGAAAGCGCTCGGCCTCGAGCGCCGCCATGCATCCCATGCCGGCCGCGGTCACCGCCTGGCGGAAGATCTTGTCCTTCACGTCGCCGGCAGCGAAGACGCCCGGAACATTGGTGGCCGTGCTGTCGGGGGCCGTCACGACATAGCCTTCGGCGTCCATCGCGAGCTTGCCCTTGAAGAGCGCGGTCGCCGGCTCGTGGCCGATGGCGATGAAGACGCCGTCCACGGGCAGGGTCATGGGGGCGCCGCTGCGCACGTGCTTGAGGCGCAGCGCCTCGACCGCCTTGTGCGCGCCCGAGCCGAGGATCTCCTCGACCGCGTGATCCCAGATCACGCGGATCTTGGCATTGCGGAACAAGCGGTCCTGCAGGATCTTCTCGGCGCGCAGCCGGTCGCGCCGATGGATGAGCGTCACCTCGCGCGCGAAATTGGTCAGGAACAGCGCCTCCTCGACCGCCGTGTTGCCGCCGCCGACCACCGCCACCGCCTTGTCGCGATAGAAGAATCCGTCGCAGGTGGCGCAGGCCGAAACGCCATGGCCGCGGAACTCCCCCTCGCTCGGCAGGCCGAGCCAACGCGCTTGCGCGCCCGTCGCGACGATCACCGCGTCCGCGACGTAATGCGATTCGGAATCGCCGAGCAGCCGGAAGGGCCGCCGCGCGAAATCGACATCGACGATCATGTCGTGGGCGACGCGCGTGCCGACATGCTCGGCCTGGGCGCGCATCTGCTCCATGAGCCAAGGACCCTGGATCACCTCGGCATAACCCGGATAGTTCTCGACGTCCGTGGTGATGGTGAGCTGCCCGCCGGGCTCGAGCCCGGCCACGAGGATGGGCTTCAAATTGGCGCGCGCCGCGTAGATCGCCGCCGTATAGCCGGCCGGGCCGGACCCGATGATGACGACGCGGCTATGAAGGGTCTCGGCCATGTGGGGCTCGTCCGTGACGCTGCGGCGCAAGCGTGGGGGCTTTGCCGATCGAGCATAGAAGATAGGGGCCCCCCGCGCGCGAGGCAAGACGGCCAGTCACCTCGGAAACCGCAAATGAACTCGCCTCAGAAGCCGAACATATGGTCGAGGCTGAAGGAGCCTTGGCCGCCGAGGAGGCCGTGATAGCCGAAGAGCCGGCAGGTCGTGTCGCGCACCAGAACATAGCCGCGCTCGCCGGTGCGCGCCCGCTCCTCGGCGGTGAACATCTCGCGGTAATACCACAGCCGGGAGCCCGAGCAGGGAATCTCGATCCGCCGCCGCGCCACCTCGTCGCCATCCTGGTCGTGGAGAACAAGGTCGGTCGTCGAATGGGCGTGCCAGGAGATGGAGGCGGGATAGATGAGATGACAGAGCGTATCGAGCGGATCGGGCCCGAGCCGGAGGAAGAGGCGGGTGGACAGCCCGGGCGCCGGGCCCGAGTAGGATTGCGGCTCGTTCCGGTAGGTGAGCACGGTATTGAAGACATGTGCGCCGAAGCTCGTCTCGGCGGCATGGCCGCTTGCGCGATCCTCGTAGCGGAAGATGCCATGGAGCCAGCCGTCGGCCTCGCCGCCGGAAGCGAAGTCGTAGACCAGCTCGACATGACCGTAATCGTCCGTCTGGCCGCCATTGACCACCTCGGCGAGGTCGCGCGCGACGCTGTCGCCGCGCTTGAGACAGCCGAAGGATTGCCGCGCGCGTTCACGTCCCTCCGCGTCGTAGACGAGGAGCGCCAAGGGCAGCGTCTGCTGGCTGGTCGCCATGGGCGTGGGCAGGACGATCGTGCGGTAGCGCGCCGTGGGCAGCAGCGGTGCCGGCAAGAGGAAACCCTTGCCGAGGAGATTGCCGAGCTCGGCGATACGCGGGTCGGGCCGCAGATCGCCGCGCTCCACATTGGCATGGGCGATGCGGCGGCGGCCATCCGCCTTCACGATCTCGTAGCGCGGGCGGACGAAATGCTTGCCCGCCTGCACCTCGATCTGGCGCGGCCAGCGCACGCCGGGCAAAAGCTCGGCCACGTCGAGCGCGTAGCTTCCGAAGGGCGGCACGGCGCGCTTCAGCCAGGCGATCTCGGGCGAGCCCATGAGATTGAGCCCGACGCCCTCGGCGGGAATGGGGCAGGGATGGCTGTTCTGCACCCAGAGGATGACGCGCTCGCCGGCGCGCGGCGCGGGCAGGCCGGCATAAAGGTCGGCCGGCCAGGCATTGGCGTCGTGCGTCGAGGAAAGCTCGCTCTCGGCGTCGCCGTAAGTGTCGAGGGCATATTTGACCACGTCATGGCCGGCTATTCCGATGGCATGGAGGAAAAGCTGTCCGGTAAAGGGCGGCAGGGCGAAGCGCTCGCGCAGGGCGCTGCTGTCGATCTCGATCGGTGCCGCCTTGCGCGGCAGCGTCTCGCGCCATTCGGCGAGCGTCTCGCCGCCCTGGCCGAAAAGCCGGCACCAGAGCGCCACCGATTTCGCGCCATAGCCGGCCCAGTAGTTCGCGGTCACCAGGCGCGTGTGACGCCCCTCCGCGTCGCGGAAGAAGGCGAAGTTGGTGGCGAAATTGAGCGGGTCGAGATAGCGCGCCGGGTTGGTCAGCATCTCGGCCGGGAGCTTCATGGCATCGAGGCTGACCGCCTCGCATCCCGCCGGCAGCAGCCCGCGGATCTGCTCGATCAGCCGGCCGGCGTCGAAGGCGATGACGAGGAGGCTCGCCGCGCGCGCCGCGGGCAGCTCGGTCACGGGCTGCGCCGGACGGCCGAGCTTCGGACGGCCGACGGACTCGATGTTCTGCACGAAAATTCCGGCGATCTCGAGCCGGTCGAGGGGATGAAGGGCCGCGAAGCCTTCAACCAGGCCGAGTGGATCGTACAGGGCGACGGGTCCGCGCGCGGCCAGGCCGGCGAGCAGCTCGCCTGCCTTCGCCAAGGCCAAAGGATGGCCCACCGCCTTGAAAAAGGCGTTGCCACCGGTCGAATTGCTGAAGGTCTCGATGTCGAGCGCCATTGCCCACGCCGTAAAAGCCGACAACCGCAAGGCGCCAAGCGCCGCAAAGAAGGACCTTATAGCGGATTTCGCGCTCCTTGGCGTGCAAATTCGCCCCGCACGCCCGCGGCGAGGCGCCGCCGAACCTCCGCCGCCACGCGCGCGGCGTCGAGAAGGGGCTCGTAGCGCCATTGCTCGAGCTCGTCGGCGAAAGGCCGCGTACAACCTTCGGCTGCGAGTGCCGCATGAAAACGGCGGAAGCGCCGCGAGCCGCCGGGCAAGTCGATGACATAGACCGGCTTGCCGGTGGCGCAGGCCTCCGAGACCATGGAGACGGAATTGGCGGTCACCAGAATATAGTCGGCGAGGGCGAGGAAGGCGAGATAGGGATTCTCGCCGCTGCCGTCCCAGACCAGCGCGGGCGTGCCTTCGAGCTGCTCGCGCAAGATGGCCTCGTTGGCAGCGCCCGTGCGTCGCGAGGGCGTGACGCAGAGCCCGGCCCCCTTGCGCCGCGCAAGCGCCTTGAGCCGCGCGCCGATGCGCGCCATCTCGCTCGCACCCAGGCGATAGCGCCCGTTTGGCCCGCCCAGCAGCACGGCGACGAGGGGGCGCGGCAGACCCGCAAGCCGCGCGCGGAACTGCTCGGCCGCCGCCGCAAGCTTCTCCGGCGTCACAGGATGGAGCGCGCCGCGTGTCGCCACGACATTGGGCCCGCTCAGCTTGTCATGGCGCGGGGCGGCGACGAGGTCGAACTTGCCGGGGTCGACCAGCGGGTCCTGGACATGCACGGTGAAGCAGCGGCCGCGGCTCGCGCGCCGGATGGCGAGCGAGAAGGGAACGGCCTTGCGGCCGCAGCTAATGAGAATCTCGGGCCAGGGCGGCTCGAGCCGGTCGCTGTCGGGCCCGAGCGCGCTGAAGGGATATGGCCAGCAGCCCACCGGCAGCAGTCGCCAGGGCAGGCGCGGGAAGACGCGCTTCACCACGGGCTCCAGGCCGAGCGCCTCGGCCAGTCCGCGGCACTGGCTCTCCATGCCCGCGACACCCTCCATCACGGTCCAGCAGACGGGCTCGGTCATGAAATCCTGACAGGAGAGACGGCGGATCGTATCCGGGGAAGGTTTGCGCGGGCTATATGGCAGCCCTGAACCTTGCCCGGCAAGGGGCGGAGACCGGAAAGCGTTTGAGCAATAAAGTTGCTTGTTGGCGCAGCTTGAAACATTATTGCGCCGATAAGAGGCTTTTTGTTGAAATTTCATTGCGCGCCGCGGGGCGCCGCCGAACCGGAAAGGAGCTCAATTGCGTCGCGTCAAGCTGGACCGGATCGATAAGCGGATCCTGCGCGACCTTCAGGCCGACGGCCGCATGACCAACGTGGAGCTCGCGCGTCGGGCGGGCATCTCCGCGCCGCCCTGCTTGCGGCGGGTGCGCGCGTTGGAAGAGGACGGCTTCATCCGCGGTTACCATGCCGAGCTCGACCATGAGCGGCTCGGCTTCGAGGTGATGTTCTTCGCCCTCGTCGGGCTCGACGGCCAGTCCGAGGCGGTGCTGTCGGGCTTCGAGCAGATGGTGCGCGATTGGCCCGAGGTGCGCGAATGCCATATGGCGAGGGGACCCGACGATTTCGTCCTCAAGCTCGTGGCGCGCAATACCGCCCATGAGAACGAGCTCACCGGCAAGCTCACCGGCGCGCCCCATGTCGCCAATGTGCGCACGATCCAGGTGATCAGGACGGCGCGGTACGAGCCAGGCGTGCCGGTCGAGGAGGAGCCCGCCGAGGCGCCCTAAGCGCGCCTGTCTGCGCTGGATCTGAGCGGGACCGCGCATCCGCGCGCGGCGGCGCCTACTCGAAGCGGACTTCGAGAATCTCGTAGACCTTGGAGCCGCGCGGGGTCGACACCTCGACGGTGTCGCCGACCTCCTTGCCGATCAGCGCGCGGGCGAGGGGCGAGGTGACCGAGAGCCGCCCCGCGGTAATGTCGGATTCCTCCGCCCCGACGATCTGATAGCTGACCTCCTCGTCGGTATCGACGTCGACCAGTCCGATCGTGGCGCCGAACTTGACGGCGTTGCCCGAGAGCTTGCTGACGTCGATCACCTCGGCGCGCCGGATCTTGTCCTCGAGCTCGGCGACCCGCCCCTCGATGAAGGCCTGGCGCTCGCGCGCGGCATGGTACTCGGCGTTCTCCGCCAAATCCCCGTGCGTGCGCGCCTCCTCGAGCGCGCGGATGACCGCGGGCCGTTCGGTTGTCTTGAGGCGCCGCAGCTCCTCTTGGAGGCGGGTGAGCCCCTCCCCGGTAATGGGCATTTTTTCCATCTAGCCGTCCATGTTCGCAAATAGCCTCCGCCGCCGCGTCATTTTTGGCAATATAGGGGGAGGAGCTTAAAACGATCCATCAAGATATGACTGGAGGGGAACGACTTCAAGCGTCCCCGCCTTGAGCGCGCCGATGGCCGCGACGGCGGCGCGGGCGCCCGCCATGGTCGTATAGTAGGGGATCTTGGCCATGAGGGCGGTGCGCCGCAGCTCGAAGCTGTCCTTCATCGCCTGCGCGCCGTCGGTCGTGTTGAGGACGAGCTGCACCTTGCCGTCCAGCATCCAATCGACGATGTGCGGATGGCCCTCCATCACCTTGTTGACGTCCTCGACCTTGAGCCCGTGGCCGCGCATATGGGAGGCCGTACCCCGCGTGGCGAGGAGGGAGAAGCCGAGCTCGATGAGGCGCTTGCCGAGCTGGGCCATGGGCTCCTTGTCCTTGCCGCGCACCGAGACGAAGACCGTGCCTTCGCGCGGCAGGTTGGTGCCGCTGCCGAGCTGGGACTTGGCGAAGGCGCGGCCGAAATCGGCATCGAGCCCCATGACCTCGCCGGTCGATTTCATCTCGGGCCCCAGGATGGTGTCGACGCCGGGGAAGCGGGCGAAGGGGAACACCGCCTCCTTGACCGCCACGTGGCGCCGGCGCGCGCCGGACAGGCGGAAGCTCGCCAGCGGCTCGCCCAACATGACCCGCGCGGCGATCTTGGCGATGGGCACGCCCGTGGCCTTGGCGACGAAGGGCACGGTGCGAGAGGCGCGCGGATTGACCTCGAGGATATAGACGTCCTTGCCCTTGACGGCGAACTGCACGTTCATGAGCCCGATCACGCCGAGGGCGAGCGCAAGCTGCTTCGTCTGCCGCCCGATATCCTCGATCACGTCGGGGGCGAGCGAGTAGGGCGGCAGCGAGCAGGCCGAATCGCCCGAATGGATGCCGGCCTCCTCGATATGCTCCATGACGCCGGCGACATGCACGTCCTTGCCGTCGGCGATCGCGTCCACGTCGACCTCGATGGCATCCTGCAGATAGCTGTCGAGCAGCACGGGGTCCTTGCCCGAGACCTTGACCGCTTCGCTGATGTAGCGGACCAGCCCCGAGCGGTCGTGCACGATCTCCATGGCACGGCCGCCCAGCACGTAGGAGGGCCGGATCACCACCGGATAGCCGATCTCGCGCGTGACGCGCTCCGCCTCCTCGAGCGAATGGGCGATCCCGTTATGCGGCTGGCGCAGGCCGAGCCGCTCGAGCAGCTTCTGGAAGCGCTCGCGATCCTCGGCCAGGTCGATGGCGTCGGGCGGCGTGCCCAGGATGGGGATGCGCGCGGCCTCTAGCGCCGCCGCGAGCTTGAGCGGCGTCTGGCCGCCGAACTGCACGATCACGCCCATGAGCGTCCCGCGCCGCTCCTCCCTGCGCACGAGCTCGATGACGTCCTCGGCGGTGAGCGGCTCGAAATAGAGGCGATCGGCCGTGTCGTAGTCGGTCGAGACGGTCTCGGGATTGCAATTGACCATGATCGTCTCGTAGCCCGCCTCGGCGAGGGCGTAGACCGCGTGCACGCAGCAATAGTCGAACTCGATGCCTTGGCCGATGCGGTTCGGCCCGCCGCCGAGGATGACCACCTTGCGCCGCTCGCTCGGGTCGGCCTCGCATTCTGCCGCCTCGAGCCCGTCGCCCTCGTAGGTCGAATACATATAGGGCGTGAGCGAGGCGAATTCGGCGGCGCAGGTGTCGATGCGCTTATAGACCGGGGCGAGACCGAGCGCCCGCCGGCGCCGGGCGGCCTCGGCGTCGTCGAGCCCGGCGAGCTCGGCCAGCCGCGCGTCGGAGAAGCCGAGCTTCTTCAGCCGCAGCAGCCCCTCGCGCGTCGCCGGCAGGCCCGCCTTTCTGACCGCGGCCTCGGCCTCGACCAGCTTCTCGATCTCGCGCAGGAACCAGCGGTCATAACGGCAGGCGCGGTGGACCTCCTCGACCGAGAGGCCGAGGCGGAAGGCCTGGGCGATGACGAGGAGCCGGTCGGGCGTCGGCTTGGAGAGCGCGGCGCGCACGGCATCCTTGTGGCCGCCCTCGCCGGCGCCCGGGATGTCGATCTCGTTGAGGCCGTTGAGCCCGGTCTCCATCGAGCGCAGCGCCTTCTGCAGCGACTCCGCGAAATTGCGCCCGATCGCCATCGCCTCGCCGACCGACTTCATCGAGGTGGTGAGGAGCGGCTCGGCGCCCGGGAACTTCTCGAAGGTGAAGCGCGGCATCTTGGTGACGACATAATCGATGGTCGGCTCGAAGGAGGCCGGCGTCACGCCGGTGATATCGTTCTGCAGCTCGTCGAGCGTGTAGCCGACGGCAAGCCTGGCCGCGACCTTGGCGATGGGGAAGCCGGTCGCCTTCGAGGCGAGGGCGGAGGAGCGCGAGACGCGCGGGTTCATCTCGATGATCACGAGCCGGCCGCTCTCCGGATCCACCGCGAACTGGACGTTCGAGCCGCCGGTGTCGACGCCGATCTCGCGCAACACCGCGATCGAGGCGTCGCGCATGATTTGATATTCCTTGTCGGTCAAGGTCAGCGCCGGCGCCACCGTGATGCTGTCGCCGGTATGGATGCCCATGGGATCGACGTTCTCGATCGAGCAGACGATGATGCAATTGTCGGCGCGGTCGCGCACGACCTCCATCTCGAACTCTTTCCAGCCCAGCACCGACTGCTCGATCAGCACCTCGCCGATGGGGGATGCCGCGAGGCCGCCCAGCACGATCTCCTCGAACTCCTTCTGGTTATAGGCGATGCCGCCGCCCGTTCCGGCGAGCGTGAAGGAGGGCCGGATGATGGCGGGCAGGCCGATCTCGGCGAGCGCCGTCTTGGCCTGGTCGAGATTGTTGGCGATGGCGCTCTTGGGCAATTCGAGGCCGATGCGCGTCATCGCCTCGCGGAAGCGCAGGCGGTCCTCCGCCTTCTCGATGGCCTCGGCCTTGGCGCCGATCATCTCGACGCCGAAGCGCGCGAGCACGCCGTCGCGCACCAGCGCCATCGCCGTGTTGAGCGCGGTCTGGCCGCCCATGGTCGGCAGCAGCGCGTCGGGCCGCTCGCGCTCGATGATGCGCGCCACCACCTCGGGCGTGATCGGCTCGATATAGGTGGCGTCGGCGAGGCCGGGGTCGGTCATGATGGTGGCGGGGTTCGAATTCACCAGCACAACGCGGTAGCCCTCGTCCTTGAGCGCCTTGCAGGCCTGGGTGCCGGAATAGTCGAACTCGCAGGCCTGTCCGATGATGATCGGCCCCGCGCCGATGATGAGGATCGACTTGATGTCGGTGCGCTTAGGCATCGTGGCCCGATACCGACCGGCGGCCGGCCTCACCTTCACGGTGACAGGTGAGTACGGATGACATCGATGACGCCGTCCGTGTTGCCAAGCACCTCGTTGTTCCAGAAACGCAGGACGCGATAGCCGCGCGCGGCGAGCCAGCGGCTGCGCGCATCGTCCCTCTCCAGGGCCCGCGCGTGCTGGCCGCCATCGACTTCGACGATGAGACGGGCCTCGGCGCAGAAGAAATCGGCGACATAGGGGCCAAGCGGATGCTGCCTGCGAAATCGGAAGCCATCGAGCTGCTTTTGCCGCAGGCGGCGCCACAGGCGGCTTTCCGCGTCGGTGGGCGTCTTGCGTAGCCGTCGAGCGAGGCGCGAGGGCATGGCGTTATTATAAGGGGGCCTGCGACTTTTCTTCCCTCCCCCCTTGAGGGGGAGGGAGTTCGAGGCCGCAGGCCTCGGGCGGGTGGGGGGTGTCGCTGATGATGAATTGACCCCCCACCCGGCAATGCTGACGCATTGCCGACCTCCCCCTCAAGGGGGGAGGTGGAACTCACGAGTGACTGGACGTCGGTGCGCTTAGGCATTCTTAGCCATCATCTTCACGAAGCGGTCGAAGAGATAGGCGCTGTCGTGCGGGCCGGGCGAGGCCTCGGGATGATATTGCACGGCGAAGGCCGGCCGGTCCTTGACCCGGAAGCCCTCGACCGAGCCGTCGAAGAGCGAGCGGTGGGTGACCTCGAGGCGGCCGGGCATCGAGTCCTCGACGACGACGAAGCCGTGGTTCTGGCTGGTGATCTCCACCCGCCCGGTGGCCAGGTCCTTAACCGGGTGATTGGCGCCGCGATGGCCGTGATGCATCTTGGCGGTGCGCGCGCCGAGCGCCAGCGCCATCATCTGATGGCCGAGGCAGATGCCGAAGGTGGGGAGCCCGGACTCGACGATCTGCCGGATCGCCGGCACGGCATAATCGCCCGTGGCCGCGGGATCGCCGGGCCCGTTGGCGAGGAAGACGCCGTCGGGCTTGAGGCGCAGGATCGATTCCGCGTTCGTCATCGCCGGCACCACCGTGATGCGGCAGCCGACCGAGGCGAGGGAGCGCAGGATGTTGCGCTTCGCGCCGTAGTCGACGGCGACGACATGGAACTTGGGCACCGTCAGCCGTCCATAGCCGCGCCCCAGTGCCCAACGCGTCTCGTCCCATTTATAGCTCTGCCGGCAGCTCACCTCCTTGGCGAGGTCCATGCCCTCGAGGCCGGGCCAGGCGGCGGCCTCGGCGAGGAGGGCGGCCAGGTCGAAACGCCGCTCGGGATCGTGGCACAGCACGCCGTTCGCCGCCCCGCCCTCGCGCAGCCGTCGCGTGAGGCGGCGCGTATCGACGCCGGCGATGCCGACGAGCCCATGCGAATGCAGCCAACTCACGAGATGCTGGCTCGCCCGCCAATTGCTCGGCTCGGTCACGTCCTCGCGGAGGATCAGGCCCCGCGCGGCGGGCGTGAGCGTCTCGACGTCCTCGGAGTTGGTGCCGACATTGCCGATATGGGGAAAGGTGAAGGTGATGATCTGCCCGGCATAGGAGGGGTCGGTCAGGATCTCCTGATAGCCGGTGATCGAGGTATTGAAGCAGATCTCGCCGACGACCTTGCCCGTGGCGCCGATGCCGCGGCCCCAGAAGAGCGCGCCGTCGGCGAGCGCCAGGAGTGCTGTGGCGTCGGCCGGCGCGGACAAGCGCGGCGTCTCGGGCCTCGGCCGTTGTTCCGACATAGCGATGGTCCTTAACGCCCGCCGCCGAATGCGGCACCAACTCAAATCATGCGGGGGCCGCGCTTAAATAGGCAAAGCGCGCGCCGCCGTCAAGCCGCCGAGGCGAAGGAATAGAAAGAGTTTTCAAGATGTTATGCGAGCGATACGATTTGCGCGCGGATTTTCTTTCCGCTACTTTCAAGGTTTTCCCGGCCGGTGTATAGCAACGCCATGCTGCGATCCCGTCTCACCGATACGCTCAAGACCGCGATGAAGGCGAGGGATGAGCGCAGGGTCTCGACGGTGCGCATGATCCTTGCCAAGCTGAAGGAGCGCGACATCGACGCCCGCGGCGCCGGGAACATGGAGGGCATCGGCGAGGACGACATGCTCGGCATGCTGCAGGGCATGATCAAGCAGCGGCGCGAGAGCGCCGAGCTTTACGACCAGGGCAAGCGGCCCGAGCTTGCCGCGAAGGAGCGCGAGGAAATCGCCATCATCGAATCCTTCATGCCGCGCCAGCTTTCCGAGGCGGAGATGGGCGAGGCGGTGCGGCGGCTCGTGGACGAGCTCGGTGCCGCGGGAATGAAGGACATGGGCAAGGTGATGGCGGCGCTCAAGGCGCGTTACGCGGGCGCGATCGACTTCGCCAAGGCAAGCGCCGTCGTCAAGGCGGTACTGAGCGGAGGCTGAGCCGGACCGCCGCGCTTTCGCGGCTGCCGCCGCCACCGGCTCGCGAGCCTCGCGGCAGGCATGGAAGAGACATAAGATACAGAGAATATGGAAAGGCGCGTTTCCCGATGATCATGCGTACGTGACGTAATTCCCGGCGGTCGAGCCCGATGGCCCTGTCACCCCAATTTCTTGACGAGCTGCGCGCGCGCGTCCGCCTGGTCGAGGTGATTGCCCGGCGGGTCAAGCTCCAGCGCAAGGGCCGCGAATACCAGGGCCTATGCCCATTCCACAACGAAAAGACGCCGTCCTTCTCGGTGGTGGAGGAGAAGGGCTTCTTCCATTGCTTCGGCTGCGGCGCGCATGGCGACGTGATCAGCTTCGTCATGCGCATGGAGAATATGAGCTTCCCGGAAGCAGTCGAGCGCCTCGCCGCGGAAGCCGGGCTCGAGGTGCCGAAGCCGAGCCCGGAGGAGCGCAAGAAGGCCGAGCGCTATAGCTCGCTCGCGACCGCCCTCGACGCCGCCTGCATGTTTTTCGAGCAACAGCTCCGCTCGCCCGCCGGGCGCGAGGGGCTCGACTATCTCCGCCGGCGCGGCCTCGACGATACGACCATCGCCCGCTTCCGCCTGGGCTTCGCGCCGCAAGGCAACCAGCTTCGCGCGAGCCTGCAAAAAGCCGGCTACGACGAGGCCATGCTGCTCGACGCGGGCCTGCTCGGCCGCAACGAGGAGCGCGGGGAGAGCTACGATTACTTTCGCAATCGCGTGATCTTTCCGATCGCCGACATGCGGGGCCGCGTCGTCGCCTTCGGCGGCCGCGTGCTGGGCGAGGACAAGCCGAAATATCTGAACTCGCGCGAGAGCGAGCTCTTCCACAAGGGCCGCATGCTCTATGGCCTCGCCCATGCCCGGCGTACCGCGCAGGACACGGGCCAGCTCATCGTGGTCGAAGGCTATATGGACGTGATCGCGCTGCATCAGGCGGGCTTCGGCTTCGCCGTGGCGCCGCTCGGCACCGCGCTCACGGAAGCGCAGATCGAGGAGCTCTGGCGCCTCGTGGATGAGCCCCTTCTCTGCTTCGACGGCGACGAGGCGGGCAGCCGCGCCGCGTCCCGCGCGATCGAGCGCGTGCTGCCGATCCTGCGCCCGGGGAAATCGCTGCGCTTCGTCGCCCTGCCCGCGGGCCAGGATCCTGACAGTCTCGTGCGCGGCGAGGGGGCCGGCGCGGTCCGCGACCTGCTGGAGCGCGCCCGCGCGCTCGTCGATCTGGTGTGGGAGGCGGAAGTGGGAGGGCGCACGCTCGATACGCCGGAGCGGCGCGCGGCCTTGCAGCAGCGCTTGCAGGCGACGGCTGACAAGATTCGCGAGGAGCGCGTGCGCAAATCCTACGGCGCCATGCTGCGCGAGCGCTATTGGCAGGAGTTCGGGCCGAGGCGCGCGGGCGCCGCCACGCGCGCGGCGCGGCCGGATGCCGGGATGTTGTCGTCCGGCGACGTGAAGATCGTGGCGCTGCGTGAGCATCAGGGATTGCTCGCGGCACTCGTCAATCACCCCGAGATGATCGACGAATTGGGCGAGCAAGTCGGCACGCTTCCCTCGTTCGGAGGCGAGCTTGACAAGCTCCGTCGGGAGATCATAAAGACCTGGACGCCCGATATTGACAGCGAGGCGCTGAAAAGCCACCTAAAGGCACTCGGATACGCCGGTGCGCTCGATCGTATCTTGAGTCCGGAGGTCTATGCGCTTGCTCCCTTTGCCCATCCCGCCGCGGCGCCCGCGGCGGCCCTCAGGTGGTGGCGGCATACGCATGAGCTGCTGGCGCGTCGACGCGCCAGGATCGATATCGATGAAGCGGAACGCGAGCTCGCCGAGAACATGACGGAAGAAAGCTTGGCCCGGCTTCACGCGTTGCAGCGTCAGCTCGAGCCTGACGCGGAAGATGCGGTCGAGGATGAGCGCGGGACGCCTCCCCTCGCCTAGGGGACGCGTCAGGAATACCGCGGCGTCGGTTGTGAAAGCAGGGGCTAAGGCTTAATGGCGACGAAGGCGGCAAAGACCAAGGACAAGGGCAAAAGCAAGGAACCGCGCGCGGTCCCGGACGACGCGGGCGACGGCCCGCTCATGGACGGCATGGCCGCGGGCGTCAAGAAGATGGTGATCCGCGCGCGCGAGCGCGGCTACATCACCTACGACGAGCTCAATTCGGTTCTCCCGCCCGACCAGGTGTCCTCCGAGCAGATCGAGGACACCATGGCGATGCTCAACGAGATGGGCATCAACATCATCGAGGCCGAGGAGCCCGAGGAGAGCGCGCCCGAGCCGACCGAGGCGGCGGCGCGCCGAGCCCGAGCCCGAGCCGGGTGGCGACGCGGAAGGCGACGGCGAGCTGCGCGCCGGCAACGTCGACGACGAGCTCGGCCGCACCGACGATCCCGTGCGCATGTATCTGCGCGAGATGGGCAGCGTGGAGCTGCTCTCGCGCGAGGGCGAGATCGCCATCGCCAAGCGCATCGAGGCCGGTCGCGAGAAGATGATCGGCGCGATCTGCGAGAGCCCGCTTACCATCAAGGCCATCGTGCTGTGGCACGACGCGCTGACCGAAGGCAAGCTGCTGCTGCGCGACATCATCGACCTCGACGCCACCTACGGCGCCGAGCCCGACGCGGCGATCACGGTCGCGGACCGCGCCGTGCCCGCGCCTGTCCCTGCCTCGACGAACGGCAGCGGTGTCGAGACGAGCGTGGACGCGACGGCCGAGGCGGTGCTCGAGAGCCTCGAGGCGACGGAAGCCGAAGCGGACGGCGAGGGCGAGGAGAACAGCATCTCGCTCGCCGCCATGGAGCAGCTCCTGATGCCCCAGGTGCTGGAGATCTTCGAGGAGATCGCGGCGACCTGGAAGAAGATGTCGAAGCTGCAGGAGGGCCGCATCGCGGCACTCCAGCAAGGTGGCGCATTCCCGGCCGCGGCCGAGCGGCGCTACAAGAAGCTGCGCGGCACGCTCGTCGAGCTGATGCAGGACGTGCGGCTCAACAACGGGCGGATCGAGCAGCTCGTCGATCAGCTCTACGCGCTCAACCGCCGCTTGATGCAGCATGACGGCGAGCTCCTGCGCCTCGCCGAGGGCTCGGGCGTCAAGCGCGAGCATTATCTCCAGCAATATCAGGGCCACGAGCTCGATCCGGCTTGGCTCGACCGCTTGCGCGACCTACCGGGCCAGGGCTGGAAGCGCTTCACCGCCAAGAAATGCGCCGACCGGGTCGAGGCCATCCGCGACGGGTTGGGGCGGCTCTCGGACGAATGCGGCCTGCCGGTCAGCGAGTTCCGCCGCATCGTGCAGGCGGTCCAGCAAGGCGAGCGCGAGGCGGGGCGCGCCAAGAAGGAGATGGTCGAGGCCAACCTCCGTCTCGTCATCTCGATCGCCAAGAAATACACCAACCGCGGGCTGCAATTCCTCGACCTCATCCAGGAAGGCAACATCGGGCTGATGAAGGCGGTCGACAAATTCGAGTATCGCCGAGGCTACAAGTTCTCGACCTACGCTACCTGGTGGATCCGCCAGGCCATCACCCGCTCCATCGCCGACCAAGCCCGCACCATCCGCATCCCCGTCCACATGATCGAAACCATCAACAAGCTGGTGCGCACCTCGCGCCAGATGCTGCACGAGATCGGCCGCGAGCCGACGCCCGAGGAGCTGGCCGTGAAGCTCGCTATGCCGCTCGAGAAGGTGCGCAAGGTCTTGAAGATCGCCAAGGAGCCGATCAGCCTCGAGACCCCCATCGGGGACGAGGAGGACAGCCATCTCGGCGACTTCATCGAGGACAAGAACGCGGTGCTGCCGCTCGACGCGGCGATCCAGGCGAATTTGCGCGAGACGACGACGCGCGTGCTCGCCACCTTGACCGCGCGCGAGGAGCGCGTGCTGCGCATGCGCTTCGGCATCGGCATGAATACGGACCATACGCTCGAGGAGGTCGGCCAGCAATTCTCCGTCACGCGCGAGCGCATAAGGCAGATCGAGGCCAAGGCGCTCAGGAAGCTCAAGCATCCCAGCCGTTCGCGCAAGCTGCGCAGCTTTCTCGATACCTGACAGAGGTCAGGGACCACCCGCCCCTCGTCCCTGATACCTGATCCCTGATGCCTGTCCTCTGGACCGGGCCCGTAGTTCAGCTGGTTAGAACACGCCGCTCATAACGGTGTTGTCGCAGGTTCGAGTCCTGCCGGGCCCACCACCGCCAATCGGTTAAGATTTCAATGGTTTAGAAAACCGGCGTCCAGACAAAACTGGGCACTGTGGCGCACGAAGATACCGCTTGAAAAGAACAAACCATGAACATATATTGAGTTTGGATCGATCCAGGGGGCAGAAGATGATCGCGTCAATTCTCCGCACGTACTCCCTCGTTCCGCGAGGCGGTCCGGGCTTTACATGCGACGATGCTGGATTGGCATTGGGCCCAGTGGTTCTCGCGAAGAAGGTTCGCAATGTCTCTGGAGCGCGACAATACAAATTACTCCCGCTCGATGGAATAGCGGATGCTCTTCGCCTTGCTTACGGTTCGACATCGGACGCCGTCACTGAGCGGCGGTGTCGCGGCGTTGTCCGCGTATCGCAACTGCTCGAACGCGGTGAGGACGCGCGTGCCCGCATTTATGCAGTCTTGATCGGGTTTCCTGAAATTTCGCCGGACGGCATGATCAAGCTCGCGACCGCCGCGTCATTGCGCAAGTTCAATCCTGACTGGGAGGACGAGGCGCGTGTCCCGGCAGGAAGTCCCGATGGCGGTCAATGGACAAGTGAGGGCGGTGACGCTGACCCGTCAGCGGTCACTGAAGTCGATTTCAGCGAAGGTTTCCATGATGAGGTCGTGGACGCTTGGGTAAAGGCGTTCAATGATGGCGGCACGCCCGCCGTAAAAGCGGTCGGACTGCGGATGGTGGGTACGGACGGCTCCATCATCGGCTATCCCGACATACTGATTCGAGCGCCAGGTCTGCCGGTCGAGGCCATCGAGGTGAAGACGGGAACTGCTCCAACGTTCACGCCCAATCAGGTGTGGTATATCCCCATGCTTCAGGTTGGCAACCATCTCTACTCAAACGATCCGCGCATCGGAAGACTCGGACTAGAGCCAGGGCAACCTCTACCGCCAATGGATGTATACATTATCTACGCCCAAGGGCCCGGGCAGGAATACCAGGTAAGCAAACTTCCACTGCCGTACTGAAAGGGGCAGGCAGGGATGTTGCGGTCGACCATTTATAGAGGGAGAAGCAAATGTCCGATAACAGAGCGAATCCAGGTTCGATCATGATGCTCCATAAGATCAGTCGTGGTGGCGTTATCTGTGATGCCCAACTCGCTTGCGCAATCGGAGCATTGCTCTTCGAATGCCACTACGGCGCCGACGAACTCGCGCAACAGCAGCCTCTCGTGGCCACGGACAAAGGGGAATGTTGGCGCGTCGAAGGAAGCCGGAATCGTGATAGCAAAGCCGAGGGATCGGGGCCGCTCTTCCTGACAATCGCCAAGTTCGACGGCCGGATCACCGACTTTGGGCAGTGGGGGCCATCGCATCCGTTGCCCGTCTCTCGGGCATCGCGATAGAGATAACCCAGTGCCCAGTTTGATCCCGGTTGGTCCACCAACGCTGGAATGTACATCACAAATGCCGTAGCCACCCGTCAGGGTCTCCGTGACAACAGGAAGTCCTTCAAGCGGCGTTCCCCAAGTTTCACCGTATTACAATCTCTTGAGTGCGTCTTTTACCTTTGCCACGTCTGGGCCTTCCCCGGCTCCCTCATAAAAGGAGAGGTCCTCATCAATTCCGACCAACCGGAGGCATTGACCTCCCGGCGCCTGGAAATAAAGGTGAGGGTCTGGTACCTCAAGTTTCCTCACGAGACCAAACTCGACGATTTTCTGGCTCATTTCCTCAACGTTGTCGGATTTGATTTCCAGAAAAACCGATCTGAACGAGCGTAAGAACTCGCTCTCATCAGGGACATCCCCATAGAGAAACCCGATGTAGAAGTTTTCTCCCAAGCGAACGAAGTCCCTTTCCGGGTCCGCTTTCGTGATTTTGCCACCGAGGACATCACAATAAAATTTACGAACGCTGTCTCGATCTTGCCGCGGGATTAGAACCGACGAATGATTTCCAAAAATTACCTTTGTCATGATCATTCCTCCTCGATCTAAGCTGTTATGTTGGATTCCTTTCGGGATTCCTTTTTCTGATCGGGAAGACCCTTATTTTCAGTCAGCAGTTTCGCCAGACTTTCTCCTACGAAAAAATCCCCCCCTTCCTTGCGATTGCCATAGCATTCAATGCCCGGAACCAGCCCGCTGTGCGTCATACGGATATTCGTCGTCGTTTTATCCTCACGCGACACGTCCCAAACGACATCGGTGCCTTTCCATTCCTTCTTGTCCTTCAGCCAATGCAAGTTGCAATCAGTCACCTGCCACACGACCTTTTTGTCGGGTACGATTTTAGATATTTTGAAATCGACGAAAGTCTCGCCGAAACGAACCGTGAAGCTGTCGCCAAGCTTGCGGGCGCGTCCGGCAACTCCCTTCGTCCACCAATCCGAAACGCGGCTGATCCTCACAAGCGCCTCCGCCGGAGAAACGTTCCCTTTGATGCTACGGCAGTAATCTTGCGTCGCCGTGCCATCGCCCTTCCGGGACTTCGTGAGTCATTTAATGTCCACCATGCTCGATCAGGGCAGCCGTTCCGGTTTCAAGGATCGATTTGAGATTGGAGAGAACTTGCGGCCAGCCGCCGGAAACGGCCTCAATAAATTTCGACTGGTCGCGATCTATGGCATGAGTGACCATTAATTTCACCGCGCCCGTCATGGGTTCAAGATCAAACGTGCACCGCGAATAGCCTTCGGCTTTCATCGCCGGTTTCCATTCATTGCGCCATTTGAGGACCAGGCGCTTGGGCGGATCGATTTCGACGATCTCGCCAGCATCGGCGATGCGACCATCCTCAAAAACCATTTTCCATGATGCGCCTGTCTTCCAAGCGCATTCGCAATGCATGCCAAACCAGTACTGCTTTATGCACTCCACGTCGGTCAGTGCTGACCACAGCTTCTCCGGCGTAGTGCGGATGTAGGTCACGTAGGCAAAGGTCGATTTAGCCATTGGCTTTCACAGATGGATGAGCGTCTTCCCAGCGATATTTCTTGCGCGAGCCATTTCCAAATTGCTCACGAAAAATTGCCAAAAAGTAGTTCCAGCCGTTCTCATGCCCCCTTGCCAGCCCATGATCCGGAAGGTCGGAATGCACGAGGGTCATGAGCGTTTCTTCTCCCTGTTTCTTAAAGGTCAGAGTAACCATCGACTCTTGCCCTAAGGTATTTGGTGACATCCAAGTATGCTGAATTCGGCCCGGCCGCTCGATCTCCGTGAATTGGCCGTAATGGGGCGTCCCCTTGAGGGTCCAGTAAAAGAGCCCGTCCACTTTCGCATCCAGGATAAACTTTTCGGCGGCGTTCCACGGATTGCCTGGAATCTTTGGATTCAGCCATGCATCAAAAACCTCACTCGCAGGAGCAGGGATTGTTCGCTCAAACCTGAATTCGAGGGTCTTCATTGATTTCTGCATCACTTCTTTTCCTTCTTCTTTTTCTTGTCCTTAAAATATTGCTCGAACTGATCGAGGCGTTCGTTCCAGAACCGCTCGTACTCATGGACCCATCCTGCGACCTCCCGGAGCGGTTCCCCTCGAAACGAAATGAAGACTTCACGACCCTGTTTCCGGCGTTCAATCAGGCCAGCCCTTTCGAGCAGCTTCAGATGCTTCGTCACGGCGTTCAAGGCAGTGTCGAACGGCTTCGCGACATCAAGGAATCGAGCAGGCCCATTCGTAAGCTGCTCAATGATTGCCCGCCGAGTTGGGTGAGAAATGGCTGTTAACACGTCTGTTAGCTGGTCCATAAGTACATTACACCATAAGGTGTAACGTTATGCAAGCGTTTTTTTGCCTATTTGGGATGCGGCGGAGGCCTGGCTATTGCACGTCCTTGGCGATTTAGGCAGTTTTCGCTTCGCATTCGGCAAGGGGATCGCGAATATCCAGCGCCCAGTTTGCCCCCCGGTCGGTCCAACACAATTTAACGGATCGAAGCAAGTAATGTATCATCGCGGGCGGCATTGCCGGAGGCCCGCATGAACATCGAGCCGCAATTGCTTTTGATCGGCGTCGTTGCCGCGGTGGGCGTGCTGCACACCATGGTGCCGGACCACTGGGTGCCGATCACGCTGATTGCCCGGCAACGATCTTGGTCGAAAGCGGAAACGGCCCGCGCCGCGCTCGTGGCCGGCACCGGCCATGTCCTCTCGACCCTGCTGATCGCCGGGATCGTCTGGCTGGCAGGGGTCGCTTTCGCGGAGCGCTTCGGCAATCTCGTGGATACCGCCTCCAGCCTGGCGCTCATCGCCTTCGGCGGCTGGATCGCAATTTCGGCATGGCGGGAGCTGCGTCGGCAGGACGGCGCATCGCACGGCCACGATCACGGCTTTTCTCATTTTCATGGCCATGAACCCGGCGGGCAGGTCCACGATCATGGCGCGCAAGGGCATGAGCAAGGGCACGAGCAAGGGCACGAACACGGGCATGAGCGTGGGCACGGGCATGACCATTCGCTCGGCGATCATGAAATTTCGCCGGAGCGTGACCCGCTCTATGCGCCCTTGCGCGGCGAAACGGCCATCCTGACGCGTCATATCCACGCCCATCGCCACGGACGGGCGTCGGTCCATCGCCATTGGCACGATCATGGCCCCAACAGCTCGCATGCCGTCGCCGCCGGGATCGACATGCTTCCGCCGCTGCACGATCACCGTCATAAGACGACGGCGCGCACCGCCTTGCTGCTGATCCTGGGGTCCTCGCCCATGGTCGAGGGCATTCCCGCCTTTTTCGCCGCCGGCCGGTACGGCGGCGGACTCATCGCGCTCATGGCGATAGCGCTCGCGATCAGCACCATTGCGACTTACGTCTTGCTCTGCGTTTACTCGACGGCGAGGCTCCAGCGCCTCAGGCTCGGCGCATTCGAGCGTTATGGCGAGGTGCTGAGCGGCGCCTTCATCGCGCTCGTCGGTTTGGCGTTTTGGCTGCGGCCGATGCTGTGAGCGCAAGATATTTGGTTGAATTCCGCTTTCACATTCGATAACAGCTGTAATCGATCTACCAACGCGCATAAGCGATCCCTGATAGATGATCCCTGCGACACAGGGCCGGGCGGCGCGCGCGCTTCTCGAGAGCGACCGGCGCAAGCTCGCGAAGCTCGCGGGCCTCTCGCCCCTGCGGGCGGCAGCACAACGAAGGTAGCAGCGGATGCCGGTCGTCATCGGGCTCTGGTGCGCGGCGGCGCTTCTCCTCACGTCCCTGGTCGCGTTGGCGAGCCTGCGCATGCGCTCCGCGACGGTGATCACCTATGGCGCATGCCTTGCCGCTTCCGTGGTCGCGTTCGTCACCGCGCTCGCTTCTCTGCTCGCGGGCGGCGCGGTGGCGCCGGCCGTTGTACTCCCCCTCGGCCTGCCTTGGGTCGGCGCTCATTTCCGCCTCAATTCGCTCGCCTCGTTCTTTCTCGTCGTCGTCAATCTCGGCGGCGGCGCGGCGAGCCTCTACGCCCTCGGCTATGGCCGCCATGAAACGGCACCGCAACGCGTGCTGCCGTTCTACCCCGCTTTCCTCGCCGCCATGAATCTCGTCGTCCTTGCCGACGACGCCTTCACCTTCCTCTTCTGCTGGGAGTTCATGTCGCTGAGCTCCTGGGCGCTCGTCATGGCGCATCATCGCGAGGCCGACAACGCGCGCGCGGGCTACATCTATCTTCTCATGGCGAGCTTCGGCACGCTCATGCTGCTGCTCGCCTTCGGCCTGCTGGCCGGGGCGGAAGGCGGCTACGCCTTCGCCGCGATGCGCGGCAGCCAGTCCTCGACCATGGTAACCGTGCTGGTCCTGCTGCTCGTGCTTTTCGGCGCCGGCTCGAAGGCCGGGCTCGTGCCGCTGCATGTCTGGCTGCCCTTGGCCCATCCGGCGGCACCAAGCCATGTTTCGGCGCTGATGAGCGGCGTCATGACCAAAGTCGCCGTCTACGGCTTCATCCGCATCGTCTTCGACCTGCTGGGCGAGCCGAGCTGGTGGTCGAGCATGGTCGTGCTGGCGCTGGCCGCGGCGACCGCGCTCTTGGGCGTGCTCTACGCTCTGATGCAGCATGATCTCAAGCGGTTGCTCGCCTATCACACGGTCGAGAATATCGGCATCATCTTCATCGGCCTCGGGCTGGCGCTCGCCTTTCGCGCGAACGGGATGGAGCGCGCCGCCGCGCTCGCCCTTGCCGCGGCCCTGTTCCATGTCTTCAATCATTCGCTTTTCAAGAGCCTGCTGTTCTTCGGCGCCGGCGCGGTGCTGGCCGGCACGGGCGAGCGCGACATGGAGCGGCTGGGCGGCCTCATCCATCGCATGCCGCTCGCGAGCTTCGCCTTCCTCGTCGGCTGCGTCGCCATTTCGGCGCTGCCGCCGCTCAATGGATTCGTCTCCGAGTGGCTCACTTTCCAGGCCATCCTTCTGAGCCCGGCGCTGCCGCAATGGGGTCTGAAGATCCTGATTCCCTCCGTCGGCGCGCTCCTGGCGTTGTCGGCGGCGCTCGCCGCGGCCTGCTTCGTCAAGGCCTTCGGGATCACCTTCCTCGGCCGGCCGCGCTCGCCGGCCGTGGCGAAGGCGGGCGAGGCGGATCGCTTCTCGCTAGGCGCCATGTTCTTCCTCGCGGCGCTCTGCCTGCTGGCGGGCATCCTGCCCGGCCCGGTGATCGACGCGTTGGCGCCGATCTGCCGCAGCCTCGTCGGCGGCAGCATGCCCCTGCAGTCGGGCATTCCCTGGTTGGCGATCGCGCCAATCACCGAAAGCCGCAGCTCCTATGACGGCATGCTCGTCTTCCTCTTCATCGGCCTCTCGTCGCTGCTCTCGGCCTACGCCATTCATCGCCTCGCCTCGCGCGCCCTGCGGCGCGCGCCGGCCTGGGACTGCGGCTATCCCGATCCGAGCCCGTTGACCCAGTACAGCGCGACCAGCTTCGCGCAGCCGATCCGCCGCGTCTTCGGCAGCGTGCTGTTCCGCGCGCGCGAGGAGGTGGAGATGCCGCCGCCCGGCGACATGCGCGCCGCGCTGTACCATGTCGAGCTGCAGGATCCCGTCTGGGATTGGCTCTACGCGCCGCTGGCCCGCGGCGTGAGCCTGGTCGCGGAGCGCTTCAATCATCTCCAGTTCCTCACGATCCGGCAGTATCTGAGCCTCGTCTTCGTGGCCCTCGTGCTGCTTCTCCTGGTCTTGGCGCTATGGCTCTGATCCACGATCTCGCCGTTCAAGGCATGCAGATGCTGCTGGTTCTGCTGCTCGCGCCGGCGCTTCTCGGCCTCGTGCGCAAGGTGAAGGCGCGCCTTCTGCGTCGTCGCGGCGCGCCGATCCTGCAGCCTTATCGCGATCTGCTGCGGCTGCTGCGCAAGGAGGTGGTGCTGGCGGAGAATGCGAGCTGGCTGTTCCGCGTCACGCCCTATCTGATCTTCGCCGCGACCTGGGTGGCCGCGGCGCTCGTGCCGACCTTCGCCACGGGGCTCCTCTTCAGCTGGTTGGGCGACCTCATCGCCATCATCGCCCTTCTTGGCGCGGCGCGTTTCTTCCTGGCGCTCGCCGGAATGGACGTCGGCACCAGCTTCGGGGGCATCGGCTCCAGCCGCGAGGTGATGATCGCCTCACTCGCCGAGCCGGCGATGATGATGATCGTGTTCACGCTCGCGCTGATCGCGGGCTCGACGCAGCTCTCGACGATGGCGGTGTTCATGGCGTCGCCCGCGGTCGGATTGCGCGTATCGTTGGGACTGGCGCTCATCGCTCTCGTCATCGTCGCCATCGCGGAGAACGGACGCATCCCGGTCGACAATCCGGCCACCCATCTCGAGCTCACCATGGTGCATGAGGCGATGCTGCTAGAATATTCGGGGCGTCATCTGGCGCTGATCGAACTCGCCGCCGCGCTCAAGCTGCTGCTCTACCTCTCGTTGATCGGCTGCCTCTTCCTTCCCTGGGGGATGGCCCGCGCGGGCGAGGGCGCGGCACCCGAGCTTATCGGCATGCTCGTCTATCTTGCCAAGCTTGCCGCCGTCGGCGTGGTCCTCGCGATTTTCGAAACCACGGTCGCCAAGATGCGTGTCTTCCGGGTGCCCGAGTTCCTTGGCGCCGCCTTGATGCTCGGGCTCCTGGCGACGCTCCTGCGCTTCGTCTCCGGGGGCTTCTAGATGAGCCGCCTCGCCTTCGACATCTCCCACCTGCTTGCCGGCGGCCTCGTCCTCATGAGCTTCGTGCTGCTCTATCAGGATCGCCTTTACGCGCTGCTCAACGCCTACGCCCTCCACGCTCTGACCTTGTCGCTCGCCGTCGCCTGGCAGGCCTTCGTGCAAGACGCTCCGCACCTCTATGTGACGGCGTTCCTCGCGCTCGGCTTCAAGGCCGTCGCCATTCCGATCGCTTTGCGCCGGATTGTGCAGCGGCTCGGCATCCATCGCGAGATCGAGCCGGTGGTCGGCGTCGGCCTGACCATGCTCGCCGGCATGGCGCTGGTGGCGCTGTCGATGGTGGTGATGCTGCGCGTGACCGGCGGGGAAACGCCGATCGCGCGCGAGGATCTCGCCTTCGCGCTCGCCGTCCTGCTGCTCGGCCTCCTGATGATGGTGACGCGGCGCAACGCCGTGAGCCAGGTGGTGGGCTTCATGTCGCTTGAGAACGGGTTGGTGCTCGCCGCGACCGGTGCCAAGGGCATGCCGCTTGTCGTCGAGATCAGCGTGGCCTTCTCGATCCTTATCGCCTTCATCGTCATCGGCATCTTTCTCTTCCGCATCCGCGAGCGCTTCGACACGGTGGACGTTGGCGCGCTCGAGCAGTTCCGCGGAGACCGTCTATGATGGCAAGCTCCTTCGGCTGGACGGACGGGGTGCTGCTGGTGCCGCTTGGCGCGGCGGCGCTTCTCGCATGCCTGCCGGGCTATCGGCTTGCCGCGGCCCTCAACGTCGCGGCGACTTTTCTGACGCTGCTCGGCGCATTGGCGCTGCTTTTCGGCGCGCATCCCGCGCCGAGCCGATATCTGCTCGTCGACGACCTCAACGTCGTGTTCATCGCGCTCAACAGTTTCGTCGGCTTCACCACCAGCGTCTTCAGCGCAAGCTACGTCGCCCACGAGCTGGAGATCGGCCGGCTGACGCCCGCCTATCTGCGCTTCTATCACGCCATGTACCAGATCCTCATGTTCGCCATGACTCTGGCGCTGGTCGCGAACAACATCGGGCTGATGTGGGTCGCCATCGAGATCGCCACCCTGACCACCGTGATGATGGTAGGGATCTATCGCACCCATGAGGCGCTTGAAGCGGCCTGGAAATACTTCATCCTCGGCAGCATCGGCATCGCGCTCGCGCTCTTCGGCACGATTCTCGTCTACGTCGCGGCGGAGCCGGTGATCGGCGAGGGCCTCGATTCGATGGTATGGACGGAGCTCGTTCGCCGCGCGTCGTCCTTCGATCCGACGCTGTTGAACGTCGCCTTCGTCTTCCTGCTTCTCGGCTACGGCACCAAGGTCGGCCTCGCGCCGCTCCACGCCTGGCTGCCCGACGCCCATGCCGAAGGCCCGACGCCGATCTCGGCGGTGCTCTCGGGGCTGCTCCTCAACGTGGCGCTCTATGCGGTGCTGCGCTTCAAGATGCTGATGACCGCGAACGCGGCGGCGCTGGCGCCCGGCCCGCTCATGGTGAGCCTGGGGCTCGTCTCGCTCGTCTTCGCCGCCTTCATGCTCTATCGCCGCCGCGACATCAAGCGGCTGTTCGCCTATTCGTCGATCGAGCATATGGGGATCATCGTCTTCGCCTTCGGCATGGGCGGCCCGCTGGCGAACTTCGCCGGGCTTCTGCATATGACCATGCACAGCCTCACCAAATCCGGCATTTTCTTCGTCACCGGCCATATCACCCAGGTCAAGGGCACGCAGCGCATCAGCGAGATCGGCGGCCTCACCGAAACGCATCCCTGGCTCGGCTGGAGCCTGGTTCTGGGCGTCGTCGCGATCGCCGGGCTGCCGCCGCTCGGCATCTTCATGAGCGAGTTTCTGGTGGTGAGCTCGACTTTCGCCCGCTCGCCGATTCTCGCCATTGTCCTCGTCTTCGGCCTGCTGATCGCCTTCGGGGCGCTGCTCTTGCGGTTGAACGGCCTCGCATTCGGCGAGCCGCGCGGCGCCACGACGCCGGTGAAGGCGTCCTACGCGCCGCTTTGCGCGCATCTTGCACTGGTCTTCGCCGCCGGCATCTATTTGCCGCCGCAGCTCGTGATCTGGTTCCAGCATGTCTCGAGGCTCCTGGGATGACCATGGGAAACGGCGCATGACGGTGCTCGACGGGCTGATCGCTAGCGGTAGGCGGATCGACGCGCAGCGGCCCTGGCCGCGCGCCGTCGTCGATGCCGCTGGCTGGCGGCTTGCCGCCGATCGCCTGCAGGAGGGCCTATTGACCTTGGTCGCGCTTTGGGGCGATCGCGGCGCCGTGCATATGGCGCTATGCGACGAGGCGGCCGGCGCGTTCGGCGTGCTGAGCCTTCACTGCCCGGACGGGCGCTTTCCCTCGGTAGGCGCGCTGCATCCGCCGGCGATCCGCCTGGAGCGCGCGATCTGCGATCTCTTCGGATTCGAATGCGAAGGCGCGCCCGACGCGCGGCCCTGGCTCGATCATGGCAAATGGGGGATGTCGGCGCCGCTTGGCGCCGCGCCGCGGCCGCTGCGCGACGAAGGCACCTCCTACAACTTCCTGCCGGCGGAAGGGGAGGGCCTGCACCGGATCCCGGTGGGTCCGGTCCATGCCGGCATCATCGAGCCGGGGCATTTCCGCTTCAGCGCCGGCGGCGAGACGGTCGTGCGGCTCGAGGAGCGTCTCGGCTACGTCCATAAGGGCGTCGAGAAGCTGATGGAAGGCGCCGAGCTCGAACGCGCCGCCAAGCTCGCCGGACGCATCTCGGGAGACAGCGCGGTCGCCTATGCGATCGCGTTTGCGCAAGCCGCGGAGGCGGCGCTCGGCGTCGAAGTCCCGGCGCGCGCCCGCTGGCTGCGCGCGCTGATGGCCGAGCTCGAGCGGCTGGCCAACCATTTCGGCGATATCGGCGCGATCTGCAACGACGCGGCCTTCGCTCTCATGCAGGCCCACTGCGCCGTGCTGCGCGAGCGCGTGCTGCGCGCGGCCGATGCGGCGTTCGGCCACCGGCTGATGCGCGATTGCGTGGTGCCGGGCGGCGTCGCGGTCGATCCGGCGGGGGTCGGGATCGCCTCCATCCGCGTCCTCCTAGGCGCGGCGCGGCGAAGCTTTCCCGCTTTGGTGCAGCTCTACGACAATACCGCCTCGCTGCTCGACCGCACCGTCGGGACCGGTATCCTGCGCCCGGCACTGGCGCGGCAGTTCGGAGCGGGCGGCTATGTCGGCCGCGCCTCTGGCCGCGCCTTCGACGCACGCCGCAGCCCGGGCTACCCGCCCTATGGAGAGTTGAAATTCGAGCTGCCGCTGCGCCAGGAGGGCGACGTCAACGCACGCGTCTGGGTTCGCATCCGCGAGGTCGAGCAGAGCCTGGATCTGGTGGACCAGATTCTCGTCGGCCTGCCGGCAGGCCCGCTCCGCGCGGACTTGCCCAAAATGAGCGGGGCCGAGCCCCGCGAGGGCGTAGCCCTGGTCGAAGGCTTCCGCGGCGACGTCTTCGCCTGGCTCCGGCTCGATCGCGACGGCAAGGTCGAGCGCTGCCATCTCCGCGATCCATCCTGGTTCCAATGGCCGCTTCTCGAGGCGGCGATCGAAGGCAACATCGTCGCCGATTTCCCGCTGTGCAACAAATCCTTCAATTGCTCCTATTCGGGCCACGATCTCTGAGGGCATGCGGCCATGCGCAAGCATCTGTTCGAAGGAATGATCCGGTTGCCGCTTACCGAGCCGGCGCCCCAGCCCGACGATGCCGCGCTCGCGGAGCTGGCGGCGGCGCTCGATCGCGCGGCGCGGCGGCGGCTCGGCCGCAGCCTGGCCATTCGCGAGGTCGATGCCGGCTCCTGCAATGGCTGCGAACTGGAGATCCACGCGCTCGACAACGCGTTCTACGATCTGGAGCGTTTCGGCCTTCGTTTCGTGGCGTCGCCCCGTCACGCCGATGTGTTGATTGTGACCGGGCCTGTGACGAAGAACATGCGCGAGGCGTTGGAGCGGACCTACCGCGCGACGCCCAATCCCAAATGGGTCGTGGCCTTGGGCGATTGCGCGGCCGACGGCGGAATGTTCGCCGGAAGCTATGCCTGCGTGGGCGGCGTGGCCTCGGTCGTCCCGGTCGATCTCCATATCCGCGGCTGCCCGCCGAAGCCCGAGCAAATCCTCAAGGGCTTGCTCGCCTTGCTCGCTTGAGCTTCCGGTCTATCAAATGCAACCGGATTATGCTCTAGGCTCACCCCATGCCCAAAGTCAGCGCCGGCCTGCTGCTTTATCGCCGACGAGAGGGCACCCTCGAGCTGTTGCTCGTCCATCCCGGCGGCCCTTTCTGGGCCAAGAAGGACCTCGGCGCCTGGTCGATTCCGAAGGGCGAGGCTGCGCCGGGCGAGGATTTGCTGGCGCGCGCCAAGCAGGAATTCCAGGAGGAAACGGGGTTCGCCGCCGAAGGCGCGTTCGAGCCGCTTTTGCCGGTCAGCCAAGCCGGCGGCAAGCTGGTTCATGCTTGGGCGGTCGAGGGCGATTGCGATGCCGATGCGATCGCGAGCAACAGCTTTACCATCGAATGGCCGCCACGCTCCGGCCGCAGCCGCGAATTTCCCGAAGTCGACAAGGCGGCCTGGTTCGATGTCCCCGCCGCGCGGCGCAAGATCAACAAGGGCCAGCTGGCGCTGCTGGATCAGCTGGAGGAACTGCTGCGGAGCCGCGACGGCGCGCCGCGCAGCGCACCATAAGCATTGTCAGGGCGCGCTCCATAGCTCGCGGAGCCGCTTGTCGCGCCCACAGCCATAGCGATAAAGCTGGTATTTGACTGGATTCTTCAGATGGTATTTCTGGTGATAATCCTCGGCGGGCCAGAAGGTCGAGGCAGGAACGATCTCGGTCACGATCGGCTGGCCGAAGCGGCCGGATTTCTCGATAGCTGCCTTCGAGGCCTCGGCCAGTTGCTTCTGCTCCTCGCCCGTATAGAAGATCGCCGAGCGGTATTGCGTGCCGTGATCGCAGAATTGCGCGTCCGCCGTCAGCGGATCGACATTACGCCAGAAGAGATCGAGCAGCTTCGCGTAGCTTACTTTCGTCGGGTCGAAGGTGACCTTGACGGATTCGGCATGGCCCGTGCCGCCGGCCGAGACTTCTTCATAGGTCGGGTTCGCCTTGTCGCCGCCGGTATAGCCCGAGATCACTGAGACGACGCCCGGCACATCGTCGAATACCGCCTCCTCGCACCAGAAGCAGCCGCCGGCGAAGATGGCGATTTCGAGCGGTGGTTGGCCCGCGCCCGCGGCGCCCGGTTCGGCGGCGTTTGCAGCACCCGCGCTCGCCCAGAGCAGTAGCGCCGTCAATATGCTCCCGCGCAACGTCATGGCAACGCTCCTCATCCCACGCTCCGCGCGACGCTCGCGGCGCCTTGCCCGAGAAACGCGGTCACCTTCTCGAGGAAGGCGTCGAGCCGGTCGTGATGGACCCAATGGCCCGCCTTCTCGAAAGTGACGATCTCGGCGTTGCGGAAATGGCGCGCCCTGCCGTCCTCGAGCGGGTTGGAGGCCCAACTCTCCTTGCCATAGACCAGCAAGGTCGGGCAGGCGATCGCCGCCCAGAGCTGCTCGACCTCCGCCTGCGCCAGGTCGTAAGGCGGCCAGACGCGGACGTAATTGTCGAACTTCCAGCTATAGGTGCCGTCCTCGTTCTGATTGACACCGTGCTGGGTCAGATGGCGCGCCTGCTCGGGCGAGAGATGGCCGTTCGCCTCCTGCATGCGCTTGAAGGCCTCCTCGATCGAGGCATAGCGTCGCGGCAGGCGTCCGGCGAGACTGCGCTTCGCCTCGATCCAGCCTTGCATGCGCTCGGCGATCGTCTTCCGCGCCTGCTGCCCGAGAACCTTGGGCGACGGCCCCAGCCCCTCGATCGCGACGAGGCGCCGGACGTTGCCGGGATAGACGGCGGCATAGCGCAAGGCGATGTTGCCGCCGAGCGAATGGGCGATGATGGTGACGGGCGCCAGCTGCTGCTGATGGATGAGCTGAGCCAGATCGTAGATATAGGCCGCCATGGTGTAGTTGCCGTCGGCCGACCATTGGCTGTCGCCGTGACCGCGCAAATCGGGCGCGATGATATGCCAGTCTCCCGCGAGCCGCTGAGCGACCCAATCCCAATTGCGGCAATGGTCCTGCCCGCCATGAAGCAGGATCATCGGCGGCGCGCCGGCATTGCCCCAATCGACATAACGCAGCCGCAGTCGCTGCGAGAAATAGCTGCGCGAGGTCGGGCCGGGGCCCGCATCCTGGATCATCGTCGCTCGATGCCCCCTCATGTCGGCAGACAAGTTCTAGCGGATTGTTGGACGAAAGGTGAGGGCGCTAAGGGCGGAGGGCGGACGACGGGTCGCGCGGGCGCTCCTGCATCGCGGGCCCGGAGGAGATGAAATCGCCGATCCAAGCGATGACCGCGGCGACGTCGGGAAGACATTCCCGTGCCATAGACGCGGGATGCAACGCATTATTCCGCTACTTCGTGAGACAAAGGTCGTTTCCGCCGCCGGTGGCAGGCCGCAAAGCGGGAATAAAGGCGAGCTGCCGCCGTCAATTCCCAACAGAGGAGAATGAATTGAACCATGGGCCGCATCCCGGTCGCCGTCTAAACGGGAGCGTGGGCCCGGCCCGGAGGACGGCCGAGGGCATGTTTCGCTTAGCGCACGCACGCGAGGCAGGCGAGACGTGGGGCGCGGCGCGAGATGCTCGCGGCACGAGCGAGGAGCCGATGTTTCTTCACCAGGCAGGGCCGACAGTCGAGGCGGGGCGCAGCGGCTTGGCGACCGACCTCGATGAAAGCGATCTGCACGGCTTTGCCGATGGGACGCTGGCGCCAAGGGAGCGGCAACGCGTCGCCGAATATCTTGCGCAACATCCCGAGGCGGCGGCGCGAGCCGAGGCCTATCGCCGCCAGAATATCGGGCTTTGTTTGCTTTACGGCGCGACGCCGCTGCCGCGTTTCCCCGACCGCGCTCTCGACACCGCGCGACGCGCGGCCGCCATCCGTTCGGCGCGAGCCCATCGCCTGCTATGCGCGTTGGCCGCCTTGCTCGGCGCGATCCTCGCCGCCGGCGGGAGCCTCTGGCTCTACGAATAGCCGGACCCATATCTCGTCCAACCCCGATCGTCATTGCGACCGCGAGCGAAGCGACGCGGGACGCAATCCATTATCCGGCTTGTTCCCCCTGGATCGCTTCGTCGGCTTCGCCTCCTCGCAACGACGATTGGGTGTTCGACTTCGTCGCATCATCCGCGAGAGCGATATCCGCTCACGCGGAATTGCTCTAGCAGATTTTGCCCTCGGCCGCTCAAACGCCTGCGGGCCACCGGCCCGCATTTTTTTCGCGAGACAAGTGGAGGCACCGCATACGCGGTGCCTCGGGCTTTCGCGTTTCCGCTTGACGCGAGAACGCTCTAGCGTCCGGCGCGCCGCAGCGCCTCCAGCAGTTCGCCCGCCAGGCGCTCGAGCGCGGCCGCGATGGGGTTCGCGAGCGTGATCCGCACGACCTTGCGGCCGCGCTGGCGAAGCGCGCGGAAATCCCCCAGCGCCTGTGCCTGCACCAGCTTGCCGAAGCTGTAGCCCGCCTCGGGGATGGGCAGCGCGTCGTCAGGATCGTCGACCAGCTGGAGAAACAGGCCGCCCTCGAGCCCCCCCTTATGGAGCTGACCCGTCGAATGAAGGAAACGCGGGCCGTAGCCGAGGGTCGTCGCGAGCTTGAGGCGGTCGCGCAACGCCAGACGCAAATGCTGCAGGGCCGCCGTGGTCTCCTCCGATTCCGCGAGGAAGGCCTGGATCGCGACATAGCCGCCGGACCGCGCCTCGGCGAGCCATGAGGCGAGCCTCTCGCGCGGCTCCGCGTCCTCGCGCGCCGGCGAAGCGGCAGCCGCGCCTTTGTCTTGGTTCCGGGCACTTCCGTCCATGATCTCATGGGCGAGCTTCTTGGCAAGCTCGACGTCGGGCTGATTGAAGGGATGCACGCCGATGACCGCGCAGGCGGCGGCGACGGCGACCTCCCAGCGGAACATCTCCGGCGCGATTTCGGTCGCCTGGTCGAAATGGAAGCGCAGCAGCGGATGTCCCGCGGCGACGAGCGCCGCTGTCGCCTCCTCGCTCTCGCTCGTCCGGTCGCCCTCGAGGGTGAATGCGACGAAAAGGCGGTCTGCGCCGTAGGCCTCGGGCGGGCCCAGCAGCTCGCGCGCTACGGGCAAGATGCCCTTGCCCGATTTCCCAGTGCTTTCCGCCACGAGCTGCTCGAGCCAGTCGGCGAAGGGCGCCGTGCGCGCGGAGGCGAGAAAGGTGAGCTTGTCGCGCCCGGCGAGCGCCGCCTCGCCCAAGATGGCGCCGAGCCGGAGCCCTGGATTGGCCGCGCTCGGCACCTCCGCGCCGCAATCCGCCGCCATCGCGGCCGCCTGGCGCAGCAGCGCCTCGATATCGGCGCCGATCAGCGCAGCCGCCAGGAGGCCGAAATCCGACAGCGCCGAGAAGCGTCCGCCCAGGTTCGGCATCGCCAGGAAGACCCCGCGGAACTGGCGCTCGCGTCCCAGATGCTCGAGCGGCGTGCCGGGATCGGTGACGGCGGCGAAGTGGCGCCCCGGATGCGGCGTCGCGCCGACCACGCGGTCCCAGAAGAAATTGAAATGCGACAGCGGCTCGAGGGTCGTGCCGGATTTGCTCGCGACGACGAACAGGCTGCGCGCGAGATCGATACGCGCGGCCACCGCCTCCACCGTCGCGGGATGGGTGCTGTCGAGCACGACCAACTCGGGATAGCCGGCGGCGACGCCCAGGAGCCTGTCGAAGACCGCGGGCGCCAGGCTCGAGCCGCCCATGCCCATCCAGACCACATGCCTGATCCCGTCGCGGCGCACCTCCGCGGCGAAGGCGGCAAGCGCGGCCGTGCGGGCCTGCATCGTCACGGGCAGGTCGAGCCAGTCCAGCCGGTCCTCGATTTCGGGCAACGGCTCGGCGGACCAGAGAGTGGGGTCCTTGCACCAGAGCCGCGCGCCGAAAGAGGCGTCGTCCCAAGCCGCGAGCCGCGCCTCGACACGCGTCCACAGATCGCCGGAAGCGAGCTCGCCCTCGCCCGCCGATGGCCTGCGCGAGACCTTTCCGGCAGGGGGTCGCGCCTTGGTTTTAGCCTTGCTCATCGTCGGTCCACCTTTCCATCGGCTCCCTAGCCTAGCCTTGGCCGGCGCGGCAGTCTCGTCCATTCAGCCGGGCAAGGAGCAGGTCCTTCGGGCGGCCAAATAATTTCTGCGGGGAGGAATAACCCTGGCTGCCGGCGGTCTTTATCGATGTGTGGTCGCGCCCCCTCCGCCCCCCATTCCCGGGTGCGGCCACACGACTTGCCCTTTATGCAAACTTGCCCCGCCTTTGGCGGGGCATTTTTGTGACTGGTCGCCGCCACGCCGGACGATCGACGGCCTGACGACGCATGCCGATGACACAAGAATGCCACGGCAACGCCGCCGCGCGGAAATCGCTCGAAGCCGCGGCGGCGCCGCCCTCGCTCGCCGAGTGAGTCCCCGCAAAAAAAAGAGGCCCGGGGCGGACCCGGGCCTCTTGAGTGCAAACGCGCTTGTCGCTCAGGGCTGATCCGGCACGAGGGGAGGCGCGCCGCCCACCTCCTCCCAGATCTGCACATGGTGGGTTGGCTCGCGCATCCAGACGAGGCTCACGATCACGCCGATCGCCGCGATCGCGATGGGATAGGCGAGGCCCATATAAATGTTGCCCGTGCCCGCCACCAGGGAGGTGGCGATCAGCGGCACGAAGCCGCCGAACACGCCGTTGCCGATATGGTAGGGAAGCGAGAGCGAGGTATAGCGGATCTTGGCCGGGAACAGCTCGACCAGGTAGGCCGCGATCGGCCCATAGACCAAGGTGACCAGGATCACCATGTAGAACACGAGAATGCCGAGCACGACCGGGTTGCTTGCGTTGTCGTGCATGAGCATGAAGACGGGCACGAAGGTGACGACCGCGAGGAAAAAGCCCGTGGTCATGATGTTCCGCCGCCCGATCTTGTCGGAGAGCCAGCCGAAGACGATGAAGAAGGGCGCGCCGCAGCAGAGCGCCACCACGAGAATCCAGTAGGCGGTGACGTAGGGGATCTTCAGCACCGTCAGCATGAAGAAGAGCGCGTAAAATTGCCCCGTGTACCACACCACGCCCTCGGGCGCCGTGGCACCGAGGAGAGCGACGATGATGAGCCCCCAATTCCTGCCGCTGGTGAAGCTGTCCTTGAGCGGGGTCGCGGAGGATTTGCCCTGCTCCTTGAGCCGCGCATAGATCGGCAATTCCGCAAGCTTCATGCGGATATAGACCGAGAGCGCGACGAGCACCGCCGAGAGCAAGAACGGATAACGCCAGCCGCTGGAGCGGAAATCGGCGTCGCTCATATTGAGCCGGAAGGCGAGGATGACCAGCAGCGACATGACGATGCCGAGAGTCGCCGTGGCTTGGATCCAGCTCGTATAGAGGCCGCGCTTGCCTTCGGGCGCATGCTCGGCGACGTAGGTCGCAGCACCGCCATACTCGCCGCCGAGCGCCAGGCCCTGCAGCAGGCGCAGCAGCACGAGCAGGATCGGGGCCAGGAGGCCGATCGAGTTGTAGCTCGGCAGGCAGCCGACGAGGAACGTGGCCGTCCCCATCAGGATGAGGGTGAGGAGGAAGGTGAACTTGCGTCCGATGAGATCGCCCAAGCGGCCGAAGAAGATGGCGCCGAAGGGGCGCACGGCGAAGCCGGTCGCGAAGGTCGCGAGGCTCACCAGCAGTGATACGGTCGGGCTGCCGGTGGGGAAGAAGAGCGTCGAGAAGAACACGGCCAAGCTGCCGTATAGATAGAAATCGTACCACTCGATCAGCGTCCCGACCGAGGAGGCGGCGATGATCCATGGAATCGAGAGGCCGCCCTCCGGCGCCCGTGCCTGCGCGCTCGCATATGCCATTGCTGTTTCCTCCTTGTTCCCCAAACCCGCCATCGGCCTCGGCCGGACGGATGTTTTATGTTTTTTTGACGCACGAATGACGGTCAAGTATCTCAGGCGCCGCAATAAAGTTCAACGCAATTTCTGCTTGGCCCGTTGCCTCCCATATCTTGCGGGGCGATTGCAAGATTATCGGAAGTCAAGCCAACTATTGCGTAAGAAATGGGCAAGGTGGCCTTAAATCGACGGCAGTTTGCAGCAAAGCCCGATTCATGCTACGGCGTCGCAAATCGGGCCCGTCGTCTTGAAGACGCCTGCCGCCCTACGGAACGGCGTCGCGGGCAGGCGCGATGCAAAGATCGAGCAATGAAAATCGGGTGATTTTCTCCGACTTTACGCGCTAGCGCTCTTTATTGACGTTATCGCTGAAGATCGACCATCCCGCCAATCAGGCAAAATCGCGCGTCGACGCGCCGCACGCAGCGGCGAATGCGTCAAATCAACGAGGATAATCAGCTAGATGGCGAGCTACCAATATATCTACGTCATGAACGGCCTGAGCAAGACCTTCCCGGGCGGGCGGCAGGTCTTGAAGGATATCAGGCTCTCCTTCTTCCCCGGCGCAAAGATCGGCGTGCTCGGCCCGAACGGGGCCGGAAAATCGACGCTGCTGCGCATCATGGCCGGCCTCGACAAGGATTATGCAGGCGAAGCCTGGGTGGCCGAAGGCGCCAAGACGGGCTTCCTGCCGCAAGAGCCGGCGCTCGACCCCGCGAAGGACGTGCAAGGCAATGTGCTCGAGGGCGTGGCGGAGACCAAGACGCTGCTCGACCGCTTCGAGGCGGTGAGCGCCCGTTTCGCCGAGCCCCTCGAGGAGGAGGCGATGAACGCGCTCATCGCCGAGCAGGCGGAACTCCAGGAGCGCATCGACGCCGTCGACGGCTGGGAGCTCGAGCGCAAGGTCGAGATCGCCATGGACGCGCTGCGCTGCCCGCCGGGCGACGTCAAGGTCGACACGCTCTCGGGCGGCGAGCGGCGGCGGGTGGCGCTTTGCCGGCTGCTACTCCAGCGCCCCGATCTGCTGCTGCTCGACGAGCCGACCAACCATCTCGACGCCGAATCGGTCGCCTGGCTCGAGCGCTTCCTCAGCGATTACGAGGGCACCGTCGTCGCCGTCACGCATGACCGCTACTTCCTCGACAATATCGCGGGCTGGATCCTCGAGCTCGACCGCGGCCGCGGCATGCCCTTCAAGGGCAACTACACCTCCTGGCTCGAGCAGAAGCAGAAGCGTCTCCAGCTCGAGGAGCGGCAGGACCAGGCGCGCGAGCGCGAGCTGGCCCGCGAGCTCGAATGGGTGCGCCAGTCGCCGCGCGCGCGCCAGGCCAAGAGCCGGGCCCGCGTCACCGCCTATGAAGCGCTGGTGGCCGAGAGCCGCGAGCGCGCGCCGGACCAGGCGCAGATTGTCATCCCGGCCGCCGCGCGGCTGGGAGATCTTGTGTTGCTGGCGGAGCATGTCCGCAAGGCCTATGGCGAGCGGCTGCTGATGGAGGATCTGAGCTTCCGCGTGCCGCCCGGCGCGATCGCCGGCGTGATCGGCCCGAACGGCGCGGGTAAGACCACGCTCTTCCGCATGATCACCGGCCAGGAGGCGCCCGACGCGGGCTCGCTCAAGCTCGGCGACACGGTCAAGCTCGGCTATGTCGACCAGTCGCGCGACAGCCTGCGCGACAACAAGACGGTGTGGGAGGAGATCTCCGACGGGCTCGACGTGATCGAGCTCGGCAAGCACCGCGTGCCGAGCCGCGCCTACGTCGCCGCCTTCAATTTCAAGAGCGGCGACCAGCAGAAGCGGGTGGGTCAATTGTCGGGGGGCGAGCGCAACCGCGTGCATCTCGCCAAGATGCTCAAGTCCGGGGCCAATTTCCTCCTGCTCGACGAGCCCACCAACGATCTCGACGTCGATACGCTGCGCGCGCTCGAGGACGCGCTGCTGGCCTTCGCCGGCTGCGTCATGGTGATCAGCCACGACCGCTGGTTCCTCGACCGCATCGCGACGCATATCCTCGCCTTCGAGGGCGACAGCCGCGTGACCTGGTTCGAGGGCAATTACAGCGACTACGAGGAAGACCGCCGCCGTCGCCTGGGCGAGGAAGCGGCCCAGCCGCACCGCATCAGATATAAGCCCTTGGTCAGGGCCTGAAAGGGAGGATCAGCTCTTGGTCTTGAGCTGCGCGACCTTGTCGCGCAGCGCCGAGGTGAGGGTGGCGATGCCGCCGCCGTTGGCCTGCAGCACCGAGGCGAACTCCGAGCGCTGGGTGATCACCAGGCTCACCCCCTCGACGATCACGTCGACGATCTTGTAGCCGCCCTGCTCCTTCCGCACGCGCCACTCGACGCGCGCAGGGTCCTCGCCCGCGTTGCCGATGTCGCTGGTGACGAGGGCACCCTGGTCCCCGTCCGGCGCCGCTCCCTTCACCTTGAAGACCTCGCCCGCATAGCTGTTGAAGCGGATGGCGTAGGTCTCCACGACGAAGTCCTTGAAGACGGCGAGATAGGCCTCGCGCTCTTGCGGAGTCGCGGCGGCCCAATAGCGGCCGAGGACGAAGCGGCCGATCGCCTGGACGTCGAAGCCCTCGAGGAAGACGGCCCCCAGCGCCTGGACGCGGCCGTCCTTGCTGAGCGACTTGTCCTTGAGGATCTTGATCGTGCGGTCGGCCAGCGCCGTCACGAATTCGACGGCCGGCTTGGTCACGTCGTCGGCGGAGCCGAAACTTGGGACGAGGGTGGCGCCGGCGGCGGCTGCCGCGGACGCCAACAATGTGCGACGGGTCAACATGGTTCGGGGGTTCGTCTACTGGGATGACAAAGCGGGACGCATGGGGGCGGTCGGTCTGGCGGGGGCGGTGGCCACCGACTTGACGGGCGGAGTGTCTTCCTCGGAGATCGACGGCGCCGGGATGTTGGCGCCGCCCTTGCCGCCGCGGATCACGTCCGCCCGGTGCTGCCGGTAGAGGCTGCGCAGCGCGGCGTAGAAATCGATCGAGGTGCGTTGCAGCTCGTCGAGCGGCTCGACCAAGGGCTCGCGCTTGTCGATCCCCTCGATCACGGCGCGGATCACGTCGCCATACCAGGGGATATAGTAGCCGAGCGGATCGAGGAAGGAATCGACGACGAGGCCGGTGGTGTCGCGCGGGTTCGACGGCCCGAAGAGCGGCAGCACGAGGTAAGGACCCTCGCCGACGCCCCATTTGGCAAGCGTCACGCCGAAGTCCGTGTCATGAGCCTTGACGTGCGCCACCTGGTCGGCGGCGTCGAAGAAGCCGCCGAAGCCGACCGTGAGATTGAACACGGTGCGGAAAGCGGTATCGACGGCGAACCAGATGTCGCCCTGCAGCAGTTCGTTCGCGAAGAGCGCCGGCGAGCGCAAGGTGTCGAGGATGTTGTGCACGCCCGAGCGAATCGGCGGGGGCACCACATAGCGATAGGCCAGTGCCGCGGGCTTGATGAGATTGCGGTCCACGAAGAGGTTGAACGAGAAAGTCTCGCGATTGAGCGGCTCGAGCGGGTCGTTTGCTTCCTCGAAGGCCGCGCGGCCCTCCGGATCCGTCGGCGGCGTAGCGCAAGACGCGATCGTGAAGCAGACACCGAGCGCCAATACCGATCGTAAGATGATGTCGCCGAAGCGGCCGCCAGGACTGAAACGCGCTATTTCCGGCATTCTTCTGTACCGCTCCGTACGTGGCGCGCCAGGAACTGGAACGCCTACCATTTCCGGCCAAGCGAGCCGGCGTTTCCTCGAATCCCGTCGAACGACATGCGAGGGTAACGCCATGATTTCGGTGGGCACCCCCGTGCCCCGTACGTCCATGGAGACGCACGGCAGACAGGGACTCACCTAACATATGCAAGGTTAAAAAACCAGATAACAAAGCCCTCTAAAGTCCGCGAAGCCGCAGGATTGTTGCGGAAATGTCGCGGTCTATGCCGCCATTTTTTCTTGCATTCATAAAGATATGTTTATATGCTTATCAAGATTTCGACGCCTTCGATTTTCGGGCAGATGAGGGTCGAAGCATGGAGCAACTGTTGGCTGGACTGCGCGCGGCGGCGGAGCCCACGAGGCTGCGTCTCCTCGCGCTCTGCGCTCAGGGCGAGTTGACCGTCGGCGAGTTCACCCAAATCCTCGGCCAGAGTTCAGCCGCGCGTCTCGCGCCATCTCAAGCTGCTTTGCGAAGCCGGACTGCTCGAACGCTTCCGCGAGGGCACCCACGCCTTCTATCTCGTCGCCAAGGAAGGCCCCTGCGCGCCGCTGGCGAAGCTGATCGTCGACCTGCAGCCGGCGGACGATCCCACGGTGGCGCTCGACCTCGAGCGGCTTGCGACGATCAAGCAGGCGCGCGCCGAGCTGGCGGCCAAATATTTCCGCGAGAATGCGCCGCGTTGGGACCAGATGCGCTCGCTCTATATCGATGAAGGCCAGGTCGAGCATGCGCTGCTCGAGGCCTTGCCGCAGGGTGCGATGGAGGAGTTGATCGACGTCGGCACCGGCACGGGACGCATCCTCGAGCTGCTCGCGCCGCGGGTGAAGCGGGCGGTCGGCGTCGATCTCTCGCGCGAGATGCTCGCCGTGGCGCGGGCCAATCTCGAGAAAGCGGGCTTGCGCAACGTCGCCGTCCGCCATGGCGACATGTATCAGCTGCCCTGGCCGTCCGCCTCCTTCGACCTCGCCACCATCCACCAGGTGCTGCATTTCGCCGACGACCCCGAGGGCGCCATCGCCGAGGTGGCGCGCGTGCTCCGCCCGGGCGGCCGGCTTGTCATCGTCGATTTCGCCCCCCACGAGCTCGAATTCCTGCGCGCCGAGCATGCTCATCGCCGCCTCGGCTTCCAGAATGCCGAGATCGAGCAATGGTGCGCCGCCGCCGGGCTGAGGCTCGAGGGCCGCAAGGACCTGCCGGGCGATCCGCTCACCGTCTCGATCTGGTCGGCGACCGCGCCCGCTGCCCCGGTCGCCCGGGTTGCCGCTTAGACGCATCCGATGACGCTCACGCCATCGCTTGCCCGGCGCGTCGCGCGCCTGCCCTTCTCCGGACCGCTCGCCCGCGGCGCCATCCAGGTTTCGTTCGAGTTCTTCCCGCCCAAGAACGTCGAGATGGAGGCGCAGCTCTGGTCCGCCGTCGAGCGCCTCGAAGCCCTGGCGCCGCGCTTCGTCTCCGTGACCTACGGCGCGGGCGGCTCGACGCGCGAGCGCACCCATGCCGTCGTCCGCCGCATCCGCGACCAGACCTCGCTCGAGCCCGCCGCGCATCTGACTTGCGTGGGCGCGACCTGCGCCGAGGTGGACGCGGTCGCGCGCGCCTATTGGGAGGCGGGCATCCGCCATATCGTGGCGCTGCGCGGCGATCCTCCGGCAGAAGATGGGCGCTACTGCCCCCATCCGGGCGGCTACGCCTTCGCCGCCGATCTCGTAGCCGGCCTCAAGCGCGTGGGCGATTTCGAGATCTCGGTCGCCGCTTTTCCCGAGACCCATCCCGAGGCGGCGAGCGCCGCCGCCGACCTCGACAATCTCAAGCGCAAGATCGACGCCGGCGCCTCGCGGGCGATCACGCAATTCTTCTTCGATACCGATCTCTATCTGCGCTTCCTCGAGCGGGCGCGGCGCGCCGGCATCGCCGTGCCGATCGTCCCCGGCATTCTGCCCGTGACCAGCTTCGCGCGCGTCGCGCGCTTCGCCGCCGTCTGCGGCGCCAGCGTCCCGCCGTGGCTCGCCGGCCTTTTCGAGGGGCTCGACGGAGACCCGGGCACGCGCCAGCTGGTGGCCGCGACGGTCGCCGCCGAGCAATGCCGCGACCTCCATGCCAACGGCATCGACGAGTTCCATTTCTATACCTTGAACCGCGCCGATCTCGCCTATGCCATCTGCCATATACTCGGACTGCGCGCGCGCGCCGCGGGCGAACCCCTGGCCGCGGCGAGCCGCGCATGAGCCGGCTCCTGGCGGTGCTCGAGGAGCGCGTGTTGCTCGCCGACGGCGCCATCGGCACGCGCGTCCAGGCGCGCGGTCTCGACGTCGAGCAGGACTATCTCGGCAGCGAGAACTGCACCGAGATCCTGAATCGCAGCCGCCCCGACCTGGTGCGCTCCATCCATATCGGATATCTCGAGGCGGGCGCGGACGCGCTCGAGACCAACAGCTTCGGCGGCTCGCCCATCACGCTCGGGGAATTCCAGCTTGCGCATGAAGCCTTCGCGCTCAACCGGCGGGCGGCGGAGTTGGCGCATGAAGCGATCGCCGAGTTCAAGGGCGATGGGCGCGAGCGCTTCGTGCTCGGCTCGGTCGGCCCCGGCACCAAGCTGCCCACGCTCGGCCAGATCGACTATCAGCGCCTCGAGGACGCCTATCACGTGCAATGCGGCGGCCTGCTCGCCGGCGGCGCCGACGCCATCCTCATCGAGACGAGCCAGGACCTGCTGCAGATCAAGGCGGCGGTGAACGGCGCCAAGCGCGCCCGCGCGGAGGCCGGCGCGGAGATCCCCATCATCGTGCAGGCCACGGTCGAGACGACGGGCACGCTTCTCGTGGGCGCGGACATCGCCGCGGCCGCGACGGTGATCCATGCCCTCGACGTGCCGGTGATCGGCCTCAATTGCGCGACCGGTCCGCGCGAGATGGCGGAGCATATACGCTGGCTGTCGCAGAACTGGCCGGGCCTCATCTCGGTCATGCCGAACGCCGGCCTGCCCGAGCTGATCGACGGCCATGGCCATTATCCGCTCGCGCCCGACGAGCTCGCCACCTGGCTCGAGCGCTTCATCGTCGAGGACGGCGTCAACCTCATCGGCGGCTGCTGCGGCACGGACACCCATCACATCGCGGCCCTCGATGCCATGTTGCGCAAGCACGGCAACGGCAAGTCGCGCCCGGCACCCGTGCGGCGCAAGTCGCTCTGGCTGCCGAGCCTCGCCTCGCTCTACGGCCAAGTCGCTCTGCGTCAGGAGAACGCCTATCTCTCGATCGGCGAGCGCTGCAACGCCAACGGCTCGCGCCAGTTCCGCCGCCTCCAGGAGGCGGGCGACTGGGAGGGCTGCGTCGCGATGGGGCGCGAGCAGGTCGCCGAGGGCTCGCATACCCTCGACATCTGCACCGCCTTCGTCGGGCGCGACGAGATCGCCGAGATGACCGAGGTGGTATCGCGCTTTCGCAATGCGGTGACGGCGCCGCTCGTCATCAATTCGACCGAGCTACCGGTGCTCGAGGCGGCCTTCAAGCTCTATGGCGGCAAGGGCGTGTTGAACTCCATCAATTTCGAGAACGGCGAGCCCGCGGCCGAGGCGCGACTCCAGATCGCGCGGCGCTTCGGCACGGCCGTCATCGCGCTCACCATCGACGAGCAGGGCATGGCCAAGGACGTGGAGCGCAAGCTCGCCGTCGCACGTCGGCTGAGGGACTTCGCCTGCGGCCGCTTCGGGTTGCCGCCTTCCGACCTCATGATCGATCCGCTCACCTTCACGATCTGCACCGGCAACGAGGACGACCGCAAGCTCGGCCTCTGGACCTTGGAGGCGATCGAGCGCATCCGTGCCGAGCTGCCCGAGGTGCAGCTCCTGCTCGGTCTCTCCAACATCTCCTTCGGACTCAATCCGGCCGCACGGCAGGTGCTGAACTCGGTCTTCCTCGATCATGCGCTGAAGCGCGGCCTCACGGCGGCGATCGTCCATGTCAGCAAGATCTTGCCCCTTCACCGCATCGGCGCGGCCGAGCGCGAGGCGGCGGAGGACCTCATATTCGACCGGCGCCGCGCGGGCCATGACCCGCTCGAGGCCTTCATGGCGCTGTTCGCCGATCGCAGCGAGGAGAAGGCGGCGAAGAAGGAGCGGCCGGCGCGCGTCGAGGAGCGGCTCGCCCAACGCATCGTCGACGGCGACCGGCAAGGGCTCGAGGAGGATTTGGCACTCGCGCTCGAGAGCCATCCGCCTCTGGAAATCATCAACAGCTTCCTACTCGACGGCATGAAGGTGGTGGGCGAGCTGTTCGGCGCCGGGAAGATGCAGCTCCCCTTCGTGCTGCGCTCGGCCGAATGCATGAAGGCGTCCGTGGCCTATCTCGAGCCCTTCATGGAGCGGGTCGAAGGCAGCCAGAAGGGCACCATCGTGCTCGCCACCGTGAAAGGCGACGTGCACGACATCGGCAAGAACCTGGTCGACATCATCCTCACCAACAACGGCTACAAGGTGGTCAATCTCGGCATCAAGCAGCCGCTCAACTCCATTCTGGACGCGGCGCAGCAGCACCGGGCGGACGCCGTCGGCATGTCGGGCCTGCTCGTCAAATCGACGGTCGTGATGCGCGAGAACCTCGAAGAGATGTCGCGGCTCGGCGTCGGACTGCCGGTGCTGCTCGGCGGCGCCGCGCTGACGCGGCAATATGTCGAAGAGGAATGCGTCAAGGCCTACGCCTCGGGCCGTCTCGCCTACGCGCGCGACGCCTTCGACGGGCTTCATCTCATGGACAAGGTGGCGAACGGCAATTTCGACGCGCATGTGGGCGAGATCGCGGCCAAGCGCCGCGCGCATCCGTCCTCGAAGCCTGTGCGCGCGCGGGGCCAGCCGGCGGCCCCGGCGCCTGCGCTGCGGCCCGTCGAGCTCGAGGAGATCAAGCTGCGCCGCGCTGAGCTGGCGCGCGTCGCGGCAGTGCCGACGCCGCCCTTCTGGGGCGCGCGCGTCATCGCACGCGCGCCGGTCAAGGCGCTCGTGCCCTATCTCAACGAGCGCATGCTCTTCCAATTCCATTGGGGCTATCGCAAGGACGGCCGGCGGCTCGACGAATATATGGTCTGGGCGCGTCGCGAGCTGAGGCCCGAGCTCAAGCGCATGCTCGATATCTGCCTCCAGCAGGACGTGCTCAAGCCGCAAGCCGCCTACGGCTATTGGCCTTGCGCGGCGGAAGGCAACGACGTGATCCTCTTCGATCCCGACAAGCCCGAGCGCGAGCTGACCCGCTTCGGCTTTCCGCGCCAGGCCCGCGAGGATGGGCTTTGCATCGCCGATTTCTTCCGCGACCGCTCATCGGGCGAGCGCGACGTGATCGGGCTCCAGCTCGTGACGGTGGGCCAGCGCGCCTCCGACGTGGCGCGCGAATGGTTCGCGGAGAACCGCTATCAGGACTACCTCTATCTTCACGGCCTCGGCGTCGAGATGGCCGAGGCGCTGGCCGAATATGTCCATAAGCGCATCCGCGCCGAGCTCGGCTTCGCGGGCGAGGATGCGCGCGAGCTCGACAAGCTGCTGCAGCAGGGCTATCGCGGCTCGCGCTATTCCTTCGGCTATCCGGCCTGCCCGCGCCTCGAGGACCAGGCGCAGCTCATGGCGCTCTTGGGCGCCGAGCGGATCGGCGTGACCCTCTCCGACGAGTACCAGCTCCACCCCGAGCAATCGACCTCGGCCATCGTGCTGCATCACCCGCAGGCGAAATATTTCGGCGTGTGAAGGGGCGGTCCTGAAACGCAAAGCCCCGCCGGATTTTCGCGGCGGGGGCTTTCGCTCGAAGCAATGCAGACAGGATCAGGAGCCGATGCCAACTCCGTCGCGGGCTTGCACGGCCGTCGAGGCGCGCGCGGCGATGGGCAGCATCGAGCCCGACAGCGCCGCGGATGCGGGGATCGAGACCGTGAGCCGGCGCCGGCCGAGGCTCGGCATAGCGCTTACGAGCGAGGCCGCTACGCCGGCGCAATAGGGGAGCGACTGCGCGAGCAGCATCACCGCCCAGGTGGCGGCCTCGGGGTTGCGCCAGCCGCTGCCGTCGAGCCCGTTGCCGAGCGCCACCGCGAGCGCGCCGACCCAGAGCAGCGAGCCGAGCACGAACTCCTCCCAGGCGACGACGAGGCCGCGGATCACCGCCGACTTGTCCTCGCATTTGGGCGTGCGCAGGAAGGGGCGGCGTTTAGTGAAGAGGCCGATCAGCACGGCCTTCGCCACGGCGTGCGTCAGGCTCATGCCGGCGATGGCGGCGCCGATGCGCTGGCGCGGCGTGCAATGCACCTTGGCGCGGTAGAGCCATAAGGTCTCGAGAATCTTGAAGCTCACCATGGCGAGCGCCGGCACCACGAAGACGCCGAGCGGGAACTCGAAATAGCGCGGCCAGACGGCGAGGAACACGGTCCAGACGAGCGCCGCGATGGTGAAGAGGAACTGCAGCCCGTCGCCGATCCAAGGCAGCCAGCCGGCGAGGAAATGGAACTTCTGCGCGGGCGAGAGATGCTTGTCGCGCGGGCGGAACCAGCCGATATGGGCTTTCAGGATCTGCATCGCGCCGTAGGCCCAGCGGAAGCGCTGCAGGCGATAGCCGGCGAAGCTGTCGGGGGTCAGGCCCTTGCCAAAGGCCTCGTTGATGTAAATGGTCTCGTAACCCTCGTGCATCAGGCGCATGCCGAGCTCGGCATCCTCGGTAATGCACCATTCGGCCCAGCCGCCGAGCCGCTCCATCGCCTCGCGCCGCACCAGCGTCATGGTGCCGTGCTGGATGATGGCGTTGGCCTCGTTGCGCAGGACCATGCCGAGATTGAAGAATCCGGCATATTCCCAGTTGATCATCTCCTTGAAGAGATTGCCCTGCCAGTCGCGATGATCCTGCGGCGCCTGCACGAGCGCCACCTTCGGATTGGCGAAATAGGGCACCGTCGCCTTGAGCCAGTCCGGCCGCACGACATAGTCGCTGTCGATCACGCCCACGATCTCCGCATCGGGCGCGGTGTGGCGCAGCGCGAGATTGAGAGCGCCGGCCTTGAAGCCCTTGAGGTTGTCGACATGGAAGAAGCGGACGCGCTCGCCCAGGCCGGCGCAATGCTCGGCCACGGGCTGCCAGACGGCCGGGTCCTTGGTGTTGTTGTCGATCACCAGGATCTCGAGATCGGCATAGTCGAGCGCCGCCAGGCTGTTGATCGTCTCGATCACCATGTGGGGCGGCTCGTTATGGATCGGCAGATGGAGCGAGACCTTGGGCATGGGCCGCTCGGGCGCGGGCGCAAGCGGACGGAACTCGCGCCGCCAGCGCCCGGTCCACAGCATGAGCGCCATCTGCCCGCCCTGCGTCACCAGAAGACAGAGGAGGGCGAACTGGCCGAGCAGCATGACGCTCCAGACCAGGATGTCGCCGGCCGACATATAGCGCGTGGTGCCGGCCATGACGGTCCAGAGCAGCATGGCGCCCGCTGCCTGAGCGATGGCGGCGAAGAAGAGCCGGCCGCGGAAATGCAGCTCGCGCCAGCGCAAGAGGAAGAAGAGGATGATCGGCAGGGAGGCCAACGCGGCCGCCCAGGCGTGCAGCGGCCAGAGCTCATGCTCGAGGATCGGGCCGCTGAAGGAGAATTTCGGGTCGCGCTCGGCGTTGAAAAGGCCCCAATAGGCGCCGGCTGTGCCCTCGATCTTCTCCTTCCAGGGCTGATCGAAGGCCTCCATGAGGTAATATTGCACGCCCTCGCGGTCGGCGAAGTTGAGGAACTCGCGGATGAAGCGCGCCTGGTTGGTGAGGCTGGCGACCGCGCCGCCGCGCTGGCGGCCCTTGCTGGGCCAGCCGACCTCGGTCAGCACGATCGGCTTGTTCGGATAGGCCGCCTTCAGCTCGTCATAGCGCCGCTCGACATATTTGACGGCGTCGTCGACGGGCACGCCTTCCCAGTAGGGCAGGATATGGACGGCGATATAGTCGACCTCCTTCACCAGCTCGGGATGCTCGAGCCAGACATGCCACGGCTCGGCGGTCGAGACCGGCACCTCGATCTGGCTGCGCGCGCGGCGCAGATACTGGATCATCTCGGGCACGGTCACGTCCGCGCGCAGGATCAATTCGTTGCCCACCAGCGCGCGGGTGATGCTGGGATAGCGATGCACCTGGTTGATCAGGCTCTGCAGCTCGAGCTCGTTCTGGTCCAGGCGCTTGTCGAGCCAGGCGCCGGCGGCGACCTGGAAGCCGTTCTGCGCCGCCAGCGCCGGCACGTCCTCGGAGCCGTCCACGGTGCTGTAAGTGCGCACGGTGCCGATCCCGGCCTTGGCCTGGAGGGTTTGCAGGTCCTTGGCGATCTCGGCGTCGCTCGGATATTTGTTGGTGAGCGGGTTCTCGCCCTCGCGATATGGCGCGTAGGCGACGCCCTGGATCTCGCCCGACCAGGAGGGCAGCTCGGCCGGCCGGTTGAGCAAGGCCCAGGCAGCCAGGTTGCCGCAGAGAACGAGTGCCACGATCAGGAAGGCGGCGCGGCCGGCGCTCATGGGCTCGGTGGATTCGGCCGGCTTGATTTGCCCGTCAGGGGGCGAAGTCGGGCGACCATCCCCTCCACTCGGGGGACTGTCAACCAATTCATTGATCTTATTATACATTTCTTTATCTTCTCGGCGCTCGCCGCCATCCTGGCGGTCGGACCTTCGTTTCTTACCGGGTCGAACTTGGCCGTCCGGCGACGGCTGCCGCGCGCTGCATCTTCATGCTACGCGCCGGCAGGTGAAGTCCAACCTACATCTCTCGTCTTGCGTCTCTGATTACGGCTTAGGCTCGTTTGACGCTCTTCCCCGCCGCCCCTACCGGCCCCAGGCCGGTCCTTCCGGGCTGCTTTATATTATGGAAGTCATCGTCGCGGCGTCCAGTAGAGACCAAAGGAATATTTATTTTGATCACAAACGCCGCCCCTCCTTGACGAGCCATCGACTAGCCGATCTGCTCCGCGTAGTGGCAGGCGACGAGGCGGTTTTCAACCTCCCTCAGCAGCGGTCGCTCTACACGGCAGCGCGCCTCGGCGAAAGGGCAGCGCGTATGGAAAGCGCAGCCCGCCGGTGGCCTCAAGGGAGAGGGCGGCTCGCCCTTGAGCCCGATATGACGGCTGCGTCGCGCGGGCTCGATGACCGGTGTGCTGGCCAAAAGCGCCTTGGTATAGGGATGGCGGGGATAGGCGAAAACATCAGATTTGAGGCCGTGCTCGACGCTGCGTCCCAGATACATGACCATGACTTCGTCGGCGATATGGCGGACGACGCCGAGCCCATGGGAGATGAAGAGATAAGCCAAGCCGAATTCCTCCTGCAGGTCGAGAAGCAGGTTCAGCATCTGCGCCTGGATCGAGACGTCGAGGGCCGAAACCGGCTCGTCCGCGACGAGGATTCGGGGGCGTAGCATAAGGGCCCGGGCGATGGCGATGCGCTGCCGCTGGCCGCCGGAAAACATGTGCGGATAGCGGCCCAGATGCTCCGGCTGGAGGCCGACATGCGACAACATGCCGCGGACGGCTTCGACCCGCTTGGCCCGCACCAGATCGGTATTGATGAGGAGCGGCTCCTCGAGGATGTAGCCGATGCGGTGGCGCGGATTGAGCGAGCCATAGGGGTCCTGGAAGACGATCTGGACGGCGCGCCGCAAAGCCCGCAGCCGCTCGCCCGCCACCCCCGCGACCTCCTCGCCGGAAAGCCTCAGGCTGCCGGCGCTGGGCGGCTCGATGAGCGCCGCCATGCGGGCCAAGGTCGATTTTCCGCAGCCCGAATTCGCCGACCACGGCGAGAGTCCGGCCGGCCTCGAGACGGAAATCCACCCCATCGACCGCGCGCAGGCTGGCGGGAGGCGCGAGGAAACCCTGCCTGACCCGATAGATGCGCGTGAGACCCTCGGCTTCGAGGACGGCGCGCGGTTCGGCCTCGGGCGCGGCGGCTAGGGCGCTCATCCGCCGGTCTCCCTCTCGAGCGCGACCCCCAAGGGGAAGTGACAACGGACACGCGCCCCAAGGAGACCCCGCAGGGCCGGCGGCTCGGCGCGGCAACGCGCCTCGGCATAGCTGCAGCGCGGATGGAAGCGGCAGCCCGCGGGCCGGTCGAGCAGGCTCGGCACCAGGCCGGGTATGGCGCGAAGCCGCCTGCCGTCGCCGCTGCGCTCCGGCAGGGCCTCGAGCAGCGCTGCGGTGTAGGGGTGACGCGGCTGCGCGAAAAGCTCGGCGGCGCGCTGCTCTTCGACCGCCTGCCCCGCATACATCACCATCACTCGCTCGGCCGTCTCGGCCACCACCCCCATGTCGTGCGTGATCAGGATGAGGGCCATGCCGCGCTCGCGCTGAAGCGCCAGCAGCAGCTCGAGGATCTGGGCCTGGATGGTGACGTCGAGCGCGGTGGTCGGCTCGTCCGCGATCAAGAGGCGCGGATTGCAGGCGATGGCCATGGCGATCATCACGCGCTGGCACATGCCGCCCGAGAGCTGATGGGGAAAGGCGGCGAGGCGGCTCTCGGGCGCCGGGATACCGACCTGGGCGAGCAGCGCCGCGGCGCGCGCCTTGAGCGTCGCCCGGCCGCCGCCCTCGTGGATGCGCAACGCCTCGATGATCTGGAAGCCGACGGTGAAGCAGGGATTGAGGCTCGTCATCGGCTCCTGGAAGATGATGGCCATCTCCTTGCCCAAAATCCTGCGGCGCTCGCGCGGGCGCAAAGAGAGGAGATCGTGGCCCGCGAAGACCAGGCGGTCGGCCTGGACCTTGCCCGGATAGGCGACGAGGCCCATGAGGGCGAGCATGGCCACGCTCTTGCCCGAGCCCGATTCGCCGACGATGCCCAGCACCTCGCCCTCCTCGAGTACGAGGCTGAGGCCGTCCACCGCGTAGGGCTCGCCACGGCGCGAGGGAAAGGAGACGCGCAGATTCTCGATCTCGAGCAGGCTCATCAGCGGCGCAGCCTCGGGTCGAGCGCGTCGCGCAGCCCATCCCCGGTCAGGTTGAAGGCCAGCACCGTCACCAGGATGGCGAGACCGGGCAAGGTCACCACCCACCAGGCCCGCAGCACGAACTCGCGCGCGTCGGCCAGCATGGTGCCCCATTCCGGCGTCGGAGCCTGGGCGCCGAGCCCGAGAAAGCCGAGCGCCGCCGCGTCGAGAATGGCGGTCGAGAAGCCGAGCGTCGCCTGGACGATGAGGGGTGCCATGCAGTTCGGCAGCACCGTCACGAACATGAGGCGGAGCGTGCCGGCGCCGACCGCTCGCGCCGCCGTCACGTAATCCTTGGCGAGCTCGCCGATCACCGCCGCGCGCGTCATCCGGACATAATGCGGCAGATAGACGATCGCGACCGCGGTCATGGCGTTGACGAGGCCGGAACCCAAGATGGCCACGATCACGATGGCGAGCAGCAGGCTCGGCATGGTGAGCATGATGTCCATGAGCCGCATGATCAGGACCTCGACCGGCCCGCGAAAAAATCCCGCGGCGAGACCGATGAGCAACCCGGCGCTGAGCGAGATCGAGACGACGAGCAGGCCGATGAAAAGCGAGAGCCGCGCGCCGTAGAGCAGGCGCGAGAGCATGTCGCGGCCGATCGCGTCGGTGCCGAGGGAAAGGCGGCCGAGCCGCCCGTCTCCCAGAAGGGGGGCTTGAGGAAGGCATCGTCATGCGTCGCGACCGGCGAATGAGGCGCGATCGCGCCGGCGAGGATCGCCGCGGCCACCACGAGGGCGATCACGACGAGCCCGGCGAGCGCCGCGCGATTGGCGGCGAAGGCCTGCCAGAATTCGCGGCCCGGCCGCGGCGGGGCCGCGAGCAGCGCTTCGCCGAGCTCGGGCGCGCGGGGGGCGGAGGCGAGAGGGAGGCTCATGGCTCAGCCGGCATGGCGGATCCGCGGGTTGATGAGGCCGTACAAGAGATCGACGGCGAGATTAACCGCCATCACCGTGCTGCCGATGAGGAGCGCGCCGCCCTCTAGCACCGGATAGTCGCGCCGGTTGATCGAATCGACCAGCCATTTGCCCACCCCCGGCCAGGAGAAGATGGTCTCGGTCAGGATGGCGCCGGTGAAGAGCACGCCGACCTGAAGCCCGATCACCGTGATCACCGGGATGAGCGCGTTGCGCAAGGCGTGCAGCCCGACGACGCGCAAGGGGCCGAGGCCCTTGGCGCGCGCGGTGCGGATGTAATCCTCGCCCAGTACCTCGAGCATGGCGGAGCGAGTCATGCGCGCGATCACGGCCAGCGGCACCGTGCCGAGCACGATGGCCGGCAGGACGAGATGGCTCAAGGCCGAGCGGAAGGCGCCGGGCTCGCCCGAGAGCAGCGTGTCGATGAAGAGAAACCCCGTCACGGGCGGGATGTCGTACTCGACGCCGATGCGTCCCGAGACCGGCGTCCAATGCAGCAGGTTCGAGAACAAGATGATCAGCAACAGCCCCCACCAGAAGATCGGCATGGAATAGCCGGCGAGCGAGATTCCCATGACGCCATGGTCGAAGATCGAGTTGCGCTTGACCGCGGCGATCACCCCCGCCGGCAGGCCGATCGCGAGCGCGAACAGCACCGCGGCAAGCGAGAGCTCGATGGTGGCGGGAAAAAGCTGCTTGAACTCCTCGATCACCGGCGCATGGGTGATCAAGGAGAGGCCGAGATCGCCGCGCAGCACATGGCTCACATAAAGCGGATATTGGATATAGAGCGGCCGGTCGAAGCCGTATTCATGCAAGAGCGCCGCATGGCGCGCGGGCGCGATGCCGCGCTCGCCCAGCAAGGTCTCGATGGGATCGCCCGGCACGGCATGGACGAGGAGGAAGGCGAGCAAGGTGATCCCGATGAAGGTCGGGACGACGAGGATGAGCCGCGTGAGCGCGAAGCGGAGCATGCAGCTTTATAGCAATTCGGCGCCCATCTGAGTGCAAGGCCGTTGGATCGCGATCGGCATCATTGCTCCTCGCCATACCGGCGAAAGCCGGCATCCATGCCGAAATGGGTCCCGGCCTTCGCCGGGACGGGAGAAAGAAATACCGCGGCCGTCCTGCCCTGCTACTCCTTCAGCTCGACCTGGTCGAACTCGTGGTAGCCGAGCGGGCTCAACTTGAAGCCCATGACGCCCTTGCGCGTCGCGGCGATCTGGATGCCGTGCGCGATCGTGTACCAGGGCGCTTCTTCCTTGAAGACAAGCTGCGCCTGCTTGTAGAGCTCGTTGCGCTTCTCCATCGCGGTGGTGCGCTGCGCCTCGGCGACCAGCGAATCATAGGGCTTGTAGCACCAGCGCGCGGCGTTGTTGCCGCCGGGCGCGGCGGCGGCGCAGCCGAGCAGCGTATTGAGGAAATTGTCCGGGTCGCCGTTGTCGCCCGTCCAGCCGAATTGCGCCATCATGGGCTCGCCCGCCTGCAGGCGCTTGCGGTACTCGCCCCATTCGAAGGTGACGAGCCTGACCGTCACGCCGACCTTGGCGAGATCGGCCTGCATCAGCTCGGCGATGCGCTTGGCGTTGGGGTTGTAGGGGCGCTGCACCGGCATATACCAGAGATCGCTCGCGAAGCCGGATTCGTAGCCCGCCTCGGCGAGCAGCTTCTTGGCGGCCTCGGGATCGTAGGGATAGTCCTTCACCGCGTCGTTGTAGGACCACATGGTGGGCGGAATCGGGTTCTTCGCCGCGATGCCGGTGCCGAGATAGACCGCGTCGATGATGGCGCGCTTGTTGATCGCCATGTTGAGCGCCTGGCGCACGCGCTTGTCGTCGAAAGGCTTCTTCAGCGTGTTGAAGGCCAGATAGGCGATGTTGAGCCCCGCCTGCTCATAGACATCGAGGCTCGCATCCTGCTTCATCGCCGGCACGTCGGCTGGCGAGGGGTAGGGGATGATATGGCATTCGCCGGATTTGAGCTTGGCAAAGCGCACCGAGGGGTCGGGCGTGATGGCGAAGACGAGGCTGTCGATCTTGGGCTTGCCCAGGAAATAATCGGGGTTGGCCTTGTAGCGGATGACGGCGTCCTTCTGATAGCTTTCCAGCACCCAGGGGCCGGTGCCGACCGGATCCTGGTCGACCTTCTCCGGCGTGCCCGCCTTCAGCATCTGGTCGGCATATTCCTTGGAGCTTATGGAGGCGAAATCCATCGCCATGTTGGCGATGAAGGGCGCGTTCGGCATGTTGAGCACGAAGCGGACGGTATAGTCGTCGAGCTTCTCCACCGCCTTGAGCATCTTCGGCATGTCCATGTCGCTGAAATAGGCGTGATTATCGCTGGTCACCTTGAAAAAGGGATTGTCGGCCTTCCATTGCCGCTCGAAGCTGAAGATCACGTCGTCGGCATTGAAATCGCGGCTCGGCTTGAAGCTCTTGGTGGTCTGCCATTTCACCCCCTTGCGCAGATGGAAGGTGAAGGCGAGCCCGTCCGGCGAGACCTCCCAGCTTTCGGCCAGGCCCGGCTCGACCTCGGTCGTGCCGAGCTTGAACTCGACCAAGCGGTTGTAGATCTGCCGCGAGGAGGCATCGAAAGAGGTGCCGGTCACGTTGATCGCCGGATAGAAATTCTCCGGGCTGCCCTCGGAGCAATAGACGAGGGTCTTCGCCTCGGCCGTCGCGGCAAGGCCGACGGCGCCGATAGCTGCGAGGCCGGCCGCAAGAAACGCTTTCCTGCTCATCTCCGGAACCTCCCTGAAGCGGCGCCGTCGTGGCCCGAGCGACGAATTTGCGCCGCGCGCCGCGCGCCTGTCAATCGACGCGCCGGCGCGAATTCGCTAGACCCCGCTCGGGGAACAGCACGGGCATCATCCGCTCGACGACGCGGTCCCAGGTGAAATGCTCCGTTGCATGACGCGGCCCATTCACGGCTGCGCCCCGGCGGAATGGCTCGTCATCGACGATCCCGTGCATCAGCGCCGTAAGATGGTCGAGATCGGGCACGAGCGCGACGCCAGCCGCTCCCTCGAATTCCACAGGGCTGAGGCGGCTCTCGATCGTCCTGGCGAAAGCGTCGGTGACGAAGTCGTCCGTCGATCCGCCGCGCGTGCAGATGACCGGGACGCCGCAGGCGGCCGCCTCGAGCACCGGCAGGTTGAAGCCTTCCGCGCGATAGGGAGATACATATACGTCGGCCGCCTGGTAAAGCGCCGCCATCTCCTCCATGGACAGAGCCTCCCCTCCATAGACGAGCCGTTCCGCGACCAGGCTGACCTGGGACCGTGAGAGCGGCTCGAGCGCCTGCTGGAGAAACTGACGCGACGCATAAAGCCGATCGGCGCCCTTGAGCAGAAGCCTGACCTCGCCGCGACGCTCCGCCACGGCCGCGAAGGCCCTGAGCAGGATATCCATTCCCTTGTTCGCGGTCATGGCGCCGACGCTCATGAACACGAAGCCCGAAAGACCCAGCTTCTTGCGTACCGCCTCTCGCGTCTCGGGGCGCGGCCGGAACAACGTCGGATCGACACCGTTGGGAATCACGGCAATTCGTGCATCCTCGAATCCAAGGCGCCGAAAGCCTTCGGCGGACCATTGCGACGGCGTCATGATCGTCAGAGAGGGGTCGTCCAAGGCTTCCCGAAGGTTGACCTCGCGTGCAAGGTACCGACGCGGCACAACGCGGTATTCCGCCGTGCCGTAAACGACGGTCCGGCCGGTCCTTGCGCGCCGCAGATCGTAGGGATAGGACAGGCGCAAGGTCGCCCCCGGCATGAAGCCCGCTTGCGCCGGCTTGATCTCGCCTAGGACGCGGGCGCTTTCGGGGTGGAACAGTCCAGGCTGCAAGCGCCAAGCCGGATTGAAGAACGGCAAATCGCTGACCCGCAACTCGATGTCCGGCCGCCGCGTCAACGCCAGCAATTGCCACTGGTTGACGATCGCATAGCTGTGGCTCAGCGAGCGCCATCCTTCGACCGCAAGCTTCAAGCCTGCCTTGCGCGATTGGCGCGGCTTCGACGTCGTCTGCGCCATATTGTCTTTCGCCCTGCTGGTGCCTGCGCGATTGGCGGTCAAGTCGTTCGCACAGTTCTTCCGGGAACGGGAGCAGTACCATACATCGTGTGCTCGGCCACGGTGTCTGCTCCTGGTACACCGAACGGAAATTCGAGCTCACCCATGATTGGCGCGCCGCCTGGCGCCCGATCCCGCTGCCGACGCTCCGCCGCGCGGCCATGCTACACTCGCGGGCGAGGGCGGGCAGGCAGGGAGCGGATCGTGCAGGGCAAGACGGTCGTCATCACCGGTGCCACCTCCGGCATCGGCCAGGTCGCGGCGGAGCGGCTGGCCGGCATGGGCGCGCGCATTCTCCTGGTCGCGCGCGACAAGGGGCGCGGCGAGGCGACGCTCGCGCGGCTCAAGGCGCTGGGGCCCGGCGCCGCGCATGGCATCCACTACGCCGATCTCTCGCGCCTCGCCGAGATGAAGCGGGTCGCGGCCGCGATCGCGGCGGCGGAGCCGCGTATCGATGTGCTGATCAACAATGCGGGCGCCGTCTACAACCGGCGTCGCGTCACCGAGGACGGGCTGGAGCTCACCTTCGCCACCAACCATATGTCCTATTTCATGATGGCGCAGGAACTGCGCGAGCGGCTCGTCGCCTCGGCGCCCGCGCGCGTCGTGAACACGGCGTCGGACGCCCATCGCGGCGCCAAGCTCGATTTCGACGATTTGCAAGCGGCGCGGCGCTATAGCGGCTTCAGGGTCTATGGCCGCTCCAAGCTCTGCAACATCCTCTTCACCCGCGAGCTGGCGCGGCGGCTCGCCGGCACCGGCGTCACCGCGAACTGCCTCCATCCGGGCTTCGTCGCGACGCGCTTCGGCGATCAGAGCGGCGGGCCTTTGGCCTACCTCGTCCGCTTCGCCAAGCTCTTCGCCATCACGCCCGAGCAAGGCGCCGAGACCATCACCTATCTCGCCTCCTCGCCTGCGGTGGCCGACGCCAGCGGCGGCTATTTCTACAAATGCCGCCCCGCGACCCCGACGGCGGAGGCGCAGGACGATGCGTCGGCCAGGCGGCTGTGGCAGGAGACGGCGAGGCTCGCCGGGGTCGCGGAGTAGCCCGCATGTCGCAGCTCTCGGACGGGATCGAAAGCGCGCCCCTCGCGCTCCATCGCGAGACGGTCCTGCCGGAATGGACCGACTATAACGGCCATATGAACATGGCTTATTACATGCTCGCCTTCGATCACGCGACCGACTGGCTCTTCGACTTTCTCGATATCGGCGCCGGTTACCTCAAGCGCACCAACCACTCGCTCTTCACGCTCGAGGCGCATATCACCTACGAGCGCGAGCTCAAGGCGGGCGATCCCTTGCGCGTGACGACGCAGCTCCTCGATCGCGACACCAAGCGGCTGCATTATTGCCACCTCATGTATCACGCCGAGGAAGGCTACCTCGCCGCGACCAACGAGCTCATCTGTATCCATGTCGATCTCGCCAAGCGCCGCTCCGCGCCCTTTCCGCGCGACGCGCTCGCCCGGATCGAGCGTCTCTTCGCCGTGCACCGCGAGCTGCCGCAGCCCACCTGGCTGGGCCGCGTCATCGGCATCCGCCGCGAAGGCTGAGAGATGCCGCCGCGGGAACGACATCCGGCGAACGGCGGCGCGACGGGCGAGGGGCGCGAGATCCAGGCCTTGCAGCGCCAGGCCAAGGCGTTGTTCGATGCGGGCAGGCTGCGGCCCGCGCTCAAGTCCTGTCTCGATCTCCTGGAGCTGCAGCCCGAGCGGCCGGATGTGCTGAGTTTTGCCGGCATGATCGCGGGCCAACTCGGCCAGCCCGCCGAGGCGGCCGCGCTGTTCGAGGCGGCACTGCAGCTCATGCCCGATTTCGCCGAGGCGCATTACAATCTCGCCAACATGCTCGACCGGCTCGGCAAGCTGGAGGCGGCGGCGGAATCGCACGGCCGCGCCTTGCGCCTACGGCCCGGCCTGGCGCCGGCCTGGCATAATCTCGGCGGCATATTGCGCCGGCTCGGCCGCACCGAGGAAGCCGAGCAGGCCTATCGCCGCGCGCTCGAGCTCAAGCCCGCCTCCGCCGAGACGGCGCGCGATCTGGGCCTGCTTCTGCAATCGAACGGGCGGGGCCTGGAGGCGCTGGAGATTTTTCGCCGCGGCCTCGTGGCCTCGCCGCGCGCGGGCGATCTGCACAGCCATCTTGTCCATGCGCTGATGGAACAAGGCGAGGCGGCAAGCGCGGTCGCGGCCTGCGAGCGCTGGCTAAGGGCGGTGCCGGGCGACCTCCAGGCTACGGCGCTCAAGGCCATCGCGCTCAACGAGGCGGGCGACCGCGCGGCCGCCGCCTTCCTGCTCGATTTCGATCGCTTCGTGCAGGTGGTCGATCTGGCGCCGCCGCCCGCCTTTGCGAGCCTCGCGGCCTTCAACGCGGCGCTGGTCGAGCATGTGCTCCACCACCCGACCTTGAAGGTGCCGCCCAAGTACCATCCGACCTACCACAATGATTTCCTGCAGATCACCGACGAGCTTTTGGCGGAGCCGAAGGGGCCAATGGCGGAGCTCGAGCGGCTGACGCGCCTGGCGATCGAACGCTATGTCGCCGGCCTGCCCGCCTCGCCGCCGCATCCCTATCTGGCGCATTGGCCGGCCAAATGGCGGCTCACCGCCTGGGCGACGGTTCTTGAGGGGCAGGGCAATCTCGTGCCCCATATGCATCTCGAAGGCTATTTAGGCGCGGTCTATTACCCGGCGCTGCCGGCGGCGGTGAGCGAGGCGGCCGCAGGCGAGGCGGGCTGGATCGAGCTCGGTCGGCCGCCCGAGGCGCTTGCCGCGAAGGCGACACCGCTTTTGCGCCGCATCCAGCCCAAGGAGGGGCGGCTCTTGCTCTTTCCCGGCTATTTCTTCCACTGCACCTTGCCCTTCCAGGCAAGCACGCGGCGCGTCTCGATCGCCTTCGACCTGATGCGCGCGGGGTGAGGCGCGGCGGGATAGGCGCGCACCGATCTCGATCGACGATCGAAAATTCACGCAATCTCCCCGTCCCGGCGAAAGCCGGGACCCATTCAGCCATGGATACCGGCTCGCGCCGGTATGGCGATGAGGAGATATGACGATGACGGGCTAATGCGCTTTTGACTTAATAGGCGAGCAAGTGACTCGAGGAGCGAGCCGGCATTTTCATTAAAACACCGGAATGATGTCGGCGGGGTCGAAGGCCACCGTCTTGCCTTCGATGCCGATCTCGGGGATGGCGGGGAACTCGATGCCGTGCGGCTCGACGAGCCCCTTCATGCGCAAAAGGGCCGTGCGCCAATTCTCCTTGCGCTCCTCGATGGTAAGGATGCCGAGCCCCGCCTCGCGCGCCACGGCCTCGAGCATGCGATGCGCGGGGCGCCAGGTCTCGGGCAGGTCCCAGAACTGCTCCGGCGGCTCGTAGAGGATGCCCGAGAGGAAGACGAAGCCCGCGCGGATCTGCTTGGTGATGATCGCCTTCTGCTCCTGGGTCAGCTTGGGCAGCAGGTTCTCCAGCAGGATGAGGCAGATGCGCAAGTGCCGCGCCTCGTCCTGGCCGACGCGGCTGAAGGCCTCGCGCAGCGCCGGAATCGAGCATTGCCGATGCATCTGCTGGAACAGGGTGGAGGACGCCATCTCGCCCATCAGGAAGGAGGTGAAGAGGATCGGGAGCGCGTGGCGATGCACGCCGCTCTTGAAGCCCTCCCAATAGCGCGCGCCGTTGTGGAAGTACCAGCGCACATTGTTCTGGGCGAGCTTGCCGAGCGGCGTCTCGGGCTCGTAATCGAGCGGCCCGCCGGGGGTGAGAGTTCTGGATCGCGCGCTGGCAGACCTCCTCATGGTTCACCTCGTCGCGGGTGATGAGGAAGAAGCATTTGCGGACCGGGTCCTCCTGATGGGTCTCGTAGGTATGGATCATGGCGCGCGCGAAGACGGCCGGGCCGGAGCTGTCGAAGACGCAAAGCAGCCCGAACCAGTAGGCGATGGCGTAGCGCTGATCGAGGGTGAAGGCCTTGGGATCGAGCGTGTCCCAGGGCAGCTTGTTGGGCAGCCAGCTTTGCTCGCGCGCCGAATCATAGAGCTTCAGGAGCTTCGGCGTGTCGGTATGCCATTCGATGGGGAAAATATTGCCCGCGGGGAAGGGCGGCGGCTCGCTCGTCCCGAAAAGGATGCGCGCCGGATCGGGCATCGCCGCGGAGCCAGCCTTTGTCGTCGCCGTAACCATGGCAGCGTCACCTCGCTCGCATTTTGATATGATACAGATTGTGTCAGAGACCTCGCAGAAAGTGAACCATAAAAACGTCCCGCCCTATCCCTCTTCCAGCCGGCTCAGGACTTCTTCCGCGATGGCGAGCGAGGCGGTGAGGCCGGGCGATTCGATGCCGTAGAGATTGACGAGGCCGGGAATGCCGTGGAGCGCCGGACCCTGGATCATGAAATCGGCCGGCGGCTGGCCGGGCGCCTGCAGCTTGGGCCGCACGCCGGCATAGCCCGGCTGGAGCGAGCCGTCCTTGAGTCCCGGATAATAGCGCCGGATGGTGTCGTAGAAGAGGGCCGCGCGCGCGGGATCGACCCGATAGTCGATCCTCTCGACCCATTCGATGTCGGGCCCGAAGCGCACCTGGCCTGCGAGATCCACCGTCGCATGCAGGCCCAGAGTGGCGAACTTCACCTCGGGTGCGGGATAGACGAGGCGGCTGAAAGGCGGCGGCCCGCTCATGGTGAAGTAGGAGCCCTTGGCGAGATAGCGCGGCGGGATCGTCTCGGGCGGGACGCCCGCGATGCGGTGCGCCACGGCTTGCGCATAAAGCCCGGCGCTGTTGACGAGAATGTCGCAAGCAAGCCGCGTGGGCGCCGAGCCGCCGACCTCGAGCGTGAAGCCCCGCGTCTCGACCCGGCCGCTCGCGACCGGGCTCAGGAAGGCGATCATGGCGCCATGGTCCTCGGCCTCGCCGCGATAAGCGAGCATGAGCCCGTGGCTGTCCATGAGGCCGGTCGAGGGCGAAAGCAGCGCCGCCACGGCATTGAGGGCGGGCTCGAGGCCGCGCGCCGCGGGCCCGTCGAGCCATTCGATGTCGGTCACGTCGTTGGCCAGCGCCTGGGCGACAAGCCGCTCCAGCGCCGGGATCTCGTCCGCCGCCGTCGCGACGATGAGCTTGCCGATGCGCTTATGCGCGACCCCGTGCGCCGCGAGATAGTCGTAAAGCAGCGCCCGGCCGCGCAGGCAGAGCCGCGCCTTCAGGCTGTGGGTCGCGTAATAGAGCCCGGCATGGATGACCTCGCTGTTGCGCGAGCTCGTCTCCGTGCCGATGGCGTTCGCGGCCTCCAGCACCACCACCTCGCGGCCGGCGAGCGCCAAGGCCCGCGCCGTGGCCAGCCCCACCGCGCCGGCGCCGATCACCACGCACTCGACCCGATCCGCCATGACGCGATGTTTACGCTTTCCTCCGCCGCGGCGCGGAGCATGGCGGCGGGGAAGAGAGGGGTCAAGAAGAGGGCGGATCGAAGCCCGTCGCCGCTGGCTCGCGTCGCCAAATTCCCCTATTCTCGACGCTGCTTCGACTATTTCGCGGGTGAGCGCCGTGCCTCTCGACCAATCCGCGTCCCGGCGAACGCGCGTCGAGCGCCTGCACTCGGCTTGTCCGCATGACTGCCCGAGCACCTGCGCGCTCGAGGTGGAGCGGCTGGATGCGCGCACCATCGGCCGCGTCTTCGGCGCCGAGGGCAATCCCTACACGGCGGGCGTGATCTGCGCCAAGGTCGCGCGCTACGCCGAGCGCATCCATCATCCCGGCCGGCTCAAGACGCCGCTGCAGCGGGTCGGCGCGAAGGGCGAGGGCCTCGCCGCCTTCCGGCCCATCTCCTGGGACGACGCGCTCGACGAGACGGCGGGTCGGCTCCAGCGCGCGGCCGAGCGGCACGGGGCCGAGGCGGTGTGGCCCTATTTCTACGCCGGCACGATGGGCCTTGTGCAGCGCGACGGCATCGAGCGGCTGCGCCATGTGATGCGCTATTCGCGCCAGCACAGCACCATCTGCAACGCGCTCTCCGACGCAGGCTGGATGGCGGGGGCGGGGGCAAAGCGCGGCGTGGATGCGCGCGAGATCGCGCAATCCGAGCTCGTCGTGGTCTGGGGCACCAACGCGGTCAACACCCAGGTCAACCTCATGCATCACATCGCCGAGGCGCGGAAGGCGCGCGGCGTGCCCCTCGTGGTGATCGATCCCTATCGCAACGCCACGGCGCGCCAGGCGGACCATCACCTCATGCTGCGGCCCGGCACCGACGGGGCGCTCGCCTGCGCGGTCATGCATGTGCTGTTCGAGGAGGGCTACGCCGACCGCGACTATCTCGCGCGCTATACCGACGCGCCGGCCGCGCTCGAGGCGCATCTCGCGAGCCGCACGCCCGGCTGGGCCGCCGCCATCACCGGCCTGGCGCCCGAGGAAATCGTCGCCTTCGCGCGCCTCTATGGGCAGCGCAAGCGCAGCTATCTCCGCGTCGGCTACGGCTTCTCGCGCTCGCGCAACGGCGCCGCCGCCCTCCATGCGGCGAGCTGCCTGCCCGCCGTGACCGGCGCCTGGCGGCATCCGGGCGGCGGCGCGCTCTATTCCAATGGCGGGCTCTACAAGCTCGACAACCGGCTCATCCTGGGGCTCGACGCGCTCGACCGCTCGGTACGCGTGCTCGACCAGTCGCGCATCGGGCCGATCCTCCTGGGCGACAAGCGCGACTTGGGCGACGGCCCGCCCGTCACCGCGCTCTTCATCCAGAACACCAATCCCCTCGTGGTCTGCCCGGAGAGCCTCAAGGTGCGCGAGGGCTTCATGCGCGACGATCTCTTCACCTGCGTGCACGAGCAGTTCATGACCGAGACGGCCGCCATGGCCGATATCGTGCTGCCGGCCACCACCTTCCTCGAGCATGACGATGTCTATATCGCGGGCGGCCATACCTTTCTCCAGGTGACGAAGAAGATCGTCGAGCCGGTGGGCGAGAGCCGCTCCAACCATCAGGTGCTGTGCGGGCTTGCCCGGCGCCTGGGCGCGCGCCACCGCGGCTTCGAGATGAGCGAATGGGAGATCGTCGACGAGACCCTGCGCGCGAGCGGCCTGCCCGACGCCGAGACGGCCTATGCGCAGCGCTGGGTCGATTGCGCACTGCCCTTCGAGCAGGCGCATTTCCTCGATGGCTTCGGCCATGCTGACGGCAAGTTCCATTTCCAGGCGGATTGGGCGAGCCTCGGCGCGGACCATGCGCGGCTCGGCGCCTTGCCCGACCATATGGACGTGATCGACAAGGCGAGCCTCGAGCGCCCCTTCCGGCTGGTGGCGGCGCCCGCGCGCTCATTCCTCAATACGAGCTTCAACAACACGCCCGGCTCCTTGAAGCGCGAGGGCCGGCCGACCGCGCTCATCCATCCCGCCGATTGCGCGCGGCTCGGCATCGCCGCAGGCGACCGGGTGCGGCTCGGCAACGGCCTCGGCTCCGTCGTCGTCCATGCCCAGCCCTTCGACGGGCTGCAACAAGGCGTCGTCGTAGTGGAGAGCGTCTGGCCCAACGACGCCTTCGAGGAAGGTATCGGCATCAATGCGCTGACCAGCGCCGATCCGGGCCCGCCGCGCGGCGGCGCCGTGTTCCACGATACCGCCATCTGGATCCGCGCAGCCTGAGGCTGGCGCGGCGGGCGCGCGCATATTATTTGCAAGAGCATGGCCAAGGGAGACAGCAAGCTGCCGAGCCGCGCGACGGAGGCCGCCGTCGCCGATTTCCTCGCCCAGGTCGCGCGCGCGCCCGCGCCGCGGCCGGGGGAGGGGCGCGGCCGGCTTCTCTTCGCCATCGACGCGACCGCGAGCCGCGAGCCGACCTGGGATCTCGCCTGCAAGATCCAAGGCGAGATGTTCACGGCGACGAGTGCCTTGGGCGGGCTCGAGGTGCAGCTCCTCTTCTATCGCGGCTTCAACGAATGCAAGACCAGCGCCTGGGTCGCCAGCCCCGCGGCGTTGGTGCGCCAGATGACGGGCGTGCGCTGCCTCGCCGGCCAGACGCAGATCGCCAAGCTCCTGCGCCACGCCCTTGCCGAGACCAGGCGGAAGCGGATCAACGCCGTCGTCTTCGTGGGCGACTGCATGGAGGAGAGCGTCGATCTGCTATGCGGGCTCGCGGGCGAGCTCGGCCTCCTGGGCGTGCCGCTCTTCATCTTCCATGAGGGCGGCGAGCCGGTGGCGGCGCGGGCCTTCCGCAAGATGGCGCGCCTCACGCGCGGCGCCTATTGCCCCTTCAATTCGGCGAGCGCCCGCCAGCTCAAGGAGCTCCTGAGCGCGGTCGCCGTCTACGCCGCTGGCGGCTTGCGCGCGCTCGAGGATTACGGACGCAAGACGGGCGGGCTGGTGCCGCTTCTCACCCGCCAGGTCAAATAAGCCCGAGCCGGCGCGTTCGGGCTGGTAGGATAGAGCCGCGATGATCGCCTATTTCATGCTCGGCGTCGCTTTGCTGCTGACCTTGCTGCTGATTGCGCGGCAGCTCGCGGCGGCCGACCCGCGCCTTCTCGCCAAGGGCGCGCGTGTCGGCGGCGGCGTGGCGGTGGCCGGCCTCGTGCTCTATTTCATCGCCTCCGGACGCTGGCTCTTGGCCGCCATGGCCGCGAGCCTGGCGCTGCCGCTGCTCTCGCGCCGGTTCCCGCGCGGCGGTTCCGGGACCGCCCGCCCCAAACCCGGCCAGCAGTCCGAGATCCGCACGCGGCTCCTTCATATGACGCTCGATCACGATACGGGCGAGATGTCGGGCGAGGTGCTGGGCGGCGGACGGGCGGGGCGCACGCTTGCGAGCCTGGGGCTGGTCGAGCTCATCGAGCTGCTCGCGGAATGCCGGGCCGAGGACGGCGAGGCAGCGCCCTTGCTCGAGGCCTATCTCGACCGGCGCTTCGGCGCCGACTGGCGCGAGGAGGAGGAAACCCGCTCCGGCGCCGGCGCTCGCGCGAGGGCGGAGCCGTCCGCAAGCGGCGCCATGAGCCGGCGCGAGGCGTTCGAGATCCTCGGCCTCGCCGAGGGCGCCGACCGCGAGCAGATCAAGGAGGCCTATCGCCACCTCATGGTCAAGCTCCATCCCGATACGGGCGGCAGCGCCTATCTGGCGGCGAAGCTCAATCAGGCCAAGGACGTCCTGCTCGGCGATTGAAGGCCCGTTGCCAGGCCGGGTCCCCTGTGGCACAAAGCGGCGCTCCGGCGGCGGCGCTTGCGTCGCCGGCAATCGGTTTCCGAGGGGTCACCATCGAGATGCCCACGCGCGTACGCAAGGCGATCTTCCCTGTCGGCGGCCTCGGAACCCGCTTTCTGCCGGCCACCAAGGCCATGCCGAAGGAGATGCTGCCGGTCGTCGACAAGCCGCTCATCCAATATGCCGTCGAGGAAGCGCAAGCCGCGGGGATCGAGGAGCTGATCTTCGTCACCGGGCGCGGCAAGGCCGCGATCGAGGATCATTTCGACCATTCCTTCGAGCTGGAGAACGTGCTTGCCGAGCGCGGCCGCATGGCGGAGATCGAGGCCATGCGTCGCTGGCTGCCGAAACCCGGCCGCGTCGCCTATACGCGACAGCAGGAGCCGCTCGGCCTGGGCCATGCCGTGTGGTGCGCGCGCAACCTCGTGGGCGACGAGCCCTTCGCCGTGCTGCTCGCCGACGACCTCGTGCTCGCCGAGGTGCCTTGCCTGAAGCAGATGATCGAGGCCCACGCGGCCGTCGGCGGCAACATGGCGGCGGTGATGGACGTGCCGCGCGAGCATACCAGCCGCTACGGCATCCTCGACGTGGCGCAGGACAAGGGCAGGCTCGTCGAAGTGCGCGGGCTGGTCGAGAAGCCGGCTCCCGAGGCGGCGCCCTCGACGCTCTCCATCATCGGCCGCTACATCCTGCAGCCCGACGTGCTCGAGCATCTCGGCCGGCGCGAGCGCGGCACGGGCGGTGAAATCCAGCTCACCGACGCGATGGCCAGCACCCTCGGCAGCGTCCCCTTCCACGGCTTCCGCTTCGAGGGACGGCGCTTCGATTGCGGCGACAAGGTGGGCTTCTTCGAGGCAAACCTCGCCTTCGCCCTCGCGCGCCCGGATTTGGGCGCCGCCGTGCGCGAAGTGATCGCGCGCTATGCCGATCCGGCGCGGGTCGAGCGGCCCGCGCGCGTGTCGCGGCAGACGCGCAACGGCAAGTCGGCCGCGGAATAGCGGCGGGCACGACGCGGCCGGGCTCGGGCAGGGAGCGCGCTCATGCGGATCGCCATGGTTGGGACGGGCTATGTCGGGCTCGTATCCGGCGCCTGCTTCTCCGAGTTCGGGCTCGACGTGGTTTGCGTCGACAAGGACCGCGCGAAGATCGCGCGCCTCAAGGAGGGCGAGGTCCCCATCTACGAGCCGGGGCTCGCCGCGCTGATCGCGGACAACGTCAGGGCCGGGCGCCTCGCCTTCGCGAACGAGCTGGCGCCCGCCGTGGCGGAGGCCGACGCGGTGTTCATCGCGGTCGGCACGCCGAGCCGGCGCGGCGACGGTTTCGCGGACCTGCGCTATGTCTACGAGGCGGCGCACGAGATCGCGGCGGCGCTGCGGCGGCACGCCATCGTCATCACCAAATCGACCGTGCCCGTCGGCACCGGCCGCGAGGTGCGCCGGATCATCCGCGCGGAGCGCCCCGACGTCGCCTTCGACGTGGTCTCCAATCCGGAATTCCTGCGCGAGGGCTCGGCGATCAACGATTTCATGCGTCCGGACCGGGTGGTGATCGGGGCGGAGAGCGACGAGGCGCGCGAGGTCATGCGCGCGCTCTACCGCCCGCTCTATCTGATCGAGACGCCCATCCTCTTCACCACGCTCGAGACGGCCGAGCTCATCAAATACGCCGCCAACAGCTTCCTCGCCGCCAAGATCAGCTTCATCAACGAGATGGCCGATCTCTGCGAGAAGCTCGGCGCCGACGTGCACGACGTGGCGCGCGGCATCGGGCTGGATGGCCGCATCGGACGGAAATTCCTTCACGCGGGGCCGGGCTATGGCGGCTCCTGCTTTCCCAAGGACACGCTCGCCCTCGTCCGCCTCGCGCAAGAGGCGGGCGCGCCGCTTCGCCTCGTCGAGACGGTGGTCGACGTGAACGCGCGGCGCAAGGCGCGGATGGCCGAGAAGGTGATCGAGGCCTGCGGCGGCTCCGTCGCCGGCAAGACGATCGCCGTGCTCGGCCTCACCTTCAAGCCGAACACCGACGACATGCGCGAATCGCCGAGCCTCGATATCCTCGCCGCCTTGCGGAAGGCGGAAGCCGTGGTGCGGGCCTTCGACCCGGAGGGCATGGAGGAGGCCAAGAAGCTGCTCGAAGGCGTGGAATGGTGCGCGGGCGCCTACGAGACCATGCCCGGCGCCGACGCGCTCGTCCTCATCACGGAATGGAACGAGTTCCGCGCGCTCGACATGGAGCGGGTCAAGGCGCTCCTCAAGGAGCCGGTGGTGGTCGACTTGCGCAATATCTACGACCCCGCAGAGATGGCGGCGGCCGGCTTCCGCTATGCTTGCATCGGGCGCCCTGGCGTGCCCCGCTCCTGACAAGCCGCCGAGCGGACGGGAACCTGGAGGCGAGGCGCGCGTTAATAGATCTCCTCGCCCCGCTATCCGCTCACCATTGTTGCGAGGCAGCCTCATGACAGGCCCTGCGTCCCCAGGCCATCAATTCCCAGGTCATAAATTCAACGCTTCGATCCTGCGCGAATATGACATTCGCGGCATCGTCGGCGCGACGCTCGACGCGCGCGACGCCTTTGCGCTCGGGCAGGCTTTCGGCACGGCGGTGACGAGCGAAGGCGGCCAGGCGGTGGCCCTTGGCCAGGACGGCAGGCTGAGCTCGCCCGAGCTCGCGCGCGCGCTGGCCGAAGGGCTCGCCGGCACCGGCGTCGAGGTGGTGCGGGTCGGCGTGGGCCCGACCCCGATGCTCTATTTCGCCAATAAGCATCTCGGCACCGACGGCGCCATCATGGTGACGGGCTCGCACAATCCGCCCGACCATAACGGCTTCAAGATGGTGCTAGGCGGCCGCGCCATCTACGGCGCCGACATCAAGCGCCTCGGCGAGATCGCGCAAGCCGGGCGCTTCGCCGAGGGGCGCGGCGCCGTGCGCGACGCGCCGGTGCTCGATGCCTATATCGAGCGGCTGCTGGCGGATTTCGAGCCGGGCCGCAGGCTCAAGGTCGCCTGGGACGCCGGCAACGGCAGCGCCGGCGAGGCCATGGCGCGCCTCGCGCGTCGCCTGCCGGGCGAGCATATCCTGCTCAACGAGACGATCGACGGCCGTTTCCCCAGTCACCATCCCGATCCGACCGTGCCCGAGAATCTCGAGCAGCTGAAGGCGGCGATTCTCGAGCATGGCTGCGATCTCGGCATCGCCTTCGATGGCGACGGCGACCGCATCGGCGTGCTCGACGGCAAGGGCCGCATCCTCTGGGGCGACCAGTTCCTCGTCTTCCTGGCGCAGGACGTGCTGCGGGACAGGCCGGGCGCCACCATCATCGCCGACGTGAAGGCGAGCCAGGTGCTGTTCGACGAGGTCGCCCGCATGGGCGGGCGGCCGCTGATGTGGCGCACCGGCCATTCCCTCATCAAGGCCAAGATGGCGGAGACGGGAGCGCCGCTGGCCGGCGAGATGAGCGGCCATATCTTCTTCGCCGACCGCTATTACGGCTATGACGACGCGCTCTACGCCGCGATCCGCTTGTTGAACGTCGTCGGACGCGGGGGCAAGAGCCTTGCCGAACTGCGCGACTCCCTGCCCGCCGTGGTCAATACCCCGGAGATCCGCCTGCCTTGCCCGGACGAGCGCAAGTTCGCCGTGATCGAGGAGGTGAAGCGCCGCCTCGAGGCGGCGAAGGCGGAGGTCAGCGGCGTCGACGGCGTGCGGGTGCGCACCAAAGACGGCTGGTGGCTGTTGCGCGCCTCCAACACCCAGGCCGTGCTGGTGGCGCGTTGCGAGGCCTCGGACGAAGCCGGTCTCGCCCGTCTCAAGGCGGCGCTCGAGACAGAGCTCGCGGCGAGCGGCGTGGCCGCGCCAGCGGCGTAAGATCCCGCTCCGGCGCAGGGGATGGATCTCTTCTTCTACGGCACGCTTCTTGACCCGGCCGTCCGCCGGCTCGTGCTCGGCGCCGGCGCGGGCAGGCTGCGCCTCGAGCCCGCCCGATTGATCGGCTATCGCCGCGTCGCGCAGCGGGCCGAGACGGCGCCCGTCATCCGGCGCCAGGCCGGCGGTCTCGTGCGAGGGCTGCTTTGCCGCGGCCTCGACGAGCGCGCCTTGGCACGGCTCGAGCATTTCGAGGGCGCGGGCTACCGGAAAGTTTCGCTCGAGGTAAGGCAGGGGAGGGGGCGTTCGCGCCGCGCCTTCGCCTTCATCGGCGCCGCGCGCAACGCGCCCCAGGCGCGATCTTGGCGATTCGAGATCTGGCGCCGCCGGCACAAGCGGGCCTTCCTCTCGCGCATGGTCGCATGGATGGCGGCCTATCGCGAGACGGGCGGCCGAGCGAAGAGGTCGCCGCCGCCGATCGCTGTTCTCGATTAGGATAAGCGCGCGGGAAAGTCCGAGGGCGCGCGCCTTCGGGCCGTTCGTCTAATGGATCGCTTCCGCGACCGAGCTGTCCGAGCTCGGCGCAATGACGACGCAGCCCATATGGCGCTTGGCGAGACTGCTGCAGGCGAGATGCGCCTGGCGCTCGGTGAGGCCGACAAGCCGCGCGCGATAGCCGGTGCTCCCGCCGAGGCGGATCTTGCCGATGGCGATCGAGGAAGTGGCGAGCGCGGGCGTGCTATGGGCGGCGCGCAGCGCTGTCTCATGCGCCAAGCTGTAGCGGCCATAGGCGCCGATCTGGATCGCCCATTCCTGCGCCTCGCGCGCGGCTGCGGCGCCGCGCCTCGAGGGGACATCGGAATCGCTCCGCAGCTCGAGCTGATCCATCGCCTGGCGCAATGCCGGCGTCTCGCCGGGCGGCGCCTGGACGGCGGTTTGCGGCACCGGGGGCGGCACCAGGGCCGGTTGCGGAATCGCGGTCTGCGGGATGGTCGTGTGCAAGGCCGAGACCTGCAACGCGGGCGCCGCGGCGGCCGGCGCTTGGACGACGGGTGCCGCCGGCTGCCGATAGGAGGCAATATGGAGCTGATCGCGCGAGGCGAAGGCGACGGTCAGGAGCTGCATCACCTCGCGGTCGCGCGCCGAGGCCGTGCGGCCGCCCAGCACCACGCCGATGAGACGCCGGCCGTTTCGCACGGCGGAGATCACGATGTTCCAGCCTGCCGCGTTGGTGAAGCCCGTCTTCAGGCCGTCCGCTCCCTCGAAGCGGTCGAGCACGTGATTATGCGTCGGGATCACGGTGCCCTCGAAATTGAACTCGCGGACGCTGAAAAAATGATAGTACTGCGGATAGTCGCGGATGAGGGCGCGGGCGAGGGTCGCCATGTCGCGCGCCGTCGTGGTCTGAATCGGGTCGGGCAGGCCCGAGGCGTTGCGGAAAATCGTGTTTTTCATGCCGAGCTGGCGCGCCTTGCGCGTCATCATCTCGGCGAACTGCGATTCCGAGCCGCCCATCGCCTCCGCCAGCACGACGGCGGCGTCGTTGGCCGAGCGCACCGTCAGACCGAGCATCGCCTGCTCGACCGTGATGGTCTGGCCCGGAGCGAGATCGAGCTTGGTCGGATCCTGGTCAGCCGCGACGGAGGAGACGGGGATCGACTGCGTGAGACGGAGCTTGCCGTACTGCAGCGCCTCGAAGGCGAGGTAAGCCGTCATCATCTTGGTGAGCGAGGCGGGGACATGCGGCGCGTCGGGATTGTCGGCCTCGAGCAGCTGGCCGGACTCCGCGTCGATCACCAAGGTCGAATAGCCCGAGGTCGAGGCGCCCCATGGATGGCGGCGCGCCTCGGCCGGCTGCATCGCGACGGCCAAAGCCGCGAGGCCGGCCAAAAATCCGAAGAGCAAGATCGCCCGCCCGGACGGTGCCGGTCGATCGGCCATCTGATCCCCCACAGTCTTCCTCAGCGCCGATCTTCCAATCATCAATGAATCCCCGCCCGGATTGTGGCAATTCTAGGGAGGGCCAAACTCCGTGTCCAGGCGAAACTTGCGTTCTATGGAAAAAATCTCCCTGTCAGGAAACGCCCCACAGGATGTGCTTGACCAGTCCCCGATTCATCTGTCGAGGGCAAGATTAGCCGAGATTTAATCTGTTAATTCGCGACGAATGGGCGATGGAGGGCCACCGCCGGCGCACGCGTAGAATAACGCCAATGCGGCGCCGGCCATCGCCCGGGTGCCGCACCCCATGCGCCGCGGCCATCCGCCAACCTCTTCATATTGCATGGCAATATGCCGTTATGTTGCAACGCAACATTTTTATTGACAAATCCCTGGAATTGCCTATATTCCAGGCATCCGCTGCACTGCAGCATTTCACGCGTCGAGCCTGCCGCTCAGGGGGCCGGCGCCTCGCCGCCTGGGGCCGGTTGGCTACAAGCGGCCAGCATTATGGAGGAGTACGATCCATGGCAACCAAGGCAAAAAGCGAGAGAGTGTCCGACAAATACACGCAACCCTTCGAGGCCGTCGTCGGCGTCGGCAAGCAGTCGATGGAGAACGCCGTCAAGGTCGGCACCGAGGTCGCGACCAAGAACTACGAGAAGGCGGTCGCGATGACCCAGGAGCAGTTCGAGAAGGCAACCACCGCCGCCTTCGCGAGCTATGACGAGATGAGCACCTTCGGCAAGGAAAACATCGACGCGGTCGTCAAGGCGTCGACCGTGCTCGTCAAGGGCTTCGAGACCCTCGGCAAGGAAGTCGCGGGCTACGGCCAGAGCTCGATCGAGCGCACGGTGTCGAACGCGCAGGCCCTCTTCGGCGCGAAGACGCTTCGCGAGTTCCTCGACCTCCAGGCCGAGATCGCGAAGACGAGCTTCAATTCGTGGGTCGAGGAGAGCACCAAGCTCGGCGAGCTTGGCGTGAAGGTCGCGAACGAGGTGTTCGAGCCGATCCAGGAGCAGGTCGCCGTCGCGGTGGAGAAGATGCTCAAGCCCGTCGCCGCCTGACGCAACGCGCCACGACTACGGAATTGAAAAGGGCCCGCGGCCGTCGTCGCGGGCCTTTTGCTTGTCCGCCTTTCGCGCGGGCGCCCCCGAGCGGCGATGCGCGGATCCCGATGCAGAGCGAGAGAGGCGTCGTCGCGATGCTTAACGGCCGCTCGCGCGAGGGGCTTTCGCTCGGCCGGTAAAATCCAATATCATGTGGGGACGGAGCCCGTCGCGACGATGCGGATGAGAGATGAGCACCACGAGGAAGTCGGATGACGAGGGCGGCACCGGCACGGGCGTGGTCGTCAAGGCCCGGCCGAAAACGAAGAAGCCGTCCTTGTATAAAGTGCTAATGTTGAACGACGACTACACGCCGATGGAATTCGTGGTACATGTGCTGGAGCGCTTTTTCGCCAAGAGCCAGCAGGAGGCGACGCAGATCATGCTTCATGTGCATCGGCGCGGCGTGGGGGTGTGCGGCGTCTTTACCTTCGAGGTGGCCGAGACCAAGGTGAACCAGGTCATCGACTATGCGAGGCGCCACCAGCACCCGCTGCAATGCACTCTGGAGAAGGAATAACCCGTTACATGTTGTCTCCCAATCTCGAGCAGAGCCTCCATCGCGCCCTTGCGCTGGCCAACGAGCGGCGGCACGAATACGCCACCCTCGAGCATCTCCTCCTGGCCCTTGCCGAGGATCCCGACGCCATCTCGGTGCTGCGCGCCTGCGGCGTCGATGTCGACCGCCTGCGCCGCGACCTGACCGAATATGTGCAGAACGAGCTCACCAGCCTGGTGACGAGCCGGCTCGAGGACGCCAAGCCGACCGCGAGCTTCCAGCGCGTGCTCCAGCGCGCCGCCATCCACGTGCAGTCCTCCGGGCGCGAGGAAGTGACCGGCGCCAACGTTCTCGTCGCCATGTTCGCCGAGCGCGAGAGCCATGCCGTCTTCTTCCTGCAGGAGCAGGACATGACGCGGCTCGACGCCGTCAACTACATCTCGCACGGCATCGCCAAGGTGCCCGGCCATACGCAGAGCCGCAACGCCCACGGCGCCGACGAGGACGCCGCCGCCGAAAAGGTCGTGCGGCGCGGGCAGGACGCGCTCTCGACCTACTGCGTCAACCTCAACGAGAAGGCGCGGCAGGGCAAGATCGACCCGCTGATCGGCCGCGAGGCCGAGGTCGAGCGCACCATCCAGATCCTCTGCCGCCGGCAGAAGAACAATCCCCTCTATGTGGGCGATCCGGGTGTCGGCAAGACGGCCATCGCCGAAGGCCTCGCGCGCCGCATCGTGCGCGGCGAGGTGCCCGACGTGCTCAAGGGCGCCGTCATCTACAATCTGGACATGGGCTCGGTCCTCGCCGGCACGCGCTACCGCGGCGATTTCGAGGAGCGGCTCAAGGCGGTCATCAACGAGCTCGAGCACCAGAAGAACGCCGTGCTCTTCATCGACGAGATCCACACGGTGATCGGCGCGGGCGCCACGAGCGGCGGCTCGATGGACGCCTCGAACCTGCTCAAGCCCGCGCTTGCCGGCGGCACCATCCGCTGCATCGGCTCGACGACCTACAAGGAGTACCGCACCTATTTCGAGAAGGACCGCGCGCTGGTGCGGCGCTTCCAGAAGATCGACGTGAACGAGCCATCGGTCGAGGATACGGTCAAGATCCTGCGCGGCCTCAAACCCTATTACGAGCGGCACCACCGGGTGCGCTACACCTCGGAGGCGCTGCGCGCCGCGGTCGAGCTATCCGCGCGCTACATCACCGACCGCAAGCTGCCCGACAAGGCGATCGACGTGATCGACGAGGTGGGTGCTGCCCAGATGCTGGTGGCCGAGAGCAAGCGCAAGAAGACGATCGCGGTCAAGGATGTCGAGGCGGTGGTGGCCAAGATCGCGCGCATTCCCCCGCGCAACGTCAGCCGCGACGACATGAGCGTGCTGCGCCATCTCGAGCAGGACCTGAAGCGCATGGTGTTCGGCCAGGATCAGGCTATCGCCGCCCTCGCCTCCGCCATCAAGCTCGCGCGCGCGGGCCTGCGCGAGCCCGAAAAGCCCATCGGCTGCTACCTCTTCTCCGGCCCCACGGGCGTCGGCAAGACCGAGGTGGCGCGCCAGCTCGCCCATTCGCTGTCCGTCGAGCTCATCCGCTTCGACATGTCGGAATATATGGAGCGGCACAGCGTCTCGCGCCTCATCGGCGCGCCGCCCGGCTATGTCGGCTTCGATCAGGGCGGGCTGCTGACCGACGGGGTCGACCAGCATCCCTACTCGGTGCTGCTGCTCGACGAGATCGAGAAGGCGCATCCCGACCTCTTCAACATCCTCCTGCAGGTGATGGATCACGGCAAGCTGACCGACCATAACGGCAAGTCGATCGACTTCCGCAACGTCATCCTGATCATGACCACCAACGCCGGCGCCGCCGACATGGCGAAGCCGCCCATCGGCTTCGAGCGCGGCGCGCGCGTCGGCGAGGACCACGAGGCGATCAACCGCATGTTCTCGCCCGAGTTCCGCAACCGGCTCGACGCCACGATCGGCTTCGCCCATCTCACGCCCGAGATCGTCGAGAAGGTGGTGGACAAGTTCATCATCCAGCTCGAGGAGCAGCTCGCCGACCGCATGGTGTCGATCCAGCTCACGCCCGAGGCGCGGCGCTGGCTCGCCGGGAAAGGCTACGACCCGGCCTTCGGGGCGCGACCGCTCGGCCGCGTCATCCAGGAGAACGTCAAGCGCGGCATCGCCGACGAGCTGCTTTTCGGCAAGCTCAGCCAGGGCGGCATCGTCAAGGTGCGGGTCGAGGGCGACGCGCTCGCCTTCGACTACGCGCCCGAGATCCGCACCCGCAAGAAGCCCAAGACGCGCGCCGCCGACGAGCCCGAGCTGGTCGAATAGGCGGGCGCCGCCTCTCGCTTTACCGGCGAAAGCCAGTAGCCATCGAGCGGCTCATGCGATGCCAAGGAAAATATCGCTTCCCCGGCGTAAGCCGGGGTCCGTTCCGCGATTGCGACCGGTATCGGCATGGTTGCCGGCTTTGGCCGGCAAAGCGCCAGGGACGAAACGTCGCGTGATCGCCGCAGCTCCGGTTCAATCATGATCGATTTCCTCGCCGGAACCCGCGTCCTCGATCTCGGCCAATATGTGCCCGGGCCCTATGCGGCCTTGCTGCTCGGCGGCATGGGCGCCGAGGTGGTCAAGATCGAGCCGCCCGGCGGCGAGCCCATGCGCCGGATGGGCCCGCGCGACAAAGACGGGCTCGCGGCCGGCTACAAGCTGATGAACGGCGGCAAATGCGTGGTCGAGATCGACCTCAAGAGCGCCCGCGGCAAGGAGCGCTTCGAGGCGCTCGTCGCCGCGGCCGACGTGATGATCGAATCCTACCGTCCCGACGTGCTCGAGCGCTTGGGTTTGGGCCGCGCGCGGCTGCAGGCGCTCAATCCGCGTCTCGTCCATACGGCGCTCTCGGGCTGGGGCCAGACGGGGCCCTATCGGCTCAAGGCGGGCCATGACCTCAACTATATGGCGCTCGGCGGCGGCCTCAACGCCTCGGGCCCCGCCGAGCGGCCGAGCTTCGCCTGGCCGCCCGCCGCGGATTATTCGAGCGCCATCCAGGCCGCCGCCACGACGCTCGCGGCGCTCGTCGCGCGCGGACGCACGGGCAAGGGCGCCTTCATCGATGTGAGCCTGGCGGAGACGGTGCTCGCCTGGCAAAGCGGGGCCTTGACCCATGCGCAGCGCGCGAAGGCCGAGCCCGCGCGCGCGGCGGGCATCATCAATGGCGGGGCCGCCTGCTACAATATCTACCGCGCGGCGGACGGCCGCTTCGTCACCATCGGCGATCTCGAGCCGAAATTCTGGGCGAATTTCTGCCAGGCCGTGGGCCGCGCCGAGTGGATCGCGCGGCAGTGGGAGCCGATGCCGCAAGCGGCGCTCATCGCCGAGGTGGCTGCCCTCTTTGCGAGCGAGCCGCTCGCTCATTGGGAGGGCCTGCTGGCGGAGGTCGATAGCTGCTTCGAGCCGGCGCGCGGCTTCCTCGAGCTGCCGGATCATCCGCAGATCCTCGCGCGCGAACTGATCCAGCGCGAGGCGGGCGCCGGCGGCGCCGAGCCGCTCCTGCAGGTGCTCTATCCCGCTTGGGTCGATGGCGCGGCGCCGGGCCCCAGGCCGCCGGTTCGTTTCGCCGAGGCCGACGAGCTGCTGGAGCGCTGGAGCGCGCCCGTCCCGGCCTGATCCAGGAATTTCGTCGAAGCGCTGGGTTGTTTCGTCGGCTTTGCCTCCTCCCAACGACGGGGGTCGGCGATACCTATCCGATTGTTCAGATTATGTGGCAGAACTACGCCATTCGCATCCTGATTGTTTATCAATATCGAACAACGCATTTGGAAATCTCCCGGTAATCTGGCGGGTCATCGTGCGTATTTGGTCAATGAGGGGAGGCCAATCGGGCCCCCAATGAAAAGGAGTGCATCAGATGACCAGTTCACGCTCGATCGGCAAACCCGCCAAGGTGACGGGCCTGCGCCGCTGGCTCATGGCCGCGATGGCGGCCGTGGCGCTGGGCGCGGTCGCGCTGCCGACGGCGGCCAATGCCCAGGTCTACGCCTATCCGGGCTATTACTATCCGCCCTACGCCTATAGCTACCCCTACTACCCCTATTATGGCGGTTATTACGGGCCCGGCTTCGGCCTCTATCTCGGCGGCTGGGGCTGGCATGGTGGCCATGGTGGCTGGGGCGGCGGGTGGCATGGCGGCTGGCACCATTAAGAGCCGCCCGAGTTCGACCGGCGTCACGGATCGATGAGCACGCCGGGATTGAGCAAGCCCTGAGGATCGACCGCTCCCTTCGCCGCTTTCAGCGCCGCGGCGAAGAGGGGCGGTCGTTGCTTGTCGTACCAGGGGCGATGGTCGCGCCCGACCGCATGGTGATGGGTGATGGTGCCGCCGCCCTCGATCAGCGCGTCCGATGCGGCGCGCTTGATCGCCTGCCATTGCTCGATGAGATGACCGTGCCGGCCCAAGGCATGGAAGCTGAAATAGGGCGCCGGACCGTCGGGATAGACATGCGTGAAGCGGCAGGTGACGAGACCGGGCCGGCCCGTCGCCTCGCGGATGGCCGCCTCGGTCGCGCTTTTCACCCGATCGTGAAAGCGCTCGAAGCGCTCCCAGGTGATGGCGGTCTCGAAAGTGTCGCTGATGATCCCGCGCGGCACCATGCGCTCGCGCCCATAGGGCATGCGGATGAAGGCGGTGCGCCAGCGCTCGGCCGCGCCCGCGCGGTGCCCGTCCTTGCCCCCTTCCGCCGCTTCGGTCGCGCCGCCGTGATCGGCGCAGCATTCGAGCGCGCGGCGATGCCAGGCCTCGACCGGATGGTCGCCTGATTCGAAAGCCAGCACCATGAGGGCGAAGCTGCCGTCGCCGGCACCGGTGGCGAAGGCCTCGAGCGGATCGAGAATGCGGCAGTTCGAGGGATAGAGCCCCGCTTGCGCGATCTGCCGCAGGGCGCGCGCGGCGGTGAAGAAATCCTTGAAGCGCACGGCGCCGCCGGCGCGGAAACGCGGCCGGTCCTGCAGCCTCATCCAGGCCTCGGTGATGACCCCGAGGATGCCCTCCGAGCCGATGAAGAGCCGGTCGGGGCTCGGCCCGGCGCCCGAGCCGGGCAGGCGCCGCGTCTCGACCGTCCCTTGCGGCGTGACGACACGGAGACTCTCGACCAGATCGTCGATATGGGTATAGAGCGTGGCGAAATGCCCGCCCGAGCGCGTGGCGATCCAGCCGCCGAGGGTGGAGAATTCGAAGCTCTGCGGAAAATGGCGCAAGGTGAGGTCCTGCGGGCGAAGCTGCGCCTCCAAGGCGGGGCCGTAGATTCCCGGCCTCGATGCGCGCCGCGCGCGAGGTCTTGTCGACCTCGAGAACGCGGCCGAGATGCTTGAGGTCGAGCGCCAGCGCCGCCTTGTAGCGCGCGGGAAGGGCGCGCGGCTCTACCCCGCCGACCACGCTCGAGCCGCCGCCGAAGGGAATGACGGCCGCTTCAGCGCCGCCCGCCCAGTCGAGGATCGCCGCCACGTCGGCGGCGTCGCGCGGATAGGCGACAAGGTCGGGCGCCGAGGCGTAGTCGCCGAGCAGGCCGCGCACCGTATCGGCGTAGGACTTGCCGTAGCTATGGGCGGCGCGGTCGTAAGCCTCGCTCGAGCAGAGCTTCGCCAAGGCGGGCGGCGGCGCCAGGCGCGGCGGGCGGAAGGCGATCTCCGCGAGCCGCGGCGCGGGCGGCGCCTCCTCGAATTTCTCCACGCCGAAGAGCTTGCGGTAGCGCGCGAGGGCGAAGCTCTCCTCTTCGGCGGTCAGCCCCTCGCCTTCGCGGCCCCAGCCGAAATGCTTCAAGCGCGCTTCCGCCATCCTCGCCTCCCTGGATCGACCTCGGGCCCGCTCGCGGCCGTTGTCTTGAGAGGCTTATAGCAAACGGGGACGAGTCCCGCGACGAGCGCGGGAGCGGCGGCCCGCATTGACGCGGCCCGCTTGCCATGCTGTTCTCGCCCTCGACAAGCCGGCGATGGCAATTGCCGGACCTTCACCTCGGGAAGCGAGATGGGCAGCCTCACGGAGAGCGCGATTACGCCGATCGTCGTGCCGCCGCAGGGTGCCGCCGCCCGGGACCGGCGGCGCATGGCGTCCTTGCGATTCCGCCTCGTGCTGATCCCGGGCCTCGTGCTGCTGGCGGGCCTTGTCGCCGCGATCACCGTCACCCTGGGTGGGGCGCGCGCGCGCATCGATGCGGAGATCGATTCCGGCATGAGCCTCGGCCACAGCCTGGTCGAGGCGGCGCTTCCGGGGCTCGAGGAGGCGGCCGAGCCGCGCCTCGCCATGGCCCGGCTCGCGCGCAGGCTGCCGAGCTCGCGCCATGTCCGCCTCATCGTCTCCCCGCTCGACGCGCCGGCGTTCGCCGAGAAGGGCGCGCCGCGCGCCGAGGAAAGCGAGCAGGTGCCGGGCTGGTTCTCGGCCCTCGTCAATCCCGCGCCCGCCTCGGAAGCCGTGCCCGTCATCGTCAAGGACCGCCGCATCGGTCAGATCCTCATCGTCGCCAATCCCGCCGACGAGATCGCCGAAGTATGGGACGAGTTCAAGCTCTTCGCCGGCCTCTTCGCCGGCATCGCGGTCGCAATATTGGGGCTCATCTATTGGAGCGTCGGCGTGGCGCTCAGGCCCTTGCGCGCGCTTGCCGACGGCCTCGACCAGCTCGAGCATGGCCGCTTCGACGCGACGCTCGCCCCCATCAGGCTTGCCGAGCTGCGCCGCATGGGCGAGCGCTTCGAGGGCCTGGCGCGCTCGCTCCGGCGCCTCTCCGCCGACAACCGGCTTCTCGTCGAGCGGCTGATCTCGATGCAGGAGACCGAGCGCAAGGAGCTCGCCCATGAGCTGCATGACGAGCTCGGCGCGCGGCTCTTCGGCATTCGCGCCGACGTGTCCTGCATCGTCAAGGCCCTGGAAGATGACACGGCGCGTGCCACGGAGATCCGCGAGCGCTCGCGCTCGATCACCGCGCTGGTCGATTCCATCCAGAAGCTCAATCGCCGCATGCTCGAGCGACTGCGGCCCCTCATTCTCGACGAGATGGGCCTGGCGGAGGCGTTGCGCCAGCTCGTGCTGTCCTGGCGCGAGCGCTATCCGGAGATGGAATGGTCGCTTGAGCTGCCCGAGGAGAACGCGGCGCTGGACGAGCGGACGAGCCTCACCATCTATCGCGTGGTGCAGGAATGCCTGACCAACGCGGTGCGCCATGCCGGCGCGAGCCGGGTCGAGGTGAGGATGGAGTATCGTCGCGCCGCCGCGCCGGGCGCGGACGCGCAAACGAGCATCCATCTCACCATCCGCGACGACGGCAGAGGCTTGGCCGACGAGCTGCGCTACGGCTTCGGACTGCTCGGCATCGGCGAGCGCTTGCGCGGCCTGGGCGGCAGCCTAAGCCTGCGCCAGGCCGCCCCGCGCGGGGCCGTCGTCGAGGCCGTGATACCGCTCGATGCGTGCAAGTTGCCGGCATGATTTCGAAGCGAGGGGCGAGACCGTGAGAAGCAATGCGTTGCGCAGCGTCCCCGTGGCCATGCTTCTGTTGGCCGTGCTCTGCCTGCCAAGCGGGGCGGCCGGCACGCTCAAATTCTGGAACACGACCTCGGTCACGATCACCAAGCTCTCGCTCGCCCCGGCCGGCAGCAATCGATGGGGCCCCGACCAATGCAAGAACGACCCCGACGGCGCGGTCGACGCGGACGAGCGGCTGAAGATCACCGGCGTCGAGCCCGGCCGCTACGACGTCCAGCTCACCGACAAGAAGGGCCGCAGTTGCCGGGTCGACAATGTGGAGGTCAAGGGCACGGGGCCCTACGCCTTCTCGCTCTCCGACAAGGATCTGACGAACTGCACGAAATAGGCGGCGCAGGAAGCGTTCCAGGATGCATGACGAAGCCGATCTATCGACCGAGCGGCCAACGATCCTCCTGATCGAGGATCACCCCGTCGTGCGCGCCGGCTGCCGCCGCCTGCTGGAGAGCCGCTGGGGACAAGCCGTCGTCGAGGCGCAGACCGGCGCCGAGGGGCTGCGCGCCGCCGCGGAATGCCGCCCGGCCGTCATCGTGCTCGACCTCAATCTGCCGGACGCGGGCGGCCTCGACATGGTCGGCCGGCTCCTCGCGCAGGCGCCCGGCGCGCGCATCCTCATCTTCAGCATGTACGAGGACCCCATCTTCGCCGCGCGCGCGCTCGAGGCGGGCGCGCTCGGCTATGTCTCGAAGAACGACGACCCGGAGGCCTTCGTCGAGGCGGTCGAGAAGATCGCCGCCGGCGGCACTTATCTGAGCCACGCCGTCGCGCAGAAAATCGCCCTCATGAGCCTCAAGGGCAGCGACAACCCTTTGCGCGGCCTGACACGCCGCGAGCTCGACCTGCTTCATCTGCTCGCCAAGGGCATGAGCCTCAACGAGATCGCCGCCCAGCTCGGCATCAGCTACCGCACCGCCGCCAACATCGCCTCGAACATCAAAGGCAAGCTCAACCTCTCGACCACCGCCGAGCTGGTCAAGCTCGCGCTCGAGCATATCCGCTCGCCGCTGTAACGGAACGCGGCGGCGTCGTCCCCCTGGCTCCGCGAGGCCTCTCCCGCGGCGTCCGCCCCGCCGGATTGCCGCTGACCGACCCGTGAAAAAGTGAATTTTCGACCGTGAATGAGTGCGATTCACGGGCGGCAACTTTCATGTTAGTTACGGCAGGCGGCAAGGCGCGATATCCCGGTCGGATCGGCGCTTGCGCCGGTCATAAGCCGAGGCGAATTCGGCGGGCGGGAGGAGACGCGTCTTGGGCTCGGGCGCTGCAACGCGGCGATCGTCGATTATGCCGGCAATGCTGGCGGCCGGCCTGTTGCTGGCGCCATGGGCGTCGCCGGCGCCATGGGCTTCACGGGCGCTTGCGCAGGATGCCGGCGGCAACCCGCCGGCCGCGGGGGCACCGTCGCCCGATGTCGCGCCGCCGACGCTGAAGCCGGCCGAGAAGCTGATGCTGCCCGAGGTGGATGTCGTGGGCGTGACGCCCGCGCTCGGCACCGGCATCCCGCTCAATCAGGTGCCGAGCAACGTGCAGACGCTGAACGCGGGCCAGATCGAGGCGGATCATTCGCAATCGCTGACCGACGCGCTCAACCGCAGCTTGGGCGGCGTGTCGATCACCGACACGGAGGGCAACTCCTTCCAGCAGGATATCGAGTTCCGCGGCTTCACCGCCTCGCCGGTGCTGGGCACGCCGCAGGGCCTCGCCATCTACCAGAACGGCGTGCGCATCAACGAGCCCTTCGGCGACGTGGTGCTGTGGGATCTGGTGCCGACCTTCGCGGTCAACAAGCTGCAGCTCATCCCCGGCTCGGACCCGGTGTTCGGCTTGAACGCGCTGGGCGGCGCCATCACGCTCGAGATGAAGAACGGCTTCAATTTCCAAGGCGCCCAGATCGACGCCGGCGGCGGCTCCTTCGGTCGCCGCCAGCTCACCCAGGAATATGGGCTCAAGGTCGATGACTTCGCGTTCTACACCGGATTGCGGCTGTCGCACGAGGACGGCTGGCGGCAGCATTCGCCCTCGGACCTCGCGCAAAGCTTCTCCGACCTTGCGCTGCGCCGCGGCGATCTCGATCTCGGCATCAGCCTCACCCTCGCGGAGACGAGCCTCTCGGGCGTCGGCCCGACGCCGGCGCAGGAGCTCGAGAGCCAGTGGAATTCCGTCTTCACCTTTCCGGACAACTCGCGCGACCGCCTCGTCTTCCTGCAGGGTCGCGGCAGCTATGACGTGACGGACGAGCTGTCGCTGCAGGGCACCGCCTATTTCCGCCATTCCGGCGTCAGGATCACCAACGGCAACGCGTCGGATTTCGCCCCCTGCACGGCCGATCCCGCCTTGCTTTGCGAGAACGTCGGCACGCCGACCGAGAGCGAGGTGGTCACGCAAAGCGGGGCCACGATCCCCTCCAGCCTCGTCGGCAACGCCATCAACGACAAGGAGGCGATCGTCACGGACGGCGCCGGCGCCTCGCTGCAAGCGACGTTCGACCATTCCGTCCTCGGCATGAAGAACACGGCGATCCTCGGCGGCAGCATCGATTTCGGCGACACGCGCTTCATCAGCAGCGACCAGCTCGGCACGCTCAACCCAAACCTCTCCTTCGACGGCCTCGGCATCCTGCTGGGGACCGACGAGTACAATACGAACCTGCGCTCGGTTAACCGCTATTACGGGCTTTACGGCACCGACACGCTGTCGATCACCGACGCGCTGAGCGCCACCGTCGCGGGGCGGCTCAATCTCGCGCAGGTCGTGCTCACCGATCTCTATGGCGACACGCTCAACGGCAACCACAGCTATCAGCGCTTCAATCCTTCGGCCGGCCTCACCTACCAGCTCGCCAAGGAGCTCAACTTCTACGCGAGCTACGGGGAATCGAACCGCATCCCGACGGCCGCGGAGCTGGCCTGCGCCGATCCCACGCAACCCTGCCGTTTTCCCGCCGGCTTCATCGCCGATCCCAACCTGCAGCAGGTGGTGGCGCGCACGGTCGAGCTCGGCGCGCGCGGGCAGATCACCCAGCCGGTCGCCGGCGACACGCTCTCGCTCACCTGGTCGGCCGACGTCTACGGCACGCGCAATTCGGACGACATCATTTTCGTGAGCGCCGGACCCATCATCGGCTCGGGCTATTTCCGCAATGCCGGCGAGACCCAGCGCGTCGGCGCGGAGGTCGGGCTCGACGGCAAATGGAACAAGTTCGATCTCCATGTCAGCTACGGCTTGGTGAAGGCGACCTTCCAGTCGAGCCTCACCATCCTGAGCCCGAGCAATCCCGGCGCGGACTCGAACGGCAATATCTTCGTCAAGCCGGGCGACCGCCTGCCGGGCATACCGCTAAATGCCGCCAAATTCGCCATCGGCTACCACATCACCGACCGTTGGTCCGTCACGCTCGAATCGGTCCTGACCTCCGGCCAATATCTGCGCGGCGACGAGGCCAACCTGCAGAAGCAGCTTCCGGGCTACGCCATCTTCAACGCCCGCACGAGCTACCAGGTGACCGACAATGTCGAGCTCTATTTCGAGGCCGAGAACATCCTCGATCGCCATTACGAGACCTTCGGCATCTATGGCGATCCGACGGATGTCTTTCCGGGCTATTCCGACGACCGCTTTTTCACGCCGGGCCAGCCCTTCGGCTTCTGGGCGGGCATCCGGGTGCGTTTCTGAGGCGCGGCATGCGCGCTCAGGGGCGTTTGGCCGCCATGTCGCGCCGCGACAAGGCGCGCGGGAAGGGCAGGGGGAGGGGCGTATCGGGAAGCAATGATCCCAATGTACTAGATTGGTCCATGAGCGCGCGAAACCGCAAAACCGACAGCGACATCGGTGCGTCCCTGGCGATGAGCCCGGCGCCGGCCGGCCCGGAGGCACCCGGCGAGCCGGACGCCTCGGCGCCCCTGCCGGAGCGCGCGCCGCAGCGCATCCACCTTGCGGCGGAATGGATCTGGCCGGCGAGCGCGGCGCTTTCCTTCGTCATCAATGCCGTCGTCGCCGCCGCGCTGATCTTCCCGCCGCGTCCTTCCGCGCCGGGCGAGCCGGAGCCCATTCCGATCGAGATCGTGCGGCTTGCGCCGCAGCCCGCGGCGCCGGCGGCAGCACCCGCGCCCGTGCAGCCGCCGGCGCAAATCCTCGAGCCCCTGCCGCCGCAGCCTCCGGCGGCGGTCGAGCAGGAGGCGACCCTGCCGCCGCCGCGGAAGAAGCCGCCGGAGCCGAAGGCGAAGCCGAAGCCGCCGCTGGTCTTGCAAGCGCCGCCGCCGCAGCAGCCCGCGCCGCCACCCGCCGAGACGGCGGCGCCGACGGCGCCGCCGTCCGCCGCCCCCCAGCAGGAAGCGCGCGTCCCGCCGGCGACCCTGCCGCCGAACCCCGAGAGCCGCGGCGTCATCAACGCCTACGCCGCCCGCCTGCGCGCCTTGATCGAGGCGAAGAAATCCTATCCCGCCCAGGCCTTGCGGCGGCAGGAGGAAGGCAGCGTCACCTTGCATATCCTGGTCGACCATAGCGGGCGGCTTCTGCAAGTCACGGCGAGCTCCGACGCGCCTGACATCCTGGTCAACGCGGCGCTCGATGCCGTGCGCGCGGCGGCACCCTTCCCCTCCTTTCCGAGCGCGATCGAGCGCGATCGCGAAGCCTTCGAGCTGCCGATCGTCTTCAAGCTGGAGTGACGGCTCCGAGCAGGCGCAGCGTGGCCCCCGCCATCACCTTTGCCGCGTCGACCATATCCTCGACCAGGACATATTCGTCCGCCTGATGGGCGAGATCGAGGATGCCGGGGCCATAGGCGATGCAGTCCTCGAGCTTGCCGACGCGCACGATATGCTTCTGGTCGTAGGTACCGGGAGAGACGACGAGCGCCGCCTTCCGTCCCAGCACCTGCGCGATCTCCGCGCCGACCGCGCGCACGACGGGGGCTTCCGGGTCGGTCATGGTGGGGAGAAAGGCGAGCACCTCGCGCAGGCTATAGGCGAAATCCGGCCGGCTGCGCGCGAGCCCCTCGAGCATGTCGCGAATCTCGCGCTGCACCTCGGCCGGGTCCTCCTCGATCACATAGCGCCGGTCGATCACCATGCGGCAGCGGTCCGGCACCATGGGGCTCGGCAGGCCGTCATAATCCTCGCCGAGCCCGCCATGGATCGAGTTGATGTTGAGGGTCGATTGCCGCGCGCCCTCCGGCACCACCGGCATCACCGTGCGCGTGGCGGCGAGGCGGGGGAGGAGATCGCGCTCGATGCGCTCGAGCACGGCCCCCATATGGCGCACCGCGCAGACGCCCAGGAAGGGCATCGAGCCGTGGGCGGCGCGGCCGCGCGTCTCGATCTCGGCCCACCACACGCCGCGATGGCCGATACAGACGCGGTCCACATTGAGCGGCTCCGGGATGATCACGTGATCGACCCGCGGGCGCGAGAAATAGCCGCGCTCGGCGAGATAGGCGACGCCGCCATAGCCGCCCGACTCCTCGTCCACCGTGCCCGAGATCTCGAGGGCGCCCGGGAAGGCGATGCCGGAATCGAGGATCGCCTCGACCGCGACGATGGCGGCGGCGAGACCGCCCTTCATGTCGGAGGCGCCGCGGCCGTAGAGGCGGCCTTGGCTGAGCTCGGCGGCGAAGGGGTCGACCGACCAGCCGCCGCCCGCCGCGACGACGTCGAGATGGCCGTTGAAATGGACGCAAGGCCCCGGCCGCGCGCCTTCGATGCGCGCCACGACGTTGATGCGCGGGTGGCGGTCGCTGTCGCCCGGTGCGCCGCGGGCGCGCAGATATTCGACGGCGAAGCCGCGCGCCGCGAGCCGCTTGCCCACGAGCTCGGCGCAATCGCGATAGGCGTCGCCGGGCGGGTTGACCGTGGGCACGCGGATGAGCGCGCGCGCGAGCTCGACCAGCTCGTCCTCGCGCGCGGCGATACGCCGGCGAAGCTCTTCGCGCGGGTCGGGCGGCATGGCGTCTCCCAGCGGCCGGTCGGCAGCCTTAGCAATTCGACGATGGGCCGGCTTTGTCAATTGCATTGGCAGCGGCCCCCGCTCGGCGTTAGATGCTTGCTGCCGCCCCGGCGCCGGTGCGCCGCCCCGAGCCACGCGCAAGGATCAAGAGCGATGCCGAGAATTCGCCCGCTTCTCCTGCTGCCGATCCTCCTCCCGCTTTGCGCCTGCGGCGGCTCGAGCCCCATCCAAGACAGCCCCGCGGCGCTGCAGGAGAAATTCGCGGCGGAGCATATCTATTTCGCCGGACGTCCCGCGGCCGTCGCCGGCGAGACGACAAGGGTCGCCGCGGTGACGGGGCTGTCCTGCCGGGACGCCCTGATCGGCGTGCATGCGACGATCGAGGGGGCGCTCGCGGACCTCAAGAAGAAGCTGGACGAGCTGCAAAAGAAGCCGAAGGGTCAAAATGCCTCGGCCATCGTCGATGTCGCCTGCTACGACACCTCGCCTCTCATCGCCTATGAATCGAAGCCCTTCGCCTACAAGGGCTGCTGGCCCGGCGTCTACTGCAAGGGCGAAGCCGTGCGCTGAGCAGGGGGGTGCCGTCCTGCGCCCCTCATGTCGCCGCGGCGCGCAGGCGGTGGAGCTTGTGCTCGCGGGCGGTGATATAGAGGCCGCTCGCCACGATGATGGCCGCGCCCGCCCAGGTCCAAAGATCGGGGAATTCGGCGAATATCAGGTAGCCGAGAATCGTCGTGCCGATGAGCTCGCAATAGCCCACGGGCGCGATGAGCGAGGCGGAGCCCCATTGATAGGCCTTGGTCACGAAATAATGGCCGAGCGAGCCGAAGAGGCCGATGCCCGCGAAGATCAGGAGATCGGTGAAGTCGGCCGGCAGCTTGATGGGCGAGAAGCAGAGCAGGATCGTGGAGATCGCGAGACCGCCGAGGCCGGCGAGCATGATCGAGGTCTCGGCGGGGTCGAAGCTCCCCACCTTGCGCGACAGCACCTGATAGACGGCGTAGAAGAGCGCATTCAACAGCACCAGGATGGCGCCCCAATGCACCAAGTCGGTGCCAGGCCTGATGATGATGAGGGCGCCGCAGAAGCCGATCGCGACCGCCGTCCAGCGCCGCAAGCCCACATGCTCATGCAGCATCGGCACCGATAGGGCGGTCACGATGATGGGCCCGGCAAAGGAGACGGCGCTTGCCGTCGGCAGCGCCACGGTCTTGAGCCCCAGGAAATAGCTCGCCGAGGAGCCGAAGAGCAGAAGGGTCCGCCAAAGCTGCAAGACGGGCTGGCGCGTGACGAAAAGCGACAGCCCGTAGCGCGGCCCGAAGGCGAGCAGGCAATAGACGACATGGCCGCAGAACCGCGCCCAGAAGATCTCGGGCATCGGATAATGGCGGCCGAGATATTTGACCGAGGCGTTGAGGAAGGGGAAGCAGGCGACGCCGAGCAGCATGAAGAGCACCCCGCGCGCGACCGAGTTTCCGCCGTGGCGAGGCAATGAGGCCGGAACGGCGACAGTCGTTGGCGGGAGGGGGTCGGTCATGCGAAGGGGTGGGCTCGATGCAAGGAGCGGGCGCGGGCAAGGTCCCACTTGCTCCGCGCGGCGGTCAAGGCGCGAAAATGCCGTGCCGGCATTCCCGGCGCGCCGGACTTGGTGCAAAGTATTGCGTCTCGGTCATAGCAGTTCTTCGTATCGCAATGCGACATATCGCAGTGGCGAAAGGCATCGCCTAACAAGACGGCAAAATGCTCGTTTTCAAAGCTTATTCTATGATAAGCTTGATTTACACCCGGGACTTACGCTTTCGCGCAGACTCAACCGGGAATAACCAGTTAGGGGGATGGAAACGATAACTCAGCTCGTTGCCTCTGAGTTTGGCGATCGCCGTACTCGGCGCGGTCGCGACTTGGATTTGCCTGTCCGTCGGGTTGCTGATCTGGGCCGCCTTTATCGCTTGGGCCTGCTTTTTCCACTCCGGGGGCGATACCAACGCCCTCAAGAAGACGATCGTCTGCACCATCTGGGGCGTGATCTGCGCCTGGGTGGCGGCGATGGTCATCGTCTCGGTGCCGATGCCTGGGCTCGGCTTGCTCTGGCCGGCGATCGTCGTGGGCGTCACTGTGTTCATCTTGTGCATCCTTGCCCATGTCGAGCTGCTGAATGTCATCCCGGCAAGCGTCTACGGCTATGCGGCGACATTCGCCTACCTGCTGCAGACACCGGAGGCCTTGAGCGCCGCGCGACTGACCGCCCCCAATCTGGGGAACG
>CAWJFP010000035.1:0-249122 GCA_963842155.1 uncultured Pseudomonadota bacterium
GCGGCGAGCTGCACGCCGTCCACGTCCGTGCCGGACGCGCAAAAGGCCTGCGTATCGAGCCGCCGCCCGCCCAGACCGGCCTGTTCTGACCCACACAATCAGCAAAGGAGCAGTGTGATGCCCACACCATGACGGCGTGGAAGTCCAGGTCGAAGATCGCCTTGCCGGCGGTGGCCAGCCCGGCGCTGATCATCTTCTTGTCGAGGGCGGCGAGGAGTTTCTGCTGGTGGTCATGGCAGAGCCGGGAGGAGTAATCGGTCAGTGCTGATTTCTTCGGCAGGACGGATAGCCCGGCGAACAGGGCGCTGGCGGGGTCGGTGAGCAGGTCATCGACGTGGGACACGCGGCGGGTGCCGGTCAGCTTCAGCGCGAGCAGGGACAGCAGCCAGGAGATGGCGGGGATGACCGAGGTGCCGGGGTAGCCCTGCTGGTCAGGGCGGGCAGGTCCAGGGATACCAGGTCGGGGATGGCCAGCAGCAGCCCGGCGAGCCGGGTCTCGGCGCGGCCGGGGAACGCGGCGAAGTCTATGACGCCGGCCGGGGCAGGCCGGTTCGCCTGCGGTGGCCGGGCTGGCGCTGGCGGCGGGGCGGGGGCCGCGCAGCAGCCGGCCGAAGCCTTCCTCGGCGAGGATCTGCCCGACCCCGGTGCGGTTGAGCGGGGTGCCCTCGGCGCGCAGCCGGGAGCTGATCTGGTAAACCGACAGGCCCGCCCGGCGCAGTTCGGTCACCCGGGCGCGGGCGCGGTCCTTGGCCGGGGCGGTCTTGGGGCCGGGCTTGCCGGGCGGGGCGAACAGCTCCAGCTGCCCGGCCCGGAAGTCGCCCAGCAGGCTGGCCATGCTGGAGCGGGTGTAGCGCCGGCGCCGGCCTGCTCGACGGTCAGGTCCTCGGTGAAGTAGCCGCGCAGCGCCTCATACCGGCGCTGGTTCGGGTGCGTGGCGCGGTGAAGTAACTCCGCGCCGGGGGCCGGTTCCGCTGTCACGCGCCCGGTCTACCAGCTTCTTCACCGGCGACGATTCCTTGCGCGGGCGGCCGATGGGGCGGGTAGCACTCCCGCTCGAGGCGATGGGCGCTCGCTTCCTCGCGCGCTCGGGCGGCAGGCTGCCGCTCGCCGTCGTCGGCACGGCCGAGCCGCTGCCCATCGCCTATCGACTGCCGGTGCCCTCGGCGCAGGTGAAGTCGGCGCTGCTGCTCGCCGGGCTCAATACGCCGGGCCGCACCACGGTGATCGAGCCCGAGCCGACGCGCGACCATAGCGAGCGCATGCTGCGCTATTTCGGCGCCACGGTCGCGGTCGGCGTGAGCGCGGACGGCGCGCGCGAAATCGCTCTCGAAGGCCAGCCCGAGCTCGCCGCGCGCCGCTTGGCATTGCCGGCCGACATCTCCTCGGCCGCCTTCCCGATCGTCGCAGCGCTTCTGGTGCCGGGCTCGAGGGTCAGGCTGCCGGGCGTGGGCGTCAATCCGCTGCGCGCCGGCCTGCTCGCGAGCCTCGGCGAGATGGGCGCGCGGATCGTGCTCGAGAACGCGCGCGAGGAGGCGGGCGAGCCCGTCGCCGACCTTGTCGTCGAGGCGAGCGCACTCGAGGGCCTGCATGTGCCGGCCTCCCGCGCGCCCAGCATGATCGACGAATATCCCATCCTCGCTGTCGCCGCCGCCGCGGCCAAGGGCAAGAGCCGCTTCGACGGGCTCAAGGAGCTGCGCGTCAAGGAGAGCGACCGCCTCGCCGCCATCGCGGCGGGCCTCGCCGCCAACGGCGTCGCGGTCGAGATCGAGGGCGACAGCCTGATCATCGAGGGCGCGGGCGGGCCGGTGCCGGGCGGCGGGCGGGTCGCCACCCGGATGGACCATCGCATCGCCATGGCCTTCCTCGTGCTGGGCCTCGCCGCGCGCGCGCCCGTAGCGATCGACGACGGCGCCATGATCGATACCAGCTTCCCCGGCTTCGCCGCGCTCATGAACAAGCTCGGCGCGCAGATCGCGGAGGCCGCGTGATCATCGCGCTCGACGGTCCCGCGGCCTCGGGCAAAGGCACGCTCGGCAGGCGGCTCGCCGAGCGCTTCGGCCTCGCCTATCTCGACACGGGTTTGCTCTACCGGGCGGTCGCCGCCAAGCTCGCCCGCGCCGGCCAGGAGCCCTCCGACGAGGCGGCGGCGACGACCGCGGCGCGCGACCTCACCCTCGCCGAGCTCGGAGATCCCGCCTTGCGCGAGGACGGCTACGCCGCGGCGGCCTCCAAGGTGGCGGCGATCCCGGCGGTCAGGCAGGCCCTGCTCGAGCTGCAGCGCCGCTTCGCGAAATCGCCGCCCTGCGGCAAGAAAGGCGCCGTGCTCGACGGGCGCGATATCGGCACCGTGATCTGCCCCGACGCCGACGCCAAGCTCTATGTGACCGCCGACCTGGAGACCCGGGCCGGCCGGCGCCATAAGGAGTTGCGGGATCGCGGCATTGACATTATATATGCGCGCGTCCTGCAGGATCTTAAGGAGCGCGACGCGCGCGACAGCGGCCGCCTGGCGGCGCCGCTCAAGCGCGCCGCCGACGCCTTCCCGCTCGATACCAGCGGGCTCGACGCGGACCAGGCTTTCGCGGCCGCGGTTCACTATATCCTGAAGACGACCGGCGGCGACCGGCCTTGAGCCGGCTGCCGCGTTGTTCGAGCAAAGACCGCCGAAACCAACCGGCTGGCCGGAAAACATGCAACGATGATTGGAGCTGCTGAATGACCGATATCGCTACCGAGACCGCCTCCGCGGGCGCCGCCGGCGCCCATGACGAAAGCTTCGCCTCGCTCCTCGAGGAGAGCCTGCGCAGCCAAGACAGTTTCGAGCATGCCGTAGTCAAGGGCCGCGTCGTCGGCATCGAGGCCGATTACGCGCTCATCGACGTCGGGCTCAAATCCGAGGGCCGCGTCCCGCTCAAGGAGTTCGCCACGCCAGGCAGCTCGGCGAAGGTGCAGATCGGCGATCTCGTCGACGTCTATGTCGAGCGCATCGAGGACAAGAACGGCGAGGCGGTGCTGAGCCGAGAGAAGGCGCGGCGCGAGGAGGCCTGGACGCAGCTCGAGCGCGCCTTCAAGGAGCAGCAGCGCGTCACCGGCGTCATATTCGGCCGCGTCAAGGGCGGCTTCACGGTTGATTTGAACGGCGCCGTCGCCTTCCTGCCCGGCAGCCAGGTCGATATCCGCCCGGTGCGCGACGTGACCCCGCTGATGGGCCAGCCGCAGCCCTTCCAGATTCTCAAGATGGACCGCCAGCGCGGCAACATCGTCGTCTCGCGCCGCGCCGTGCTGGAGGAGACCCGCGCCGAGGCGCGCTCGGAGCTCGTCGCCAACCTCAAGGAAGGCCAGGTGCTCAAGGGCGTGGTGAAGAACATCACCGACTACGGCGCCTTCGTCGATCTGGGCGGCGTCGACGGCCTGCTCCACGTCACCGATATCGCCTGGCGCCGCATCAACCATCCCTCCGAGGCGCTGCATATCGGGCAGAACGTCGAGGTGCAGGTCATCCGTTTCAACCCGGAGACGCAGCGCATCTCGCTCGGCATGAAGCAGCTGGAGGCCGATCCCTGGGAGGGCGTGGCGCTCAAATATCCGGCGGGGGCCAAGTTCAAGGGCCGCGTCACCAACATCACCGACTACGGCGCCTTCGTCGAGCTCGAGCCCGGGATCGAGGGGCTCGTCCATGTCTCCGAGATGAGCTGGACCAAGAAGAACGTGCATCCCGGCAAGATCGTCTCGACCAGCCAGGAGGTCGAGGTCATGGTGCTCGACGTCGATCCGCAGAAGCGCCGGATCAGCCTGGGCCTCAAGCAATGCCTCGACAATCCCTGGGAGGCCTTCCTCGAGAAGTACCCGGCGGGCACCGAGCTCGAGGGCGAGATCAAGAACATCACCGAGTTCGGGCTCTTCGTCGGCCTGCCCGGCGAGATCGACGGCATGGTGCATCTCTCCGACCTCGACTGGAGCCGCCCGGGCGAGGAGGCGATCAAGGACTACAAGAAGGGCGACCGGATCAAGGTCAAGGTGCTCGACGTCGACGTCGAGAAGGAGCGCGTCTCCTTGGGCGTCAAGCAGCTCACCGACGACCCCTTCGAGCGCACCGCGACCGCGGTCAAGAAGGGCGACATGGTCACCTGCACGGTCACCAAGATCCTCGACAACGGCATCGAGGTGGCGGTGGCCGACGGCGCCACGGGCTTCGTGCGCAAGGCCGAGCTCTCGCGCGACCGCGTCGACCAGCGGCCCGACCGCTTCGCCGTGGGCGACAAGGTCGACGCCAAGGTGGTCTCGATCGACCGCTCGACCCGGCGCTACAGCCTTTCAATCAAGGCGCGCGAGATCGAGGAGGACAAACAGGCCATGGCGCAATATGGCTCGTCCGACAGCGGCGCCTCCTTGGGCGACATCTTGGGCGCGGCGTTGAGCAAGGCGCAGCGCGGCAAGTCCAAAGGCGAGAAAGGCGAGAAACCGGCCAAGGGCGCCAAGGCCGGCGAGGACAGCGAGAAAGCGGAAGAAGAGGAGAGCGAGGAGGCCGAGCCCGCGGGCGACGCCGAATAGGCGCGGGCCTCGCGTTTCCGGCGCGGCCCCGGCACTTGCCCAGCGCGCACCGCACTTCCCATCCCCGGCGTCATCGCGCCCGCGCTTCGTTCCCCCTCCGGCGGCGATCCGAAAAACGCCGCTATCTGAGAGGCTTATGCTTGACGGCTCGGCGCCGCTCTGGCACCCTTCGAGGCAACCGCTCGAGGTCTCGAGGGGAAGCGGGGAGAAGCGGGGGGGAGATCGATGACGAAGTCCGAGCTCATTCTGCACCTCGCGGAAATCAATCCGCATCTCTTCCAGCGGGACATCGAGCGCATCGTATCGACGATCTTCGAGGAGATCTCCGCCGCCTTGGCGCGAGGCGACCGCGTCGAGCTGCGCGGCTTCGGCGCCTTCTCGGTGAAGCGGCGGGGCTCGCGGCTGGGGCGCAATCCGCGCACCGGCGAAGCGGTGGCGGTGAGCGAGAAGCACATCCCCTTCTTCAAGACCGGCAAAGAGTTGCGCGAGCGCCTGAATGCCAAGAAGTAGCTCGCGCGCGGGTTGTAGGCGATGAGGCGGCTCGTCGGCTCCGTCGCCGGCCTCTTCGCGGCCCTTCTGCTGATTCTTTTCGCGGTCTCGAATCGCGCCCCGGTCGAGCTCAAGCTCGAGCCGCTGCCCTATGTCCTGGACCTGCCGCTCTATGCGCTGCTGCTCGGCACGCTCGTGCTGGGCTTCCTTTTGGGCGCCGTCGCGGCCTTTTTCGCGAGCCAGCGCACGCGCCGGCGCGCGCGGCGCGCCGAGGCCGAGGCCGCGCGGCTCGAGGCGGCGCTCAGGCAGGCACGCGCGGAGCTCGATAAGCGCCTCGCCGCCGAGGCGGCGCTCGCCCGCTCGGCCAAGGGCCTGCCGGCGCCGCCCGGCGCCTTGCCGCGCTCGCTGCCCAAGGCGAGCTAGGGCCGCCCGATCGCGGCGACGGCGCCGAACCCCCATGCGCATCGTCACCGCCGCGGAGGTCGAACAGGCGCTCGACGAGGCCGAGCTCGTCGAGCGGCTGCGCGCCGCCTTCATCGAAGGCTGCGTCTCGCCGCTCAGGAGCCATCACGACATCAAGCTGCCGGGCGCGCCGGACGCCACGTTGCTGCTCATGCCGGCCTGGCGGGAGGGCGGCGATATCGGCATCAAGCTCGTTACCATCTTCCCCGGCAACGCCGCGAAGGGTGTGCCGAGCGTGCAGGGCTTTTACGTTCTGCTCGACGGGACGACGGGCCAGGCGCGCGCGGTCATCGACGCGCGCCTGCTCACCGCCAAGCGCACGGCGGCCGCCTCGGCGCTCGCCTCGAGCTATCTCTCCCATCGCGGCGCCGCGCGGCTCCTGATGGTCGGCACCGGCATGCTCGCGGCCTATCTCGTCCAGGCCCATGCCACCATCCGCCCGATCCGCAAGGTCATGCTTTGGGGACGCAGCCATGAGAAGGCGAGGGCCCTCGCCGCGCGCCTCGACCATGCGGGGCTGAGGGTGGAGGCGGTCGCCGATCTGGCCGACGCCGTGCCGCGCGCCGACATCGTCTCCTGCGCCACGCTCGCTCAAGAGCCGCTCATCCACGGCGCCTGGCTCAAAGCGGGGCAGCATCTCGATCTCGTGGGCGGCTATACGCCCGAGATGCGCGAGGCGGACGACGAGGCGGTGCAGCGCGCCCGCGTCTTCGTCGATACCCGCGCGGGCGCGCTCAAGGAGGCGGGGGACATCGTCCGGCCGCTCGCGAGCGGCGTCCTCGCCGAGTCCGCCATCCAGGGCGACCTCTACGAGCTTTGCCGCAACCAGCGCATGGGCCGGCAGGGGGAGGACGAGATCACGCTCTTCAAGTCGGTGGGGGCTGCGATCGAGGATCTGGCCGCGGCGCGGCTGGTCTTGGAAAGGCTGCCCGGTGGACAGGTTCCCTCAGAAATATAACGACATAAACATGTCTTTATATTTCACTTGATCTCAAGCGAAACCGCTGATATAGCGCCGTCCTGAGCCGGGAGATTCGACCGTCGCCCCCGAGGCGCGGCCGATCGGCGACATAGCCCCATGGAGAGAGCCTCATGACGACGACCGCCGCCGCCAAGACAGCAGCGCCCGACTACCGGGTCGCCGACATCAAGCTCGCCGAATGGGGCCGCAACGAGATCGCCCTCGCCGAGACCGAGATGCCGGGGCTCATGGCCTTGCGCGCCGAATATGGCAAGCAGCAGCCGCTCAAGGGCGCGCGCGTGGCAGGCTCGCTCCATATGACGATCCAGACCGCCGTGCTGATCGACACGCTCAAGGCGCTCGGCGCGGACGTGCGCTGGGCGTCGTGCAACATCTTCTCGACGCAAGACCATGCCGCCGCCGCGGTCGCCGCCTCGGGCACGCCCGTCTTCGCCTATAAGGGCGAGAGCCTCGAGGAATATTGGGACTTCACCCACCGCGTCTTCGAATGGGGCGACGGCGGGGTGCCCAACATGATCCTCGACGACGGCGGCGACGCCACCCTGCTCGTCCATCTCGGCATCCGCGCCGAGAGCGATCCCTCGGTCCTCGCCAAGCCCGCGAACGAGGAGGAGGAGGCGCTCTACGCCGCCATCAAGGCGCGGCTCAAGGCGAAGCCGGGCTGGTATGCGACGATCGGCAAGTCGATCCGCGGCTGCACCGAGGAGACCACCACCGGCGTGCATCGGCTCTATCAGATGGCGAAGGAGGGGCGGCTCCTCTTCCCCGCCATCAACGTCAATGATTCGGTGACCAAGTCGAAGTTCGACAATCTTTACGGCTGCCGCGAATCGCTCGTCGACGGCATCCGCCGCGCGACCGACGTGATGATGGCCGGCAAGGTCGCCATGGTCTGCGGCTTCGGCGACGTGGGCAAGGGGTCGGCGGCCTCCCTACGCAACGCCGGCGCGCGCGTCATCGTCTCCGAGGTCGACCCGATCTGCGCGCTGCAGGCGGCGATGGAGGGCTACGAGGTCGTCACCATGGAGGATGCGGCGCCGCGCGCCGACATCTTCGTCACCGCCACGGGCAATATCGACGTCATTACCCTCGACCATATGCGGCGGATGAAGCATCGCGCCATCGTCTGCAACATCGGTCATTTCGATTCCGAGATCCAGATCGGCGCGCTGCGCAATCTCAAATGGCACAACGTCAAGCCGCAGGTGGACGAGATCGAGTTCGCCGACGGCAAGCGCATCATCCTCCTGGCGCAGGGGCGCCTGGTCAATCTCGGCTGCGCCACCGGCCATCCGAGCTTCGTGATGAGCGCCTCCTTCACCAACCAGACTTTGGCGCAGATCGAGCTTTTCGCCAATCCGGGCAAATATGAGCGCCAGGTCTATGTCCTGCCCAAGCGCCTCGACGAGAAGGTGGCGGCGCTGCATCTCGACAAGGTGGGCGCGCATCTGACGAAGCTCACCCCCGCCCAAGCCGCCTATATCGGGGTGAGCGAGAAAGGCCCCTTCAAGGCCGAGCAGTACCGGTATTGAGCGTCGAGAAGAGATCCGGTATTGAGCGTCGAGAAGAGATAAGGTCGCCGCGCACCCCCAGGGCTCAAATCGTCATGGCCGGCCCGTGCCGGCCATCCACGTCTTGACTGCCTTCGAAAGAAAGACATCGATGCCCGGCACAAGGCCGGGCATGACAATTTGATGAATGAATTTACCGCAGCGCTCACAACTCAGAAACGGCGCATCGCCGACCGCTGCGCATAGCGTCACGAGATCATCGGCGTGGGGTCGGAGAGCGCGATCAATGCGCTCGGCTCGAGCTCGGCGGCGCCGCGCGCGATGAGTTGGCGGAAGAGCTGCGCCGCGGTCGCTGCCATGGGCAGCGCCGTCGTCGTCTCGCGCCCCAGCGCCAAGATCGTGTCGAGATCCTTCATGATGGTGCTGACATGGCCGACGGGGGGCGAGAACTTCCGCGCCGCCAGCCGCGGCTGGAACAGCTGCATCAGGATCGAATCGGCGAAGCCGCCCTTCAGGCATTCGGGCAGGCGGCCTGCATCGATGCCCGCGTCGAGGGCGAGGCGCGTCATCTCGGCGAGGGCGGCGAGCGTGCAGCCGACGATGAGCTGGTTGCAGAGCTTGGTCGTCTGGCCGGCGCCGACCGGGCCCATATGGGTGAGCCGCTGGCAGAGCGGCGCCAGAAGCGGTCGCGCGCGCTCGATCTCGCCCGCCTCGCCGCCCGCCATGATGGCGAGCGTGCCGGCGACGGCACCGGGGACGCCGCCCGTGACGGGCGCGTCGATCCAGCCCGATCTGCGCTCGCTTCCGAGCCGCGCCGCCATGCGCCGCGTCGCCTCGGGCTCGATGCTGGAATGATCGACAAGCAGGCTGCCCGGCCGCAGGCCTTCGGCCACGCCCCGCGGCCCGAACACCACCTCCTCGACCGCCTTGGTGTCGCTGACGCATAAGAGCACGACGGTCGAGCGTTCGCCGAGCGCCGCGGCGCTCCCTGCGGCCTTGGCCCCTTCCGCCAGGAGCGGCGCCAGTTTCGCGGGTGAGCGGTTCCAGACCGTGACGCGCTGGCCCGCCGCCAAGAGGCGCCGCGTCATCGGCGTCCCCATCAGGCCCAGGCCGATGAAACCGATCTCCTCGCTCATGGCGGCACTCCTCGGCTATGCGCGCTTCGCGCGCGCCGCCGCATCATGCCGGATCGGCGGCCAAGCTAGCTATATGGAACTCGCCATTGGGAACGCGCCAAAAGAAAACGGGCCCGGCCTTGGGCCGAGCCCGCTCGTCAATTCCTCGCCGCTCCCTTTGAGGGGAGCGGCGGCGGAAGGCCGCTGCGTCGGACCCTTGCGGGCGCCGCGCGCGGCCCCTCCGAAGCCTTAGGCCGACTTCAGATTGATGGCCGAAACGCGCCCGTCGCGGCCGCGCTCCAGCTCATAATTCACCGACTGCCCCTCGACGAGGCTGCCGAGGTCCGACCGCTCGACGGCGCTCACATGGACGAAGACGTCCTTGGAGCCGTCGGCCGGCTGGATGAAGCCGAAGCCGCGCTGGCTGTTGAAGAATTTCACAGTACCGGTAGCCATGATGGCCTCCTGTAGAAAGTTGAAAATCACGCCGCGCGATCGTCGCGCGACGTTGAGCAGATACCGGCCTCATGGTTTGCTGAGATGGCTGCGCCCCAATCGGGGGCAGAATCGGCAAGCGCCGAAGCAGATACTGATGCCGCTTACATAGGACCTATCGCGCCTCCGCACAAGCCCCGGGCGCAAGAGGGACTGCCGAGCCGGCGGGGGCCTGTGGTAGAGTTGCCACGGTAAACGACCCCCGGGGGCGGCGTGCCGGCTCCGGAGAGGCAAGAAACCCGACAGACGGGGGAGGACGATGGAATCGATTCTCACCATCAGCGGGCTCATCCGCCATCACGCCGCCGCGCGGCCCGAGCGCGCGGCCATCATCTATGACGACAAGCCGATCTCCTATGGCGAGCTCAACCGGCGCGCCAATCGGGTCGCGAACGGCCTGCTCGCCGCCGGCGTCAAGCCCGGCGCGCGCATCGCCGTCCTCGACAAGAACCATCCCAGCTTCTTCGAGCTGCTGTTCGGCGCGACCAAGGCGCGGGCCGTGCTGGTGCCGGTCAATTATCGCTTGGCTCCGCCGGAGATCGCCTTCGTGCTCGACGATGCCAAGGCGGAGATGCTGTTCTACGGCCCCGATTTCGCCGCCGCCGTGAGCGGGATCAAGGCGGCCCTCCCGAACGTGCGGCATTTCATCGCCATCGCGGGCGAGGGGGACGATTCCTACAGCGCCTGGCGCGACCGGCAATCGGCCAAGGATCCCGAGCTGCCCGACGATGTGTGGGACGTGGCGATCCAGATGTACACCAGCGGCACGACCGGCCGGCCCAAGGGCGCGCAGCTCACCAACCATAATCTGCTCTGCCTCTTCCCGCTCTTCGTCGAGCAGGTCGGCGGCTGGCGCGAGGACGACGTGAGCCTGGTGGTGATGCCGCTCTTCCATATCGGCGGCAGCGGCTACGCACTGGTGGCGCTCTATCGCGGCGCCACCGACGTCATGCTGCGCGAGGTGGATCCAAAGGCCATCCTCGCCGCCATCGCCAAATATCGCGTGACCAAGACCTTCTTCGTGCCCGCTGTGATCCTCTTCCTGCTCAACACGCCGGGCTGCGCCGAGACGGATTTCTCCAGCCTCGAGCTCATCGCCTATGGTGCGAGCCCCATCCCGCTCGATCTCCTCAAGCGCGCGCTCGCCGTCTTCCGCTGCGGCTTCGGCCAGGTCTACGGCCTGACCGAGACAACCGGCGCCATAACCTATCTGGCGCCGGATGAGCATAGCGCCGAGGGTACGCCCAAGATGAAATCCTGCGGCCGGGCCTTCAAGGGCGTCGAGCTTCGCATCCTCGATGCGAATGGCCGCGAGATGCCGCGCGGCACGGTGGGCGAAGTGGTCTGCCGCACGCCGCAGGTGATGAAGGGCTATTGGAACCAGCCCGAGGCGACCAGGCGCTCGATCCGCGACGGCTGGTTCCACAGCGGCGACGCCGGCTACATGGACGAGGAGGGCTATCTCTATATCTACGACCGCGTGAAGGACATGATCGTCTCGGGCGGCGAGAACATCTATCCCGCCGAGGTGGAGAGCGCGCTTTACGGCCATCCCGCCATCGCCGACGTGGCGGTGATCGGCGTGCCGGACGAGACCTGGGGCGAGAGCGTCAAGGCCTGCGTCGTGCTCAAGCCCGGCGCGCAGGCGAGCGCCGAGGAGATCATCGCCTTCGCGCGCGAGCGCATCGGCGGCTTCAAGCTGCCGCGCACGGTCGATTTCATGAAGGAGCTGCCGCGCAACCCCTCGGGCAAGCTCTTGAAGCGCGTGTTGCGCCAGCCCTATTGGGAGGGCCAGGAGCGCCAGGTGCATTGAGGCGAGGCGAGAGAGCGCGGACGCGGCTCGGCGGTCTTGTATCAGTCTCGTTTCGGCGAGCACCAAGCCCGGGTTATCGCGCCGGCGGCCAACGCGGCGGCCGGGAGATGCCGGATTGTCGGCTCTTCCTTCAATTCGGCCACCACCACCTCGATGATTTGTCCGGTCTTGGTGCCGGCCGGGAGGCAGACATGCAATCCGTTGGCATAGCGAAATGCCTCCAGCTCATCGATGACGCCTTGCAGATAACCGGAGCAGTGCGCGACGCTCAGCGGCGTCTTCGCTTCGCAGTCGCGCAACAGCTCATTGCCGGTTTCGAACGCGTCGGCCCAAGCGCGGGAGCCGCAGAAGATCGCGGCGGCGATTGCCGCCATGAAAATCGAAGATCGCACGGATTGCCCCCTTGCCACTCGGTCCTTGATCGTCAAGGACACTATCCTTCTTGGGCGCCCCAGGTCGAGTCAGCGCTTGGCAGGACCCTCGAGCCCGGTCGGTGGGTGGGTCGAAACGGGTCCGCACGCATTCGTGATATCATATGAGCTTCCGCCGCAGGGAGACGCGGCTAAATTCGCATGCGTGACAAGCGGGACGGAGCCATGCGCGGCATGAAAGGCGAGGAGCGCATCAAGGGGGCGATCGCGGGCCAGATCGGCATCGGCCTGCGCGCGCCGCATATGACCGAGATCGCGGCGAGCCGCCCCGCCATCGGCTGGCTCGAGGTCCATCCGGAGAACTACATGGCCAACGGGCCGGCGCTCGATCGCCTGTTGGCTCTGCGGCGCGACTATCCCGTGAGCCTGCATGGAGTCGGGCTCTCGCTCGGCAGCGCCGAGGGCGTCGAGCGCGCGCATCTTGCCAAGCTCGGCGCGCTCATCGCGGCGGTCGAGCCCTTCCTCGTCTCCGAGCATCTCTCCTGGAGCATCGTCGACGGCGCCTATCTCAACGATCTGCTGCCGCTGCCCTATACCGACGAGGCGCTCGCGGTCGCGAGCCGCAATATCGAGGCCACGCAGGAAGCGCTCGGCCGTTCCATTTTGGTCGAGAACCCCTCGGCCTATCTGCGCTTCCGCCATTCCACCATTCCCGAGGCGGAATTCCTCGCCGAGCTCGTCCGGCGGACGGGCTGCGGCCTGCTTTGCGACGTGAACAATATTTTCGTGAGCTGCAGCAATTTCGCCGAGGACGCCGAGGCCTATCTCGATGCCTTGCCGCCTGCGGCGGTGGGCGAGATCCATCTGGCGGGACATTTCCGCGGCGAGCGCCAGGGACGGAAGCTGTTGATCGACGATCATGGCTCGGCCGTCGCGGACGAGGTCTGGGCGCTTTATCGCGGCGCGCTCGCCCGCTTCGGGATGAGGCCGAGCCTCATCGAATGGGATCGCAACATCCCGCCCTTGCCGGTCCTGCTCGCCCAGGCGAGCGAGGCGGAGCGCATGGCGGCGACGGCGACAGCCGGCGATGTCCGCGCTGCGTGAGCTGCAACGGGATTTTCGCCGCGCCCTTCTCGAGGAGGATGAGGCGGCCGTCGCGCGCCTGCTGCGCGAGGACGGCATCGCGTCGGCCGAGCGCCTCGCAGTCTACCGCAACAATGTCGTGCTCTCGCTCACCGCCGCCCTGAAGGACGTGTTTCCCGCGACCTGCCGCCTGGTGGATGGGCGCTTCTTCGATTACGCCGCGCGGAATTTCCTGCGGGCCCATCCGCCGGAGGAGGCCTGCCTCGGGCTCTATGGCGCACGCCTGCCCGAGTTCCTGGCCGGCTTCCCGCCCGCGATGCCGCTCGTCTATCTAGCCGACGTGGCACGGCTCGAATGGCTCATGCATCGCGCGGCAGAGGCTCCCGAGCGAGCGCCGCTCGGGCCCGAGGCGATGGGCGGCACGGCGCCCGAGGACACGCCGCGCTTGCGCTTCGCGCTGAAGCCCGCGCTCGGCCATCTGGAATCGCCTTGGCCGATCGACCGTATCTGGCGCGCCAACCGCGCGGAATCGCGTGAAACGGCGCCGACCAGCGAAGCGCCGATCGATCTCGCCGAGGGCGGCGTCAGGCTCGAGATCGACCGCCAAGGCGAGGCGGTGGTGATGCGCAGGCTCGCGGCGGCCGACTTGGCCTTCCGCCGGGCGCTTGGCGCGGCCGAGCCGCTCGAGCAGGCGGCGGAGGCGGCGTTCGAGATCGATGAGGGCTTCGATCTCGCCGCCGCGCTGGCCGGGCTGTTCCGGGAAAATCTCGTCGTCGCGGTGACGCTCGCCGGCGCGTAAGCGGCTATGGCGTCTTCGGGTCGCCCGATCCAAGGCCCCCGCCGTCATCGCCGGCTTTTGTGCCGGCGATCCACGGCTTCCTTTCGTGTTGAAGAAAGACGTGGACCACCGGGACGTGAAGCTTGTCCTCGGGCCGGCCAAAGGCCGGACCCGGAGGCCCGGTGGTGACGATTTTTTGCTGCAGAAGCGCGATTCGGTTCGATCGGAGCCTTGCTAAGGCAGGATGACGCCCGCAAGCTGGCTATGGATGGTGCTGTCGAAGACGCCGTTGAGCGAATGGAGGGCGTCGGAGACGAGCAGATATTGCTGGCGCGCGATGTCGGGCCCCGCCACGTCGTTGGTGATCGAGCGCGTGGCGCTCGCCTCGGCCGTCACGCTGCCGCGGCTCGCGTTGTCGGGCGTGTAGAACTCCAGACGCAGGGCGATATGCGCATCGAAACGCACTGGAGGCTGCGCGGGCGGGGCCATGTTCGCCGGCGTCTGCAAGGGCACCTCGACGATGCTGGCATCGGTGATGACAAGCCGCGCGACCCCTTGCGGTCCCGCCGGGATGAGGTGCGCCCTGGCCCATCGATCGGCCGCGTCGAGCAGGGTGCGCGGCACTACCGCTTCGATATGGGGCGGGCTGCGCGTGGGGACATATTGGTTGACGATCTCGAGCTTTGCCACGTCGAGCCTGATGGGCTGCGCCGCGGTCCAATCGATATCGGGAAACTGGCCGACCTCGGGCGGGGCGGCGGCAAAGGCGAAGGCGGGCAGGAACAGAAGAAAGGCCGCAAAACCGAGAGGTTTGAGCAGGGTCATGTCGGACTCCATCGCTGAAGCCCCCCGGGCCTATATGTGGGCCGGGCTGTGACCGTTCAAGGCGCCAGCGCCGCCGCCAGCGCCGCCTCGTCGAAGTCATATTCGCGCATGCAGAACTGGCAGGTGACAGTGACGCGCCCCTCGACCTTCATCTCCTCGAGCTCCGCCGGCGAGAGGGCGCGCAGCACGCGCACCACGCGCTCGCGCGAGCAGCGGCAGCCGGCGCGCAAGCGGCGCTGGCGGAAGACGCGCACCCCGTCTTCGTGGAAGAGGCGGTAGAGCAGCTCATGGGCGCCGAGCCCGGGATCGAGCATCTCTTCGGTCGTGGCGCTGGCCATGAGGATGAGGGAGCGGCGCCAGCTCTCTTCCTGCGCATCGAGCGCGCCCGTCTCCGCGACGGCGCCGGCCTCCCCGCCTTCGAGCGGCAGACGCTGGATCATGATGCCCGCGGCGCGCCAGGGCCCCGGCGCCTCGGCCGGCCCGCTGCGTCCGACGGCGAGCTTGAACACCGCGTCGAGCTGCTCCGACTGGCGGAAATAATGATGGATGCAGTCGGCGAGCTCGGCGCCCTGCAGCTCGACGATGCCCTGATAGCGCTCCGTCTCGGGCCCCTGATCGACGGTGAAGGCGAGATAGCCCGAGCCGAGCAGCCGCGGCACGGCGCCGAGCGCGCCATGGCGCTCGGCCGCCTCGCGCTCGGCCGAGGCGAGGCGCTCCTCGTCATAGCGGGCATAGCCGCGGACCTCGCCCCCGCTGGTGACGTCGGCGACCAGCATGCGCACAGGCCCGTCGCCCTTGGTCTGCAGCGAGAAGACGCCGTCATATTTGAAGGTGCCGGCGAAGGTCGCCGCGAGCGCCAACGCCTGGCCCAAGAGCGTCGCGACCGGCGCGGGATAGTCGTGGCGGGAGAGCACCTCGTCCACCAGCGGCCCGAGCCGCACCAGCCGGCCGCGGATCGCCGGCGCCTCGATCTGGAAGGGCTGGACGAGGTCGTCCCCGCCGCCCGGCCGCAGCGCGCCACTCACCCCAGGCACCAGACGAGGATGCCCTGTTGGGCCGGCAGGCGATTCGCCGCCTCGTCCCAGACCACCGACTGCGGCCCGTCGATCACCGCGTCCGTGACCTCCTCGCCGCGATGGGCCGGCAGGCAATGCATGAAAATGGCGTTCGGCTTGGCCAGAGCCATGATGCGCTCGTTCACCTGGTAGGGCGGCAGCAGCGCTTGGCGCGTCCCCGCCTCCTTCTCGCCCATCGAGACCCAAGCATCGGTGACGACGCAATCGGCGCCGCGCACCGCCGCCTCGATCTCGTCGGTGATGAGGACGTCGCCGCCCTCCTTGCGCGCCCATTCCACCACCCGGCGCGGCGGCCCCAGCTCCTTGGGGCAGGCGAGCCTCAAGGTGAAGCCGAAGCGCGCCGCGGCATGCAGCCAGGAGGTCGCCATATTGTTGCCGTCGCCCGCCCAGGCGACGACCTTGCCGGCGATAGGCCCGCGATGCTGCTCGAAGGTCATCACGTCGGCCATGAGCTGGCAGGGATGGGTGCGGTCGGTGAGCCCGTTGATCACCGGCACGCTGGCGTGATCGGCGAGCTCGTGCAGCTTCTCCTCGCGCGTCGTGCGCAGCATGATCGCGTCGACATAGCGCGAGAGGACGCGCGCCGTGTCGGCCACGGTCTCGCCGCGGCCGAGCTGCATGCCGTCGCGCTCCAGCACCACCACCTCGCCGCCGAGCTCGCGCATGCCGACCTCGAAGGAGACGCGGGTGCGGGTCGAGGGCTTCTCGAACAGCATGGCGAGGGTCTTGCCGCGCAAGGGTTGTCCGGCCTGCCCGTCGCCCCGCCCGAAGGCCTTGCCCAGCTCGAGGATGCGCCGCAGCGTCGGGCCGTCGAAACGGTCGAGATCGAGGAAATGGCGCGGCTGGTTGGCGCGCGGCTCCCTCGCCCCTCGCGGGCGGGAACTAAAATTTGGGCTCTTGGCCATGACCGGACTCCGGCCTCACGCCCGCGCGGGCGCCACCGCCGCCGCGGTCTTCGCGAGGATGGCGAAGGCCTCGTCGAAATGGCGCTCCTCGACGATGAGGGGCGGCAGCAGCCGGATGACGTTGTCGCCGGCGCCGACCGTGAGCAGTCCCGCCTCGCGCAGTTTGGCGACCATGTCGGCGCTCGCGATCGGCTCCGCGCATCGCAAGCCGCGCATGAGGCCCATGCCGCGCACATCCTCATAGACGTGGGGATGGGCGCGGACGAGCGCCTCGAGCCGCGCGCCGAAGCGCTCGCCCTTGGCGGCGACGTCCGCGAGGAAGCCGTCCGCCAGCAGCAAATCGAGCGCCGCGTTGCCGACCGCCATGGCGAGGGGGTTGCCCCCGAAGGTCGAGCCGTGGGTGCCGGCGGTCATGCCGACCGCCGCCTTCTCGGTCGCGAGCAGCGCGCCCACGGGGAAGCCGCCGGCAAGCGCCTTGGCGGTCGACAACAGGTCCGGCGCGATGCCGCTCCATTGATGGGCGAAGAGCTTGCCGGTGCGGCCCATGCCGCATTGCACCTCGTCCATGAAGAGCAGCAGGCCGAACTCGTCGCAGACGGCGCGCAGCCCGCGCAGGAAATCGACGGAGCCGACCCTGAGCCCGCCCTCGCCCTGCACCGGCTCGACCAGGATGGCGGCGGTCTCCGGTGTCACCGCGTCGCGCAGCTCGTTGAGGTTCTCGTAGGCGACATGGTCGAAGCCGTCCACCACGGGATCGAAGCCCTTGAGATGCTTTTCCTGCCCGCCCGCCGCGATGGTGGCGAGCGTGCGGCCGTGAAAGCCGTTATGGAAGCAGATCACCCGGTAGCGCTCGGGATGACCGGTGTCGTCGTGATATTTGCGCACGAGCTTGAGGCCGCCCTCGATCGCCTCGGCGCCGGAGTTGCAAAAGAAAACCGTGTCGGCGAAGCTGTGGGCGACCAGCCGCTCGGCCAGGCGCCGCTGCGCCGGGATCTCGTAGATGTTGGAGCAGTGCCAGAGCTTCTTGCCCTGCTCGACCAGCGCCGCCACGAGATGAGGATGCGAATGGCCGAGACCGGTCACCGCGATGCCGCTGCCGAAATCGAGATAGCGTCGCCCGTCGGTCGCGTAGAGATACGCCCCCTCGCCCCGCTCGAATGCGATGTTGCACCGGTTGTAGGTCGGCATCAGGGCAGGAATCACGGCAGGCTCCGCTCGACGGGATCGGCTCAATCGGGACTATATTGGGGCAACGAAAGCCGGTGAGTATTGTGGAGGCCCCAGCCATAGTCAATGCCGCAGGCCGCGCGATCCCTTCATAGATGCGTGCTCGCCGCGCGCCTGATCATGCCGGGCGCGCTCGCGCTCTTTGCGCTTCTCGGCCCGGCCTGGTCGGGGGAGCCGGCACGCGAGCCCCTCGCCGTCACCGAGGTGGCTTCCGGCATCTTCGTCCGCCACGGCGTGAACGAGGACGCCACGGCGGCGAACGACGATGCCATCGCCAATATCGGCTTCATCGTCGGCGACGCCGCGGTGGCCGTGATCGATCCCGGCGGCAGCCTCGAGGACGGCGAGCGGCTGCGCGCCGCCGTCCGCGCCAAGACCGACCGGCCGATCCGCTACGTCATCATGACGCATGTCCATCCCGACCATGTGTTCGGCGCCGCCGCCTTCGAGGCGGACCATCCGACTTATGTAGGCCATGCGCGTCTTCCCGGCGCCCTCGGCGAGCGGGGCGAGTATTACCGCAAGCGCCTGGGCGAGATTCTCGGCCCCGCACGGGCCGGGACGGTCGTCGTCCCGACGCTTCTCGTGGCCGACAAGCTCGCGCTGGATTTGGGCGACAGGGTCATCGAGCTCGAGGCCCATGGGCCGGCCCATACCGACAACGATCTCACCGTCTTCGACCGCAAGACCGGCACGCTCTGGGCGGCCGATCTGCTGTTCGTCGGCCGCATTCCGGTGATCGACGGCAGCCTTCTGGGATGGCTCAAGGAGCTCAAGGGTTTGGAGGCGATCCCGGCCGCCCGCGCCGTGCCCGGTCACGGCCCGGTCTCGGTCCCCTGGCCGGCTGGCGCCGCCGACGAGAAGCGCTATTTTACGCTTCTTGCGCAGGAAATACGCGCTATCCTGGCCAAGGGCGGCGATATCGAGAGCGCCGTCGAGACGGTGGGGCAGAGCGAGCGGGACAAATGGGATTTGTTCGAAGACTATAATGGGCGCAATGTGACCGCGGCCTTCAAGGAGCTGGAGTGGGAATAGGCTCCGCGAAAGGCCGGCGCAGCACGGGAGAGATGCCTGATGAGAGCGATGATCCTGGGTCTCGGACTACTGGCCGCATGGGCGGCGACCCCGGCCCATGCCACCGAGGATGATGCGGCGCGCGCCGCGCGCTGGCAAGATTTGCGGCATGCCGTCTTCGGCGATCGCGCGATCAAGGACGGCGCCGGGGTGATAGCGCTCGAGGCGCCGGTACGCGCGCTCGACGCGGCCCTCGTGCCCGTGACCATCACGCTCGCCGAGCCGCAGAAGATCAAGGCGCTCTATCTCATCATCGACGAAAATCCTGCGCCCCTCGCCGGCACCTTCCATTTCGGCCCGGCGGCGGACGCCGAGATCATCCGCACCCGCGTGCGGGTCGATCAATATACCCTCATGCATGCCGTGGCCGAGACGAAGGACGGCGGGCTTTTCGTCGCCGAGCGTTTCGTCAAGGCGGCGGGCGGCTGTTCGGCGCCCTCGACCAAGGATGCGAAGCTCGCCGCCGAGCGGCTCGGCCAGATGAAGCTCAAGCTCGGCGATGCCGTCACCGCACCCGCCTCCTCGGGCCCCGCGACGCGCGAGGCCGTGCTGCTGATCAGCCATCCCAACGCCAACGGCATGCAGATGGATCAGCTCACGCGCAACTACATCCCCGCGCGCTTTATCCAGACGATCAAGGTGAGCCGCGGCGACACGCTGGTCTTCGACCTCGAGGCCGATATCTCGCTCAGCGAGGATCCGGCGATCACCTTCCGCTTCCGGCCCGAGGGCGCCAACGCCCTCGATGTCGAGGTGCGCGACAGCAGCGCCGCCACCTTCAAGCGGGAATTCGATCTCGGCCCCAAGGGAAGCTGACGACGCGGCGTCCTCCGGCTCGCCTGTCTCCCGAGAGCTTCATGTCGCGCCGCGCGATAGCCGGCATGCATGCGCTGGTCGCGTTCCTGGCCGCGGCCATCCTCGCCGCATACTCCGCGGCGCCTGCTCGGGCCGATTGGGTGACGGAGCCCGAGGGCTATCGGCTCGACGACTATCGCGCGCCCGTGCCCGACAGCGTCAAGGGCGGCACGGTCGTCCATACGGCCGAGCTGAAGGCGATGATCGCGCGCGGCGGCGTTGTGCTGATCGACGTGCTGCCGGCGCCGCGGCGGCCCGAAGGCATGCGTCCGGACGCCATCTGGCTGCCCGAGCCGCGCCGCGACATCCCCGGCAGCATCTGGCTGCCCGACGTGGGGCGCGGGGCGATAAGGCCGGAGGTCGAGCGCTGGTTCCGCGACGAGCTCGCCGAGGCGACCGGCGGCGATCTCGCGAGACCGGTGGTGTTTTATTGCCTCGACCAATGCTGGATGAGCTGGAACGCCACCAAGCGCGCCATCGCCTTCGGCTATCGCCATGCCATCTGGTATCCCGAAGGCACGGATGGCTGGCACGAGGCCGGCCTGCCCCTCGCCGAGGTCAAGCCGCGGCCTACGCCTTGAGCTTGTAGCCCGTGGCGAACATGCGATGGCACAGCAGCAGCAGCAGAATATCGGTCCCCAGCATCACCGCCATCCCGATCGCGAGCGAGCCGTCCGCGCGCCCGATGAAGCCGTAGCGGAAGCCGTCGATCATGTAGAAGAAGGGATTGACGAAGGCGAAGACGCGGCCCGCCTCGGGCAGGCGCTCGATCGAGTAGAAGGTGCCGGAGAGGAAGGAGAGCGGCACGACGACGAAATTGGTGACCGCGGCCAGATGATCGAATTTGTCCGCCCAGACCCCGCCGATCACGCCGAGTACCGCAAGCATCGTCGAGGCCGCCACGGCGTGGAACAGCACGAAGCGCCAATCGTAGATATGGAAGGGCACGAGGGGCAGGATCGCCAGCCCCACCACGAGGCCGACGGCGAGCCCGCGCGCCACGCCGCCGATCGTGAAGCCCGCCGTGAGCTCGGCCGCGGACAAGGGCGGCATCAGCACGTCCACGATATTGCCCTGCACCTTGGCGATGACGATCGAGGTCGAGGTGTTGGCGAAGGCGTTCTGCACCATCGCCATCATGATGAGGCCCGGCGCCAGGAACTCGGCGAAGGGAAGGCCGCCGACCATGCGCGCGCCGCCGCCGAGTGCAAGCGTGAAGATGGCGAGGAAAAGCAGCGTGGTGATGATCGGCGCGACCAGGGTCTGGCCGAAGACCTTGATGAAGCGCCGCACCTCCTTGAGGCAAAGCGTCCCGAGGCCGATCCAGTTGACGGCACCGATCTGACGGGGACGAGGAGAGGCGAGGTCAGTCATGATCGCGCGCGGCCACTGTCGAGAAGACTCCTCATCCGCGCGCCGAGGCGCGCGCAGTCTGCCCAAGGATGAAAGGCCGGTCGAGGATCGCCGGGCGAGCCATGGGCCGGCGGATGCGAGAGCGATATCCGCTGAGGCGAAACCGCCTCAGTTCTCTTGCCTCCAGCCGATCGGCCGCCGCCTGGGCTTTTCGCGTTTTCACTCGGCGTGAAAACGTCCCGGCCGCCGGGCGACCTACGAGCCTTTCTTCTCCTTATAGGCGGTCTCGACGCAGCTCGCCTTCTCGTCGCGGTTCTTGATCCCTGCGCAAGCGGGATAGGCCTGATTGAGGCGCTTATTGACCTCGATGCAACGGTCCCGAACCGTCTTCGAGCAAGGCGGCCAGCTCTCGCTTGCGGCGCGCGGCGATGCCGCGGGCTGGGGCGCCGTCATGGTGCCTTGCACGCCCGCTGCTAAAGCAAGCGAGCCCGCAAGCAACGCGCTCGCGAAAACTGCTCCCAGCAACGTCCTGACCATCTTTTCCTCCGTCTCAGGCCTTCGCTTCAAAGGCTTGAGGGCCATTTTTCATAAGTAACATTGCTTCTTTCATCATAGGCCGTGATGGGGCAGCGGTAAAGACCCCATGATTTCAATAGGTTGCGTGGCACGCGCGGCGAGCCACAAATTCTTGTGTTGGGATGGGAGGAAGGCCCGCTTTATCCGGCCGCGCCGCGAGAGGGTCAGGCCTCAGATGCAATAGCTCTTGAGCGGCGGGAAGCCGTTGAAGCCGACCGAGGAATAGGTCGCTGTATAGGCGCCGCAGGACAGGATCCGCACCTTGTCGCCGGCCTTGAGCGCCAGCGGCAGCTCGTAGGCGCAACGCTCATAGAGGATATCGACGCTGTCGCAGGTCGGCCCCGCCAAGACGACGGGGCCCGTGGGCCCGCCGTCATGCGGCGCCAACAGGCGGTATTTGATCGCCTCGTCCATCGTCTCGGCGAGACCGGAGAACTTGCCAACGTCGAGATAGACCCAGCGCTTGGCCTCGCCCGCTTCCTTGGTCGAGACCAGCACGACCTCGGCCTCGATGACGCCCGCATCGCCCACGATGCCGCGGCCGGGCTCGACGATGAGCTCGGCGAACGGTTCGGGGAAATGCTTGCGCAAGGCGGCCATCACGCCCGCGCCATAGTCCTCGACCGAGGGCACGTCTTGCCGGTAGCGGCTGGGAAATCCGCCGCCGAGATTGAGCATCCTGAGCCGCTACGCCGCGCGCGGCAAGCTCGGCGTAGAGCGCCGCGATGTCGCGCAGCACTATGTCCCACTGCGCCAGATCGGTCTGCTGCGAGCCGATATGGAAGGAGATGCCGGCGGGGTCGAGCCCGAGCGCCTTGGCGCGCAGCATGAGCTCGACGGCCATGGCCGGGGCGCAGCCGAATTTGCGCGAGAGCGGCCACTCCGCGCCCACATTGTCCACCAGCACGCGGCAGCAGACGCGCGCGCCGGGCGCCGCGACGGCGATCTTATCGAGCTCGGGCTCCGCGTCGAAGGCGAAGAGGCGCACGCCCTTGTCGAAGGCATGGGCGATGTCGGCCTGCTTCTTGATCGTGTTGCCGTAGGCGATCCGTGCGGGATCGATGCCGAGCGAGAGGCAGAGATCGATCTCGCCCCGGCTCGCCGCGTCGAAATAGGAGCCGAGCCGGTTGAGCAGCTTGAGTATCTTGGGCGCCGGGTTCGCTTTGAGGGAATAATAGACCTGCGCCGGCTCGAGCGACCGGCAGATGGCGAGATAGCTCTGCTCGACGACGTCGAGGTCCACCACGAGACAGGGCGTGCTCGGCTGCACCTTGTCGAGGAAGGCGGCGATCTTGGGCGTGATGTCGCCGCGCGGAGTTTGCGGCTGCACCACGCGAAAGCGAGGCGTCGTCCGCTTGCGCGGCTGCGGACGCGCGCGCAGCGGCTCGGCGGCCGGCGCGACTATGGGAGCCGCGTCCGGCGCCATCGCGGCGACGCTCGCGTCGGTCGAGACGTTGTTGGGATTTTCGTTAGCGCGACGACGGGCGGCCGGGCCGCCCTTATGGGCTACGAACATCGATTGCTCCCTCTCGGATCCGGCGTTTTCAGGCCGGGACTGCCAAAAGAGACGCGACCGTCGTTGCATAACCACAGAGGGCCAGCGGCACGTGCGTATGCGTCAATTTCCGGATATAGAGCTTTTTCCCCAGGAGCAAGAATTATTTTCCCTCACGGCGATTTTTTTTGCGATTTTTATGACAAGCGGCTGGCACCGATCGTTCAAGGTGCCGCGCCTAGGGGGCGCCTTGTGCCGACGGCGTCATTTCCGCGAGCTCACGAAATGTGACGAATTGAAACAATTAACCTTGAACGCGGCGCGGGGCTGCGGCATCCTTTCGGCGGATTCATACCACAATTGACCGAAGGCAACGGTCATCGAGGGGGGCGCTGCAATGACGTGGAGGAAGCACGTTGGATTCGTATTTTTGTCGTTGACCGTCGCGTCGATTTTCTCCGGCCCCGGCTGGGCCGTCCAATGCGCTCCCTACGCGCGCGACATATCGGGCATCGATCTCTACGGCGCCGCTTCGAGCTGGTGGCAGCATGCGAGCGGCGTCTATGCGCGCGGCTATCGCCCCGTCATCGGCGCCGCACTCGTCTTCAAGCCCAAGAGGGGCATGCCGTCGGGCCATGTCGCCGTGGTTACCAGGATATTAAGCGCGCGCGAGATCGAGGTCGACCACGCCAATTGGGGGCATAAGGACCTGCGCGGCAAGGTGCAGCATGACGTGCGGGTGATCGATGTCTCGGAGTTGAACGATTGGAGCGAGGTCCGGGTCTGGTATCTGCCGGTCCGCGATTTCGGCTCGAAGGTCTACGACGTTTTCGGCTTCATCTACCCCCCGCGCAAGCGCCTCGCATCGCAGTAACCGGCTGCCGGCACCGGGTTAGGTCCGGTCGATCCTACGGCGCGGTCGGCAACAGCGGCTCGATGGCCGCGACGATTTCGTGGTCGAGCGGCGCTACCCGCGAGGGCCAGGCGCCGGCGAGCTGGCCCTCGGCCGTGAGCAGATATTTGTGGAAGTTCCAGCGCGGCGCCCCCGCCTCGCCGAGCTCGGCGACCACCCAGCGATAGAAGGGATGGGCCGCGGCGCCCGACACCTTTTCCTTGCCGGCGAGCGGGAAATCGACCTGGTAGCTGCTTTCGCAGAAATTCCGGATCTGCGCGTTGCTGCCCGGCTCCTGCCCGCCGAAATCGTTCGACGGCACGCCGAGCACGACCAGGCCGCGCGCGCGATAGCGCCGCCACAGCGCCTCGAGATCGCGATATTGCGGCGTGAAGCCGCATTCGGAGGCGGTGTTCACCACCAAGAGCGGCTTGCCGGCGAAGCGCTTGAGCGGCAGCGGCGCGCCGTCGATGGCGGTGAAGCTGAAATCGAAAGCGGACATGTTAAGGCTCCTTCGGCAAGACTCGCGGGCGAAGACGCTCAGCTCGGTGCGAGCGCGAAAAGCGGCAAGGCCGTCTCCTTGCCGCGCAAGGTCACGGCGCCCAGCGGCTCGGCGCGGAAGGTCGATGGCGGGCCGAGCCGCTCCAGGAGCGCGCCCGAGGCGATCACGCTGCGCCCGTATTCGCTGCAGGCCTCGAGGATGCGCGCCGTGCTGTTCACCGGATCGCCGAGATAGGCGATCTCGCGCTTGACGCTGCCGATCTCGCCCGACACCACGCGACCCATATGGAGGGCGAAGCGGAAGGCGGGCACCGCGTCGAAGCGCGCCTTGTAATCGGCCCCGCGCGTCTCGATCAGCGCTTGGATCGCGAGCGCGCAGCGCACGCAACGCGCCTCGGGCAAGCCTTTGTCGGGCGTCCAGGTCACGATCACCTCGTCGCCGACATATTTATGGATTTCGCCGCGATGCTCCAGGATGGGACCGGAGATCTCGCCGTAGAGCTCGTTCAGCAGCTGGAGGAAGCGCACCCCGCCGATGCGCTCGGCGAGCGCCGTCGAGCCCACGAGGTCGAGGAAAAGGAAGATGCGCTCCTCCTCGCGCGGGCGATGGTAGCGGCCGCGGATGAAGCGCGTAAGCTCGCCTTGGCCCAGCATGAGGTTCACCTGCATGACGAAGTTGGCGAGCAACGAGAAAGCGAGGCTGATGACGAGCGTGCCGACCAGCGGCCAGCCGGGCTCAAGGGGTCCGCTGAGCGGGACGCGGAAGGTGAGGGCGCCGAGCTCGAGGCCCAGTGTGATGACAACGGCGTAGATGACCGCCTTGAGCGCCAGGAAGCGCGCGAAGGAAAGGCGCTGCAGCCACATCCCCCTGGCGGAACGGACGAAGAAGACCTCGAACCAGGCGAGCGATGCGCTGATCACGCAGCCGCTGAGCGCACCTTGCGCGAAGGCTTCGAGGCTGCCGCGTGACACGCCGAGACCATAGGCCCCGGTGCCGAGCGCGCCGATCAACGCGAAATTGCGCACGATGCGCAATCGTCGTCTCATCTGTTCCGTCATGGGCGCATCTTGGATGGCGTTCCCCGCGGCAGGCGCCGGCCTAGAGAATCCGCAGGATATTCTCCGGCGGGCGGCCGAGCGCCGCCTTGCCGTTGGCGAGCAGGATGGGCCGCTCGATCAGGATGGGATGGGCGATCATGGCGGCAACGATCTTGTCCTCGTCGAGGCTCTGATCGTCGAGTCCGGCCTGCTTGTAGGCCGGCTCCTTGCTCCGCAACAGGCCGCGCGCCTTCATGCCGAGGAGCTTGAGGATACGCTTGAGCTCGGTGGCGCTCGGCGGCGTCTTGAGATATTCGACGATGACGGGCTTGATGCCGCGCGCCTCGAGCAGTCGCAAGGCCTCGCGCGACTTGCCGCAACGCGGATTATGGTAGAGGGTCGCCATCGTCGCTCCCTAGGTCGCCGCACTAATGAAGGAGGCCGATCTCGCGGTAGTAGCGCTCGGCTCCCGGATGCAGCGGCAAAGCGAGCCCGTCGAGCGCATGCTCGAGCAAGATCTGCGCGCCGCCGCGATGGCCGCCGATGAGCAGCTTGCGCGTGCTGTCGTTCCACAGCGCTTTCGTGATGCCATAGGCCAGCGCCTCGTCCAGCGAGGCCGCGACGACGAGCTCGGCGCCGACGCCCAGGGTCGCGGTTTCCGCGACGCCGGGATAAGCGCCGTACGGAATGGTCGCGGCGATGAGGAACGAGTGCGCCTTATGCAGCGCCTCGAGTTCCGCGCCGGCGATCGGCAGCAGGCGGATGGGCGTCGCTTCGGCCAGCTCGACGATGGTGGAGACGGGCATGCCGGCCGTGAGGAAGAAGGCGTCGATGCGGCCTTCGCGCAGGGCGTCGATCGCCTGGCCTGGGGCGAGGAAAAGCGGCGTGAGGTCGCGCTGGCGCAGGCGGTAGGCGGCGAGCGCCGCCTCGGCGTCGACCTCGGTGCCCGAGGCCTCCTCGCCGAGCGAGACGCGCTTGCCCTTGAGCTGGGCGACCCCGACGATGGGCGATTCGGCGCGCACCACGATATGCACCATCTCGCGGAAGAGGGTGGCGATGACGCGGAGCTGCGGCAGCGGCGCATGCGCGAAGGCGCCTACGCCGCGATAGGCCGCGTCGGCCACGTCGGCCTGGGAAAACCCCGCTTCGAGCTTGCCGGCGGCGATGAGCCGGACATTCTCGACCGAGCCCTGCGTGGCTTCGGCGACGGCGATCAGCCCGGGCACGCCGCAGCTACCGCCCTTCTCGCAGGGCCGCGCGCCGGGCGGACTGCTGATGGCGCTGGCGATGAGGCCGCCGATCGGGAAGTAAGTGCCGCCCGAGGCCGCGGTGCCGATGCGGAAATAGCGGCTCGCCGGCTCCTCGTCATGCTGGGCCGAGGCCGGCAGGGCGGCGCCCGCGAGAATCGCGACGGAGACGGCGGCGGCCGAAAACCGCGCCCGGCGGGGGCGCAAGCGAAGCTCCATGAAATCTCTCCCGCGGCGACGTGGGCATTATGGGCCCGCGAGGTCGGCGGTTCAAAGGGATAGGAGAGGCCAAGGCCGCGGGCGACCGCCCGGCGCTTCGCGCGCCGGGTTCGTGGTAGGGTTCCTCCATGAGCGAGGAGAGCGCCACGCAAACGGACGCGGGCGGGGTTGACCTGCTCGAGCGCGTCGCCCGCGCTGCGCGCTTGCGCGAGGGGGCGGAGGGGGTGGCGGCGCTACTGCGCGCGCTGGTGCGCCATGGGCCCCTAACCCTGCGCGAGGCGGCGCGCCACGCCAAGCTGCCGCTTCCGGTGGCGACCGCCTTGCGGCGCGAGCTGGAGAAGGCGGGCATTCTCGCGAGCGGACCGCGTCTCGTCCTCGGCGAGGGCGGGCGCCGCTTTGTCGAAGGGGAGATGGGCCTGCGCGCCCGTCTCGATCCGACCTGCCCGCTCTGCGGCGCGGGCATCGTGATCGGTCGCGAGTTCGACAGCGTGCTCGCGCGCTTGCGCGCCCATCTCGCGACCAATCCCGTCGTCGACGTGACGCTCGACCAGGCGCCCTGCACCGCCGAGACGGCCTTCGCGCGCGCCTTGTATATGTATCGCGCGGGCGCGGTCGAAGGCCGGGCGATGCTCTTTCTGGGCGACGACGATCAGATTTCGGTCGCGGCCGCGCTGCTCGGCAAGGCACTCGGCTTGGCACCCTTCGCGCGGCGCCTGGTGGCGCTCGATATCGACCAGCGCCGGCTCGACAAGATCCAGGAGATCGCGCAAAGCGACGGTCTGGAGATCGAATGCCGGCGCCATGACGCGCGCGAGCCGCTGCCGCCCGATCTTCTCGGCGTCTTCCAATCGTTCGAGACCGACCCCCCTTATACGCTGGAGGGCGCGCGCCTTTTCGCCGCGCGCGGCGTTGAGGGGCTCGAGCCGGGTCTCGGCAAAAGCGTCTTCCTCTCCTTCGCCGAGCTGCCGCCCGACGAGACGCTGGACCTTCAGCGTGCGCTCGCCGAGCTCGGTCTCGCTTGCGTCGATATGCTGCCGGGCTTCAACCGCTATGCGGGCGCGAGCATCCTCGGCTCCTCGAGCCAGCTGCTGCATCTCCGCACGACGTCCGGGACCGCCTCGCCTTTTGCCGCCGCGCGCTTCGAGGGCGCCATCTATACCGGCGAGCGGAGGGTGACCGCGCGGCGCTACCGCTGCACCGCATGCGGTCTCGCGCTGGAGGTGGGCCAGGGCCGCGAGATCGCGACCATCGAGGCGCTCAAGACACGCGGCTGCCCGCGCTGCGGCCATGACCGCTTCCGGCTGCTCGGCCGGACAAAGGCGGCGCCTTGAGCGCGATCAGCCCTGCTCTTCCCGCTTCGCCTTGTCGAGGACGCGCTCGAAGGTGACGTGGCGGGGCTCGAAATCGAAGAGCCGGTAAAGCGCCTGCATGTTCTCGTTGGCGACGCTGGTGCGGCCGACGATCCGCTTGAGCCGATGCTCGCGGCAATAGTCGAGGCAGGCGCGCATGAGGCGGAGGGCGCAGAAGCCGCCGCGATAGGATTCGTCGATATAGAAGCTGCGCAGATCGCCATAGGTTTCCTTGGTGACGAAATTGGTGCGCGGGGCGAGCCAGGCCCAGCCGATCGGGGCACCGTCGAGATCGAGAAGAAGCAGGAGGCTCTTGCGCTCCTTGAGCGCCGTGGCGAGCTTGCGCTCGTAGAAGCCGAGATCGTCGACGGGATCCTCGGGGAAGGAGATATGCGCGATCTCGCGCTCGAAGCGCGCCACGGCGGGGATATCCGCTTCGGCGAGCGGCCGCAGGCGGATGCGCGCGCGCAGCTCGGCGGAGATGCCGTCCTGGCTTGGCTTCGCCGGCTCGCTGGAGGATGAGGATCCGTCCTGCATCGGCCGGTTCTCTATCATGGGCGCCGGCGTCGAGCCAGCGAGCGGCGCCGCATGGACAGGCGCTCGGGCCTGCCCCATGATGCGCCTCGCTGCGATCGATGCTTTCGGGACGGGCGACGGATGGGCGAATTGGCGGCGGACGACATTCTCGCCGAGAGCGTGGCGACGACCCTGGCCGAGTGTCTCGGAATCGCCCCCGCGAGCCTCGACGAGGCGACCTCGGCCTTCACCTGCGAGGCCTGGGATTCGCTGGCGCAGCTCCGCCTCGTGCTGGCGCTGGAGGAGCGCCTCGCCATCCGCTTCACGATCGAGGAGATCGAGCGCGCCACCTCGCTCGCCGAGATCAAGCGACTGGTCGCCGAGAAGGTCGCGAGACGCGACCGCCGCGCCTGACGCAACGACCTTTGCAGGCCGGCTCTAGCTGAACTTCACGCCGATCAGATTGCCGCGGCGCCAGACGAGCTTGCATTTGCGCTCGGGCACGCCCCTCAGCTTGAGCACCAGATCGTCGGGAACATAGGCCTCGCCTTCGAGCCTGATCTTGGCGCCATGCTCGGACAGGTCATAGACCATGCATTCGACGACGAAATAGCCGCTGGCATGCCAGAGCCGCGCGCCGAGCAGGACCTTGCGGCGGGGCGAGGCGCGTTGGACCGTGCCGTCGCCCTGAACGGCGTCGGCGCCGGCGCCGTGCGCCGCCGCCACGGCCCCGTTGGCGGGCGCGGCCTGAGCGGACGCGGCGCCGTTTGCGGGTGCGCTCGCCTCGACGCGGGCAGGGGCCGCGGGCTGAGGCTGCGGCTCGGGCGCGGCCACGGGAGGCGGCGGCGGTGCTACGGGGAGGGCGAGCTTGGGCGCCTCGGTGGCGCCACCCTCGTTGACGAAGAGCTTGGTGGCCCGGCGGAAAGTCATCTGGCCTCCTTGCGACGGCATGCCGCCGCCGACCATGAAGCGCGGAGTCTCGTTGGAAATCTTGTAGCGCGTGATGTATCTGCCGTCCGGCCGCTCGCCCGTCACCTCGAGGGCGAAGAGATCGCGCGTGATAACGTTGTCGCCCTCCATGCCGATCACCTCGGTGACATGGGTGACGCGGCGCACGCCGTCATGCATGCGGCTCAATTGCAGGATGAGGTCCACCGCCGAGGCGATCTGGGTACGGAGCGCGCGGGTCGGCGAGTTCAAGCCGGCCATCCATACCATGTTCTCGAAGCGCTGCAGCGCCTCGCGCGGGCCGCTCGCATGGATGGTGGAGAGCGAGCCGTCATGGCCCGTATTCATGGCCTGGAGCATGTCCAGCGCCTCCTCGCCGCGGGCCTCGCCGAGGATGATGCGGTCGGGGCGCATGCGGAGGGCGTTCTTGACCAGGTCGCGGATGCTGAACTCGCCCTTGCCTTCCAGATTGGCGGGCCGCGTCTCGAGCCGCACCACATGGGGCTGGCGCAAGCGGAGCTCGGCCGCGTCCTCGATGGTGACGAGGCGCTCGCGCTCGCCGATCATCTGGCTGAGCGCGTTGAGCAGCGTGGTCTTGCCCGAGCCCGTGCCGCCGGAGACGAGAATGTTGAGGCGCGAGCGCACCGCAGTCGACACCACCACCGCGATCTCGCGGCTGATATTGCCCTGCTCCACCATGTCGAGGAGCGAGATCCCCATCTTGGGGAATTTGCGGATCGAGATGGTCGGGCCGTCCACCGCGAGCGGCGGGATGACGATGTTGACGCGGCTGCCGTCGGCGAGACGGGCGTCGCACACGGGCGACGACTCGTCGATGCGCCGGCCGACGCGCGTCACCATGCGGATGGCCAGGTTCAGCACATGGTCGTCGTCGCGGAAGCTCGCGTCGCTGAGCTCGAGGCGGCCGGCGCGCTCGACATAGATCTGCTTGGGCCCGTTGACCAGGATGTCGGTGACGGATTCGTCGGCGAGCAGCGGCTCGAGCGGGCCGAGCCCGACCATGTCGGCGAGCAGGTTGTTGACGAGTTCGGTCTGCTCCGAGGCGTTGAGGACGATCTTCTGCTCCTCGAGCAGGTCGGCGAGGAGGCTGGCGAGCTCGATGCCGAGCCGCTCGGCGGAGAGCGCCGCGGCCTTGGTGGTGTCGAGGCGGTCGATGAGGGGCGGCTGGATGCGCTTGCGCACGGCCTCGAGGCGCTCCGAGAGCGGCCCGATGACGAGCGCCGCCGGACGCGGCAGCGGAATGGGGTCGGGCTTGCGCTGTCCCGACGCATCGTTGGCGATCTGCGGCCATTTGCCGCGACCCTTCTTGCTCGCCTCGCGTTGCGCGATGACGCGTTGGGCGTGCGAGCTCGCGTTCGGGTCGACGCGCAGGCTGTTGAGCGTCGGCATGACCACCGGCTGAGGCACTCCGGCCCGCGCCGAGGCCTTGTCGCCGACGCCCATTGGCGCGCTCGCCGGCGCAATCGCCACGGCGGCGGGCGGCGCGTCTTCCGCCACAAGCTCGTTCGTGTTGCGACGTCCAAATGTCACGTTTCTGCTCCTCGAATCGGGTCGATCGCCTTCGGCCTGCATCCGGGCCCCGGCGGCGGTCCCCGGCAAAATGAGCCGGCTCGGCCGCAGGCCTTCCGATGCCTTTGGAAGCAAGGTAAATGCCAGAAGTTACATCTTGGTAAATATCCAGGTAGCGCGCCGAATTTTTCCCCGCCCGAAAGCCCCGTGGGCGGCCTGTTGCGCGCGCCCTGCCAATTTGCCGAGCCGCGGACGGGCAGCCTTGCAAATTGCCTTGGGGCTCGCGGTAAAGGCGGCGCATTCCGCGCGTCAATCTGGCCGCGCGCAGAAAATTAACCGGAAAAATTAAGACAGGTTAACGCCAATCGGCGCTTTACCCCTCGCGCGCGCCGGGCTCGAAGACCGAGAAGCGCACCGGCAGTATCTCGCGGATCGTCGTGCGGCCCGCCGCGTCCTTGACGACCAGCATGAGCTGCTGCGCGTCGGCGACGCCCGCGGGGATCACCATGCGCCCGCCCGGCTTGAGTTGGCCGATGAGATGCGGCGGCACGAGCTCGGGCGAGGCCGTCACCATGATCTTGTCGAAGGGCGCATGCTCCGGCCAGCCGTAATAGCCGTCGCCGAGCTTGATCTCGATATTGCGGTAGCCGAGCCGGGCATGGCGCGTGCGCGCCTGGCGGGCCAGCTCCTCGACGATCTCGACCGAGTAGACCTTGCCGGCGAGCTCGGCCAGCACGGCCGCCTGATAGCCGAGACCGGTCCCGATCTCGAGCACGCGGTCTTCGCGGCCGAGCTCGAGCAGGTCGGTCATCAGCGCCACGATGAAGGGCTGCGAGATGGTCTTGCCGCTGCCGATGGGGAGAGGGGTATCGGCATAGGCGAACTGCCGCAGCTCGAGCGGCACGAAATCATGGCGCGGCACCTTTTCCATGGCCGCCATGACGGTGCCGTCGAGCGCCGTCTTGCCGATCTGCTCCTCGGCGACGCGCACATGCGCCACGATCTCCTGGACCATGAGGGCGCGGAGCGCGCCATATTGCGAGTTGTTCGTGGTCATGCCTTCGCGTCGTCCGCGGCCGATGCGAGCCCGCTCCGAGGATGGATCAGTCTAGGACAGCTCGCCGCAGGGCGCATCAGGAAATCGCTTTACGGGGCACGCGAGCGGGCCTGGCGCAGCCCGACTGCGCGGCGCCGGATCGCGGGCCCCCGAAACATGCTCGCGCTCCCTGGATGGGGAATTGATTTTGCCGGCGCCCGCGCGGTATTTTCGCGCCATGGAGCTTACGATCGAGGGTCAGAAGACGGCGGCTGGGCCGCGCATGGGCGACAAGCTGGCCGACTACATCCGCGTCTATGACGGCGCGCTCGAGCCCGCGCTCTGCGACGACATGGTGGCGCGCTTCGAGGCCGACAAGGCAAACCAGGAAAAGGTGGACTACAAGCAGATCCGCCGCTTCTCGGTGCTAGACCTCTCGCAGGCGCCGCACTGGCGCGACATCCACGACATCCTCTTCCGGCGGCTGGTGAGCTCGGTCGAGCGCTATGTCGCGGATTGCGCCATAAGCTGGATCCCGCCCAACCAGACGATCGAGGATTTCCGCATCAAGCGCTATCGGCCGGGCGCGGGGGAGGAGTTCAAGCCCCATGTCGATATCAGCAACGCCGATCTCGCCCGCCGCATGCTCGTCGCCTTCTGGTATCTCAACGACGTGGCCGAGGGCGGCGAGACGGAATTCGTCTCGCTCGGACTCAAGGTCAAGCCCGGCAAGGGGCGCATGCTGATGTTTCCGCCGACCTTCCTCTATCCCCATGCCGGGCGCGCGCCGGTCAGCAACGCCAAATATATCGTCGGCTCCTATACGCGCTACGAGTAGCCGGCGAGCAGCGGCCGGCAGCAGGCTACTTGCGCGCCTCGACGAAAAGCGAGGCGTAACGGCCGTCGACCTGGGCCTCGGCGACGCTCGAACTGTCGTCAACTCGCAAGGCGGCATGCTCGCTCGCCATATAGCTGCTGCGGACGACGTCGCGGAAGCCGGCCTCCTCGAGCAGCAACCCGAGCGTCACGAAATCATAGCCGTATTTGTGCTGGGCGAAATTCTTGGGGCTCTCGGCGGCGCCGAGATAGCCGAGGATCGCCTCGAGATGGGTGCGCGCCTGGGGCGCCCAGGCGGGCCAGACGCGCCGCTGCATGGCGAAGAATTTCTCGTCGCGCTCGACATAGGCGCGCATGTAGGCCTCGGCGTCGGGCACGATGATGCGGACGATGCCGCCGGGTGCCAGCACGCGGCAAATCTCGCGCAACAGCCGCGGCGCGTCCGTCTTCTTGTAGAGATGCTCGAAGAGATGGGCGAGATAGACGAGCTCGATCGAGCCCTCGGCGAAGGGCAGGCCCCAGCGCAATTCGAGGGCAAGCTCGGCCGGAAAGAGATCGATATTGTACCAGCCGGGAAGGCTGTTACGCCCGCAGCCCAGATGAAGGCGCGGCGCCTTGCCGGAGAGGCGCGCGCGCTGCTCGGCGACGTATTGCTTGCGCCTGGCGCCGAGCGCCGTGGCGAGCGCGGTGAGCTCGCCGAGCGCGCGCCTCAACCTGCCTTGCAGCTCCTCCTCGGGCTTCCCGCCGGCATAGCGATAGGCGCTCGGCCCCATGGCGGCGACGTCGCCGGCGAGCTCCTCCGCGACATGGGCGATCGCCACCAGCATGGCGCGCGCCTGGGCCGGATCGGGCGCGGCACCCGGCACGTCGCCCTCATGCTCGCGCAGCACGCCGATATGGAGCGCCGCCGGCACCAGCCGGTCGAAGAGCGCGGTGCCGATCGGCGCCGCGCGTGCGCGCGCCGCCGCGAGCGAGGCCGGCGGCGTGAAGCAGTCGATGAATGCCCGCGCAGCACTTCCGTCCTCGAGCGTCACCACCTCGGGGTTGCCGAGGCGCTGGATCACGCATTGCTCGCCCAACGGGAAAAGGATCGTCGCCGCGTCGATCGCGTAGAGCTTCTCTGCCATGGGCCGGCCCAAATCCCGTAGCGCCGCGTCAGGAGGCGGGGAGCCCATCATAACGGCCGCCGCCGGCCGCTCAAGGCAGCCAGCGCTCCTTCCAGGCCTGGAACATCAGGACGTCCCAAAGCAGATATTGCCAATTGCGCGTGCCGCCGAGATGCTCGCGCCATTTGGCGCGGACGGGGCGCGGATCGAAAATCCCCTCGGCGGCGAGACGCTTCTCGTCGAGAAGGCCTTCCGCCCAGCCGCGCAAAGGCCCGCGCAGCCAGGCGTCGATGGGAACGCCGAACCCCATCTTCGGCCGCTCGATCAGCTTCTGCGGCACGAAGCGGTGGAGCACTTGGCGCAGCAGCTTCTTGCCTATTCCCCCGCCCGCCTTGAGCGCGGGCGGCAGGCTCCAGCTGAAGGCGACAACTCGATGGTCGATGAGCGGCACGCGCGCCTCGAGCGACACCGCCATCGAGGCGCGATCCACCTTCGTCAGGATGTCGTCGGGCAGATAGGTGCGCGTATCGAGATATTGCATGCGCTCGACGAAATCGGGCGCCAGCGTCTTGACGCTGGAATCCCAGAGGAGGCCCTTGGGCTCGGTCGAGCCGCGCGCGACCGTCTCGGGCTCGCTCCAATGGCTCACCAGCGTGCGGTAGTAATCCTCGGCGCCGCCGGCCAGCACGGCGGCGAGCTTGTGGAGCTTGTCGCCCGCGAGGGGCGGACGCCAGCGCTGCGGCAGGATGCGGGCGAGGCTCGACCAGCGGTCGGGCGGCAGCGCCCGGATCACGGCGGCGGCCAGGCAGGGGACCGCGCGCGGCAGGCGGTCGAGCGCGCGCACCAGCGACTGCGCCTGGAAATAGCGGTTATAGCCGCCGAAAAGCTCGTCTCCGCCATCGCCCGACAGGGCGACGGTGACATGGCGGCGCGTCATCTCCGAGACGAGAAAGGTGGGGATCTGCGAGGAATCGGCGAAGGGCTCGTCATACATCTCGGGCAGGCGCGGAATGACCTCGAGCGCGTGATCGGGCGAGACGTAAAGCTCGGTATGGTCGGTGCCGAGATGCTGCGCCACCAGCGCCGCGTCGGTCGCCTCGTTGTAGCCGCGCTCATGGAAGCCGATGGTGAAGGTGCGCACGGGCCGCGTGCTGTTCGCCTGCATGAGGGCGACGACGGTCGAGGAATCGATGCCGCCGGAAAGAAAGGCGCCGAGCGGCACGTCGGCCACCATGCGCCGGCGGACAGCGTCGGAGAGCAGCTCGGCCAAGCCGCTCGGCGGCCTCCGCCTCGCTGCCGGCGAAGCGCTCGCGCTGCCCGGCTTCTGCAACTTCGGCGAGCGACCAGTAGGAGCGCAGAACGGGCTCCGCCCCGGCGCGCGCCTCGAGGATGGTCGCCGGCGGCAGCTTGGCGACGCCGCGATAGATGGTGCGCGGGGCCGGCACCGCGCTCAGCCGCAGGAACGAGGCGGGCGAATCGCGGTCGAGCTCGGGGCGCCAACCGTCGTGCGCGCGCAGGGCCTTGAGCTCCGAGCCGAACAGCAGCAGGTGATTGAATTTCGCCCAGTAGAGCGGCTTGATGCCGAGGCGGTCGCGCACGAGATAAAGCGTGCGCTCTCGGCAATCCCACAAAGAGATGGCGAACATGCCGATGAGGCGCTTGACCGTCGCCTCGACGCCCCAGACGGCGCAGCCCTCGACGATGACCTCGGTATCGGAATGGCCGCGGAAGCGCCGCCCCGCGGCCTCCAGCTCCGACCGCAGCTCGTTCGCGTTATACACCTCCCCGTTGTAGGAGATCACGACGCGCCCGCAGGAGGAGACCATGGGCTGCGCGCCGGCGGGGCTCAGATCGATGATCGAGAGGCGGCGATGGCCGAAAGCGATGCCGGCCGCCGCGTCGCACCACACCGCGCCCGCGTCGGGTCCGCGATGACGCAGCGTCTCGGCCATGGCGCGCGCCGCCTCGCCGAGCGCCTCCGGGGCGAGGCCGGCGCGCTGATCCCAAAGGCCGGCGATGCCGCACATCTAAAGCCTATCCCTCGATCGTCGCGTTCGCGCCGCTCCGAATCCGCGGCGCCATGGCGGCAATAGTGGCGCTTGAGCGGCTTTGCGTCGAGACTTTAACCTTAGGCTCGCTTTCGGTGCCGAGGCACCGATCTGTTGCAACCGGGGCCGCGGCGTTCCTGATTCCTAGGCGATATCCATCGAAGAGGTTGACCGGCGTTCGTGATATATGGTCAAATATAGCGACGATGGCGGCCGGGGGGTCGATCCGCAGCATCGAACGGCAGGGGCGATCCCAGCCGGCAACCAAAGGGGCCCGGGCCATGGGGCACCCGGAAACGAAAAGGACAAAGGCGATGGTCTCGAGGGGACAAGTCAGAAAAGCGCTATACGGATCGGTTTCCGCCGTCGCGTTGCTGTTGGCGGCGTCGCCGGCGGCGCTCGCCGGCGACGATGACGATGCCCAGGTGATGCAGGGTCTGCAAGCGCGCGTCGCGGCGATCAGGGCACGCGTGCAGGCGCTTCAAGCCAGCCAGGCGCAGTCGGCGCAACCCGGAGGCGCGGCCGACACCGCCGCCTCGGTGGCGCTGGAGCCGGCGCCGCCGAGTAACGCCGTGGCGGCACATGGCTACGACATGGCCGGCCTCGGACGAACCGGTCCTGCGGACGCGGTCGTTGGCGGCGACTTTCCCAATTCCTACAAGCTGCCCGGATCGGACACCTCGATATCGATCCGCGGTTATGTGAAGGCCGATTTCCTCTACGACTTCAACCAGCAGGTCGGCGACAGCTTCCAGTCGAGCGAGATCGAGCCGAGAAATGGGCATGCTTTGATCAACGGGGCCGACCCGGATCGCGGCGGCTTCGTTCGCATGTTCGCGCGCGAGTCGCGGCTGACCTTCGAGACGCGGACGCCGACGAGCTACGGCCAGCTCAAGACCTACATCGAGACCGACTTCTTCACCGCCGATGGAACCGTGGGACCGGGCGTGCCCAATGGCGGCTTCGGCAACTCGTTCGTGACGAACTCCTACCTGATGCGGATCCGCAAGGCCTATGCCACGCTCGGACCGGTCATGGCCGGCCAGAACTCGTCCCTCTTCCTGAACGACGTCGGCGGCGCCGATACGCTCGACTTCTTCGGCCCGACCGGTATCGCCACCATCCGCCAAGCGCAGATTCGCTACAGCCAAGCCTGGGGCAAGTGGAACCTCGCGACTTCGATGGAAAACCCGCAGGACCGCCCCTATAACGAGCTCGGCGCGCCTTTCTCCGGCGGGGGCTCCTATGGCTCGAACGGGGCCAATACGCAGCATGTTCCCGATTTCATCGGCCGGCTGATCTACACCGACAGTTGGGGCGCGGCGCAGCTATCCGGCATGGCGCGCAACGAGGGCTTCAAGCTGCTCACCGCCGGCGGTCCCACGAGTACGGACAGAGAGGAGTTCGGCGGGCTGGCCGCGCTCTGGCTGAACAATTTCTGGGGCGACGACACGTTCGGCATCGAAAGCGCCTTCGGCGCCGTCGGCCGTTACATGCAAGGCCAGGCGAACGACGCGACCGTGTTCTTCACCAACGCCGCTCACACCTCGGTCGGGATGTCCACGACGAATGTTTGGGCCGGCGCCGTCTATTACACGCATTTCTGGCGGCCCGATTTGCGCTCGACCGTGGCCTACGGCCACACCCATTCCTCCCAAACCCATATTGCCGTCGGCAATACCGACCAGAACTCCATTCAGACGCTCCATGCCAACCTGATTTGGTCGCCTGTCAAGAACGTCGATGTCGGCATCGAATTCATCTGGGGGCTGGTGCATTACGGCAATGTGTCGGTGGCGGGATTGGGTGCGGCGACCGGGCCTTTCCCGGGCGCCACAAGCTCGTGGGGCGATGACAAGCGCCTTCAGGCTTCGATGAAGGCCAAGTTCGATTAGGCCGGTTGGGCGATGGGTCTCCGGGCCAGCCCTCTCGCGGGGTCCAGATTTTCCCGGCGCCTCTTACGTGCCGAGTAATGTCTTCCAGGCCCGCTCGGCCGATTGAAGAGATCGGCCGTTCTCCTCGTCGAATAGAGGCATTTCACGTCAACGCAAGAATAGGGCAACTATATCCTCATAAGCTTTATTTCCAGCAGTTCGCCAGGTCCGTTTGCCGTTTTCCGCAACGGTGGGTCCGACATAGCCTCGAGCTCTTTAATGCCCAGCCGACGGCCAGCCCACCCCACGGCGACGATTCTGTTGCAACTTCGCCACAGCCGCTCGAATTATGGTCCGGATTTCTTTGGGACTTGTTGACTTCGCCCTGCCAAACGGGCGAGGAATGCGTGCAGCTAGAGTCGCATGGAAATGCCTGGCCGCCGGAGTCGGCGGCGGGGTGGTTCTGGGGGTAGATCGGCGACATCAACGGCGGGGGCAAGCTCCGTCGGCAACCAAAGGGGCTCAAGCCATGAGGGCGCCCGGAGACGAAACGAGAGGAGGACTGATGAAGACCACCTTAGGAATGCGCGCGGCGCTGCTCGGATCCGGTGCGGCACTTGCGCTCATCGCCAGCCCGGCGTTCGCTGGCCAGGTCGATGATCTGAAAAGTCAGATCGACCAGCTCCAGTCGCAGCTCGACCAGCTCGAGCAGCAGAAGGCGCAGGCGAACGGCAGCGCCGCCGTCGACCCGAACGCGGATCCGACCGCGACCGACGACCAGTCCTCGAACCCGCGGCAGCCCCAGCAGGTGAAGGCCACGATCAACGCCATCACGCCCGGCGCAGCGGACGCGGTGGTCGGCGGCGACATCCCGCGCTCCTTCAAGCTGCCGGGCTCCGATACCTCGGTCGCCATCAAGATGCTGATCAAGGCCGACTTCATCTATGATTTCGACCAACAGCTCGGCGATTCGGCGCAGTGGTTCCTCGCCACGCCCAAGGGCGTGGTGCAGACTACCGGCGAGTTGCAGAACCGCGGCGGGCAGTTCCGCTTCGATGCGCGCTTCTCGCGTCTGACCTTCGAGACCCGCACGCCGACCGATTACGGGCCGCTCTCGACCTTCATCGACGGCGACTTCTGGGGCGGCTTGGCCGGCCCGGGCGCGATCGCCGGCAGCGGCGGCTTCGGCAACGCCTTCGTCACGAACTCCTACCTCTTCGAGCTGCGCGACGCCTTCGCCACCTTGGGCCCGATCCTCGTCGGCCAGTTCATCACCAACATCCTCGATCCCGAGGCCTATGGCGAACTGCTCGACCATTTCGGTCCCCCGGGCGAAACCGTGACGGTGCAGACCCAGGTCCGCTACACGCAGAATTGGGGCAAGTTCACCTTCTCGGCCTCGGCGGAAAATCCGCAAAGCGACTGGACGGCGAGCGACGGCCGCCGTTGCGGGGTCCCTCGCTACGGCGGTCGCCGCGGGCACTTACGGCTCCGGTTTCTCGATGGAGAAAATGCCGGACTTCACGGCCGCCGTGCAATATTCCGACGCATGGGGCCATGTGAGGTTGGCAGGTCTGCTGCGTCGCATCGCCGCGGACAGCGGCGTAGGCGTCGGCGGACCGAGCGCTCTGCTCCCAGCGCAAACGGCGGTCCGCGTCAATTCGAGCGCGATCGGCGGCGGCGGCGTCTTCTCGGGCTCCGTCAATCTTTCCACCCTGGCGCCTTTCTTCGGCAACGACATGATCGGGTGGAACGGCTTCTCCGGCTCGGGCATGGGCCGCTATCTCGTGTTCGGCGGCGGCTTGCAGAATGGCGCCATCCTGAGGGGGAACACGAACGCATGCCAAACGGTCGTCACCAGCTACAGCATGAAGACCATGCCGGAGCAAGGCGGCTTCGTCTGGTACCAGCATAACTGGACCGACACTTTGCGTACGACGATCGACGCCGGCATCGAGCACGACCATTGGGGTGCTGCAGCGCAACCACGTCGGCGCCGATCGACTTTGCGCCTGGCCACCATCCAGGCGTCGATGATCGGCGCGGCCTATGTCAACCTGCTGTGGAGCCCGCTCAAGCAGACGACCTTCGGTCTCGAATTCATGTATGGCCGCAAGATCCTGCGCTCGGGCGGAATAACATCGCCACCGCGGTCGCGCCGGCTTCGGCAATGCCGCGCCGGTTCCCGGCAGCGTGGACGTCAAGCGCCTGATGGCCGAGATGATTTTCAGCTTCTGAGGCTGGAAATCGGCGAAGCCTGAAAGCGAGGTGCGACAGAAGATCTGGACCTAATTCGATCGCGGGGGAAGCCGCCAAGCGGCGACCCCCGCCTTCCGACCTCCGCGAGAGGGCCAACGAGCGAGGTCGGACGCGCCGCGAGAGGGGGGCGGCGGTCGCATGGACCAGGTACGAATTATAATGCCGGATAAAGGAACATGGCCATGGTGTCTCGGGGTCAGATAAGAAAGACGTTATACGGGTCGGTATCGGGCATGGCGCTTTTGTTGGCGGCGACGCCGGCGGTGCTTGCGGCCGATGACAGCGATCCGCAGATCGATCCGCAGGCGATGCAGCAGCTCCAGGCGCGCGTGGCCGCGATCAAGGCGCGCGTCAAGGCCTTGCAGGCCGACCAAGCGGCGCAACCGCAAACCGATCCCTCGGATACCGCGGCAACGGTCGCGCTCGAGCCTCCGGCGCCGAGCAAGGCGGTCAGCTCGCATCTCGAAAGCATTGCGCTCCAAGGTCATGCCGGTCCCGCCGACGCGGTGGTCGGCGGCGACTTCCCCGGCTCCTTCAAGCTGCCCGGATCGGACACCTCGATATCGATCCGAGGCCAGGTGAAGGCCGATTTCATCTATGACTTCAACGAGCAGGTCGGCGACAGCTTCGTATCGACCCTGATCGCGCCCAAAGGCGTCTTTTTCGCCCCGGGCGGCGCGGACGTCAACCGTGGCGGCTTCGTCCGCATGATCGCGCGCGACACGCGCGTGACCTTCGAGACGCGCACGCCGACGAGCTATGGCGACCTCAAGACCTTTATCGATACCGACTTCTACGGCGCGGACAACTTCGCCGGCCCGGGCAATGAAGGCGGCCTCGCGGGCGGCGGCTTCGGCAACGCCTTCGTGACCAACTCCTTCACCATGCGCGTGCGGCAGGCTTACGGGCAGCTCGGCCCGGTCCTGGTGGGCCAAACCTGGTCCACCTTCATGAACGACATCGGCGGCGCCGACACGCTCGACTTCTACGGCCCGACCGGTATCGCCTTCGGACCGTCAGATGATGCTGCGCTACAGCCAGAGCTGGGGCAAGTGGAGCGTCGCGGCGGCGCTGGAGAATCCGCAGAACCTGCCGTTCAACGAAGTCGGGGGTGGCGCGGGCAGCTATGGCTCGAATGCGCTCAACGAGCAGCATGTGCCCGACGTCATCGGCCGGTTGGAATATAGCGACAATTGGGGCGCGGTGCAGCTCTCCGGCCTGACGCACTACGATGGTTACAAGGTGTCGCCGGCCTTCGGGCCTCCCGCCGTGGTTGATTCGAGCATTTCGCGGCAGCAGTTCGCCGGATTCGCGGCCTTGTGGCTGCAGAATTTCTGGGGCGACGATACGTTCGGCATCGAGTCGACCTTCGGCGCCGCCGGCCGCTATCTCAACGCCGAAGCCAACGAGGCCGTGCTGTTCCTGTCCCCGACGGGTCAGCTCAGCATGTCGACAGTCGATGTCTGGGGCGGCGCCATCTACTACACCCATTTCTGGCGTCCGGACCTGCGCTCGACCGTCGCCTACGGCCATATGCACGCCTATTACGGCCATGCGGTGGGCTTCACGACCTTGGACTCCGTCCAGACAGTGCATGCCAACCTGATCTGGTCGCCGGTGAAGATGGTCGATATCGGTCTCGAATATATGTGGGGGCAGACTCATTGGGGCAATGTGGCGCCGGGGTCTAACCTTTTCGGTGGCGGGGCAACCAGCAACAGCGGCGAAGACTCGCGGCTGATGGCCTCGATGAGGGTCAAGTTCGACTAGACTGGCTTGAGGGGACAGATCCAGGCCGGCCCCCGCAAGGGGGCCGGTTTTTTTTGCGACCGGGCGGGACGCTCCAATATCGCGTGAGGGCGCAGCTCCGGCTGGCTGCTTCCTTCAGGCCGACGGTGCCTTTCCGCTTGATTCCGCATGGCTCAGCCCCGAACATCGCCCGGCGACGAAGCATCATCCGCGCGCCGCTCGCTCGATCCGGTGACGATATGAATGGCTTGAGCCTGGCGTTCGGATTGACCTTCGAGGCGCTCTACGAACGCGCGGGCTGGCTGCGCCTCGACGAGCTGTTCCTGGGCCGCCTCAGGGAGGCCGATCCCCCCCTTCACGAGCGGCTGATCGCCGGCCGCGCCGCCCCCGATGCGCTCGCGGCCAAAGAGGAGAGCGAGCTTCTGATCGCGCTTGCGCCCCCTCTCGAGGATTTCCTTGCCGAGCTCTTCGGCATCGAGCCCGAACTCGCCCGCCTCGAGGCGGCGCACGAGCGCCTGGCGCCGCTCTATCTCTGCAAGCGGCTCTTCGTGCAGCGCGAGGCGGCCAAGGCCCATGGCGAGGCCGAGGCGGCGGGCTTCGACGGCGCGACGCTACGCCGGGCGCTGGCGCGGCTCATCGGCGAGGGCTGGGACGAGCTCGCATTCGCCGATGCGGTGATGGGCTGGCGCGCCAACGAGGCGGTCCATGGCGAAGGCCTCGCGCTCGCACGGCGCTATGCCGCTTGGGCCATCCACAGCGCCGAGGGCCGCGCCCTTCATCGCGAAGGCATCCTTTTCAAGCTGCCCCGCAAGATCGATCCCTACCGCCTCGTGCCGATCGAGATCGAGAAGCGGGACGGGGTCGAGCTGATGCGCGTCGATCTGAGCCATGCGCCGCGCCGCGACGGGCTCGGCCTGACCGATCCGGGCGCCGACCTGGCGCTCGGGCTCGACGATGCCAATTACTGCATCTGGTGCCACAGCCAGGGCAAGGATTCCTGCTCCAAGGGCCTGACTGACAAGCTGGGCTCGTCCGACAAGAAGGGCTCCTTCGGCGAGCAGGGCTCGTCCGACAAGAAGACTGGCGGCTTCCGGAAAAGCGTCTTCGGCGTGACCTTGGCGGGCTGCCCGCTCGAGGAGAAGATCTCCGAGATGCATTTGCTCAAGGCGTCGGGCCATCCGCTCGGCGCGCTGGCGATGATCTGCGTCGACAATCCGTTGTGCGCCGCCACCGGCCATCGCGTCTGCAACGACTGCATGAAGTCCTGCATCTATCAGCGCCAGGAGCCGGTCAATATCCCGCGCAGCGAGAGCCGCATCCTCAAGGACGCCATCGAGCTGCCCTGGGGGGTCGAGATCTATGGCCTGCTCGGACGCTGGAACCCGCTCGACCTGCGCCGGCCGGTGCCGCGCGCGGCCACCGGCTACAAGGTCCTCGTGGTCGGGCTCGGACCCGCCGGCTTCAACCTCGCCCATCATCTCCTCAATGACGGGCATGCCGTGGTCGCGGTCGACGGGCTCAAGATCGAGCCGCTCGAGCCGGCGCTCTCGGGCGTCGCGGCGGACGGCGGCCGCGTCCCCTTCCGCCCCGTCCGCGCCTTCGACGAGATCCGCGAGGCGCTCGACGCGCGGGTCATGGCGGGCTTCGGCGGGCTCAGCGAATACGGCATCACGGTGCGCTGGGACAAGAACTACCTCAAGGTGATCCGCCTTTTCCTCGAGCGGCGGCGGGATTTCGCCATGCTCGGGGGGGTGCGTTTCGGCGGCACGCTCGATCTCGCGGCGGCCTGGGCGTTCGGTTTCGATCATGTGGCCCTCTGTCTCGGCGCCGGTGGCCCGACCATGCTCGAGCTGCCCAACGGCCTCGCCCAGGGCGTGCGGGCGGCCAACGATTTCCTCATGGCGCTCCAGCTCGGCGGCGCCGGCAAGCGCGGCTCGCTCGCGAACTTCCAGCTCCGCCTCCCCGCCGTGGTGATCGGCGGCGGCCTCACCGCCGGCGACACGGCGACCGAATTGCTCGCCTATTATGCCGTCCAGGTCGAGAAGTTCCTGGCGCGCTACGAGACCCTCGCCGCCGAACGCGGCGCGGAGGCCGTGCGCACGTCCTGGAGCCCGGCCGAGGCGGCGATCGCCGACGAGTTCCTGGCCCATGGCCGCGCCGTCCGCGAGGAGCGCAGGGCGGCCGCGCGCGAGGGGCGGGCGCCGCATCTGCGCGAGCTGCTCGATTCCTGGGGCGGCGTCACCATCGCCTATCGCCGCCGGCTCATCGATTCGCCCGCCTATACGCTCAACCATGAGGAGGTCGAGAAGGCGCTCGAGGAAGGGGTGCGTTTCGCCGAATGCCTGGCGCCGCGCGCGATCGAGCTCGACGCCCATGGCCATGCCGCCTCGATCCGCATGACGCGGACGAGCGTAGGCGCCGACGGCAAGCTCGCCGAGACGGCCGAGGAGATCGCCTTGCCCGCGCGCTCCATCCTGGTCGCCGCCGGGACCCGGCCCAATACCGTTCTGGCGCGCGAGGACCCGGCCCATTTCGCGCTCGACGGCCGTTTTTTCCAGGCCGTCGACGAGGCGGGGCAGCCGGTCAAGCCGGAGCGCCTGGCCAAGCCGCGCGAGACCATGTGCTGGTGCGCCTCGAGGCGGATGGGCGCGCGGTCAGCGCCCATGGCGACCTGCATCCTTCCTTCGCGGGCAATGTCGTGAAGGCCATGGGCGGGACGAAGCGCGCCTTTCCGATCATCGGCCGGCTGCTCGCCCGCCGACCGCCTTCCCCTGAGCCGGCGCAAGCCTTCTCTCGCCCGGCTGGGAGACGAGCTCAGGCCCGTCGTCGAGCGGGTGGAGCGGCTCGCCCCCGCGATGGTCACGCTGACCTTGCGGGCGCCAGCCGCCGCGCGCGCTTTTCGCGCCGGGCAGTTTCTTCCGCCTGCAGAATTACGAGAGCCTGGCGCCGACGCTCGACGGCACGCGGCTCGCGATGGAGGGCGTCGCCGCCTTCCCCGCGGCGGTAGACATCGAGGCCGGGCTCGTCACCCTGGTTATTGCCGAGCGCGGCGCCTCGAGCGCGCTCGCGGCGCGGCTCGAGCCGGGCGAGCCGGTGGCGCTTCTCGGGCCCAACGGCAGCGCCCTCGACCTGCCCCAAGGCGGCGCCATGCTGCTCGCGGGGGCAGGCTTCGGCCTGGCCGCCCTCGCGCCGATCGCCCAAGCGGCACGCGCCAAAGGCACGCGGCTGCTGCTCTTCGCCGAGGCGAACGACGGTCTGACCCTGCCGCGCGCGCTTGCACCTCTCGCCGACCACGCGATCTGGTGCGACGACAGCGGCAAGCGGCCCCAGGCCGTCCGCGCGCAGGATCATGTTTTCGCCGGCTCCTTGGCCCAGGCCATCGAGGCCTATGGCAAAGGCGGCCTCGGCCCCTGCCCGATCCCGCTCGCGGAGATCGACCGCGTCGTCGCCATCGGCCCGGACGGGCTGCTCGCCTCGCTCGACGCGGCGTCGCGCAACGGGCTCGCTTCCCTGCTCAAGCCGGAAACGCGGATCACGGGTGCCCTGCTCTCGCCCATGCAATGCATGATGAAGGAGATTTGCGCGCGCTGCCTACAGCCCATGCGCGACCCGGCAAGCGGGCGGACGAGACTGGTCTTCGCCTGCAGCGACCCGCTCCAGCCGCTAGCGCTCGCCGACCTCGCCGCCTACAGCCAAAGGCTCGCCCAGGACGAGGTTCCGGCCCGGCTCGGCGAGCAATGGCTCGCTTTTTGCCTCGCGGGGGCGTAGCCGCGCTAGCCCGCACCAGCCGTGCTTTTGCCCGTGTTTTTATAAGAATCCCGGCCGGCCGCGCCAACGATCAAGAGGGACGTGAAGCTCGATCGGCAGGCGGAGTTGCGGCGGGCGGAGGCGCCCGCTAGAAAGGCGCGCCGCGCGGCGCCTCGCCTGCGCCCTCGGCGGCGGCCCGCGGGGAGGACCATGGCGGACTTCAAGACCCTCGACGATCTCGACGTGAAGGGCAAGCGCGTGATCCTGCGGGCCGATCTCAACGTCCCGATGAAGGACGGCAAGGTGAGCGACACGACCCGGCTCGACCGGCTCGCCCCCACCTTCGCCGAGCTCGCCAAGCGCGGCGCCAAGGTGATCGCCATTTCCCATTTCGGCCGGCCCATGGGTCGCCGCGTGCCCGAGCTCTCGCTCGAGCCCCTCGCCGAGCCCTTGAGCCGCGCGCTCGGCGGACGCTGGGTCGTCTTCGCCCATGACTGCATCGGACCGGAGGCCGAGAAGGCGGTCGCCGAGCTCAAGGAGGGCGAGGTGGCGCTCTTGGAGAATCTGCGCTTCCACCCCGGCGAGGAGGCCAACGATCCGGAATTCGCGCGCCGTCTCGCGGCTCTCGGCGATCTCTATGTCGACGACGCCTTCTCCTGCGCCCATCGCAATCATGCCTCGGTCGCCACGCTTCCCCGTCTGCTTCCCGCCGCCGCGGGACGGCTGATGGCGGCGGAGCTCGAGGCGCTGGGCCATGTACTGGAGCATCCCAAACGCCCGGTCGCGGCACTCATCGGCGGCAGCAAGGTGTCCTCCAAGCTCGAGCTGCTCGGCAATCTGCTGCGCCAGGTCGATCTCCTCATGATCGGCGGCGGCATGGCCAATACGTTCCTCGCCGCGAAAGGTTACGAGATCGGCAAGTCGCTCTGCGAGCATGATCTGCTCGACGAGGCGCGCGACATCATGAAGCGCGCCGATGCGCTGCGGGGTGCCGAGATCATGCTGCCGAGCGACGTGACGGTGGCGCCCGCCCTCAAGCCCGGCGTGGAAGCGCGCGTGGTCGCGGCGGACAAGGTGCCGCGGGACCAGATGATCCTCGATATCGGTCCGGCCACGGCGGAGGCGCTGGCGAAGCGACTCGAGGGTTGTCATACGCTGCTGTGGAACGGCCCGCTCGGTGCTTTCGAGGTCCCGCCCTTCGACGCCGGCACGACGCGCATCGCGCGCGCGGTCGCGGCCCTCACCAAGACGGGGCGGATGCTTTCGGTGGCGGGCGGCGGCGACACGGCAGCGGCCCTCGCGCAGGCGGGCGTGGCCGAGAATTTCTCCTATGTCTCGACGGCGGGCGGCGCCTTCCTCGAGTGGCTCGAGGGCAAGGAATTGCCGGGCGTGGCGGCGCTCAAGGCAAGTGCCGCGCCGGCGCGGCGGCCGGCCGCATCAGGCTCCTGATTTCCGTCGCGCCCTGGCCCTAGGCGCGGCGGCCCTAGGGTGCGATAATGGCTTCGGCAACGACCGCGCCCCATTTAAGAGGGCGATCCCTTACAAGATCGATTCACCCGTAGGGAGGGTTGAGTCATGCAAGTGCGCCATATCCTGAAGATCAAGGGCGACGCGATCGAGACCGTCGCGCCCGACGCCACCATCGCCGAGGCGAGCCGCGTGCTGGCGGACAAGCGCATCGGCGCCATTCTCGTGCTGGGCGCCGAGCGGCGCATCGCGGGCATCCTCTCGGAGCGCGACATCGCGCGCGGCCTTCACCGGCACGGCGCCAAGCTGCTCGAGATGCGCGTGTCCGAACTCATGACCCGCGCCGTGGTGAGCTGCGGGCCCGACGATACGGTCGAAGAGATCATGCACCAGATGACGGATCGACGCATCCGCCATCTCCCCGTGCTCGACCAGGGCAAGCTCGTCGGCCTCGTCTCCATCGGCGACGTGGTGAAGAGCCGGCTCGAGGAGCTGGCGACCGAAAGCGAGATGCTGCGCAGCTATATCGTCGGCTAAAGCCGCGCCGCGCATCGCGACGGCGGCTTGCGGCGGCGCCTTTCGGCCGCGAGAGTGAGACGGGTTGAACGGGCCAGGGCGTTGACCGGGGCTGGGCGATGAAGCGGCGGCGGTTCTTGGGGCTTGTCGCCGGCACGGCGTTCGCGGCCTCCCCGCTCTCGGCCAAGCTGGCGCGGGCGGCCGATGCGCCCCCGCCCTGGTCCTATGACGGGCCCGGCGGCCCGGATCATTGGGTGGCGCTCGCGCCCGAGAACCGCGTTTGCGGGACAGGCGCCGAGCAATCGCCGATCGATCTCAAGGGCGCCATCCGGGCCGAGCTGCCGGCGCTCAAGATCGACTACAAGGCGCAGGCGCTGCGCATCCTGAACAACGGCCATACCATCCAAATCAACGCCGAGCCCGGACAAAAGCTCGTGGTCGGCGCCGACCATTTCGAGCTCGTGGAATATCATTTCCACCATCCGAGCGAGCATCGCATTGAGGGCCGCCGCTATGCGATGGAGCTTCAGCTCGTCCATCGCCACAGCTCGAGCCGGCTCGCGGTGCTCGCCGTGCTCCTGGCCGAGGGTGCCGAGAACGCGGCGTTGGCGCCGATCTGGGCCCATCTGCCCGAGGGCGAGGGGCCGGAGCGGCTGCTCGGGCAGATCAAGGTCAACCCGGCCAGGCTGCTGCCCACGCGCCGGCAATATTTCACCTATGACGGCTCGCTCACCATCCCGCCTTGCTCGGAGGTGGCGAGCTGGTACGTCTTCCGCGAGCCGGTCGAGCTCTCGAAGGCCCAGGTCGAGAAGTTCGCCGCCATCTTTCCGATGAATGCGCGGCCGCTGATGGCGCCGGGCCGGCGCTTCCTGTTGCTGGGGGGTTGAGCTCGCTCTTCGAGACGGCGGCTACGCCGCCTCCTCGGGACGAGACAATGCGCTGAAATTAAACAGCCTCATGGCGAGGAGCGCGGCTCTCGGCCGCGTCTCGAATCTTGAGGATGTTGGTGCGAGCGTGTGGCGGTCCCACCTGGCGACCGCGCCGCCCTCTCAAAACTCGACGTCGAGCTCGGCCATATCGTCGGGCTCGGCCTTGGCCGCCGTAACCCATTCGATCATCTCCGGCAGCGCCATGATGCGCCGGCAATAGGCCGCGCATTCCGCGTCGAGCTTCACGTCATAGGTGAGAAAGCGCGTCACCACGGGCGCGTACATGGCGTCGGCCATGCTGATGGTCTTGCCGAAGAGGTAGGGCCCCTTGTATTTGGCGAAGCATTCGCGCCAGATCGTCGTGATGCGCTCGATGTCGGGAAGGGCGCCCGCCCAGACCTTGAAACCCGGAAAATGCGCCTTGAGATTCATCGGCAGCGCCGAGCGCAGGCTGCTGAAGCCCGAATGCATCTCGCCCGAGATCGCGCGGCAATGGGCGCGCGCGGCGCGCTCGGCAGGCAGCAGCTTGGCCTTGGGCCGCACCTCGTTGAGATATTCGCCGATCGCCAGCGTGTCCCACACCGAGACGCCGTCATGGGTCAAGCGCGGCACCAGGATCGAGGGCGAGAGCAACAGGAGCTCCGCCCGGTTCGCCGGATCGTCGATCGGTACCGGCTTCTCCTCGACTTCCAGCCCCGCCATCTTGCAGAGCAGCCAGCCGCGCAACGACCAGGAGGAATAGTTCTTGCTGCTGATGGTAAGGGTGGCCTTGGCCATGGCGTCGTTCCCCGGAGCCCCTCAGGCGCCTTCTTGCCGCAGATAAGGCCCGATAATGATCTCGCATTGCAACAAAAAATACACTAGCCTTTCAAGGGGCCCGGGGAAAAGACGGACCAAATGAACATAAGAGGGGGTCTGCCTCACCACATGCTGTATCAGGCCTATCAGATGCACGCTGATCTGGTGGGACCGGTTCGCGCATCTGCGAGAATCGCCAATGCGGCATTGCAGCGGCTCAAGGGCGGGCCGCTCGAGCCTTTCTCGCTGCGCAATCTGACGGCAACCTACACGTTGCTGGCGCGCACCGGCCTTACCCATGAGCGACCTCCTTTCGACATCCGCTCCGTCATGGTCGGCAATCGCGAGGTCGAAGTGAGCGAGGAGGCGGCGAAGGTCGCTCCCTTCTGCACCTTGCTCCATTTCAAGAAGGACATCGCAACCGTCCAGCCGCGCGTGCTGCTGGTGGCGCCCATGTCGGGCCATTTCGCGACCCTGCTGCGCGGCACGATCGAGACGCTGCTGCCCGAGCACGACGTCTATATCACCGACTGGCACAACGCGCGCGACGTGGCCTTGCGCCACGGTCGCTTCGATTTCGACAGCTTCGTCGCCTATCTCATCGACTTCCTCGAGGCGATCGGGCCCGGCGCCCACATCGTCGCCGTCTGCCAGCCTTGCGTCGCGGCGCTCGCCGCCGTCGCCGTCATGGCGGAGGCGCGCAATCCGGCGCAGCCGCGCAGCATGACCCTCATGGCGGGGCCGATCGACGCCCGCGTGAGCCCCACCCGCGTCAACCAGCTCGCCACCAGCCGGCCGATCGAATGGTTCGAATACAACCTCATCGCCCGCGTGCCCCTGCGCTATCGCGGCGCCATGCGGCGCGTCTATCCCGGCTTCGTGCAGCTTGCCGCCTTCATGAGCATGAACATCCAGCGCCACGTGAAGGCGCATCTCGAGCTGCACGACCATCTGCGCAAGGGCGAGATCGACAAGGCGGAGGCGACGCAGACCTTCTACGACGAGTATTTCGCCGTCACCGATCTGCCGGCCGAGTTCTATCTCGAGACGGTGCGCCGCGTGTTCCAGCAATACGCCCTCGCGCAAGGCAAGCTCGAATGGCGGGGGCGCAAGGTCGATCCGCGCGCCATCAAGCGCACCGCGCTCTTCACGGTCGAGGGCGAGAAGGACGATATCTGCGCGGTCGGCCAGACGCTCGCGGCGCAGGATCTCTGCACCAGCCTCAGGCCTTATATGCGCCGCCATTACGTGCAGGCGGGCGTGGGCCATTACGGCGTCTTCAACGGCCGCCGCTGGGCCAAGGAGATCTACCCGATGCTGCGCAACGTGATCTATACGAGCGAATGAGCGGCGGGCATCATTTCTTGGCGTAATTGGCCGCCAGATAGGCCGCGATCGCCACCGCGTCCTGCTCACTCACCGGCGCGCCATAGGCCTTGATCATCTTATGCACCTCGGCGTCCCAGCTTTTGGCGTCGAGGAAGGGCGAGTTCATCGCGACATAGTCGAGGCTGTGGCAGGTGATGCAGTTGAGCTCAACGAGCGCCCTGCCGGGAGCGTCCTTGAGCTTGAACGATTCCTCGTCGGCAAAAGCGAGGAGCGTGGTGGCGCCGAGCAGGCCGAGGATCATCAAAGCGAGACGCATGGCGCGCTCCTATGCCGCCTGGATCGCCAGGCGCTGCACCACATTGTTCTGGTAGCCGGCGGCGTTCCAGATCAGCTCGAAGAGCTGGGTGGCGCCGGCCTTGTTGCTGGCCTTCGCCATGACGGCGTAGCTGCCTCGCTCGGGCGTGAAGCCATACTGCCATTGCCGCCAGGAGAAACGGCCGAGATCGGCCCCGAGCGCGGCATCGCGCCAGCTTTGGCCGCCGTCGGTCGAGACCTCGACCAGGTTGATGCCGTAGCCTCCGTCCCAGGCGACGCCGCGAAGGACGAGCGGCTCACCCGCCTTGACCGTCTCGCCGCCGGCGAAATTGGTGATGAGCGAGTTCACCACCATCTCCGTGATCGGCGTCGAGCCGCCCGCGTCGCGGCCGGGGAAGCGCTCGATGGTGGGGAATTTCCCGAGCGGGATGCGGTAGGCGGTGTCGAGCCAGAAGGTCTTGAGGGGGCTCGCGAGGATGTCGAGCCGGTCGAGATGCTTCATCCAATAGGTCGCCGTCCAGCCAGGAACGACCAGCCGCGCCGGGAAGCCGTTCCAATGGGGCAGCGGCTCGCCGTTCATCGCAAAGGCGACGAGCGTGTTCTCGTCGAGCGCCTTCGAGAGCGGCAGGCTCTTCATGAATTTGGGCGTGACGTCGAGCAGCGGCCCGTCGCTGCCCTGATAGCCGACTTCGACCGCCTCCTTCTTGATGCCCGCCTTGGCCAGCAGCTCCTTGAGCCGGACGCCCGTCCATCGCGCGTTGCCCATGGCGCCGTAGCCCCATTGCACGCCGGGGACATGAGGGTCGGAGAGGCCGCGCCGATTGCCCGAGCATTGGCAGACGGCGACGATCTCGACCTGCTCGAATCCGTTTTTGAGTTCGTCGAGGCCGAGGGCGAACGGCCGTTCCGCAGCATCGCCGCCGATCTTGAGCCGCCATTGCGCGGCATCCACCTTGGGAATGTCGACGAGATGATAGCGCACGAAAAAAGCGTCGTTCGGCGTGTAGGCCTCGTCGAGGTAGGTGAGGGGCGTTTCGTAATTGGGCGGCCGGAAGGATTTCTTGATGAGCGGCTTCTTGCCTTCGAGCGCGCTCAGCTCGGACGCGGCGATGGTGCCGGCGGGCAGCAGCGCCGCCGGACCGAACTCGTTTCCCGCCGCAAGGGCACCGCGGCCGAGAAACGAGCCCCCGCCCGCCAAGGCCAGGCCGCCAGCGGTGGCCTTGAGCACGTCGCGCCTGGTGATCATCGCCCGCCGCTCCTTCGGCACGTCATGAATGACGCGATGCGGCTAGGGGCCTATGTCAGGTGCCTTGTGCCGCGACCGCGACTTGACGAAGCCACAATATCGCGACACCAGGCGGCGGGCAACCGAGCGGCAAAATCAATCGTTGAGATCGCCGCAGGGTGCCACCGGGCCATTGCATGTCGCACCGGCGGGGGCTTGGGTGCAAGCGGCCAAACCGACCACGAGCGTCAGCATGCCGAGGAGAAGCGCAAGGCGCGGATGCAGTTGAGACTGCTTCATCGGACTGCTCCATGTCAAAGCTGTTATGACATGATGCGACCCTAAGGCACTGTCATGAGACGGTCATGAGACCGCCATTAAAAATCTCTCATGGCAGGTGGCGGCAGGGCATTTGCCGCCCTGCCGCCACGTTCGCGGCACAAGGAGTGCCGTGACGGATTGTTACAGGATCTGCCCGCTCTGCGGATCCACCAGCACGGTCTGCGTCGAGCCGTTTTTCGCGAGCTCGACCTGGTAGACGAAGCCGCCGCCGGTGCGGCTAATGTTCGCATCGATCGGCTTGCCGCCGACGTTGCTTTGCGGCGTCCTCCACGGCCTGGCGCAGATCGATCCTGGCGCCGCCGATCGGCTGGGCGGTGCTTGCCTCCATCGGATTGAGCCTGTCGAGGAAGCCGGCCCGGCTGGTGTCGAGCACCTTGCCGGAATAAGCATCGATGGCGACGGTGGTGATCCCGCCGGGCGCGGCGAGATCCACGTAATAAAGCACGCTGTTCCGCATGCCCACCATTTCGGCCGTGACGGCCTTGCCGCCCGCCGTCTGCTGCGCTGTCGCGATGGCATGGCTCAGCGGCACGCGTGCAAGCTGCACCGCGTCACGGATGTCCCAGCCTGTATGCGTGGGTCGGTTGGAATCGGCATAGGCCGCGCCCGCCGACAACAGGAAGCCGGCGGCGGCGACGATCGATAGCGCATTCATCCTCGTCATGTTCCACTCCTTCGCTTCAATCATGCTCGCGGATCGCATCGATCCGCCCAGTCGGAGAAGACTTCTCCGCTCTCGTCACATTTGAACAAGCTAGAACGGCGATCTGAAAGGACAACGATGGTAGAATTAAAATCTGCTCATGCAACGAGCCAAAATTGTCGCCTGTCAAGCGACCTATCCGCCAATCTCATTTCCCCGCTGTTCGTCGTAATCGGATTTTGATTACGCAAAATGAACAGAGCCAAACCATCGATTTAATCAATCGCCGTTATTTCATGGCACGTCTATTGTCTTCTGCGTTGCATTGGCGCCCAGCACATCGATCAAAGGCGTAACAAGCGCGGATTCGACGTGATAGGAATCGCTCCGATTCGTTACCGTGCCGGCGCTGCCTTGCCAAATCCGCCGTGCCGCGGGCACGTCGTTCAGATCGATGCTGACATGCATCGCTCGACCGTTGCGCGACGCCTTGTCGCTCCGCGCCCTGTTGCCGAAGATGCCGTCCGTGATCTCGGATATGACGTTCGTTCGGAAATACTGATCGTTCGAATGCGCAGTCGTGAGCAACCCGCCATTGGGACCTTCCGCTCCCTGCTGTGGCCCCTCCGCGTTGTCCTGCGGCGAAGGCTTGATGACGATAGGCAGCCCGATGGGCTCGGTCGCATAGAACGAGAGCACCAAAGGCGCGCGCTCGTCGACGCGATAGCCATGCGCCTCGAGCGCCGCGACGATATCGGCCTTCAGCCGCAGCGACTGGTCGCTGTCGTCATCCGTCTCGACCGCGATCGCCGCGTTCATTTCGAGCGACGTATAGGCACGGGCGTCGATCGTCACGGCGAGGGGCGCTCGGCTCTGGGCACAGGCCATGCCCGCGAGCGACAAGGCCGCCGCCGGCCCGAGAAGAAGAGACAACAGCGCAGCCCTGCGGCCCGATCGGACCATTGGGCCGGCAACCATGGTCAGCGCATCCTCCAGGCGCCGTCGGCGCCTTGGCAGGCGGTGCCGGTCACGGTGCTGCCGTTCGCCTCGCGCCATTCGCCCTGGCGGCAGACCGGCTGGTTCTGCACGACGGCCGGGATTTGGACGCCGGGATTTGCGACGCAGCGCCGTAGCCGTAATAGCCGGGGTCGTAATAGTTCGGGTCGTAAGAGCCGTAATAGGGGTCATAAGGCCAGCCCCAGCCATAGCCATAGCCGTACCAGCCGGGTCCCCAGCCCCAGCCACCATAACCCCAACCGCCGCCGCCCCAACCGCCGCGGCCCCAACCGCCATGGCCCCAACCGCCATGGCCCCAGCCGCCATGGCCCCAGCCGCCTCCGCCATGGCTCCAACCGCCATGGCCGCTGCCGCCATGGTAGGCATAGGCCGGCAGGCTGCCGGCGGCGAGTGCGAGGCCGAGCGCAAGCGTGCCAAGGAGGCGGCGCCAATGGCGCGCGGCAACAGAAGCAGACCTATCGAGAGTCATGGTTGCGCGCTCCTTTCTGCCCTCCGCAAAGGGTAATGACCCCGGCGCCCATGGGGGGGACAAGCGCCGGGGTCGCCGGCTCGCCTCCAAAGGACGTAAAAGGCGAGCCAGTGGGCTTCGTGCGCCGGGCAACTACCGGCGAAGGACGGGGACGGTAACCGGATCGAGCTCATGGTTGATCCCGCCCAATAGTCGCAGTCACTGGCGACTACTCGGCGGAAGATATAATCGACCTATATAAAAGGCCCATGAGCCGAGCATTAAGATATGCTCATGAGACATGCGTGGGCCAAGCGGCCACGCGGATTCGGCAGGCGCGCCGCCACGCATGAGGGTATTTTAATGCTTGCCTCATCGGGTCTTCACCTTGCGCGGGCTAGGTGATCTACCCCCGCGATCGACGGACGCCGGCAGTATCCGAACCAAGAACCTCTCATGCGCATTCTGATTGTCGAGGACGAAGATAAATTGGCGGGAATAATCCTTCGCAGCCTCAAAGGCGAGGGGTTCGCGGTGGACAGGGCTGCGACCGCCGAGGAAGGCTTCGAATTCGCCAGCTCGTTCCATTACGATCTCATGCTGCTCGATCTGCTTCTGCCGGACGCCTCGGGAACGGCGCTTTTGCGCCGCCTGCGCCAGAAGCATCACGAGGTTCCGGTGCTGATCCTGACCGCTCGCGGCGAGATCGACACGAAGGCCGCGAATTTCGAGGCGGGCGCCGACGATTATCTAACCAAGCCCTTCGCGCTGGCGGAGCTGCTGATGCGCGTGCGCGCTTTATTGCGCCGCGGGCCGGCGCTCAAGGAGAACCTGCTCAAGCTCGCCGACCTAGAGTTTGACCGGCTGACGCGACAGGTCCGGCGCGCCGGCAGGCGGATCGAGCTCAGCCCCAAGGAATATTCGCTGCTCGAATATCTGCTCTTGAATTCCGGCCGGGTCTTGTCCCGTTCGATGATCATCGATCGGGTATGGGATCAATCCTTCGAAGGCTTGACCAATATCGTGGACGTCTACGTCCGCCAGTTGCGGCGGAAAATCGACGAGGGATTCGAGCCGAAGCTGATCCGCACCGTGCGGGGCCTGGGCTATTCGATCGATCTGGACGGCGCGACGTGAACCGGCGCTCTCTCGCGTTCCGGCTCATTTTCTGGTATTGCGGGCTTCTTCTTCTGCTTGGCGCGGCGTTCGCCCTCTATACCCTCACGAGCTTCGAGCGATATATCCACGAGACGACGCGCGCGGCGCTCGCCAGCCGTGCCGCGGCGGTCTTCGATATGGCGCCCGCCCTTCTCGACGACAAGGCCGCGCTCGCGACGCTGATCGAGCAGCGCTTCGCGCCCGAAATTCAGAACCGCTTTCTCAGGATAGGTCTCGACGGCCAGGTCATCTATCAATCCGGACCGGCGCCCGAGCATCTTTTCGACCCCGCCGCCATCCCGCTGCCGAAGGCGGACGCGCGGCCGCAATTCACGAAGCAAGGCCGGCTCTTCATTTATGCCCGGCAGTTCGAACTTCCCGGCAACCGCAAGATGACCGTCGAATCAGGCCAGACCGACGAGCTGGCGCATACCGACGAGACCGGATTGGCGACCTCGCTGCTCATCGGGCTGCCGCTCCTGCTGGTCTTTGCCGCCAGCGGCGGCTATATGCTGATGCGCCAGGCGCTGGCGCCGGTCGAGGCGATGATCAAGGCGGCCGAGGCGCTAACGTTCAACAGCCCCCGAAACCGGCTGCCGCTGACGGGCACCGGGGATCGCATCGAGGCTTTGGGGCGCACGCTCAACCGCATGCTCGAGCGGCTGGACAATGCCTATCAGCATGCCAGCCGCTTTTCCGCCGACGCGGCGCATGAGCTGCGCACGCCGCTCAGCATCGTGCGGGGGGAGCTCGAGCTGGTGGCGACGGCGAAGGGCCTGCCCGCGGATATACAGGTGGCGGTCGGCAACATCCTGGAAGAGACGACGCGGCTGAGTCATATCATCGACAGCTTGATCAATCTGTCGCGCATCGACGCCATTTGGGGAAAACGCGCTCATTCGCTGATCGACCTCCGCGCGCTCGCGGCCGAGACCATCGAGCATATGCAACTGCTCGCGGAGGAAAAGGGGATTGTCCTGAATGGTCCCGACGGCTTGCCGGTCATGGTCGCGGGTGATCGCGACAGGCTCAAGCAGGTCCTGGTCAACTTGCTGGACAATGCGATCAAATATACCGAGACGAGGGGCCATGTCACCGTGACCGTGGGCGCGATGGCCAATCTCGCCGCGCTGACGGTCACGGACACCGGAATCGGCATCGCCCCGGAACAGCAACAGCACATCTTCGACCGGTTCTATCGAGTCGCTGCCGATCGCGGGGAGACGGGCGCCGGGCTGGGCCTGTCTATCGTGCGATCGATCTGCAACGCCCATGGCGGCAGCGTCACCGTGATGAGTGTACTCGGCGCCGGCAGCAGCTTTTGCGTCGAGCTGCCGATGGCCGCGTCGGATCAGCCCGGGCTACGTCGTGCCGCGACGCCGGGCAAGCCCGATATTCCGGTATCGGCTGCTTAGAAATCTTGTCAGGCAAACGGCAGAATTGCTGGCTATTCATGCTGCATTGCACCATGAAACTGTTGCCAAATTGTCAAAAACCGGGGAGAAAATAAAATAACCTTGCAATCGCAAGGCGACAAAATGACAAATCGTGATTAAGCTTACGGCAACATAATGGGCGGCTGGCTGGAACGATTACCGGCCATAACGCGCAGGACCATGTAGGGGGATATAAAATGGGCAGATCAAATCGTCTCAGACGGGAATTGCTTGGCTCGGCCGCGGTACTCATGCTTTCGGCAGCTCCGGTTTATGCCGACCAGCTGGACGATTTGCAGGTCCGAGTCAATTTGATCCGCGAGCGGATCAATCTGCTGCAGCAGGAATCGACGACCGACGATGCGGCCTTGAGCTCGCAGGCTGCGCCGGCCGATGCGGCGGTAGGCGGTGATTTCCCGGGCTCCTGGAAGCTGCCGGGATCCAATACCTCGATGGCCATCCATGGCTACGTCAAGGCGGATTTCATCTACGACTTCGACCAGACCCTGGGCGATTCGCTGAACGTTTTTAACATCATGCCCAAGAACAGCAAGGCATTGGTAAACGGCGAGGTCGTCGACCGCGGCGGCTTCTTCCGCTTCCATGCCCGTCAGTCGCGCCTGAGCTTCGAGACACGGACGCCGAGCGATTACGGGATGCTCCGAACCTACATCGAGACCGACTTCTTCGGCGGCAGCACGGGGCCAGGCGAGATCGGCGGCCTCGCCAGCGGCGGCTTCGGCAATGCCTTCGTCACGAACTCCTACATCCTGCGGCTGCGGCGCGCCTTCGCTACCCTCGGCCACTTCGAATTCGGCCAGGATTGGTCGAACTTCCAGGATATCGACACGGCGCCGGAGACCTTGGACTTCGCCGGGCCCGTGGGGCAGGTGTTCATTCGGCAACCTCAGGTCCGCTACACGAATGAGATGGGCCATTTCACCTTCTCGGCCTCGGCCGAGAATCCGCAAAGCGACTATACGACCTCGACCGGCGTTGTCGCGGGCACTTACGGCAACCCTGCGGCCGGCGCCGAAGCGAGCGAGACGATGCCCGACTTAACGGCCATGATCCGATGGGACGATGCCTGGGGCATGGTCCGCGCGACCGGCCTCATCCGTCGCATCGGTCTCAACAGCGGCATTGTCATTGCCGGGATCAAGCGGGAGGCTTACGCGCTCAGCGGCGGCGGCGAGGCGAGCGGCTTTTTCAACCTGAATACTTTGTCGCCCTGGTTCGGCAAGGACCAGGTGGGCGCCGTCTTCGTCATGGGTTCCGGGTTGGGACGGTACCTCTTCTTCGGCGGCGGCGAATTCGATGCGGCGGCGATACGGAATCTCACCACCTCGCCGTCCGTCGAGACCGAGCTGCAGAAGAGCGGCTATGTGTGGATACGCCATTTCTGGACCGACCAGCTCCGCTCCAACCTGGTCTTCGGCATCGAATCGAACTTTTGGTCCCATGTCGTGCCCGTGACGACGGCCCAATCCGACAGGCTGGAGTCGATTCACGCCAACTTGATCTGGAGCCCGGTCAATCAGGTGAATATTGGCCTCGAACTGATGTATGGCGACAAGGAGTTTCGGCCGGGCGTGGCGCCGATCGGGACGAGCCGCGAGAACAGCATCGAGCGGCTGCAAGCGAGCATGCAGGTCAAGTTCTAGACAAGCGGGATTGGCCCGGGCGAGGGCGCCGGCGTGCCTCTCTTCGCCCTGCCGCCGTGCCGGATGGCGGCCGACGCGGCGGTCGTTCTGCGTCGAAAATGAAGATATTTTAACACCCTCCTTATGGAGGCCTCATGCCGTCGCCCTAGATTGCGGCCGGCGGCAAGGGAAGCCGCTTGGCTTGTTGGCCAATGGAGGGTGCGATGTCGAAAAACCTGCTCTTCGGTTTCGGCCTGCTTGCGCTCGGCACGTTGCCGGCCACCTGCGCTGCCGGCGGCACCTCCGCCGCCGAAATAACGCCGCCCCCGGCCGCGAGCGGCGCGTTCAAGGTGGGCTTTCTCGACGGCTGCAACACGGGCCGTTTCGACGACGGCTCGCCCGCCAACGAATACGTTAGGGACGACAACGCTTATGCGGCCGACGCGGCCTACCGCCAAGGCTGGGACAGCGGCGAGATCGCCTGTTACAACGACGAACGCACCCACCCGCGCATGGGCAACGGGAAATAACGGGCTTAGGCGCGTTACCTGTCCGTCTTCCTCAACCTTTGGCGGCGGTCCTCCAACGATAGCGAACCGCTATCCTCAGCAACGGCGCGGGGTTTTGACGGCGCTATCAACGTGCGCACGATCCGCCCTGCCATTTCGGGCTGACGAGATAGGTGTTTGTCTGCGACGGCGGGCAATTTTCCGAACATGATTGCCATACTAAGTAAATCATGACCTTCTCGGAGAGCTTGCAATAATGGCTGGGGTTGATGGCGACGGCGAACGACATCGGCTGCACCATCTTCGGTATCGGTGGAACCGGATTTTTTATCGGCTCGACAATCTTGAAATATTCGCCACCTTCATTCAGATAGCTGTGGTCATCCCCAAATATGGCGGCGCTGGCTTGCAAAGGTTGAAAGTTATAAGGACTGTTGGAAACAACGCACATTTGGACAGTCACATGCGCCTTGTCATTGTCGTCTCGAATGACCGTCACGTCGCGCAATGACGGATTGATCTGCCCGGGCGGCAGTGGATCGAGGCAGTGACAGGGGGACGCTCCCGGCCCGGCGCCGGCATCAGTGCAATCAGCGGCCCGAGCGGTCCAACTTATCAGGCAGGTAAGTCCGAGCAGCGCTGCGACGAAACGCAACAGTGAGCGACCCCTTGAATTGACTCGAAGTTGAATGGTGGAGCCGAGGGGGATCGAACCCCTGACCTTCGCATTGCGAACGCGACGCTCTCCCAGCTGAGCTACGGCCCCACGCGCGAAAGCTGCGCGATAATGTCGGCGCGTCCGCAGGCCTGTCAAGGCTTTGCCGCCGCTTGCGCCCCCTTTCGCCGGCCGCTATTGCTAGCGCCGCGACCGAGCGACAGCCCCACCAGCCGGACACGCCGCCGATGATCATTCTCGATCCGCTGCTACAAGTCTTGATCTTCGTGGTCGACATCTACTGGTGGGTGGTGATCGCCGCCGCCATCATGAGCTGGCTGATCGCCTTCAATCTCGTCAACACCAATAACCGCGCCATCCACGTAATCGCCGATTTCCTCTATCGCGCGACGGAGCCCGCCTTTCGGCCATTCCGGCGCTTCGTGCCCAATCTCGGCGGCCTCGACATCTCGCCCGTGATCGTGCTCGTGATCCTCTTCTTCCTCCGCATCTTCCTCACCGACCTGCTGCTCCAGCTTCATGGGCTGCTGTAAAGGGAGCTCGCCCTTCAGCGCCAGCGGTCATGGCGTGCGCGTCGCCATCCGCTTGACGCCCAAGGCCGCCCGGGATCGCATCCAAGGCCTGGTGGCGGATGCCGACGGCGCCGCAGCCCTCAAAGTCGCGGTCACGGCGGCGCCCGAGGCGGGGCGCGCCAACCGAGCGCTGATCGCATTACTCGCGAAGTCCTGGCGCGTCCCCAAATCGAGCCTGACACTCGTTGCCGGCGCCACCGACCGGCGCAAGCTCGTCGAGCTCGCGGGCGAGCCCAAGGCGCTGCTGGCGCGGCTGGAGGCCTGGTGCGATGGACAGCCGGGCTGAGGCGCGCCTCATCGACGGCAAGGCGATCGCCGCGGGCTTGCGCAAGCGCGTGGGCGAGGAAGTGCTGCGCCTCAAGGCCGAGCACGGGCTGGTGCCTGGCCTGGCCGTCATCCTGGTCGGCGAGAACCCGGCGAGCCAGGTCTATGTCGGCGCCAAGCGACGCGAGACAGCCGCCGCCGGCATGCATTCGATCGAGCGCAACCTGTCCGCTGCGACGAGCGAGGCCGAGCTCCTCGCCGAGATCGACCGCCTGAACCGCGACGCTTCCATCCACGGCATCCTGGTGCAGCTTCCGCTGCCCGCGCCGATACGCGAGGCGGCCGTGATCGAGGCGCTCGATCCCAGCAAGGACGTGGACGGTTTCCATACGCGCAATGTCGGGCTGCTCTGGACGGGCGCGGAGGGCATGGTGCCCTGCACGCCGCTCGGCTGCCTCGTGCTGCTCGACGCGGCGCTCGAAGGCGCGCTCGAAGGCCGCCGCGCCATTGTGCTGGGCCGCTCCAACATCGTCGGCAAACCGGTGGCGGCGTTGCTCCTCAGGCGGAGCTGCACCGTGACGCTTGCGCATTCCAAGACGCGCGACCTCGCCGATGAGTGCCGCCAGGCCGATATTCTTGTGGCGGCGGTCGGCAAGCCCGAGATGGTGCGCGGCCATTGGATCAAGCCCGGCGCCGCGGTGATCGACGTCGGCATCAACCGCGTGCCGGGCGAGGCGGGGAAAAGCCGGCTGGTGGGCGACGTAGCCTTCGCCGAGGCGGCCCGCGTGGCGGGCGCCATCACGCCCGTCCCGGGCGGGGTCGGGCCCATGACGATCGCCTGCCTCTTGCGCAATACCCTCGTCGCCGCCTGCCGCCAGGCGGGAATCGCGCCGCCTCCGCCGTAATATGGCGGGGATCGCCGCGCCGCCGCTCTGAGCATCATGCCGGTTGCATCGAGGCACGGAAACGCGCAAGCTTCCCTCTCCAGGAAGGCTCCGATGCTGAAGCGCAGCAAACATCCGCTCGTTCGCGAGGTCGCGCTCGCCCTCCTCTTCAAGACGGCGGCGCTGGCGCTCATCTATGTCGTCTGCTTCGGCCCGGCGCAGCGGATCGAGGTGACGCCGCAGAACATGGCGACCGCGATACTCGGCACGGCCACCGCGCGCTGAGGAGGGGGCGCGATGCCCGACATCGATCTCGTCACCCTGTCGCGGCTGCAGTTCGCCCTTACCGCTCTTTATCATTTCCTTTTCGTGCCGCTGACGCTCGGGCTCTCCGTGCTGCTCGCCATCATGGAGAGCGTCTACGTGATGACGGGCCGCGTCGTCTGGCGCGAGATGACGCAGTTCTGGGGCACGCTTTTCGGCATCAACTTCGCCATGGGGGTGGCGACCGGCATCACCATGGAGTTCCAGTTCGGCACGAACTGGGCCTATTACTCGCATTATGTCGGCGACATCTTCGGCGCGCCGCTGGCGCTCGAGGGGCTCATGGCCTTTTTTCTCGAGGCCAGCTTCGTGGGGCTCTTCTTCTTCGGCTGGAACCGGCTCTCGCGCGTCGGCCATCTCGCCGTCACCTGGCTGGTGGCGCTGGGCAGCAATCTTTCGGCGCTCTGGATCCTCATCGCCAACGCCTGGATGCAGAACCCGGTGGGCGCCCATTTCAATCCCGCCACCATGCGCATGGAGCTCAGCTCCTTCTTCGACGTGATGTTCAACCCCGTGGCGCAGGCGAAGTTCGTGCATACCGTGAGCGCGGGCTACGTCACCGGCTCCATTTTCGTGCTCTCGATCTCGGCGATCTACCTGCTCGGCGGCAAGCATCGCGCGCTCGCCAGGCGCTCGCTCACCGTGGCGGCGAGCTTCGGCCTCGCGTCCGCGCTCTCGGTCGTGGTGCTGGGGGACGAGAGCGGCTACACGGCGGGCCTCAACCAGAGAATGAAGATCGCCGCCATCGAGGCGATGTGGAACACCGAGCCGCCGCCCGCGAGCTTCACGCTCTTCGGCCTGCCCGATCTCGCGACCGAGACGACGCGCTACGAAATCTCCATACCCTGGGTCCTGGGACTCATCGCGACGCGCTCGATCGACCGGCCGGTGCCCGGCATCAAGCCGCTGGTCGAGGTCGCCGAGCGTCGCATCCGCGCCGGGCTCACGGCCTATCGCGCGCTGCCCGCGATGCGCGCCGATCCGCGCGCGCCGCTCTCGCCCGGCGTCGCCCTCGCCTTGCACGATCTCGGCTACGCGCTTTTGCTGAAGGCCTTCCGCGACGACATCGAGAACGCGAGCGACGAGGAAATCCATGCGGCGGCACTCTCCACCATACCGAACGTGCCGGTGCTGTTCTGGTCGTTCCGCTTCATGGTCGGCCTCGGCTTCTATTTCATCCTGCTCTTCGCGCTTGCCTTCTATCGCGCGAGCCGGCGCGAGCTCGACCGGCGCTGGTTCCTCACTCTCGCCGCCTTGAGCCTGCCCTTGCCTTGGATCGCCGCCGAGCTCGGCTGGATCGTGGCGGAATACGGTCGTCAGCCCTGGATCATCGACGGCGTGATGCCGACCTTCATCGGCGTGTCCGACGAGCCCCTCGGCAATGTCGTGCTGAGCCTCTCGGGTTTCGTCCTCTTCTACAGCGCGCTCGCGGCGATCGACGTCTTTCTGATGGTCAAATATATCCGGCTCGGGCCCGAGGCCGCCGTGGGAGCGGAGCATTAGCATGGCGCCCATCGATTACGGCTTGCTGCGCTTCCTCTGGTGGGTCTTCCTCGGCCTGCTCCTCATCGGCTTCGCCGTGATGGACGGCTTCGATCTCGGCACCGCCGTCCTGCAGCCCTATCTGGCGCGCAACGACGCCGAGCGGCGCAGCCTGCTCAACGCCATAGGCCCGGTCTGGGAAGGCAACCAGGTCTGGCTCATCCTCGGCGCCGGCGCCGCCTTCGCCGCTTGGCCGACGCTCTACGCGACCGCCTTTTCCGGCTTCTACCTCGCCATGCTCCTGATCCTGCTCGGCCTCATTTTGCGTCCCGTGGCGATCGGCTTTCGCAGCAAGCTCGAAGCGCCGGGCTGGCGCCGGGGCTGGGACTGGGTGTTCTTCCTCGCGGGACTGGTGCCGGCGCTGCTTTTCGGCGTCGCCTTCGGCAATCTCTTTCTCGGCGTGCCCTTCCATTTCGACGACAGCATGCGCCTGACCTACGAAGGCGGGCTTCTGGGCCTCTTGCGGCCTTTCGCGCTGCTCAGCGGGCTGGTGAGCGTCGCCATGCTGGCGATGCAGGGGGCGGCCTATGTCGCGCTCAAATGCGACGGCGAAGTCGCCGCGCGCGCCGGCCGGGCGGGAAGCGTCGCAGCACTCGTCCTCATGGCGCTTTTCACCCTGGCCGGCATGTGGCTCGCCGCCTGGATCGAGGGCTACGCCATCACGAGCCATATCGAGCCGGCGGGACCGTCCAACCCCCTCGCCAAGACGGCGGCGCGCGTGGCGGGGGCCTGGCTGCAGAATTACGGGATTCACCCCTGGATCGCCGCAGCGCCGGTCTTGGCCTATCTCGGCGCGCTCGGCGCGGCAGTTTTCCTCCAGCTCCGTGCGCCGCTCCCGGCCTTCCTCGCCAGCAGCGTCGCCGTGGCGGCGGTCGTGGCGACGGCGGGCATGAGCCTCTTTCCCTTCCTGCTGCCCTCCTCGAGCGATCCCAAGAGCAGCCTGACCGTGTGGGATTCCTCCTCGAGCGCGCCGACCCTCTTCATCATGCTCGTCTCGACCTTGATCTTTCTGCCGATCATTATCGCCTATACGGGCTGGGTGTTTCGGGTGATGCGAGGCAAGGTGAGCACGGCCGCGATCGCGCGCGGCGAGGAAGGCCATTACTAGGGCAAAACTGGGAGCGTCGCCGTCATGTGGTATTTCTCCTGGATTCTCGGATTGGGGCTCGCCTGCTCCTTCGCCATCCTGAACGCGATGTGGCTCGAGCTCGTCGAGCCGCCCGTGACGAAGCGGGAAGACTGAGGAGGCCGCGGCACCCTTCCTCCCCACCGGCAAAACGCCTGGCGGGTGCGGCTCCGCCCGACTATATGCAAAGGATGATCGCCAGCAGCACAATGAATGCCGCCGTCGGCGCGACGCTTGCCTTGCTGCTGCTGGCCGGGCTCCCGGCTTGCAGCGACAGCGGCGGCGGGACGGGCTGGACGAGGGAAGGCGCCGACGACGCCATGGTCCGGCAGGACGAGAAGGATTGCGTCGCCGAATCCGAGCGCTACGGATTCCTCCAGGGCCCGCCGGTCGCCACCGGCCCCGCCAGCCCCTCGACGACCGCCGCCGTCCGCCAGCAAGGCGATATCTACCAATCCTGCATGGTGGCCAAAGGCTACCGCATGGGGCGTCTGCCCAAAGCGGGTCAGCCGGGCCAGAGCCAAACGGCACCGACGGAATGACGGCGCGTCGCGGGGTCAATGCAAGTCTTGGCCTGGCGAGCCTGGCGCTCGCCGGTCCCGCTTACGCCGAGCCTGCCGCCATCGTCGAAGCGATGGAGGGTCGGCCGGCGGAGGTTCAGCCCTTGGACTATCTCGCGGCGGGCCGGACATTGCAGCTGGGTGCGGGCCAGGTGCTGGTGATCGACTATCTCCATTCCTGCCGGCGCGAAACCATCTCCGGCGGCAGCGTGACGATCGGCAGGAACAAAAGCGACGTGACGGGCGGCGAGGTCCGGTTCCAGAGGATCGAATGCGACGGCAACAAGGTCCCGCCCGTCCCGGACGAGCCGTCGGCCGCGGCGAAGCCGCAGCTCGTCCCGCCCGTGCGGCCCGAGGGCCAGCCCCATGAGACCGGGTTGAAGCATACGATCTACAGCACCGCGCCGCTCATCGACCTCGGCGCTCCCGGCCAGCTCACCATCACGCCGGTCGATCCGCCGGGCCCGACCATCAGCTCGAAGCTTGCGGCCGGCGACCTGCTGCATGGCCGGTTCTACGATTTTGCCGCGGCCGGCAGGCGGCTCGCGCCCGGCGGGCTCTATCGCGCCAGCGCCCATGGCCGCGAGCTGCTCTTCTGGATCGATCCGCTGGCGCAGGATGGCGCGGGCCCGCCGGCCGGGCGGCTGCTGCGCCTGTGATCGCGGGGTTCGCCCGCCGCCTCTCCCGCATCCCTCTTCTCAGAACACGAGCTGCGTCCTTGCTGCAATCGCGTCGACGGTCGCGCCGCCACGGGTGGTGGAGGCCGTGCCCGTCGTGTCCGGCTTCAGCTTGTCGACGTTCGCATGTAGATATTCGAGGATGAAGCGCAGGTTGCGGTTGGGATACCAGGCGAGATCAAAGGCGAAGGTATTCTGGTTGCCGCCATAGACGCCGCCGGTCAAATGCGGCGCCATGCCGGGCGTGATATGGTCGTTGAGATCGACCACGCTGTAACGGGCCGCGAATTCCAACGCCCCCCAACCGTCGCCGGCGAGCGTGAAGGGCTTATCGGGTATGACGCCGGAATAGGCGCCGGTCTCGGGAATATATCTACGCCGCCCGCCGATCGAGTAGCTGCCCTCGAGATAGCCGCCGTTGAAGTTGAGGGTGGGTGATACGAGATTGGCGGTACCGTCCGAGGGGTTCAAGCCGCCCGCGAGCTGATCCACCAGGTAGTGAAAATATTCGCCCTGGAAATAGAAGCTCCGGTAGGTCCCCGCCAATTCCAGCCCGCCGACCGTGCCATCCTTCGCCGGGATGCCGCCGGTATTCAAAATAGTGGTCGGATCGACGCGCAGCTCCGGCCGGTCGTTGAGGATGAGGAACGGGGTGTTCGTCGCCGGACCGGTGGCGCTGCCGTTGTAGGGAGCGCGCGGCTGGAACAGATGCAGCGCATTGATGCCGATATGGAGCGAGGCGTCGTCGGTTTGCACGACCTGATAGGACACGCGTCCGAGCGCCGCGAACTGGGCATTATTGGCACCGTTATGAGGTGCGCCGGAATTGGGTCCGGTCAAATAGAAGCCGGCCCAATATCGGTCGCTGTTCGAGCGCAGGCCGAGCGCCGAGCGAAAGTCGCCGCCGCCGAACTCCGTCGCCACGACCTGGGAGGATGAGCGCTCTAGAAACATGATGTCGTTCGAGCTGGTTGCCTCGTCGAGCGACCAGGGAACATCGAGATAGCCGAAGTCGATGGCGAAGGGGATGGGATAGGATGGATGGTTGAAGCCATTGAAGGTGACGTAGGCGTTTTCCACCCCCGAGGTGACCGCGCCTGATACGCCAGTAGTCACGGAATCCGCGCTGCCGCCGAGGTCGTAGATCAAGCGATAGGCCCAATCGCTCATGATGGTGCCCCCGATGCCCAGCCTGGCGCGTCGGGCGTTGATCCCGCTATCGAGCTGGGGGGTGGCGAGGCTGCCGGGACCCGCCCCGACACGCGTCCCTCCTTCCGGCTTATCACTGAAATAATCGGCGGTATCGATTTGCAGCCGGGCGAGGATCGCGATGCTGTTCTCGCCGTTGGCGCTTGAAAGCCCGAACTGGTGCGTCGGCGATTCGATGAGCCTCGGCGCATTGGGCGGCGGCTCCAGCTTCTGCTCCTGGGCTTTGACTTGCTCGATCTCGGCCTGCAGGGTCTTGATCTCGCGTTCATGCTCGGCCTGCAGCTGCTGTATCTCGTTCTCGAGCCGCTGGATCTCGGATTCGTCGGCGCGCGCGGGCGCCGGCCACAGGCCTTGGAATGCGGCCAGGCACAAGGCGGTCGCCATATATTTCACCCGGCGCGACCGATTCCTCGGCGCAGGATCTACGCTTCTCCGCCTCCAAACAGCCATGCTCGATGCTCCCCTGCTGCAGCCGTCCCCCGGCTCTTCAGCAATGCGGGTGCCAATAAGCAAGCCATTGTTTTACAAGAGAGTTTCATGAAATGGCTGTTGCGGCTGTTGCCCAGGCAACAGAAGAAGCAGTGCTGTTGTTTCTGGGGCAGCAACGCGGCGAAAGACGCTGCAGCGGCGGACGGCGGCGCGTCGCGCCAGGCGCTCGGGCCACCGACAGGGAACGGCGCGGCCCAATCGAAGGGCCTGTCCCGACCACGAACATGATATTCTGGGCCATGCCAGCAGCACGTCAGGGAGGGCGAGGGGTGTCTCGCGGGAAAAGACCGGCCAAGGGCGACCCGAGCGTTGTGTCGATCGCCGCTGCCGACGGCGGCGTGCCTTCGCTCGTCAGCGTGGCCGGCTATCGCACCAATCCGCGCATCATCGCGGCGAGCGCGATGATGTTCGAGGATCCGGTGTCGAAGGAATTAGTCGCGCGCATCCGGCGGCTGGCGCCGAGCGAGGCCAATATCCTGATCGTCGGCGAAACGGGGACGGGGAAGGAGCTGGCGGCGCGCTATATTCACAGCCTGAGCCGGCGCCAAGCCGGACCTTTCGTGGCGGTGAACAGCGCGGCCCTTTCCGAAGGCCTCGCCGAGGCCGAGCTTTTCGGTCACGAGCGCGGCGCCTACACCGGCGCTCACGCCGCCAGCGCCGGCTGGTTCGAAACCGCCAACGGAGGGACGCTTTTCCTCGATGAGATCGGCGAGCTTGCGCTCTCCATCCAGGTGAAGCTGCTGCGCGTGCTGCAGGAGCGCGAAGTCATCCGGCTGGGTTCCCGGCGCGCGCTGCCGATCGACGTACGCTTCATCACCGCGACCAATATCGATCTCGAGCGTGCGATGGCCGCAGGACGGTTCCGCGAGGATTTGTACTATCGCCTCAAGGTGGCGGAGGTCAGGCTGCCGCCGCTGCGCGAGCGCCCGGGCGACATCCTGCCTCTGGCGCGGCACTTCCTCGCGGTCTATGGCGCTCAGCTTGGATTACCGGCCGTGCTACTCGCGCCGGACGCTACGAGGTCGCTCGAGCGCTATCCCTGGCCGGGCAATATACGCGAGCTCGAGAACGTCATTCACCATGCCTTGCTGATCTGCCAAGGCTCGGTCCTGCATCAGGGGGATCTGCATCTGCCGCCCATCCGGGTCGAGGGGGAAGCGGCGACGAAGACGGGCGATCTCCTGGAGGCGGCGATCGGCGATTTGTTGCGTCGATCGCCGCCCGATCTTCATCGCCGGGTGAACGATAGTCTGGTGCGGGCCGCGTTCGCGCATTGCGATTGCAACCAGGTACGCACCGCGCGGCTGCTCGGCATCAGTCGGAATGTCCTGCGCGCCCGCCTGATCGACCTTGGCATTATTCAAGGCGACAGGCGGAGAAGGTCAAAGCGCGAGGAGGACGGGCGCTCCGAGGCGAGCGCGACGGGAGAGGATGCGGCGGCATCATGCCAGCCATGAGATTGCCGGCCTTCGTATCGCGCTGCGGGCGAGTATGATTTCGGAGGCGTCGCAGGCGAAAAGGAGCGGTTGGGATGGTGAAAAGACGAGTCTACAGAATCGCCTTCGTGGCCTGCGTCGTCCTGCTCGCCGTCGTTGCGGTCTATCTGTTCCGCGATTTTCCGATTTCCCCGCTCCATTCCGGTGGCGGGACGAGCATCGGCAGCGCGCTGGTCGGCGGCCCCTTCACCCTGACCGATCAGGACGGCAAGAGCCGCAGCGACGCCGACTTCCGCGGCAAGCTGATGCTGGTCTATTTCGGCTATACCTATTGTCCGGATGTCTGCCCGACCACGCTCGCCACCATGACCGAGGCCCTCGATAAGCTCGGTCCCCAGGCGGCCATGGTGCAGCCCATTTTCATCACCATCGATCCGGCGCGCGACACGCCGCAAGTGCTCAAGCGATATATAGCGAATTTCCATCCGAGCCTTATCGGCCTCACCGGCAGCCCGGCCCAGATCGCGGCGGTGGCGAAGGCCTACCGGGTCTATTACGCCAAGGCCGACAATGGCTCGGGCGCGGATTACCTGATGGACCATTCGGGCTTCATCTATCTCATGGGGCGGGACGGCAAGTACGTCACCCTGCTCACGCCGCAATCCGACGCCAAGGAGATGGCCGAGCGCATCGGCAAATACATACCCGGCTGATCGCGGGCACCCATATCGCCCGCGCAGCAGGCGCGGAGCCTTGATTATGACCATCGGAGGGCCGTAGTTGCATAAGCAACGAGGCGGCCACTAGACCGTTGACTTCCCGGGGCGCTATCTCCAAAATCGCGCGCGGGTCGCGGGGGGCGATCAGCAAATCTCTGATTTGCCGCGTCTTTGCTTGACCGGGAGCCCCCGTTTTCGGACTCGAATTGGTGGACATTGAAGCAGCACGCTCCTGATCGGGGGCACATGTCGCGGCGCATCCGCCTGACGGTGCGCGCCGCAGGTTGGCTGCCATGGACCGCGGGCATGACATATACTCATGTCGGCCGGCGTCCAATTCGTCCCCCTGCCGAAGGGATGGAAGGTTCGCGGGCGACGCAAGGCTGAGGCGGCATTTCCACAGGAGTCTTTTCGAGACCCCCATGTCGGTTGCCGGCTTTGCACTCAAGCGGCCCTATACGATAGCCGCGGTCTTGGCGCTCATATGCATCTTGGGCGTCGGCTCCGTGCTGCGCATGCCGACCGATATCTTTCCCGAGATCGACATCCCCGTCGTTGCCGCCGTGTGGACCTATAACGGCATGAGCGCCGACGACGTGCAAGATCGCATTCTCTCGCTGCATGAGCGGCAGCTTGCCTCGCTGGTCGACGACATATCGCGCATCGAGGCCAACAGCTACCAGGGCGTGGGCGTCATCAAGGTGTATCTGCACGAGGGCGCGGACGTGAGCCGCGCCGTCTCGCAGCTCGCTGCGAGCGCACTCGTGGTGCTGAAATATATGCCGCCCAATATCACGCCGCCGCTCATCCTTCGCTACGGCGCCACAGACGTTCCGATCATTCAGCTCAGCATGTCGAGCACCACGCTTTCGGATACCAAGCTCAACGACCTGGGGCAGAACATCATCCGTCCGGATCTCGCGGTCGTTCGCGGCGCGTCGGTCCCCTACCCCTATGGCGGCAAGCCGCGCGTCATCATGGTCGACCTCGACGCCGCCGCCTTGCAGTCGCGCGGGCTCTCGCCCTCGGACGTGAGCAACGTGCTGCAGCAGCAGAACGTCATCCTGCCCTCGGGCGACGTGAAGATCGGCGACAAGGACTACACCGTGGCGATGAACAACAGCCCGGACCTCATCGCCGCCATCGACCGCTTTCCGGTGAAGGAGGTCAACGGCAAGACGGTCTTCATCGGCGACGTGGCCCATGTGCATGACGGCTACCAGGTGCAGACCAATTCGGTGACGGAGAACGGCCTGCCGGGCGGACTCATGATGGTGCGCAAGACCGGAGGGGTCTCCACGCTAGCCGTCATCGCCGGCATCAGGGACGTGCTGCCCGAGATCCGCAAGCTGATACCGCCGAGCGTCTCCATCAAGCCGATCTTCGATCAATCGATCTTCGTCAGGGCCGCGCTCAACAGCGTGATGATGGGCGGGCTGATGGCCGGCGGGCTGACCGGGCTGATGATCCTCCTCTTTCTCGGCAACTGGCGCCTGACGCTCATCATCGTCGCCTCGATTCCCATGTCGATCATCACCGCACTCGTGGTGATGTACGCTGGCGGGCAGACGCTCAATACCATGACGCTCGGCGGCTTCGCGCTGTCGGTCGGCATCCTGGTCGACAACGCCACCGTGGTCATCGAGAACGTCGAGCGCCATGTGCGGCTGGGGAAGCGGCTCCAGGATGCCATCCTCGCCGGCACGGCGGAGGTCGGGCGGCCGACGGCGCTCGCCACCTTCTCGATCTGCCTCGTCTTCGTGCCGGTCTTTCTCCTTCAGGGCACCGCGAAATATCTCTTCTCGCCGTTGTCCATGTCGGTCTGCGTTGCGCTCATCGCCAGCCTGGCGCTGTCCTTCACGCTCGTGCCGGTGCTATTCAAATACTTGATGCGCGGGCCGCTCGCCCGACGGGAGCATCACGAGGGCCGCGCGCCCACGCCGGCGAGGCGCAACATCTTCGGCGTCTTCCGCATCATCCACGAGCGCTTCGAGGCGGGGTTCGACAGCTTTCGCGACGGCTACCGCAACAACCTCGCCTTTGCGATATCCCGGCCCGCGATCACGGCGGCGCTTTTCATCCTGCTGATCGTCGTCTCGAGCCTGTTGTTCCCACTGCTGGGGATGGATTTCTTCCCCCAGGTGGACGCCGGTCAGATGCGCCTTCATGTCCGCGCCCCGCCGGGAACGCGAATCGAGAAGACGCAGGATTATTTTGCCCATGTGGAAGCCGCAATCCGGCAGATCGTCGGCAACGGCCAGATCGATGTCCTCCTCGACAATATCGGGCTGCCCTACAGCGGCATCAACATCGCCCTCAGCGATTCGGCAACCGTTGGGCCCATGGACGGGGAAATTCTCATCTCGCTCAAGGAGAGCCATTCGCCGACCGCTCAACATATGGCGGAGCTGCGCCGCGAGCTGCCCAGGCGCTTCCCCGAGCTGCAGTTCTTCTTCCAGCCCGCCGACATCGTCAATCAGGTGCTCAATTTCGGCCAGCCCGCGCCCATCGACATCCGCGTTTCCGGGCCAAACGCCGACGAAACCTACAGCCTCGCCGCCAAGCTCAGCCGCGAGCTCCGGGGCGTGCCGGGAATCGTGGATTCGCATGTCTTCCAGGTGCCCGACGCGCCCTCGCTCGATATCGACGTCGACCGCACGCTCGCCAAGGAGCTGGGCCTCGATCAACGCGCCCTGGCGAACGACGTGCTTGTGACCCTCAACAGCAGCGCGCAAGTCGCGCCCAACTTTTGGGTCGATCCGCGCAATGAGGTCAGCTACCCGCTGGTGGTGCAGCTGCCGACCTACCGGGTCACCTCGATCAATCAGCTACGGACCGTGCCGCTGAGCACGCCGGAGGCTTCGGGCGGCAGCCAGCTGCTGATGAACGTGGCCAAATTCGGCCGCGGCAAGGTGCCCCTCATCAGATCGCAATACAACATCAGGCCGGTCTTCGACGTGAACGCCGATGTCCAGGGGCGCGACTTGAACTCCGCCGCGGGAGCGATCGACAAGGTGATCGACGCCAACCGTCCACCGTCCTCCAAGCCGATCTCGGTGGTGCTGGGCGGCCAGATCGAGACGATGCGCGAGAGCTTTGCCGGGCTGTTTTCGGGCATGGCCTTCGCCGTCGTGCTGGTGTTTCTGTTGATGGTCGTCAATTTCCAGAGCTGGCTCGATCCCCTGATCGTCCTCATGGCGGTTCCCTTCTCGCTGAGCGGCGTCATGTGGATGCTCTTCCTGACGGAGACGCATCTCAGCGTTCCGGCGCTGATGGGGACCCTGATGTCGATCGGCCTGACCACGGCCAACAGCATCCTTGTCGTCACTTTCGCCAATCAGCGGATGGCGGCCGGCGACGACGCACGGACCGCAGCTTTGGCGGCCGGATACACGCGGCTGCGCCCGGTGCTGATGACCGCGGGCGCGATGATCCTCGGCATGGTTCCCATGGCGCTCGGGATCGGCGAGGGCGGGGAGCAGAATGCGCCGCTCGGCCGTGCCGTCATCGGCGGCCTGCTGTTCGCCACCTTCGCAACGCTCATCTTCGTGCCGACCATGTATCGGCTGCTGCGTCGCAACAATCAAATCCCGCCTGTAGAGAACGAGGGGTCCCTTGGAACCAAATGATCGGCGACGCCCGCCTGGCAAGATCGATTTGGCGGAGCCTGCCTTTGACGAGATCATCGAGGACGCGGACGAGCGAGAACCGGTGATCCAGGCAGTCCCGACGCGCTACACGCCCCGCACGGGACGCCGACTGGCGATCTCCGGCGGATGCCTGGCGCTCCTGCTGGCGATCGGCTTCTTCGTCGTCCATCATCAGAGATCGAATAGCGCTAAGGCGCTGTCCGCTACGACTGCCGAGAGCGTCGGCAGCCCGCCACCGGTCGATATCGTGAAGGTTCGTGCCGCGCCCGCGACCGCGACGCTGGCGATGCCGGGCGAGACATGGGCCTGGTACAAGACGACGATCTACGCCCGGGTCAGCGGCTATGTCTCCACCTGGCTCGTCGATATCGGCGACCGCGTGCACAAGAACCAGCTTCTGGCGAAGATCGAGACGCCAGAATTGGACGACCAGCTCGCGGCCGACCAGGCGCAGCTCAAGGCGGCGGAGGCGAATGTCGAGGTCGCCGAGACCGACGCCGAGTTCGCCAAGAAGCAATATGACCGCTGGTGGGGCTCGCCCAAGGGCGTGGTCTCGGAACAGGAGCGCGAGGAAAAGAAGGCCTCCTACGACAGCAGCGTCGCGCGCGTGGATGCCGCCAAGGCCAGGGCGAATCTCGACAAGGCGACATTGACTCGGCTTGTCACCATGATGCAGTTCCGCGAGGTAACGGCTCCCTTCGACGGCGTGATCACCGAGCGCCGTATCGACCTCGGCGATCTCGTCACCGCCGGCAGCACGAGCAGCAACACGCCGCTTTACATGATGGCGCAAATCGACCAGCTGCGTGTTTTCGTCGATGTGCCGCAAAGCGCCGCGGTCGACATGCTGGTCGGCACGCCGTGCGACGTCATCGCCAACGATCTCCCCGGCCGCGCATTCGCGGGCAAGGTCACGCGCACATCGGACTCTATCGATCCGAGCGCGCGAACTCTGCGGGTCGAGGTGGATATTCCCAACAAGGACCTGACCCTTCTGCCGGGCATGTATATTCAGGCCAGATTTCATCTCGCCGCCAAGGCCTCGGTCGAGGTGCCGGCGACGGCGCTCATATTCCGACCCGACGGGCCGTATGTCGCCGTCGTCGACAACCAGGACAAGGTAAGGTTTCACAAGGTCACGATCGCGCGCGATGACGGCACCCTCTCAGAGATCGGTTCGGGCGTCGCGCTCGACGACAGGATCGTTCTCAATATCAGCAATCAAATCGCCGACGGCGAGAAGGTGACGCCGAACGAGATCGACGCCCCTGCTGCCGCGCCGCCGAACGCCGTCGGTGCGGCGGAATCCGCGCCCGCCGCCGGCGGGCCGGAGGGAAAGTAGCATCGCATGTCTCCGATCAAGCCGCTTTCGCTGCTGCTGCTCGCCGTCGGTCTGGCAGGATGCGACGTCGGCCCGGACTATCGCGAACCGGCCGAGAAACCGCCTGCGGCCTTCATGGAAGCGACGGCGCCCACCATCGCCGCGGCACCCGGCGTCGAAAACCCGGTCGCGCCCGACAGCTGGTGGCGGTCGCTGAATGATCCGGAGCTGAATTCGCTTATCGATCGCGCGATCGAATTCGGCCCCGACCTGCAGATCGCGCTAGCGCGGTTGCAGGAGGCAAGGACGCAGGAGTTCGTCACCGCAGGGGAGGCGTTGCCGGCGGCCGAATTCAGCGGCGGTGCCGGCCGCGGCTCGGGGACGGATTCGGTGCGCGGGCGCGTGGCCCAGCCGATCTATGCCGGCACCAACAACGCGGGCCTGAAGGAGATCACCGAGATTGCCGGCCTGGACGCCGCCTGGGAGCTCGACCTATTCGGCAAATATCGGCGCGCCCTCGAGGCGGCCAAGGCCGACACGCAAGCCGCGGCCGAACTGCGCAATGCGGTTCTCATCACGCTCGTGTCCGACGTCGCGCGCGGCTATATGGATCTCAGGGGGCTGCAGATGCGGCTTGCGGTCGCGCGCAAGAACATCGAGCGGGCGGAGAAGGCCGCCGATCTCATGCAGACGCGCTTCGATCGCGGATTGACCAACGAGCTCGACCTTTCACTGGCGAAGCGGCAGCTCGCGACCTTCAAGTCGCAGCTTGCGCCGCTCGAGGCCGCGGCCACGGCGGCTGCCAACCGCATCGCGGTCCTGCTCGGCAGGTATCCCGAGGATCTGGCGGCGGAATTGGCCGCACCCGGCGTCATCCCGCCTTTGCCGGCGCAGCTGCGGCCCGGCCTGCCGCTCGATCTGCTAAAGCGCCGGCCCGATATCCGCGAGGCCGAGCGCCAGCTCGCGGCCGCCACTGCCCGCATCGGCGTGGCCACGGCGAGCCTCTTCCCGAGCGTCGTTGTCAGCGCCGGTCTCGGCATGCAAGGGCAGGGTCTCGGGCGGATTCCGGTTTCCGACAGCTTCATCTGGTCGGCGGGTCCGACGGCTTATTGGCCGCTCTTGGATTTCGGCACTATCGATGCCTTGATCTCGGTCGAGGACCTGCGCGCGCAGGAGCTCCTCGTCAACTATAGGCGCGCCGTCCTCGTCGGGGTCGAGGAAGTCGACAACGCGATCGCCAGCTATGCCGCCGAACAGGACCGCCTGAGCAATCTGACCGAGGCGTTGGAGGCGAGCCGCCGCGCGGTGACCTTGGCGACGCAGCGCTACGATCGCGGCCTGACCGATTTCCTCAACGTGCTCGACGCCCAGCGTCAGGAATTCGATCTTGAAGATCAATACGCCACCGGCCAGGAGACGGCATCCTTTCAGCTCATCGCTCTGTACAAGGCCTTGGGCGGCGGCTGGGAGCCCTACCAGTCGGTGCCGCCGGTCCATACGCCGGAGCCCGCGATCCTGGCGGCCTTCCGGCGCATGATGTCGCCCTCGGGCGAGAGCGACGAAATTCCGCAGCCGGGAAAATAATCGCGCGGCCGATCCTGGCCCCTGGGCGCCCATGGCTCCGGGGTCGCCACGTTGTGAGCGTGGCGACCCCGGTCCGTGGAGGGTTACGACGAGAAGGGGTAATACCGGAACGAAGTCATGAAGATGAGCTCGTTCGTGCTCGGCGAGACGCCTCCAAGGCCCTTGAATGTGTAACGCTCGGTATAGGACACCTGGGCACCAAGCTGGACCGTGCCGTAGTCGCCCTTATAAGGCCGGTACCAGACGCCGCCGCTGATCTGCCCGATCTCCCTGGTATTGCCGGAGCAGGTGGTGGCCGACGGCGCTCCCTCGGTGTTACATCCCTGGTCGTTATAGAGGCCGCTGCCATAGCCGTAGCCCGTCGTCGGAGTTCCCGCGAACGTGAAGGCGGTCTTATCCGCCGCCTCGAGGCCGCCATAGAGGTAGACGTCCCAGGCCGGGGTGGGATGGCCGATGAAGCCGACCAGGATCTGGGCCTCCGGTATCGCGGTAAGCTGACCGAAGGGCCTGACCGCCACGTCGGGGAGCTGCGCCGAGCCGTAACGGCCGATGCCTTCGCCCGCGAGGAAGTCCGCCTGGAAATCGAGCATCTTCGGCATGACGGGCAAGATCATTCCCGCGCCGACGCCACCGCCGAGCGTGATGTCGTTCATGCCGCTTGCTCGGCTGCGGAAGCCGCGGCCGATCACATAGGCCTCGTAATGACCCCAACCCGGCTCCCAGACGACCTTCCCGACGACATCGGGCATGAAATCCTCGGAATAGGTGCCGGTGGCAGTAAGCGTCCCGCCGTTGCCGGCGGCGGCGATGGTGGTCGAGCAGTTAACGCAGCTGGCAGTGGGCGACCCCGCGATCGCTGCTTGCGGCGATTCGACGGAGACGCCGGCCCAGAGCCCGTCGGTCAGCTGCTTGACCGCGCGGAGCTGCCAATTGCGGGTCCAGGTGTAGCCCGCAACGTACTGTGCGTCGATGGTGAGCGGGATGTTCTCGCGGCGCGGCGTCATGCCGTAACCGTCGCGGAACATGGTCAGCAGGCTCCATCCCTGGCCGCCCATGAAATAGAGTCCGAGATCGCTCCAATCGATGGTGGCGAAGGCTTGTCTCAGCCGCGGTACGTAGCTGTTGCTTTCGCCCGAGTTCGAGTTCGTTCCGGCACCGATAAAGTCAGAACTCGATATAGCTGGTTAGATGCGTCTCGGGATCGACATCGCCTTGCACCAGCAGCGAGATACGGCTTTGCCTCGCGCTGCCGCGGAATTCGTCCTGGTGCCAGCCGGGCGAATTCTCAAATGGGATTCCCGTGTTGTAGCTGGACCCGATATCCGATTCCTCGTTGCGCGTGCGAAAGATGGTCGCGGCTTCGATGAAGCCCCCGAGGGTCACTCTCACGCCCCCGGCGATGATCTGGTCGAAGAAGCGATTGCCCGTTCCATCCGGCGCAGGCTGCATCAGCGGTACCGATGCGGGCTGCATCACCGATGCCGATGCGGGCTCGATCACCGGTGCCGACGCGGGCGGCGTCGCCGGCGCCTGCACGACTGTGGTGGCGGCCGGGCGCCCCCGCACGGCGCTTATCGTCGGCTGGCGCTGGGTATCGGTGCTGTCTGCCGCAGCATCCGCCTGCGCCCATGCGGGCGAGGCGAACATGACCACGCCGCCGAGCAGTAACAATTGATATCGACTCGGCAGGTATTTCCTAAGTTCTTGGAGTTTTATTTTGCAACTCATGGTATTACCCCCTCTGTCTAGGAAAGAGACCGGGGGACTTTAAGAATCAAGCGCGATCCTTACGTGACGCATTGACGAAATTTTCAGGACGAAATAGTGACCGAATTGTTGCAGCCGCCGCGCCGTCGCGGTGCCCGTTGCCGGGGTTGCACCGCGAGCGCCAGGCGGATTCCGATAGGACGATGACGCGCCTGGCTCGGCGGCGCATCGGCCGCCGCTATTGCGGAGGTCGCGCGCATGCTATTCTCCGCTCGCCGCCCGGGTCGATGGCGACCGGCGGGGCGGCAGGGTCGGGGTACCGGGGATGACGAGATGGCCCGCGAGGCCGGCGGCGCGCGCCCAATGCCTCGCGCGCGAAAAGAGCAAACGCCTGCCGCGCGCGGGCGGCGGGGGGCGGCGGCCAGGCCGCGTCGTCGCCAGCGTGGCGCTCGGCGGGCGCGACGTGCCGCTCACCATGCGCACGAGTCCGCGCGCCCGCCGCGTCACCTTGCGCATCGATCCCGCCGAGGACGCCGTTGAGCTCGTGCTGCCGCGCGGCGTATCGGCGCGCGAGGGGCTGAAATTCGCCGCCGAGAAGTCGGGCTGGATCCTCACGCGCCTCGCCGCGCGCCCGCCGCGCATGCCGTTCGCGGCAGGCGCCGTGCTGCCCTATCTCGGCACCGATCATATGGTGCGCCACCGCCCCGAGTCGCGCGGCACGGTGTGGCGCGAGGGCGGCGAGATTTCACGTCGCCGGCCGCGCCGAGCATCTCGCCCGCCGCCTCGGCGACTTCCTCAAGCGCGAGGCGCGGCGCGAAATCACCCACCGCGCCCTCGCCAAGGCCGCCGCCGTCGACCGGCGCGTGCGGCGCGTCGGCCTGCGCGATCCCAAGACGCGCTGGGGAAGCTGCGCGCCGAGCGGCGTCTTGAGCTTCTCCTGGCGCCTCGTGCTCGCGCCGGAGGCGGTGCTGGACTATGTCGTGGCCCATGAGGTCGCGCATCTCGTCGAACCCAATCACGGCCAGCGCTTCTGGCGGCTGGTGGCGCGCCTCACGCGCGAGGTCGAGGGGCCGCGCGATTGGCTGCGTCGCTATGGTTACCGGCTGCTGCGTTATGGCTGAGCCCGTCGCCGCCTCGCGCGGCGGCTGTCCGCCATGGCGCCAATTCCCCGACAAGGATCGGATAGCGCGCGGCGGCGCGCGACGGTAGATCAAGGGTCATGCATCGAGCCGGAGGAGGATCGACCGTGACCGACAGGCTTATCAGCGAGAGCGCAAACACCCGCGGCCATGGCTTGCCCGGCGATCCGGCCGAGCTCTGGCGCGCCGTGCTGGCGGCGGACGCGCGCCGCGACGGCAGCTTCGTCTATGCGGTGCGCTCGACCGGCATCTATTGCCGCCCCTCCTGCCCGAGCCGGCGGCCGCGCCGCGACAAGGTCGCCTTCTTCGCGCTGCCCGAGGCCGCCGAGCAGGCGGGCTTCCGGCCCTGCCGGCGCTGCCGGCCGGAGACGGCCGCGCCGCGCGACCTCCATCTCGAGCTGGTGCGCCGCGCCTGCCGCGCGATCGACGCGCAGGAGGAGGGCACGCCGACGCTCAAGGAGCTCGGCCGGGCGCTGGGCGCGAGCCCGCATCATCTGCAGCGCGTCTTCACCAAGGTGATGGGCATCAGCCCGCGCGCCTATGCCGATGCGCGGCGGCTGGGCCGGGTCAAGGCGCTGCTCAAATCCGGCGACGACGTGACGGGCGCGCTCTACGGCGCGGGCTATGGCTCCTCGAGCCGGCTCTACGAGCGCTCGAACGGCCAGCTCGGCATGACGCCCGCCACCTATCGCCATGGCGGCAAGGGCGCCCGCATCGCCTATACGGTCGGCGACAGCGCGCTTGGCAAGCTGCTCGTCGCGGCGACCGCGAAGGGCATCTGCATGGTGAGCTTGGGCGACACGGAGGCCGAGCTGGAGCGCGAGCTCGAGGCCGATTTCCCGCGCGCCGAGGTCGCGCGCGACGACGCGGCGCTGGGCGCCCCTCTCGCGGCATTGCTGCGTCATCTTGCCGGGCAGGAGCCCCATATCAGCCTGCCGCTCGATTTGCGCGCGACGGCCTTTCAATGGCGCGTCTGGCAGGCGCTGCTGGCGATCCCCTATGGCGAGAAGCGCTCCTATGGCGAGATCGCCGCGGCGATCGGCCGGCCCGGGGCGGCGCGCGCCGTGGGCCGGGCTTGCGGGAGCAACCCGGTCTCCCTCCTCGTCCCCTGCCACCGCGCCGTGGGCCGCGACGGCAAGCTCACAGGCTATCGCTGGGGCGTGAAGCGCAAGCAGGCGCTGCTCGCCCAGGAGAGCGCGCTGAGGGGGAGAAAGACGGGCGGCTGATCGCGCGCGGCCCGCTCGCCGTCATTGCCGGCCGAGGCCGGTCGCCGACGGCAACGGCCGGCGCGATATCTCGCCGGCTGCGCTCTGCACCGGCGGCGGCGGCATGCTATATAACGGCGATGGATGCCATGAGCGCCAACAGCGCCGCGCCGCGCAGCCTGATCGGGCCACGCAGCCTGATCGGTCTGACCCGCGCCGAGCTCGAGACCGAGCTCGCCCCGCTCGGCGGCGAGCCCTTCCGCGCGCGCCAGCTCTGGCATTGGATTTATTATCGCGGCGCGCGGGATTTCGCCGAAATGAGCTCGCTCGCCAAGCCCTTCCGCGAGGCGCTGGCGGGACGCTACAGCCTGGCGCGGCCCTTGCCCGAGCGCGACCAGCAATCGATCGACGGCACGCGCAAATGGCTCTTGCGCCTCGCCGACGGCAATCTGGTCGAAACGGTGCATATCCCCGAGACGGAGCGCGGCGCGCTTTGCGTCTCCTCCCAGGTCGGCTGCACGCTCAATTGCCGCTTCTGCCATACCGGCACGCAACGCCTGGTACGCAACCTCGAGCCGGCGGAGATCCTGGGCCAGCTCATGCTGGCGCGCGATGCCATCGGCGAATGGCCCTCGCCCGAGGACGGGCGCATGATCTCTAACATCGTCATGATGGGGATGGGCGAGCCGCTCTATAATTACGAGAACGTGGCGAAGGCCTTGAGCATCGTCATGGACCCCGAGGGCATCGCCATCTCGCGCCGGCGCATCACACTCTCGACCGCCGGCGTGGCGCCGCTCATCCGGCGCTGCGGCGCCGAGCTCAGGGTAAACCTCGCCCTCTCGCTCCATGCGGTGAGCGACGAGCTGCGCGACCGCATCGTGCCGCTCAACAAGAAATATCCGATCGCCGAGCTCATCGCGGCCTGCCGCGACTATGCCGCGCTCAACCCCAACCGCCGCATCACCTTCGAATATGTCATGCTGAAGGGCGTGAACGATTCGCCGGCCGAGGCGCGCGCGCTGGTGGCCCTCATCCGCGGCATCCCCGCCAAGGTCAACCTCATTCCCTTCAATCCCTGGCCGGGCGCGCCTTTCGATTGCTCGGACGAGCGCGCCATCCGCGCCTTCGCCGACATCGTGATGGATGCGGGCTACATGGCGCCTGTGCGCACCCCGCGCGGGCGCGACATCCTCGCCGCCTGCGGCCAGCTCAAAAGCGCGAGCGAGAAGGAGCGCGCGAGCGCACGCGCGCGGGACCTCGGGAAGGCCGCCCCGGCTTCGGCCTGATCGGCCGCGCCGAACGCGCGACTATCCCAGATTCTTCTCGGCGAAGGACCAGTTGGCGAGCTTGTCGAGCCAGGCGGCGATATAGTCGGGCCGCTTGTTCTGGTAGTCGAGATAATAGGCGTGTTCCCACAGATCGAGGGCGATGAGCGGCTTCTCGCCATCGGCGATGGGGGTGTCGGCGTCGGCGGTGACGAGGATATTGAGCTTGCCGCCGCCGCCGGCGACGAGCCAGGCCCAGCCGCTGCCGAACTCCTCCGTCGCCGCCTTCTTGAACTTCTCGCGGAACTCCTTCAAGCCGCCGAAGTCGCGCTCGATCGCCGCTTTGAGCTTGCCGCCGGGCTCGCCGCCGCCGCGGGGCTTCATGCTCTGCCAATAGAAATCATGGTTCCAGGCCTGTCCGGCATTGTTGAAGATCTTCTTGGCGCCCGGGTCCTTGGCGGCGCGCTTGACGACCTCCTCGAGCGGCATGTCGGCCCAGCCGGTGCCTTCGGTCAGCTCGTTCAGCGTCTTGACGTAGGCCGCGTGATGCTTGCCGTAATGAAAGGAGAGCGTCCGCGCGGAAATCACCGGCTCCAGCGCATTCTCGGGATAAGGCAGCTTGGGCAGCGTAAAGCGTGCTTCCGCTGCCGATTTCGTCTGTGGCTGTGCCATGGCATGACCTCCTTCAGGACCGCAGGCGAGCAACGCTCGAACAGAAGCGATGGTTAACCCAATCGCGCGCGAGCGGTGTGACAAGACAGTGGCATCGCGGTGACCCGAACGCGCCCGTGCCGTGCCCGCTCGCCTTGCTGGGCGCGGCCTATTCGCTATAGTGCCGCGCCTTATCTATGAATCCGTGGAAATCCGGGGCGGAGCCGAGCATGGCCGCGAACGTCAAGAAGGTGGTGCTCGCCTATTCGGGCGGGCTCGACACCTCGGTCATCCTGCGCTGGCTGCAGGACAAATATCACTGCGAGGTCGTCACCTTCACCGCCGATCTCGGCCAGGGCGAGGAGCTCGAGCCCGCGCGGCGCAAGGCCGAATTGATGGGCGTCAAGGAGATCTTCGTCGAGGATCTGCGCGAGAGCTTCGTGCGCGATTACGTCTTCCCGATGTTCCGCGCCAACGCCCTCTACGAGGGCGCCTATCTGCTCGGCACGTCGATCGCGCGGCCGCTCATCGCCAAGCGGCAGATCGAGATCGCCGAGGCGACGGGGGCGGACGCCGTCGCCCATGGCGCGACCGGTAAGGGCAACGACCAGGTGCGCTTCGAGCTCGCCTACTACGCCCTCAAGCCCGACATCAAGGTGATCGCGCCCTGGCGCCTCTGGGAGCTCGATTCCCGCACCAAGCTGCTCGATTATGCCGAGCGCCACCAGATCCCGATCGCCAAGGGCAAAGCGGGCGAGCCGCCCTACTCGATGGACGCCAACCTGCTTCATGTCTCCTATGAGGGCCGCGCGCTCGAGGATCCTTGGGTCGAGCCCGACGAGCAGATGTTCCTGCGCAGCGTGGCGCCCGAGGCGGCGCCCGACAAGCCGATCCATGTCGAGCTTGCCTTCGAGCGCGGCGACGCCGTGGCGGTGGACGGCGAGCGGCTCTCGCCCGCGGCGCTGCTCACGCGCCTCAACGCGCTCGGCGGCGCCAACGGCGTGGGCCGGCTCGACCTCGTCGAGAACCGCTTCGTCGGCATGAAGTCGCGCGGCATCTACGAGACCCCGGGCGGCACCATCCTGCTCGCCGCCCATCGCGCGATCGAGAGCCTCACGCTCGACCGGGGCGCTGCGCATCTCAAGGACGAGATCATGCCGCGCTATGCCGAGCTGATCTATAACGGCTTCTGGTTCTCGCCCGAGCGGCGCATGCTCCAGGCGCTGATCGACGACAGTCAGCTCCATGTCGAGGGCGTCGTGCGTCTCAAGCTCTACAAGGGCAATGTCGCCGTCGTCGGGCGCAAGTCGCCCAAGAGCCTCTATAGCCAGGCCCATGTCACCTTCGAGGCCGACAAGGTCTATGACCAGCACGACGCCGAGGGCTTCATCAAGCTCAACGCCCTGCGCCTGCGGCTCGCCAGGGGGCGGCAATAGGGAGGCCGGCCCGGGACGGCATTCGGCAGGCCTCGTGGTTCGGGACGCGCGGCCGAGAGCCGCGCTCCTCACCACGTGAGGGTGTTTCATTTCAACAGCTTACCTCGCCCCGAGGAGGCGGCGCAGCCAAGGGTCGCCATTTAAGCTGGAGAACGCGGTGCGTGACGAATGACCGCTACATCGGGATCGGGTTGAGCCCGGTGATATAGCGATGGAAATGCAGCAAAAGCGCCCATAAGAGGACGCCGCCGGCGATGCGGGCATAGCCGATCTCGCGCAGCGAGAAGCGCGCGCGCCCCGCCGCGATGGCGGCGAAGGGGAAAAAGGAGGTCGCCGCCTCGTAGCGCCGCCATGGCGCGCCGAGCTCAGTCTCCTTGCGGCGCTCCTGCGCGAACGAGCCCAGGAAGGCGAGGATGGCGATGCCGCCGCCGAGGATGACCATCGCAAGTTCGCCGTTCATGACGAGATGCCCCAGGCCCCAAATGCCGAAGCCCCAATTCATCGGATGGCGCGTGACGGCGAAGATGCCGTGCCCGGTCCGCGGCCGCTGGAGCGCCTCCTCGGACATGAAGAGAGCCGGATTCGGCGCGGTGAGGCCTGCCACGACCAGAATCGAGGCCGGCAGCATGAGAATGACGAGCGGCCAGCGGAACCATTCGGCCTTGCCCCAAAGCTCGATCATGGGCGCATGCGCAAAAGCGAGCAGCATCCAGACGAAGGCCGCGCCCACGAGCAGGGAATAGAGGCCGGGAAAGGGTCTAGCTCCCACCATGCGTATCAAGGGAGCGCGCAGGGGATGGGAAAGAAGGAAATGCCCGCCGACGAAGGCGAGGGTGGCCAGCGCGAGCGTGCCGATGGTTCCGGTCATAGCCAGCATCCCTCCACGGGGCGCCCTGGGCGATTGCGCGGCGCCGCCCATGAGCTAAAGTCCTCGCGCAGGAGCGCCCGCGCAAGGGGTTCGCCCAAGGGAGAATGAAGCCATGATTTCGCGCTTGCGGCAATCGCTGTTGCTCGCCGGCGGGCTGTTGCCGCTCCTCGTCGCTCCCGCGCTGGCGCAGCTCGACGCGGTCGCCGGCAACCCGTTCATCTCGGCGGTCAATCGCGGCAGCGCGCGCGAGGTCGAGGAGTACATCACCAGCGGCGAGCCGGTAAATCAGAAGGATTCCTATGGCCGCAGCGCCTTGATACTGACAGCCATGAGCGGTAATTGCGACGTCGCCATCCTGCTGCTCAGGCATGGCGCCCGTACCGAATATCGCGACGATCAAGGCAAGACCGCGCTCATCTGGGCGGCCGCGCACGGTTTCACGACATGCGTGAAGGCGCTCGTGCTCGCCCATGCCGACGTGAACGCCGCCGACAAGCAGGGCATCACCGCCCTGATGACGGCCGCGGCGGCCGGCCAGGCGGCAGTGGTGCAGGAGCTGATCGAGGCGAAAGCCGACGTCAACGCCACCGACTATACCGGCCTCACCGTCCTCGGCTATGCCGAGCATGCGCGACAGAAGCGCGCGCAGGAGATGCTGCGCGCCGCCGGCGCGCATGATTAGCGACGCGGTGCCACGAGGGCGCCGACGCGCGCCTTGAGCACCGGCAGAAGCTCCGCCGCGAACCAGGGGTTACGCTTGAGCCAGCCGGTGGTGCGCCAGCTCGGATGCGGCGTCGGCAGGAAATCCGGCAGATAGTCGCGAAAGGCGCGCACGGTCTCGGTCATGCTCTCCTTCCGCCCCGCGCCCAAGCAGAAGACCTGCGCATAATGGCCGACGAGAAGGGTGAGCCTGGTGTCGGGCAGGGCCGCGCGCAAGGGCGGATGCCAAAGCGGCGCGCATTCAGGGCGCGGGGGCGCGTCGCCGCCGCGCGGCAGCCGGCCGGGATAGCAGAGCCCCACGCCGACTAGGGCAACCCGCCTCTCGTCGTAGAATGTCTCGCGGTCGAGCCCCAGCCAGTCCCTCAGCCTGTCGCCGGAAGGATCGTTCCACGAGAGCCCGGTCTCGTGGACGCGCGTGCCGGGCGCTTGGCCGATGATGAGCAGCCGCGCCGTCGGGCTTGCGCGGAGCACCGGCCGCGGGCCCAGCGGCAGATGCGGCGCGCAGAGGCGGCAGGCCCGCACGCGCGCGAGCAGGCTTTCGAAAGACTCGGGCGCGCTCATGAGGCGGCGAGGAGGCGCTTCACGAAGGCGGGAACCACCTCGGTGGCGGGCCCGTGGATCGCCTCGTCGAAAAAGGCCGCGCCCTCCGAGGGCTCGAGATTGAGCTCGATCGTGCGCGCGCCGGCCATCGTCTTCGCCTCCTGCACGAAGCCGGCGGCGGGATAGACGTTGCCCGAGGTGCCGATCGAGACGAAGAGACTTGCCCTTGCGAGCGCGGCATAGATGCGCTCCATCTCGAAGGGCATTTCGCCGAACCAGACGACGTGGGGCCGCAAGGCGCCTGCTCTCATGCAGGCGTGGCAAGGCAAGGCGAGCGAGAGATCCTCCTCCCAGGGGAACACCTCGCCGCAGGCGGCGCAGCGCGATTTGAGCATCTCGCCATGCATATGGACGAGCCGCCGACTGCCCGCCCGCTCGTGCAGATCGTCTATGTTCTGCGTCACCAACAGGAACTCGCCGGGCCAGGCCTGCTCCAGTTCGGCGAGGGCGCGATGCGCGGCGTTGGGGCGGATATTGCCGTTGCGCAGATTGCGCCGACGGGCATTGTAGAACTCATGCACGCGCACCGGGTCGCGGCGGAAGGCCTCCGGCGTCGCCACGTCCTCGAGCCGCACCTTGCTCCAGATGCCGTCGGCGTCGCGAAAGGTATCGAGACCCGATTCCTTGGAAATGCCGGCGCCGGTGAGGACGACGATCGTTTGTTGGCTGCGTTCGGCCATGGCTCCGCTATGATAATGCGCGTGCGATCACGGAGGTAGTCTTGCTGAAAATTCTGTTCGTCTGCACCGGAAATATCTGCCGCTCGCCGACGGCCGAGGGGATGCTGCGCGCTCTGGCCGAGGAGCGGGGGCTCGCCGGCCCCCTGCTGGTCGATTCGGCCGGCACCACCGACTATCATACGGGCGAGCCGCCCGACCGTCGCGCGCTCGCCGCCGCGCGGCGCCGCGGCGTCGATCTCGCCCAATTGCGCGCGCGCCGGATCGAGGCGGAAGATTTCGAGAACTTCGATCTCATCGTCGCCATGGATCGCGGCCACCACGCCACGCTGCGCGAGCTTTGCCCGCCCGAGCACGAGCATAAGCTGCGGCTTTTCATGGATTATCTCCCCGAGCATCGGTCGCGCGACGTGCCCGATCCCTATTACGGACGCAAGCAGGATTTCGAAGAGGTGCTCGACATCATCGATCGGGGCAGCGCCGCCATCCTCGAAGAGATCATGCAGAAGGTGGAATGAGGCGATGACGGCGCTCGCAGCCTCGGCCGGCCTCGCGGCGCGGATCGAGCGCGCAATCGGCGCGCGGCCGCTCTCCTTGGCGCCGCTCGGCGGCGGCTCGGTCGCGGAGGTCTACCGCGTCGCCCTGGCGGGGCGCCCCGATCTCGTAGTCAAATGCGGCGGCGTCTGCGCGCTCGAGGCCTATATGCTGCGCTACCTGGCGGAGCACAGCGGCCTGCCGCTGCCGCGCGTTCACTATGCCGATGCCGAGCTCTTGATCATGGACCATGTGGAAGCGGGCGATGCCATCGACGAGGACGCGGAGCGCCACGCGGCCGAGCTGCTCGCGGCCCTCCATGCGATCGAGGGCCGGCAGTTCGGCCATGAGCGTGCGACCCTCCTCGCCGGGCTGCCGCAGCCAAATCCCCCGAGCGAAAACTGGCTCGAGTTCTTCCGCGACCAGCGGCTTCTCTATATGGCGCGCCTGGCGCTCGGGGCCGGGCAGATCGGGCGCGCGCTGATGGCGCGAATCGAGCGCTTCGCCGGCCGGCTCGGCGAGTTCATCGACGGCGCGGCGCGTCCCTCGCTCATCCATGGCGATCTCTGGGCCGGCAATATCCTGGTGCGGCGCGGCCGGGTCGTGGCGCTGATCGACCCGGCGATCTACTACGCCGATGCCGAGATCGAGATCGCCTTCGCCACCTTGTTCGCGAGCCTGGGTGAGGCTTTCTTCCGACGCTATGACGAGCTGCGCCCGATGCGGCCCGGCTTCTTCGAGGCGCGGCGCGACATCTACAATCTCTACCCGCTTCTTGTTCATGCGCGGCTTTTCGGCGGCCATTACGCCCAGGCGGTCGAGCGCATACTCGCGCGTTTCGGCGCCTAGCGATCCCATGCGCCTCGTCCTCCTCATCGCCTTGCTGCTCGCCGCCGCGGCGCCGGCGCGGGCCGACGCGTTGTCCGACCGGCTGCAGGCGCTGGCGCGCGATGCGATCGAGGGCGACGGGCTCACGGGAATCATCGTCGCGGTCGAGCTTTCCGGCGCGCCCGCCGCCATCGCCGCCGCCGGGCTCGCCGACGTCGCCGACCATACGGCGATGGCGCCCAACAGCCGCTTCAAGATCGCCAGTATCGCCAAGACCTTCCTCGCCGCCCTCGCCCTCAAGCTCGACGACGAGCACCGTCTGACCCTCGACGACAAGCTCGCGCTCTATCTGCCCGACATGCCCAATGCCGACAGGGTTAGCTTGCGCCAACTCATGAACCACAGCTCGGGCTACGACGATTTCTACACCGACGCCTTCGTCGCGGCGGCCAAGGCGGCGCCCGCCAAGGCCTGGACCTCGCGCGAGCTGATCCGCTTCGCGCGGCCCGAGCATCTGCGCTTCGAGCCGGGCAGCCGCTTCGACTATTCCAACACCAATTATCTTCTGCTTGGGCTGGCGCTCGAGGCGGCCGCGCAAGAACCGCTCGCCCAGGCGCTCGGGCGGCGCTTCCTCCAGCCGCTCGGCCTCGCGAGCACTTGGCTCGGCCCCGCCGCCGAAATGCCGCTCGACCGCCTCGCCCACGGCTATGCCGATATCGACGATACGGGCGTGAAGCGCGACGTGACCGAGCAGCGCTACACGCTCGGCGGCGCCGACGGCGTCATGATCTCGGATGCGCGCGATCTCGTCGTCTGGTGTCGCGCGCTCTTCGAGCATCGCGTGCTGCCGCGCAAGGAGATCGAGGAAATGCTGAGCTTCACCGCGCCCGCCGACGAGGACGCCGCTCCCGGCTCGGCCTACGGTCTCGGGGTCGAGCGCTTCCGCGTCGATGGCGTCGAGTTCCTCGGTCATACCGGCTCGCGCGCCGGCTACAACAGCGTGATGCTGTTTCAGCCCGGAACGCACGCCGTTCTCGTCATCGCCTTCAACGAGGACCCCAGCGACGAGGCGCTGCTCGACATCCTCCTGGAGCGGACGGTGAAGGCGGTCGAGGCGAGCGGCCTGTTGCGCTTCCCCCGCGCGCCCGATGCCGAGGCGGCGCCCGCCGCCGAAGCCGCGCCGCGTATCCAGCCGCCGGCAAAGCCGCCGCCGAAGCCGCCGCAGCCGCCCAAGACGCTTCAGGCGCCTTCCAAGGGATAGCTCGCCTCGGGCGAATAGATCGCCCCGCTGCGCGAGAGGAAGCTCGAAAACAGCACGAAATGACGGATCGCGGCGGGGCCCGCGCGGAAATGCGCATGCCCGCTCACGAAGGCGCCGAGACGCTCGCGCGGCCTCGATTTGAGCCGCGCCAAGGTGACGTGCGGCGAGAATTTGCGCCCGTCGGGCGGCAGCCCTGCGCTCACCACGGCGCGATCCACCTTGGCATGAAGATTGTTGAGCGCGGCGTTGCGCTGCACGCCGGCCCATAAGGTATGGGGCGCATGGTCCTTGCCGAAGATGTCGATCCCTTCGAAGAGCAGCTCGAAGCCCGGCGCATGGATGCGCTTGAGCGCGCTGTCGATATCCTCCCAGCGCGCCTCGTCCACCTCGCCGATGAAGCGCAAGGTGAGGTGGAAACTCTCCGGCCGCACCCAGCGCGCGCCCGGCAGCCCGTTGCACAGCCCCTCGAGGCGCGAGCGGATGTCTTGCGGCAGCTGGAGCCCGACGAAAAGGCGGATCATGACGGATACTGTTGGGAAAGTATTTTGAGCATCGGAGTGTTCATGCGCTAGGGCGCAATGATGATTTAAAAACGCGACCGCCTCCATCCAATAGTTGCCTGTTTTTGCCGGCCACCCGATTCTCGCTGATTTTTGCGACAATATCACCGCTTGAACAGCCAGGATCCCCACAAGGCAGGGACGAGCTCCGCCTCGTCCGGTACGTCGGAGACGAGCGCGGTCGCCTTGTTGTTCCAGTAGCTGCGTTGCAGGGTTTGGAACCCGTTGCCACGCAGCAGGCCGATATCGCCGCGGATCGCCGTGCCTGCGCCGGGCTTGAGGTCGAGCGTCGCGAGCGGCACCGAGAATTCGTAATTGCCGCCGGCCTCGGCGAACTCGATCTGATCGCTCACATCCTCGACCTGATCGAACGTCACGGTCCGCCAGGGCGAGCTGAAGGATACGGGTGTGGCCGTACCGGGCACGACGGCGCGATAAAGCAAGGCGAGCAGCCGGCCCTTGACCTTGGTGACGAGGAGGCGCTCGTCGCCGGCCGCGGGCTGCTTGCGTGCGCCATCGGCCCCGGGATCGCTTCCGATCATGAGATCGAGCGCGCCGCCGGTCACGAACGGCGCCGTCGGCACTTGGCCGGAATTGCGCAGCAGAGTCGGATCGCCCGTGCGGAACGCCGCATAGAGCCGGTCGCCCGCGACGGCAAGGGCCGCCTCCACGTCATAGGGCTTGCTGGGGCTGTCGAAATAGGCCGCGCTGCCGGAGCGGTCCACCTCCGCCCAGTGCGCCTGCGCCCAATCGTCGAGCGTTCCGTCGATGCGGGGCGGCGCGTCGAGCAGGCTCACGGTCAGGCTCTGCCGCCCCAGCGACTGCTGCCGTCCGAGCTCGCTGGCCACGACATAATCGTCCGCCTGGCGCAGCGCCTCCGGCGTGAGCGAGATCGTCGTTTCCGGCAGACGCCGGATGGTCTCCAAGCCGTCGACGCGGACCAGGCTCGAGGAAAACCCGACTTGCAGATAGATATTGCCGTCCGCGGTCTGAGTTATCGTCGGCCAGAAATCCTCGCCATGAAGGCTCACCTTGTTGAGCGGCATGTCGCGTTCGGCCACTGGCATCGTCCACGGCGTTCCCCGGCGCCCGTCGCGAAAGAGCTGGGCCACGAATAGGCCGTCATGGGTAAAGAGATAGATCACGCCCTGGTTCCCGTTGATCGCCCAAAGCGAACCGGCGTCGCTGCCCCGCGGCGTGACGAAGCCGCCAAGCAACCGCGTGGTGCCGATCAACTCGCCCGGACGGTCCGGCACCGGCGCCGAATGGGAGGGATGCAGGCCGGGCCACAGGCTTGGATAGGACCAGAGCGGCGTTCCGTTACGGGCGCCGCCCAATGATTGGCGGGCGAAGGGCTTGGGCGCGGTCGTCATCACCACCCAGCCGTCGGGCGCAACCAGCAGCTGGTCGCCGCCATCGCTGTGAGCGGCCTGCGCCCCGGCGACCAGCGTCTCGCCCGCGGCCAGATCGTAGACAGAAACCCCGTCGCCGACGAAGCCGCTCGGGCGATAGCGGACCGATCGATCGCCGACCGCCGACGCGATGAAGGACAAGTCCGGCATCATGGTGATGCCGCCGGCGTCGCTATCGGCGAATTGCAGCTCGTCGGCTTGAACATGACCGTCGCCGTTCAGGTCCGACCAGACGAGCATCACGTGATCGCGCCATCGCGGGTCGGCGAACTTGATTCCTCCCGGCAGGCGGGAGCGAATTTCTTCCAGGGGCAGCTCCGGCCATCCACTCAACCGGCCGAGCGCCGCGACCGGCGCCGCCACGCCGCCGCGCATGATCCAAAGCGTGACGATTGGCGCGCCGTTGGTCCCATCGGCGTCGAACTGGTTGCTCATATATTGCCGGCCGTTGCAGTAGATCGGCGTCTCCGGCAGTCCTGTGAAGTCGTTGAGGTTCCGTGCGACGGGCAGCCGGGCCGGCGTCGCATCCAGGCGGTAGAGGATATCGACCGGCCGGCTCGCGCCGGCCGCCCAGTCGAGGCGGAATTCCATGCCGGCGTAATAGAACCGGGTCTTGTCCAAGGGGTCGAGCGCGCCGCCGCCGCCATATTGAGGCGGACCGTAAAACGCCTTCCATAGTCTGCCATCGAGCGACCAGACGCTGACGCGCTTGGGCTGACCGTCCTTCTCGGCCACCCAGAGATGCCGGTGCTCGTCGATGGCGAGGCCGAAGGGATGGTTCATGTGCGATTCGTCGTACGCGCCTTCGCGCGGCGCTCCGGGATGTCCGATCGCGCCCTTGCGCTCGCCGTCGGCGGAGAGGATCTTGACTTGATGGCTGTTCCCCCAGTCGCTGACATAGATGTCGCCGTCCTCGTCCAGCGCCAGCCCCTGCGGGTCCTCGAAGGGTTCGCTCGTCAAGGGCGAGCATGCGACCGCCAGCTCCGGCGCCGCCTCGCTTGCGGTCGCGGCCGCTGCCGGAAACGGTGGCAGCACGCAACGCAAAAGCTGCCGTCCCGAGAGGACGAGGAGGCGGCCTGCCTGATCGAACGCCAGGCCGCGCGGATCGGCGATGGGGGCATGGCCGAAGACGGCGCCGGTTCCGGCCGCGACGAACAGCAGTTCGTCGAGCGGCGAAACGCTGACGGCGAGAATGCCGTCATAGGCCGCTAGCCCGTGTAAGACGGTCGTGTCTTCCACTTCGAAAATGTTGGATGGAACCGCGAGCTTGAGCGGCGACGCCAGAATGGGCTTGTCGGCGCCGCCGGTCAGACCGGTGATCCGCAGCTCGCCCCTGAAGAACGTGGCCGCGAAGGCGAGAAGATCGGGCAGCCGCCGGCGTCCGCGATCGCGGGCGAGATAGGCGGCGCCGGTCCAGCTCCCGCCGACCCAGCGCTCGCCGCCTTGTTTCCGACCCTCGAGGTCGACCCAGGCCAGGCCCTGGCCGGCCTCGGCGACGTAGCTGCCGATGTAGACCAGCGGCTTGCCGCCGGGCGTTGCGCCCGCCGGCAGGAAAAGCGCGCTCATCGGCGGATAATGGTCGGCCAGCCAGCCGCCCCCGCCATCCACCGTCTGCCAAGGCGGCATGCCCGAACTATAGACAGAGAATTGGTAACGCAGATTGATGTCGCGATAGCTTAGCCCGCGCACGCGATAGGTGCCGGGCGCCACGAGGGCGGCCGGGATATGGTAATAGCCGTGCTCCGCCGCGTCGACATCGCGGCCCAGATCGTCGGTACCGTCCCACCAGGCCGTCTGCTGCCCTGCCGGGTAATATTGTGCGGATACCAGGTTGCGGACGCGCCGGCCGCTTTCATCCTCGATCACCAGCGTGACATAGCCCGGCGCCGGGAGGTCGAACGGGACCGCGATCGGCGGATGGCTGGCGGCGCTCGACGCCGGCTCCGCCGCCTGGGCAGCGGAAAAGACGGCGAGGCCTGCACCGAGCAGGATGAGCGGCAGATCGCGCCATCGACGTCGTGAGCGATCGGTCATGCCTGCCGCGCTAGTCGCGGCGATCGATCTTCGCCATGAAATTCACATTACGCCGGAAGCAGCGCCGCACAAGGGCGTCCGCTCACGGGTCGCCCGCGGTGGTCCCGACCATCTCCAGGCTGGGTCGAAGCGGCGGCACGCAACTAGGAGGCCGGCCGCAGCTCCGCGATTATTGGCGGCGCGTTCGCTTCGGCCGGCGTCAGGCTCGGCAGCGTGACGGCCGGCGGCGCCGCGGCCGCCGGAGGCGGAAGCTCGGCCGGCACGGCCCGCGCGGGGCTGCGCCAGACCATGGAATCATAGGCGCTGCAATGTCGGCAAAGCGGCGCCCAGACCGTCTCGGCGGCGCCGCACCGATCGCACACCCAGGCCGGGTCCGGCGGGGCGTCGGCGGAGCGCGCGAGCCAGTCATGCGCGGCCTTCACGTCGCCATGCTCGGCCTCCTCCAGCGCCGCCCAGAGCCGACAGGCGCGCGCGGGCAGCGGGACGCCCAACGCCTCGAGCTCGTGGCGCGCCTGGCCCCAAAGCCGGGCGGCTAACGCCGCCTCGGCGACGGCGAGGCGGCTCTCGGGATCCTCCGGCCGTTGCGCGGCGAGCTTTTGCAGACGCATGACTCGCGCAAGCGGATCGGCCGCGGGGTCGAGCGCCAAATAGGCCTTGGCGAGGTCGGGATGCGGTGCCATGGCCCAGCTCTGCTCGATGAGCTTGGCCGCGCGCCGCCCCTTACCCGCCTTGGCGAGAAGGGTCGCGGCGAGCACGGCTGCGGGAACGAAGTGGGGATCGAGACCGAGGGCCGCGCGCGCATGGGCGAGCGCGTCGGCATCCGCCCCCGAGGCCTCGGCGGCGAGCGCGCGCTCGTAACGCGCGACGGCGCGCTGGCGCATGCCTTCGGCCGGCGGCAGCAGCTTGTAGCGCGTCGCGGCGATGGCGGCGGCCTCGGCCTCGCGCCAATCGCCCGAGCGCACGGCGAGATCATGCAGGCTCGCGAGCAGCCAGCCGGCGCGCGGCCGCAAGGCGCGCGCCCGCCGCGCATAATCGAGCGCCTCTTCCATGCGACCGGCCTTGGTCGCCTGCATGATGAGGCCGCGCAGCCCGAGGAACTTGGTCTCCGGCCGCTCCAGCATGGCGGCGAAATATTTTGCCGCCGCCGCGTCGTCGCCGTCGAGCTGCGCCGCCTGCGCCGAGAGCAGCATGGTGAGCGGCGGCTCGTTGAGCAGCGCGTCCGCGCGGCGCGCCTGGCGCCGCGCCTCGTCGGGATCGCCCGCCGCGACGGCCACCATGCCTTGTGTGAGGGCGCGGTAGCCGCGCGCGCGCCGCCGCTCGCGCCAGCGGCGCCTGAGGTTCGCGGGCGCGCTCGCGAGCCAGCGCCAGAGCTGATAGCCGACGGTGGCGGCCGCGGCCACCAGCAGCACCGCGCCGACCAGCACGCCGACCGAGGTGTCGACGCGATAGTTCTGCCAGACGAGGCTGACGCCGCCCGGCTGGTCGGCGATCCAGCCGGCGGCGGCGGCGATTATGGCGAGGGCGAGCAGCAGGATGGTGGCGCGGATCATGGCGCGGCATCCGTCCTTCGCCGCGAGCGCGAGCGCTTCGTCACGGCTTGGCCTCGCCGAGATGGGCGATGGCGCGCGCGCCCAGGCTGTCGAGCGCCGCCTCGGCCGCGAGGCGCGCGCGTGCATCGGCGAGCCAAGGCGCCATCGCCTCGGCGGGATTGCCCTTGAGCGCGGCGAGCGCCTCGACCGCGCTCTTGAGATCGCCTGCCGAGAGCCGCGCGCCGGCGCGGGCGAGGACGGCGTCGGTGCCGTCGCCCGCATCCTCGCCATCGATGCGGCGGACCACCACGAGCTGCCGCAGCCGCGCCCAAATCCGGCCCAGCAGCCCCGCCCTGTCGGCGGCCATGGCGGCACGCGCCGCGGCAAGCGACGCCGCGTCGTAGCTCGACTGCAGCGCGCCCAGCGTGGGGATGCCGCTCGTCGCATGCTCCTTGAGAGCGGCGAGCGCCGGCTGCGCGGCATCGTCGCCCGCGGCGAGGAGGGCGACCGTGTCGAGCGCCTGGCCATAAGGCGCGCGTTCGGCAAGGGCGGCGCGGAGCTGACCCAGCGCGAGCACGAAAGCGGCCTGGCGCATGTCGCTCGCGACGGTCTTCTTGCTCGCGTCTTCGAGCGCCGCGAGCCGCGTCCGCATCGCATCCATATCCGTCCCGAGCTTGGTGATGTCGAGTTTGAGCGCGGCGAGCTGATCGGCGAGCGCTGCGAGCTGCGTCGCGTCGATCGCCGGCTTGGGCTCGGGCCGGGCCGCGAGCTCGGCATAGGAATGCTCCAACGCCGCCAGCTTGCGCTCCGACTGGGCGAGCTCCTCCGGCAGGCCCAGGAGGCTCGGCGCCGCCTTTTGCAGACCGTCCAGCCCATCGAGCTTGGCCTCGATGCGCGCCAGCCGCGCCGCCTGCTCGTTGACGCGCGCGAGGGCGGCACCGTCATCGCCCCGTCCCAGCCCCGCCAAGGGTCCCCAATAGGGCAGCCCGAGCATGAGGAGGACGATCAGCGCGACCGGCAAGCCGAGCCAGAGCGCGAGGCGGAGATTGCGCGGACGGCGCGGCGCCGGAGGCGGAGGGGCCGCCGTCTTGGCGCTCTCGGCCTGATCGGGTTTCTCGCTCAACTGCGCCTCCTTTGACCCGACGCCGTTGCGCCGCGCGAACGGATCAATGCCCAAGACCCGAACGCCCTGATCCTCGACAACTCTATCCTGTGCTTCGACCGGCGCCAGGCTTGCATCTTTCCGCGGCGCAAGCAATTCCACGAGCACCGATTGCTCGGGCCGCGCGGCGACAAGCACAGCATGCCAGGCGAGCGCCGACGCCGCGTCGGCGACGGCCTGGCTCAGGCAGACGGCGTCGAGCCGGGCGCAGGCGGAAGCGAGGCCGGCCTTTTCGGCGAGACTAACAAAGGTGGCGGCGGTACGGGGAGAAAAAAGCAGGACGGCGTCGAGCAGCCCCTCGCGCAAGGCGGCCACGGCCGCGCCCGAGAAGCGCTTGGCCGCGACGGCCTCGTAAAGCACGATGCGGCGGATCTCATAGCCTTGCGGCGCCAGCAGCGCCGGGAGATCGCCCGCGACGTCGGCGCCCGCCGCATGGAGCAACGCGCCCTTCGCCGGATCGAGCCTTGCGCGCAGCAGCGCTGCCAACTCGGCGACCGCCCCTTGCGCGCTTTCGATCGCCTCGAAGCCCGCGCGGCGCGCGGCCTCCGCCGTGCGCTCGCCGATGGCGAAGACGGGCAAGGCGCGTCCGCCCTCGCGCGCGGCGAAAGCCTCGACGCCGTTCGCGCTGGTGAAGACCAGGGCCTGCACGCCTTCGAGCGGGAGCGGTCCCGCGCCGGCCGGCCGAATCGCGATCAACGGCTCGACGAGCGATTCGACGCCGCGCGCGGCGAGCAGGGCCGCGAGCCTTTCCGCCTGCCCGCGCGGGCGTGTTACGAGGACGCGCATGGCAAGAAGCTCTAGCCCCTCGCCCCCCCAAAGGAAAGAGGCTCGGGCTTGCGCGATGGGCTATTCTCTTCGCGCGATGATCCGGTTCAAGCCATGATCCTGCTTGGCATCGAGACGAGCTGCGACGAGACCGCGGCCGCGCTGGTGCGCGACGATCGCAAGATTCTCGCCGAGCGCTTGTTGTCGCAGCTCGAGGAGCATCGCGCCTACGGCGGCATCGTGCCGGAGATCGCGGCGCGCGCCCATCTCGACCATATCGACCGGCTCGTCGCCGAGGCGATGGCGGAGGCGGGCCTCTCCTTCGCCGAGCTCGACGGCGTCGCGGCCACAGGCGGCCCCGAACTCATCGGCGGCGTCATCGTCGGCGTCATGACGGCGAAGGCGATCGCCGCGGCGAGCGGCCGCCCCTTCCTCGCCGTCAACCATCTCGAAGGCCATGCGCTCTCGATCCGCCTGGTCGAGCCGCTCGCCTTTCCCTATCTCCTGCTGCTGGTCTCGGGCGGCCATTGCCAGCTGCTCGCCGTCGAAGGGGTGGGGCGCTACCGGCGGTTCGGCACCACGCTCGACGACGCGGCGGGCGAGGCCTTCGATAAATGCGCGAAGCTGCTGGGCCTGGGTTTTCCCGGCGGGCCCGCCATCGAGGAGGCGGCGCGCGCCGGCGATGCCAGGCGCTTCGCGCTGCCGCGGCCGCTTCTGGGACGGGCGGGCTGCGACTTCTCCTTCTCCGGCCTCAAGACCGCGATGCGGCAGGCGATCCTGGCACTCGGGCCGGGCGGGCTGGATGCGCGCGCGCTGGCCGATCTGGCCGCGTCCTTCCAGGCCGCCGTCGCCGACGTGCTCGCCGACCGGACCGCCCACGCGATCGCGGCCTTCCGCGCCCGCTACGCCTCGGGCGAGACCCTGGTGGTGGCGGGCGGCGTAGCGGCGAACGGACTCTTGCGCGCGCGGCTCGAGCGGGTGGCGCGCGAGCATGGCATGAGCTTCGCGGCACCTCCGCAGCGTCTTTGCACCGACAACGCGGCGATGATCGCCTGGGCGGGGATCGAGCGCCTCAAGCTCGGGCTTGTCGACGGCCTCGATTTCGCGCCGCGACCGCGCTGGCCGCTCGATCCGGACGCCGTGCGCGTTGTCGGGGCCGGCGTGAAGGCGTGACGGGCTTGCTTGGGATCAGCGGGCCTGGCGATAGCTCGCGAGCGTCGCCGCGATTGCATCCGCGAGCGGGGTCGGCGCGAAATCCGGCAGAAGCGCGCGCCGCCGTGGGTCGTCGATGATCACCGAATCGTCGAAGAGATAGCGCATCTCGACCAGCTCGCGCAGGAGCGGGCTGAAAATGGCGGCAAGGCGCAACAGCCACCAGGGCAAAGGCCGGATCGCGAGATCGGGATATCCTGCGGCGGCGGCGATCTCGCGGAGGAAGCCGCGCGTCGTCGGCACGACCGTGCCGGCGAAATTCACCGTCTCCGCGGGTGCCAGCCGGTCGGCCATCTCCAAGAGATCGGCGGCGATCCTCGCGAGGTCGGGCAGATAGGCCCATTGATGCGGGATATCGAGCCGGCCGAAGACTTCCATCGCGCGGCCCTTGGCGGCATTGCCGAAGATGCGGTCCACCATGCCGTTGCGCGCGGTGGGGCCGAAATAATCGCCCGCCCGCAAGATGATGAGCCGCGGGCCGCCCCGCGCCGTCTCCGCCGCCATGGCCGCTTCGAGCGTCACGCGCAAGGCGCCCTTCCGCGAGTTCGGACGCATCTCGGCGGTCTCCGTGAAGGGTGCTGCGCGCGGGGGCCCCAGCCCGTAGACATTGCCCGGGAACAAGATGGAGGCACCCGCACGCCGCGCGGCGGCGATCACGTTCGCCGTGACCGGCTCCATATGGGCCCGCCAGAGATGGTAGGGGTAATTGACCGAATGGACGATGACCCCGCAGCCCTCGGCCGCCCGCTGCAAGGCCGCCGCGTCCTCGGCATCGCCCTTGAGGATCTCGATCCCGCGGGCCTGGCCGAAGCGCGCCGCCAGCTTCGGCGGGTCGCGCGCAAGGCAACGCAGGCGCTTCCCGCGCCTTAGCAGCTCGTCCGCGACAGCGCCGCCAAAGCTGCCGGAGGCGCCGAGTGCGAGAACGGGCCGCTCATCCATCCGTCTCTCCCTCGCCTCTGCCCGCCCGGAGCATAGGCCGTCGGCGCCAACCGGTCACGCTTGGCCGCGCGCTTGCGACAATTTGGCAAGCCGCGCCCGACTGGCCCGATTTTTGCGATGCAATAAAATATAATGACGATATGTCAGGCTATTACGACATTGATACCGCAACGCAAAAACTCCGGAGGAGTGCGCCGATCCTTAACCCAGGAGGAGATCCGCGATGCTGACAGCCTTGGTCCTGGTTTGCTCTCTCGCCGTCACCCCCGATTTGCGCAATTGCGACCGGGACAATGCGGTGGACGTAGTGCAAGTGCCGGATCAGTTCGGAAATCCGGCAATGTGCTTCATTAATGGGCAGGCCTATCTCGCCCAGACGACGATGGGGCGGGGACTTGCCGAGAATGAGCGGGTGAAGGTGGTTTGCACCCAGGCCGCGGCGGAGCCCCTGCCGACGCAGCGCGCCTCGATCCACTAAGGTCAAACCATAGGCTGAGGATTCGAGGCGGCCCGGGCTCGCCGGGCTTGCCCGCAGCCGCGATTTCGGCGAAAGCTTCCATTTATGAAGCTGGCGCCCATCGATCGCTTCGGCATCCTCGGCGCGGGCGCCTGGGGCACCGCCTTGGCGCTGGTCCTGCGGCGCGCGGGCCGCGAAGTAGTGCTCTGGGCCTTCGAGCCCGAGGTGGCGACCGCGATCAACGAGCAGCGCGAGAACGCGCTCTTCCTCCCCGGCATCGCGCTCGATCCCGGCATTCGCGCGACCACGAAAATCGAAGCGGCCGCCGAGGCCGAGGCGTTGCTCTTGGCCGTGCCCGCGCAGCATATGCGCGCGATCGCGGGGCACCTCGCGCAGCATGAAATAGCCGGCCGTCCCGTCGTCATCTGCAGCAAGGGCATCGAGCAGCGCAGCGGGGCGCTAATGAGCGAGGTGATCGCCGAAGCGCTGCCCGAGGCGCCTTGCGCCGTGCTCTCGGGCCCGAGCCTGGCGCCTGAAGTGGCGCGCGGGCTGCCCACGGCAGTCACATTGGCCACGACGGACGGCGAGCTCGGCGCGCGGCTCGTGCGCGCCATCGGCGGCTCGCGCTTCCGGCCCTATCTCTCGGACGATCCCACCGGCGCCGAGATCGGCGGGGCGGTCAAGAACGTCATCGCGCTCGCCTGCGGCATCGTCGCCGGGCGCGGCCTCGGCGAGAACGCGGGTGCCGCGCTCGTCACCCGCGGCCTCGCCGAGATCACGCGGCTCGGCCTCGCCAAGGGAGCCAAGGCCGAGACCTTCATGGGGCTCTCGGGGCTCGGCGACCTGGCGCTCACCTGCAACAGCGCGCAATCGCGCAACTTCTCGCTCGGTTTGGCGCTCGGCGCCGGGCGGCGGCTCGAGGACATACTGGCCGAGCGCCGCTCGATCGCCGAGGGGGTGACGACGGCGCCCTCGGTGCTGGCGTTGGCGCGCCGGCTCGGTGTCGAGATGCCGATCTCGGCCGCCGTCGATGCCGTGCTTCATCGCGGCGCTGCCATCGACGCGACGGTCGAAGGGCTGCTGGCGCGGCCCTTCAAGACGGAGGCGGTGAAAAGGCGCACGCTGGTCTGACGGCGGCGCGATGGTGCGCATCCCACAGGAAGGCGCTATGGCGTCTACGCTTTAGCGGCGGAAACAGATAAGGGCCCTGTCGGAAGTCGCTTAGCGACGGCAAGGGTGGCAACTACCTCAGCCGCGCAGGAGCGTCCAGATCCAGCCGACGAAGGTGAGGACGAGTAGCGGGTAGCCGAGGGTGGGCAGCGGCGTCGCCGTCGCCGTCAGGAGCACGCCCCAGGCGATCTCCGCGGCGGTGATCGCGAAGACCAGGGCAGCGACAAGCGCCACCACGCGGTTCCACAGGGCGAAGGTGCGGGGAACGCTCGTCATCACGAGGCCCGCCGCCCACAGCGCGACGCCGCCGCCGTAGGACGGCACGGCGGCGGTGAGGCCGGCGGCATTGCCCGAAACCAGCAGGCTCTCGCCGGCGAGGAAGACGAGGAACCCGGCGGCGACGAGGTCGTTGCCGAGGCGGACGAACTTGAGGGCAAGCAACGCGGTCGCGACGACGATGCCGACGCCGTCGACGGCCCAGAGGATTTGGCGCAGCTCCGCTGGCCCGACGAAGGAGCCGGCGAGGCCGAGGGCGCCGCCGATCGCGAGGCCGACGGCGGCGGTCAGGTCGAGGCGCGATGGCGCGGCGCTGCTCATGCTGTCTTCGCCCCAAGGCTTGGCCGGTCTGCGCAGCTGCCCGTCACATAGCGCCATTGCAGGGCCGTCAGTCGGAATTCCCCGGATGACATCCAGTCCAACGCGAATGATTTCATTTTTCGGGCCTTTCTGCAATCCAGACCCCGGGGGTTCAGATGGCTGCCGGCACCTCGGGCGGTTCGAACGGTGGTTGAGGGAGCTGATCTGGCCATTTTCGTTGGCGCGTCGAACGCACTCCTCCCGTTGGGCCGACATGCCCCGGATGGCCGCAGGCTCCAACCCGTCCGGTCCATCCTTGCCCCTTCTTTGGAGCAAATCTAAAACGGGACAGATCACGAGCTACAAACATCGGACAGATCACGAGCTAACGACACCTCGGCTGGATCGCATCCCGCTCTTGCGCTAGGCTTCACCCAATCGAGCAGGCAGGGAGTGGATCGATGCAGTTCGCCATCTATTGCGTCGACAAGCCGAACTCGGGCGATTTGCGGCAGAAGACGCGGCCCGCGCATCTCGCTTATCTCGAAAGCTTCGGGACGAAGCTCCTCTTGGCCGGCCCGTTGCTGGCCGACGACGGCGCCACTCCTTGCGGCAGTCTTCTCCTCGTCGACTTCGCCGACAAGGCGGCCGCCGAGGCCTTCGCGGCGGGCGATCCCTACGCGCAAGCCGGGCTTTTCGGCGAGGTCTCCATCCGGCCCTTCCGCAAGACCCTGCCGTAGCGACGATGGCCCATTGGCTCTTCAAGTCGGAGCCGAGCGCCTTCTCCTGGGAGGATCTCGTCAAGGCCGGCAAGTCCGCCTGGGACGGCGTGCGCAACCACCAGGCCGCCAACAACATGAAGGCGATGCGGCTCGGCGAGCGCGGCTTCTTCTACCATTCGGTCGATGAGAAGCGCATCGTCGGAGTGCTTGAGGTTTGCGGTCTCTACCGCCCCGACCCGAGCGATGCGACGGGGCGTTTCGGCATGGTCGAGGTCAAGCCGGTGGCGCCGGCGAAGCGGCCGGTGACCCTTGCCGAGATCAAGGCCCATCCGAAATTGCAGGGCATGCTCCTGGTGCGCCATTCGCGCCTCTCGGTATCGCCCGTCGGCGACGAGGAATGGCGCATCATCTGCGGGCTGGCGGGGATCGCGCCCGCCCGCCGCAGGGCGCAGCCGTGAGCGCCACGGAGCGTTTCGCCGAGCCCTTGGCACTCTGCCGGCAGGACGAGCTCGCGGAAGGCGGCGCGCGCGGCTTCCGCATCGGCGAGGGTACCGAGGCCGAGCATGTCTTCCTGCTGCGGCTCGGCGGCAAGCTCTGCGGCTATGTCAATAGCTGCCCCCATCTCGGCACGCCGCTCGACCTCATCCCCGGCGAGTTCCTCACCTGGGACAAGCGTCATATCCTCTGCCGCACCCATGGCGCGCGTTTCCGTATCCATGACGGCCATTGCATCTCGGGGCCCTGCCAGGGCGACCGGCTGCGCGCGCTCTCGCTCAGGCTCGAGGGGGAGGAGGTTCTGCTCGAAGGCTGGGGCTGAGCGGGGCCGCTCAGGGCCTGCCCGTAGGCCTGGCGGCGATCCCGGGCTTGGCGGCGCCGTCGGGCCTGGTGAGAACAAAGGTGACGACGCCGCTTTCGTCATGCACGTCGAACATCACCGGCACATTATGGTCGTCGAGCCAGACCTTGTATTTCTCCAGGCCGTCGACCTGATATTCGCGCGCCGCCACGGGCGCGCCGTCGATCTTCACCACCGTATCGACGCCGTCGCTGATATGCACGGGCACCACCTCGCCCGTGTCGACCCGCATCATCATGCGGGTAGCGAGGAAATTGGCGGACCAGGGGTTCGCCGGATGGATCGTCGCGGGCGCGGTGACGGTGCCTTGCGGCGAGCTGATGACGAAGCTGTTGCCCTCCGCCTGGCCGGTAAGCTCGAACTCGTGGCCGTTCTTGTTCGTGAGTCCGCGGAAAGACACGAGGCGTCCCGCCTGCCAGCGCTCGGTGCGCGCGGAATCCTCGTTATGGAGGGTGACGCCGAGCACGCTGACCTTGAGATGGGCCTCGGTCCGCACGATGGTGGTGTCGCCCTGTTTCTCGATCTTGTTGCTGTAGGTGCCGATATCGCCATAGAGGGAATGGCGCACGAGATAAAGGAACTCGTGGGAATCGGCGGGCGCGGTCGTGCCCGCGTGGGCGAGGCCGGCGGCGAGGAGCCAGGTCAGCGCGGCAAGCGCCGTGGCCTTCTTGATCGGGAACATGCGCCTCCTCGATGTCCGCCCGGCTCAGCGAAGCCAGAAGAAGCGCGTCGCGGCGGTCGCCGTCGGCAGCAGCATTCTTCCGACCATGGGGCTGAGCCCGAGGGGCTTTAATAGCATACGGACCGCCATTTCGTAAGGGAAATACGGTTTCCCGATGCGGCGGAAATTATGCAGGAAACCGTCGAAATCGCCGCGCCGGAAGGCTGTTTCAGGGTTGCGCGCGAGCGAGACATGCTTGAAGGCGCAGAAGGCGTCTTCCGAATCGATCTCCTCGATACGGCCCCAGAGCGCGCGCGCCACGGCCACGCGGCCGGGCCGCTCGTCCTCCTGGTAGCGCAGGAAGAAACGGTAGAAATGCTTGTAATGCCGCACCTCGTCGAGGCTGATGGCGGTTGTGAGCTGGCGCAACACCGGCTCCGGGCTCAGATTCGCGAGCATGCGGTAGAAGGCCGCCGTGCCCGTCTCCACCACGCAGCGCGACGCCATCTCGAGGGTGCGCGTCTCGTTGAGCTGATCGAGCGAGATATAGGTGGAATATTCGGCGAGGAAGCCGCGATAGGTGGCCTCCCAATCGAACTCGGGCCATGCGGTCTCGACATAGCGCCGCAATGCGGTGCCGTGGCGCAGCTCCTCCGCCTCCCAGCGCCCGGCGAGCCAGCTCGTCACCTCCTCGTCGGGGCGGAAGAACTCGACGAGATTCTGCGTGTAAAGGTCGGAGGTGATCTCGACGAAGGAGGCCGCGGCGAGCACTTGGAAGAAATGCGGCTCCGCCCTTATGCGCTCGCGGTCGATTTCATGGTAGGGGATGTCGTCCGGCGTCCAGGCCGCGGCATAGTCGTCGACCGCACCGTCATTCGCGGAACGGGCCGCGCTTCCCGACGAGCTTTGCAGGTTCTCTAGCATGCTGGACCGAGGCGCCTTCTAGAACCTGGCCGCCGACGGCTCGCCCGGCGGGCGGCAAAGGCCCGTCATGACTGCGTCCGTGATCCAGCCTTTGCTCGTGTAGCGGAAATGCTCGTAATGAGTATAACCCAATTCGCGGTCGATCACGAGGGTAATCGAGCCGAAATCCGCCCTCAGCCCGAAGGGGTCCGTCGCCAGCTTAGCGCTCAACGCGTTGTCCTTGCCGAGCAGGATCTGCAATTCGCCGTTCTGGTCGTCTACCATGAGCTTGAAATCCCGCTTACCGCGATTGTCGTCGGCCACCGAGCATTGCAGCCATTTCGGCGCAGCGATCGCCCCAGGCGCCGCGACCAGCGACAGCCACGAGACGCCGACGCAGGCGAGCGAGAAGGCCCTCATCGCGAGCTATGATGCTCCTAAATCCCCGTCGGGCGCGCGCGGGGCCGGCGGCCGAGGGCCGTTTCCCGCTTCATCGCCTCGCTACTGTAAAAGCAGAGATGCGCCGCGGTCAACCGCGGCGGGCATCGGTCGTTTGTCATAAAGCCAACGGCCTCCGGGCCGTGGCCTGCTTGTCTCTCGCGCGCGATTGCCGGATAATCGCAGAGCCTAGGCGCCTCGCGGCGCATGCGTCGGCCAAGATCGAGCAAGATCAAAGATCGAGGGAGCGCCATGGATATGCAACTTTTCCCCGTGCCCGAGGAATGGGCGCGAAAGGCTTGGTGCGACGCCGGAACCTACCGGAAGATGTATGAGCGCTCGATCAAGGACCCGGAAGGGTTCTGGGGCGAGCAGGGCAAGCGCCTCGACTGGTCCAAGCCCTACAGCAAGGTCAAGGACTGCTCCTTCACCGGCAAGGTCCATATTCGCTGGTTCTACGACGGCAAGCTGAATGTCGCGCAAAACTGTCTCGACCGCCATCTCGCCAAGCGCGGCGGACAGACCGCCATTCTCTGGGAGGGCGACGAGCCGAGCGAGAGCCGCGCCGTCACCTATAGCGAGCTCCATGCCGAAACCTGCCGCCTCGCCAACATGCTGAAGGGGCTCGGCGTCAAGAAGGGCGATAGGGTCACCATCTATATGCCGATGATCCCCGAGATCGCGATGGCCATGCTGGCCTGTGCGCGCATCGGCGCCATCCATTCGGTGGTGTTCGGCGGCTTCTCGCCAGATTCGATCGCCGGCCGCATCCAGGATTGCGATTCGACCATCGTGATCACGGCGGACGAAGGGTTGCGCGGCGGGCGGAAGGTCCCGCTCAAGGCCAATGTCGACAAGGCGCTCGAGAGCTGCCCCACGGTCAAGGACGTGATCGTCTTCCGCCGCACCGGGGGCAAGATCGACTGGACGGCGGGCCGCGACCATTGGTGGCACGAGCTCGCCGCCAAGGCCTCGGCCGACTGCCCGGCAGAGCCGATGGACGCCGAGGACCCGCTTTTCATCCTCTACACCTCGGGCTCGACGGGAAGACCCAAGGGCGTGCTGCATACCACGGGCGGCTATCTCGTCTATGTCTCGATGACCCACCAATATGTCTTCGACTACCATGACGGCGACATCTATTGGTGCACCGCCGACGTCGGCTGGGTGACGGGCCATAGCTACATCGTCTACGGCCCGCTCGCGAACGGCGCTACGACCTTGATGTTCGAGGGCGTGCCCAATCATCCCGACGCCTCGCGCTTCTGGCGCGTCTGCGATAAGCACAAGGTCAACATCTTCTACACCGCGCCGACGGCGATCCGCGCGCTGATGCGCGAGGGCGAGGGGCCCGTCAAGGCGACCTCGCGCCGCTCGCTCCGCCTGCTCGGCACGGTCGGCGAGCCGATCAATCCCGAGGCCTGGCTCTGGTATCACCGCGTGGTGGGCGAGGGGCGCTGCCCCATCGTCGATACATGGTGGCAGACCGAGACGGGCGGCATTCTCATCACGCCGCTCCCGGGCGCCATCGCGCAGAAGCCGGGCTCCGCCACCTTGCCTTTCTTCGGCGTCGCTCCCGTCGTGGTCGATGCCGAGGGCAAGCGGCTCGAAGGCGCCTGCGCGGGCAATCTCTGCATCGCCGACGCCTGGCCGGGCATGATGCGCACGGTCTTCCGCGACCATGAGCGCTTCGTGCAGACCTATTTCTCGACCTACCAGGGGCTTTATTTCACCGGCGACGGCTGCCGGCGCGACGAGGACGGCTATTACTGGATCACCGGCCGCGTCGACGACGTGATCAATGTCGCCGGCCACCGGCTCGGCACCGCCGAGGTCGAGAGCGCGCTCGTCGCCCATCCCAAGGTGGCCGAGGCGGCCGTGGTGGGCTATCCGCACGACATCAAGGGCCAGGGCATCTATGCCTATGTCACCTTGAAGCTCGGCGAGACGCAGACCGAGGCGCTGCGCAAGGAGCTCGTCCAGTGGGTGCGCAAGGAGATCGGCCCGATCGCGACGCCCGACCTCATCCAATGGGCGCCCGGCCTGCCCAAGACGCGCTCGGGCAAGATCATGCGGCGCATCCTGCGCAAGATCGCCGCCAACGAGCATGAGGCGCTGGGCGACACCACCACCTTGGCCGATCCGGCGGTGGTCGAGGATCTGGTGTCGAACCGGATGAACAAATAAAGGCGCGGCGCCGCGCCCCCTACGCAGGCAGCGGGATGAACTCGTCGTCGCCCGGCACGGGCGCGAAGCGACCTTCGCGCCAGTCGGCCTTGGCCTGCTCGATGCGCTCCTTCGAGCTCGAGACGAAATTCCACCAGAGATGGCGCGGCCCGTCCATCGGCTCTCCGCCGAGCAGCAGCACGCGCGCAGCCGCCTCCGCCTCCGCCTCGACGAGGATTTCCTCGCCCGGCCGCAGCACCAGGAGCCGGCCCGCCTCGAAGCTTTGTCCCGCCAGCGCGACCGATCCTTCGACGATGAAGGCGGCGCGCTCCTCATGGTCCGGCGGGAGCGCCAGCCGCGCACCCGGCTCGAGCTCGGCGTCGGCATAGAACAACGCGGAGAAGGTTTCGACCGGCGCGCGGGCGCCGTACAGCGATCCGGCGATGAGCCGCACGCGCTTCTCCTTGTCGGCGATGACGGGGAGGCTCGCGCGGGGATGATGGGCGAAAGCGGGCGCTGTCTCTTCATGCGGCTTCGGCAGCGCCACCCAGGATTGGATGCCGAACATGGGAGAGCCCGCGCGCCGCATCTCGGGCGCCGTGCGCTCGGAATGGGCGATGCCGCGCCCCGCCGTCATCCAGTTCACGTCGCCGGGGCGGATCGGCTGCTCGGAGCCGAGGCTGTCGCGATGGACGAGGCCGCCCTCGAAGAGATAGGTCACGGTGGCGAGGCCGATATGGGGATGGGGCCGCACGTCGATGCCCTGCCCCGCGGGAATGAGCACCGGGCCCATCCTGTCGAAGAAGACGAAGGGACCGACCATGCGCCGCTCGACGGCCGGCAGGACGCGCCCCACCTCGAAACCGCCGATGTCGCGCGAGCGCGGCAGGATGACGGCCTCGACCGCAGCCGCGGCCGGCTTATTCGTCATTGGATGCTTGGGCGAGCTTCCGTATGGGCGGTTCATGGGCTCAGAAATCGATGCAGCGCCCGTTGCGCTCCCAATCGCCGTAGCGCGTGGGTTCGGCCCCCGTAGGGCCGCCGATCTCTTCTTCGCGCTTGCGCTCGGGCTCTTCGAGCTTGCGCGCGGCCTCTTCGGCTTTGCGCGGACGCAGCGGGTCTTGGCGCTTGCCGTCGGGCGGCTTTCGCTCGTCGGGCTTGAGCGTATCGAGGCCGGTCGCGGGAATGACCGGCACGGGCGGCGCCCCGGCGGCCGGCGGCGCCAGCGGCGATTGCGGCAGCTCGGGCTCGGGTTTGCTTGGTTTGCTCATGCTTCTCACATGGGATGCGATCTCCGCGCCGCCAAGAGCGGCCAAGCCGAAGTGCCGCTACACCGGCCGCATCGTGCGGCTCGCCTTGTAGCGCCGCTCGATCGCATCCCAGATGTCGGATTCGATCCTGGTGCCGTCGAAGCGGTTGATCTCCTGGATGCCGGTCGGCGAGGTGACGTTGATCTCGGTGAGCATGCCGCCGATCACGTCGATGCCGACGAAGACGAGGCCGCGCTGCTCGAGCACGGGGCCGATGGCGGCGCAGATCTCGCGGTCGCGCTCCGTCAGATGTGCCTTCACCGCGCGCGCGCCGACATGGAGATTGGCGCGCGCCTCGCCCTCCTTGGGTATGCGGGAGACGGCACCCACCGCTTTGCCGTCCACCAGGATGATGCGCTTGTCGCCCGCGCGCACCTCCGGCAAATAGCGCTGCACGACGATGGGCTCGCGATAGAGCCGGGTGAAGGTCTCGAGCAGCGCGTTGAAGTTCTCGTCGAGCGGGCCGACATGGAAGACGTCCGCGCCCCCGTTGCCGAACAGCGGCTTCAGCACGATGTCCTGATGCTCAGCGCGGAAGGCCTCGATCGCCTCGCGGTCGCTGGCGATGAGGGTGGGCGGCATGATGCCCTTGAAATGGGTGACGAAGAGCTTCTCCGGCGCGTTGCGCACCTCGAGCGGATCGTTGACCACGAGGGTCTGCGGATGGATATGCTCGAGGAGATGCGTAGCGGTGATATAGGCCATGTCGAAGGGCGGGTCCTGGCGCATCAGCACCACGTCCATGGTGCTGAGATCGAGCAGGTCGAAGGACTCGAGGGTGAAATGCTTGCCCTGCTCGCGCCGCAAGGTGAGGCGGCGCGCCTTGGCGTAGAGCCGGCCCTCGCGCAGGACGAGATGTTGCGGCAGGTAATGCCACAGCGCATGGCCGCGCCGCTGCGCCTCCAGCGCGAGCACGAAGGTGCTGTCCACGTCGATCTTGATGGTCTCGATCGGATCCATCTGGATGGCGACAGCAAGGCTCATCGCCTCGGCCCCGACGGGGCCGCCGGCCCGCGCAGATCACGCGTCGCGTCGCTCCTCACGGCGGTCGGGCCTCCCTAATTTTGCACGCATCCTAATACAGGGGATCGCCGAGGGCTAATAGCCGTCCTCGAGCCGCCAGGCGCCCTCGAGATGGCGCGGCAGGCGCCAATGCCGCACCAGCATCACGTCGAAGCGCAGCCGCAAGCCCGCCAAGCCCGGCTCGCGCAGCAGGAAATGCTCGGCCGCGCGCGCGATGCGCCGCTTCTGCCGGGGTGCCAGCGCCTCGGCGGCGTCCTCGATCCGTCCGCGCGCCTTGACCTCGACCAGCACCAGGAGCCCGCCGCGCCGCGCCACGATGTCGATCTCGCCCACCGGCGCGCGGTAGCCGCGCGCGAGAATGCGGTAGCCCTTGAGGCGCAGCACCAGCCGGCAGATCGCCTCGGAGAAGCGGCCGCGGCGATAGGCGCGGCGCTGCCGCTCCCCTCGCGGCGAGGGAGCGGCATCGCGGCTCATTCCTCGCCGCCGTTCGCCTTGGCGAGCTCGAGCGCGCGCGCATAGACCCGCTTTCGCGGCAGCCCCAGGGCGCCGGTCACGGCGGCGACGGCGTCGCTCAGGCTGCCTTCGGCCAGCGCCGCCTTGAGCCGCAGATCGAGCTCCTCGCCGGCAACCGCCGCCGCCTGGGGCGAAGGCGGGCCGACCACCACCACGATCTCGCCTTTGGGCGGACCGGCGGTCTCGTAGTGAGCGGCGAGCTCGGCGAGGCTGCCGCGCCGCACCTCCTCATAAAGCTTGGTGAGCTCGCGGCAGATGGCGGCGTCGCGCGGGCCGAGAACCCGCGCCATGTCGGCAAGCGAGGCGGCAAGGCGCGGCGCCGTCTCGAACAGCACCAGCGTGGCCTTGACGGCTGCGAGCTCGGCGAGCGCGCTTTGCCGTTGCGCCGCCTTGTGCGGCAAAAAGCCGGCGCAGAGGAAGCGGTCGGTCGGCAGGCCAGAGAGGGCGAGTGCGGCGATCGCCGCCGAGGGGCCGGGCGCCATGCTGACCGGAATGCCGGCGGCTATCGCGGCCCGGACGAGCTTGTAGCCGGGATCGGAGACGAGCGGCGTGCCCGCGTCCGAGACCAGCGCCAGGCGCTCGCCCTTCGCGAGAGCTGCGATGAGGCGCGGCCGCGCGCGCTCCGCATTATGCTCGTGATAGGGCGTCATGGGCTTGGCGATCGCATAGGCGCGCAGCAGGCGCGCCGTCACCCGCGTATCCTCGCAGACGATGCGGTCGACGCCGCGCAGCACCGCGAGCGCGCGCAAGGTGATGTCGCCGAGATTGCCGATCGGCGTGGCGACGAGATGCAGCCCGGGGCCAAGCGCGGGTTTTGCGTCCTCCGCGATCGCCGGGCCGTCGATATTGGGGCCTGTGATATGCGCAGCGGTGACATCTGCGGGCCGGCGATGTCCGGTTTACTTCGCACCATCGAGCCGTTAGGCTCGCTTTCGCGCTTGCCCGTTGTTCTGGAGCCCATTGCTTTGAGTCGCCTCGCGACCCTCGTTCCGCCCCGGCGTCGCTGGGGCCATGCCGCAGCCATGCTCGCCGGAGCGCTCGCGCTCGGCTTGGCTGCCTGCGAAGCGCCGAAACTACCGCCCCCGCCGCCGATGGCGCAAGCAGCGCCGCCGGCGCCCGCCAAGCCGCCCATGCCGGCGGTTCCCGTGCCCCCGGTGACCGTGCAGCCGGTGACGCCGCAGCCCGGTACGGTCACGCCCGTGCCGCCCGGCGCGACCCCGCCGGCCGCCGCCCCGCCGGGCAATCTCGGCGCGGCGCCCCCTTCGACCAACGCGGGAGGCAAGCCGCAGGTCAAGGTGGCGATCCTGTTGCCCTTGAGCGGGCCCAACGCCGCGATCGGCCACGCCTTGCTCAACGCCGCCCAGATGGCGCTCTACGACATCGGCGACGACAGCTTCGTCCTCCTGCCGCGCGACACAGAGGAGACGCCCGATGGCGCCGCCGGCGCCGCGCGCAGCGCGCTCGAGGGCGGCGCGAGGCTCGTCCTGGGTCCCCTCTTCTCGGCTTCGATCAGCCCGGTCGCGACGCTCGCGCAGGCCGCGGGCGTAAATGTGGTCGCGTTTTCGAACGATGCGCGGGCGGGCGGTCCGGGCGTCTACATCATGGGCTTCTTGCCGGGCACCCAGGTCGAGCGCGTGGTGAGCTTCGCCCATGGCAAAGGCCTCACGCGCTTCGCCGCATTGCTGCCCGACAATGCCTATGGCCAGACGGTGGGCGACCAGCTGCATCAATCTGTGCAGGCCGCGGGCGGCGAGATCGTCGATGTCGAGACCTACGACGCGGTCGGCAAGGACGCCACCAACGCCGTGCGCCAGCTCGCGCATTACGATGCGCATCGCGCGGCGATCGACGCTCAGATCAAGCTCCTCCGGGACAAGAAGGACGCGGCATCGAAACAGGCGCTGCAGAAGCTGGAGGCGGACGAGGCGGCCGCGCCATTGCCTTTCGACGCGGTGATGCTGCCGGACGGCGGCGAGCGGCTGCTCGCGATCGCGCCGCTCTTGCCCTATTACGACATCGATACCTCGCGCGTGAAGCTTCTCGGCAGCGGGCAATGGGACGATCCGCGTCTCGGCAAGGAGCCGGCGCTGGTCGGCGGCTGGTACGCCGCCGCCGATCCGCAAACCCGGGCCGATTTCGAGCAGCGCTATGCGACGCTTTACGGGGCCAGGCCGCCGCTCGTCGCCACCATCGCCTATGACGCGACGGCCTTGGCGGCGACGCTCGCCCGCGCGCCGAACGGGGCCGACTTCGGCGCCCAGGCGCTCACCAATCCGAACGGCTTCTCGGGCCTCACCGGCATTTTCCGCTTCCGCGGCGACGGGCTCGTCGAGCGCAACCTCGCCATCCTCGAGGTGACGTCCGACGGCGCCAAGGTGATCGATCCGGCCCCGGCGAGCTTCCAGACCGCCGCCGCGCCGCCGGCGCTAACGAATTAGGCAAACGCGGCGCGCGGCGTCGTCCTTCGATTTTCGTTGCCCCATCTCCTTCTTGCCATGCCGGCGAGAGCCGGTATCCATCGCGGAATGGGTCCCGGCTTTCGCCGGGACGGGAGACGTGGGGATTGGACGAAGGCCCGTCGCAGCCTGGCGTCGGCCCTTTAAGCCAAGAGCGCCGCGAGCACCGCGTTGAGGCGCGCTCGGCCGGCCGCCGTGGCGCGCAAGCCACGCGCATCGAGCGCCAGAAAGCCGCCCTCGATCAGCCGCTCCAGGCGCGCGCGCTCGAGCAGAGCTTCCGGCTCGGCCTCGGCCTCGGCGCGAAAGCGCGCGCGCGCGACACCCTCGGCGAGGCGCAAGCCCATCAGCAGCAACTCCTCCAGCCGCGCCTCGCGCGAGAGCTCGGCGCATGTCCGCGTGGCGTGGCCCGCGCGCTCGACCTCGGCGAGCCAGGGCTCGGGCGCGCGATGCTGGCGGGTGGCGAGCTTGCGGCCCGCGAGGGTGAGCCTGCCATGGGCGCCGGGGCCGACGCCGACATAGTCGCCATAGCGCCAATAGGTCAGGTTGTGGCGCGATTCGGCGCCGCGCCGCGCATGGTTCGAGATCTCGTAGGCCGGCATCCCCGCCGCCTCGAGCAACTCTTGCGTCGCCGCGTAGAGAGCCGCCGTCGTCTCTTCCCCGGGCATGGCGAAATCGCCACGCGCCCGGGCCTGCTCGAAAGCGGTCCCGAGCTCGATGGTGAGCTGATAGAGCGAGAGATGATCGGCGGCGAAGGCGAGCGCGCGGCCGAGTTCCTCGCGCCAGGCCGCTTCCGTCTGGCCCGGCCGCGCATAGATGAGATCGAAGCTTACACGCGGGAAAATCCGGCGCGCCAGGCCCAGGGCCGCGAGCGCGTCGGCGGCGGAATGGCGCCGCCCGAGGAAGCGCAGCGACGCATCGTCGAGCGCCTGGACGCCGAGCGAGACGCGATTGACGCCGGCCTCGCGATAGGCGGCGAGCCGGCCGGCCTCGACCGAGGTCGGATTGGCCTCCAGCGTGATCTCGATATCCTCCGCGAGGCGCCAATGCCCGGCGAGCCGCTCGATGACGGCGGCGACGGTGGCGGGCGCCATGAGCGAGGGCGTGCCGCCGCCGAAGAAGAGGCTGGTGACCCTCCTGCCGCCCGTCATCGTGCCGTAGTGATCGAGCTCGGCGAGCAGCGCCTTGCGCCAGCGCGCCTCGTCGATCGCCTCGCGCACATGGCTGTTGAAGTCGCAATAGGGGCATTTCGAGAGGCAGAAGGGCCAATGGACATAGACCGCGAAGCCAGGATCTCCCGCCGCTTCGGGCGCGGGAACGGGCCGCTCCGTCTCTTGCACCGATGCGCGCGCGCGCGTCATCCACGGCCTTCGAAGCAGGCGGCGATGAGCTTGCGGAAAGCGTCGGCGCGGTGGCTGATGGCATGCTTCGCGGCAGGCTCCATCTCGCCATAGGTGATGCTGTAGCCGTTGGGCTGGAAGATGGGGTCGTAGCCGAAGCCCTTGTCGCCGCGCGGGGGGAAGACGAGCGTGCCCTCGGCGCGGCCCTCGAAGCTCTCGACATGGCCGTCGGGCCAGGCGAGGCTCAAGACGGCGACGAAAGTGGCGCTGCGGTCCTTCTTGCGCCCGAGTTCGCGATGCACCCGCGCCATCGCGGCGCCGAAGTCGCGCTTGGCGCCCGCCCAGCGCGCCGAGCGTATGCCGGGGGCACCGTCCAACGCCGCCACCACGAGCCCGGAATCGTCGGCCAGCGCCGGCCGCCCCGCGGCTTTCGCGGCGGCGAGCGCCTTGAGCTCGGCGTTGGCGGCGAAGCTCTTGCCCGTCTCCTTGGGCTCGGGCAGCCCGAGCTCGGCCGCCGAAGTGACAGCCACGTCGTAGGGCGCGAGCAGCTCCGCGATCTCGCGCACCTTGCCGGGATTATGGCTGGCGACGACGAGTCCAGCCTCGGCGAATTGCCTGGCCATGATCTATCCGAGGCCGAGGGCGCGGCGTTGGATGGCCGCGAGCTGGGCGACGCCGTCCTCCGCGAGGTCGAGCAGCGCCAAGAAGGCCTCGCGCGCGAAAGGCGTCTTCTCCGCCGTGCCCTGCACCTCGACGATGGCGCCCTTCGCGGTGAGGACGAAATTCGCGTCCGCCTCGGCCGTGCTATCCTCGTCGTAATCGAGGTCGAGCACCGGGGCGCCCTTGAAAATGCCGCAGGAGACGGCGGCCACCTGGTCCGAGAGCGGCAGCTTGTCGAGCAGGCGGATCTTGACGAGATGCTGGAAGGCGAAATGGAGGGCCACATAAGCGCCGGTGACGGCGGCGGTGCGCGTGCCGCCGTCGGCCTGCAGCACGTCGCAATCGAGCTTGATCGAGCGCTCGCCGAAGCCCTTGAGGTCGGTGACGGCGCGGAGCGCGCGGCCGATGAGGCGCTGGATCTCCTGGGTGCGGCCGGTCTGCCGCCCGCGCGCCGCCTCGCGGTCGGAGCGCGTGCCGGTCGAGCGCGGCAGCATGCCGTATTCCGCCGTGACCCAGCCCGTGCCGCTGTTGCGCAAATGCGGCGGCACGCGCTCCTCGATCGACGCCGTGCACAGCACATGGGTGTCGCCGAAGCGGGCCAGGCAGGAGCCCTCGGCATATTTGCTGAAGCCGGGCTCGAGGCTGACGGGGCGGAGCTCGTTGGCGGCGCGGCCTGACGGTCTCATCTCTCACTCGCGATATTGCCGGGGAAGGCCTTAGGGTAGGGGGGCCCCCTCGCGATGGTCAAGGCCGGCGTTGCCTATCGCTCCGCCGTTGAAAGGGAGGGAGCGTCAAGACGCAAAGCGGCTTGAGGGTGGGGTGGATGCCCAAGACAAGCTCACCCCTCCGGCACCCCGGCCTTGCGCATGCCATCGTAGATACGCTCGCGTTGCGCCAGATAGGTCGGATTGTCGGTTGCCGCGCCGAGGCGGTAGCGGCGAATGGTGAAGCTGGGATCGAGGGCCAGCCCCGCCATTGCCGCGGCCCGCGCCTCCTCGGGACGACCCAATTGTGCCAGGGCGGCCGCGAGATAGAAATGTGCGTTGGGCCAGTTTCGGTTTGTTTCGACGGCACGACGCAATCGCACGACAGCTTCTTCGTCTCTGCTCAGCAAGAGTTTGGCGAGTCCCGCGATTCCCATCCAGACATACACATTCGTGTCGCGAGGCGAGAGGCGCAGCGCCTCGCTGACATGAGCCTCGGTTTCCTCGCCGCGACCGGTAATTAGCTTGGCGAGACCGATTTGTGCGTGAGCGGTAGCCAAATTTGGATCCAGCGCCAACGCCCGCTCGCACTCGGCAATGCCTTGGGCCGCCCGGTTGGTAAAGTTTTGGACTCTGCCCAACAATAAATGCGCCTGGGCATCGTTCGGTGCCAGGGACAAGGCCTTGGTCAACGCGGCTTCGGCCGACGCGAAGCGAGCGGCAGGGTCGTCGGTCATAAAGCTTGTGGTCATACCAGCGTCGACCTGTGCCGTACCAACCAACGCCTCGATATTGCCGGGATCGAGCACCAGTGCGCGCTCGAAGAAACCGCGCGCTTGCTCCAGATACGCGGGAGTGCTTCCCTTGTTCAGGCAAGCCATACCCTGGAAATAAAGGTCCATTGCATCGGGATACGGTTTTCGTTCCGAGCGTCGCGCTTCGGCGACCATGAGCTGCACGCCGAGCTGATTGGCGAGCCGAGCGACGATCTCGTCCTGCATATCGAACAGGTCCGCCACCGGTTTGTCGAAGCGCTCGGCCCACAGATGATTGCCGGTTTCGGCGTCGATCAGCTGGACATTCACGCGGAGCCGGTTGGCGCCGCGCTGCACCGAGCCTTCGAGCACATAGCGCACGCCGAGCTCGCGCCCGATCTGCTTCACGTCGATCGGCTTTCCCTTGAAGGTGAACGCCGTATTGCGGGCTATGACGAAGCTGCCGCTGATGCGCGAGAGATCGGTCGTCAGGCTCTCGGTCACGCCATCGACGAAATAGTCCTGTTCCGGGTCGCCGCCCAGATTGGCGAAGGGGAGCACGACGATCGAGAGACGGGGCGGTGGAGCCGATTGCGCCATCTGCGTCATACCGGCGAATGCCGGTATCCGTATCTGCCGTGGGTCCGGGCTTTGGCCGGGACGTGCCGGTAGTTAAATCAATCGCATAGGCCCGTACCGGCCGCGCGATATTCTTGAGGCTCTGCTCGCCGAGATCGATGAATTCAACCGCGATCTTGTCGCGCACCTGTTCATAGGCCGCATTCGACAGGCAAATGCCGCCGGGCTCGGCGATGCCTTCGAGCCGCGCCGCAATGTTGACGCCATCGCCCATCAGATCGCCGTCGCCCTCGACGATCACATCGCCCAGATGAATGCCGATACGAAAATCGATACGCCGGTCGGCGGCTAGGCCGGCATTGCGCTCGACCATGCCGCGCTGAATCTCGACGGCGCAGCGCGCGGCATCGACGACGCTGGCGAACTCGATCAGAATTCCGTCACCTGTGGTCTTGACGATGCGGCCGCGGTTGGCGGCGACGTTGGGATCGGTCAGCTCGGACCGGACCGCGCGGATGCCAGCGACGGTGCCTTCCTCGTCCGCGCCCACGAGTCGGCTATAGCCGGCCACATCGGCCGCCAGGATGGCGGCGAGCTTCCGCGCGGCGCTCATCCCTCCGGCACCCCGGCCTTGCGCATGCCGTCATAGATGCGCTCGCGCCGCGCAAGATAGGTCGGATTGTCGGTCGCTGCACCGAGGCGGTAACGGCGAATGGTGAAGGCCGGATCGAGCGCCAAGCCCCACCTGCGCGGCGGCCCGCGCTTCGTCGAGCCGGCCGAGCAGCGCGAGCGCGGCGGCGAGACGAAATGCGCGAGCGGATAAGTTTCGGTTGAACTCGATGACCGCGACGCAACCGGCGACCGCCTCCTCGTCGGCACCAATCTGCAGTTTGGCGAAGCCCGCGCACGTCAGCCAGTAGATGGACGAACATTATCGCGAGGACTGAGGCGGAGCGCCTCTTGGATATGAGCCTCGGTTTCCTCGCCGCGACCGATGAGATATTTGGCGACACCGATTTGTCCGTGAGCGGCAGCCAAATTTCGATCCAGCGCCAAGGCCCGCTCGCATTCGGCAATGCCCTGTGTCACGCGGTTGGTGAAGATTTGGACGAAACCCAACAGGTAATGCGCCATGGCATGATTCGGCACCAGCGACAGCACCTTGGTCGAGCCGCTTCGGCCGCCGCGAGGCGGGCGGCCCGGTCGTCGGTCATAAAGTTGGCGGCACTCAATGCATCGACAAACGCCATGCCGACCAGCGCCTCGATATTGCCGGGATCGAGCGCCAATGGCGCGCTCGAAAAAGCCGCGCGCTTGCGCCATATATTCGGGGGACATGCCCTTGTTCGTGCTCGCCATTCCCTGGAAATAGAGGTCCATCGAATCGGGATGCGGCACCCGTTCCGCGCGCCGCGCCTCGGCCGCGACCAACTCCGTGCCCAGCTGATTGGCAAGACGCGCGACGATCTCGTCCTGCATGTCGAAGAGATCGGCCAAGGGCTTGTCGAAGCGCTCGGCCCAGAGATGATTGCCGGTTTCGGCGTCGATCAACTGCACATTCACGCGCAGGCGGTTGCCGCCGCGCTGCACCGAGCCTTCGAGCACGTAGCGCACGCCGAGCTCGCGGCCGATCTGCTTCAAATCGACGTGCTTTCCCTTGTAGGTGAAAGCCGTGTTGCGACCGATGACGAAGGACCCGCTGATGCGCGACAAGATCGGTGGTCAGGCTCTCGGTCACGCCGTCGACGAAATAGTCCTGCTCCGGATCGCCGCCCAGATTGGCGAAGGGGAGGACGACGATCGAGAGACGCGGTATCGGCGCCGCAACGCTCGCGCCTTGACTTGGCGTCAAGCCGGCGATCGATGCCGGTCGCGGGCGCCGACCCGGAATTGACGGGCCTTCGCCGGGGAGCGGGATCGCGATTGGACGACCGCATAGACGTGCACCGGCCGCGCGATGTTCTTGAGGCTTTGCTCGCCTAGATCGGCGAACTCGACCGCGACCTTGCCGCGAACCTGATCGTAGGCGGAGGACGAGATGCAGATGCCGCCCGGCTCGGCGATGCCTTCCAAGTCGCGCGGCGATATTGACGCCGTCGCCGAGGATGTCGTCGCCCTCGACCAGCACGTCGCCGAGGTTGATCCCGATGCGGAACAGCATGCACCGGTCCGGCGCTACGCCCTCGTTGCGCTCCTCCATCGCCGCCTGCACGGCGACCGCGCATTCGACCGCATCGACCACCGAGGGAAACTCGATCAGCACGCCGTCGCCCGTGGTCTTGACGATGCGGCCACCATGCTTCGCCACCAGCGCGTCCGCCACGACGCGGCGCTCGCGCAGCGTGCGGGCGGTGCCCGCCTCGTCGAGCCCCATCAGGCGCGAATAGCCGGCCACGTCGGCGGCCAATATCGCCGCCAGCCTGCGCTCGACCCGATCCGGCCGCTCCCCCGCCATGGCGCGAAACCTCTTTGGCCCGTATCTTTATAGAATAAATCGAGCGGTGCGCCACGCGCCTTCCCCAGCCCGCCCACCGTGCGCGGTTGACGCTGCGCGCCGGCTCTCTATATTGCAATCCGTTGCAACTCCATTCGTCCATTGGTAGCCGCGGACCGGCCCGGGGCCGGGGCTCATTCGAGGCCCGCTCGCGCCGCCGCGGCGGAAGCGGTCACCGTTGAATAACGTCACGCCCCTCAACGAGCGCGCACGGGAAGTTCTGCGGCGCATCGTCGATTCCTATCTCGAGACGGGCTCGCCCGTGGGCTCGCGCACGATCTCGCGCCTCATGGGGGTGAGCCTGTCGCCCGCCACCATCCGCAACGTGATGGCCGATCTCGAGGAGGCGGGCCTGCTCTACGCGCCCCATACCTCGGCCGGCCGCCTGCCGACCGACGCCGGTCTCCGTCTCTTCGTCAACGGCCTCCTGGAGATCGGCCGCCTCTCCGAGGAGGAACGGCGCAATATCGAGAGCCAATGCAAGACGGCGGGGCGCAATATCGCCCAGGTCCTCGAGGAGGCCACGGCGATGCTCTCCGGCCTCTCCCATTGCGCGGGCCTGGTAATGGCGCCCAAGGCCGAGCAGCCGCTGCGCCATATCGAGTTCGTCAGCTTGGGCAACGCGCGCGCGCTCGTCGTGCTGGTGAGCGAGGACGGTCTTGTCGAGAACCGCATCCTGGAGCTGCCGTCCGGCCTGCCGCCCTCCGCGCTCGTGCAGGCGACCAATTACCTTTCCTCGAAGATGGCCGGCCGCACGATCGAGGAGGCGCGGGGCGAGGTGCTGGCCGACCTCGAGGCGCGGCGCGCCGAGCTCGACGAGCTCACCCGCAAGGTGGTGGAAGCGGGGCTGGCCGTGCCGGCGGGCGAGGGCTCGGGCGGGGTGCTGATCGTGCGCGGCCAGGCCATGCTGCTCGAGGACGTCCAGGCCATGGCCGATCTCGAGGGCATCCGCGCACTGTTCTCCGCCTTGGATACGAAGGAGAGCCTGCTGCGGCTGCTCGAAGCGGCGAGCCAGGCCGAGGGCGTGCAGATCTATATCGGCGCCGAAAGCAGCCTCTTCTCCCATGCCGGCTGCTCGATGATCATCGCCCCCTTCGCCGACAGCCGCGAGAAGATCCTGGGCGCGATCGGCGTGATCGGCCCGACCCGCATCAACTATGCCCGCATCGTGCCGCTGGTGGACCATACCGCCAAGGTGATCGGCCGGGTGCTCGGTTGAGATTTGAGGAAGCGATCATGAGCGACCAGAAGCCGCCGCGCCAGACGGAACGAGAGGATGCCGACCAGCCCGAAGCCGGCAGCGACCCGGCCGCGCTGGCGGAGAGCACCGAGGCCGAGGGGGCGATAGGCCCCACTGCGGGCGGCGCGTCGCCGCAGGAGAGGATCGCGGCGCTGGAGGCCGAAGTCGCGAGCCTCAAGGATCAGCTCCTGCGCACCCTTGCGGAGGCCGAGAATAGCCGCCGCCGCGCCCGGCGCGAGGCGGAGGACACGGCCAAATACGCCGTTACGGGCCTTGCCAAGGACCTCGTCTCGGTGCCCGACAATCTACATCGCGCGCTCGAGAACATTCCGGCCGAGGGGCGCAAGGCGGATGCGCTGCTCGACCGCCTCGCCACCGGCGTCGAGCTGGTCGAGCGCGAGATCCAGGCCATTTTCGAGCGTCACGGCATCAAGCGCATCGAGCCCTTGGGCGAGCCGTTCGACCATAATTTCCACCAGGCGCTCTTCGAGGTGCCGAGTGCCGAGCATGCGCCGGGCACGGTCGTGCAGGTGCTGGCGCCGGGCTATGTCATCCAGGATCGGCTTCTGCGCCCCGCCATGGTCGCGGTCGCCAAGGCGGCCGAGCGCGGGCGGCCGGACGAGGGCGGTGGCCGCGCGGACGAGGGATCGGATTCCGGCTTCAGCGCCCTTTACGGCGAGCGGATCGATCGGGCGTAGCGCCGACTCATGTTCCCGGCCGAGCGCATCGTCTGCCTGACGGAAGATCGTCGAGGGCTGGGTTTCGTCGCAGAGGCGAAGAAGGTCTAGGACAGATCGATTTTAAATTCCAAATTCGACATTCCGGATCGCAAGGCTCGCAACCCCGGAATCGCTACGCCTTTCCGGGGCTCGCCCAAGCTTCCGGAATGACGATGAAATGAATGACGATTGCACCTATGGCGGCAGCAAGCTCGGGGTGCCCTCGCCGGCCTCGCCGCCGTTCCCCGCTTCCAGCGCCGGCTTCTCGTCTTGCAGCTCGAGCTGCTCGATGCGCTCGGCGCGCTTCGTCACTTTGTCGGTCGAAATGCCGATCTGGCGGAAATCGTCGGCCGTCTGCTCGAAACGGCGTTTGAGGCCGGCGACCCGATCGTCGAGTCGGCGCACGTCGGTCAGAAGCGCGCGCACCTCGCTTTGGATGATGCCGGCCTGCTCGCGCATGCGCACGTCCTTGAGCACCGCGCGGATCGTGTTGAGCGTGGCCCAGAGGGTGGTGGGCGAGACGATGAAGACCCGCGCGCGGTAGGAGAGCTCGACCACGTCGGCGAAATTGGCATAGAGCTCGGCATAGACCGCCTCCGAGGGCAGGAACATGAGCGCCGATTCGGCGGTCTCGCCGGCGACGATATATTTGCCGCCGATATCGTTGATATGTTTCGTCATGGCGAGGCGGAAGGCGCGCCCGGCCGCTTGACGCTGCGCGTCGTCGGCGGCCGCGCGCAGAAGATGGTAGCTCTCGAGCGGGAACTTCGCGTCGACGGCGATGGGGCCGGGCGGATTGGGCAGGATGAGAAGGCAATCGACGCGCTTGCCATCGCCGATGGCAGCCTGGAACTCATAGGCCTGCGGCGGCAGCACGCTCGCCACGAGATCGCGCAGCTGCACCTCGCCGAAGGCGCCGCGCGCCTGCTTGTTGGAGAGGATGCTTTGCAGGCTCACCATCTGGCTGGAGAGCTCGGTGATGTTGGCCTGTGCCGCGTCGATCTTCACCAACCGCTCGCGCAGCTCGCCGATGGTCGCCTGTTGCGCTTGCGCCGATTTCTCCAGGCTCTCATTGACCCGCCGCGTGACGCCCTCGAGCCGCTCCTCCAGCATCTTGGCGATGAGCCGCTCCTGCGCCTGCAGCCGCTCAGCCATCCGGTCCAGGGCGGCGGCCTGGGTCTCGGCCATCTGCCCGATCCTGCCCTCGACCTGATCGCGCCTGCCGCGCCGCGCGCCGGCGAAAGCCAGGATCGCGGCCGCGACGATCACCGCCAGCGCGAGCAGAAGCGTGTTGTCCATTGGTGGCGCGGTCCTCGCTTCGAGTCGGGCTCGCACATTATAGCGGGGCAGGGGATGAGGGCGTTGGGCGACGCCCACAGGCGATAAAACATAACTAAAATGTATATAGATGGCGCTTGACAGTAGAACGATGTGTATTATCATCATTTCCATAGCGCCGATTTGAGGCAGACAGCTTGCGGGCGCGTAACAAATGCAGCTAAAGCGCTTGGCACCCGCCCGGCTCAATGCTGCGGCGGGCTTTTCATAAGCCCGCCGAAAGACAGAGAGAGGTTGTAGATCAGGCTTGGCGCAGGCCTGAGACGGTAACGAGCCTTAGGACGAGGTGACACCCATGTCGAACCGGAACATGTCGATCCAGGAGACGACGCTCCAGCATTTGCGGCCGCTCTTGGCGCGAGCCGCCAAGGCCCAGCCCTGGCGCTTCGCCGGCGAAGAGCCGGCGCTGGACGAGCTTTTGGCCGATCCGCTGCTTCATCTGGTGATGAAGCGCGACGGCGTGAGCGAAGCCGCGCTCCAGGCGGTGATCGAGGCGGCGCGGGTCAAGCTCGCCGCGCGCGCGCGGAGGGCGACGGAGTCGAGACGCGCGCAGGCTGCTCCCGCCTGGAGGGGTCTTTGTTGCGGGTTCGCAGCCTGACGGCGCGCGGCCCGCGAGCGATCCCGCGCGGGCGCCCGCGGTGGCCGATTTCATCGGCGATGCCCTCTAATCACCTCGCGGAAGGCGGACCAGGATGAGCAATCTCGAACTCGGCGTCGGCACGGGCCTGCGCCGCGCGCAACCCCTCGGCTGGCGCGAGCTCTGGCTCAAGGAGGATTGGTGGGCCATCTATCTCGGGCTCGGCTTGGTGCTGGTGGGCTATATCCTCTTCGTCAACGGGTCGAGCCTGAAATGGATCGCGGTCACGCCGGCGAAATGGTCGCATCTCGACCAGCTCGGCGCGCATTTCGCCGACAATGCCTTGCGCTATGCCGCGCAGTTCGTCCTGTGGCTTGTGCTCTTCAGCCTGGCGCTCGGCGCGCTCGGCCATAAGGCGCGCGAGTTCGTCCCCGCTTTCGTCTTCCTCTATGTCCTCTCCATCCTGATCTTCGCGCTCGGGCAATGGGACCAGGCGGCAAAATACAATCTCGAGCCGCCGTTGGTGGCACTCCTGCTCGGCCTCGTCATCTCCAACCTCCTCGGTCTGCCGCGCTGGCTCGACGCCGGCTTCCGCGTCGAGTTCTACGTCAAGACGGGCATCGTGCTGCTGGGCGCGACCTTGCCCTTCACCTTGATCGTCTGGGCCGGGCCGACGGCGATCCTGCAGGCCTCGATCGTCTCGATCGTGACCTTCCTGGTGATCTATGGGGTGAGCATCCGTCTCGGGCTCGACCGCCGCCTCGCCGCCACCTTGGGCGCGGGGGGTGCGGTCTGCGGCGTCTCGGCCGCCATCGCCATCGCCGGCGCGGTGGGTGCCAAGAAGGAGCATGCGCCTATCGCCATCACCACCGTCATATTCTGGGCGATCGTGATGATCTTCGCGCTCCCGCTCGCCTCGCGCCTGCTGCATCTGCCGACGGGAGTGGCGGGCGCCTGGATCGGCACCTCGGAATTCGCCGACGCGGCCGGCTTCGCCGCGGCCCAGGCCTATGGCGATCTCGCAGGCCACCTCGAAGGCATCACCGGCACGAGCGACCAGGCCATCTTCGCCTTCACCCTCATGAAGGTGGTGGGGCGCGACGTATGGATCGGCATCTGGGCCTTCGTCCTCGCCATCGTCGCGACGACACGGTGGGAGGCGGCTGAGACCGGGCGCAAGGCGCAGCCCGCCGAGATCTGGTGGCGCTTCCCCAAATTCGTGCTCGGCTTCCTCGTCGCCTCGCTCATCATCACCCTCGTGGCACGGGACTACAGCCTGCCCGACTTCAACAAGCTGGTGAGCCCGACCCTCGTCGCGCCGCTCAAGGATCTGCGCAGCTGGGCCTTCATCTTCTGCTTTCTCTCGATCGGCCTCACCACGCGCTTCCGCGAGCTGGCGACGGCCGGCCGCAAGCCCTTCCTTGCCTTCACCTCGGGCGTGGCGGTCAACGTGATCTTGGGCTTCGTTCTCTCGGCCATCGTCTTCGTCTCGCATTGGGAGGCGCTGGCGCGGTGAGCGCGGCGCTACAGGTCATGGCGGCCACGGGCGAACGCGGGCGATGCCGCGCCTGCCGCCATTTCCGCAACGACCCCGAGGCGCTCGAGGCGGCGATGCCGGGGCTCGCCAGCCTAAGCTCCGCCTATGGCTCGGTGAGGGCGGAGGACGGCATCTGCCTCCGTCACGAGCGCTATCTCTCGGCCGACGCCTCCTGCCGGAATTTCAGCCCCGCTTGAGGGCCGAGCCGCCCCCTCTCGCGCTCCTTGGCCGCTTGACGCGCTTGCCCCGAAGCCATACCTAAGGGGACGAGCCCCTGCTTTGGAACGCCGCCGAAAAGCCTGATCCGCCATGGCCTTACTGTCGATCATCACCGCGCCCGATCCGCGTCTCAAGGTGAAGAGCCGGCCCGTCGAGCGGGTCGATGCGAGCCTGCGCCGTCTCATGGACGACATGCTCGAGACCATGTATGCGGCGCCCGGCATCGGCCTCGCGGCACCCCAGGTGGGGGTCACCAAGCGCGTGCTGGTGCTGGACGTGGCGCGCGAGGGCGAGGCGCCCGCCCCCTTGCGCATGGCGAACCCGGAGGTGATCTGGACCTCCGAGGAGATCGCCAGCATGGAGGAGGGCTGCCTGTCGCTGCCCGACGAATATGCGCCCGTGGCACGGCCCGCACGTTGCCGTGTGCGTTATCTCGACCATGAAAACGAGTTGCGCGAGATCGAGGCCGACGGGCTGCTCGCCGCCTGCATCCAGCATGAGATCGATCATCTCGAAGGCGTGCTCTTCGTCGATCACATCTCGACCCTCAAGCGCGGCATCATCCTGCGCCGGCTGCAGAAGGCCCGCAAGGCGAAGCAGGCGGCGCTCGCTTGATCCTGCGCGGCCTTCCGCCCCTCGCCCGCTTGCGGGAGAGGGGCTGTATGCTGCCGCCGTGAGCCCGCTGCGCCTCGCCTTCATGGGCACGCCCGCATTCGCCGCCACGGCGCTCGAGGGCCTTCTCGCCGCCGGCCATGACATCCTGCAGGTCTATTGCCGGCCGCCGCGTCCCGCAGGCCGCGGCCAGCGCGCGCAAGCCTCGGCCGTGCAGCGCTTGGCGGAGGCGCGCGGCCTCGCTCTCCGCACGCCCAAGACGCTCAAGGACGACGCCGGGGCGGCGGCCTTCGAGGCGCTTCGCCTCGACGCCGCCGTGGTCGCGGCCTATGGCATCATATTGCCCAAGCGCTTCCTCGCGGCGCCCCAGCTCGGCTGCCTCAATATCCATGCCTCGCTTCTGCCGCGCTGGCGCGGCGCCGCGCCCATCGCCCGCGCCATCCTCGCCGGCGATAGGGAGACCGGCATCACCATCATGCAGATGGAGGAGGGGCTCGATAGCGGCCCCATCCTGCTGCAGGAGCGCATTCCCTTGGCACCTGACATGAATGCCGGCGCCTTGCATGACGCGCTCGCGTCGCTCGGCGCGCGTCTCATTCTCGATGCCTTGGAGGGGCTGGCCCAAGGCATCATCACGCCGCGGCCGCAGCCGGCGGAGGGCGTCACCTACGCCGCCAAGATCGACAAATCCGAGACGCGGCTCGATTGGACGCAGGCGGCGACGCGGCTCGCGCGCGCAGTGCGCGCCTTCAGCCCGACGCCGGGCGCCTGGTGCCTGCTCGCAAGCGAGCGCATTCGCGTGCTGGCGGCGGAGCCGGTCGCGGGCCAGGGAGCGCCCGGAATGCTTGCTCGACGAACGTTTGACGGTGGCCTGCGGCCAAGGCGCCTTGCGATTGCTCCGCCTGCAGCGCGCCGGCGGCAAGGCGCTGGAGGCGGCGGAATTCCAACGCGGCCGGGCTTTGCCGCGCGGTACGATGCTCGCATGACGCGCTACAAGCTCACGCTCGAATATGACGGACGCGATCTGGTCGGCTGGCAGCGCCAGGCGAACGGGCTTTCGGTGCAGGAGCTGTTGGAGGAGGCGGTGTTCCGCTTCTGCGGCGAGCGCGTGACGAGCCACGCCGCCGGACGCACGGATGCGGGCGTGCATGCGCTGGGCCAGGTCGTCCATCTCGACATCGCCAAGCCCGCCGAGGCCGACCAGGTGCGCGACGCGCTCAATTTCCATATGAAGCCGCACCCGGTCGTGGTGCTCGTGGCCGAAGCGGTCGTAGGAGGGTTTCCATGCCCGCTTCTCGGCGCAAGCGCGGCTCTATCGCTACGTCATCGTGAACCGCCGCGCGCCTTTGGCACTCGAGCGCGGCCGGGCCTGGCGCATCGCCGCCCCGCTCGATCTCGCCGCGATGCAGGCGGGTGCAGCCTTGCTGGTCGGGCAGCATGATTTCTCGAGCTTCCGCGCGGCCGAATGCCAGGCGCTCTCGCCGGTCAAGACGCTCGACCGGCTCGAGTTCGCGCGCGAGGGCGAGCGCATCACGCTCCTCGCCGAGGCGCGCTCCTTCCTCCATCACCAGGTGCGCAACATGATCGGTACGCTCAAGCTGGTGGGCGAAGGCAAATGGCAGCCGGCCGAGGTCCGCCGCATCCTGGACGCGCGCGACCGCCGCGAGGCCGGCCCCACCGCCCCGCCCGAGGGGCTCTATCTGGTCGAGGTGAGGTATTGAGGGCTCGCCGCTTTCCCGTCATTGCCGGGCGCGTCACACGGCTGTCCGGTCAAGCTGCCTGGTGCCTGAGAGGAGGACTCAGCCCCCATTTCAAAGCTCAATTCGTCATCGCCGGCCCCCGTGCCGGCGATCCACGTCTGATTGCCAGCGTAAGAAAGACATGGATGCCCGGCACGTGAGGCTTGCCCTCGGGCCGGCCAAAGGCCGGACCGGGGGGCCTGGCATGACGGTTGGCGGGTGCCTTGGAAGTGGTGTTCATACCCAAGATGGCGGAGTCGGGCAGTCGCGGGTCGAGCTTGAGGTGACGGTCGGGAAGCGCCTCACCCCAGGCCCAGCCTGCCGTCGGCGATGGCGCGGACGAGGAGCCCGAGCAGCAGATCGAGGAGCACGAAGCCGGCGGCGGCGAGTCCGCCGATCTGCAAGGTCAGCCTCGCGATATACCAGAGCATGACAAGCACCAGGAGGGTGACGGCGATGCCCGATCGCGTAAGCGAGATTGAGCGGCAGGAGGTCGCTGGCGCCGAGTGCGGTCGCCGGCAGGATGAGCGCGATCTGGATCACGCCAGCCCAGTTATAGGCCACGATGTAGGTGAAATAGCGCTCGCTCCGCCCCATCATCTGGCAGATATGGAAGACGACGAGGGGATAGGCGAAGACCAGGATGACATAGGCGAGCGTCTCGATGGCGACCACGCGCGCCAGGCTCGCCTCGATCGCGACGTCGCGCAGATTGATGATGGTGAGGAGGCAATGGGCGGGGGCGACGATCAGCGCCGCGACGAAGGAGCGCCAGAAGCCCTCGAGCGTCGGGTTGAAGTAGGCGAGGCCCTGCGGGTCGAAGCGGCAAAGCCGATAGGCGCCGTAGAGGCTGTAGACGATCTCGCGCGCGGCGATCATGCGGCGCCGGCGGACTTTCCGGCGAAGAAGCCCTGCAGCACGGCTTCGTAGATGCGGGCGAGCAGCTCGAGATCCTCGAGGGCCACGCGCTCGTCGGCCTGATGCATGGTCTGGCCGACGAGGCCGAACTCGACCACCGGGCAATGATCCTTGATGAAGCGCGCGTCGGACGTGCCGCCCGTGGTGGTGAGGGCGGGCGTGAGCCCCGTCACCTCGCTGACCGCCTGCGCTACGAGTGCGCTTAGGGGCCCGGGCGGCGTAAGGAAGGCGAGCCCCGAGACCGCGATCTCGAGTCTATAGCGCCCGCCCGCCTGGTCGAGCCGTTGCCGTAGCCAGGCCTCGATGCTGCCCGGCGTATGCTTGTCGCTGAAGCGGATATTGAGGAAGGCGGTGGCCTCCGCCGGGGATCACGTTGCGCGCCGGGTTGCCGACGTCGATCGTGCTCACCTCGATGGTCGAGGGTTGGAAATGCGCGCTGCCCTCGTCGAGCGGCTCGCTGAGAATGGCGTCGAGGAAGCGCACCATGCGATGCGCCGCATTGTCGGCGAGCTGGGGATAGGCGGTGTGGCCCTGCTTGCCCAAGGCGGTGAGCTCGACGTTCAGGCTGCCGCGCCGTCCGATCTTGATCATCTCGCCGAGCCGCGCGGGATTGGTCGGCTCGCCCACCAGGCAGGCATCGAGCGTCTCGCCCTTGGCCGCGAGCCAGCCCAGCGCCTTGGCCGTGCCGTTGACCGCCGGTCCCTCCTCGTCGCCCGTGATGAGCAGGCTGATCGAGCCGCGAAGACAGTTCGCGCTGGCCCGCGAGGAAGCGGCTCGCCGCGGCGACGAAGGCTGCCACGGCGCCCTTCATGTCGGCCGCGCCTCGGCCGTAGAGCTGGCCATGGGCGACAGCCGCGCCGAAGGGATCCTGGCTCCAAGCGTCGCGCGGGCCCGTCGGCACCACGTCGGTATGGCCGGCGAAGCAGAAATTGGGACGGCCCTGGCCGAAGCGCGCATAGAGATTGTCCACCTGCGCCGTGTCGGGCGCCTCGAAGGGCAGACGATGGCAAACGAAGCCCAGCCCCTCGAGCTCGCCTTGGAGCAAGGTCAGCGCGCCGCCCTCGTCGGGCGTGACGCTCGGGCAGCGGATGAGGGCGCGCGCGAGCTCGACGACGTCGACGAGGCGGTTGGAGAGGCGCGCGCTCATGCGCGCAGCAGCTCGTTGATCGAGGTCTTGGCGCGGGTGCGCTCGTCCACCCGCTTGACGATGACGCAGCAATAAAGCGAGGGCCCCGGACTGCCGTCGGCGAGCGGCCGGCCTGCTTGCGTCCCCGGCACCACGACCGAATAGGCCGGCACGCGTCCCCGGAAGACCTCTCCCGTCTCGCGGTCGACGATGGGCGTGGAGGCGCCGATATAGCAGCCCATGGCGAGCACGCTGCCGGTCTCGACCAGCACGCCCTCGGCGACCTCGCTGCGCGCGCCGATGAAGCAATGATCCTCGATGATGACGGGCTGGCCCTGCAGCGGCTCCAGCACGCCGCCGATGCCGACCCCGCCCGAGAGATGGCAGTTCTTGCCGATCTGCGCGCAGGAGCCGACGGTCGACCAGCTGTCGATCATCGTCCCGCTCGCGATATGGGCGCCCATATTGACGAAGCAGGGCATCAGCACCACGCCGGGTCCGATATAGGCGGAATGGCGCACCACCGCGGTCGGCACCACGCGGAAGCCGGCGGCGCGAAAATGCGCCTCGTTCCAGCCGGCGAATTTGGAGCGCACCTTGTCGAACCAGGCGGCGGCGCCGAATTTCGGATCGCTCGGGCCTCCCGGGATCGGCACCATGTCGTTGAGGCGGAAGGAGAGCAGAACCGCCTTCTTGAGCCATTGATTGACCTGCCAGCCGCCGTCGCGCCGCTCGGCCACGCGGAGGCTCCCCTCGTCGAGCGCATTCAAGGTCAGCTCGACGGCGGCGCGCTCGGGATTCCCGGTTTTCGGCGTGATCTCGTCGCGCCGCTCCCAGGCGGCTTCGACGACGCTCTGCAACTCGGCGTTATTCATGTCGGGGCGAGGCTCGCGGATGCGGGTGAAAGTCACAATGGGACGGGCAGCCGGGGCCTGTCAACCGCGCGCCGCCAGCACCGTCTCGAGGAAGCCCACCAGATGCTCGGCACGATGATGGATATGATCGCCCGTCTCGCCCGTGCGGCCATATTCGGTGTCGCTCGCGATCCAGACCGTCGTCATGCCGAGCGCCGCCGCGGGGAGCAGGTTGCGCGGGATGTCGTCGATGAGGGCCGCCGAGGCGGCGGCGAAGCCATGGCGCTGCATGATCGCGCGATAGCCCTCGGGCTCGGGCTTGGGGCGGAAATTCGCCGCCTCGATGTCGAACACCGCCTCGAAATGATGGCCGACGCCGAGACGCTCCATCACCCGCTCGGCATGGCGGGTCGAGCCGTTGGTATAGACGAGCTTGCGGCCCTTGAGGCGGAAGAGGACGGCGTCGAGCGCGGGGTCGCGCTCGATCGGGGTCATGTCGATCTCATGCACATAGTCGAGGAAGCGCATGGGCTCGATGCCATGCTCGGTCATGAGGCCGCGGAGCGTCGTGCCGTAGCCGCGGAAATAACGCTTCTGCACCTCGCGCGCGGCAACGGGATCGAGGCGAAAATGCTCGGCGATGAACTGGCCGATGCGTTTGTCGATCTGATCGAAGAGATTGCAGGACGCCGGATAGAGCGTGTTGTCGAGGTCGAAGAGCCAGACCTCGACATGAGCGAGCGCCATTGGATCGCTCGCCGCGGCGGCTTGCGCGAGCGGGGGGACGGTGGTCATGCGCCAAATTGGCTTATGACTGCGGCGCTGGCAAGGGCGTGCGTCGTAGCGGGCCCGGTCCCGCTTGAGATCGGCAGGACCCTGTGTTAGCCTGCCGGCGGGGTCGCGGGATCTGCGGGGCATCGAGGATATTGAGGAACCCGATCCCGCCGAGCGCGTTCAAGCATCTGGACCCCCGAGATCCGAGCCCCCGTGACCGTCGCCTTGCCACAAACCCCTCGAGCCGATCCGCCTCGACTTCCCTAGGAGCGAAGGCATGAAGTCCGCTTGCAATGACGCCCCGCGCGCCGGCCTTGAGGCGTCGTTGCGATGGACCCCGATATGACCGACGCCGCCTATGCGAGTTGGGCGATTGCCGCGCTCGCCACCGGCGGCGTCATCATCCGCCCCTGGCGCCTGCCCGATGCGATCTGGGCGGTCGCGGGCGCGCTCGCGCTCGTCCTGCTCGGGCTGCTCCCCTGGACCGAGGCCTTGCGCGCGGTGGGCAAGGGAACGGACGTCTATCTCTTCCTCACCGGCATGATGCTGCTCGCCGAGCTCGCCCGCCGCGAGGGGCTGTTCGATTATCTCGCGGGGCTCGCCGCGCGCCAGGCGAAAGGCGACGCGCGCCGGCTCTTCGCGCTCGTCTATGGCGTGGGCATCGTGGTGACCGTCTTTCTCTCGAACGACGCGACGGCGGTCGTCCTCACCCCCGCCGTCTATGCCGCGACGACGGCGGCGAAGGCCGAGCCGCTGCCATATCTCTTCATCTGCGCCTTCATCGCGAACGCGGCGAGCTTCGTCTTGCCGATCTCCAATCCCGCCAACCTCGTCGTCTTCGGCAGCCATATGCCGCCGCTTCTCGCCTGGCTCGGCCGTTTCGCGCTGCCCTCGCTCCTCTCGATCGCCGCGACCTATCTGCTGCTGCGTCTCACGCAAGCCGCCGCCCTGCGGCAGGAGATCGCGCGCGAGGTCACGCCGCCGCCGCTCTCGCTCGGCGGCCGCGTGACGGCTTGCGGCATCGCCGGCATGGCGGTCCTGCTGCTCCTCGCCTCGGGCTTCGACTTCCGGCTCGGCCTGCCGACCTTCCTCGCCGGCCTCGTCACCGCGGCGGTCGTGCTTGCGCGGACGCGCGAGGCGCCCTGGGACATGCTCAAGGGCATCTCCTGGAGCATCTTGCCCCTCGTGGCCGGGCTCTTCATGCTGGTCGAGGGCCTCGACCGCAGCGGCCTGCTCGGCGCCTTGAGCCATCTCTTGCAGGAGGCCGCGCGGCAGTCGGGCGAGGCGACGGCCTGGAGCGTCGGCATGCTGCTCGCGCTCGTCACCAATCTGGTGAACAACCTGCCGGCCGGCCTGCTCGCGGGCTCGGCGGTGAATGATGCGCATATGCCGCCTGAAGTCGCCAGCGCAGTGCTGATCGGGGTCGATCTCGGCCCCAATCTCTCCGTCACCGGCTCGCTCGCCACCATCCTATGGCTCGCCGCATTGCGGCGCGAGGGGCAGGACATATCGGCCTGGCGCTTTCTCAAGCTCGGCATCGTGGTGATGCCGCCCGCGCTGTTGCTGGCGCTGGCGGGAATGCTGCTGACCGCGCGGCTTCACGGTTGAGTGCGCATATGGCAGCGTCCTTTCGCTCCCTGCGCCTTCTGTCGGGAACAGATTAGCTGCGGGCCAGGCGTTCCGACGCAAGAATTCGGAGTGCGAGCCGGCGGGGGCGCTCCTATGTTTCCTCGGCATGACGGCGATTGGAATGAAAGCTGTAAAGACGCGCGGCGACGCGGCGGCATCGGATTGGGCCGGGCGGCTGGAGGCGCTCGATTGGCCCGCGCTCGAGGCGGCGCTCGACGCGCGCGGCTATGCCATGACGGGCTCGCTGCTCGCGCCAGCGGAATGCGCCGCGCTCGTCGCCGGCTATGAGCGGGACGCGCTCTTCCGCAGCCGGGTCGTGATGGCGCGGCACGGCTTCGGCAGCGGCGAATATAAATATTATGCCTATCCTTTGCCGCCGACCGTCGCTTCGCTGCGCGCGGCGCTCTATGCGAGGCTCGCGCCCATCGCCAACCGCTGGGAGCGCGCGCTGGGAGGCGGTGGCGACTATCCGCCCGCGCATGAAGCCTATCTCGCGCGCTGCCGCGCGGCAGGCCAATCGCGCCCCACTCCGCTGCTGCTGTCCTACGTCGAGGGCGACTATAATTGCCTGCATCAGGATCTCAATGGCGCGCTCAGCTTCCCGCTGCAGGCGACGTTCCTGCTGAGCGCGCCCGGCGCCGATTTCGACGGCGGCGAGTTCCTGCTGACGGAGCAGCGCCCGCGCATGCAGTCGCGTGCCGAGGTGGTGCCGCTCGGGCAAGGAGAAGGCGTGATCTTCGCGGTCAATCAGCGGCCGGTGCAAGGAGTGCGCGGCATTTATCGCGTGGCGATGCGCCACGGGGTGAGCCGGCTGCGCGCTGGACGGCGCATGACGCTCGGCGTCATCTTCCACGACGCGTCATGAGCACCCGCGGATCGGCCCCCAAGGAAGACGCCGGCGATGGGCGATCTGCTCGCGCCTCTCGAGCGCGCGCCGGGCGCAGAGGAGCCGCTCGAGGAGGGCGCGGTCCTCCTGCGCGGCTTTGCGCGCGCGGAGGCGTCGCGTCTCTGGCAGGAGATCGAGCGGATCGCCGCCGACGCGCCCTTCCGTCGCATGTTCACGCCCGGCGGCAAGCAGATGTCGGTCGCCATGACGAATTGCGGCAGCGCCGGCTGGGTCACCGATCGGGCGGGCTATCGCTACGAGCCGCGCGATCCGCTGAGCGGACGGCCCTGGCCGCCGATGCCGCCCGACTTCCTTGCGCTCGCCGCGCGCGCCGCAGGCGGCCGGCTATGCCGGGTTCGTCCCCGACGGCTGCCTGATCAACCGCTACGAGCCTGGCGCCAGGATGTCGCTCCATCAGGACAAGGACGAGCGCGATCTCGGCCAGCCCATCGTCTCGGTCTCGCTCGGCCTGCCGGCGACCTTCCTTTGGGGCGGTGCCTTGCGCGGCGACCGGCCGCGCCGGTTGCGGCTCGAAAGCGGCGACGTCGTTATATGGGGCGGTCCTGCGCGGCTGCGCTTTCACGGCGTCGAGCCGCCGGTCCAAGGCGACCACCTGCTCACCGGTAGCTGCCGGATCAACCTCACCTTCCGCAAGGCGCGTTAAGGATTTTCAATTTCGTGCGGCGCGCGCCTGCCCGTACTTCGCGCTCGAGCGGAACTTCGTTAATGCCGCTATCCACTAAATCGATGAAGAGAGGGAGGTCGCCGATCGGAATGGCTGTGTTACCATTTTTGATTCTTAAGCCTGCGCGCATGGTGCGATGGGACAATGATGCAACGGAGCCAGCGGTTGCCGGGCCCGAAGACCAGCGGCGTTTCCGAAGCGCTCGCCGGCGAAATCATTTCTGCTGTCATAGGACCCGCGCGCGGGCCAAAAATCCGCAGCCTGGCGCCGTTGAATCGATCGGACGTGAGCCCTGCCGGACCGGCCTGCGCCTAGAGACCGGGAGGCAAGCCGGAACGGCCAGAAGAAGAACATTGAACGGGCGCTGGAGAAGAGCGAAGCGCGCTTCCGCCAAGTCGTGGAATCGGCGCCGAACGCGATGGTGATGATCAATGCGTCCGGCAGGATCGAGATGGTCAATGCCCAGACGGAGCGCCTTTTCGGCTATTCGCGGACGGAGCTTCTTGGTCGGCCGGTGGAAATGCTGGTGCCGCAACGGTTCCGCGACCATCACCCGGAATTGCGCAATTCGTTCTTCAAGGACCCGCGAGCGCGGCCGATGGGCGCGGGGCGCGACCTCTATGGCCTGAAGCAGGACGGCAGCGAATTCCCGGTCGAGATCGGCTTGAATCCGATCGAGACGGCGGAAGGAACCATGGTGCTGTCGGCCATCGTCGATATCACCGAACGCAAGCGGCTGGAGGAGCGCTTCCGCCAGGTCGTGGAATCGGCGCCGAACGCGATGGTGATGATCAATGCGTCCGGCAGGATCGAAATGGTCAATGCCCAGACCGAGCGTGTTTTCGGCTATTCGCGGACGGAGCTTCTTGGTCGGCCGGTGGAAATGCTGGTGCCGCAACGGTTCCGCGACCATCACCCAGAATTGCGCAATTCGTTCTTCAAGGACCCGCGAGCGCGGCCGATGGGCGCGGGGCGCGACCTCTATGGCCTGAAGCAGGACGGCAGCGAATTCCCGGTCGAGATCGGCTTGAATCCGATCGAGACGGCGGAAGGAACGATGGTGCTATCGGCCATCGTCGATATCGCCGAACGCAAGCGGCTGGAGGAGCGCTTCCGCCAGGTCGTGGAGTCGGCGCCGAACGCGATGGTGATGATCAATGCGTCCGGCAGGATCGAAATGGTCAATGCCCAGACGGAGCGTGTTTTCGGCTATTCGCGGACGGAGCTTCTCGGTCGGCCGGTGGAAATGCTGGTGCCGCAACGGTTCCGCAGCCATCACCCGGAATTGCGCAATTCGTTCTTCAAGGACCCGCTGGCGCGGCCGATGGGCGCGGGGCGCGACCTCTATGGCCTGAAGCAGGACGGCAGCGAATTCCCGGTCGAGATCGGCTTGAATCCGATCGAGACGGCGGAAGGAACCATGGTGCTGTCGGCCGTCGTCGACATTTCGGATCGCAAACAAAAGGAGAAGAGCATCCAGGCGGCGTTAAAGGAAAAGGATCTCCTGCTCGGCGAAATCCACCATCGCGTGAAAAACAATCTTCAGGTCATACACAGCCTTCTTGAGCTGCAGGGCTCGAAGATCAAGGACGAAGTCGCGCTGCGACTCCTTATTGAGAGCCAGAACCGTATCAAATCCATGGCCTTGATCCACCAAACGCTTTACGAATCGAAAGATTTTGCGCGGGTGGATTTCAGAAGCTTCCTCGACACTCTCGTGCCTACACTTGTGTCGTCCTATAGCGTCGATCCGAGCCTGGTAACGCTTTCGATCGACGCGGCCGAGGTATCTCTGCCGATCAAAGTGGCCGTTCCCTGTGGCCTTATCGTCAATGAACTCATCTCCAACGCTTTGAAACATGCCTTTCCGGGTGCGCGCCAAGGGGTCATCCAGATCGGTCTGGCCACCGGACCCAATGGCAAGGTGCTTCTCTCGGTGGCCGACAATGGCGTGGGCATCCCGCGCGAATTGGATTTGGCCAATGCGACGACGCTCGGATTGCAACTAGTCACGCTGCTATCCGATCAACTCGGGGCGGATATCACCATGCAGCGGTCGAATCCAACTCGCTTCCTGCTGCGATTCAAGGTCGAATCGTGATCGCAGCCAAAATCACCGTTGTGGAAGACGAGCGCATCGTGGCGCTCCATATGAAGCAGCAGTTGTCCAAACTCGGCTATGAAGTCGTTGCGGTCGTCGCTGCCGGCGAGGAGGCCCTTCAGAGGATCGCGGAATTGCGTCCCGACCTGGTTCTTATGGACATCCACATCGAAGGCGACCTGGACGGGATCGAGACAGCGGCGCGGATACCCCCCGAGTTGCAGATTCCAGTGATCTACGTCACAGCCTACTCCGAACAAGCGACGTTGGAACGCGCGCGAACGACAAAGCCCTATGGGTTTCTCGTCAAGCCGTTCTCAGAGCGCGAGCTGAATGCCACGATCCAAATGGCGCTCGAGCGCCACCGCGTGGATACGGCTTTGCGGACCAGTCAGGAGCAAGTGAGGCGGGAACGCGACGCGGCGCAGCGCTACCTGGACGTTGCCGGCGTCATGATTCTGGCCCTCGACTCCAAAGGAGTCGTCACGCTGATTAATCGTCGCGGCTGCGCCATTCTCGGATACGACGACCCCAACGACATCGTCGGCAAGCCGTGGATCGACAATTTCATTCCAAAGCGCATACGCGGTGAGATGCGTGACGCGTTCGGCCGTCTATTGGCAGGAAAAGACGCTAGCATCGAATTCTACACCAACCCCGTGTTGACCAAGACCGGCGAGGAACGTCTCATCTCCTGGCACAACTCGACTATTGCCGAGGAGAACGGCCGCAGCACCTGCTCCCTCAGCTCTGGCGAAGACATCACCGAGCGCAAACGGGCGGAGGACAATGTTCGACTGAGCGAGGAGCGCTTCCGATCCATTTTCGGCGCTGTAAGCGAGGGCATCTTTATTGTTGACGCGGCAACGGGTACCTTCGTGGAGACCAACACGGCTGGCTACGTGATGTTCGGCTACGCTGCCGACGAGCTGATCGGCAGCGATATCCAGGCGCTCTCATCGGGTGTCCCACCCTACACGCAACGCGAAGCGGGGGAATGGATTCAAAAAGCGGCAGCCACGGGCCTCCCGCAGCGCTTCGACTGGCATTGCAAGACCAAGGCCGGCCGGCTTTTTTGGGCGGAGATTTCAATTCAATTTGCCTCGATCAGCAACCGGGAGGTGGCCCTCGCGATCATGCGTGACGTCACGGAACGACGAGTGATCGAGGAGCAGCTGCGACAGGCGCAGAAGATGGAGGTGGTGGAACAACTGACCGGCGGCATGGCGCATGATTTCAACAACCTGCTGGCAGTCATCATGGTCAATCTAGACCTAGTCAGGGAGCGCTGCGGAAAGGACGATGAGCTCGACGAGATGGCGAGCGACGCGCTTGAAGCTGCGACGCGGGGCGCGGACCTGATCCGCCGCCTCCTCGCCTTCTCGCGCCGGCAGCCGCTGCGCCCCGAACGCATCGAGATCAATCAGCTGGTTGCCGGCATGGTCAAGCTGCTCCGTCGCGTACTGGGCGAGAATATCGAGATCTCGCTCAAGACCGCGGCGGGCGCTTGGACTGTCATGGCCGATCCGACGCAGCTCGAGGCCGCAATCGTCAATCTCGCCACCAACGCCCGCGACGCGATGCCGGAAGGCGGCAAACTGTCGATCGCCATCCGCAATTCGCACCTCGACGAGGACTATACGCGATCCTATGCCGAGGTAACGGCGGGCGACTACGTCGCGATCGAGGTCAGCGACACCGGCGCCGGCATTCCGCCCGAAATCCTGGGCCGGATCTTCGAGCCTTTCTTCACGACGAAGGGGCCCGCTAAGGGAACAGGACTCGGCCTCAGCATGGTGTTCGGCTTCATGAAGCAGTCGGGCGGCCATGTGAGCGTCTATAGCGAGCCAGGGGTCGGCACAACCTTCCGTCTCTATCTGCCGCGCGCGGAGCGGGCGGTTGAGGCAGCGGAGGCGACCGAGCGCCGGCCCAAGCCCAAGGGCGGCAGCGAGAAAGTTCTCGTGGTCGAGGACAATGACGGGATGCGGCGTACCGTGTCGCGCCGGCTCCGCGATCTCGGCTACGAGGTGCGGGAAGCGGAAAATGCGGCGCGGGCGCTCGATATCCTCCTGCGCGAGGAGATCGACCTGCTTTTCACCGATGTGGTGATGCCGGGCGCCATCGATGGCGCCAAGCTCGCACGCACCGCGATGGAGCGCTGGCCGCAACTCAAGGTTCTCCTCACCTCGGGCTTCTCCGAGGCGAAGCTCGACGACCCGGCCTTCCAGGGATTCCGCCTTCTGAGCAAGCCCTATCGCAAGGAGGAGCTCGCCCGCAGCTTGCGCGAGGCGCTGGGGGAAGGGCAAACGTCCGCGGGCGACGAACCGCCTGGAGGATAAGCCGATGGCGGTCGTGCTGGTGGCGGATGACGACGCGAAGCTGCGCCGAGCGATTTCGAAGACGCTCCGCGCCCTCGGCCATAGCGTGCTTGAAGCCAATGATGGGCGCGAGGCGTTGCGGCTCTCGCTCTCCCACAAGCCGGCCCTGGTCATCACAGACGTCTTTATGCCCATTATGGACGGTATCGAGACCATCCGCGAGATCCGACGGGCCGCGCCGGGCATCAAGATCATCGCCATGTCCGGCGGCGGTCTCGGTCAGGATCAGCAGTATCTCGAAGCCGCGGGAAAGCTCGGTGCGGATCTGACCCTCGGCAAGCCATTTGACATCAGCAAGCTTCGCACTGCCTTGAATGTCCTCCTGGAGTAGAGCATAAAGGCCGCCTCCCGCAGCGCGCCCATCGCCTTGTTTCGGCAATCCAGCTAGGCCAGCGCTTCGCTTGTCAATTTGGCCTTGAGCGATATTTCCGCGCTCGTCGGCCGAGCGCTATGGTCGTTGAATTCATGATCGAGCTTGTCGAGCGTTTGGCGATCCGACGCGCTCAGATCGACGCATTGCGGCATCAAGTTGTCCGCGATCTCGCGAGGCTGACGGCTAAATCACACTACCTGCGTAATCTGTAACAATTGAGCATTATGTTGTTTCGGTTTCTTGCGGCGGCCGGCCTCGGACGCTTCGGATTCCGTCAACGGCGGCGGCGGAGCCGCCGGAAAAATGCCTTCAGCCTGGCTCGGATCACAGCCCATAGGAGAGAGCCGGCCTCGAGCCGGCTTTCCGTCGCCGCCGCCCCGGCGGGAGCCGATAGCCGCGCCTCGAGATTTCGCGCAAATCTATCGGCAAGCTGGCCGACCAGATCCTTGACTAGCCCCGAGCGACCGAACTGGGCGAGCGGGCCGGTGAGCGCATAGGCGATCGTCACCTCGACGCGCGTGGTTGCCGGTCCCTCCTCGGCAAGTCGATATTCCACCCGTCCTCGCGCGCGCGACGCGCTCTTGGAATCGCGACCCTGGCCCTCGATGACGCCGCGATATTCGGCCGCTATGCGCGCGACGGTGGCTTCTCCGGCGAACTGCGCATGGATCGGGCCGAGCTTGACCGCCATGCTTCCGCTGACGTGGCCGTCTTGCGCGGGGCCATCGAGCCTTGCGCCCGGCATGCAAGAGGCGAGGGCCTCGATATCCGCCATATAGTCCCACAAGAGGGCGCGCGAATGGGCGACGCGGATGGTCTGGGTCAGGCGTGTATAGCCGTCCGCGCCCGGCCGATCCGCGCCGGAGGCTGCGGGCCGAGCGGCAACGGGCCTCGGCCCCGGCGCAGCGGCTTTCGCGGGAGCGACAACCCGCTGGGGCGACGGCCCGCCGGCAGCCGACGACGGGGCCGGAGCGCCGAGGAGACCGGGCGCCGGGCCTAGATAGCGCGCCGGCGGCTCGAGCTTGTCCAGGAATTTCTCGCGCTCCGCCATGGTCCGCGCGATGGCCCTGACAATGCCCATATAGCCCGTGCAGCGGCAGAGATTGCCGCTCATTTCGATGCGGATCTCGCGCTCGCTGAGGCCCCCTTTTCGCCGGATCAGGTCGCGCGCGGCCACTAGCATCCCGGGCGTGCAATAGCCGCATTGCAGCGCATGCTCTTCGGCGAATGCCCGGCGCAGCCGCGCCATCAAGGCGTCGTCGTCGAACCCTTCGATGGTGCGGATCTCGGCGCCCTCGCATGCGACGGCATAGGTGATGCAGGATCGCGCGATTTCGCCGTTGATCACGACGGTGCAGGCGCCGCAGATGCCATGCTCGCAGCCGATATGGGTGCCGGTGAGGGCGAGATCCTCGCGGATGAAATCCGCGAGATGGGTGCGCGGCTCGACCTCGCGCGCAATCGGCTTGCCATTGACGGTGATGTTGAGTTTCACCATGGCGCCATCGCGTCCTGGAACGCGCGGCGCAACGCCACCGCATGAATCCTGAGCTCGTAGGGATCGTGGCCGAGGCCGGCGCGCGCGAGGCAGCCCATCGCCGCCTCGGTGTCGAATGCGCTCGGCGCCGGGCGCATCCTCGCCGACGACCCGAGCAGGTCGCTTCCATCGATCACGATCGGACGCGAGCTCGTCGCGCCGGAAACGAACCGCGAGATGCCGCGGTCAGGATCATGGAGGAAAACGCCGATAGCTTCGGCGAATTCGCCCGTCTTACGGCAGATTTTGTGATAGCCCGCGCGCGCGCCCGGCGTCAATTTCGGCAGGCGGATGGCGCTCAGGATTTCGTCGAATGCCAAATCGCAGTCGAGCGCGCCGCGCATGAATTCGGCGAGGCGCACCCGCCGCTCGCCGCGCGGCGAGGCGACGATGATCTCGGCATCCATCGCCACGAAGCAGGCCAGCCAGTCGGCGGCGGGGTCGGCATAAGCGAGACTGCCGCCGAGCGTGCCGCGCGAGCGCACGGCGCGATAGGCGATGCCGCGCGCGACTCGCGGGAGAAAGCCGTTCGTCGCGTCGGGAATGCGCCGATCCTCGACCGCCGCATGGGTGACGCAGGCGCCGAGCAGGATGCCGTCGCGGCCGTCCTCGACGCGCAGGAGCTCGCGAATGCGGGTGATGTCGATGAGGCGCTCGGGCTGGACAAGACGCAGATTGAGCATGGGCCCGAGGGTCTGGCCGCCTGCAAGCAGCTTGGCGCCCGGCGAGCGCGCCAGCAGTGCTATGGCCTCGGAAAGCGTCGTCGGACATGCATAGTCGAAGGCGACAGGCTTCATGTCGCCGCGCCGCGCCGCTCTGCGGCCGCCGCGATGGCCTCGACGACCCGCCGCGGCGTCGCCGGGGAGACGAGGAGCTCCGCCCCCAGATCCCGCATCGCGTCGTTGATCGCATTGGTGATCGCGGCCGGCGGCGCGATCGCGCCTCCCTCGCCGATGCCCTTCTGACCGAAGCGGGTGAGCGGCGAGGGAGTCTCCATATGCTCGATTCGCATGTCGGGGACTTCCATTGCGCCGGGCAGGAGATAGTCCGACAGGGTGGAGGCCAATGGCTGGCCCTGGGGGTCGAACGGCATTTCCTCGTACAAGGCGGTGCCGACGCCCTGCGCGACCCCGCCATAAATCTGACCGTCGACGATCATCGGGTTGACCAGCACGCCGCCATCCTCGACCACGACATAGTCGAGAATCTCGATTTCGCCGGTCTCGCTATCGACCGCGACCAGCGCGGCGTGCGCGGCGTAGCTGAAGGTCCCGGTGTCGCGCGGCATCCTGTATCCGGCGGTGACCTCGAGCCCGCCCGGATCGACGTCGGGCGGCAGCTCGTGCGGCCGGCGATACCAGGTGCGGGCGATGTCGGCGATCGCGATCCGGCCGGAGGGGCCGGCGACGGCGCCGTCTTCCAGCCGCGTTTCCTCGAAACTGCATTGCAGCAGCTTGGCGCCGATCCGGCGCGCCCGCTCCGCCAGCTGATCGCAGGCGGCGGCCACGGCGCCGCCCGACATGATCATCGAGCGCGAGCCCCAGGTGCCGGTCGAATAGGGCGTGTATTCGGTGTCGCCGTGGACGAGCTTGATCTTGTCGTGGGCGATGCCGAGCAACGAATGGGCGACCTGCGACATGGTCGTTTCCATGCCCTGCCCGTGGCTATGCGCGCCGATCCTGAGCTCGAGCCCGCCGTCGGGCGTGAGCCGCGCCGTCGCCTGCTCGTAGCCGGGAACCATCGGGACGCCCCAGCCGGCATAGACGCTGGTGCCATGGCCGGCCTGTTCGCAATACATGGCGAATCCGAGGCCGACCCGCCGCCCGTCCTCTTCGCCCCTCCGCTGACGGCCGCGGAGCTTGTCGAAACCGATCGCCGCCATCGCGCGCCGGAGACATTCGGGGTAGTCGCCGGAATCGAAATATTTCCCGGTGACGTTGGTGAAGGGCATCTGCTCCGGGCGCACCAGATTACGAAGGCGCACCTCGGTGGGGTCGAGGTCGAGCTCGCGCGCCACGGCATCGATCAGCACTTCGAGCGCGAAGCAAACGCCAGTGCGGGCGACACCGCGATAGGGCAGGATCGGCGGCTTGTTCGTCGCCACCGTATAGGCCGTGCAGCGGTACTGCGCGAAGTCGTAAAGGCCGGGCAATATGCTGACGACTTGCCCGCCTTCAAGGCAGGCCGAGAAGGGATAGGCCGAATAGGCGCCGGCATCCACCGTCGCCTCGCAGTCGAGGGCCAGCAGCTTGCCCGCGGCATCGGCATAGGCGGTAATGACATAGTGATGCTCGCGGCAATCGGCGCCTGCGGTCAGGTTCTCGCGCCGATCCTCGAGCCAACGCAGCGGGCGGGCGAGCTTGCGCGTCGCCCAAGCCAGGCAGACCTCTTCCGGCAGCAGGATGCCCTTGTAGCCGAAGCCGCCGCCGACATCGGGCGCAATCACGCGCACCCGGGCATGATCGAGCCCGAGGCATTCGGCGAGGCCGCTGCGCACGATATGCGACTGCTGGGTGGAGCTATAGACCAGGAGCTGATCGAGCCGGGTATTCCATTGGGCCACGACGCCGCGGCCCTCGATCGGGCTCATGACCTGGCGCGCCGTGCGCAGCTCGCGCGTCACCGCCACCGTCGCCTCTCTCTTGGCGGCGGCGATATCGCCGCTCTGCGCCGAGATCAAAAACAGATTGTCACCCCAGTGGTCGTGCACCAGGCTGCCGCCGGCCTGGCGCGCGGCGAGCATGTCGTAAACGGCCGGCAGCTCCTCGATATCCAAATCGATCCTGGCGGCGAGATCTTCCGCTTCGGCCCGCGTCGGCGCCACGCACATCGCGATCAGTTCGCCGACATGGCGCAGCTTGTGGCGGGCAAGGGGCCACTGCTCGGACGCCTTGAAGCCCGGCAGCGTCGCGATCGCGCGGATCGGATTGACGCCCTCGAGATCCTCCATGACGAAGACGCGCTCGCGAATCTCCGCCGGAACGTGGATCGCGCGGATGCGGCCGTGGGCGATCGGGCTTCTGAGGAAGGCCACTTCCAGCATTCCCGGAAGCTTGATGTCGCCGACGAACTGGCCGCGGCCGCGCATGAAGCGGTCGTCTTCCTTGCGCAGCAGGCGCGCGCCGATGCCCTGCTCGCTCACGACCACTCACCCTCGGCGCCGTCTCGCGCGGCCGTGCATGCCACTGTCCTAACAATAGGACAATATGACCTTAGCCGAGCGCGGCGGGCAATCATGCGTCCTCGCGGCCTAGAAGCTCGATATTGAGTCTGACGCAGTCGCCGCGATAGGTGATTTCGCCCAGATAGATCACGGTGCCGGCGCCGTCCGTCACCACGCAGCGCGCCTCGGCGGTCGGGGCGTTGAGCGGGATCTGGAGCTGCTGTGCCGTCTCGATGTCCGCCATCCCGATGGTCAGCGTCTGATGCGCGCGCGAGATCTTGAGGCCGGCCATGTCGGCGATCACGCCGAGCGCTACATGCTTGCGGAACTGGTCGGGCGCGCGATTGAAGATGGTCGTGGCGACATGCACGCGGGCGATGGCGTAGGGCTCCTTGCCGCGCATTTGCAGGCTGCGCAGAAAGCGGTAGGCCGCCGCCGGCCTGCCATCGGAGTCTTCGATTTGCGGGCCCGGCAGGTCGGACACGGTCATCATATGGGGCACGTTTTCCCGAATCGGCTGGATGAGGGACTCCCAGTCGGTCGCCAGCTGCAACCAACGATCGTCTTCCGGCGCCCTGGTCACGAAGGTTCCCTTGCCTTGGTAGGACTTCAACAGCCCTTCGGACCGCAGGAGCTCGACCGCCTGCCTGATGGTGACCCTGGCGACTTGAAACTCCTGCTCGAGCTCCTCGATCGTCGCAATCCTCTCGCCCACGGCCCACTGGCCTTGCTTGAGCCGGCTCTTCAAGGTGGAGGCCACCTGCAAATAACGCGGGATGCGGCTGCTGGCGAGATTGGCGCGGTTAGGCGTGCTTGTCTGTCTTGTCATCGCCTTTCTTGTCCTGAAAAAAATCGAGCAGTGGTCCTCTCAGTCATCGCTGTCCGCGGGGCCGTGGGCATCGACCACACCGCTGACGAGATTCGCCTCGAACAGCTGCCTTTCGTCCAGGCCGACCCCGGCCTGCACCGCCTGCAACCGGCCGGGGAGCGCCGCAAGCCGCGTCTCCAGCGCCTGTCGCGCCGCCACGGCCTCCGCGATCGACAGGGCCTCGAAGGCGAGCTGCGCGCCCGGCCCGAGCCTGCCGATTGCCGGCAGGTCTGCCGAAATCACGGTCGCGATCTTGGGGTAACCGCCCGTCGTCTGGCGATCGGCGAGAAGCATGATCGGCAAGCCGCTGCCAGGCACCTGGATGGCTCCCGGCGCAATGCCGTCCGAGACGATATTGTATCCCTTGGCGTGGGCGAGAACCGGACCATCGAGACGCATGCCCATCCGGTCCGCCTCCCGGCCGACTCTATAGGGGCTGGATAGAAAGCAGGATACCGCGGCGGGCGTGAAATAATCGTCCTGTGGGCCGAGGACCACGCGCACGCGCGTCGGGGGCGCAAGCTCGAAGCCGGGCAGCATCTGCTCGGCTCGAGCCTCGGCCGCGGGCACGGCCAGCGGCAGCAGGTCGCCCGTCTTCAAGGCGCGGCCCTCCAGCCCACCCAGCGATGCTCGCTCGTAGGTCGCCAGGCTTCCCAGAAAAGCGGGCAAGGCGAAGCCGCCGGCCAAGGCGAGATAGGCGACCGCGCTAGCGCCCGTGGCGCCGATGCGAAATTGCTGGCCGCGCAGGAGCCGGACGCTTTGCAGCGGCGCGCTGCGGTAGGTCGGCGTCCCGAGCACCTCGATGGCGGCGCTGCCGCCGGCGACGGCGAGCCGGACGCTGTCCGCTCGAACCTCGAGGGTGGGGCCGGCAAAAAGGACTTCGAGCCCCGCGATGCCGGGCGCATTGCCGACCAGGATATTGGCGATGCGCAGGGCCACGGAATCGAGTGCGCCTGAAACGGGCAGGCCGAGCCGCTGATAGCCGATCCGGCCGAGATCCTGGACCGTCGTGTGCAGCCCGGGCTCGATCACGTGGAGCGCGCCGCTCATGCCGCCATCGCTCCGGGCGCGATCGTCAGCTCGCCGGCCTGAGCGAGGCTATCGAACTTTCGCAGCTCGCGAGTGGAGATCGGCCGGAAGCGGACCTTGTCGCCCGGCGCCAGCAACATGGCCTCCTTGCGCCTGGCATCGAACAGGCGCACCGGCGTGCGCCCCAACAGATGCCACCCTCCCGGACTTGCGATGGGATATATTCCGGCCATGGTCATGGCGATGCATACCGAGCCGGCCGGCACGCGGGTCCGCGGATTCTCGCGCCGTGGCAGCGCCAGCGCCTCGGGTAGATCGCCCATATAGGGAAATCCCGGCAGAAAGCCGATCATGTACACATGGAAACTCTGGCCGGCATGAAGCTCGATCACCTGCGCGGGCTTGAGGCCGGTGCGTGTTGCCACGTCCTCGAGATCGGGCGCGCATTCGCCCTCGTAGCAGACCGGCAGGGTCCAATGCCGGCCGCCTTCGCCGGCGGCGGACAGGCCGATCAGCAAGGCCTCGATACGCGCCTTGAGATCGGCAAAGGAAATGACGATCGGATCGTAATGCACCATGAGCGAGCGGAAGGTCGGCACCGCTTCGGCGACCCCGGCGATCCCGGCCCGCTCCAGCGCGGCGGCCAAGGCGAGCACGCTGCGGTTCAGCGCACGGTCGATCCGGTCGCCGAACTCGACGACGAGGGCGGTATCGCCGCTGGCGAGATAGCGTGGCCGAAGCTGGTCCGTCATCGCTCGAGAGGCCGGTCGCCCGTCGCTGGAACGCTTGGGACATCATTGTACTATCGTACTAAAGATAATACCATTTATTATGGGCGGCACGAAGGCTGTGACCGAGCTGAGCACGAGGGTGCGGAAGCGCTGACATGACGGGTCGGATCAATCTCAACGCGGACATCGCCGAGGGCTGGGGCGCCTATGAGATCGGCAATGATGCCGAGCTCATGAAGATCGTCAAGTCCGCCAACGTCGCCTGCGGCTTTCATGCCGGCGACCCGAACAGCATGCACCGGCTCGTCATGATGGCCAAGGAGAACGGCGTCAGCATCGGCGTGCATCCGGGCTTCAACGATCTCTGGGGGTTCGGCCGTCGACAGATCAAGATGCGGGCGCAGGAACTCGAATACATGATCGCCTATCAGATCGGCGCTCTGCAGGCCATGGCGCAATATGCCGCTCTCCCTGTGACCCATCTCAAGCCCCACGGCGCCCTCAACAACATGGCCGCGGAGGACGAGGACTACGCCATGGCCATCGGCCGGGCGATGCGGACCGTCGACAGGGACATGATCTATGTGGCACTCGCCGGTTCGCAGATGGAGAAAGCGGCCCGTAAGCTCGGCCTTCCGCTCGCCCGCGAGGGCTTCGCCGACCGTCAATATGAGGAGGATGGCAATCTGGCTTCGCGCTCGATTCCCGGCACCGTCTACAAGGACCCCAAGAAGGCGCTGGAGCAGGTGCTGAGGATGGTGGAGACGGGCGAAGTCGTCTCGCGCCAAGGCGGCAAGGTGAAGGTCGAGGTCGAGACGATCTGCCTGCATGGCGACGAGCCCACGGCCGTGACGGTCGCAAGCGAGGTGCGCAAGGGCCTCGAAGCCGCGGGCATCCGGATCGTCACGATTCCGGAAATGCTGAGCTGACGGGCTTTCAGCCAAGAAGCCGGAAGCGGGCCCGAACCCAGGGACATGTGCCAGGGACATGCGACGGCCATGACAGACGCCAAGCCCGTTCTAGCGGTCATCGGCGGCACCGGCCCGCTCGGTTCCGGGCTGGCCGGTCGCTGGGCGGCGGCCGGCTATGAGGTGCTGATCGGCTCGAGAACGGCGGAGAAGGCGGTGGAGACGGCCGAGGCGCTCGCCGGGCGGGCAAGCGGGCCGAAGCCGCGCGGGCTCGCCAATCTGGCGGCGGCGCGCGCGGGCGAGATCGTCGTCCTGACCATACCTTTCGCGTCCCAGCAGGCGATCCTCGATGAGATCAAGACGGCCGTGCAGGACAAGATCGTCGTGGACACGACGGTTCCTCTCATGCCGCCCAGGGTCGCCCGCGTCCAGCTTCCGCCGGAGGATTCCGCGGCGGTCGCGGCGCAGTACCGCCTCGGGCAGGCGGCGCGCGTCGTCGCCGCCTTCCACAATGTCGCCGCGCGGAAGCTGCAACGCGACGAGCCGGTGGATTGCGACGTGCTGGTGTTCGGCGACCAAGCGGAAGATCGCGAGGCGGTGATAGCGCTCGCCAAGGCGGCAAGCTTGCGCGGCCTCCATGCCGGTCCGCTCGCCAATTCGGCGGCCGGCGAGGCCTTGACCTCGGTTCTTATCGGCATCAACCGGACTTATAAGGTCGAAGGCGCGGGCATCCGTATCACGGGCATCGCCTAGCTTCGGCAGGACGCAGCGGCGGCAGATCATGAGCCAAGGCCAGGTCACGATAACGGCCCTTGCCGGTATCCCCAGAGTGAGGCCGGGGGACGATCTGGCAGGTCTGCTGATCGCCGCGCTGGAGAGGGGTGGAATGAGGCCCCGCTCGCAAGACATTCTCGTCGTGGCGCAGAAGATCGTGTCCAAGGCGGAGGGTCGCTATCTCGATCTCGCCGAGCTTATCCCCTCGGCACGCGCGGGCGAGATCGCCGCGGTTACCGGCAAGGACCCCCGGCTCGTGGAAGCGGTGCTCCGGGAATCGGACGAGGTATTGCGCACCAAGAGCCAGATCATGGTGGTGGTGCACCGGCTGGGTCATGTGATGGCGAATGCGGGCATCGACCGCTCGAATGTCGATGCCGGCAACGGCAAGGAGCCGGTCCTGCTGCTGCCCGAGGATCCCGACGCCAGCGCGGCCGGGCTGAAGGCGCGTCTCGACGGCCATTTCGGCCGGCGGCTCGGCGTCATCGTGTCGGACAGCATCGGTCGCGCTTGGCGGCTCGGCACGGTCGGGGCGGCTCTGGGGGTCGCCGGCCTGCCCGCGCTGATCGATCGGCGCGGCGAACCCGACCTCGACGGCCGGCCGCTCGAGGTCACCGTCACCGGCTTCGCCGATGCGGTGGCGGCGAGCGCTGTCATGGTCATGGGCGAGGCGACGGAAGCCACGCCCGCGGCGCTCGTCCGCGGGCTCTCCTGGACGGCGCCCGAACAGCAGGCGAAGTCGCTGCTGCGCCCCGAGGCCGAGGACATGTTCCGATGAGGGTGGGTCGCGGCAGCGCAGCGGCCAGCCGACCGTCCTATGTCGCGCTCTGCGGCGGCGTGGGCGGCGCCAAGCTCGCGCTCGGCCTCGCCCATGTGCTCGCCCCCGACCAGCTCGCCATCATCGTCAATACGGGCGACGATTTCGAGCATGTCGGGCTGCACATATCCCCCGATATCGACACCGTGCTCTACACGCTCGCGGGACTCGCCAATCCCGAGGCCGGATGGGGGCTCGCCGGGGAAACATGGGAGTTCATGGCAGCCCTCGAACGGCTCGGCGGGCCCGGCTGGTTCAGGCTCGGCGACGGCGATCTCGCCACCCACGTCGTCCGGACCGAGCGGCTCAAGCGCGGCGAAACCCTGTCGCAGATCGCCGAACATCTGAGCCGGCGGCTCGGCGTTGGCCCGCGAGTCGTGCCGATGTGCGACCAGCCCTTGCGCAGCATCCTCGAGACCGACCAGGGCCGCCTGCCGTTTCAGGTCTATTTTGTCGCCCGGCGATGCGAGCCGGCGGTGCGCGGGATTTCGTTCGAAGGTGCCGCTGCCGCCCGACCGGCGCCGGAGGCCGCGGCCGCGCTCGCTGCGTCGGGGCTCGGCGGGATCATCATCTGTCCTTCCAATCCCTGGCTCAGCATCGATCCGATATTGGCCGTCCCGGGGATGAAGGCGGCGATCCGCGCCAGCGGCGCGCCCGTGATCGCGCTCACGCCGATCATCGGCGGCAAGGCCGTCAAGGGTCCGACGGTCAAGATCATGCGCGAACTCGGGCTGACGCCCGATGCGGTGTCGATCGCGGCGCATTATCGCGGCCTCATCGACGGCTTCGTGCTCGACGAGGCAGACATCAAGGATCGCGACAGGATCGGGCTGCCGCTCGCCGTCGCCAATACGCTCATGCGCTCTCTCGCCGATCGCGTCGCGCTGGCAAGCACCGCCATCGCCTTCTGCGAGAGCCTTCGCGCGGACACAACCGCGGCATCGGGAAATCCTGCATGACACGCGCTACCTCGCCTCGCCCGTCCAGCGCTGCCGCGCCCGCGACCTGCGCGATCGTTCCGGTGAAACTGCTCAGCGAAGCGAAGCAGCGCCTGGCGCCTACTCTTTCGCCCGACGAGCGGCGCCGGCTGGTGCTGGCCATGCTGCGCGACGTGCTTTCGGCGCTTGCGAATGTTGCGGCACTCGGGCGCGTGCTCGTGGTGACGCCCGATGACGAAGTCGCGGCGCTGGCAAGAAGCCGCGGCGCGTCCGTTGTTCCGGAACCGCCGCCCGGCGAGCTGAATGCAGCGGTTGCGCTGGGCGTGGCCGAAGCGGCGCGCCTGGGTTGCGATCGCGTGCTCGTCGTTCCGGGCGACCTGCCCCTCGCCACGGCAAGCGATTTCGCTCGGCTATTGGCGGCCGCGAATGCGCCGCGGACCATCGCCATCGCACCGGCCGCGGACGGCAATGGCACGAACGGCCTGGTACTGGCGCCGCCCGACATCATGAATGCGTCATTCGGACATGGCAGCTTCGCGCGCCATCTTGCCTATGCCAGGGCGCTGGGATGCTCGCCACACATTCTTGAGCTCGACGGGCTCAGTCACGACATCGACAGGAGGGCGGACCTGTCGCGCCTCGCCGGCCGGGCGGGCTACGCGTTCCTCTCGAGCGATGTCCCTCGCGGTCGCGCGGATTTCCCGGCCGCGTTGGCGGCGGGGAGCGAGGTTGTCGCTCGGCTGGAGCGAGAGCAGGCCCTGGCCCTCGCCGACTGCGACGATCTGGCGCGGCTTTGCTCCTTGGCGGAGGCAGCCTGCATCGCGGGTCACGGCATGACCGTCTCCTTTTCGAAGAAGGTCTTCATCCCGCTGACGCAGCTCTGCCGCGACGTCTGCCACTATTGCACCTTCGCCCATGCGCCCAGCGCCGGCGGGCCGGCTTATCTCAGCCGAGAGCAGGTGCTGGAGATTGCGAGTCGCGGCGCCGCCGCGGGCTGCAAGGAGGCGCTGTTCACCCTGGGCGACAAGCCGGAGCTGCGCTACGCGGCGGCGCGAAGCGCCCTCGCCGCGCTCGGCCATGACTCCACCCTTTCCTATCTCGAGGAATGCGCCCGCCTCGTCCATGAAGAGACCGGCCTGCTGCCTCATCTCAATCCCGGCGTGATGGAGCAGGGCTGGATCGAGCGCCTGAAGGCGGTCTCGGTGTCGCAGGGCCTGATGCTCGAATCCGCCTCTCGGCGCCTCATGCGACGCGGCGGAGCCCATTTCGGATCGCCCGACAAGGACCCGGCCCAGCGCCTTGCCACGATCGAAGCGGCGGGACGGGCCAAGGTGCCCTTCACCACGGGGCTCCTGATCGGCATCGGCGAGACGCGCCGCGAACGCGTCGAGGCGCTGCTGGCGATCCGCGACTCCCACGAGCGCCATGGCCATGTCCAGGAGGTCATCATCCAGAATTTCCGCGCCAAGCCCGGAACCCGCATGGCGCGCGCGCCCGAGCCGTCGCTCGAGGAGCACCTCTGGACCATCGCGGTCGCGCGCCTCGTGCTGGGACCAAGCATGAATATCCAGGCGCCGCCCAACCTGCGGCCCGCGGAACTCGCCCAGCTCGTCAAGGCCGGCATCAACGACTGGGGCGGCATATCGCCCGTGACGCCCGACCATGTGAACCCCGAGGCGCCATGGCCGCATCTCGAGGAATTCACTCGAGCAACCGCGCAAGCCGGGCGCACGCTGGCCGAGCGGCTGGCGATCTATCCCGGTTATGTTTGGCAGCCCGGCAAATGGCTCGCCGAGAGATTTCGACGTCCGCTCTTGCGCGCCATCGACAGCGACGGCCTGGCGCGAGAGGACGGCTGGGCGCCCGGCGACGCCGGCTTCGCGCCGCCGCGCGCGGTCGTCGCGCTCATCCGGGACGGCAAGGCGGAACCCTCGGCGCAGATTGCGCGCATCCTCGCTGCTGCCGCCGACGGCCGCGAGCCGGACGAGGAGGGCATCGTCGCGCTGTTCGCCGCGCGCGGCGAGGATTTCTCGGCCGTCTGCCGCGCCGCCGACGGGCTGCGCAAGATGGCGGTGGGCGACGCCGCCAGCTACGTCGTCACCCGCAACATCAACTACACCAACAAATGCAGCTACGGCTGCCGCTTCTGCGCCTTCTCCAAGGGGCGCCCGTCGGAGGATCACCGCGACAAGCCCTACGACTTGGAGCTTGAAGAGATCGCCCGTCGCACCCGCGAGGCCTGGGGGCGCGGCGCGAGCGAGGTCTGCCTTCAGGGCGGTATCGGACCGCGCTATACTGGCCACACCTATCTCGCGATCCTGGGGGCGGTGAAAAGCGCCGCGCCCGGCATCCATGTGCATGCCTTCTCTCCGCTCGAGGTATGGCACGGTGCGAGGACGCTCGGGCTCGGCCTGCGGGACTATCTCGGCCGACTGAAAGCGGCGGGCCTCTCGAGCCTGCCCGGCACGGCGGCGGAAATCCTCGACGACGAGGTGAGGCGCATTCTCTGCCCGGACAAGATAACGACCGCGCAGTGGCTCGAGGTCATGCAAGCCGCCCATGATGTCGGACTACGGAGCACCGCCACGATCATGTTCGGCCATGTCGAGCGGCCGATCAATTGGGCGCGGCATCTCTTGCGGCTGCGCGCGTTGCAGGCGCGCACCGGCGGTTTCACGGAACTCGTGCCGTTGCCGTTCGTGCATATGGAGGCCCCGATCTACCTCAAAGGCGAGGCGCGTCGCGGCCCGACATTCCGCGAAGCCATTCTCATGCATGCGGTCGCTCGGCTCGCGCTCCATCCGCTGCTCGCCAATATCCAAGCTTCCTGGGTGAAGATGGGCCCCCAGGGAGCGGCACTCTGCCTCGAGGCGGGCGCCAACGATCTCGGCGGGACGCTGATGAACGAGTCGATCACGCGCGCGGCGGGCGCGGCCTTCGGGCAGGAGATGACGCCGAGCGAGCTCGAAGGGCTGATTCTCTCGGCCGGGCGCAAGCCGCGCCAACGCACGACTTTCTACGGCACGCCGCCGGATGAGCGTTTGGCCGCCGCGATGGCGGATTGCGCCGTTCGCCGGAAGAGTTTGGCCGCCGCCGAATAGATCGGCATTCGCGTGCCAATGCGGGGTGGCGCGGCTCCTGGTTTGGGGAATCCGAAATTCGCCAAATCTCCTATCTCCCGTCCCGGCGAAAGCCGGGACCCATTCCAGCCATGGATACCGGCTTTCGCCGGTATGACGAGGAATGGGTTGATGATCGATATCGAGCGAACTTCTGGCGCAGGAGAATCAGCCCATCTTTTTCTTGAGGCGCGGAATGACGTCCTTGGCAAGGGCCTCGAGCTGCTCGGCCTCGTATTGGTAGGGCACGAAGATGATGCGGTCGACGCCGGTCGCCAGATGCTCCTCGAGCTGCTCGACGCATTCCTCCGGCGTTCCCATGATGGCGCTGTCCATGGTCGATTCCGACCATGAGGCATAGTCCCACTCGGTTTGCAGCCAATGTTTCATGGGCGCCTCGACCTTGTCGCGCGGGCCGACATAGATCGGCAGCTGATTGGTGGAGATCAGCTCGTCGGGGCTGCGCCCGGCTTCCTCGGCGAAGCCGCGCACCTTCGCCCAGTTCTTGGCGAAGCTGGCGGCGGTGTAATAGTAGGTGAGCCAGCCGTCGCCCTTTGTTGCCGCGCGCTTGAGGACGGCGTCCACATAGCCGCCGATCAGAATGGGCGGCCGCGGCTTCTGGACAGGCTTGGGATAGAGCACGGCGCCGCGCAACCTATAGGGCGGATAGTCGCTGTCGACCACTTCCTCCGTCCACAGCCGATTGATGATCTCGAGACTGTCCTCCATGATCCTGCCGCGCTTGGTGAAATCGACGCCGAGGGAATCGAACTCGCGTCTGTACCAGCCGACCGCCGCGCCGACGAGCAGCCGCCCGTTGGAAATGTGGTCGATGGTCGCAAGCTCCTTGGCGAGGAGGACCGGGTTGCGCATCGGCATCACGAGGATGCCGGTGCCGACCTTGATCCTTGAGGTGCGCGCGGCGACGGCCGTCAAGATCGTCAGCGCCTCGTGGATCGGAAAACTCGGGTCGACGCCGAGCAGGATATGGTCCCACGCCCACAGGGATTCGAAGCCGAGCTCCTCCATTCGCACGCCGTACTCGATGAGGGCCCGGGCGTCCGGCATCTCGGGGTAGCGCGTGAAGTTGCGCATCGCGACGCCGAAGACGGGCTGCTTCCTGGCCATGGGTTTCCTCTCCTGCTGGTGCGCGCTTATGCGCGGCTCGGATCGATTTGTCGCCCGGGGCGGGCTCAGGCGATGGACCCGCTCAGGCGATGTAAAGCCGCTCCGGGTCGAGATGGCGCAGCACCTCCAGCTCCGACTTCGCGGGCAGCTCGGTGCGCGCGACCGTCTTGCCGATGTGAAGCTCGAAGCCGGTATTGTCCTGAACCTGCTCGGGCGTGACGCCGGGATGCGAGCTGCGCCACCTTCATCTCGCGGGTCTTCTCGTCGAAGCTCATGACCGCGAGATCGGTCACCACGCGCCACATGCCGCCGGAGATCAGGCCGGATTCCGCACGGCTGTCGCGGCCCCTGATGAAGCCGGGCGAGGTGATGAAATCGACGGTCTCCACGAAGCGCCGCTTTTCATGCTTCATGGCGACGATCATCTGGGTCAGCGAGGAGATGTCGTTGCCGCCGCCGGTGCCGGGCAGGCGGATCTTGGGCCGGTCCGGATCGCCGATGAAGGAGGAGTTCAGGTTGCCGAAGCGGTCGATCTGCGCACCGCCCATGAAACCCACGTCGACATAGCCGCGCTGCAGCAGCAGCAGCACGTCGGTGATCGGCAGCACCATGTTGGCGCGGCGCGTGCAGCGCTGCTCGTTGGTCGAGGGCGGCAGCTCGCCCGGCACGACGAAGGGCCCGATCACGCCGCCCTCGAACAGGATGGTCAGCTTGGGCGCATGGGTGCGCTGCGCCAGCGTGGCGGCGAGCAGGGGGATGCCGACGCCGGCGAACACGATCTGCCCGTCGGCCAGAAGCCGCGCCGCCATGACGGCGAGAAGCTCCGAGGCCGTGTATGTCGGCGCCCGCGCGATCAGTCATTATAGATGCTCCTGCCGCGCCGCGCCGGCGTCGAGCATGGCCTCCATGCCGAGCTTGGAGAGATAGTCGGCCCAGCTCTTGGGCGCATGGTAGTACTCCTCGAGGTATTTCTTCGCGCCGCCTTCGGGGTCCTTGGAGGTCAACCCGGCATACATGTCGAGATGCGAGAAGAACGGCTCATAGATGCCGTAGCATTCGTGCGGCGCGGCGCCGAACGGCACCTCCACCACCGCGTCCACGGTGAAGAAGGGGATGCGTGTCCGGTCGGGCGTGCGTCGGATCTGGTCGTTGCTGACGATGCGTTCGGTGGTCAGGATCACCTTGTTCGCGGCCATCGCCATGTCGATATCCATGAACTGCAAGCCGTCGAGTTGCGCGTTGCCATAGGCGTCCGCGCGCTGCACATGGATCAGCACGACGTCGGGGTTGAGCGCCGGCAGCAGCAGCACCGGCTCGCCCGTGAACGGGCAGTCGATCTGCTTCACCTGATCCGCGACGCGTTTGCCGACGTCGGAGCCCACCATCGAGCGCGTCGGCATGAAGGGGATTCCCATGGCGCCGGCGCGGTAGCGCAGCCCGATCGACATATGGCTCCATTCGTCGAAGCGGGCGAGATTGTTCTCGGTGTAGTGGCGCATCACCTTGGAGACGCCCCAGACGATGCCCTGGCTGAACCAGCTCGTGATGATGTGCCGCGATATTCCCGAGGCATAGCAGATGTCGCCGTCGGTCGAGATGATGGAGCGCGAGACCGTGAGCTCCTTCTTCTTCGCCCGCACCAGCGCCCAGATCATGGCGATGGGCGTGCGCGACATGGTGCAGCCGCCGATGCCGACATGGTCGCCGTCGTTGACGAGGCTCGCCGCCTCCTCGAGCGACATGACCTTTTCGCGCAAGCCGCGATCGCGCGCGGCCGTCTCGCGGCGCAGCGTCGGCATAGGATTTCACGAGACTTTCCTTGACCATGAGGCGGTTTCCCTCCCGTGCGCTCGGCCGTTCACGCGGCGGCGGCGAGCCCCGTATCGCGGTTGAAGGCCGAGATCATCTCGTCCCATTGCGGCAGGATGTCATGCAGCCCGCGCCAGAAATCCTGCCGCTTGCGCTTGTCGAAATCCGCGATCGAGATGCCCTGCTGCTCGACCCAGGTGAAATAGCCGAGATTGAAGATGCGCTCGCGGTCGCGATGGTTGGTTTCGAGCATATCCTCGGTGCCGGCGCCCCGGAGATAAGCGCCGTGGAGCTCGGATGCCGCCGGCGCCGTGAGCTCGCCGCTATGATGGCGCGCCGAGGAAGCGCTTCAGCTCGCTCGCATAGAGCTCGGCGCCGTCCGTCGCCACCGTGACGACGACGTCGCCGGCGCTCCAGTTGGAGCAGCTTGGCGAGCTTGATGGCGCCGAGCAGGTTGGCGATGCTCGACAGGCCGAAATGGCGCAGCAGGGCGATGACCTTGTCGGGCACGCCCTTGGCCGCAAGCAAGGCGCGCCCGGCCGGCGTATTGAAGACGGCGTTGAGGCCGTCGGTCGCCTTGTCGCTGACGCCGATCACCACGTCGCTGTTCATGACGTTGTGAATGAGCGGAACGTGCTTGTCGCCGATCCCCTGGATATTGTGCTCGCCATAGCCGTTGTTGAGAAGCGTCGGGCACTCGACGGCTTCGACCACGGCGATCTTCGCGCCCCATCGATCCTTCAGGTAGTCGCCGGCGGCGAGCGTGCCGGAGGAGCCGCTGGCGGAGACGAAGCCGGCCAGCCGGAGGCCCTTGGACGATCCCGCGGCCGCGGCGAATACCTTCTCGAGCGCGGGCCCGGTGCAGCGCCAATGGCCCAGATAATTGCCGAACTCGGCGAACTGGTTGAAGATCTCGTTGCCCGGATCGCGGGCAAGCTCGGCGGTCTTGTCGTAGATTTCCTTGACGTTCGACTCCGTGCCCGGCGTGCGGATGATGTCTTCGGGCGTCGTCACCCAGCGGTTCAGCCAATCGAAGCGCTCTTGACTCATGCCGCCGGGCAGCACGGCCACGCCGCGGCAGCCGAGGATGCGCGAGATCGCCACCCCGCCGCGGCAGTAGTTCCCGGTGGAGGGCCACACGGCGCGCTGGCGCGTCACGTCGAACTGACCCGCGGCCAGCCGCGGCGCGAGGCAGGCATAGGCCGCGAGGACCTTGTGCGCCGCGATCAGCGGGAAGAGCGCGCCCAGCACCACGATGATGCGGGCATCGACCCCGGTGAGCGCGGGCGGCAGCTCGACATGGACCGGCAGCTCCGCGCGGCCCTTGCGGGCGAGGTCGTTGTACCAATGCACGCGATAGAGGTTGCGCGGGTCGGCTTCGTCGGGCCCGACCCCGGCCAGCGCCGCCCGCAGCGAGGCGGGGATGCGGTCCGGCTCGGCGAGCTCGGCGAAAGTGGGAAGGCGCACCTTCTTGTCGCGCAGGAACGCCACCGAGCGCTGGCGGACGGCCTTGTCGACGACGCCGGTCGCGATATCGAATGGTCCCATGCACGCTCTTCCCAAGGCTGCGCAGATCCAGGCACCGCTTCCATCGGGTTCCGAGCCCGGCGGCCTTGCGGCATCGGACGCGCATGTCCGCGCGGGGGAAGCAATCTTCCTATTGTCCTATAGTTAGGACTAGTATGAAGGGCGGCACGGCGGCTGACAACAAGGAATAGCGGGAGACCGCCCGGAGGCCGTAGGGCGAGCGGCCGGCCAAGCCGAGCGCGCGGTCGACAGTCGCGAACTGGCCGCGGTCGCGCGGCTCACATGATCGAGGATCCTGCGCGCGGAAGGGGAACAGCGTCGCCGGCGATGCGCTTCCGCGCGCCAGCGAAGGCCGCCGGAGCGCGCAGGGCCGGTCTACCCAAGAGCGCCGAAGCGCCGGTCACACTTTCCGCGGGCCCGGTTTGGGGACGTTCTGCGCAGGCTGATTCAGCATTGAAATCGCGCCGGCTTTCCGCTTCTCGGCGACGGATTTCTTCGGCTTCTTCGGCTCGCGGCCCGATCTCTTCTGACCCTTCGCCATGTTTCTCTCCATTTCTGCTGGATGCCGCGCGAGGGCGGCGTTCAGGCGCCGATCATGCCCGCGCGCGCTGCCGCCGGCGCTTCGCTTTCAGCTTGGCCTTGCGGCGATTGGAGCGGCTTTTGATGCTCGGTCTTTTCATCCCTGACCTGCCTTGCCTTTCGGAGCATTTGAATCTCAGCCGTCAATAGCCCCATCGCTCGCGGAAGTCGAGCCCCCTCGATCTCCGAAGACCAAAAGGGGGCAAGCGATTGGCGCGCATACGTAGCGGGAAACGACTGGTGCGGCGCGCTTCTCCCATCGGCCATGGCTTTTTTTGATTCGATTGGTGCCGACACGAGGATTTGTGGTGCCGACGCGAGGATTTGAACCTCGGACCTACTGATTACGAATCAGTTGCTCTACCCCTGAGCTACGTCGGCGCCGGCAGCGATCCGAAGCCTGAGCGTGCCGGCAAAACCCGGCCGCTCGCGCGCGGGGGAACCTACGCCCTCGCCGCCCGCGTCGTCAACGTTGCCGGATCGGAGGATAAGATCGCCTGTCGAGGTCGGGCGCGGAGATCGTGCGTCTGGATAGGAGCGCCTACGCCGCTTCCCCCGCGAAGAGCCGCTCGACGAGCCGGCGCGCCAGCACGCCCGCGACGCGGCGGCGGTAATGGCCGGGGGTGAAGGTCGTCTTCATCGCCATGATCTGGTCGCGCATCAGCGCCTCGAGCCCCTCGAAGACCGTCTCGTCGAGCGCGCCGCCACAGAGCTTCTCCGTGCCCTCGAGCAGCACCGGACGCGGGTTGGTGCCGGTGACGGCCACCCTGAGCTCGCCCAAGCGGTCGCCCTCGCGCTTGAGCGCGGCCGCCACGCCAGCCACGGGATATTCGATCGAGCGGCGGATGCGGATCTTGTCATAGGCCGAGCGCAGGCCGGGCCTGTATTTCGCTCGCAGCGCCGTCACCAGCTCGCCCGGCCGCAGCGACAGATAGCGCTTGCCGTCGCCCGTCGAGCCGTCCTGCCGCGCATAGCCCGTATAAAGTGCCGCCAAGGGGAGCGTCCGCTTGCCCTCGGGCCCGACGAGATCGACCTCGGCGCCGAGCACGAGGAAGGCGGGCGCCAGATCGCCCGAGAAGGTGGCGAAGCAGACGCCGCGGCTCTTCGGCGCGACATGGCATTTTATGCCCGTGGTCTTGAGGCAATGATTGTTCGCGCCGCGCCACCAGTCGCTCTGGTTGTAGTAGATGCAGCGCGTATCAAGGCAGATATTGCCGCCCACCGTGCCCATCAGGCGATGCGTCGGCCCGGCGATCGAGCCGGCCGCTTCCGCCAGCACAGGATAATGCGCACGCACCGCCTCATGCTCGGCGAGCGCGGCGAGCGTCGCCGAGGCGCCCACTTCGAGCGAGCTCCCGTCGGCGCGGATCGCCCGCAGCGCCTCGACCCCGTTCATGTCGAGCAGCACCGGCGGGGCCACGATGCCGCGCCTGATATTGACGACGAGGTCGGTGCCGCCGCCGAGCGCGTGGCTCTCGGGAAACTCGAGCGCGGGCCGCGACGGCCTCCTCGATCGTGCGCGGGCGGATGACGCGGAATTCGGGCAGCGCTTCCATCAGCCCACGCCCGCTCGCGCCCAGTTCGCCGGCGTCTTCGGCGTTTCCTTGGCCCGCGCCCGCGAACGCTTCTCGAGCGCCGCGAAGACGCGGTCGGGCGTCACCGGCAGCTCGTTCAAGCGCAGCCCGATCGCGTCGGCGATGGCGTTGGTGAGCGCGGGCAGGAAGGCCGCGAGCGAGCCCTCGCCCGCCTCCTTGGCGCCGAAGGGGCCATGCGGGTCGTGGCTCTCGACGATATGGACCTCGATGGGCGGCAAATCCTCGATGGTCGGCACGCGGTAATCGAGCATGTTGGCGGCGAGCATGAGCCCGTCATGGTAGCCGGTCTCCTCGCTCATCGCCTGGCCCATGCCCATCCAGACCGAGCCCTGCACCTGGCCCTCGACGGTCAAGCGGTTGAGCGCCTTGCCGCAGTCATGCGCGACCCACACCTTGTCGACCGTGACGACGCCCGTCTCCTCGTCCACCGTCACCTCGACAACCTGCGCCGAGTAGCTGTAGCCCATGGTGCCGCCGATGGCGGCGCCGCGATATTTCTTGCCGCCGTGCAATTCCGGGATGGTCGAATAATTGCCGCTCACCGTGATGGTGCCGGTGTCCTTGAGCGCCTCGGTCACCACCTCGTTGAAGCTCACGCCCTTGTCCTGCGCCCCCGCGCGATAGACCTCGCCCAGGCATTCGATGTCCTCGGGCCGCGCGTCGAGCTTGCGCGCCGCCGCCGCGACCAGGAGCTTTTTAAGGTTCTGCGCCGCCTCGATCGCGGCATTGCCGACGATGAAGGTGACGCGCGAGGAGTAGGAGCCGTTGTCCTTCGGCACCACGTCGCTGTCGCCGGTGACGATGCGCACGCGGTCGAGCGAGAGCCCCAGCACGTGGGCCACCGTCTGCACGAGGATGGTGGAGGAGCCCTGGCCGATCTCGGCAGCACCCGTGAGCAGCACGATCGAGCCGTCGAAATCGAGCTTGAGCTTGACGGTCGCGTGCGGTTCGCCGGTCCAGTTCACCGGCTTCGACGCGCCGCTGATGTAATGCGAGCAGGCCATGCCGAGGCCCTTCCGCCCACGGCCTCCGTTGCCCTTGGTCAGCTTGCCCCGGCGCGCGCGCCAGCCGCTCGCCTGCTCGACCCAGTCGAGGCATTCCGGCAGGCCGTAGCTGTTCACCATGAGGTCGTTGTCGGTGCGCGTCGGCGCGCGGAGATAGTTGGCGCGGCGCACTTCGAAGGGATCGAGCCCGAGCTCGCCTGCCATTTGGTCGAGCAGGCTCTCGAAGGCGAAGCGCACATCGACCGTGCCATGGCCGCGGAAGGCGCCGCAGGGGGGCGTGTTGGTGAGCGCGCGGGCGGCCACGTATTTCACGTTGTGCAGATCGTAGATGGCGTAGAGCATCGAGCCGGAATAGAGGATGGTGACCACGCCGTAGCCGCCATGGGCGCCGCCGCGCTGATAGCATTCGCATTCCACGGCCGTGATGCGCCCGTCGCGCGCGAGGCCCATCTTGAGACGGATCTCCGTCTCCGGCCGGCCGCGATGGGTGATGAAGGTGTCCTCGCGCGTCGTCACCATGCGCACGCGGCCGCCGCCCGCCTTGCGCGCGAGCAGCGCCGCGATGAGCTCGATGTTGAGCGTCTCGGTGCGGCAGCCGAAGCCGCCGCCGACATGGGGTTTGATCACGCGGATGCGCGACATGTCCATGTCGAGCACGCGGCCCAGCATGAGGTGCACGTAGTAGGGCACCTGCGTCGAGGCATGGACGGTCATGCGGTCGCGCAGCGGGTCGTATTCCGCGAGGGCCGCATGCATCTCCATCTGGTTCTGGCAGACCTCGGCGCAGAAATAACTCTCCTCGCGCACCAGTGCTGCCTCGGCGAAGCCCTGCGCCACGTCGCCCAGCTCGAAGAAGACGTCGCGCTCGATATTGCGCGGTCGATCCTCGTGCAGCGCGACAGCACCCTCCGCCATCGCCGCGCGCGCGCTGTAATAGGCCGGCAGCTCCAGCACCTCGATCCTGATGAGCTTGAGCGCCCGCTTGGCGGTGGCCTCGTCGACCGCCGCAACGGCGGCGATGGGCTCGCCGCGATAGCGCGCGCGCTCGCGCGCAAGCGGATGCTCGCTGCGCGAGACGGGCAGCACGCCAAAGGTCTTGTCGCAATCGGCGCCGGTGACGACGGCCTTCACGCCCGGCAGGCGCGCGGCCTCACTCGCATCGACCGAGATGATCTCGGCATGGCTATAGGGGCTGCGCAGGATGGCGCCCGCGAGCGTGCTCGGCAGGATGAAGTCGGCGGTGTATTTGGCGCGGCCCGAGACCTTCTCGGGGCCGTCCACCATCGGCACATAGCCGCCGATAGAGCGGACGGGGGCGGGCGGAGGGGCGCTCTCATTCATGGCAGACCTCGGCGCTTGAGCTCGGCCGCATGCTGCACCGCCTCGATGATCTTCACATAGCCGGTGCAGCGGCAGATGTTGCTGGCCAGGCCTGCGCGAATCTCGTCCTCGCTCGGTCGCGCATTGCGGCGCAGCAGCCCCTCCGACGCCATGATGAGGCCGGGCGTGCAATAGCCGCATTGCGCCCCCAGCTTCTCATGGAAGCCGCGCTGCACGGCGGAGAGCCGCCCGCCCTCGGCGAGCGCCTCGACCGTGTCGACGCGGCGGCCCTCGCAGGTGACGGCGAGCGTGAGACAGGAGAGCCGCGGCCGGTCGTCGATCAGCACGGTGCAGGCGCCGCACTCGCCGCCGTCGCAGCCCGTCTTGGTGCCGGTCAGCCCGACGATCTCGCGCAGATAGTCGAGCAGCAGGACATTGTCGCCGACGGCGTCCGTCCGCGCGCGCCCATTGAGCACCGATGTGAGGATGCGGGCCATGTGATCCGGCAGATTGTTCGATCAATGAACAAATATCGGCTAAGCTATACTCCTATATGGATCATTACGCAAGTAATACCAGAGCGGCGCGCCTGCTGCGGCTGTCCACTCGTCCACCGGTCGTCACCACCGGCCTTGTGCCGGTGGTCTACGTCTTTCTTGCCCGACAAAGGGAGGTCGTGGATCGCCGGCACGGGGGCCGGCGATGACGAGCTGTGGTCTGGTATGGGCGCTGAGTTCTATTCTCGAGCACACTGCTGCTGCCCGCATCTAGACCGATCAGCTCTTCCCGCTGACGCCCGCCTCGGCGAAGGTGGCCATGCCCGAATGGGCCGCGACCGCGCCGCGCAGCACGCCGAGCGCTACCGCGGCGCCCGAGCCCTCGCCGAGCCGCATCTCGAGGGCGAGGAGCGGCGTCTTGCCGAGTGCCGCCAAGAGACGGCGATGGCCGGGCTCGGCCGAGACATGGGCGGCGAGGCAATGATCGAGCGCGCCGGCGGCGGCCTTGGCGAGCGGCGCCGCGGCGGCGGTGGCGACGAAGCCGTCGAGCAGCACGGGGATGTTCAAGCGCCGCGCGGCGGCGACCGCGCCCGCGATGGCGGCGAGCTCGCGGCCGCCCAAGCGGCGCAGCGCCTCGAGCGGATCGGCCAGGCTCGCGCCATGGAAGGCGAGCGCCTTGTCCACCACCTGCGCCTTGCGTTGGACGCCCGCCGCGTCGACGCCCGTACCGGGCCCTACCCAGGCAGCGCCGGGCTCGCCGAAGAGTGCCGCCGCGAGCGCGGCCGCCGAGGTGGTGTTGCCGATCCCCATCTCGCCCACCAGCAGCAGATCATGGCCCGGCTCGACGGCGGCGGCGCCCAGCTCGAGCGCGGCCATGCAGTCCGCCTCGCTCATCGCGGGGCCTTGCGTGAAATCCGCCGTCGGCCGGTCGAGCTCGATGTCGATCACCTTGAGGGCCGCGCCATAGGCGCGGCAGAGCTGATTGATCGCGGCGCCGCCCGCGGCGAAGTTCGCCACCATCTGGCGCGTGACCTCGCTCGGGAAAGCCGAGACGCCTTGCGCCGTCACGCCGTGATTGCCGGCGAAGACGAGGCAGAGCGGCCGCTCGAGCGAGGGAGGATGGCGCCGCTGCCAGCCGGCGAGCCAGATCGCGATCTCCTCGAGCCGGCCCAGCGAGCCCGCGGGCTTGGTGAGCTGGGCCTGGCGCTCGCGCGCCGCACCGGCCGCCGCCTCGTCGGGACCGGGCATATCGCGCAAGCGGGCGCGGAAGCTGTCGAGCGGGGAGTCTCGCGAGGCGGTCTTGTTCAACGGGCGCTCCGATCTTGCAGAGGCGTCGCTTTTGCGAGGGCGCGGGCAAGGCGCGCGCGCGCGGCCGCGTCGGGTGGATGGCCGAAACGCAGCCAACGCGGCGCCTCGGGGAAGGTGCGGACATGGATGCCATCCTGTGCCAGACGCGTCGCGATCGAGGCTGCGCGTTCGCTCTCGGCCAGCCTGAAGAGCGTCGTGCCGCCGAGCACGCGTAGGCCCGCTGCGGCAAGCAGCGCGTCGAGCTGGTTCGTCGCGCGCACAAGGCGGCCTTGCGTGGCTTGGACCCAAGCCTGGTCGGCGAGCGCCTGGCAGGCGACGAGCGCGGCGGGGCCGCTCACGGCCCAGGGCCCGAGCGCCGCGCGCAGCTGTGCCGCGAGCGCGGGCTCGGCGAGGGCGAAGCCGAGACGCAAGCCCGCAAGGCCAAAGAATTTGCCGAAGGAGCGCAAGACGATCACTCCCCGCCGGTCGCATTCGCGCGCGAGGCTCAAGCCGGGCTCGAGATCGGCGAAGGCCTCGTCGATGACGAGCCACCCGCCGCGCCCGGCGAGCCGGCGCGCGAGGGCGGAAAGCCAAGCGGGATCGAGCCGTCGCCCGTCCGGGTTGTTGGGGTTGGCGAGGATCGCGGCGTCCCATTCGCATGAGAGCGCCTCGGGCTTTGTCACGCGCTCGACATGATGGCCGGCGCGCGCCCAGACATGCGCATGCTCGCTATAGGTCGGGCCGAGCACCGCGACGCGGCCGGCGCGACGCAGCCGCGGCAGCCATTGGATCAGCGCTTGCGAGCCCGGCGCCGGCACGATGCAATCGGCGCCCGGCGCCTCGTAATAGGTCGCGGCTACGGCAGCGAGCCGCGCTTCGAGCGCGCTATCGGGAAGCCTTTGCCAGGATTCCGCCGGCAAAGCAGGCAACGGATAGGGCCAGGGATTGACGCCGGTGCTGAGGTCGAGCCAGTCGCCGCCATAAGCGGTCGGGCCGCTCGCCACGCGCGCGCGATCGCCGCCATGGAGCAGGGGCGTCGTCGAAGGAAAATGGCTGTCGGCGTCCGGCATGGGCCTATCGTCATTCGAGGCGGCGGATAGTAGCATGACGCCGACCATGGCCGAGACATTATGACCCTCCTCGATCCGCGCAATCTTTACGTCCTCTTGGCGGCGTTGTTGATCGAGGCGGCCTTGGGCTACCCGGAACCGCTTTATCGCCTCGTCCGCCATCCTGTCGTCTGGATGGGCGCGCTGATCGCGGGCCTCGATGGTGCCCTGAACCGGGAGCGCTTCTCGCAAGCATGGCGTCGCCTGCTCGGCGCCTTGACCCTGCTCCTTCTCCTCGAGGTCACGGCCGCCATCGCCTTTCCCCTGGCCCTCGGCCTGCGCGCGATACCCTGGGGCTGGATCCTCGAGGCGTTGCTCGTCGCGAGCCTCTTGGGCCAGCGCGGCCTGCACGCCCATGTCGCGGCGGTCGCGCGCGCGCTCGACAAGGACGGCATCGAGGCCGGGCGGCGCGCGGTCGCGGCGATCGCGGGGCGCGATCCGGGCTCGCTCGACGAGGCCGGAATCTGCCGCGCCGCCATCGAGAGCCTCGCCGAGAATTTGTCCGACGGCGTCGTTGCCCCGGCGCTCTGGACCGCCCTTGCCGGCTTGCCGGGTGCTGCGCTCTACAAGGCGCTCAATACGGCCGACAGCATGATCGGCCATAAGAACGCGCGCTATCGCGCCTTCGGCTGGGCTTCGGCGCGGCTCGACGATCTGGTGAATTGGCCGGCGGCGCGGCTCACCGCCCTCCTGCTGCTGCTCGCCGCGCTGACCGTGCCCGATGCGCGGGCAAGCGAGGCCTGGCGCGCCCTATGGCGCGACGCGCGTCGCCACCGCTCGCCCAATGCCGGCTGGTGCGAGGCCGCGATGGCGGGGGCGCTCGGCCTCAGGCTCGCGGGTCCGAGGAGCTATGGCGGCGAGCAGGTCGATGATGCCTGGATGGGCGATGGCCGCGCCGAGGCGACGCCCGCCGATATCGGCCGCGCGCTGCGGCTTTATCGTCGTGCCTGCCTCTTGTCGTGGCTTCTGGTCGCGGCGGGCATCGCGCTGCTGCTCTATCATGAAGGCAAGCTTGGTTGAACCAGCCCGGTTGAAGAGGCCCTCGTCATGACGAAGACGGAGACTGTTCCCGACAAGGAGAGGATGCGGCGCTATTGGGGCTCGCGCGGCGACGCCTGGGACCGCTGGGCGGACACGGTCGCCGAGAACGCCGCGCGGTTCAACGAGCCGCTCATCGAGGTGGCGAGGCTCGCGCCCGGCCTGCGCCTCCTCGATCTCGCCTCCGGCGCGGGCCAGCCCGCCCTCGCGATCGCGCCGCGCCTGGCGCCCGGCGGCGAGGTGGTGGCGAGCGATCTGCTGCCCGAGATGCTGCAAGGGGCGCGGCGCCGCGCCAAGGCCGCCGGACTCGCGAATATCCATTTCGAGATCGCCGATATGGAGGCCCTGCCCTTTCCCGCCGCCTCCTTCGACCGCGTGACCTGCCGCTTCGGCATCATGTTCGTGCCGGACGCGACGAAGGCGCTGAGCGAGGCGCATCGCGTGCTCCGCCCGCGCGGCCGCGCCGCCTTCATGGTCTGGGGCCCGCGCGAGGACACGACGGTGTTCCGGATCATCTTCGAGGCGGTCGACCGCATCCTCGGCGCCGATCCCGAGCAGGACATGTCGACCGTCTTCCGCTTCGCGAAACCCGGCAGCCTGGGCGACAGCTTCGCCCGTGCGGGATTCGAGGGTGTGGAGGAAAGCGAGCTCTGGCTGGAAGGAACGGCGCCGGCGGACAAGCCCTTCTGGCGGCCGCAGCTCGAGATGTCGGTCGGGCCGCGTCTCGCGCAAGCGGATGCCGCCGCGCGCGCGGCCTTGGAGGCGGCGGTCGCGGAAGCCTTCGCCCGGGAGACGAAGGACGGGCGCTGCCGCCTCGTCGCCCACGCCCGCATCGTCACCGGCGACAAGGCGGGGTGAGCGGGCTCGGGCAAGCTGGAGAAACGAAATGAGTGACAGCAGCGCGGTCGATGAGGTCGAAATCGCCGATGTCTTTCAGATCCTGATCGTCGACGATGGGAACACGCCAAGCCCGCTACCCGCATCGATCAATGCAAATATCGAATCCGTCAGGCATCAGCATCCGGAGGCCCGCCACCATTTGATGAACGGAAACGATATCCGGCAATTCCTTCGCTGCAATTTCGATACGGAAATCCTTGAAGCCTATGACCAGCTGACGCCTTACGCATATAAATCGGATCTTGCCCGCTATTGCCTATTGATGGCTCGCGGCGGGCTTTACGTCGATGTGGGCGTTCGTTTCCTCAATCCTCTGCGCATCCCTGCCGGCAAAAGCCTAGCCGGCTTCCGTGACTCGCGGAGCAGCAGCTCGCTCCACCCCAGCTGGGCATTCTCCACCAGCATCATCTATGCCTCGGCCGGGCGGGAAGAAATGAAGCTGGCCATCGATCATGTCGTCGCCAATTGCCGCAACCGCTATTACGGATTCAATCCGCTTTGCCCGTCCGGGCCCGTACTGCTGGGTCGTGTCTTGTCCATCGTCCACCAGTCGGATGAATATCTGATTGGCGAATATCGCGCGCTCACGCCGGAGTTCGATCATAAAAACCTATGTTTTGTTGCGCCGGATGGCGAGCTCATTGGCCTCCGAAATAAGGGAAAGGATGCGGACGGTGGCTTTATGGAGCTTCCTGCTACCAATAACTATAACGATATCTGGCAACGAAGACAGGTCTACGGCGAATACGAATCCTTCTGGGCATTTGCCGATCCTATGATTCGCTGTCGGGCGACGATGCGGACTTCCGAGGGGATATGGATCCATCCGGGTGCCCGCGGTTGCCAGATCTTCGGCCCTTATGTTTCGCTGCCGCCAGGGCGCTACAAGGCGGCTTTGAAATTCGCGCCGGAAACGGTGATGGGAGCGCCGCGTCTGGATGTTTGCGGCCGAGGAGGGAACGAAATCTTGGCCGATTCGGGAGAAGCGGGTGCGGCGGTGAGCGTCGCCGGGGAGGCTTTCATTGCATTTACGCTCGATCATTCCTGCGAGGACGTCGAGATACGTCTGCACGGCGCGGGCGATTTTGCCGGGCGCTATCTCGGCATGACCCTTTCAAAGGCGGCTGAAACCAGGCCGGAGAATTTAGCGGCCGCGTCGATCGACGGGGCGGGAGATGCCTGACTCTTCGATCAAGGCGGGTCCTATCGTCGCTGCGACAGGCGGTTGAGCCATTCGGCGATGCCGACCGGCGCGGGCTCGTGCGGCATCTCCTCGATACCCGGCTCGGCGAGCGCGCCGCGCGCGTCCTTCGAGCGCTCCTGGAGGTGGCGATATTCCACCATGCTGAAGGGCAGGCTCGCGAGATAGGCGACGGCGATCGCCGTCAAGGTGGCCCAAGGCGCGCTCACCAGGAAGGCGGCGAGGAGGCCGACGAGAAGCAGGATCGGCAGCACGTAGCTGTGCGGGATCCGCACGCTCTTGCCGGAATAGGTCGGCACCTGGCTCACCATCAATATGGCGACCGCGAGCATGACGAGGGCGTTGACGATGACGGTGCTGAAAAGCCCGGGGCCGACGGCGAAGGTCACCATCATGGGCGTGAGCGCCAAGCCCGCCGCGGCAGGCACCGGCACGCCGATGAAGAAGCGCGAGGCCCAGGAGGGGCCGTCGCTGCCGAGCTTGGTGTTGAAGCGGGCAAGGCGCAAGGCGCAGCAGACGCAATAGAACAGCACGATGGCCCAGCCGAAGCTGCCCGCTTCGCGCATGACCCACTGATAGATCAAAAGCGCCGGCGCCACGCCGAAACCCACCACGTCGGAGAGCGAATCCATCTCGGCGCCGAACTTCGTGCTGCCGCCCAGCATGCGCGCGATGCGGCCGTCGAGCCCGTCGAGGATCGCCGCCAGCACGATCGCGATCACCGCCAGCTCGTAACGCTCCTGCACGCCGAAGCGTATCGCCGTCATCCCGGCGCAGAGCGAGAGCACGGTGAGGATGTTGGGGATGAGCTTGTTGAGGCTCAGATCCTTGAGGCGCTGGCGGGGGCTCGGCGCGAGCATCTAGTGCACCTCGCCCTGGCGCGCCGGCTCCTGCGCGCGCAGATCGGCGATGACCGTCTCGCCAGCGATGACGCGCTGGCCCTCGGCGACGAGGGGCGCGAGGCCCGGCGGCAGATAGATCTCGACCCGGCTGCCGAAGCGGATCAGGCCGAAGCGCTCGCCGGCGCGCAGGAAATCGCCCTCGCGCGCCCAGCAGAGGATGCGGCGCGCGACAAGCCCGGCGATCTGCACGAGCGCCAAGTCGCGTCCGCCCTGGCCCTCGCCTTGGAGCGCGAGCCGCAGCGCCATGCGCTCGTTATGCTCGCTCGCCTTGTCGAGCGAGGCGTCGAAGAAGCGGCCGGGGCGATAGGCGCGCCGTATCACGCGCGCGTCGCAGGGCATCCGGTTCACATGCACGTCGAAGATATTCATGAAGATGCCGATGCGCGCCCGCGGCGCGTCGCCCATCTCGAGCTCGGGCGGCGGCGGCGCCTCGCCGATCGGCAGCACGCGCCCGTCGGCCGGGCTCACCAGCAGCCCCTCGCGCAAGGGCGTCACGCGGTCCGGGTCGCGAAAGAAATAGGCGCACCAGCCCGTCGCGATCAAGCCGAGCCAGCCGAGCGGCTGCCAGAGCCAGAGCAGCAACAGGCTCGCGAGGGCGAAAAGCGCGATGAAGCGCCAGCCGTCGCGATGGATCGAGATGGTCGTGCCGTTCATCAATGAACAGTCCTATAGGCGCGAAGCGTTAAAATATAGCAGCTTTTCGGCGACAACATGGCCGCCGTCGCGCGCCCGCGGCGCCAGGCTCTTGGGTTAGTTCTTGTTCGGCACCGCGAACATCTGTCCCGGATAAATCCTGCGCGGATCGCGGATCTGATCGCGATTGGCCTCGTATATGACGGTATAGCGAATGCCCTTGCCGAAAATAAACCGCGCGATGCGCCACAGATTGTTGCCGGGCTGCACCAGGACTTCCTGCTCGGTCGGCTTCGCCTCCGTCAGCTTGCTGCGCACGAAGGCAACCACGATGCGTTTCGCCACCTTGCCCTCGGCGAGCTCGTCGAGCCGCAGGCTGTAGCGACCCGGATCGACCGCGTTCTCGGGCGCGAGCTGCCATTCGCCTTGGGGGTCGGTCTGGGCTTTGCCGACCACGACATTGTCGAGATAGACCTGGATGGTGTCACCCGGCTTGCCATGGCCGGACAGGGTCACCTTGCCAGCCTCGTCATAATCGATCACGTCGAGGCTGAGAACCTCCTTGCCGGGACCGGGCCGCGGCATCTGCAGCACCTTGATCGGGCCCGCGCCTTTCTTGGGCAGCGCGATCGCGAGCGCGCCGGCGCTCTGCTGCGGCTGGCCGGCGACCTTCTGCTCCGGCTGCGGCACCACCACGACCACTTGGCGGTTGCTCTCGACGGTGCTGCCGTTGCTCAGCTTCTCGCTCAAGGTCAGCTCATGCGTGCCGGGCTCGAGCTTCTGGTCGGGCGTGATCACCCATTGGCCCTCCGTCGTTGTCTTGACCACACCCAGGGAATGGCCGCGATCGAGCACGCTCACCTCGCCTCCCGCGGTGCCTTGGCCCGCGATGACGGCATGGCCGTTCTCCACGCGCACCACGTCGAAGGAGAGCTCGTCGGATCCGGCGGCGTTCGCGGCGGAACTCGGCGGGGTGGCCGTCGGCGCATTCGCGGCCGCGGCGGGTGGATTGGCCGGAGTTGGCGCGGCGGCGGCGGACGGCTGTGTCGGCGCGGGTGCGGCAGCAGATGGCACGGGCGCCGCCGGGCTCGTCGCCGCCGGCGCGGCCATATGGACCGGCTCCTTGGGCAGCCAGGGCCGCAAGGCCAGAAGCCAAAGTCCCGCCGACAACAGGATAATCGTGCCGATGTAAAGCGATCGCTGCACCGCGCCACTCCCGCCCTATTCAGGCCGCACGGTAATACCGGCGATGATGCGGTGCAATCGAGAAAGGCAAAATGCGCGGCGGGGATCGCCCGTCATTCGCCGGGCCCCTTGATTTTCCGCTTCGCAAGCGCGTGCCGGACGGGCGGGAGAGAGCGCAGATACGCGGCAATGGCATTGCGGTCCGCCGTCGAAAGCTGGCTCGTGCTGGCATCCACCACTTCGCCCATCTGGCGGCCGACGGAATCGCCGTCGGGCTTGAAGCCGGTATCGAGCAGATAGGCAATGTCGGCAGCGCTCCAATCGCCGAGGCCGGTCGCCTTGTCCGGCGTGATGTTGGGGACGCCGCCCTTGCCTTCGGGCGCCTGGTCGCTCCCGGAGAGAAAGCGGCTCGGCTCGGTCGCGCCAAGCAGGTTGCGCGGCGTATGGCATTCGCCGCAATGGCCGAGCGCGCGCACGAGATAGGCGCCGCGATTCCATTCGGGCGGGCGCGCCGGGTCGGCTGCGAGCGGGCCGCGGGCGAGGAAGAGCGCGTCCCACCCGACCATCAGGGCGCGGAAGCCGAAGGGAAAGCGGATTTGATGCGGCTTGTTCTTTTGCGCCACCGGCGGCTCCGAGAAGAGATAGGCCTTGAGATCGAGCATGTCCTGCTCGGTCATGAGGGTGAAGGAGGGGAAGGGAAAGACCGGGAAATAATGCTGACCGGCCGGCCCGATGCCGTGACGGAGCGCGCGGACGAAATCCGCGTCGCTCCATTTGCCGATGCCGTAGACGGGATCGGGCGTGATATTGGGCGAGTAGAAGACGCCAAATGGCGTGTCGAGCGCGCGGCCGCCGGCCAGCGGGGTGCCGTGATTTTTCCTGTCGGTATGGCATTCGCCGCAGCCCGCCGCGAGGAAGATGTAGGCGCCGCGCGCGGCCGAAGGCGTCGCGGCTAAAATTTCGCCGGTCGGGCTCGGCCCGGCCGCCCGGCTTGTCCCGCAGGAGAGCAGGAGAAGAAGCCCGAGCAGCCCCGCGCGCCACCGGCGCGGGCCGATGCGGGTCACGGGAGCGCGCCGCGCGCCGCCGGCTCCTATTGCGGCTTCTTGCGGAAATCCTGGTGGCAAGCGCCGCAGGCCTCCTTGCCCATGACCTGGACCTGGGCGCCGATCGCCTGCTTGTCGCCGGCTTTGGCCACCTCGACGAGCTTGGCGCTTTCGCTCTCGAGCTTGCCGGCGATGGCCTTGAACTTGTCCATATCCTGCCAGATCGCCGGCAGCGCGTTGCTCTCGCCGGCCTCGGGGCCGGAGCCCGGCGGCACGAGCGAGGGGACGAGCGTGCTCATGGCGTGGATAGCCTCCGCCTGCGCCAGGATATGATCGGTGCCGTAAGGCACCTGGCCCTTGAGAATGAGGCCGATGTCGGCGGCATGGGCGCCGAGCGACTTCATCACGTTGCGGCGATATTCGATCACCTTGCCCATGTCCTGGGCGTAGGCGGCGGCGCCGACGAGCATGACGGTCGTGCAGAGCCCCGCGGCAAGCACGCTCTTGACAGCAATCCTCATATCGTCTCCCCTTTTTTTCGAGTGGCGCGACGCGGAACCGGCGGCCCGGATCTCCCGGAAAATCGAGCGGCTCTCCCAATCGGGCTCCGGCGCCAAGCATGGCCGCGGCGGCCGGGCGCGGCAAGGGCGATATTCGGCCCTCACGATGGTTTGACGTGACGGGCGGCCTCTTTCGCCGGCCTTGGCCCGGCCCCATATTCGAGACGGCCTCCCGACCGCGACGCGGCTTTCGGGCTACCTCTCTTCGTCGCGAGAACCCTTCTTCGGCAAGAAAACCCCGGAACCAGCTGACCATGGCCAAGATCTCCTCCGTTCTCGTCTATTGCGGCTCCGCCGAGGGGCGCTCGCCCGCCTTCCGCGAGGCCGCGGCTCGGCTCGGTCGGCTCCTGGCCGAGGCGGGCATCGCTCTCGTCTATGGCGGGGGCGCGATCGGCCTCATGGGGGTGATGGCGCGTGCGGCGATGGAGGCGGGCGGCGAGGTGATCGGCGTCATCCCCGGCTTCCTCGATTCGGCCGAGAAGGGCCTGCGCTCGCTCACCCGGCTCGAGGTCGTCGACAGCATGCATCTGCGCAAGGAGCGCATGTTCGCGTTATGCGACGCGGTGATCGTGCTGCCCGGCGGGCTGGGCACGCTCGACGAGGCTTTCGAGGTGGTGACCTGGCGCCAGCTCGGCCTCCATGACAAGCCGATCCTGCTGGTCGACATCGAGGGCTATTGGCGGCCCTTCATCGCGCTCATCGAGCATGTCGTCGCCGCGGGCTTCGCGCCCGCGGCGGCGTGCGGCCTTCTCCGCCGCGTGACGAGCGTCGAGGCGGCGCTCGAGGCGCTCGCGGAAGCGCCCGAGCCGGCCAGGCCCGCGATCCTGCCCGAGCGGCTGTGACGGGTCGCCCCGACGCGGGCGACGATCCCCTCCATGATCGCGCGCGGCGGCGCGCGTTTGCGCCTCGCGCGCGCGCTGCTATTGTTGCGGCGGGCCGCGGCACTCATCTCCGAGGACATCAATGGCGAAAATCAAGGTGGCGAACCCCGTCGTCGAGCTCGACGGCGACGAGATGACGCGCATCATCTGGCAGCTCATTCGCGAGCGGCTGATCCTGCCCTATCTCGACATCGAGCTCAAATATTTCGACCTCGGCATCGAGGCCCGCGACAGAAGCGACGACCAGATCACGATCGACGCCGCCAACGCCATCAAGAAATACGGCGTCGGCGTGAAATGCGCCACCATCACGCCCGACGAGGCGCGCGTGGCCGAGTTCAAGCTCAAGAAGATGTGGCGCTCGCCCAACGGCACCATCCGCAACATCCTCGACGGCACCATCTTTCGCGAGCCCATCGTGTGCAGGAACGTGCCGCGCCTGGTGCCCAACTGGACGAAGCCCATCGTCATTGGCCGTCACGCCTATGGCGACCAGTATCGCGCGACGGACTTCAAGGTCGCCGGCCCCGGCACGCTCACCATCAGCTTCAAGCCGAAGGACGGCAGCCCGCTTATCAGCCATGAGGTGTTCGAGTTCCCGGGCGGCGGCGTGGCCCTCGCCATGTACAATCTCGACGATTCGATTCGAGGCTTCGCGCGGGCCTGCTTCAATTACGGCCTCGCGCGCGGCTTTCCCGTCTACATGTCGACCAAGAACACCATTCTTAAGGCCTATGACGGGCGCTTCAAGGACATCTTCCAGGAAGTGTTCGAGCAGGAGTTCAAGCCGCGCTTCGAGGCGCGCAAGCTCACCTACGAGCATCGTCTCATCGACGACATGGTGGCCTCCGTCCTCAAATGGCATGGCGACTTCGTCTGGGCCTGCAAGAACTATGACGGCGACGTGCAGTCGGATTCGATCGCGCAAGGCTACGGCTCGCTCGGCCTCATGACCTCGGTGCTGCTCTCGCCCGACGGCAGGACGGTCGAGGCCGAGGCGGCGCACGGCACCGTCACGCGCCATTACCGGCTCTGGCAGCAGGGCAAGGAGACCTCGACCAACCCGATGGCCTCGATCTTCGCCTGGACGCGAGGCCTGCGCCATCGCGGCGAGTTCGACAAGACGCCCGCGGTTGTCAAGTTCGCCGAGACGCTCGAGCGGGTGGCGATCGACACGGTCGAGCGCGGCAAGATGACCAAGGACCTCGCCATCCTGATCGGGCCCGACCAGCCCTATCTCGAGACGCGCGCCTTCCTCGCCGCGATCGACGAGAATTTGAAGAAGGCGATGGCGGGGTAGAGAGCGACGAAGACGCCTGCACTGCGGAAATCGGCACTCGCCCGCAATACGAATTCGCTCAAACCGGAAGCTCACCCGCTTCCGGGCGCGCCGGCCAGAGCCAGCCGAGGAGCGCGTACGCGGCTATCATGCCGAGGAGCTGCGCCAGCAGAAATGGCGCAACATCGGCGGGCCTGATGCCGGCGAAGGATTGCGTAAGGCAGCGCGCGATGGTCACCGCCGGGTTGGCGAAGGAGGTCGAGGCGGTGAACCAGTAGGCGGCGCCGATATAGGCGCCGACGGCGTAAGGGACGGCACTTGCGCGCGCGCCTCTCAAGCCGAGGATCACGGCGAGCAGCCCGAAGGTCGCGACGAATTCGCTGAACCATTGCGCCGGGCCGGCGCGGACATGCGTCGAGAGCGAGAAGATCGGCGCCTCGAACATGAAATGCGCTGCAGCCACGCCCAGGCATGCGCCGCCAAGCTGCGCCACGAGATAGGCCGGGACGGTTGCCCAAGGCAGCTCGCGCCGCAAGGCGAGCGCGAGCGTGACGACCGGGTTGAACTGCGCGCCCGAGATCGGGGCGAAGACCAGGATGAGCACGGAGAGGGCCGCAGCGGTCGCGAGCGTGTTGGCGAGGAGCGCGAGCGCCACGTTGCCGCCCGCGAGCCGCTCGCCCATGATGCCGGAGCCGACCACCGCCGCGAGAAGAAAAGCGCTGCCCAATGCTTCGGCGACGACACGCCGCGCGAGGGAAACGGAGGGCGCGGACAAAACGGCGTCAGGCGCCTTTCTCGAGCGGATCGGCAATGTCGATACGGCCAATCTCATCCAGCCTTTTCTTGAGCGCGAGGCGGTCGAGCGCCTCGACGCGCAGATTGACGAAAATTTTGATGCGATTCTCGAGCTCGCGGAAAGCGCGGCGGAACGCCTCGCGCCGCTCGCGCTCGGTCCCATCCACGGCAGCGGGATCGGCGAGGCCCCAATGGGCGGTCATCGGCTGCCCCGGCCAGACCGGGCAGGGCTCGCTCGCCGCCTGGTCGCAGACGGTGAAGACGAAGTCCATCTCGGGGGCGCCGGGTACCGTGAACTCGCTCCAGCTCTTGCTGCGCAACCGCGCGGTCGGCAAGCCAAGATTGCCCAGGAGATCGAGAGCGTAGGGATGCGGCGAGGGCTTGGGAACGCTGCCGGCGCTGAATCCCTTGAAGCGGCCCTTGCCCCAATGGTCGATCAGCGTTTCGGCCATGATGCTGCGGGCCGAGTTCCCCGTGCAGAGGAAGAGAACGTTGTAGATCCTGGCGGCCATCGCGAGCCCGTCCCGCTAGTCGGCGCAGCCGCAGCCGCCGGAGACGGGCGCGGGCTTCACCGCAGACGCGTCGCGAATGGGCCCGCAGCAGGCTTTCGCGGCGGTCGGCAAGGTGGCGTCAAGCCGCCCGGCAGCACCTTCGCCATCGCCATAGACCGTGCTCTCGCCGTGGGTGAAGAAGGTTTCCCAAGCGATGCCTTGCGGATCGCTGACCCATGCCTTATCGGAGCGCGCGTAGCAGCAGGAAGCAGCCTCCTGCTTGAGCACTGCGCTACCTGCCTGGCTCAGGCGACGCGCCACCTCGGAAAGCTCGTCCTTGCTCTCGACCTGGAGGCCGAGATGGTCGAGCCCGGGGGACTTGCTACGCGTCGAGATGGCGAAATTGACGCGGGGGTCCTCCAGCATCCATTTCGCGTAATCGGGCTTGCGCACTGTCGGTTCGGCCGCGAACAGGCCGGCATAGAAGCGGACGGATTGCTCGAGGTCCTTAACGGCGACGTGCAGATGCAGGCGCTTCATGTCTCGCTCCTTTCGACGCGATCGCAGCGGGGGCGGTCTCGCATACCGGCAGGCCGCATTGCTCGGGCGCGCCTTGGCAGCAATTCTCGGTGAGATAGGCCAAAAGCGCATTCATGCGCTCGTAATCGGCCGAGTAGATCAGCGAGCGACCGTTGCGCCGGCAAAGCGCCAACTCCGCATGCTTGAGATTGGCGAGATGGAAGGAGAGGGTCGCCGGCGCGAGGCCGAGCCGGTCGCCGATCTCGCCCGCCGGCAGGCCGCCCGGCCCGGCCTCGACGAGCAGCCGGAAAATATCGAGCCGGTTCTCCTGAGCCAGGCCTGCCAAGGCCGCGAGGGCGTTTTGTTGTTCCATGCTTCCAATAATATGGAAATATTGAGCCGATGTCAAGTCCGGGAATCGCCTATGCGTCACCGACGCTTGTCACCGAGGAACGATGAACGACACTGTTATTCCGCCTTTTGCTCGGCGGGTCCGCTCGTCTTTGCTCCGGCCTTCTGAAAGGGCGCGCGCGCCGCTTCGATGCAGTCGAGCAGCACCGCCTGCTCGCCCACTTGGTTGGCGAGGAGCAGCACGAGCCTGGCATTGAGCTCGGCGCCATCCTCGTCGCTGAGCCCCGCGAGCGCGTCCAGCCAAGCCTCGTAGAAGCCGTCCGGATCCTGGATGTTGGGCTGGGTTTTCATGGCGGCGTCCTTCTCGCGGCTGGCCTGTTATAGCGTGTTTTTACGAGGGCGGGATCATTCATAGCCGAGCGCGCGATGCGCGGCGGCTATCGTTTGGGCGGGGCTCGGGCGGCGGAGCCGCGCGGCGAGATGCATATCGGGGCGCAGCAGCGCGAGCAACTCCGGCTCGGCCTCGAGCTGACGCGCCAGCGCGCCTGTGGGGTCGCCGATCCTGCCGTGCCCTTCGCCACAAGCATGGAGCTCGACCGGCAGGCCGCTTGCTCGAAGTGCGGCGGCGAGATCACTTATTTCGTCCCATGGCGGAAAGGCGATGGCGATGAGCGTGGTTCCGGCGCGGAACAGATCGACGAGATGGCCGGCGCGCCCGTCCGGCAAGGCGATCGGGAGGTTCTGAACGGCTTGGCCGACTTGATCGCCGCCGGATGGGACGACGACGGGCGACTCCTTGTAATAAGTCGCGCGCGAGAGGCGCCCTGTATTCACTACGGCGCGGGCGAAGTCGTAATGGCGGGCCAGGCCCAGCACCGCCTTGCGGAGGAGTCGCTCCTGCTCCGACCAGGGCGAGAGGAAGCGGTCCGTGCGCTGCGTCAAGCGGATGTTCTCGACCGCCGCCGCGCGCCGCTCGATATTGTAGCTCTCGAGCAGCCGCTCCGGCGCCTTGCCTTGCAGCACGAGCGCCAGCTTCCACACCAGGTTCTCGGCGTCCTGGATGCCGCTATTGCCGCCGCGCGCGCCGAAGGGGCTCATCACATGAGCGGCGTCGCCGATGAAGAAGACGCGGCCGCAGCGGAAATCCGCCAGCAGCTGCGTGCGATAGGCGTAAGGCCCCACCCAGACCAGCTCGAACTCGACCTCCGGTCCGAGATGGCGGGCAAGCCGGTCGCGCACCACCTCGAGTCGGCTGATCGCCTCCGGGTCCGCATTGGGCGTCATCTGGAAATCGAGGCGCCAGACATCGTCGGCCATGAGATGCTGCCATACGGCGCGCCCGTCGTTCGCGCGCGCCTCGACCCAAGTCCAGCGCTCGACGGGCAGCGGCTTCTTGAAGCGCACGTCCGAGATGCACCAGCGGTCATGGCCGGCGAAAATATGGGGATCGACGCCGAGGCTCGCGCGCACGGCGCTGTGGAGGCCCGAGGCGTCGATCACCCAATCGGCCGTCAGCTCGTAGCTTCCCGCCGGCGTCTCGACCGCGAGAACCACGCCCTCCTCCGTCTGGCGCGCCCCGGTGACTTTCGATTTCCAGCGCAAATCGGTCCGGCCGAGCGCCACGATGCGGTCGACCAGGAACCATTCGACGTAGAATTGCTGGATATTGATGAAGGGCGGCTGGCGCGAGGCGGACTTGGCGGCGAAGTCGGCCGCGTAGATCACCTCCTCCTCGACCAAAGTGCGCGCGACCGTCCAGGTGATGCCCTTCGCCTGCATCCGCTCATAGACGCCGAGGCGATCGAGGATCTCGAGACTCTTCTGGGCGTAGACGATGGCGCGGCTCGCGGCACCCCGCACGCCGACGGTATCGTCCTCGTCGAGCAGCACCGCCTCGATGCCGCGGAGTGCTAAATCGCAGGCCGTCGTCAGGCCGCTCAGGCCGCCGCCGACCACGACCACCGGATAGCGCCGCGCGGGCCTTCGTGCGCGCTCGGGCGCGAGCTCGGGCGGGAGCGCGAATTCATATCGCGGCAACGCATAGCCGCCGAGCTGTTCGAGCTGGTCCGGCGCGCTCATGGCAAGACCAGATAGCAGGGCGCGGCGCGGGAATCCACGGCGCCGTCGACCGGTCGGCCCCCTCCCGTTTTTATGCGGCCTTTATGCCGGGTAACCTTAATCCGTCTCGAATTTTTATCGGCGCGGGTCGCAATCTCCGCCGGTCGCGCTCGACGCGGCGAAGAAATACGAGGCGCCGATGTTGGATGTCATCATGCTCGCGCTGGGCTTCGGCTCCTGCGCGCTCCTCCTCGGCTACGTCGTGCTCTGCGACAGGCTGTGAGGGAGCGATGCTGTTCGATTTCATCCTGGGTGGCGGGGTGAGCCTGTTCATCCTCGCCTATCTCGTCTTTGCGCTGGTGCGTCCCGAACGTTTCTGAGGACGACGGCTGCCGGAGCCTGCCATGACTGCGAACGGTCTGATCCAGATCGCGATCTATTTCGCGATCATCATCGCGCTGACCAAGCCGCTCGGCGGCTACATGACGCGCGTCTTCGCGGGCGAGCGTACTTTTCTGTCGCCGATCCTTCAGCCGGTCGAGGCGCTGTTCTACCGCCTGGCCGGGATCGATGCGAAGTCCGAGCAGCACTGGATGACCTACGGCTTCGGCCTGCTGCTGTTCAATTTCGCGGGCTTCCTCCTGCTTTATCTGCTGCAGCGCATTCAGGCCTCGCTGCCCTTCAACCCGCAGGCCATGGCGAACGTGGCGCCCGATCTCTCCTTCAACACGGCGATCAGCTTCATCACCAACACCAACTGGCAGAATTATGGCGGCGAGAGCTCGCTCTCCTATCTCGTCCAGATGGCCGGCCTGACGGTGCAGAATTTCGCCTCGGCCGCGACCGGGATCGCCATCGCCATCGCGCTCATCCGCGGCTTTTCGCGCCGCTCGGCCAAGGGTATCGGCAATTTCTGGGCCGATCTCGTGCGCGGCACCCTCTATGTCCTGCTGCCGATCGCGATCGTCGCGGCCTTGCTGCTGATCTGGCAAGGCATGCCGCAAAACCTCGGCGCCTATGTCGAGGCGACGACGCTCGAGGGCGGCAAGCAGGTGATCGCGCAAGGCCCGGTCGCCTCGCAGATGGCGATCAAGATGCTGGGCACCAACGGCGGCGGCTTCTTCAACGCCAACGCCGCGCATCCCTACGAGAACCCGACGGCGCTCGCCAATCTCATCCAGATGATCCTGATGATCTCGATCGGCGCGTCGCTCACCAACGTCTTCGGCCGCATGGTGGGCAATCAGATGCAGGGCTGGGCGCTCTTCGGCGCCATGGCGGTGCTCTCGATCGCGGGCGTGCTGATCCTTTACGGCGCCGAGGCCGCGGGCAATCCCAATTTTACGACCATGGGGATCGACCAGGCGGCGGGGCCGCTTCAGGCCGGCGGCAACATGGAAGGCAAGGAGGTGCGCTTCGGCATCGCCAATACCGCCCTCTTCGCGACCTTGACGACGGACGCCTCCTGCGGGGCGGTCAACGCCATGCATGACAGCTTCACGCCCTTGGGCGGCATGATCCCGATGCTCAATATCGAGCTCGGCGAGGTCATCTTCGGCGGCGTGGGCTCGGGCCTCTACGGCATGCTGGTCTTCGCCATCGTGACCTTGTTCATCGCCGGCCTCATGGTCGGGCGGACGCCGGAATATGTCGGCAAGAAGCTCGAAGCGCGCGAGATCAAGATGACGATGCTCGCCTTTCTCGTGCTGCCTTTCTCGATCCTCGGCTTCACCGGGCTGGCGACCGCGCTGCCCGCGGGCCTCGCCGGCATCTCGAACAACGGGCCGCACGGCTTCTCCGAGATCCTCTATGCCTTCAGCTCGACCACGGGAAACAACGGCAGCGCCTTCGCCGGGCTCAACGGCAACACGCTCTTCTACAACGTCACGCTCTCCTTCGCGATGCTGATCGGCCGCTTCGTGATGGCCGTGCCGCTGCTCGCGGTCGCGGGCTCGCTCGCGCAGAAGAAGATCGTGCCGCCCTCCGCCGGGACCTTCCCGACCGACAACGGGCTGTTCGTCGCTCTCCTCGTCGGCGTCATCCTCATCACCGTGGGCCTGACTTATTTCGCCGCACTCTCGCTGGGGCCCGGTGTCGAGCAGATGCTGATGGGTGCGGGCAAGCTGTTTTGAAGGTAAGGCCATGAACAACAAATCCACGGCAGCGCACGCCGAGCACGGCAAGCATCGCGCGGGCGGGGCCGCCGGCTTGGACCGCGACATCATCCTGGCCGCGATCATCAACTCCTTCCGCAAGCTCGATCCGCGGACGCTCGTCAAGAACCCCATCATCTTCGTGACCGAGGTGGTGGCGGCGCTCACGACCGTGATGCTGGCGCGCGACCTCGTCACCGGCGGCGGCCACATGCTCTTCAGCGTCCAGATCATCGCCTGGCTGTGGTTCACCGTGCTGTTCGCCAATTTCGCCGAGGCGGTGGCCGAGGGCCGCGGCAAGGCGCAAGCCGAGGCGCTGCGCCGCACGCGGACCGAGACCGTGGCGAAGAAGCTGCGCGCGAACGCGAGCCGCGTGCCGTTCCCGCGCGACTACGACAACGTCTCCGCCCTCAAGCTCAAGCAAGACGACATCGTGCTGGTCGAGGCCGGCGACTATGTCCCGAGCGACGGCGATGTAGTCGAGGGCGTGGCCTCGGTCGACGAATCGGCGATCACCGGCGAATCGGCGCCCGTCATCCGCGAGAGCGGCGGCGACCGCTCCGCCGTCACCGGCGGCACGCGCGTGCTGTCCGACTGGATCGTCGTGCGCATCACCGCGGCCGCGGGCTCCACCTTCCTCGACCGCATGATCGCGCTGGTCGAGGGCGCGGTGCGCCAGAAGACGCCAAACGAGATCGCGCTCAACATCCTGCTCGCCGGCATGACCATCATCTTCGTCTTCGCCGTGGTGACGATCCCGAGCTTCGCGGCTTATGCCGGCGGCAGCATCAGCGTCATCGTCCTCGTGGCGCTCTTCGTCTGTCTGATTCCGACCACGATCGGCGGGCTCCTGTCGGCGATCGGCATCGCCGGCATGGACCGGCTGGTGAAGTTCAACGTGCTCGCCATGTCGGGCCGCGCCGTCGAGGCGGCGGGCGACGTCGACACGCTCCTGCTGGACAAGACCGGCACCATCACCCTCGGCAACCGCCAGGCGACCGAGCTCTTCGCGCTCCCGGGCGTGAGCGAGGCCGAACTCGCCGACGCGGCGCAGCTCGCCTCCTTCAGCGACGAGACCCCCGAGGGCCGCTCGATCATCGTGCTGGTCAAGGAGAAATACGGCCTGCGCGGGCGCGAGATGGCGCCGCTCAACGCGCGCTTCGTGAAATTCTCTGCCCAGACGCGCATGAGCGGCATCGACCTCGAAGGCTCCTCGATCAGGAAGGGCGCGGTCGACGCGGTGGTGGCGCATGTCGCGCGCGTCGCCGGCGCGGCGCCCGTGCCTCGCGAGCTCGGCCAGATCACCGACCGCATCGCGCGCGCGGGCGGCACGCCGCTCGCCGTGGCCAAGGACGCGCGCATCCTCGGCGTCATTCATTTGAAGGACATCGTCAAAGGCGGCATCCGCGAGCGCTTCGACGAGCTCCGCCGCATGGGTCTGCGCACGGTGATGATCACCGGCGACAACCCGCTCACCGCCGCCGCCATCGCGGCCGAGGCGGGGGTCGACGATTTCCTCGCGCAAGCGACGCCCGAGGAGAAGCTCAAGCTCATCCGCGACGAGCAGGGCAAGGGCAAGCTCGTCGCCATGTGCGGCGACGGCACCAACGACGCGCCCGCCCTCGCCCAGGCCGACGTCGGCGTCGCCATGCAGACGGGCACCCAGGCCGCGCGCGAGGCGGGCAACATGGTGGATCTGGATTCCGATCCCACCAAGCTCATCGAGATCGTGATGATCGGCAAGCAGATGCTGATCACGCGCGGCGCCCTCACCACCTTCTCGATCGCCAACGACGTAGCGAAATATTTCGCCATCATCCCGGCCATGTTCGCGGCCTTCTACCCGAGCCTCAATATTCTCAACATCATGGGGCTCCGCACGCCCGAGAGCGCCATCCTCTCCGCCGTCATCTTCAACGCCGTCATCATCATCGCGCTCGTCCCGCTGGCCCTGCGCGGGGTGAAATACCGCCCGACGAGCGCTTACCGCCTCTTGAGCCGCAATCTGCTGATCTACGGCGTGGGCGGCGTCATCATTCCCTTCGTCGGCATCAAGGCGATCGACGTCCTCGTCGCCGCCTTGGGACTCGCCTGAGGAGCATCCGAGATGTCCACGCAGCTGCGCCCGGCGCTCGTTCTCATCGTCCTGTTCACGCTGTTGACCGGGCTGGTCTACCCGCTCGCGATGACGGGGATCGCCGGTCTCGTCTTTCCCTGGCAGGCCCAGGGCAGCCTCGTCGAGCGGGACGGCAAGGTCGTGGGCTCGGCCCTCATCGGGCAGAACTTCGCGTCCGAAAAGTATTTCCATGGCCGTCCCTCGGCTACGACCGATACCGACGCGCAGGGCAAGACGATCGATGCGCCCTATAACGCGCAGAACTCGAGCGGCTCGAACCTCGGCCCCACCTCGAAGGCGCTGATGGACAGGATCAAGGCCGATGCCGACAAGCTCCATGCGCAAAGCCCGGCGCCGATCCCGGTCGATCTCGTGACCAGCTCGGGCAGCGGCCTCGACCCCGACATCACCCCCGCGGCGGCCAATTTCCAGCTCCCGCGCGTCGCCAAGGCGCGCGGCCTGGCGGAATCCGAGCTCGCCGCGCTCGTCGCCGCGCAAACCCAGCCGCGCCTGCTCGGCATCTTCGGCGAGCCGCGGGTGAACGTGCTGAAGCTCAACCTGGCGCTCGACGCCCTGGCGGCGAAGGGGAAGTAGCACCTTCCCTGCTCGCAGCTGCCTTGCCGTTCGCTCGCCGCTCGACCCCGCAATGGGTCGAAGGCTATATAATGGGCTCGCCCTGCGTCCCCCGGCATGAGGCGAGGCATGAGCCCTTCCGAGAATGACGATCGCCACCAGCGGCCCTCGCCCGAGGCGTTGTTGGCGGCCGCCGGCGAGGAAGGCCGAGGCAAGCTCAAGCTCTTCCTGGGTGCGGCGCCCGGCGTGGGCAAGACCTACGAGATGCTGACTTCGGCCGAGGCGCGCAAGGCCGATGGATGGGATGTCGTCGTGGGCGTGGTGGAGACCCACAACCGGGTCGAGACCGAGCGCCTCTGCCGCGACTTCGAGATCGTCCCGCGTCGGCGCATCGAGTACAAGGGCCGCATCCTCGAGGAGATGGATCTCGACGCGTTGCTCGCGCGCCGGCCGCGCTTGGCGCTCGTCGACGAGCTTGCCCACACCAACGCGCCGGGTAGCCGCCATCCCAAGCGCTACCAGGATGTCGAGGAGCTGCTCGCCGCCGGCATCGACGTTTTCACCACGCTCAACATCCAGCATGTCGAGAGCCTCAACGACGTGGTCGCCAAGATCACCCGCATCCGCGTGCGCGAGACCGTGCCCGACGCCATCATCGAGCGGGCCGACGAGATCGAGGTGGTGGACATCACGCCCGAGGAGCTGATCCAGCGCCTGCACGAGGGCAAGGTCTATGTGCGCGACCAGGCGCAGCGTGCGCTCAAGCATTACTTCTCGCCCGGCAACCTGACCGCCTTGCGCGAGTTGGCACTCCGCCGCACCGCCGAGCGCGTCGACGAGCAGATGGTAAACTACATGCGCGCCCACGCCATCAGCGGCCCTTGGGCCGCGGGCGAGCGCATCCTCGTCGCCGTGAACGAGAGCCCGGGCGCCGCCGGCCTGGTGCGCTACGGGCGCCGCACGGCCGACCGGCTCAAGGCCTCCTGGCTGGCGCTCCATGTCGAGACGCCGCGCGACCAGCATCTCTCGGAGGTCGAGCGCGACCGCATCGCCGACACTCTCCGCCTCGCCGAGCGGCTCGGCGCCCAGGCCGTCACCGTCCCCGGCCAGCGCGTCGCCGACGACCTGCTGGCCTATGCGCGCGACAACAACGTCACGCAGATCGTGCTCGGCAAGCCGAACCGTCCGCGCCGGCTCGATTGGCTGCGCGGCACGGTGCTCAAGGAATTCGTGCGCAAGGCCGGACCCATCGACCTCCATATCGTCGCGGGCGAGGGCAAGGAGCTGCCGGCCAAGACGGTGCGCGCGCGCGACGCGGGGGAGCCCTTCGAGCCCATGCCCTACATTGTGGCAGCACTCATGGTGGCGCTCGCCACGGCAGTGGGCTGGGTCATCCAGCAGCATGTCGTGCTGCCCAACATTTCGCTCGTCTTCCTCGCCGCCATCCTCTTCAGCGCCATCAATCACGGCCTCGGCCCCTCGCTCTTCGCCTCCTTCATCTGCATTCTCGCCTACAATTTCTTCTTCATCCCGCCGCTCTATACCTTCACGATCGGCGATCCCTCGAACCTGCTTGCGCTGGTGTTCTTCACCGCGGTCGCCGTGCTGACCAGCAACCTCACCGCGCGCATCCGCCGCCAGGCGGTGATCGCGCGCCACCAGGTCAAGACGACCGCCGAGCTCAATGCCTTCAGCCGCAAGCTCGCCGGCATCGGCAGTCTCGACGACCTGCTTTGGGCGGGCAGCTTCCAGATCGCCTCCATGCTCAAGCTGCGCGTCATCTTCCTCATGCCCGAGGCCGACCGGATGGCGGTGGTGGCGGGCTATCCGCCCGACGACGTGGCCGACGAGGCCGACCTCGCGGCCGCGCGCTGGTGCTGGGACCACAAGGCCTCGGCGGGGCGCGGCTCCGACACGCTGCCCGGCGCCAAGCGCCTGTTCCTTCCCTTGCGCACGCAGACGGGGCTCGTCGGCGTGGTGGGGCTCGACCGCGAGGCGGACGGCCCGCTGATGACGCCCGACGAGCGGCGGCTCCTGGACGGGCTGCTCGATCAGATCGCCGTGTCGATCGAGCGTATCCAGCTGGTGGACGATCTCGACGAGGTGCGCGTGCAGGCGGAGACCGAGCGCATGCGTTCGGCGCTGCTGACCTCGATCTCGCATGACCTGCGAACGCCGCTCTCCTCCATCCTCGGCTCCATCACCAGCCTGCGCCGGTCCGGCACGCGTTTCGAGGCGGCGGCCGAGGAGGAGCTCAAGGCGACGATCGAGGACGAGGCCGAGCGGCTCAACCGCTTCGTCGGCAATCTGCTCGACATGACGCGGCTCGAATCCGGCGCGCTCAAGGTCAGGGCCGACAAGGTCGATCTCGCGGAGGTGGTAGAGACGGCGCTGCGCCGCGCCGGGCGGGTGCTCGGGCGGCGACGGGTCGAGCTGGTCTTCGCCTCCAATCTCCCGCTGCTCGCGCTCGACGCCGTGCTTTTCGAGCAGGTGCTGTTCAACCTGCTCGACAACGCGGCCAAGCATACGCCCGAGGATTCGCTGATCCGCATCGCCGCGGCGACCGAGCGCGATCAGGTACGCATCCAGGTGATCGACGAGGGCAGCGGCATCCCGCCCGAGCATCTCGAGGCCATCTTCGACAAGTTCCACCGCGTCAAGTCCGGCGATCAGCGCCCTGCCGGCACCGGCCTCGGCCTCGCCGTCTGCCGCGGCTTTATCGAGGCCTTCGGCGGGCGCATCACCGCCGCCAACCGCACCGACCGTTCGGGCGCCGTCTTCACGCTCCTGTTGCCCGCGGCGCTCAGCGAGGCCCGGCCGGCGGAGCCGGCGCTGCCCCGGTGAGCGATCTCGGCCATATCCTCGTCATCGACGACGAGGCGGCGATGCGGCGCTTCCTGCGCGCGAGCCTGGGTGCCGAGGGCTATCGCGTCTCCGAGGCGGCGAGCGGGGCGGAGGGGCTGGCGGCGGCGGCCAAGGAGGCGCCCGATCTGGTCGTGCTCGATCTTGGGCTGCCCGACATGGATGGGCTCGAGGTTCTCGCCGAATTGCGCCGCACCTCGCTCGTGCCCGTCATCGTGCTGTCGGTCCGCAGCGACGAGCGCGGCAAGGTGAAGGCGCTCGACCTCGGCGCCGACGACTACGTCATCAAGCCCTTCGGCATGGACGAGCTCCTGGCCCGCCTGCGCGCGGCGCTGCGCCACCGGCTGCAGCGCCAGGGCGAGGCGCCGCTCTATCGCTCGGGCGAGCTCGCGGTCGATTTGGTGCGGCGGATGGTCACGCTCAAGGGCGCCGAGGTGAAGCTATCGGCGCGCGAATACGACCTGCTGCGGCTTCTCGTGCTGCATGCCGGCAAGGTGCTCACCCACGGCTTTATCCTGCGCGAGGTCTGGGGGCCGGCCCATACCGAGGATGTGCAGTATCTGCGCGTCTATGTCCGCCATCTACGCGAGAAGCTCGAGGCTGACCCGACGCGGCCGACTTTTCTTTCGACCGAGACCGGCGTGGGCTACAGGTTCAAGGCGGCGGATTGAAGGAAGGAGGCGCTGAGCTCAGATCGGCCGCATCTCCGCCTCGTGCGCGCGGGGAAGCGCCAAAGGTCCCGCATAAAGCAAAGCGAAGAGCGCGAAGGCGCTTGTCCAGGCGAGCCCGGCCAGTGCGAGCAGGCTCATATACTGCGCCCCGCCCAAGGGAGCGGCGAGGCGCAGCAGGGCCGCCGCCGTGATCAGGAGATAGATCGCGCGGGTGCCCGGCCCGGCGAGGAGCGGGCGGCCCGTGTGGCCCAAGGAGGCGCGCGTCATCACCGCGAGCGTCATGGTGCCGATCGCGCCGACGGTCAACGCATGCAGCGCCGTGGTCCGCGGCAGCAGGGGAAAGAACCCGTCCGCGGCCAGAAGCAGGAAGCCCAAGGCGAGCCAGCCATAGCCGAGATGCAGGATCCAGACGAGAGGCTCCCGCCGGGTCGCGATGCCGCGCCAGCGCAACAGGCGAAGACCGAGCGCCAGGCCCGCCGCAAGCTCGGCCCAAGCCGTGGCGCGCGCCTCGGGCGCGGCCGTCCAGGCAAGCAAGGCAAGTGCGGTCACGATAAGGGCCGCCAGATCGAAAGGCCCGAGGGCCGCTGGCGGCGGGACATCGTTCCTCTCCTTGGCGAGCCAATTGCGCGTGAAGCTCGGGACGATGCGGCCGCCAACGATCGCCATCAGCATCAGAAGCGTGGCGAGGCCGAGACGGTCGCCGAGCGCGGCCGTGGCTCCGGTCGCGCCGACGGCCTCGAGATGAACCAGCAGATTGCCGGCGAAGAGGAGCGCGGCCGCGAGCAGCATCGGCAGATTCCGCCAGTTGCGCCCCGCCAAAATCTCGCGCCCGACGGCACAGGCGAAGAGAAGCGGGAAGACAAGATCGAGCAAGGCGGCCGGTGCCGCGCCGATGCCAGCGGAGAACAGCACGGCCAAGCGGCCGAGCGCCCAAAGCGCGGCCAGGATCATGAGCGGGCGGCCCTGCAAAGGCATGCGCCCCGTCCAATTGGGTATGGCCGTGAGGAGGAAGCCCGCGACCGTGGCGCCGCCATAGCCGAACACCATCTCATGCATATGCCAATTGGTGGGCGGCAATGCGCTTGGGAGCGCGAGCCAGCCGGCATAGACGAGAAGCCAGAGCGGCAAAGCGAGCGCCGCCCAAACCGCCGCGAGGAGGAAGAACGGGCGGAAGCCGGCGGAAAAGAGGATCAGGCCCTGATGGGCGCTGTAGCGCGGAATGGCCATGGCGGCTCGTTTCGGCCGGACGGGGATCGACGCCGGCACCTGCATCCATCTAGGTCCACCCGCCGCGCGGGTCCAGCATGGGGTGGCGCCGGCGCCGCGGCGCATCGTCGCGGGCGGTCGCGCTTCTCATTCGTCCCCGAAGCTGATGCCGAGCGCGCGGGCGGTGCGCACGAGCGGGCCGTCGAGATCGACGAGGCGCGGCCGGTCGATCACCTCGTCGAGCGGCACGTCGACCACCTCGCGGTTCTGCCAGGCCACCATGCGGTCGAAGCGGCCTTCCGCGATAAGGTCGACGGCATGCACGCCGAAGACGGCCGCCGTCAGCCGGTCGCGCGGACTGGGGGCGGCGCCGCGCTGCACATGGCCGAGCACGGTCACCCTGGCCTCGGCGCCTGTCGCCTCGGCGAGGCGGCGCGCGATGTAGCGGCCGACGCCGCCATAGCGGTCGACGCCGCCCGAGCCGCCCGTCACCATGTCGCCCGCGGCCGTGCGCACCGCCTCCGCCACCACCACGAGGGCGAAATTGTGCCCCTGCGCCATGAGCCGCGTGAGATGGGCGGCGACCGCCTCGATCGTGTAGGGGAGCTCGGGAATGAGGATGGCGTCGGCGCCGCCGGCGATGCCCGCCGCGAGCGCGATATGGCCGGCGTCGCGGCCCATCGTCTCGAGCACCATGATGCGGCTGTGGCTCGCCGCGGTGGGCTGCAGATTGTCGAGCGCCTCGGTCGCCACGCGCACGGCCGTGTCGTAGCCAATGGCGATCTCGGTCGCGCCCACGTCGTTGTCGATCGTCTTGGGAAGGCCGACAAGGTTGATGCCGCCTTGGCGCGCGAGGCGGCGCAGGATCGAGAGGCTGCCGTCGCCACCGATGCCGATGAGAGCGTCGAGCTCGAGAAGCCGGTAGCCTTCGATCGCCTCCGCCGAGCGATCGACGGTCCTGCCGTCGGGATAGGGGAAGGCGAAGGGATCGCCTTTGTTCGTGGTGCCGAGGATGGTGCCGCCAAGGTGCTGGATCTGCTCGGGCAGCTGCTCGAGCGTCAAAATCCGATGCTCCACGGGCCGCGCCAACAGACCGCTCGTGCCGTTATGGATGCCGACGACCGTCCAGCCATAACGCCCGCTCGCTCGCGCGACGACTGCGCGGATCGCGGGATTGAGGCCGGCGCAATCGCCGCCGCTCGTCAGCAGGCCGATCTTCCTGATCATGGGCGCTCCCCGGCGTCGCTTTCGTCTCGAATCGACCTGGCTATTGCGCGGAGCGGGCGAGCGCGGGCCGCCGCGCGACGAGCGCCTGCAATTCCACCACTTCGGTCACAAGCCCGTCCCGGGCGAAGGGCATCATCGCCTCGCGCAGCTCGCGCGCGAGCTGCTCCGCGCGCGCCCCGAGCCTTGCCTCCGACGTGCTCGACATCGAGAGCGCCCGATCGATGAAATGCTCGAGCGGAGTCCGCCGGCGCTCGAGCACGCCTATGCGCTCGAGCCGGCCGAAGGGAGAATCGAGCAGCACGGCCTCATGAGAGAGCCAGCCGGGCGCGCGGCGGTCGGCGCGGGTCGCATCGTCCTTCGCGTAGCGATCGACGACGGCGGTGAAGGCGTCGCGCCAGCCATTGTCGGGCAGCGCCGGATGCTTGTCGCTGAAAAGCGCCAGCGCGCCCTCCGGTTCGATCATGCGGTCGAGCCGCTCGAGCGTTTGACACCGGTCCATCCAATGGAAGGCGCGGCCGATGACGACGAGGCGGAAGCGGCCGAGCGAGGGGTCGAGCGAATCGGAGCCGCCCGCGACGAAGCGGATGGAGGCGCCGGCCTCGGCAGCGCGCTCGGCGGCGATGCGCAGCATCTCGGGCTCGGGGTCGAGCGCGGTCACCTCGGCGACGAAGGGCGCGAAGGCGAGCGCGAGCTGCCCCGGCCCGCAGCCGAGATCGAGAAGACGCTCGTCGCCGTCGAGGCCGCAAAGCTCGGCGACCCGGCGGATGAGGTGCCCCGCATAGGGTGGCCGCCCCTGGAGGTAATATTTGGCCGCCGTGCGAAAGCGCCGGCGCTCGAAGGGGAGGCCCGCACCCATCCGCTTAACCGGCCTCCACCACGGAGGGCGGGCTCGGCGCCGGCAAGGGCGGGGCCGCGCCGCGCTCGGGAAAAATGCGCTCCCTCGGCAGGACGACGCGGACCGTGGTCCCTTTGGCCTCGATGCTCTCGATCTCGAGCCGGCCGCCATGCAGTTCGACCAGGCTGCGGCAAAGCGCCAAACCGAGCCCGGTGCCCGGCTTCGGCCGACGGCTTCCCGGGCCCGCATGCTCGAAGGGGATGCCGAGGCGCGGAAGCTGGATGGTCGGGATGCCTATGCCCGTGTCGGCGACGGCGATGATGATGCCGTCGGGCGCGATCCTGGCCGACACCGTCACGATGCCGCCCTCGCGGGTGAACTTGATCGCGTTCGAAAGGAGATTGGCCAGGATCTGCTTGACGGCGCGCCGGTCGAGGCGGACCGGCGGCAGGCCATCGGCGATCTCCGCCTTGAGCTCGATGCCCGCGTCGCGCGCGGAATGCGCCATCGCCTGCAGCGTATCGGTTACCAGATCGGCCAGCGAATGGTAGCGCTCCTCGAGCTTGTAGCGTCCGGCTTCGAGCCTGGTCATGTCGAGGATGTCGTCGATGATCACCAGCAGGTTCGAGGCGCGCGCATGGATCTTCTCGGCATCCGCGCGATAGCGCTCGTCGCCGACGGGCCCGAAGGCCTGCTTCGCGATCATGGCGGACGAGCCGATGATATTGGAGAGGGGGGTGCGCAGCTCGCGCGTGACATTGGCGAGGAAGTTCGACTTCGCTTGGCTGGCGGCGAGGGCGCTTTGCTCGCTCGCGCGCAGGTTATCCTCGAGCGTGAGTCGCTGCTCGAGCAGGAAATACATCAGCCAGATCGAGATGAAAGCGATCGCGCGGTTGACCAGCGAGGCTTCGAAGCCGATCCCGCCCTCGGTGGAGAAGGGGACCGCGATGCCGGTCAGCACGGTCGCGATCCAGGCGCAGATGGTGAGCGAGGAGCGCCAGGGCAGCCAGACGCAGAGCATGAGGAGGATGGGATAGCCGATGCCGTCCGCGACGCCAGGCGGTGCCAAGGCGTCGAGCAGGAATAGCCCGATCATGCCGACGATCAGCAGCCCGAGGACGATCGTCGTCCGATATCGAGGCAGTTGCGCCATCCACGGCACCTTTCATAAGAAGCGCCTCATTCAAGCATATTTCTATGGAAATTCCGAACGCCCGGCATCCATCGAATGCGGCTTTCATTCCCGCGAATTGCCGCCGGCGCCGTTCAATCATTTCCGTCGGGTTCCCGTAAGGCGGAAAATCGGCGGCATGCGCAAGGAAGAGAATACTTGCTCGTATGATGGACAAAGTACGTCGCCGTCTCGGGCGCACGAAGGAGAGGCCGCGAATGAACAGCCGTTCATTATTGCATCCCGAGCATTGCTGGCTTTACTCAAACTATTTTCAGGCGCGATACTATGGCTTGCCGCTCTGATGGATCCGCTCCTCGACGGCGGAGCTCGGCAATGACGGGGGGCCGCGCGCGCCGACCCGCATCAACGAATGCGCTCGCAACAGCAAAGGAGGCTCACATGCATCGTCTGGCGCCGTTCATCGTTCTCGCCGGGGCGCTCGCGCTCGGCGCCTGCGCCGTGCCGCCTTCGGGGCCGAGCGTGATGGTCCTGCCGGCACAGGGCAAGAACTTCAGCGACTTCCAGCAGGACGACGCGACCTGCCAGCAATTCGCCGCGACCGGCGGCACCGCTCAACAGGCTGCGGCGCAGACCGGCATCAACAATGCCATTCTCGGTACGCTGGTCGGTGCGGCCACAGGTGCCGCGATCGGCGCGGCCGTCGGCAATCCGGCGATCGGCGCCGCCGTCGGCGCGGGCGGCGGGTTGCTGGTCGGAAGCGCCGCGGGCGCGAGCGCCGCCAACGCCACCGGCTATGACGCGCAGCGCCGCTACGACATGCGCTATATCCAGTGCATGTACAGCAAGGGCAATCAGGTGCCGACGGTGCAGCATGCGGCCTACCGGCCGCGGCCGATCGTCTATGGGCCGATCGTCACGCCCGTCATCGTGGCGCCCGCAACCGGACCGATCGTGACGCCGGTGAATTGAAAGCTGCGCTGCGATCGCATGGATGCGATCGCCTGCTCTCTGTCCGACGCCGGGCGCGCCGCGCGTCCCGACGGCGCGCTTGAGCTTGCGCGCGACTCCTGTCATCCCTTTTGCGCGATGGTCAGGCCGCTGCTTCTGCTCTTGCTGCTCGGCGCTCTCGGTGCCTGCGGGCCCGCGAAGCCGCCCCTCGACGAGCATGTGCCCGCCTTCGCCACGAAGTCCTACGAGCCGTTCAATCGGGAGGACGCGGTCGCCATCGCTTTGCGCGAATGGCGGCTTTTCGGCCAGCCCGTCGATGACGGGCCGGGCGACGCGCAACTCGCCCTGCCGCCCGGGCAGAAGCTCGAGCGGCTGCCGGGCCTCTGGCAGCGGGTGGGCGAATATTGGTGGATCGGGCTCAATCCGGACGATCCGCCCGTTGCCTGGACGGGCAAGCATGATGCGAGGGGCGAGGTTTTTCCCGCCGAGCTCGACGGCAAATATGCCTGGTCGGCCGCCTTCATCTCCTATGTCATGCGCATCGCCGGCGCGGGCGACCGCTTCCCCTATTCGGCCAACCATGCGAGCTATGTGAACGCGGCGGCGGCGAAGATAGCGCCGGCGCTCGAGGCCGAGCGGCCGGAGGCCTATGCGCCCAAGCGCGGCGATCTGATCTGCCTCGGGCGCGGGCGGGCGAGCGATCTGCGTTTCGAGGATCTGCCGACGGATTATGTCTGGCCCGGCCATTGCGCCATCGCCGTCGATCTCCAGCCGGGCGTCTTGAGCGTGATCGGCGGCAACGTGGACGACGCGGTCACCCTCACCCATGTTCCGCTCACGGCAACGGGCATGCTGGCGACGCCCGAGGGGATGATGCTCGACCGCCGCCATCCCTGGTTCGTGGTGCTGCGGGTGCTGTACGACGCGGAGAGCGAGCCCGCTTCCGACCAATGACGGCGGCGGCGGCGTCTCAATCCGGCCAACGCCGGTGAATCCACAGCCACTGCTCGGGGCGCGCGCGAATCCAGCTCTCGATCAGCGCATTCACGCGCGTCATGAGCGCGACCATGTCGCCATGCAGATCGCCCGTGCCGTCGAGGGCGAGGGGTTCGTGGAAGGTCAGGCGGAAGCGCGCGCCTGCGAGCCGCTCGACCCGTACGGGCACGATCGGACAGCCATAGCGGTAGGCGAAGCGCGCGAGCGCAGGCGCGGTCATGGCCGGCCGGCCGAAGAACGGCACGGCGATGCCGTCGTTCATCTTCTGATCGACCAGCATACCGAGGCGCCGGCCCTCGCGCAGCGCCTTGATGGCGCCGCGGCCGCCCTCCGCGCCCTTCTGCAGCAGGCCGTCGGCGGTCGGCCCGCGTGCGCGCCGGATCTGCCGGTCGACCAGCGGATTGTTCGGCGCGCGATAAAAGAGCGTGATGGGAATGCCGCGCTGCCGCACGCCGATCGAGGCGACCTCCCAATTGCCGAGATGGGCGGAGAAGAAGATGGCGGCCCCGCCGGCCTCGCGCAGGCGGTCGAGGATTTCGGCGCCCGCCACCTCGACATGGCCGCCCGGCTCGTAGGGGCGGAATTCGCCGAGATGGGGATATTCGGCCAGCACGCGCCCGACCTGCTCCCACATGACCGGCAGGATGCGCTCGATCTCCGCAGCGCTCTTCTCCGGGAAGGCGCGGGCGAGATTGCGCCGTGCATAGCGGTTCTGCGGCAGCAGCGGGCCCACGAGCCGCGCGAGCGCGCCGCCGAGCCCCGAGGCGGCTTCGAGCGGCAGGAGCTTGAAGCAGGCGAAGGCGAGCCAGACGCCGGCCGCCTCGAGTCCCTGAGCGATGCGTCGGGAAAAAGTCATGTCGGCGCGCGCGTTCTCGCCCCGGCCTCAGCCCTTGGCGATGAGCGTGCCGACGCCCGTATTGGTGAAGATCTCGAGCAGCAGCACATGGAGGAGCCGGCCGTCCAGGATGACGGCGGCCTCGACGCCGCTCTCCACCGCGGCGATGCAGGTTTCGATCTTGGGGATCATGCCGCCCTGGATGGTGCCGTCGGCGATCAGCGCGCGAGCGCGCGAAACCGTCAGGTCGGGGACAAGCTCGCCCGTCTTGTCCAGCACGCCGGCCACGTCGGTCAAAAGGTAGAGCCGCGCCGCCTCGACCGCGGCGGCGATGGCGCCCGCCACCGTATCGGCGTTGATGTTGTAGGTCTCGCCCGCGGGGCCCACACCGATCGGCGCCACCACCGGAATGATGTCCGAGGTCTTGAAGATCTGCAGCACCTTCGGATTGATCCGCTCGGGCTCGCCCACGAAGCCGAGATCGAGCACCCGCTCGATGTTCGAATCCGGATCGCGCTTGGTGCGGGTAAGCTTGCGCGCGGCGATGAGGCCGCCATCCTTGCCCGAGAGGCCGACCGCCGTGCCGCCTGCCTGATTGATCGCGCTGACGATCTCCTTGTTGATCTTGCCGGCCAGCACCATCTCGACGACGCCGACGGTGGCCTCGTTGGTCACGCGCAGCCCGTCGACGAAGCTCGTCTTGATGTCGAGCCGCTCCAGCATCTCGCCGATCTGAGGTCCGCCGCCATGGACGACGATGGGATCGATGCCGACCTGCTTCAAGAGCACGATGTCGCGCGCGAAATTGGTGCCGACCTTGTCGTCCGCCATGGCGTGGCCGCCATATTTTATGACGAAGGTCCTGCCGGCATAGCGCCGCATGTAGGGCAGCGCCTCGGTCAGGATGCCGGCCTTGGCGAGCCATTCGAGGTGCCTGCTGCGACTGTCCTTGTGGACCATGGCGGGAGCCTTGTCTGGCGAGCGGAGCGCTTCGCGCAATGGCGGGACGGGCGCCACTCTACCGGCTCGCGGGCGCCGCCGCCAGCGCGGCGAGTGCTGCGCGCAGCGCTGCCATGCCGTCGCCCGTGACGGCACTCGTCGCCAGCAGGCCCGGATGGCCGGCCGGATGGCGCGTGAGCTCGGCCGTGATCTTCTCGCGCGTGGCGGCGAGTTCGGCGGCATTGGCCTTGTCCGTCTTGGTGAGCAGGATCTGGAAGATCACCGCCGCCTCGTCGAGCAGCTTCATCATCTCGCGGTCGGGCTCCTTGAAGCCGTGGCGGGCATCCACGAGAAGGCAAAGCCGCCGGAGATTGGGCCGTCCGCGCAGATAGGAGCGGATGAGGGCGTTCCAGGCGGCGATCTCTTTCTTGGGCGCCGCGGCATAGCCGTAGCCGGGCAGGTCGACCAGCACGAGCCGGCCGCCGAGATCGAAAAAATTGAGCTGGCGCGTGCGGCCCGGCGTGCGCGAGGTGCGCGCAAGGCTCTTGCGGCCGGTGAGCGCGTTCAGCAGGGTGGATTTGCCCACGTTCGAGCGCCCGGCGAGCGCCACCTCGGGCAGGCGCGGCTCGGGCAGCCCGTCCGCCTCCCGCTCCGCGGCGAAGAAGAAGCGTCCCTCGGCGGCGAAGAGCTTGCGCCCCGCCTCGAGCGCGTCCGCATCCGGCGACGCGTCGGCGGAGGCGCCGGAGGAAGACTCCGCCCCCGCTTGCGCGGCCGTCACGCCTTCACGCCCGCCTGTCGCATGATCAGCCATTGCTGCAGGATCGAGAGGCAGTTGTTCCAGGCCCAGTAGATCACCAGGCCCGAGGGGAAATGGGCCAGCATGAAAGTGAACACTACCGGCAGGATCATGAACATGCGCGCCTGGATGGGATCGGCGGGCTGCGGATTCAGCTTCTGCTGCATGAACATGGTGACGCCCATGATGATCGGCCAGGCGCCGATGTCGGCGAAGGCGAGGAATTGCGGCACCTGCCAGGGCAAGAGCCCGAAGAGATTGAGCACCGATGTGGGATCGGGCACGGAGAGATCGTGGATCCAGCCGTAGAACGGCGCCTGGCGCATCTCGATGGTGACGAAGAGCACCTTGTAGAGCGCGAAGAAGACCGGGATCATGATGACCTGCGGTAGGCAGCCCGACACGGGATTGGCCTTCTCGCGCTTGTAGAGCTCCATCATCTCCTTGTTCATCCGCTCGCGGTCGTCGCCGAAGCGCTCGCGGATCTTCGTCATCTCCGGCTGCAGCTTCTTGAGTTTGCTCATCGAGCGGTAGGATCTGTTGGCGAGCGGGAAGAACAGCCCCTTGATGATGACGGTGAGCAGCATGATGGCGAGGCCGAAATTCCCCACCAGATGGTAGAGGAAGTCGAGCAGGTAGAAGATCGGCTTGGTGAGGAAGAAGAACCAGCCCCAGTCGATGGCGTAGGAGAGCCGCGCGATGCCGAGCTTGCGCTCGTAATTATCAAGGGTCGCGACCTCCTTGGCGCCGGCGAACATCATGCTCTTGAATTCCGCGCTCTGGCCGGGCGCCACGGATAGTCCGCCGGTCGTGATGAAATCGGCCTGGTACTTGTTGCGCCCGCCGCTCGCGTTGGCGCTGAAGCGGCCGCAAACGTCGACATGCTGATCGGGGATGGCCGCCACCAGCCAATATTTGTCGGTGAAACCGAGCCAGCCCCCCGTCGTCGCCTCCTGGTAGAAGGGCGTCTGGGCGGTCGTCTGGCAGCCGGCTTGGGCGGACGTCCCGGAGGCGGCTTGTGCGGCCGCCTGGAGATCCTTGTAGTTGATCTTGGCCTTGTCGAGCCATGATCCGTCATGGAGCGTGTTGTTGAAGACGCCCAGCGGCCCCTCATGCAGCAGGTAGTAGCCGCTGACGGGCGGATTGCCGGCGCGCGAGACGAGCGCATAGGGAAAGAGCGTCGCCGTCGCCGTGCCGCTGTTCTCCACCCGCTGGGTGACGGTGAACATGTAGGCGTCGTCGATGGCGATGACGCGGCTGAATTTGAGCCCCTCGCCATTGTCCCAGCTGAGCGTCACCGGCGTCGCGGGCGTGAGCGTCGTGTGGTCGGTCCTCCAGACGGTGGCGTCGCCGGGCAGCTTGATGTCGCTTCCGGGGGCGACCCACCAGCCCCAGGCAGCGTAATAGGCGTCGGGCGCGCCGGGCGGGGTGAGAAGGGTGATATGCGGGCTGTCGGGCGCGACGGTCTCGCGATAGTCGACGAGCGTGAGATCGTCGATGCGTCCGCCTTGCAGCGCGATCGAGCCGCGCAGCTTCGGCGTGTCGATCGCGATCCGTGGGCTCTCGGCGAGGAGTTCGCTGCGGCTCTTCGGCGTCGGCGCGCTCTCAGGGGGCGCCGCACCGGGGAGGGCGCCGGGTGCCGCGGGCGCGCCCGCGCCACCCGGGGTCGCCTGCGTCGCCACCTGGCCCGTCTCCTGCGCCGGATGCGCCGTCCGCTCGCGCTCGAGGCGCGGGCGCTCGATGAAGAACTGGAAGACGAGCACGATCGCAATGGAGAGGGCGATGGCGATGATGAGGTTGCGTTGATCCATATCTAATCCAAAATCGTCATCTCATCCGAGCCGTCGTCCGATGCGAGGGCGTCATCCGATTGGACGCCGCTGGCCGAAGCCGCCCCGCGATCGACGCGATGTCGAGCGGTCAATGGGAATGGCCGCGCCGGCAGGCTGGGCCGAGATCGCCTTGCCCCGCGCCGGCAAAACCGGGCCCGCGGGGCGGCGGCACGGGATCGAAGCCCGAGCCGCCCCAAGGATGGCAACTGAGGATGCGCCGAAGCGTCAACCAGGAGCCGCGCGCCGCGCCATGCGTCTCGAGCGCTTCCAGCGCATAGCGCGAGCAGCTCGGCTCGTAGCGGCAGGCGGGCGGCAGGATCGGCGCGAGCAAGAGCCGGTAGCCGCGCACCAGCCCCGCGAGGAGCCAGGCGATCGGGTTCATCGGGAGCCTCCTTCGGCTGGCAAACTCATACACGCTTCGCCCCTTGCCGTCATCCAAGCTTTTCCGCCATCCGGGCTATTCCGCCATCCGGGCTATTCCGCCATCCGGGCGCTTCCATCATTCGGCCTATTCCCGCGGCAGGGCTGCGCCGACGCGCTCGAGCGCGGTCTCGAGATCGGTCAGCAATGCGGCGAAGGGTCGCGGCAAGGTGGCAGCACGCGCGACCAGCACCAGGTCGAAACCGGGCTTGGCGCGCCCAGGCAGAACGCGCCGCGCCGCCTCGCGCAGCCGCCGCCGCGCCCGGTTGCGCGCGACGGCCCCGCCCACCTTCTTGCTGGCGGTGAAACCGATGCGGATCGCCTCGGCGTCGGTCAGATCCTTGGCAGGGAAGCCCCTGCGGCTAGGGGAAGGGGAGAGCTCGGTCGGCCGGTCGGCGGCATCGCGTCGATAGGCCTGGAGGATGAGGCCGGCGGCCGCCCATTTACGCCCGCGCGCAGCCGCCCGGAGGAATTCGGGCCGCCGTTTGAGCCGCCCGAGGGCCGCCATCGGGCCCTTGGCCATCGCGGCCTTAAGCGGAGAGCCGCTTGCGCCCCTTGGCACGGCGCGAGGACAGCACCCGGCGCCCGCCGACGGTCGACATGCGGGTGCGGAAGCCATGCCGGCGCTTGCGAACCAGGCGGCTGGGCTGATAGGTGCGCTTCACGCTCGATACTCCCTCAACTACATTTCCGCCAACGATCCGGCCGGCAAATTCGGCGGGTTTCTATAGAGGCTGCCGGCGCGGAAGTCAACAAATCCACGGGGCGCGCGCGGAGCGGCCTCCTAGTGTGGCGAATCCGAAATTCGCGATTCCCCTATCTCCCGTCACGGCGGAAGCCGGGACCCATCATTCCAGCCATCGATACCGGCTTTCGCCGGTATGACGAGGAATACGGCTGATGATCGATATCGAACGAACTTCTGGTTCAGGACACTAGAGGAGCTGCAGGAAGATCAGAACGAGGCCGATGACGGATATCGTCCAGACCCCCGTCCGCGCATAAGGGATGCCGATGAGATAGATGATTGCGTAGGCCACGCGTCCCCAAAAGAAAAGCTGCGCCCCGAGAAGCGCCATCGGGGTGACGCGGTCGGCAATATGGGCGACGAGAATGAGCGCGATGAACAACGGCAAGTTCTGGAGCATGTTGAGGTGCGCGCGTTGCGCGCGCGCGGCCCAACCAACGAGCGGCGGCAGGTCGTCGCGATTGCCCAACAGCGGCATGAGACCAAACTGCTGATTGGCGCCGGTGACGGCCACCAGCATCTGCAGGAAGGTGAGCACCACGGAGCAGACGAGCAGCATGAGATCGGGGGTCATGACGGCGTACTCCTCCCAGTCTGTTCTTCTCAAACGTTGCCGAAACGGCTTCAGCCGACATTTCCCGGCTGACGGAGGACTTCCTCCCAATTATCGATCAAGTCGCTCTCGGCAACAAGGCGGATCGAGTGCCGCGCGGCGGCCCGTAACGCCTGATGCGTATCGAAGCGGCTCGTCTCAAAAGAGTCATTGTCGGCTGCTAGCCTTGAGCGCGCCGCACGACCGGCAATCGGCCGCCGCGCCCGGCGTAACCGATGCAGAGAACGACATCGCCATCATTTGACCGGTAGCCGGCTGGCCCGATGGGCTGAGCCGGTCGCGCTCGCCGCAAGCTTCCGCTAAGATCGAATCTACCTGCTCCTGCCAGAGCGAGAAAAGACATGATCCCGCTCCAGGATGAATCGCGACGCCCGTCGCGCTTTCCGATCGCCACCGCGCTCATCATCGCGCTGAACGCGTCGGCTTTCATTCTCGAGCTGATGGGTGGCGACGCATTTGTAATGCGATGGTCGGTCGTCCCCGCCGATATCGTCGCGGGCCGTCACTTGATCACCATTCTGACGGCTCTTTTCATGCACGCGAGCTGGTCGCATATTCTCGGCAACATGGTGTACCTCTGGGCGTTCGGCCCGGAGATCGAAGACGCAATGAGGCCCGGGCGATACGTGGCGTTCTACCTTGCCGGCGGCGTAGCGTCGATGCTCGCGCAAGTCGCGATCGACCCCGCCTCCACGATCCCCAATCTGGGCGCGAGCGGAGCGATCGCCACGGTGATGGGGGCATTTCTGGTTACCTATCCGCGCGATAAAATTCGTACGCTTCTGATCATTGGCTGGTTCGTCCGCATCACTTTCATACCAGCCGCGCTCCTGATCGGATTTTGGTTTCTCGTCCAGCTTCTCAGTTTCGGCATAATCGCGGACGTGCAGTCGGGCGGCGTGGCTTATGTGGCTCACATCGCCGGCATCGTATTCGGGGCCGTCACCGCGCGCCTGTTCGAGGATCGGCGCCGTCTCCCCCAACGATGGGATGACGATTGACCCTCAGAAACGTCTAGCGCGTGACGCGCCGTAGCGAGTATTGATTTGGTCCCGGCGGGAGGAAGCCCATGTTCTCGATTTCGAGACTAATCTGGTTCATTCCCTTGACCCTGACAGCATCGGGTGCCATCGCGGCGGATGTCACGCGCAATGACGTGCAATCGGCACTGGCGGCGGCACGGCCGGGCCACGAAGCGAGCTTCGCCGGCCGCTCGCTCGCGGGGCTCGATCTCCGCGACCTCGACTTCAGCGGCGCCGATCTTTCCGGAACCGATCTTACCGACGCCGATCTGCGCCGCGCCAAGCTCGTGGGAGCGAAGCTCGTCGGCGCCAAACTGCGGCGAGCGAAGCTGAACCAGGCTTGGATCATGAGCGCCGACTTCTCCCATGCCGACCTCTCCAACGCCGTCCTGGAGACCATGATCGTTTCGACGGGAATGGAGACGCTACCGAGCGAGGCCGCGAGTTTCGTCGGCGCCAATCTTTCCGGAGCGTGGGTGACGGCCCGCTTCAGCCTGGACGACATGCGCGGCGCCGACCTGTCTCATCTGCATGCATCGGCGGACATGCGGAATCAGTCGATGGGCCTGATCCGCACCGACTTCTCACAGGCAAACCTCGCTGGTGCGAACTTCGCGGGCGCGGCGCTTGGCACGGTCAATTTCCAATATGCCAAGCTCAAGGGGGCCAATTTCGCCGGCGCCGATCTGACCGACGCGGATTTCACCGGCGCCGATATGACCGACGCGGATCTTACCGGCGCCAATACGACCGGAGCGAAATCTTGCGGGTGCGAACCTGACAGGCGTCCGAGGCCTCTCCCCGCACTGATGCGGGTAAATGGGGGATCCGGTGGGCGGCGCCGGGGACGCTCCTTTGACCGGCGCGGCGCGGCCGGCCGTCCCTGGTCGCGCTCTCTTCGCCCTCCCCTCACGTCAAGATGATTGGCCGGCGCGTCCCTAGAATGATAGTGACAAGCGCGGCCCCGGGATCGACGACGGAACGTCGGCATGGGGCGGGAGTTGTGGGTGCCGGATGGAACGGAATCATCGGCGGGAGGGGTTTGGCCCCGCCCTGCGGCGCTGGCTGCCGCTCGGGCTGTTGGCCCTCGGGCTCCTGCTCTTCTTCTTCTTTCGGCTCGACCGCTATCTGAGCTTCGAGAGCCTGCGCCAGCACCGCGAGGCACTGCGCCGCTTCGTGGCCGACGAGCAGGCGCTGGCGCTATTGCTGTTCACCTTCGGCTATATGCTCGTGACCGCCTTCTCGCTGCCCGTTGCGAGCCTGCTCACCCTCGCCGCCGGTTTCCTCTTCGGCCCGCTGCTCGGTACGATCTCCGTCGTGATCGGCGCGACCGCGGGCGCCACGATCCTCTTCCTCGCCGCGCGCACCAGCCTGGGCGAGCTGCTGCGGGCCAAGGCCGGCCCCTTTCTCCATAAGATGGAGCAGGGCTTCCGCGAGAACGCGCTCAGCTATCTCCTGGTGCTGCGGCTGGTGCCGCTCTTTCCCTTCTGGCTGGTCAATCTGGTACCGGCCTTCCTGGGTGTTCCCTTGCGTATCTTCGTCCTCGCCACCTTCCTCGGCATCATTCCGGGCACGGCGATCTATGCGCTGGTGGGCGGCGGCCTCGGCGCGCTCCTCGACGCGGGCGAGCGGCCCCATCTCGACATCATCTTCGAGCCCCGCATCTTCCTGCCGCTCGTCGGGCTCGCCATTTTGGCGCTGCTGCCGGTGCTGTATAAGCAATGGAAATCGCGCTGAGGGGGTCGCTTGGGCGAGAGCTTCGAGGTCGATATCTGCGTGGTGGGTGCCGGCTCGGGCGGTCTCGTGGTGGCCGCGGCGGCGGCGAGCCTGCGCCGGCCGACGGTGCTGGTCGAGCGCGGCAAGATGGGCGGCGACTGCCTCAATTACGGCTGCGTGCCGTCGAAATCGCTCATCGTCGCCGCGCGCGCGGCGGAGGAGGCGCGGCGCGCCGGCCGCTTCGGCGTCATGCTTGGCGAGCCCAGCATCGATTATGCCAAGGTCCATGACCATGTGCAGGGCGTGATCGCCGCCATAGCGCCCCATGATTCCGTGGCGCGCTTCGAGGGGCTGGGCTGCCGCGTCATCCAGGCGCAGGGCCGCTTCACGGGCCCCGACCGGCTCGAGGCGGGCGGTCATGCGATCCGCGCGCGGCGCTTCGTCATCGCCACCGGCTCGCGCGCGGCCGTCCCGCCCATCCCCGGCCTCGCCGAGGCGCCCTATCTCACCAACGAAACCATCTTCGATCTCCAGGAACGGCCCGAGCATCTCATCGTGATCGGCGGCGGGCCGGTCGGCGTCGAGCTCGCCCAGGCGCTGCGCCGCCTCGGCGCGCGCGTGACGTTGCTCGAGATGCTGGCGATCCTCGCCAATGACGATCCCGAGGCGGTCGATCTGGTGCGCCAGGCGCTGCGCCACGAGGGCGTCGTGCTCCATGAGGGCGTCAAGGTGAAGGCGGTCGAGCGCGCAGGCGCGGGCGTCGCGGTCGCGATCGAGCGCGAGGGGAGGGAGGAGCGGGTCGCCGCCTCGCATCTCCTCGTCGCCGCCGGGCGCAAGCCCAACCTCGACGGGCTTGGGCTCGAGGCGGCGGGGGTCGCATATGGCGCCAAGGGCATCACTGTCGATAGCCGGCTGCGCACGACGAACCGCCGCATTTATGCCGTCGGCGACGTGGCGGGGCGACTGCAATTCACCCATGTCGCGGGCTATCACGCCGGCATCGTCATCAGGAACGCGTTGTTTCGCATCCCGGCGAAGCTCGACGAGCGCGCCATCCCCTGGGTCACCTATGCCGAGCCCGAGCTCGCCCATGTCGGGTTGAGCGAGGAGGGCGCGCGCGCGGCGCATGGCACGATCCGCATCCTGCGCGGCGCCTTCGGCGAGAACGACCGGGCGCAGATCGAGCGCGCGACGCAAGGCTTCGTCAAGGTGATCGCGACCAAGCGCGGCCGCATCCTCGGCGCCACCATCGTCGGGCGCAACGCCGGCGAGCTGATCCAGCCCTGGGTTCTGGCGATCGGCCGCAAACTCAAGCTCGGCGCCATGGCGTCGCTGGTGGCGCCCTATCCGACCCTGGGCGAGCTCAACAAATCCGTCGCCGGCAGCTTCTATCTGAGCCCGCGCCTCCTCGATCGCGCGCGCAAGCTCGCCGCCTGGCTCGCCCGCCTCGGCTGAGGGGCGGCACTCGAAGGGCCAGGGCTACTTCGAGAACCTTTCCGCATCTTTGTTCCCGCTACAACCGTAAGGGCTTTTACCGCCGGCCGGATCAACTATAATGAGGCCATATGTCGGTAGAGCGCACGGGTCTACCTGGATTGCGGCACAGCCTTTCGGCGCGGCTTCTGGCCTGGACGATTCTCTTCGTCATGCTGGCCGAGGTGCTGATCTATACCCCCTCGATCGCGCGCTTCCGGCTCGACTATCTCGACGAGCGCTTGACCGACGCCAATATCGCCAGCCTGGCGCTCGAGACGACGCCCACGCACATGGTGAGCCCCGCTCTGGAGATGCAGCTGCTGCGCATCGTCGGCGCCTATCTCGTGGTGCGCGAAGTAGCGGGCCAACGCCGCACGCTCATCATGAACCACGACATGCCGCCGGCCGTCGACGCGACCTACGATCTGCGCAAGACGCATTGGCCCGGCCTGGTGGCGGACGCCTTCGCGACCCTGCTCCAGCACAAGAACCGCATCCTGCGCGTGCTCGGGCCCTCCCCGCTCGGTCCCGGCCAATCGATCGAGGTGGTGCTCGACGAAACGCCGATGCGGCGGGCGATGTATGATTTCTCGGAGCGCATCCTGACCCTCTCGATCATCATCTCGCTCATCACCGCGACGCTGGTCTATCTGACCCTGCAATGGCAGCTGGTGCGGCCGATGCGGCGCATCACCTCGTCCATGCATGCTTTCGGCGAGCATCCCGACGATCTCGGCGCGCGCATCGAATCGAGCGGGCGGCGCGACGAGATCGGCCTGGCGCAACGCGAGCTCGCGCGCATGCAAAGCGAGCTCGGCTCGGCCTTGCACGAGAAAACGCGGCTCGCCGCGCTCGGCAGTGCGGTCACCAAGATCACCCATGACTTGCGCAACATCCTCGCGACCGCGCAGCTCGTTTCCGACCGTCTCGCCGGCATCGAGGACGCGACCGTGAGGCGCCTCGCCCCCACCCTGATCGCGGCGCTCGACCGCGCGATCGCGCTCTGCGTCGGCACCATGAGCTTCGCGCGAGAGGAGCTGCCGGCGCCGCGCCCCGCGCGCTTCGCGCTGCGTCCCTTCCTCGCCGAGCTTGCCGAGGCGCTCGCGCCCATGGCGGGCGAAGGCCGGCTCGTCTTCGACGCGGTGCCCGAGGGGCTGCAGATCGAGGCCGACCCCGAGCAGCTCTTCCGCGTATTGGTCAATCTCGGCCGCAACGCGCTCGAGGCCGGGGCTAGCAGGGTCACGTTCTCGGCGTCGTCGAGCGAGCGCGGGGTCGAGCTCGAGGTCGCCGACGACGGCCGCGGCATGGCGCCCGCCGTGCGGGAAAGGCTGTTCCAGCCCTTCGCCGGCAGCGCCAAGGCGGGCGGCAGCGGCCTCGGCCTGGCCATCTCGCGCGATCTCCTGCGCGCCCATGGCGGCGAAATCGAGCTCAAGGAAAGCCGGCCGGGCGCCACCTGCTTCCGCATCTTCCTGCCCAGCCGCCGCGCCGCCGCCGAGTGAGGCGGCGAAAATCCGCCGTTCCCGGTCGAGATCATCCGGCTGTCAAGATCGTCGCGCTGTCAGGATCGTCGGGCTTGATGGGGCGCGGCGAAACCCCCATTCTCTCGCCCGTGCATCAGCAGACCGAGGCCGTCATGCGAATCCCGCCCGCCCTTATCCTCGCGCTCGCGCTTCTCGCGGGTTTCCTCAGGCCCGCCGCGGCGGCGGAGCCGGACGTCTATGTCGGCCCCGCCGTCGCCATGCATGGCGACACGAAATACCCGCCCGGCTTCACCCATTTCGACTACGCCAACCCCGACGCGCCCAAGGGCGGCGAGGTGCATGAGGGCTCGCTCGGCACCTTCGACAGCCTCAACGGCTTCATCCTCAAGGGCGTCGCGGCACCCGGCATCGGCGGGCTCTTCGATACGCTGACGGTGCAGAGCGAGGACGAGCCCTTCACCGAATACGGTCTGCTCGCGGAGAAGATCGAGGTGCCGATGGATCGCGCTTGGGTGATCTTCGACCTGCGGCCCGAGGCGCGCTTCAACGACGGCAGTGCGCTCACGGCGGACGACGTCGTGTGGACCTTCGACACGCTGAAGAGCAAGGGCCATCCGCGCTACCGCATCTACTACCAGAGCGTGGTGAAGGCGGAGGCGCTCGACGCGCACAAGGTCAAGTTCACCTTCGCGCCGGGCGACAACCGCGAGCTGCCGCTCATCATCGGCGAGCTGCCCGTGCTGTCGCGGAAATATTACGAGAGCCACAAGTTCGAGGAGACCACGATGGAGGCGCCGCTCGGCAGCGGGCCCTATAAGGTGATCGCCGTCGATCCCGGCCGCTCGATCACCTACGAGCTGGTCGCGAATTATTGGGGCAAGGATCTGGCCGTCAACAAGGGCCGCAACAATTTCGGCCGCATCCGCGTCGACGTCTATCAGGACTTCGAACGTCGAGCTCGAAGCCTTCAAGGCGGGCAACATCGATTTCCGCCTGGAGAACAACTCGAAATTCTGGGCCACCGGCTACGACTTCCCCGCGGTGCGCGACGGCCGCGTCAAGAAGGAGCAGATATCGAACGAGCTGCCCGAGGGCATGCAGGGCTTCGTCTACAATATCCGCCGCGGCCTCTTCACGGACCCGGTCCTGCGCCAGGCGCTCGCCTACGCCTTCGATTTCGAGTGGAGCAACAAGACGCTCTTCTACGGCCAGTACACGCGCACCGAGAGCTATTTTTCCAATTCCGAGCTGGCCTCGGGCGGGCTGCCGAGCGCGGACGAGCTCAAGATTCTCGATCCGCTGAAGGCCGAGGTACCGCCCGAGGTCTTCACCGCGACCTATCAGGCGCCCAAGACCGACGGCTCGGGCGACGACCGCGCCAATCTCGGCGTCGCGCTCAAGCTCTTGGCGAAGGCGGGCTACGTCGTCAAGGACGGTCGCATGGTCGACAAGAGCGGCCAGCCGCTCGCCTTCGAGATCCTGCTCGACGAGCCGGCCTTCGAGCGCATAACCCAGCCTTTCGTGCAGAACCTGAAGCGGCTCGGCGTGGACGCGCATATCCGCACGGTCGACACCTCGCAATACAAATACCGCCTCGACCATTTCGATTTCGACATGATCATCGGCACCTTCCCGGAATCGCTGTCGCCCGGCAACGAGCAGCGCCAGTTCTGGGGCTCGCAATATGCCGACGAGCCGGGCGGCGACAATCTGATCGGCATCAAGAACAAGGCGATCGACCGGCTCGTCGATCTCGTCATCGCCGCGCCCGACAGGCCCTCGCTCGTCACGCGTGTCCGCGCGCTCGATCGCGTGCTGCTGTGGCATCACTACCTGATCCCGCAATACCACATCAGCTATTTCCGCGTCGCTTACTGGAACAAGTTCGACCGCCCGAAGATCACCCCGAAATACGGCCTCGGCTTCAATGATTGGTGGGTGGATCCGGCCAAGGCGAGCGCACTCAAGCAGACCTCCCAGCAGTAGCCGCAGCGCTCGGGAACGCCGCGTTCCGATGCTCGCCTACATCATCCGCCGTCTCCTGCTGATCATCCCGACCTTGTTCGGGATCATGGTCATCAACTTTATCGTCATCCAGGCCGCGCCCGGCGGCCCGATCGAGCAGGTGCTGGCGCAGCTCAAGGGCCAGGCGGTCAGCGCCACCGCGCGCATTTCGGGGGGCGGCGCCGAAACCTCGCAAGCCTCCTCGAACGGCCAGTCGCGCGGCGTGCGCGGCATCGATCCGCAGCTCATCAAGCAGCTTGAGAAGCAGTTCGGCTTCGACAAGCCGATGGGTGAGCGCTTCCTCCTGATGATCGGCAACTATCTGCGCTTCGATTTCGGCAAGAGCTTCTTCAGCGACCGCCGCGTGGTGGATCTCGTGGTCTCCAAGATGCCGGTGTCGATCTCGCTCGGCGTGTGGACGACGCTGATCATCTATCTGATCTCGATCCCGCTCGGCATCGCCAAGGCGGTGCGCGACGGCTCGCGTTTCGATATTTGGACCAGCACGGTGATCGTCATCGGCTATGCGATACCGAGCTTCCTCTTCGCCATCCTGCTCATCGTGCTGTTCGCGGGCGGCAGCTACGTGCAGTGGTTCCCCTTGCGCGGGCTCGTCTCCGACGATTGGGGCCAGCTCACCTTCTTCCACAAGATCCTCGATTATTTCTGGCATCTGGCGCTGCCCATCACGTCGCTCGTGATCGGCAGCTTCGCGACGCTCACCATCCTCACCAAGAACTCCTTCCTCGCCGAGATTCACAAGCAATATGTGCTGACCGCGCGCGCCAAGGGCCTGAGCGAGCGGCGCGTGCTCTACCGCCATGTCTTCCGCAACGCCATGCTGATCGTCATCTCGGGCCTGCCCGGGGCCTTCATCGGCATCCTCTTCACCGGCGCGCTCCTCATCGAGATCGATCTTCTCCCTCGACGGCATGGGGCTGCTCGGCTACCAGGCGACCATCACGCGCGACTACCCCATCATGTTCGGCACGCTCTATTTCTTCACGCTCATCGGGCTCGTCACCAATCTGGTCGGCGACATCACCTACATGCTCGTCGATCCGCGCATCGACTTCGCCTCGCGCGAGTCCTGACATGGCGGTGACGGCGCGCTTCCTCGGCTTCCCTTTTTCGCTCTCCGCCATCAATGCGCGGCGGCTCGCGAACTTCCGCGCCAACCGGCGCGGCTACTGGTCGTTCTGGATCTTCCTCGTGCTCTTCACGGCGAGCCTATTCGCCGAGTTCATCGCCAACGATCGGCCGCTCCTCGTCTATTACGACGGCGCGCTCTATTCGCCCGTGCTGCACGACTATCCCGAGACGACCTTCGGCGGCACATTTCCGACCGAGACCGATTATCGCGACGAGGAGGTGCGGAGGCTGATCGCGGCCAAGGGCCGGATGGTCTGGCCCCTCATCCCCTACAGCTACAACACGATCGTCTATCATCTGCCCGGACCGGCGCCCTCGCCGCCCACCGCGCAAGACTGGCTCGGCACCGACGACCAGGCGCGCGACGTGATGGCGCGCCTCATCTACGGCTTCCGCATCTCCGTGCTGTTCGGCTTGGCGCTCACCGCGGCGAGCTCGCTCATCGGCGTCATGGCCGGGCTGGCGCAGGGCTATTTCGGCGGCAAGGTGGACCTCATCAGCCAGCGCCTCATCGAGATCTGGGCGGGCTGCCGATCCTCTACATGCTGATCATCATCTCCAGCATCATCCAACCGAATTTCTGGTGGCTCTTGGGCATCATGCTGCTGTTCAGCTGGACCTCGCTCGAGGGGCTGGTGCGCGCGGAATCGCTGCGTGCGCGCAATTTCATCTATGTGCAGGCGGCGCGCGCGCTCGGCGCCGGGCACTGGGTGGTGATGACGCGCCATGTGCTGCCCAACGCGCTCGTCTCCACGCTCACCTTCATGCCCTTCATCCTCAGCGGCTCGGTCACCACCTTGACCTCGCTCGATTTCCTCGGCTTCGGCCTGCCGGTGGGCTCGCCCTCGCTCGGCGAGCTGCTCTCGCAAGGCAAGAACAATCTCCAGGCCCCCTGGCTCGGCCTCACCGGCTTCTTCGTGCTCGCCGTCATGCTGAGCCTGCTCGTCTTCATCGGCGAGGCGGCGCGCGACGCGCTCGACCCGCGCAAGGTGTTCTCGGGCGGCCGCGCGCCCGAGGTGGTCGAATCGAAGGTCGCCGCGGTCACGCGCGAGCCCGAGCGCCAGAGCGGCCTGCTCGAGGTGAGCGATCTCTCCGTCACCTTCGACCTGCCGGGAGGGCCCCTCGAGGCGGTGCGCCATGTCTCCTTCGCGGTCGAGGCCGGCGAGATGCTGGCGCTGGTCGGCGAATCGGGCTCCGGCAAGTCGGTCACCGCGCTCTCGATCCTGCAGCTCCTACCCTATCCGCCGGCGTGCCACCCCTCGGGCAGCGTGCGCTTCCGGGGCGCCGAGCTGATGGGGGCGTCGAAGCGCGTGCTGCGCCGTATCCGCGGCAACCGCATCGCCATGATCTTCCAGGAGCCGATGACCTCGCTCAATCCGCTCCATACGGTCGAGCGGCAGATCGGCGAGGTCTTGTGGCTGCATAAGAAGCTCGGCCGCCAGGCCGCGCGCGCGCGCGTCCTCGAGCTGCTCGAGATGGTCGGCATCCGCGACGCGGCGGAGCGGCTCGGCGCCTTCCCGCACGAGCTCTCGGGCGGGCAGCGCCAGCGCGTGATGATCGCCATGGCGCTCGCCAACGAGCCGGACCTCCTGATCGCCGACGAGCCCACCACCGCCATCGACGTGACGGTGCAGGCGCAGATCCTGGCCCTCCTGCGCTCGCTGCAGAAGCGGCTCGGCATGGCGGTGCTGCTCATCACCCACGACCTGACGGTGGTGCGCAACGTGGCCGACCGCGTGGCCGTGATGAACGCGGGCCGCATCGTCGAAGCGGGGCGCGTCGCCGAGGTCTTCGCCCGGCCGCAGCATCCCTATACGCGCCATCTGCTCGCGGCCGAGCCCAAGGGGCTGCCCGTGAGCCCCGCCGCCGACGCGCCCCTCCTCGTCGAGACGCAAGGCATGCGCGTCTGGTTCGCCATCAAGGCGGGCGTGCTGCGCCGCACGGTGGGCTATATCAAGGCCGTGGACGGGGTCTCGCTCGCGCTGCGCGCCGGCCATACCATCGGCGTGGTCGGCGAATCGGGCTCGGGCAAGACCACGCTCGGCCTGGCGCTCCTCCGGCTGCAGCCGCGCGCAGCGCTGCGCGATGCCGAAGGCAGGCCGCAGGCGCCCCCCATCAGCTTCGCCGGCAAACGCATCGAGAACCTGCCCGAGCGCGCCTTGCGCCCCTTGCGCCGCGACATGCAGATCGTCTTCCAGGACCCCTTCGACAGCCTGAGCCCGCGCATGACGATCCGGCAGATCGTGGGCGAGGGCCTGCGCATTCATCGCATCGGCCACGGCCCCGAGGAGCGCGAGGCGATGATCGTCGCGGCGCTCGAGGAGGTCGGGCTCGACCCCGAGACGCGCGAGCGCTATCCGCACGAGTTCTCGGGCGGGCAGCGCCAGCGCATCGCCATCGCGCGCGCCATCGTGCTGAAGCCGCGCTTCGTCGTGCTCGACGAGCCGACCTCGGCGCTCGACATGTCGGTGCAGGCGCAGATCGTCGATCTCCTGCGCGAGTTGCAGCGCCGCCACGGCCTCGCCTATCTTTTCATTAGCCACGATCTTCGCGTGGTGCGCGCCATGGCCGACGAGATCATCGTCATGCGCGCGGGCAAGGTGGTGGAGCAGGGCTCGACCGCGCAGATCCTCGAGGCGCCGCGCGAGCCCTATACCCAAGCGCTCATGGCCGCCGCCTTCAAGCTCGAGGCGGTCGAGAGCGGCGTCGTGAACATGTGAGGTCGGATGGCGCTTCTCTTCATCTCCAACAGCGACGATCCCGTTTGGTGGGCGAAGGAGCTCGAGACGCGGCTGCCGGGGATGGAGCTGCGCGTCTGGCCCGATATGGGCGATCCTCGCGAGATCGATTATGCGCTGGCCTGGCGCCCGCCGGCCGGTCTCCTCAAGCGCTTGCCGAACCTGCGCCTCATTGCCTCGCTCGGCGCGGGCGTCGATCATCTTTTCGGCGACCCCGAGCTGCCGCGCGCAGTGCCGGTTTGCCGCTTGGTGGACCCGTATCTGACGCAGCGCATGAGCGAATATGTGGCGCTCCATGTGCTGCGCTATCACCGCCGCCTGCCGGAGCTCGAGGTCCTCCAACGCGAGGCGCGCTGGGGCGAACTCTATACGCCGACCGCCGGCGAGCGCGGGGTGGCCATCATGGGTCTAGGAGAACTCGGCGCCGCCGCGGCCGAGAAGCTCGCCGGGCTCGGCTTCCGCGTGGCCGGCTGGAGCCGGCGGCCGAAGCGCATCGCGGCTGTCGAGAGCTTCGCGGGCGAAAGCGGCCTCGACGCTTTCCTCGCGCGGAGCGAGATTCTGGTCTGTCTGCTGCCGCTCACGCCGGAGACCGCGAACATTCTCGGGCGGCGGCTCTTCGAGCGCTTGCCGCGGGGGGCTGCGCTCATCAACGCGGCGCGCGGCGGGCATCTGGTGGAAGAGGATCTGTTGGCGGCGCTCGCCGCGGGCCGGCTCGCCTATGCCACGCTCGACGTGTTCCGCGAGGAGCCCTTGCCCGCCTCGCACCCCTTCTGGCGCCATCCGCGCATCACTGTGACGCCGCATTGCGCGAGCGTGACCGATCCGCGCAGCGCGGCCGATCTCGTGGCGGAAAATATAAGGCGAGTGAAGGCGGGCGAGCCGCTGCTCCATCGCGTCGATCCGACGGTGGGGTATTGAGGACGCGATAGCGGTGGAAGCCGTCTCTCGCGCCGATGAGGGGCGGGGGGCGAGGCGGGCTAACCGAAAGCGTGACGCGGCTGCTCAGAAATTGCCGGCGACGTTGTTGAAAAGCGTGCCGAGATTGCTTCCGAGGGCCACCATGCCGCCCACGCAGGCCACGGCGATGAGCGCCGCGAGGAGGCCGTATTCGATGGCGGTGGCACCGCTTTGGTCGGCGAGCAGGGCCGAACAGGATCGCGCGCATAGCCAAACTCCTTGATAGGTAATCTCTCAGCGATTATTTGACGAAAGCCGTTAAAATCTGCTTAATGACAGTTGTCAACAAGATGTAATGGAACGATGGCGCGCGCGAGGAAGAATCGCGAAGGACGATATGTATACAATTACAAACAATTTTAGGAAAAACCGCGCAAGATTTTAATCGGCCGTAGACGCGCGATTATCCTTCCTTGCCAGCGCCTTATGCACCTCGCGCGCGAGCTCATGCTTGCGATAGGGCTTGCTCAGCAGCTGGTCCCCGGCGATGGCTTTGCCGGTGCCGTTGCGGATCGAAGCCTCGGTGAAGCCGGAGGTGTAGAGGATGCGGAGCTCGGGCCGGATTTCCTTCGCGGCTTCGCCGAGCTGCACGCCGCTCATGCCGCCCGGCATCACGATGTCGGTGAGCAGCAGATCGATCCCCGGCCTCGCTTCGAGCAGCGCGATGGCCGCGGCGCCGTTGGCGGCATCGAGCGCGTTGTAGCCGAGCTCGGCCAGTTGCGCCATCACCGTGCTGCGGACTTGGTCGTTGTCGTCGACCACGAGGATCAGCTCGCCGCTTCCCGCCGGCGCGGCCTCCCGTGCGGGCGGGGCGATCGGCGTTTTCACTCCGGCCTTGCCGCGCGGCAGATAGAGGCGCGCGGTTGTGCCGTGGCCGACCTCGCTGTAGATCTTCAGATGGCCGCCCGATTGCTTGGCGAAGCCGTAGATCATGCTGAGGCCGAGCCCGCTGCCCTTGCCGACCTCCTTGGTGGTGAAGAACGGCTCGATCACGCGATCGAGATGCTCGGGCGGGATGCCGGTACCGGTATCCGTCACCGCCAGCATGACGTAGTCGCCCGGCGCCACGCCGGGATTCTCCGCGGCATAACGCTCGTCGAAATGCCGGTTCGCCGTCTCGATCGTCAGTCGGCCGCCCTCCGGCATGGCGTCGCGCGCGTTCACCGCGAGGTTCACCAGGGCGGACTCGAACTGCGTCACGTCGGTCTCGACGAGCCATAGATCGGCGGCCGTGCTCACCGCGATCTCGATCTTCTCGCCGAGCGCGCGGCGCAGCATGTCCATCATGCTGCGGACGAGGTCGTTGACGTCGACGGCCTTCTTCTCCAGCGCCTGGATGCGCGAGAAGGCCAAGAGCTTGCGCGTGAGCTCGGCGCCGCGCAGGCCGGCGGAGAGCGCGTTCTGCGCCAGCTTCAGCCCCGTCTCGTCCCTCGCCACCCGTTCGGCCAGGAGGTCGAGATTGCCGATGATGACGGTCAGCAGGTTGTTGAAATCATGCGCGATGCCGCCGGTGAGCTGGCCGACCGCCTCCATCTTCTGGGCCTGATGAAGCTGCTGCGTCGCTCTCTCCAGCAGCTCCTGCATCTTCTTCTGCTCGCTGATGTCGCGCGTGACTTTGGCGAAGCCGACATGACGGCCGGACTCGTCGTACATGGCGGTGATGGTGACGGCGGCGTGGAACACCGAGCCGTCCTTGCGCACCCGAAGCCCCTCTCCGACTTGGCGGCCCTCCGCGGCCGCCACCTCGAGCTCGCTCCGGGGCTTGCCGCTCGCCACATCCTTCTCAGTGTAGAAGCGCGACATATGCTGGCCGAGGATCTCCTCGGCCTTGTAGCCTTTGATCCGCTCCGCGCCGACGTTCCAGCTCACGATATTGCCGGCGGGATCGATCTGATAGATGGCGTGATCCTTCACGCTATCGACCAGCAGGCGGAATCCTTCCTCGCTGGCGATGAGGTCGCTGGTGCGCTCGCTCACCCGTCGCTCGAGCATCGCGTTCTGCTCGATCTGCTCCTCGAGCGCCCCGCTGGCCAGCTTGCCGCGCTCGATCGTCTCTTGCTGCCGATGCATGAGGGCGCCGCGCGCCGTCCCTTCCGACTGGAGCCGGACGAGCTTGGTGACGTCCTCGACCTGGTGAATGATCCAGACGACATCGCCCCGCGAGTCGAGAATCGGCGTATTGAGGGGCTTCCAGTAGCGCGTCGCGAAGCCCCCGCCCTCGGCTGCGGGCAGCGCGATGTCGTGCTTCTGCACGGGCAGCGCGTCGGGGCAGCGGGAAAGCAAAACGCGCTCGAAGGAAGCGCGCAAATTGCCGAGTGTCGTCGCGGCATCGCCCGGCTTCGCGGGGAAGACGTCGAAGATGCCGCGGCCGAGAATCTGCGCGCGGGTCGTCATCATCGCGCGGCAATAGAGATCGCTTACGGCAACGATGTCGAGCTTCGGCGTGAGGACGAGATAAAGAGCGGGCGCCTTCTCGAAGAGCGCGCGGAAATCGGGGCCCGCGTCAGCCACCGCCGGCCGTGCTGTTGCCGCGCAAAGGCGGTGGAGCGCCCTTAGGTAATCCTACAGGAGCGTTCATATAAAACCGCTCGGTTGCAATAACGATTTTATAGGACGCAAATGGATTACTGTCAAATTTGCCATGCTTATGTTTAGCCCGGCCTTTATCCAGGTCCGATTTTCATCCAGGAAATGAATCGGGGCCATGAAATATCCGGGCGCTCCCGACATGGCATAGGGCGCAACGCCGCCCGTGACGCAATGGCGTCACTGAAGGGCCGTTCGCAAGGGAGAAGCCGCGTCTAGGTTCGCTGAACCAACCTTCTCTCCGCGAGCGTGGGAGTGGGTGGCGATCGAGAGGATCGTCGAGCGAGAGGCTCAGCTCGGATCCAGCTCGGTATCCCAATAGAGAAAGTCGCGCCAGCTGTGATGGAGGTAGTTCGGCGGGAAGGCGCGGCCGTTCTCCTGGAGCTGGTGGCTCGTGGGCTGGCTCGGCCGCGTGCGCGGATACATGCGCGATTCCCGCGGCAGGCGATTGCCCTTGCTGAGATTGCAGGTGGCGCAGGCGGTGACGACGTTCTCCCAGGTCGTCCGCCCGCCGCGCGAGCGCGGCACGAGATGATCGAAGGTGAGCTCGGGCGTCGGCCGATGTCCGCCGCAATATTGGCAGCAGAAATGGTCGCGCAGGAAGACGTTGAACCGGGTGAAGGCCGGGCGCCGCGCCGCCGGGATATATTCCTTGAGCGAGATCACGCTCGGCAGCCGCATCTGCATGCTCGGCGAATGCACCATCTCCTCATATTCGGAGATGATGTTCACGCGCTCGAGGAAGACCGCCTTGATCGTCTCCTGCCAGGACCAGAGCGAGAGCGGGAAATAGGAGAGCGGCCGGAAATCGGCGTTCAGCACCAATGCGGGCCAATGGTTGGTTGCAAGCATGAGCCGAGCCGCCTCGTCCCTACCTACCGGTTACGCGTACCGCATAGAACCATATTGTGACGGCTTGATGATGGGAAGCCCGAAAAATCATGATTTTTTCGCGTGGGACCACGAGATGTTGCGGTTTCAGGCCTTGAAGGCCGCTTTCAGAAAGCGCTCGCCCGCTTGCAGGCCGAACTCGTCGATGCCATGGCCCAGGCCCGGCCGCTCATGGGCCTCGACCGGCACGGCCAGCGCCTCGAGCAGGCTCTTGGCGCGGCGCAGCGAGTTCGACCGGCAGCACCTCGTCGGCCGTGCCGTGGACGAGCAGGACCGGCGGCCGCGAGCGGATCTCCGCAGCCAGCGCGTCCTCGGCCAAGAGCCGCCCCGAATAGCCGAGAACCCCGGCGCATGGCTTGGGCCGCCTGAGCGCCACATGGAGCGCGATCATGGTGCCTTGCGAGAAACCGACGAGCGCCAGGCTCTCGTCCGCGATGCCGCGCTTGGCCAGCGCCTCGTCGATATAGGCCTCGACGACGGGCGCCACCGCGCGCACGCCGGCAAGGATGCGTTCGGGCGAGCGGTCGGAGAGCCCGAACCATTGCCGGCCGAAGCCGACGTCGCAGGGGAAGGGCGCATGGGGCGAGAGGAACTCGGCCTGCGGCAGCGTGCGGGCCCAATGGGGTGCGAGGCCGATGAGGTCGTTGCCGTCGGCCCCCCAGCCATGCAGCATGACGACAAGCTGGCGGGCCGCACCGCCCGCGAGCGGCCCGAAGCTCGGCCCGGAAATTTCGAAGAGATCGGGCATTAAAGCGTCTCCCTGTTCCGTCATTCCATCATTCCATTCGCCGGCATCCCCTCGCTCGGCATGCCATCGGCGCGGGGGCCGTCAGCCGGGGGCGTTCCGGTAATAATGCCACATGAGTCGCGCCGCATAGCTGCGCCAGGGCCGCCAGGGCTCGGCGATCTCGATCATTTGCGCGCGCGACGGCCGCTTGGGAAGGCGCTTCACGCGCTGCACGGCGGCGACCACGGCGAGGTCGTCGACCGGCCAGATGTCGGGCCGGCGCAGCGCGAAGAGGAGATAGACCTCGGCACTCCAGCGCCCGATGCCCTTGAGCGCGCTGAGCGCCAGGATCGCCTCCTCGTCCGCCATGCGATGGACGCGCGCGAGCTCGAGCCTGCGCTCGCGCAAGGCCTCGGCCAGATGGCGGCCATAAAGGATCTTCTGCCGGCTGAAGCCCGCGCCGCGCAAGGCCGCGTCGTCGAGCCGCAGGAAGGCGTCGGGCGTGAGCGGCTCGGCAAGCGCGCGCAGCCGCGCGCGGATGGCGTTGGCCGCGGCGGCGGAGACCTGCTGCGCCAGGATGATGTCGAGGAGCGTGCCGAAGCCCCCGGGCCGCCGCCTGAGACGCGGCACCCCCGCCTCGCGATAGGCGCGCGCAAGATCGGGATCGCGCGCGGCGAGCGTCGCCAGCGCCTCCTCCATGGTCTTGCGGCTGAGCTTGTCGGCGAGCGTCACGTCCCCTTGCGGCGCGCTCGCGCGGTCAGGCGATGGCGGCCAAGGCCGCCTCGGCGACCTTCATGTCGTCGGTATAATGGCCCCCGCTCACGCCGATGCCCCCGACCACCGCGTCCTGCGCCTTGATGGGATAGCCGCCGCCGTAGATGATCAGCTCGGGCGTATGGACGATGCCGAGCGCCAAGGGCGGATCGTTCTTGATGAAATCATACCAGGCGTGGGTCGGCATGCCGAAGCCGACCGCCGTCTTGGCCTTGTTGATCGCAATGTCGATGCTGAGCTGCGGCGCGCCGTCCATGCGGAGGAAGGCCTTCTGGGCGCCGCTCTCGTCGACGATGGCGATCACCATGGCCTTGCCCAGCTCCTTCGCCTTCGCCTCCGCCGCCTTGATCAGCTTGGCGGCCAAGGCCGCGCCGATGCTCTTCTTCGAGATCACGTCGGTCATCGTTTCCCCCCGGGAAGCTCGTTTGCGGGATTGTCGCACGCCCATCGTTGCCGCTTGCCGCGCGCCTGTCAATGCGGCGGCCGCTATCGGAGGCGCGCGGGCGGCCGCTATTCGGCGTGGCGCCGCTCGAATTCCCATACCGCCTCGAAGCCCATCAGGCGGCAGAAGCGCTCGAAGTCGTAGAGCGCGCCCGCGAGGGCGAGCGAGGAGCCCTCGTCGCGAATGGCGCGGTAGGCCCGCTCCATGGCCGTCGCAGCGGCGAGCAGCGCCGTGACGGGGAAGATGGCGAGCTTGTAGCCGATCTCCTCGAGCGCGGCCTTGGCGAGCAGCGGCGTGCGGCCCTTCTCGACCATGTTGGCGACGAGCGGGACGTCGAAGCTGCGTCCGATGCGCGCCATCTCCTCCAGGCTCTCGGGCGATTCGATGAAGAGAACGTCGGCGCCCGCCTCCGCATAGAGCTCGCCGCGGCGCAGCGCCTCGTCGAGGCCGAGCGCCGTGCGCGCATCGGTGCGCGCGATGACGAGGAAGTCGGCACTCGCGCGGCTCTCGACCGCGACCCTGATCTTGCGCACCATATCCTCGGCCGGAATCACGCGCCGGCCGGGCGTATGGCCGCATTTCTTGGGAAATTCCTGATCCTCGAGCTGGATCGCGGCGGCGCCGGCGGCCTCGTAGCCGCGCACCGTATGGGCGACATTGAGCAACCCGCCATAGCCGGTATCGCCATCGGCGATGAGGGGCGTGCGCGCCGCCCGCGCCATGGTGGCGACCCTTTCGACCATGTCGCGATAGCTGGCGAGCCCGGCATCGGGCAGCCCGAGATGCGAGGCGACGGTGCCGAAGCCGGTCATGTAGAGCGCGTCGAAGCCCATGCCGTCGGCGAGCTTGAGCGAGACCATGTCGAACACGCCCGGCGCCGCGACGAGGCCGGGCTCTCTCAGACGCTGCTTCAAGGCGGAGGTCACGGGAGCGCACTCCTTTGCCGGAGGGCCTTCCCTTAATGGAATCTTTGGCCTATCGCCAGAGCGATGACCGAGCGTCTCGTCACCCGGTTCGCCCCCAGCCCGACCGGCCGGCTCCATCTGGGCCATGCCTATTCCGCGCTACTGGCCTGGCGCCAGGCGCGCGCCGCGGGCGGGCGGTTCCTCCTGCGCATCGAGGATATCGACCCGACGCGCTGCCGGCCGGAATTCGACGCCGCCATCCGCGAGGACCTGGCCTGGCTCGGGCTCGATTGGGAGGAGCCGGTGCGCCGGCAGTCCGAGCATATGGCGGAGTATCTGGGCGCGCTGGCGCGGCTCGACGCCATGGGACTGCTCTATCCTTGCTTCTGCTCGCGCCAAGAGGTACGCGCCGAGATCGCGGCGGCGAGCGAGGCGCCGCACGAGAGGATCGGGCCGCTCTATCCCGGCACCTGCCGCGCGCTTTCCCCGGCCGAGCGCGAGGATCGTATCGGAACCGGCGAGCTTTATGCGCTCCGTCTCGATATGGGGCGCGCCACGGCCCACCTCCCCAGGCTCTTCTGGATCGATTTAGTGCGCGGGCGCCAGCAGGCGACGCCCGAGATCCACGGCGACGTCGTACTGGGGCGGAAGGAGATCCGCGCGAGCTACCATATGGCCGTCACGCTCGACGACCATCTCCAGGGGGTTACGCGCGTGACGCGCGGCGAGGACCTGTTCGAGGCGACCCATCTGCAGCGGCTGCTGCAAGCCCTCCTCGGGCTGGCGACGCCGGAGTACCACCATCATGCCTTGGTCAAGGACGCGAGCGGCCGGCGGTTCGCCAAGCGCGACAAGGATGCCACCATCGCAGCACTGCGCGCGGCCGGCCGCAGCGCCGCCGAGGTGCGCGCCGCCGCCGGCTTTCCCGACGAAGCGCGGTAGCTCCGCAGGCTTATTGCGCCAAGCCCCGCAGGATGGCGCGGTAGTCGGGATGGTTCGGCGGCAAGAGGCCGTGGCGCAGCAGGAAATGGATGATCACGAGATTGCAGTTGAATTTGAACTCCGCCGTCTCCTCGACGATCTTGGCGACCTTTTCGACGGGCCAGAGATGGAATTCGATGACCTCGCCGTCCTTGTTGCGGGGCACGAAGTCGCGCGGCAGCTCGAGCTCGTAGACGAACTGCGTGCCGGGCGAGAGGCCCCAGGGCGTCTCCATGGCGTAGCTGATGGCGCCGGTGGGGACGGCGCGGCGGGCGAGGCTCTCGGGTATATCGGCCTCCTCGCCGCATTCCTTGACGAGATTGTCCATCAGCGACACGCCGTCCGGCTGGCCGCCGGCGACGAGATTGTCGAGCATGCCGGGATAGGTAGGCTTGTCGCGCGCGCGCCGCGCCACCCACATGAGGAGACGGCCGCCCTCGCGCGCGACGCCATTCATATGCACGCCGAAGGCGCGCACGCCGAAATAGGGCACCGCGGCGCGCTCCATGCGCAGAAGCGGCGGCAGGCCCCAGGCCGCCGTCACCGCGTAGGGCTCGTCGCGCCAGCCGACGATGACGCCCTCCTCGGCAAGGCGCCGGGTCGCCGCATCGACCGCCGCCGTGCGCGACGCCGCGTCCACGAGCGCGGGCTCGAGCGACACGCGGTCCTCGTCGACGCGAAAGACGCGCGGGAAGTCGCGCAAGGCTTCGGCGAAGGCCGGCTTGACCCAGCCGATCCGCTCGCCTGCGACAATGAAGGGACGGAAGCCCCGCAAATCGCGCCGGTTGCAATCGCGGATACGGTCGAGAAAGCTCACGACGATCGCCGCGCCGCCGCACGGCGGCCGCGGAGCCCGCTTCTCAGTCGAGCCGTTCGGCGCGCGGCACGGGCACGATGCCCGTCATGAGGCGGACGATCTCGCCCCGCTCGTTGCCGAAGGGAAGCACCAGGCGGTGCCAGATCGCGGAGGAGGCGGAGCTTGGCGGAATATGCCAGGTATAGACAGGCTCGCCGCGCGCGAGCGCCGCGCGATGGAGCGCCAGCTCGTATTCCGCGACATGGACGCGCAGGGGAAGCGAGGACAGCATGTCGCCGGTCATGTCGAATTCGCAGGCCGCGGCGATCACCGTGCCGAACAACCGAAAGCGGAAATCGCGGCCGCCGTCGATCGGCGCGAGCAGCGTGATGTAGCCAAGCGCCGGGCGCATCTCGAGCGGATCGATCAGGCTTGCCAGCGGATAACGGTGCTCGCCCTTGAGACGCTGCCAGTGGCCGAGCAGGAATTTTAGCGGCGGCGGGCTCAGATCCTCGACCGCGGGACACCAAATGAGCGTCGGGCCGCCGGTGCCGTTGGCCGCGAAGCTTGCACGCACGGCGTCCATTTCGCCGCGCAGGATTTGCGCTGTCCAAGCCGCGATTCGATTTTCCTCGGCCGGCTCGCGCGCGCGGACCGTCGCATTGTTCATCACTTGGCGCCCACGTGAAAGAGATTGTTTTGTATTCTCGCCCCCCGATGCCGTCAGCGGGCGGGAAAATCCCCCGAGCCCTTTTGTGCGACCCGAAATCTGGAAGCGTTCTTGCGGCGAAGTGTGCCTTTTTGCCCGGCGGAAGGGAAGAGCAATCGGCACAACCTGAAGACGTATGCAAATTTGCCTAAGTCTGTGGAGAAATCTGGTGAATTTGTGGAAAAATTTGCTTTCGAAGATCCGCAAAGATCTATGCGGCCTCTTGGCTCGCGCGGTCGGCAAGTGCCACGATATCGGCGATGATGGCATTGAGCGCATAGTCCTTGGGCGTGTAGACGCGCGCGACCCCGGCCTCCTTGAGGCGCTTCTCGTCGGCGGGGGGGATAATGCCGCCGACGACGACTGGCACCGCGCCCAAGCCGAGCGCCGAAAGGCGCGCGAGCACCTCGCCGACCAGCGGCACATGGCTGCCGGAGAGGATGGAGAGGCCGACGAGATGGACGGATTCCTCGAGCGCGGTCTCGGCGATCTGCTCGGGCGTGAGCCGGATGCCCTGATAGACGACCTCGAGGCCCGCGTCTCGCGCGCGCACGGCGATCTGCTCGGCGCCGTTGGAATGGCCGTCGAGCCCGGGCTTGCCGACGAGGAGCTTGATGCGCCGGCCTAAGCGGCGGCTGACGCGCTCGACCTCGGAGCGGAGCCGGGCGAGCTCGTCGGGCGCGCTTCCCGAAGCGGCACCGCCGACGCCGGTCGGCGCCCGGTATTCGCCGAAGATCGCGCGCAGGGCCTGCGCCCATTCGCCCGTGGTGACGCCGGCATGGGCGCAGGCGATCGAGGGCTCCATCACGTTGCGGCCTTGCGCCGCCGCCTCGCGTAGCGCGGCGAGGGATTTATCGACCGCGGCTTGGTCGCGCGACCGGCGCCACGCCGCGAGACGCGCGATTTGCGCCGCCTCGGCCTCGGGATCGGGCGCCAGATAGCCGCCATCCTCCGACGCGGTGAGCGGGGAGGGCGCGCTCTCGGTATAGCGGTTGACGCCGACGACGACGCGCTCGCCCGTCTCGATCGAGGCGACGCGCAGCGCGTTGCTCTCGACGAGCGCACGCTTGAGATAGCCCGATTCTACGGCGGCGATCGCGCCGCCGAGTTCGCCGATGCGATCGAGCTCGGCCTGCGCCTCCGCCTTGAGTGCCGCGACCCGCGCGCCGATCACCTCGCTGCCGTCGAAAATATCCTCGTAGTCGAGCAGGTCCGTCTCGTAGGCGACGATCTGCTGCAGCCGCAGGCTCCATTGCTGGTCCCAGGGGCGCGGCAGGCCGAGCGCCTCGTTCCAGGCCGGGAGCTGGACGGCGCGCGCGCGGGCGCGCTTGGACAAGGTCACCGCGAGCATCTCCAGGAGGATGCGGTAGACGTTGTTCTCCGGCTGCTGCTCGGTGAGGCCCAGCGAGTTGACCTGCACGCCGTAGCGGAAGCGGCGCAGCTTCGCGTCCAGAATGCCGTAGCGTTGCAGCAGCAGTTCCTCCCACAGCTCGGCGAAGGCGCGCATCTTGCAGATCTCGGTGATGAAGCGGATGCCGGCATTGACGAAAAAGCTGATGCGTCCGACCACGGTGGGGAAATCCGCCTCGGGCACCTGGCCGCGCACCGCGTCCAGCACGGCGAAGGCGGTGGCGAGGGCGTAGGCGAGCTCCTGCACCGGCGTCGCCCCCGCCTCCTGCAGATGGTAGGAGCAGACATTGATCGGATTCCATTTCGGGATTTCCCGATAGGCGAAGGCGATCACGTCGGCGGTCAAGCGCATCGAGGGCTCGGGCGGGAAGATATAGGTGCCGCGCGAGAGATATTCCTTCATCAGGTCGTTCTGCGTCGTGCCGGCGAGGGCCGCGCGCGGCACGCCCTGCCGCTCGGCCGCGGCCACGTAGAGGGCGAGCAGCCAGGGTGCGGTGGCGTTGATCGTCATCGAGGTGTTCATGCGGTCGAGCGGGATGCCGTCGAGCAAGGTCATCATGTCGCCGACATGGGCGATCGGCACGCCGACCTTCCCCACTTCGCCGCGGGCGAGCGGATGATCGCTGTCATAGCCCGTCTGGGTGGGAAGATCGAAAGCGACGGAGAGCCCGGTCTGGCCGCGCGCGAGATTGGTGCGATAGAGCGCGTTGGACGCCGCCGCCGAGCTATGGCCGGAATAGGTGCGGAAGAGCCAGGGCTCGTCGCGTCGGGGAGGAGTGCCGGGCTCGCTCATGCGCCACCTCGCTCGGGCTTCATCGTCAGGACCATATCATAATCGGGCATATCGCTGCACTGCACAATGACCCGACCGCCTGCTTGCCCCTCGCCTCGATAACCAACAAATCCCAAGCCGCCAGCCGCAATGCGCCATAACTTGTCTCATCGCTTGCATGATTGCAGAGTGGCAATTGCAAAGCGCGTAACATTATGACTTAAATCGAGGCTATGGTGAAACAAAACCGCGCATTGTGCGTTGCAATAAAACGGTCGGCTTGCTATGAGTTCGAGGATGGCATTGCCGGAGCGCCTGACCCCGCCTTCGGGCGCCGGTCGCGTTCCCGGCTCACGCGGGGAGATCATCCATGGCGGAAGCCGCGAAGGTCGTTGAGCTCAATCCGGGGGGGACCAAAAAGGACCTCTACGAGATCGGCGAAATCCCGCCGCTCGGGCATCTCCCGGCCAAGATGTATGCCTGGGCGATCCGGCGCGAGCGCGAAGGCGAGCCCGAGAAGGCGATGCAGCTCGAGGTCGTCCCCACGCCCTCGATCGCGGTCGACGAGGTGCTCGTCATGGTGATGGCGGCGGGGGTCAACTACAACGGCGTCTGGGCGTCCCTCGGCAAGCCGGTCTCCGTCTTCGACGTGCATAAGGCCGAGTATCACGTCGCGGGCTCGGACGCCGCGGGCGTCGTGTGGGCCGTCGGCGAGCGGGTGAAGCGCTGGAAGGTCGGCGACGAGGTCGTCATCCACTGCAATCAGGACGACGGCGACGACGAGGAATGCAACGGCGGCGACCCGATGTTCTCGACGAGCCAGCGCATCTGGGGCTACGAGACGCCGGACGGCTCCTTCGCGCAGTTCGCGCGCGTGCAGTCGCGCCAGCTCATGCCGCGGCCGACGCATCTGAGCTGGGAGGAATCGGGCTGCTACACGTTGGTGCTGGCGACGGCCTACCGCATGCTGTTCGGCCATCGCCCGCATATCCTCAGGCCGGGGCAGAACGTGCTGGTCTGGGGTGCCGCGGGCGGGCTCGGCTCGATGGCGGTGCAGCTCATCGCCACCGCGGGCGCCAACGCCATCGGCGTGATCTCCGACGACGGCAAGCGCGATTTCGTCATGCAGCTCGGCGCGCGCGGGGTGGTCAACCGCAGCAAGTTCAACTGCTGGGGCCGCATGCCGGACGTGATGGATACCGAGCGCTATAACGCCTACCTCGTCGAGGCGCGCAAGTTCGGCCGCGCCATCTGGGAGGTCACCGGCAAGGGCAACGACGTGGATTTCGTCTTCGAGCATCCCGGCGAATCGACCTTCCCCGTGAGCTGCCTGGTGGTGAAGCGCGGCGGCATGGTGGTGTTCTGCGCCGGCACCACGGGCTACAACATCACCTTCGACGCGCGCTTCGTCTGGATGCGACAGAAGCGCATCCAGGGCAGCCATTTCGCCAACCTGCTCCAGGCCAGCCAGGCCAACCGGCTCGTCATCGAGCGGCGCATCGATCCCTGCATGAGCGAGGTCTTTCCCTGGCACGAGATCCCGCTTGCCCATACCAAGATGATGCGGAACCAGCATAAGCCCGGCAATATGGCCGTCCTCGTGCAGGCCAAGCGTCCGGGCCTCACCACCTTCGAGGACGCGCTCCACGCCTGACGGGGCAGGGCCCGAGAAAGGCGCCAGAGACCATGAGCCAAGTCCCGGCGGCGGCAAGCCGAACCGACATCGAGGCGCGCAGCGCGCCGATGGACGCGCCGCTCCTTCCCGATCTGCTCGCGACCTGCGCGGACGCGCTCGAGGCGGCCGAGACCTATCTCGCCCATGCGCGCCTGGCGGTCACCGACAAGCTCGCGCGCGGGGGCAATCTCGACGCGGCGCTTCTCGAGCGCGAGCAGTTCGCCGCCCACGGCTATGCCTGGAGCGCCACCTACGTGGCGGCACTGGCCGAGATGCTGGCCTGGGCGCGCCGGCTCGAAGCCGCGGGCAGGCTCGGCGCGCTCGAGACGCTCTTCCTCCAGGCCGCCTTCGGCGAATATCTCGCCCAGCTCATGGGCGGCATCGCGCTCTCCCAGGTCGAGATCCTGCGCCCCGCCGATCTGGGCGTGGCCGAGCATGATCTCGCGGCCTTCCGCGCGCGTCCCGCCGTCGCCCTTCTGGCCGAGCGCGGCAACAGCGCCGCCGCGCGCCGCAGCATCGCCGATTTTTTGGTGCGGGATCAGGCCTTCGGCGATCCGGGCCTGGACGACGAGGCGCTCCTCATGGTGCGCGACCAGTTCCGCCGCTTCGCCGAGGCCAAGGTGGCGCCGGCGGCCCATCGCTGGCATCTCGAGGACCGGCTCATTCCGATCGAGGTGGTGGAGGAGCTGGCCGGGCTCGGCGTCTTCGGCCTGACCGTGCCCGAGGCTTATGGCGGGCTCGGGCTCGGCAAGGTCGCCATGTGCGTGGTGACGGAGGAGCTCAGCCGCGCCTATATCGGCGTGGGCTCGCTCGGCACCCGCTCGGAGATCGCCGCCGAGCTCATACGGCTCGGCGGCACCGAGGCGCAGAAGGAATATTGGCTGCCGCGCATCGCGAGCGGCGAGGTGCTGCCGACGGCGGTCTTCACCGAGCCCAACACGGGCTCGGACCTCGGCGCCTTGCGTACCCGCGCGGTGCGCGAGGGCGAACTGTACCGCGTCACCGGCAACAAGACCTGGATCACGCATGCGGCGCGCGCCGACATGATGACCTTGCTCGCCCGCACCGACCCGCGCGAGCCGGGCTATAAGGGCCTCTCGATGTTCCTCGCCGCGAAGCCGCGCGGCAGCGAGGCGGCTCCCTTCCCCGTGGAGGGGCTCACCGGGGGCGAGATCAAGGTGCTGGGATATCGTGGCATGAAGGAATATGAGCTCGCCTTCGACGGCTTCGCCGTCGCGGCCGACGGGCTCTTAGGCGGGGTCGAGGGCCAGGGCTTCAAGCAGCTCATGGCGACCTTCGAATCGGCGCGCATCCAGACCGCGGCCCGCGCCGTGGGGGTGGCGCAGAACGCGCTCGAGATCGGGCTGCGTTACGCAGGCGAGCGCATCCAGTTCGGCAAGCCGATCGCTGCCTTCCCGCGCGTCTCCGGCAAGCTCGCCTGGATGGCGGTCGAGACGATGATCGCGCGCCAGCTCACCTATTTCGCCGCGCGCGAGAAGGACAGCGACCGGCGCTGCGACATCCAGGCCGGCATGGCCAAGCTCCTGGCCGCGCGCGTCGCCTGGGCCAATGCCGACAACGCGCTGCAAATCCATGGCGGCAACGGCTATGCCGAGGAATACGCCATCAGCCGCGTGCTGTGCGACGCGCGTATCCTCAACATCTTCGAGGGCGCCGCCGAGATCCAGGCCGGCGTGATCGCGCGCGGGCTCATCTCGGGCCGCAACTGAACTTGAGCGCGCATCACGAGCGGCCCGCCGCCGGGACGCGCCTCGCCTCGCCCCTGTCTCGACGCCTGGCCTTCCACGCTCTACTGCTCGCAGCACTTCTCGGCCTCGCGCCGCCGCTCGGCTGGAGCCAGGAGCCCGTCGTCTGCGGCACGAGCGAGGCGGCCCAAGCGGGCGCCGAGGCGGCATCCTTGCGCGCCTTCGCCCGCGATCTCGGCCTCGCCGCGACCGACGCCTTCGTCGGCACGGCCGAGAGCATCCATCATAGCGGTCATCTGCCCGGCTGCTATCTCGGCAAGGCGGCCGCGCTCGCGCGCGGCTGGCAGCCGGGCGGCTCGCTCTGGCAGGAGGCGCCGGGCGGGGCGATCGGCGGCAACTCCTACCGCAACGCCGACGGGCTGCTGCCCGCGCAATATGACGGCCATTACCGCGAGGCCGATCTCGACTATCGCGGCGGCCATCGCAGCACGCGGCGCCTCGTTTATGTCGAAGACAGCGCCGGGCAATGGCTGCAATGGGTTACCGTCGATCATTACCGCAGCTTCCATAAGCTGCCGGATGCGCCGCCTTGAGCGCCGCCGGCCCTGCTAATGCCACTTATGGCAAGGCCGGAATGGAAATTCGTTAAGGTCGCATCATTGCCGAGCGATCTGGAATTATGCCGCCGGATACGCTAAAACAGGCTCCGGCTTGCGGAGGCGCCGCAACCCGTCGTTCCCCTTGGCGCTGGGCGCTTCGGAGCGCGCCCGGCCGGGGTACTTTGCCAATCTACCGAAAGGAAGCGCAGCAAGATGCTGCCGGATTTGTTCGCCACGCCGCTGACCGTGCTTGCCTACGCCACCGTGCTCGCCTCGCTCGGCTATACCGCCGTGGCCCTCTGGGGGGTCGCGGCCTTCGCGCGCCGCAGGCCGCAGGCCGGCAGCATCGAGCGGCCGCCGATCACCGTCCTCAAGCCGATCTGCGGGCTCGAGCCCCATCTCTATGACAATCTGCGCAGCTTCTTCCTGCAGGACTACCCCAATTTCCAGATTCTCTTCGGCGTGCGCGACGAGAGCGATCCGGCCATCTCGGTCCTCGAGCGGCTGATGAAGGAGTTCCCCGAGCGCGGGACCCGGCTGGTCGTCGATCCGAGGGTGATCGGGAGCAACTACAAGATCTCGAACCTCGCCAACATGCTGGGTCAGGCGCATCATGACATTTTGGTCATCGCCGACGCCGACTGCCGGGTGGGGCCGCGCTATCTCGCCGACTTGGCGGCGGCGTTCGCCGATCCCAAGGTGGGCGCCGTCACCTGCCTCTATCGCGCCGTGCCCTCCGGCAAGCGCCTGCCCGACCGGCTCGGCGCCATGTTCGTGAACGAATGTTTCCTGCCCTCCGTCCTGGTCGCGCTCTCTTCGGCGCCGCTCAACTACTGCTTCGGGGCGACCATGGCGGTGCGCGGCGGCGTGCTGGCGCAGATCGGCGGCATCGAGGCGCTCGCTTCCTATCTCGCCGACGATTTCATGCTGGGCCGGCTGGTGGTGGAAAAGGGCTACCGCGTGGCGCTCGCGCGGCACATGGTGGAGATCACCGTGGCCGAGCCGAGCCTGAAGGCGCTTTTCAGCCATGAGCTGCGTTGGGCGCGCACGATACGGACGGTGCGGCCCTACAGCTACGCCTTCAGCTTCGTGACGGACGCGCTCCCGCTCTCGCTCTTGGTAGGGGTGGCGACGGGGCTGCAGGATATCGGGCTCGGCCTCATCGGCGCGGCCCTCGTCATGCGGCTCCTGATGCATTTCGTGGCCCGCGCCGCGTTCGGCACGCAAGGGGGCGTCCGCCCCTGGCTGGTGCCCTTGCGCGATGTCATGACCTTCGCCGTGCGGGCGGCGAGCTTCGTCGGCCGCGGCGTGGAATGGCGGCAGAACCGCTTCTCCGTCCAGGCCGACGGCCAGCTTATCGTTCATCATTGACGGTGCCGGAAATCTCATGAGAACGCTCTTCCTCAATCCGCCCTCCTACGAGGGCTTCGACGGCGGCGCCGGCTCGCGCTATCAGGCGAAGCGCGAGATTCGCTCCTTCTGGTATCCGACCTGGCTCGCCCAGCCCGCGGCGCTCGTGCCCGGCAGCAAGCTGATCGACGCGCCCGCGCGCGGCCTCGCCGTCGACGACGTGCTGCCGCTCGCCGCGGACTACGACCTTCTGGTCATGCATACCAGCACGCCCTCCTTCAATTCCGACGTCAAGGTGGCGGAAGCCTTCAAGCGCGCGAATCCGGCGCTCCTCATCGGGCTGGTGGGCGCCCATGTCGCGGTCTCGCCCGACCAGTCGCTCCTCGCGAGCGAAGCCGTCGATTTCGTCGGCCGCACCGAGTTCGACTTCACCATCAAGGAGGTGGCGGAGGGCCGCCCGCTCGAGAGCATTTTCGGGCTGAGCTACAAGCGCGACGGCGCGGTGGTGCACAATCCCGAGCGCGCCATCATCGAGGACATGGATACGCTGCCCTGGGTGGTCGACGTCTACAAGCGCGACCTCGTGGTCGAGGATTACTTCATCGGCTATCTGCTGCATCCCTACCTCTCGCTCTATACCGGCCGTGGCTGCAAGTCGCGCTGCACCTTCTGCCTCTGGCCGCAGACGGTCGGCGGGCACCGCTACCGCACGCGCAGCGCTGCCAACGTGGTGGCCGAGATCGCGCGCGCCAAGGCGCAGTTCCCGCAGGTCAAGGAGTTCTTCTTCGACGACGACACCTTCACCGACGACCGTCCGCGCGCCGAAGAGATCGCCCACGGCCTGGGGGCGCTCGGCGTCACCTGGTCCTGCAACGCCAAGGCCAATGTGCCCTACGAGACGCTCAAGATCCTCAAGGAGGGCGGCCTGCGCCTGCTGCTCGTGGGCTACGAGTTCGGGCAACCAGCAGATCCTGCACAACATCAAGAAGGGCATGCGGGTCGATGTGGCGCGGCGCTTCTCGGAGGACTGCCGCAAGCTCGGCATCACTATTCACGGCACCTTCATCGTCGGCCTGCCGGGCGAGACCAAGGAGACGATCGAGGAGACCATCCGCTTCGCGCGTCAGGTCAATCCGCATACCATCCAGGTGTCGCTCGCCGCCCCCTATCCGGGCACCGAGCTCTATCGCGAGGCGATCGAGCGGGGCTGGCTGCACGACAACGCGCGCGACCTCGTCGCCGGCGACGGCTTCCAGATCAGCTCGCTGCAATATCCGCATCTCTCGAACGCCGAGATCTTCGGCGCCGTCAAGCAGTTCTATAAGCGCTTCTATTTCCGGCCGGGCAAGATCGCCGAGCTCAGCTGGGAAATGCTGCGCAGCACGGAGATGATGAAGCGGCGGCTGCGCGAGGGCGTCGAGTTCTTCCAATTCCTGAGCAAGCGGGAAAACCACGCATAGGGCGCGGCGGCGGGGTCGTGCCCGGCTTCCATCGAGGGGTACGTCAGTTGGCCAGACCGGCGGCGCGGGAGGCCGCGCGATGAGGATCAGGCTCGGCCTCGCACTCGCCATGATCGCAGGCATCGCGCTCGCGCTCGGGCTCGTCCTCTATCGGGGAGCGGACGAGGTGCTCGGCATGCTCGTCCGGATCGGCTGGGGCTTTCTCGCCGTGCTCGGCATTCATCTGGTGCAGGTCGGCGCCACAGCCCTGGGCTGGCGGCCCTTCATTCCGGGCGCGCGGCCGCGGCCGTTCGGCGAGCTTTTCCTCCTCCGCTGGATTCGCGAGGGCATCAACGGTCTGCTCCCCGTGGCGCAGATCGGCGGCGAGATCATCGCCGCGCGGCTGCTCTCCTTCCGCGGCGTGCGCGGCGACGCGGCGGGCGCAAGCGTCGTGCTCGACATGACGGCCGAGGTCGCGACCCAGCTCATCTTCACCCTCATCGGCATCCTGCTCCTCGCTTCCGACGGCAGGGGCGGCAGCACCATGGCCAATCTCGTCGTCGGGCTGGCACTGGCCGCCGTCGTGCTCGTGACCTTCATCGCCGCGCAGCGCTTCGGCCTCTTCAAGCTCATCGAGCGGCTCCTCGACCGCGTGATCAAGCATACGGGCTGGCGCGCGCTCGACGGCATGCGCGGGATCGACGACGCGATCCAGGAGATGCACGGCGACACCCGCGCGCTTGTCGAGAGCGCGGGCTGGCATTTCTTCGCCTGGCTGCTCGGCGGGCTCGAGGTCTGGGTCGTGCTCTATTTCATGGGTGTGCCCGTCAACGCGGCCGACGCGCTGATCATCGAGTCCTTGGGCCAGGCGGCGCGCAGCGTCGCCTTCGCGGTGCCGGGCGGCTACGGCGTTCAGGAAGGCGGACTTATGCTGATCGCGAGCATCCTCGGCGTTCCGGCGGACGCGGGCCTGGCGCTCGCGCTCGCCAAGCGGCTGCGCGAGGTGGTGCTGGGCGCACCCGCGATCGCAGCCTGGCAAATCATCGAGAGCCGCCGGCTCTGGCGTCGGCGCGCGCTGCTTCAGCCGAAGCGGCCGGTCACGTAGTCCTCGGTCTGCCGCTTGGTCGGCCGGGTGAAGATCGTCTCCGTATCGGCGAACTCGACCAGCTCGCCCAGATACATGAGCGCGGTGTAGTCCGAGACGCGCGCCGCCTGCTGCAGATTATGCGTGACGATGACGACGGTGTAGTCGTCGCGCAACTCCTTGATCAGCTCCTCGATCTTCTGGGTGGAGACGGGATCGAGCGCCGAGGCCGGCTCGTCGAGCAGCAGCACTTCCGGATTGAGCGCGACCGCGCGCGCGATGCAAAGCCGCTGCTGCTGGCCGCCCGAGAGGCTCTGCCCGCTCGCCCGCAGCTTGTCGCGCACCTCCGTCCAGAGCGCGGCCTTGGTAAGCGCGGCCTCGACCCGCTCGTCCATCTCGACCGCGGCGAGCCGCTCGTAGAGCCTGATGCCGAAGGCGATGTTGTCGTAGATCGACATGGGGAAGGGCGTGGGCTTCTGGAACACCATGCCGACGCGCGAGCGCAGCCGGTTCAGGTCGATGCCGGGATCGAGGATGTTCTCGCCGTCGAGCATGACCTCGCCCTCGGCGCGCTGATTGGGATAGAGCTGGTAGATGCGGTTGATCGTGCGCAGCAGCGTCGACTTGCCGCAGCCGGAGGGCCCGATCAGCGCCGTCACGCGCCGGTCATGAATGGTCAGGCTGATCGAGTTCAGCGCCAGCGACTTGCCGTAGAAGAATTTGACGTTGCGCAGCTCGAGCTTGGCCGCGGTCGGAGCGCGCCGGCGGCTGTCCTGCTCGACCTGCGGCGGCACGGGCGTGCGGACCGCCACGCGCGGCATTGCCGCGCGCTCGGCACGCTGGGTGTCGTCATTCGCCATTTTGCCCTTCCTTCACGATCGTTTCTCGCGCTTGCCGACGACGAGGCGCACCAGGATGTTCAGGCCGAGGATGGTGGCGGTAACAAGCAGTGCGCCCGCCCAGGCCAGCTTCTGCCAGTCGTCGTAGGGGCTGAGCGCGAACTGGAAGATAACGACGGGCAGGTTCGCGATCGGCGCGTTGAGGTCCATCGACCAGAACTGGTTGTTGAGTACGGTGAAGAGGAGCGGTGCTGTCTCGCCCGCGATGCGCGCGAGCGCCAGCAGGATGCCGGTCAGGATGCCCGCGCGCGCGGCGCGGTAGCAGACCAGCACCACCACCTTCCAGCGCGGCGCGCCGAGCGCCGTCGCCGCCTCGCGCAGATCGTTGGGCACCAGGCGGAGCATGTCCTCGGTCGTCCGCACCACCACGGGGATGGCGATGAGGGCGAGGGCGAGGCCGCCCGCCCAAGCCGAGAAATGCCGGCTCGGCACCACCGCCACCTCGTAGATGAAGAGGCCGATCAGAATCGAGGGCGCCGAGAGCAGGATATCGTTGATGAAGCGCGTGACCTCGGCGATGCGCTTGGCATTGCCGTATTCGGCGAGATAGGTCCCGGCGAGCACGCCCACGGGCGCGCCGATGAAGATGCCGAGCGCGGTCAGCACGACGCTGCCGACGATGGCGTTGAGCAGCCCCCCGGCGCTGCCCGGCGGCGGCGTCATCTGCGTGAACATCTGGACGCTCAGCCCTTCGAAGCCATAGCCGATGAGGGTCCAGAGGATCGAGACGAGGACGAGGAGGCCGAACAGAGTGACCGCCACCGAGGCGCCCATGTTGAAGAGATTGATCATCCTGCGCCGGCGCACCAGGGGAATACGCCGATAGGCCGCACGCAGCGCGATGAAGACCGCGACGATGAGCAGGAGGATCAGCCCGCTACGCAAATAATCCGTCATGCCGTTGCCTTCCATGGCGCTCAGCCCCTGACCTTGCTGGCCAGCCGGCGCAGCATCAGCTTGGCGAGCACCAGCACGATGAAGGTAATGACGAAGAGCAAGAGGCCGAGTGCTATGAGCGACGAGGTGTAGATGTCGCCTACCGCCTCGGTGAACTCGTTGGCGATGGTCGAGGAGATGGTGGCGCCCGGCATGAAAAGCGACGCGCTGATGTCATGCGCGTTGCCGATCACGAAGGTGACGGCCATGGTCTCGCCCAGCGCGCGCCCGAGCCCGAGCATGACGGCGCCGACGACGCTCGTTCGCGTATGGGGCAGCGAGACGTGGCGGATCACCTCCCAGGTGGTGCAGCCGATGGCATAGGCCGATTCGCGCAACACGTTGGGCACCGTCTCGAACACGTCGCGCATCACCGCCGAGATGAAAGGCAGGATCATGACCGCGAGGATCAACCCGGCGGTCAGCAGGCCCACGCCGAAAGGCGGCCCATCGAAGAGCGCGCCGAGCAGCGGAACCTGGCCGAGCGTCGAGCCCAACGCGGGCTGGACATAGGCCTTGTAGACGGGCACGAAGACGAAGAGTCCCCACATGCCGTAGATGATGCTGGGGATCGCAGCAAGGAGCTCGACCGCCGTGCCGATCGGCTGGCGCAGCCAGGAGGGCGCCAGTTCCGTCAGCACGATGACGATGCCGAGACTCACGGGGACGCCGATGAGAATGGCGATGGTCGAGGTGATGAGTGTGCCGTAGATAGGGGCGAGTGCGCCGAAATTCTCGGTTACGGGGTTCCAGGCCGCGCTCACCAGGAAGCCGAGCTTGAACTTCGCCAAGGCGGGCCAGCCGCCTTGGAGGAGCGAGAGCATGATGCCGACGAGGATGAGGAGGACGAAGAGAGCGAAGGCGAAGGTGAGGAAGTAGAAGATGCGGTCGCCGAGCCTGCCTGAGCTGCGGGTCGAAAATTTGGAGCGGCCGGGGAGCGGCGAAGCGCCGTCAATCGCTGTCATGATCAACCATAAAATTGCGTCCGGCGGATTGGCCTCCGGCCGGGCGCGGCCCCCCTCTCTTCTGCGCGCCCTAACACGTCATCGGGCGCGAGCGCGGCGGCGCGCCGGCTTTCTGCCGACGCGCCGGCGGTCGATAGCGGCCCGATTCAGTTCTGCGCCTTCTGCACCATGCCTGCGGTGAAGACCGGCTTGCCGTCCGCTCCCTTGATCTCCTTCTCCCAGGTCTTCTCGACGAGCTCGACGACGTTGTCCGGCATCGGGATGTAGTCGAGCGCCTCCGCCGTCTTCGAGCCGCTATGGTAGGCCCAATCGAAGAATTTGAGCACCTCGGCCCCGATCTCGGGCTTGTCCTGAACCTTGTAGACCAGGATGAAGGTGGCGCCGGTGATCGGCCAGCTCGCCGCACCCGGCTGGTTGGTGAGCAGGAGATGAAAGTCTTCGGCATGCTCCCAATCCGCGTTGGCAGCGGCGGCGACGAAGGCGGAAGTCTCCGGCTTCACGAATTTGCCGGCCTGATTCTGCAACCAGGTCCAGGCCAGCTTGTTCTGCAGGGCATAGGCATATTCGACGTAGCCGATGCCGCCGTCGATCTGCTTGGCGTAGTTGGCGACGCCCTCGTTGCCCTTGGCGCCGACGCCCGCCGGCCATTCGACCGAGGTGTTCTCGCCGACCTTCTGCTGCCATTCAGGGCTCACTTGCGCGAGGTAATGGGTGAAGATGAAGGTCGTGCCCGAGCCGTCGGAACGATGCACCACCGTGATCGTCGCGTCCGGCAGCTTGACGCCGGGATTGAGCGCCGCGAGCGCAGGGTCGTTCCACTTGGTGATCTTCTTCAAGAAGATATCGGCGAGAACGGGACCGGTGAGCTTGACGGCGCCGGCGTCGAGGCCCTTGATGTTGACGACCGGCACCACGCCGCCCATCACCATGGGGAACTGGAGGAGCCCGGCCGCCTCGAGATCCTTCGCCTCGAGCGGCATGTCGGAGGCGCCGAAATCCACCGTCTTGGCCTTGATCTGCTTGATGCCGCCGCCCGAGCCGATCGATTGGTAATTGAGCCCGATCCCGGTCTTGGCCTTATAGGCCTCGGCCCATTTGGCGTAGATCGGGTAGGGGAAGGTAGCGCCGGCGCCCGAGATTTCAGCCGCCTGCAGGCTCGCCGCGAGACACAGCGGAACCGCAGCGGAAATCATGCCTGCCACCAGTCGTTGGATCATGGATGCTCTCCAAGATGGGGAAGTTAACGGCTGTCGCGCCGCCCTCGAACCAGGGCCCGCCGCGGTCGCCGCATCATTCGCGCGGGCAGAGTAGCGCGCGTCGATGACAGTTCCGTGACGGCTTTATGACTATTATGCTATCCTTCGGAGGGAAATGGCGGCGAGACGAGGTGGAATTCCGCCTTCGTCAGCTCTTTGTCATCGACCTTGTCATCCATCATGGTAACTTGGCCGCGCTTGCGATCTTGCCGGTCATGCACCAGGATATTTCCATGAGAACCGCGAAATTCCAAATCGGCCAGATCGTCCGGCACCGGATCTTCCCCTTTCGCGGCGTCATCTTCGACGTCGATCCGGTGTTCTCGAATACCGAGGAATGGCTGATGTCGATTCCGGAGGAGATCAGGCCGCGGCGCGACCAGCCCTTTTATCATCTGCTCGCCGAGAACGACGGGACCAGCTATATCGCCTATGTGTCGGAGCAGAACCTGCTGGCCGACGAGAGCGGCAAGCCGGTCTCCCATCCTCAGCTCAAGGAGCTGTTCAGGAGCTTGAGCGGCGGCCGCTACGTCGCGCGGAAGACGGTGACGAATTAGGCGGCTCGAAGCCGCTGGTTCCCGTCACGAGCGGCTTTCGCCCCGGAGTGGTGCCCGGCCCTATTTTTGCCAAAAAAATCGGAGACAAGCGTCTAGCCTCCTCCGCTTGACGGTATGAATGCGGCTTGCCATATGGCAAATTGACGTATGACATCGATGCGCAAGGGCAGGAGGTGGGCTGGCTCGGCATCCAGGAGGTAATTCGTAATGCAGCAGGAAGATTTCGCGAGACTACGCCAAGTCGGCCTCTTCGCCGATCTCCCGGCCGACACCCTCCACGCCATCACCGATGCCGCCCTGCTGCAGCGGTTTCCCAGCCAGACCGTCCTGTTTCATCAAGGCGAGACGCCGGATTTCCTTCATATTCTGCTTGAGGGCAGCGTTCAGCTGGTGGGCACCTCGCTCGATCGGCGCGAGACCGTCGTGGAGATCCTCATGCCGGTCGACGCCTTCATGCCGGCGGCCGTGCTCACCCGGACGCCTTATCTCGTCTCGGCCAAGGTGGTGCGCGCGGCGCGCATCCTGATGCTGCCCGCGCCCGCCTTGCGCGAGAAGTTCGCAGAGGACGCCAAGCTCGCGGTCGTCATGGCGACCTCGCTCTCGCGGCAATATCGCGCCTTACTCCGCCAGGTGAAGGATCTCAAGCTCAGGACCTCGACCCAGCGCCTCGGCTGCCATCTCCTCGCGCTCGCCGGGCAGAACGGCAATGACGGGCTCATCGAGCTGCCGCATGACAAGCGGCTGATCGCGGCGCGCCTCGGCATGACGCCGGAGAGCCTGTCGCGCGCCTTCTCCGCCTTGCGCAAGCTCGGCGTCGAGGTGCATGGCCACCGCATCCGGCTCAACGACGTCGCGCGGCTCCGCGAGAAATGCCTGCCCGATCAGTTCATCGACGAAGCCGAGGCGGGCGTCAACCTGACCGCCGCCTAGGCGATCAAGTCGCGCGGGCGTTCAATTGCGGGCCGCGATTGCCGCCCAGATAGGCGAGCGCCGCCGCCACGCCGCTCTCCCGGATCGGCACGCCCGCGCCTGCCAAGCCCATCTCGACACCGGCGAGCGTTCCCATCAGCATGAGATCGTTGAAATCGCCGAGATGGCCGATGCGGAAGAGCCGCCCCTGCATCTTGCCGAGCCCGGCGCCGAGCGCAAGGTCGAATTGCTCGAGGATGAGCTGGCGCAGCGCGTCCGCGTCATGGCCGGGCGGTAGCAGGATGGCGGTGATCGTGCTGGAATATTCGCGCGGGTCGAGCGCCGCGATCTCGAGGCCCCAGGCGCGCACGGCGCGCCGCGTCGCCTCGGCATGGCGGTCATGGCGGGCGAAGACGTTGTCGAGCCCTTCCTCGTTCAGCATGTCGAGCGCCTCGCGCAGCCCAAAAAGCATGTTCGTCGCGGGGGTGAAGGGGAAGAAGCCGGAACTCGTTGAAGGCCAGCATGTCGTCCCAGGCCCAATAGGCGCGTGGCAGCTTGGCTGTCTTCGCCGCCTTGCGCGCCTTCTCGCCGATGGCGTTGAAGGAGAGGCCAGGCGGCAGCATGAGGCCCTTCTGCGCGCCCCCCACCGTCACGTCCACGCCCCATTCGTCATGGCGGTAATCCATCGAGGCGAGCGAGGAGATGGTGTCCACCATGAAGAGGGCGGGGTGGCGCGCCGCGTCGATGGCCTTGCGCAGCGCGGGCACGCGCGAGGCGATCCCGGTCGAGGTCTCGTTATGGAGCACGCAGACGGCCTTGATACGATGCTCGCGGTCCTCGGCGAGGCGCGCCTCGACCTCCTCGGGCCGCGCGCCATGGCGCCAATCGCCCGACAGCAGCAGCGCCTCGAGTCCGAGGCGCCCGGCCACCCGCGCCCATTGCGCACCGAACTGGCCCGTTTCCGCCATCAGCACCCGGTCGCCGGGCGAGAGCGTGTTGACGAGCGCCGCCTCCCAGGCGCCCGTGCCCGACGAAGCGAAGACGAGCACCGGCCCGTCGGTCTTGAAGATCGGCTTCAGGTCCGCGAGGAGCGCGCGCGCGAGCTTTTGGAACTCGGGCCCGCGATGGTCGATGATGGGCCGGTCGATCGCTCGCAAGACGCGGTCCGGCAGATTGGTGGGCCCGGGGATCTGCAGGAAATGGCGGCCGGTGGGACGGGTCATGACGTAGCTCCAGCGCTGCGCGGAAAAAAGGCAAAAGGGATGTAAAAGTAAGCGGGATGTAAAGGTAAGAGGGGTGTAAGGGAAGCACGAACGGTCGCCTAGTGGCGAATATGTCGCGCTCAATCCCAATGTCAACCGAACTGTATTTCACGGTTTAATAATTCGTTTCTTCGCCGCAGAGTGGCTGTTATCTTTGCTCAAGGGCAGGCCGAGCCGGGGAGAGCACGATGAAGCGCATATTGTTAGGCGGCATGGCGCTTGCGGCGATGGCGCTGGCCGCCGCCGCGCAGGCCGCCGATGCTCCTGCTGTGCCGGGGCCGTGGGACGGCTTCTATGCGGGCGTGAGTGGCGGCGGCGTCTGGGGGGACGACCTTGCAGGCATGCTTCCCACTCCGCCATCCGCTGCCGGTTCTATTCTACAGCAGGCGGCAAAAGGTCATATAGACGCGAACGGCGTGATCGCCGGCGGGCAGGTCGGATTTAATCGCGAGCTGCCTGGTTTCCTTCCCTTCGCCAACATCAACGGGCTGTTCGGCTTCGAGGCCGACATGAATTATACCGACCTGAGCGGCAGTCGAACCGCTGCTCTTCCGCCGCCGCTTTCGCCCGGAAACATCCTCGAGAAATTCAGCAGCGATTGGCTTGCCACGGCGCGGGTCCGGCTGGGCACGACATTTTGGAGCCAGTTCCTGCTCTATGGGACGGGCGGGCTCGCGATCGCCGATCCAAGCTTCAGCGGTGCCACCACCTTCCATTTCAATGCCGACCACCCTCACGTTACCTTTGCCGGGTCCCAAAGCGGGACGCTGATCGGCTGGACGGCCGGCGGCGGCGTGGAATGGATGTTCCTTCCGGGCTGGAGCGCGAAGCTCGAATATCTCCATGTCGATTTCGGCACCGCCGATTTCAACACCACCAGCACGGACCCCATCTTCAAGGGAGTTATTATCGTCAATCGCCATAAGCTCACCGAGGATATCGCGCGGCTCGGCATCAACTACAAATTCTGGGGCATCTGAGGCGCCGCCCATGTTGGGGCAAGGCGCAAAGATAGGGGATGTGTCATGAAGAAGCTGATAGCGGCAACCATTGTTTTCGCCGCGCTAGGCATGACGGCCGAGGCGCGGGCCGCGGATCCATCCGTGGCCCAGGCGCCGCCGGCCCCGCCCGCGCCCATGAACTGGACCGGCTTTTACGTGGGCGTGGACGCAGGCTATGGCTGGGGCGATGGCGGCGCCGACATTTCGCCTCCCATAGCCGGGACTCCCACCCATTATTCCTTCACGCGTAACGGCTTCATCGGCGGTGTCGATGGCGGCTACAACTATCAATTCAACGATTGGCTCGTATTTGGCGCCGAGGCCGACTTCAGCGGCTCGGCGATCGGCGGGCTGCGCTCGAGCAGCTTTGTCGTCGCGGGTCTCACCAGCTATGGCGAGGCCTCGCAAGAGCTGCAATGGGTGGGCACGGTGCGCGGCCGCATCGGCGTTCCCGTTATGAATCAGTTCCTCGTCTATGCGACGGGGGGGTTGTCCTATGGCCAAACGGAGTACAGATATACGCTTTCGAGCGTGAACTCGCTTTCGGCCCGCGAGAGCAACCTCTCCCTCGGCTGGGTGGCCGGCGCCGGCGCCGAATATTGGCTCATGCCGTTCTGGACGGTGAGGGCGGAATTCCTCTATTTCGACCTCGGCAGCAGGACGATCAATGACGCGGCCGTTGGCGTTATCGTGAGGCCGCAAAGCGCGCGTTTCCCCAACAACGATACCGCTGTCTTCCGCGTTGGCATCGACTACCATTTCTAGCCGGAAGGCCGCAGCTCAAAGCCCAAGATATGCCGCGCGTACCCGCTCGTCGGCGAGCAGCTCGCTGCCGCGGCCGGCGAGCGTGATGCGTCCGCTCTCCAGTACATAGGCGCGCTCGGCGAGGCTGAGCGAAGCCTGCACGTTCTGCTCCACCAAGAGGATGCCGTGGTCGCGCGCCAGCGTTTCGATCACGCGCAGCATCTCGGCCACCATGATCGGCGCGAGTCCGAGCGAGGGCTCGTCGAACATGATGAGCTCGGGATCGCCCATCAGGCAGCGCGCGATCGCCACCATCTGCTGCTCGCCGCCCGACAGCGTCCCGGCCGGTTGGCGGCTCCTCTCCGCAAGCCTGGGAAAGAGCGCGAAGACGCGCTCGAGGCTCGCCGCCGCCGCCGCGCGCCCGCGCCGCCGCGCCAGCGCTCCCATCGCGAGGTTCTCGCGCACGGTGAGCGAGGGGAAGAGCTGTCGACCCTCCGCCACCTGGCCGATGCCGAGGGCCGCGATGCGGTGGCTCGGCCAGCCCGTGATGTCGGTGCCCTTGAAGAGGATGCGCCCCGCGCGCGGCCGCTCGATGCCGGCGACGGCGCGGATGAGCGAGGTCTTGCCGGCGCCGTTGCCGCCGACGATCGCGGTGATCGAGCGCTCTGGCGCCGCGAGCGAGACGCCGTCGAGCGCCTGCATGTCGCCGTAGAACAGCGAGAGCCCGCTGATCTCGAGCATCATGGCGGTGCTGCGCCCAGATAGGAGCGCAGCACGGCGGGATCGCGCACCACGGCGTCCGGCGGCCCTTCCGCGATCTTCTCGCCGTGATGCAGCACGACGATCCGGCGGGCGAGCGCCATCACCGCGCGCATGATATGCTCGATGAGGAGGATCGTGAGGCCGCTCTCCTCATTGAGCGCGCGCAGGATCGCGACCATGCGGTCGATCTCGCTCGGCCGCAAGCCCGCCATGGTCTCGTCCAGCAGCAGAAGGCGCGGACCGGTGGCGAGGGCGCGCGCCACCTCGAGGCATTTCCGATCGGGTAAGGTGAGGCTCTCCGCCGGCAAGCTCCGCTTGGGCCACAGCCCCAGCCGGCGCAGCACCTCGCCCGCGCGCTGGCGCGCCGCTGCCACGCTCGCCGCGCCGCGCAGCGCGCCGACCAGCACATTGTCCTCGACCGAAAGCCGGCGGAACGGCTTGACGAGCTGGAAGGTGCGGGCGAGCCCGGCGCGGCAGATCGCCTCGGGGGCGAGGCCCGCGATGCGTGTCCCGCCGAGCCGCACGTCGCCTTCGTCGGGCGCGAAGACGCCGGCGATGAGGTTGAAGAGCGTCGTCTTGCCCGCGCCGTTCGGGCCGATCAAGGCGACGATCTCGCGCGCCTCGAGCGCGAAGCTCACCCGGCTCACCGCGACGAGGCCGCGGAAGCGCTTGCTCACCTGCTCGACCAGCAGAAGCGGCTCGCTCATCGCGGCTCCTCGCGCCCGCGCGCGCCCACGGGCGCGAAGCGCCGCAGCAGCCAGGGCCACACGCCGCCCGGCAGCGCCCGGATGATGATGATGAGGAAAAGACCATTGAGCGCGAGGCCGACCCCGGGCAGGTTGACCCCCGTAGCGGCGGTCAGGTCGGCGATCGCCTCGTCGAGCGGCGTGAGGATGAAGGCGCCGAGGATCGGGCCCAGAGGGTGCCGAGTCCGCCGACGACGGGCGCCAGCAGGAGCTCGATCGAGCTGCCGATCGAGAAGATCGTCTCGGAGAAGATGTTGTTGTAGTAAAAGGCGTTGAAGACGCCGCCCGCCGCCGTCATGGCGGCCGAGATCGCGACCGCCGCGAGCCGGCAGCGGAAGACGTCGATGCCGAGCGCCCGTGCCGCCTCGGCGTCCTCGCGCATGGCGAGCCAGTAATAGCCCAAGCGCGAGCGCAGCAGGAGCGCCGAAAAGGCCAGCGCGCCTGCCGCCAGGGCCAAGATCACGTAGTAGTAGAGCGTCAGGCCGCCGCGCATATGCAGCGGATCGAAACGCCTGCCGGGCTCGACGGGAAGGAAGAGGCCGCCCGAGGCGTTGACCCAGTCGATATGGTCGAAGCCGATGCGCGCGAGCTCGGCGAAGGCGATGGTGAGGAGCGCGAAATAGACGCCGCCTATGCGGAAACGGAAGGCGAGCCCGCCGATGACGAGGCCGGCAAGCGCCGCGGCCGCCATCGCGGGCAAGAGGCCGAGCGCCGCCGGAACGCCGTAATGGACGAAGAGTTCCGCCGGCGATATAGGCCCCGAGCCCGATATAGAGCGCATGTCCCAGCGAGAGCAGCCCGGCGAAGCCCATCATGATGTTCCAGGCCTGCCCGAGATAGGCCAAGTAGAAGATCTGGATCAGCACGGCGAGCCAATAGCGCCCGGCGAGCAGCGGCGCCGCCAGCAGCAGCAGGCCGAAGAGACCGAGCGCCAGCAGCGCTCCCTTATGCCGCATCGCCTCCGCGCTCATCGCGCGCCGCCGAGCAGGCCTTGCGGGCGCAGCAAAAGCACTGCCACGAGAAGCGCGAAGGACACCATGCTCTTCATCGAGGGATCGATGAAGAGCCCGGCAAGCGCCTCGGAGAGGCCGATCAGCACGCCGCCCAGAAGCGCGCCCGCCATGCTGCCGAGCCCGCCGACGATGACGATGATGAAGGCGAGAAGGGTCAGCGAGGGCGCAAGCTGCGGGGTCGCGTCGGCGAGCAGGATCATGAGCGCGCCGGCCGTCCCGGCGCAGGCCGCGCCGATGCCGAAGGTGAGGGCGTAGAGCCGCTTGAAGTCGAGCCCCACCACGGCCGCGCCCAAGAGATTGTCGGCGCAGGCGCGGATGGCCGTGCCGGTCAGGCTGTAGCGGAAGAAGAGAAAAAGCACCGCGGTGGCGAGCAGCGCCGCCAGCGCCGCATAGAGGCGCAGCCTGTCGATCAGAAGCGGTCCGAGCGCGATGCTGTCATAGGCGTAGGGCGCATCGACATGCAGCGCATCGGGCCCGAAGATCATCAGAAGCCCGTTGGTGATGACGAGGGCCACGCCGACGAGAAGAATGAACTGCTCATGATCGGGGCGCCCGACGAAAGGATTGATCAGCGCCGCCTGGAGCGCGTAGCCGACCACGAAGAGCCCGAGCGCCACGGGCGCAAGCGCGAGCAGCGGGTCGAGATGCAGGGTCTTGAACAGCAGGAAGGCGGCATACATGGCGACGACGGTCATCTCGCCATGGGCGAAATTCACCACGCGCATGACGCCGAAGATCACGGAGAGGCCGAGCGCCATCAGCCCATAGACGAGCCCGGTCAAGAGGCCGCTGACGACGACGTTGGCGATCAGCGCGGCGGGCATAACGGTCTATGGCGTTCGAACGCCGCGGGAACCATTCCACAAAAGCGGCTGATACTGAAACCGAGTGGTCGTGCGACTAAGCCCTTCATGACGCGGCCCACGAGCACGGACGGAACCGCGCTATCCCCGCGCCGCCCAGCTCGGCACCGGGAAGACCGGCTCGGTGACGGCGGCCGATTTCGGCAATACCACCACCGGGCGCCCCTCGCGGTTCTGCACGCAGGCCGTCTCGATGCTGTGCGTCTGGCCCTTGTCGTCGAAGGAGATCGGGCCGCCGATGATCACGCGCTCGGCGATATTGGTCTTGCGCAGCGCGTCGAGGAGGGCGGCCTTGTCGGTCGAGCCGGCGCGCTTCGCCGCGTCGGCGGCGACGAGCACGGCCTCGAAGGTGAAGCCCACGTTGAAGCTCGCCGTGTCCCAGAACTCGCTCGGGAAATCTCTTCTTGAAGGCGGTCTCGACTTCCTGGGAGAGCGCGCTCGTCGGGTTCGTCCAGGGCAGGTTGGAGATGCAATAGTCGGCATATTTGCCGAGCGCCCTGAAGAACTCGGCGTCGTACATGCCCGGGCTGCCGGGGCTGATCACGCCCATCACGTCATAGCGCTGCTTCACCATCTCGCGGATGAGCTTGATGGCGTCGCCGGCATGCGTCACCGCCAGCAGAAAGTCGCCCCCGCTCGCCTGCGCCTTGGCGACCTCGACCGAGAGATCCTGCGCGCGCGGGTCGTAGGCGATGTCGGCGACGATCGCGAAGCCCATGTCGAGGGTGGGGAACAGCTTGTTGATGCCGTTCTCCATCGCCTGGCCGAAGGTGTCGTTCACATGCATGAAGACGGCCTTCTTGGGCGATTGGCCCGTGGCGGCGAAGAGCTGCTTGATCTCGGCGAGCCCGTTCCGCACCAGCATGGGCGCGCTCGGGAAATTGCGGAACACCGTCTTGTAGCCCTGCTCGGTTATCTGCGGCGCCGCCGCGATATTGACGACGAAAGGCACGCCGCGCTGCTCGCAGACTTGCGCGATCGCCGTGGACGCGCCCGAATCGAAGGCGCCCACGAGAAGGTTGGCACCCTCGTCGATCATCTTCTCGGCCTGGGTGCGGGCGAGGTCGAGCTTGCTCTCCCAGTCGCTGGAGACGATTTCGACCGAATGGCCCAAATCCGCGAGCACGGCGGGGGCGATCTCGGCGCCGAACTGGCAGCTGCGGCCCTCCTGCGCGAGATAGCCCGAGCGCGGCAGAAGCACGCCGACCTTGAGCGGCTTCGCCTGCGCCCGCGCGGGATGGCGGAGAATTCCGGCGCCGGCGAAGGCCGCGCCCGCGGCCAGACCCTTGAGCAAAGCGCGACGGCCGAGCCGCAAATCGCGACGCGACTGCGGTTTCCCGTTCATGGATTCCATCTCCCCTGCTTGGGCGACAACGCGATGCGCCGAGGCCTGCCGGCAGCGGCTACTCTACGCCTTCCCAGCTCTCGGCCGAAGCCCCAGCGAGCGCCTGCACGCGCTCCTCGTCCGCGCCCAGCTCGGCGGCCGAGCCGCGAATAGACCACGCGGCCGTCGTCCAGCACATAGGCGCGGTCGGCTATCTCGACCGCCGCGCGCACGTTCTGCTCGACCAGGAGGATCGAGAGGCCCTCCTCGCGCATCGCGCCGATGACGCGGAACACGTCGCGCACGATGAGGGGCGCCAGCCCCTGCGAGGGCTCGTCGAGCAGCAGCAGGTGCGGGTTCAGGATGAGCGCGCGGGCGATCGCCAGCATCTCCTGCTCGCCGCCCGAGAGCTGGCGACCCTTGTTCGTGCGCCGCTCGGCCAGCCGCGGGAAGAGCTCGAAGGCGCGCGCGATCGTCCAAGGGCCGGGGCGCTGCAGCGGCACGCGAAGATTTTCCTCGACGGTGAGGTTGGCGAAGATGCGCCTGCCTTCGGGCACATAGCCGACGCCGAGGGCGGCGATGCGATAGGGCGGCCAGGCCGTGCTGACCTCGCCGAAGATGCGCACACTGCCTTCGCGCGCGGGGGTGAGCCCGACCAGGCTGCGCAAGGTCGTCGTCTTGCCGGCGCCGTTGCGCCCGAGCAGCGTCACCAGCTCGCCCTCGCGCACCTCGAGATCGATGCCGTGGAGAATATGGCTCTTGCCATAGAACGTATGGAGGCCGCTTGCCTCGAGCGCGTTCATGCCGCGCTCCCCAGATAGGCCGCCTGCACGCGTCGGTTGGCGGCGATCTCCTGCGGCGTACCTTCGGCCAGCACGGCGCCCTGGTCGAGCACCATGATGCGGTCGGCGAGGTGGAACACCACGCGCATGTCGTGCTCGATCAGCACGATCGAGAGCTTGCTGTCCTTGTGCAGATTCCGGATGAGCCGGGTGATGTCGTACGTCTCCTGGTCGCCCATGCCGGCGGTCGGCTCGTCGAGCAGAAGGAGGCGGGGCCTGAGCGCGAGCGACATCATGATCTCGGTGGCGCGCTGATCGCCATGGGAGAGCTCGCCCACCAGCCGCTGCTCTTTTCCGGCGAGGCCGCTAAGGGCGATGAGCTCGTCGACGCGCCCGTGCACCATGCTTGCCTCGGCACGCGATATCCAAGGGCGCAGGCGGAAGCCGGCGGCCGATTCGACGCCGACGCGGATATTCTCGCGCACGCTGAGCTCGGGGAAGACTTCGGTGATCTGAAAGGTGCGGGCTATGCCGCGATGGACGCGGCGCGCCGGCCAAAGGTGCGTGATGTCGTGGCCATCGAGCAGAATGCGTCCCGAACTGGGCGGGAAGAATCCGCTGATGAGATTGAAGAAGGTCGTCTTGCCGGCGCCGTTGGGACCGATCACGGCGCGCAGCTGGCCCGGCTCGACGGTCATCGAGACATCGGCCACGGCGACCAGGCTGCCGAAATTGCGCGATACGTTCTCGACCTTGAGCAGGCTCATGGCGCGGTTTTCCGCTTGATGAGGCCGAGCACGCCGCGCGGGAAGAACAGCACCACCAGCACGAAGAACAGGCCGATGAAGGACATCCAGTTCTCGGTGTGGCTCGAGAGATAATCCTGCAGCACGATGAAGATCGCGGCGCCGATCAGCGGCCCCCAGAAGTTGCGCATGCCGCCCAAGACCGCCATGATGACGAGAGTTCCCGACATGTCCCAGCGCAACGCGCGCGGGTCGACGAAATCGTTCAACAGCGCATAGAGGCCACCGGCGAGGCTGACGAAAAGGCAGGAGATCACCCAGGACATCCAGATATGCCGCTCGACCGGAATGCCCAGGAAGCGCGCGCGGCGCTCGTTCTCGCGGATCGCCAGCAGCGTGCGGCCGAACGGCGAGCGCAGGAGCCAGGCCATCACGCCCACCGATGCCGCGAACACGGCCAGCGACGTGTAATAGAACGCCTTGTTGTTGCCGAGGATGTCGATGCTGGTGAAGCCCAGGTCGATCGGCGCGCGATGCCAGGCGGACAAGCCGTCGTCGCCGCCGGTGACCGAGCTCCATTTGAAGGCGATGAAGTAGAATACCTGGCCGAAGGCGATGGTGCACATGGCGAAATAGACGCCGCGCAGCCGGACGATCATCGGGCCGATGACCGCCGCAGCAACGGTACCGGCGGTCACGCCGATCAGGAGGGCGAGCGGCGTGCTCGGCTCCAGATATTTTATGGTCATCGCGGCGCCGTAGGCGCCGAGGCCGAAATAGGCGGCATGGCCGAAGGAGAGCACGCCGGTGAATCCCAACAAGAAATTAAGCGCCATCGCCGCCAGCGCCAGGATCACCACATGGCTGCCCAGCTCGACATAGCCGCCGAGCAGCGGCAGCCAATATGGCGCGCCCAGCAGCAGCAGCCAGATCAGCGCGTCGGCGGCCCGCTTGTCGAGCTTCGGCATCAGAACCGGCCTTCCTCGCCCAAGAGCCCGCGTGGCCGGACGATCAGCACCAAGGCCATCATCACGTAGATCACCGCCTCGCTCGCCGAGGGAAAGAACACGCTGGTGACGCCGGAGGCGACGCCGATCAGGAGCCCGCCCAGAAGCGTGCCCGGCAGGCTGCCGAGACCGCCGACGATGATCGCCACGAAACTCGGCATGATCAGGGAATCGCCGATATTCGGCTGCAAGCCCAGCATACCGGCGGCGAGCACGCCGGCGAGCCCGGCGAGGTAGATGCCGAGGCCGAAATTGAGATTCCGCAGCACGCGCACATTGACGCCCAGCACCGAGACGGTCTCGAGGTCGAGCGTGCCGGCGCGAATGCGCAGGCCGAGGCGGGTGCGGCTCAGGATCAGGAACAGCGCCAGCACCACGGCCGCGACCAGCGCCATCATGAAGACGCGATATCCCGTGAGGAAGAAGAGCGAGCTGCTCAAGGGCTCGGCGAGCCAGCTCGGAATCTGATAAGGCAGGCTTTGCGCGCCCCAGATATAGCGCGTGCCGTCCTCGATCATGAAGGCGAGGCCGAAGGTCAGCAGCAGGCTGTAGAGCGGATCGCGGCCATAGAGCCGGCGGATCAGCACGCGCTCCACCAGGATGCCGATGAAGGCGGTCAGGAACGGCGCCACCGCCAGCGCGCCCCAGAAACCGAGATAGGGAATCAGCGTATAGGCAAGATAGCCGCCGATCGCGAGGAACCCGCCATGGGCGAAATTGATCACACCCGAGAGGTTGAGGATGAGGGAAAGTCCGAGCGCCATCAGTGCATAGAACGCGCCGATGATGAGGCCGTTGAAGACATTGAAGAAAAGCAATTGCGTCATGCGGCGGTCATGCTGACGAAACCTCCGTCCATTCCCCTGTCACACGCGGTGGGCTCGCGGGGTCGTGGCGGGCTCGTCCCATGAAACGAGACACCGAGCCGACCCGACGCCCCAGTCGAAACCAAACCGGGCGCCATGGTTTGCCGCAGCGCCCGGCTTTCGTGATGTCTAGGACGGCCACACGATCTTGCAGCCGGTCTGGTCCACCGGCAGCGCCGCATCCTCGCCCTTCACTTGCGACGTGACCTTGAACAGATCTTCGGGGTCGCCGCCGGCCGGCGCCTTCTGCGAGTGGCCGACGAAGAGCGTCGCCATGAGCTCGTTGTCGCCCTTGCGGAAGAACGCCTTGTTCGGCCCCAACGCCACTTCGGGCGGCAGGACCAGGCCTTGCATCGCTTGTGCCAGCTTGACCGGCTCGAGCGATTTGGCCATATCGGCCGCGAGCTTGCAGGTCCAGATCGCGGCGAAGCCGAACCAAGTGCGCGCGGTCGGCACGTTGCCGCCGCTCCGCTTGCGGATGTCGGCCACAAATTCCGCCACATGCGGCACGCCGGGCTGCTTCCAGTACCATTCGAACACCCAGTCGCCGATCAGCGCTTCGGGCGGCAGGCCCTTGAGCACTTCGAGCTCCTGCTGGGCGCCAGCGATATGGAACTTCTTGTCGAGCCCGAACTGCACCGCCTGCTTGAGGCAGTTAATCATGTCGTCGCCGGCGAGCAGAAGAATGATCGCATCCGGATTGGTGGATTGCGCCTTGATCAGATAGGACGAGAAGTCGGTGCTTTGGAGTGGCACCTGGTCGGCGCCCAGCTCGGTGCCGCCGGCTGCCTTCAGGCTGGCCTCGAAACCCTGTTGGAGCGAGTGACCGAAGGCGTAGTCGGTGGTGATGAAGTACCACTTCTTGCCGTATGAATCCAAAAGCAGCTTGGAAACGGAGTTGGTCTCCATACGGGTAGTGTTGCAGACGCGGAATACGTTCCAGTGGCATTGCGTCCCGGTAACGGTGTCGGTATGGCCGCCGGGGACGATATGGAAAACGCCCTTCTCGAAGCTGACATTCGCCATCGCCTGCGCCAGCCCCGAATTGATGTTGCCGATCAGGAAGTTGACATGGTCGCGCTCGATCAGCTTGTTCGCCTTCTGCACCGCGACCGCGGCGTCGGCGCTGGTCGAATCCTCGACCAGGAGCTCGACTTGGCGGCCCAGGATGCCGCCCTTGGCATTGATCTGCTCGAGCGCGAGCTGGGCGCCGGTCAACTCGTTCTTGCCGAGTGCGGCATAAGTGCCGGTGAGCGGGTTGTCGAGGCCGATCTTAACGGGCTCCTCGCCACGCGCTTGGAGGATGAAAGGCGCGGCGAGCGGTGCCGCGCCGAGCGCCAAGCCCGCCTTCAGCAAGCTGCGCCGCTTGATTCCGTTTTGCCATGATTGCTGTCGCATATTTTCTCTCCCTAACCCTATTCGACGATTTTGCGGTCGCGCCCGGCCCCGGAAGGCACTTATGCCCGAAAGGGCCGCGATGTCTTGCGTGCCGTGAATAGCCTCGCCTGTCCGAATATTATCGACCGAGGTTGGTATGCCACGATCCTTACATATTTCATTACGACGCTCGGTTGAAGCCTGTCAACGTGGCGATTCTTCCAGGGCGCTTTCCGCGATCCGCCATTGCCTATTGGGTAGCTGCGAGGCTTTCACTAAACCTTCTTCGCACGCTCGCTTGAGCGTTTCCATGCCTATTTTGGCTTTCCGCGCTGCTTCTTTGAGTGTATACACTTCCATGCTTCCATCACCTCCTTTTATCCAGCATAACAAGGCAAGGACGTGAGCGCAAGAGGGAAGTGGGTGAGGCGATCGGTGGCCAGGCTCTCAGTGTCCAAAGTATAGGGAATACCAGAACTGAACCAGTAATGTTACATAGACAT